>CAWIXX010000017.1:0-517295 GCA_963840135.1 uncultured Verrucomicrobiae bacterium | reverse complement strand
CTCGATCACGCACGGGCCAAGGATGAATACCGGTCGTTTGCCACCAATTGTGACTTTCCCAATGCGTAATGGCTTCCGTTTCATTAGTTGTGCCCACTCTCGCGATGCCGGCGATTGAGGTCAATCATCCCTACCTCGCCATTCCCGCGCCACAGGCAGGGGCGGTCTGCCTGAACCGCCCCTGGATCGCCCTCGCTTTACCAGATCGTAAATGGCAAATGGCGCGTACAACCCGAGGAAGAACAAGCAACGCCACTCCGTGCAATTCCACAAGGTAAAGCGGCCGCGAATCGGAGAGAAAACTCAAAATCGAAAATGCTTCCGGTTTGTGCAGCAAAAATCCGTAATTAACATCCGTCAGTTCGTCATGACCAGAGTAACCACAAAATAAAACTCCGACCAGATACACGCTCGCACGATCGACATGGGGTATGGTCGATATCGGCGAGTCAACATCAGGAAAACGACGCCGATGATGATTCCGCAATGCGAGGTGAAAAAGCTGATGAATCGCCAATCTGGAAAACCGAAATGCAGATTTGGCGTGAGTACAGCCTGCAAGGTACCGCCAATCCCCCAGAAATATGCCACCTCGAACCAGCGCTGATTTCCGGTCCACATCGCCACGATCACTACCGACCATGCCCCAGTCGCACAGTTGCATGGGCAACATTTGTTGCCAGGTCGTGGCCGCGGCTGCGGATGAAAATTAAATAGACCACATAATTCAACACGAGCACTGCGGACAGCATTCCCACGATCATCTTTTCGGCTCTGCGAGATTTGGTGCGCCACACGATCGCGGCCAGCGCAAACGGCAGGACGATCGTGAGGAAAATGACAGTGAGATGCGGTAAACCGTACGGTTGAAATTCAGGTTCCATGCGTTGTTGTAGCGGCGGTTGTATCAGCCGCCCAATCCGATAGGAAGGCGTTTAACACAAGCAGCGTCTACAAACGCTGCGCAATCACCGCATTTTTAATTCACCGAATTACCCAGAGATTACATGGAATGACGTCGGTGACCCACGCGATATTACTTGGCAATTGCTGAGCCCCACCGGCATTTTTCTCTAGCGGCACGACTAGCAAGTCTGCTTTCACCGATTGAACAAAATCCGACGCCGCCAAACCTGTGTTCCCACGGATGCAGCGCGCCTCGATCGGAACATCGGTTACGCCGGCTGACAAAACGAATTTTTCCAGTGCCTCTTCTTCCTCATCGTCCGCGCTTGGCTTTGCGCGTTTCCCTGCATTCCCACGCATCGATGCGCGGGCCTGATCAAAAGTGGTGATGATACGAATCACATAGAGCCGCTCGCACAATTCCGCCGCAGCGAACAGCAGCGTTCTCTTCAAAGCCTCCAATCTGGTATCAGAATAATCGGCAACAAAGACGATCCGTCGGAGCGGTTTGGGTTTTGCCGCCGGCATGGTAAAGAGCATCACCGAGCAGGGGGCTTCACGCACGAGGCGGCGCGCGACATTGCCGAGAAATGGATGCAGCACTACTTCTTTTTCCAGTGCGCCGGCGACAATCATGTCGATTTTCTCGCGAGCGAGCGCACGGAGAATAGCTTCAGCGGGGGCTCCTTCTTCATAATGAATCTTTGAATCGAGCGGAAGCTCCAGTTGTGCGAGCGTGTCGCCAAACTTCTTTGCCGTTTCCTCGTTGCGTCTTCCGACATAGATCAGGTGAAGCTCGGCGGAAAAGCGTTCCCGGATGCGTTTCGCTTCTGCAAGCACCTGTCTAAATCGCGGCGAAAACGTGCTCGCCACGGCGATGGTCTTGTATGGCATTGGATCGCGCATGGGAGTAACGATCAATTTCGTGTCTCACGAATTTTAGGCAACTCGTACGGAGATTTTGCGGTTTCGTTCGTGCCCTTGCTTCAATACGCTTTTCATTTTCCAATTCCTCTGCGAATTTTCGCAGATGCGACGGGCGATTTACCCTGGCAGCTTTGATCCGATCACGAATGGTCATCTCGATGTGATCGAGCGTGCTCGAAAATTGTTCGACGAAGTCGTGGTGGCTGTGACGCACAACGACGAGAAACAACCTCTTTTCTCACTGAAGGATCGCCTCGATTTGCTGCGTGAAACAGCGGGTAAGATCGACAACGTGCGAATCGCTGAGTTCGACGGATTACTCGTCGAGTTCGCCAGGAAAGAGGAAGCTGGAGCAGTCATCCGCGGTCTGCGCGCGATCTCCGATTTTGAATTTGAATTTCAAATGGCTCTGATGAACCGGAAATTGGACGCCGCAGTAGAAACAATTTTCCTCATGCCAAAGGAGGAATACACTTATCTTAGTTCTCGCATTGTTAAGGAAATCGCGCGGCTTGGCGGCAATGTCTCGGGTTTTGTTCCGGCTTGTGTTGCCAAGGCGCTGACCAGGAAATTTGGCTGATGATTTTCGAAAGGTTCTGCAAATGAAAATTCATCTCAAACAAATTTCGGCGCAGGGCCTGCATTTGGACGGGGACGAAGATTGCCCGATCCACGATCTTGAAGCGGAAGGAATTCGTTGCGCTGGTCAGCTGCACTATGATATCGACGTAGGCATTGCTGGAGGCGCGCTCTGGGCAAGAGGCTCGCTGTCACAACCAGTGGAGCTCAGTTGTGTATCGTGTCTGGAACAATTTGTGCACGAAATTGAGGTGCCCGGATTTGCCGTGCACATAGAGCTGCATGGCCCGGAAACGCTCGATCTCACGCCTCTTATGCGCGAGGATCTCTTGCTTAACCTGCCCGCGCATCCGCGTTGCGACAGAGATGGCAATCGTGTTTGCAAGGGGAAACAACTGGAGACCGTTGAGCAGGACACAAAGCGGAAATTGGATTGGAGCGCGCTAGATAAGCTAAAGCTTAATCGTTGAAGGGTTAGAGGGTCGAACGATTGAAGCGGAGAGATCGTCAGCATTTTATCGCTTCAACGCTTTATCGCTTCAACGCTTCAACGTTGTTTTCCCGTCAGAATATGCTTTAGTCACCGCCTGCCATGGGAGTCCCAAAACGCAAAACGTCCAAGATGCGATTGCGCACGCGCAAAGCGGCGAACCGCTGGCATGCTCCGCATCTGAACAAATGCCCCCAGTGCGGAAGCACCGTTCCCTCGCACATCGCCTGCCCGTCGTGCGGTTACTACCGCGGGCGGCAGGTCTTGACGCTCGAGGGCAAATAAGTTGCATTCGGCGGCTAAAGTCCGCAAAGTTTCGCACCGATGAAGATCGCCCTCGACGCGATGGGCGGTGACTTTGGCCCGCCTAACCTTGTTGCCGGCGCCGTTATGGCGTTGCGCGAATACCGCCACATCAGTAAACTTTTTCTTGTTGGCGACTCGGCGCGGATCGAAGCGGAACTCAAGAAGCATGGCTGCAACGACAGCCGGATCGAGATCACACACGCGACACAAGTAGTAGATATGAGTGACCGCGCATGGTCGGCGGTCAGGCGAAAAAAGGATTCATCAGTAAGCCGCGCCTTCGATCTAGTTAAGCGCGGACTAGCGGATGCAGTCGTGAGCGCAGGTCACACGGGCGCGTCCGTCGCCGCGGGCACGATTAAGCTCCGCACGCTGCCGGGAATCGATCGACCGGGTATCGCGGCCGTGCTTCCGACCGAAACGAATGTCTTCGTTTTGATCGATGCCGGCGCGAATATCGATGCGCGCCCAGAACATCTTCTTCAATACGCGTTCATGGGCTCGGTCTATTCACGTCATGTTCTTCATTACAAGAATCCGACCGTTGGTTTGGTCTCGCTCGGCGACGAGGACGTTAAGGGCACCGAATTAACCAAGGAAGTGTTTAAGATGCTGAAACCAAGTTCGCTTAACTTCGTCGGCAACATAGAAGGCCGACATCTCTTTGAAGATCCGGTTGAGGTTGTCGTGTGCGACGGATTCGTTGGCAACGTGATCTTGAAAACGTGCGAATCGATCGCGGTGGCGATGTTTCAATGGCTCAAGCACGAGCTCATGCGCACACCAACGCGAAAGATTGGCGCATTCCTCGCGAAGAATGCCATTGGAACAATTAAGGCCAAGACGAACTATGAAGAGTACGGCGGCAGTCCGCTTCTCGGCGTGAACGGCATCTGCATCATCGCGCATGGCGCGAGCACGCCACTCGCAATCAAGAACGCGCTGCGAGTGGCAGCGGAGTCGATTGAACAGCAGGTAAACCCGCATATCGTCGAGGAGATTCGCCGCTACTATGAAACGACAGCCTCGCTCGAACCCGCGCTCCAATAAAGCGCTGCGGACGGTCTCGATCATCGGCACAGGCAGTTATGTGCCTGAAAAGATCCTGACCAACGCGGAGCTCTCGCGCATGGTCGACACCAGCGACGATTGGATCATCACTCGCACCGGCATTAAGGAACGCCGTGTTGCCGCAAAAGATGAAAATACCAGCGATATGGCGGCCAAGGCGGGGCTGAAGGCCATCGAGCAGGCAAAGATTTCGCCGAAAGAGGTCGATCTCATCATCGTGGCGACGGCCACTCCTGATATGCTTTTCCCGGCCACGGCGTGCTTCGTTCAGAAGAAGATCGGAGCAACCAACGCCGCTTGTCTCGATATTTCCGCAGCCTGCGCCGGCTTTCTCTTTGCCCTGGAGATCGCGCAGCAGTTCATTACGTCACATACCCACGACACTATCCTTGTGATCGGAGCCGACAAATTGACATCGATCACTAACTGGACCGATCGCAATACTTGCGTGCTCTTCGGAGACGGCGCTGGAGCGGCTGTTTTGCGTCACCGTGGCAGCGCGCACGGTGTGATCAGCACTCACATTGGCAGCGACGGCCAGTATACCGATATTTTATTCATGCCTGGCGGCGGTTCGCGCTGCCCGATCACACGAGAAAATGCCGATATGCATTTGGCAACGATTCACATGACGGGCAAGGAAGTTTACAAACAAGCCGTCACCGCGATGCTGAACGCGGCCAAAAAAGTCCTCGATCAGGCTGGACTCTCCATCGAGGACATTGCCTGCGTTATTCCACATCAGGCGAATCTCCGCATCATTGAAGCAATCGCAGATCGGCTGGGTATTTCGCGCGATAAGATGTTTGTGAATCTAGACCGCTACGGAAATACTTCCGCTGCCGCCGTGGCAATCGCATTGGACGAAGCCAATCGCAGCGCACGGATCAAGCCGGGTGATTACGTCTTGTTGATCGTGTTTGGTGGCGGACTAACCTGGGCGAGCACGATTATAGAATGGTAATAATTGTAGGGCGTCTGTGTCAGACGCCGAACCAGAAGTTGGCGTTTCATAGAAACGCCCTACAATCAACCTGTGCTCATCGAAACGCACGCCCATCTCGATTATCCCGATTTCGCGCACGATCTCGATGACGTAATTCGTCGCGCAAACGAAGCCGGTGTGACGCGCATCGTCACGGTCGGCACATCGGTGGAAAGTAGCCGGCGCGCTATCGAACTGGCAGAAAAACATTCAGCTGTCTTCGCGGCAATCGGCGTTCATCCAACTTCCGTTGAAGAAGCGGACGACGACGCGATCACGCCGCTGCGCGAGCTGGCGAAGAACCCACGCGTGGTGGCGATCGGTGAGACTGGACTCGATTACCACCGTTTGCCGAGCGAAAAAGTAGCGAAGGAAGAGCAGGTCCAGGTCATGTCCGCGCTGCGGACTGAGACCGATGAAGAAATTGAAGCGCAAATCCGCGACGGCGCTTACAAATCGAAACAGGCAAGCTTATTTCAACAGCAACTCGATCTCGCGGTGGAATTGGGGCTAAACGTAGTGATCCATCAGCGCGACGCATGGGAGGACACCCTTAAAATCATGCGGCCTTACACCGGGAAACTGCGCGGCGTTTTTCATTGCTTCGGCGGCTCACTTGATGAGGCAAATGAAGTTCTCGATCTCGACCACCTCGTTTCGTTCACAGGAATTGTTACTTTCAAAAACGGCGTGGCCGTGCTAGAAGTTGCGGCACAAATCCCGCTCTGGAAATTCATGGTGGAAACCGACTGCCCCTATCTGGCGCCTGCCCCTTTTCGCGGAAAACGCTGTGAACCGGCGTATACACGCATCGTGGCAGAAACGATCGCAGCAGCGCGACAGATTCCGCTGGAAGAAGTTGCCGAGGCGACAACCGAAACCGCGGAAGGATTTTTTCAGTTCAATCGGACATGAACACGAATAGTGGTAGAGCGCGACCACAGCTAGCTCGCCGTGGCGATGACGCGCCGAAAACACGCCACAAAATGGACGACTCGGCGATCCGTTGCCATGTCTTGCTCCTCGCGCTTCTTCTCGCATCCTGCGCGGCACCGGACACGCAGCATCAGATTGTCGTCAGCACCCGTGAACAAAAACTCGCCCTTATTGATCGCGGCAACGTCCTTGCAATTTATCCAGTCTCTACTTCGAAATTCGGATTAGGCGATTGGCGCGGCAGCCGTTTTACGCCGCTGGGTAAACTGCAGGTCGCCCAAAAAATCGGCGATAATGCGCCGCCGGGCACGGTGTTCAAGGATCGGCTCCGCACCGGTGAAATCGTTGCGCCGAATTCCCCGGGCCGCGACCCGATTGTCACGCGCATTCTCTGGCTGCGCGGACTAGAGGCGCAAAACGCCAACGCATTTTCCCGAGATATTTACATCCATGGCACGCCCGAGGAACAGCGCATCGGAACGCCTGCGAGCTATGGATGCATCCGGATGCGTTCGAGCGACATCGTACAGCTGTACAACATCGTAGGAACCGGCGTCGCGGTCACTATCGTAAACGCACCACTGGCCGCTGCCGTCCCAAGTCTGGTGTCGGCTCATTCGATGGCTGACACAAATCCAGCGCCATTCGTAATGCGGTAGAGCTGTAGCCGGGGTCGCTGACCCCGGAGCACCCGGACCGAATTTCACAAGGCCGCGGTCGGCGACCAGCGGCTACAACTACGGCAGCTTGCCGAGATGCTCTCTCGGCGTCTCTCGCGACAGCAATGCCATGTCAGCGTCCACCATGATACGCACCAGTTCCTGGAAACGCACTTTCGGTTCCCAACCCAGCGTCTTTCGCGCTTTCGAAGCATCGCCAACCAGAATATCCACTTCCGCCGGACGTTCATACCGCGGATCATGCTTTACGTATTGCTTCCAATCCAGATTGGCTTGGGCAAAAGCTGCTTCGACAAATTCGCGCACAGTGTGGGATTCACCGGTAGCCAGCACGAAATCGTCGCCTTCGCCAAGCTGCAAGATTCGCCAGATGCCTTCAACGTACTCAGGCGCAAAGCCCCAATCTCGCTTCGCGTCCAGATTGCCGAGGAACAATTCCTTTTGCAACCCGTGTTTGATCGCTGCAACAGCACGCGTGATTTTGCGCGTGACAAAAGTTTCGCCGCGCCGCGGACTTTCATGGTTGAACATGATGGCGTTGCTCGCGCAAAGAGCGTAACTCTCCCGGTAATTGATGGTCGCCCAGTATGAAAAAACCTTCGCCACACCATACGGGCTGCGCGGCCAAAACGGTGTCCTCTCCGTTTGCGGCACCTGCTGCGCCTTGCCAAACATCTCGCTGCTCGACGCCTGAAGAAAACGGGAACGCAATCCGGCTTCGCGAATTGCCTCCAGAATACGGATGGTACCCACGCCCGTGACGTCGGCTGTGTACTCAGGAATGTCGAAGCTCACGCGCACGTGGCTCTGCGCTCCAAGATGGTAAATTTCGTCCGGCTTCAGCTCATACAGAAGCTTCACGAGGCTCACGGAGTCGCTGAGATCTCCGTAATGCAGAAACATTCGCACGTCGTTGATGTGGGGATCGGCGTAAAGATGGTCAATGCGGGAAGTGTTGAAGGTGCTGGCGCGGCGAATAATGCCATGGACTTCGTAACCCTTCTCCAGGAGCAACTCCGCCAGATAGCTACCATCCTGACCGGTGATGCCGGTGATGAGCGCCCTTTTCATGCCAATCTTGCGCTTTAGCTTATCGTTTCGGCCACAGCAAATGATTTAGCTCGCAGGCGTTATCGTGCATGCGCTTCCCGCTAGACTATGGCCGCGAGCGAGTTCCAGGAACTACGCGGAACTGAGCACGCCACTGTGCTCGCCAAGACTCAAGTCTTGGGTCAGAAATAAAGCCCGTTTACCAGACCTGCGGCCACTCAACTGCGAACGCCGCCCCCATTTTACAAGCCTCATTGTCTATTGACTTCTGCGTGGAGAAAAACCCACGTCGAAGCCGACTGACCCGATTCACTTCGTGGCCTCTCCGCATTAGCAGTTCGGTGAGTTAACTGCCATCCTGACCGGTAATCACGGTAATCAATACTCTTTTCATCTCATGGTGCCTTAGCTTGTCGTTCGCGCCACAGTAAGCCATTCAGCTTTCCGGCGGTGTCACCATGATTCGCGCCAAAACAGCGCGCTGAGCTCCGATCAGTGCGCCTATGCCTTTGCGTCCCAGCGCGAGCATTTCATCCAACTGTGACCCGGCGAACGTCGCTTCTTCACCAGAACCCTGGACTTCGACGAATTCGCCGTCTTCGGTAGCCACAAGATTAAAATCAACAGTGACGAGTTTGTCCTCTTCGTAATTAAGATCCAGTATGGCCTGCCCATCCAGGATGCCGGCACTCACTGCGGCGACCAATTTTTGCATGGGAGGGGCCTCGAGCTTTTTTTCCCTCACAAGTTTCCGGCAGGCAACGGCGAGCGCCAGACTGGCTCCGGTGATTGCGGTGGTGCGTGTTCCACCATCGGCTTGCAGGACATCGCAATCTACCCA
Source organism: uncultured Verrucomicrobiae bacterium (assembly GCA_963840135.1). Classification (GTDB taxonomy): domain Bacteria; phylum Verrucomicrobiota; class Verrucomicrobiia; order Chthoniobacterales; family UBA10450; genus Udaeobacter. The sequence continues at coordinate 508,524 of CAWIXX010000017.1, read as the reverse complement.
GATTGTGCGCGGCCCAAGTTTTTCAAGATCGATGGCTGCTCGCAGGCACCGGCCGATCAACCGCTGAATCTCGACGCTGCGACCGTCGAGGCGACCTTTTGCCACGTCGCGCGGCTTTCGCGTCTGCGTCGAATATGGGAGCATCGAATACTCAGCCGTAAGCCAGCCGCCGGTCACTCCCTGCTCTTTCATCCAGCGCGGCAGCGCTTCTTCAATCGTGACGCCGCAGATCACGCGTGTCTGCCCCATCGAGACGAGCACCGAACCGCTCGCATGCGGCGCGACGTTCAACTCGAAATTGATCGACCGAATTTCATCGGGTCCGCGGCCGTCATTTCGCTGCATCGCTGGGAACTTAGATGTAGCTGGGATTTGCGCGACGAAAGATTTTCTAGCGTCAGAACGGATTCCCTGTGCGAAAGATCTAGTTCTCCCTGAGTAATCGGCCTTGACGCACTGGGCTAGCCATCGTTGTTTAGACGCTTTCTAGTGAAAAACAGTGCTCATAGCCAAACGGCGATTTGCATCGCTGGCGCGCATCGCTCAGGAACGTCGATGCTCACCAGGCTACTGCATGCTTGCGGCCTTTATTTGGGCCCACAAAACCAATTGATGCCTCCGCAGACCGATAACCCCGATGGTTTCTGGGAACACCTGAGATTCGTGGCATTGAATGACGAATTGTTAAATGAGCTCGGCGGCGCTTGGGATCTGCCACCCAAGGCTAGCGAGAACTTCAAACATGTCCGGCTCGATCCTTTGCGCATGAAGGCGCGACTACTGGTCGAAGGATTTGATTCGTCAGGTGTCTGGGGCTGGAAAGATCCGCGCAATAGCTTGACGCTGCCGTTTTGGCAGGACCTTTTGCCAGGGCTGAAAACACTGATCATGGTGCGCAATCCATTGGAGGTCGCTCACTCGATGAAGGAACGAAACGGAACTTCCTATTCGTTCGGCTTGCGGCTTTGGGAAATCTACAACCGGCGCGCGATCGAAGCAGCAAACGAACAAGAGCGACTGGTTACTCATTACGATTTGTTTTTCGAAGATGCGGAATTGGAGTTACGTCGAATTGCGCAGTTCATCGGTTTGCCCGACGCGCGAGTAGCCAGCGCGGCTGCGCTGGTTACGAAGCGAAGACGCCACACCCATTTCACAGTTGACCATCTGATTGATGCGCGGGTCGCCCCCGAGGTGATCGATCTTTATCGCGCTTTGATTGCTGAGGCCTCGGCAGGAAGAAGGAAGAAAGCCGCAGCAGCGACAGCTCCGCAGACTGCGAAATCCGAGGAAGCCGATTTGCTCTCAGGAGCGGTCAGCCGCCTAAATGCGTTCGTCCCGGAAAGGATGGCGCAGATCGAGCAGCTTTACAGCGAGCTTCTGGCGCAAACGGAAGCTCGCCACAAGAAGGAAGCAGATCAAACCGAAACCCGCCACAAGGCACAAGTCGAGGAACTAATGGGTCACCTGGCTAAAACAGAAGTGGCGCACAAAGCGCAAGTCGAGGAACTGATGCGCCATGTGGCTAAAACAGAAGCGCAGCACAAGGCACAGGTCATGGAGCTCACCGGTCACTTCAACAGGGAAATAGAGCAATTGCGAGACCGCATTTTGAAGATGAACGAGCTTCTTCGTAAGAGCAGCGTTCGCCTGGCAGAGAGCGAAACGCGGGGCGAGCAGCTCGGGAACCGGCTGCGCCAGCAATTGAAAGCTACCCAAAGACTTTCCCGGTTTTTGGACGAGGCGGATGAGGCTGCAGCGAGGCTTCGCTCTTCCGCGCGTTGGCAAATTGCAAATCCAGTCGCCGCCTTAAAGGCAAAACTTGTTCCCGCGCAGTCGCGGCACTTGTTAGGTTACGGGCATTTGGAAAAAATCGTCTCGACTTACCAGAAGTGGCGAACCGCCCATCCCGAGGTTGCTGCGATTGATGACGAAATCCAATCTCTGACTACAGGCGCAGCTACAGCCCCTGCGCAGAGATCATCGCTCATCGAACCTCCCGTGCCGGCGCGTCCGATCGAATTTCCAGTTCATGAGCAGGTCGAAATTTCGATCGTCATTCCGGTGTTTAATCAATTTCTCTTCACACGGGCTTGCCTGGCGTCGCTTCAGGAACATCAGGGAACGGAGCGTTTTGAAGTCATTATTGTGGACGATTGCTCAACGGACGAAACAGTCGAGGCTGTCCCGCAAATACCGGGCGTCGTTTATCTGCGCGACGAAAAGAATTCCGGCTTCATCGCATCCTGCAACCGCGGCGCGGAAACGGCGCGCGGCAGATACCTTGTCTTCCTGAATAACGACACGCTTGTAACGCCGGGCTGGTTATCAGCCTTACTGAATACCTTCGCAGAGCAACCACGAACCGGCATTGTCGGCTCAAAGCTTGTTTACCCCGATGGTCGGTTGCAGGAAGCAGGCGGCATTATTTGGCGGGACGCGTCGGGATGGAACTACGGCAAGTTCGATGATGCCGAAAAACCGGAATACAATTATCTGCGCGAAGTAGATTATTGCTCGGCGGCGGCATTGATGATTCCAGAATCGCTGTTTGCCAGCATGGGTGGATTCGATTCCCGCTACGCGCCCGCCTACTACGAGGACACCGACCTGGCGTTCAAAGTTCGAAAAGCCGGCTACAAGGTGTTATATCAACCGCTGAGCGAGGTTATCCACTACGAGGGAGCAACCGGCGGAACCGATCTCTCAACCGGAACAAAGAAACACCAGGATATTAACCGCTCAACCTTCGCCGAGACATGGGCCAACGAACTAATGGCAAGGCCGGCGAATGGTGAGGTGGCATTTTTGCGGCAGCCCCCACCTGATCGCAAAAATATTCTGGTGATAGACCACCATCTTCCCATGCCGGATCGCGACTCAGGATCGCTCCGAATGTTCCAGATCCTCAAACTTCTCCGCGAGCTCGGACATCGAGTGACTTTCATTCCCGATAACCTGGCTAACACGCCTCCCTATACAGGCGAGCTGCAAAAACGCGGAATCGAAGTTGTCTACCATCCTTATGTCAAAAAGGTACGCGATTACCTCATGGCGCACGGTCCCAGCTTCGATGTGGTCGTGCTAAGCCGGTGCGATTTCGCGCGTAAACATATCACGGACGTGCGAACGCACGCACCACAGAGCCGCATCATTTTTGATACCGTTGATCTTCATTACCTTCGCGAAGACCGCGAAGCGCAGTTGACCCGAGACCCCGAGGTGCGCCGGAAGGCGCGGGAGAGACAGCAGCTGGAACATGAATTGATCGAACAGGCTGATGAAACCTGGGTAGTGAGCCCCGTCGAGCAGCAACTGCTCCAGGAGAAGTGGCCCGGTAAATCTGTCCAAGTGGTTTCAAACATTGTCGAAGTCCCCGGCTCAAAGACGCCGTTCGCACTTCGGCGAGACTATCTTTTCATCGGCGGCTTCCAGCACCGACCAAACATCGATGCAGTTCTGTTTTTCGTGCAGAAGATTTATCCACTGGTAAGCGAGCACCTGCGCGATGCCAAGTTCTACATCATTGGCGACAAGGCGCCCCCGGAAATCGTGGCATTGGCAACTGATAGGATTGTTGTCGCAGGATTACAGAAAGACGTTCGCCCGTTTTTTGATAGCGTAAAACTGTCCGTCGCGCCGTTGCGATTCGGCGCGGGCGTCAAAGGAAAGATCAACCAGAGCATGGCTTTTGGCGTGCCGGTCGTCGCAACCTCGCTGGCCGTAGAGGGAATGGACCTTACCGACCATGAAGACGTTCTGGTGGCCGACGAACCGGAAGATTTTGCGCGGTCTTTGATTGAGCTATACGAATCCGAAGAACTGTGGAAGACACTCTCGCAGAATAGCATTAAGGAAACACGCGCTTCGTATTCCACCGATACCGCAAGCAAGACGCTGGAATTTTTGTTCAGTGAAGACCATCTGGGAAGTTTGGAGCAATCAGTGGCAGTTAAGCAGCAAGAAATTGCCATGGCAGCGAGAAGCTGAACTTGGTTCCTCGGAGTGAACAACACGGAGCGAACCGGAAAGATCACAGGGAAAATCAGCGCGGCGCCTAACCCCATTTCTTTTGGGCAAGGCTGCGTGGTGATTTCATGGGAAACGAACGATCGCTCCGGAGTGGAGGTCCGCGTTTCAACGTCTCGCGATGGCGAAAAATTGGTGAGCAAGAGTCACGGAAAGTCCGGACAAACGGAAATCCCGTGGATTGTGGATTCCACGGTTTATGACTTTCGTCTCTATGCCACCAGTCAGCCGGATACGCCGGTTGCTTCGGTGCAGGTTCGGCGCGACCTCGATTCAGCGCCGATGGTTCTGCGCGAGCTCGCAGAAGAAGCGCTGCGCGGAAATATCGACATGGTAGAACTCTCGCGTTTCATCGCGGCACTGATTCCTTGTTATCTGCAGACTGCTGGATTCCGCCAGGTCTTTCCAGTGCTCCTGCGCCAGCTCGCGATCGATGTTACGCGTGAAGACTTTGGCGCGACCGAGCTTGCTGACTTCATCGCAACGGTCATTCCAAAGTATTTACATAGTTCGATCGCTGGGAAGATCCTTGCGACACCAAATCCCGTCTCTTTCGGGGACGACCACGTTCTGCTATCGTGGGGAATCAATGATCCCGCCGGAGGTGAAGTTCGCGTATTAACTTCGTCCGGCGATGAAAAACTCCTTACTCGAGAACCATCTGGCCAGATGGAAATCCCATGGATTAGTGACTCGACAGTGTACGAGTTCCGCCTGTATGCCGCCAGTCAACCCGACACACCCATTGACTCTGTGCAGGTCAGACGAGACCTGGAGCTTTCTCGTTTCATCGGGACCGTGATTCCGATCTGTCTCCAGAGCACAAATATCCGCGAATTGTTTTCGGTTTGGGAGCGGCGTGGTTTTCATGTAACGCCGGTGCACTTCTATCAGCCGATTCCTGACACTCAGAGTTTGCCGGAAACTCTGTGGGATCGGCCGAGTGAACTGGTGGGCATTAACATGAACCCGTCCGTGCAGCTCGATCTGCTGCGAACGCGCTTTCCAAAATTCCGGGATGAGTACGAGCAGTTTCCAACGACGCCAACTGAAGAACCGGGCCAATTTTATCTCAATAACCATCTCTTTGACGGCACGGATGCATTGGTCGCTTACTGCATGGTCCGGCATTTTCAGCCGCAATTGATCATCGAAGTCGGCAGCGGCTTTTCTTCTCTGCTTTTGGGCCAAGCTGTTACAAAAGACAACAACGGGGGTCTCATCTGCATCGAACCCTTTCCTCAAGAATTTCTCAAGCACGGCTTTCGCGGGTTGCATTCGCTGATCGAGAAGAAGGTGCAAGACATGGACCTTGATTTCTTTTCACAACTCGGTCCTGGCGATGTCCTGTTTATCGACAGTTCTCACACGGTAAAAATTGGCGGGGACGTCAATTATCTATTCTTGGAAGTCCTGCCGCGCCTCAAGCCAGGTGTCATTGTGCATGTGCATGATATTTTCTTTCCGTTCGATTACCGGCGCGATTGGGTGAAGGAGGAACTTCGCTTTTGGACGGAGCAATACCTGTTGCAAGCGTTCCTGGCCTTTAATTCTGAGTTCGAGGTACTCATAGCCAACAGCTACCTCAGTTATTGCTACGGGAAGGATCTAAAAGCTACTTTTCCAAGTTTACCAGTATTGGGTGGAGGCAGTTTCTGGATGCGCCGAAAGCAATTTGGTTCGGACTTTGAATGAAAAACGTTGAAGAGCTTGTGCCGGAGGTCGAATCGGCTTTTGCCCGCTTGCATGCGCAGCTGCGCAATCGTGAACGAACGCTGCGGATGCGAGTGTCCGAACTGAAAGCGGCCGAGTGCCATATCGAGCAGCTCGAAGGAAAATTACTGAAGCTAAAGCAATATCGTAGCGAATTGAAATTGGTGAAAGAGCAAAAGAAGGCGCTCCAAAAATCGCCAGAGCGCAGAATAGGTCAAATGTTGCTCGCGCCATATCGGCTTCCTGAACGACTGATCAAGGTAATCTGGAAGAAACTATTTCGACGAGGCGCGCCGATGATTCTGCGCGAGCTTGCCGATGAGGTGCTGCGCGGAAACATCGACATGGCAGAACTCTCCCGTTTTGTTTCGACGGTAATTCCGGCTTGTCTCCGTAGCGCGAACTTTCGCAATTCATCGCCGCCGATGATTCTGCGCGAGCTTGCCGATGAGGTGCTGCGCGGAAACATCGACATGGCAGAACTCTCCCGTTTTGTTTCGACGGTAATTCCGGCTTGTCTCCGTAGCGTGAACTTTCGGGAATTTTTTCCCGTGGTTTTACATGAGCTCGCAGTCATGCGGGAAAAGATCGACATTACGGACCTTTCGCAATTCATCGCGACGGTCATGCCTCATTGTCTGCACAGCGGAAAATTTCGCCAGATCTTTCCGGGTTGGGAACGGCACGGTTTCCACGTTACGCCGGTGCACTTCTATCAACCGATTCCTGACACTCAGAGTTTGCCCGAAACTCTGTGGACTCGGCCAAGCGAACTGGTGGGCATCAACATGAACGACGCGGGGCAGCTCGATCTGCTGCGAAGACATTTTCCAACATTCAGGAGCGAATATGAGCAGTTTCCAACGACGCCCGCTGAAGAACCGGGCCACTTTTATCTCAATAACCATCTCTTTGATGGCATGGACGCCCTGGTGGCTTACTGCATGGTCCGCCATTTTCAGCCGCACTTGCTCATCGAAGTCGGCTCCGGCTTTTCTTCCCGGCTTTTGGGCCAAGCTGCCACGAAAAACAACAACTCGGCTCTCATCTGCATCGAACCCTTTCCTCAAGAATTTCTCAAGCACGGTTTTCGCGGGTTGCATTCGCTGATCGAGAACCAGGTGCAAGATATGGATCTTGATTTCTTTTCACAACTCGGTCCTGGCGATGTCCTGTTTATCGACAGTTCTCACACGGTAAAAATTGGCGGGGACGTCAATTATCTATTCTTGGAAGTCCTGCCACGCCTCAAGCCAGGTGTCATTGTGCATGTGCATGATATTTTCTTTCCGTTCGATTACCGGCGCGATTGGGTGAAGGAGGAACTTCGCTTTTGGACCGAGCAATACCTGTTGCAAGCGTTCCTGGCCTTTAATCCTGAGTTCGAGGTACTCATAGCCAACAGCTACATGGCGCACAAATATTTGGAAGATCTCAAGGCTGCCTTTCCGAGTTTGGAAAAACTTAAGGCTATCTCTAAGAATTCAGTTGGCTGGGGCGGAGGAAGTTTCTGGATGCGCCGAAAACCGTCCCTGGATTGATCGGACTCTGAATGAAAAGGGCTGAAGAGTTTGTACCGACAGTCGAATCGGCTTTTGCCCGCTTGCATGCGCAGCTGCGCAATCGTGAACGAACGCTGCGGATGCGAGTGTCCGAACTGAAAGCGGCCGAGCGCCATATCGAGCAGCTCGAAGGAAAATTACTGAGGCTAAAGCAATATCGTGGCGAATTGAAATTGGTGAAAGAGCAAAAGAAGGCGCTCCAAAAATCACCAGAGCGCAGAATAGGTCAGGTGTTGCTCGCGCCATATCGGCTTTCTGAACGACTGATCAAGGTAATCTGGAAGAAATTATTTCGGCGAGGCGCAGGCGAAAGTGCGATCGCTCCGAGCGAATATCATAAATGGCTGGAGCACCACCGCGCGACGCCACGCGACTTGGACCGAATGCGACAGGAGGCCCTTGCGTTCGTGTACCAGCCACTTGTCAGTATCATCACGCCCGTTTTTAACACCCCAGTCCGATGGCTAAGGGAATGCATCGAGTCGGTGCTCACCCAGACATACGAAAACTGGGAACTAATCCTGATCGATGATCATTCCACCGACCCGGAAACGCTACGCTGTTTAACCGAGCTTGCGGCATCTGACTCACGGATCATCGTGGCAAAGGATGAAGAGAAACGCGGAATTTCTGCAGCCTCAAATCGCGGCCTCGCACTCGCACAGGGTGATTGGGTGGGCTTCCTCGATCACGATGATCTTCTCGAACCGGATGCGCTTTTTCAAAACGTCAAATGGCTCCAAAAGCATCCTGACGCGGATCTGATTTACTCCGATGAAGATAAACTTACCGAGCAAGGCTTCGATTCGCCCATTTTTAAACCGGACTGGTCACCGGACTATTTTCTCTCCTGCAATTACGTTTGCCATTTCACGCTCATCCGCCGCGAGCTCATCAGGCAAGTGGGCGGATTCCGCTCCAAGTTTGATGGCGCCCAGGACTACGATCTTTTCCTCCGTGTTATCGAACAAACCAACCGCATCGATCACATCCCGCGAGTGCTTTATCATTGGCGGCGCACTCTGACTTCGACAGCTGATAATGTTCAGTGTAAGCCTGGAATGCTCCAGGCTGGCCGTCTCGCGCTGGAAGGGCATCTGGAACGGAAGCAGCAGGCCGGACATGTCACGGTTGACTGGCGCACGTATCTCTATTGGGTCAAACGAGAACTGACGGAAGCTAAGAAGATCTCGATTATCATCCCCGTGCGCGATCGGGTCGATTTGCTGGCCCATTGCATCGACAGCCTGACAAGAAAAACCATTTACGCACCTTATGAGATCATCGTGGTCGATAACGACAGCCAGTCCGAGGATGCGCGTGCATATTTCTCGCACTTCAAACACCGGCTCTTGCATTACAGTGGACCCTTCAATTTGTCGGCGCTCAACAATTTCGCCGTGAAGCAAACGGACAGCCCGTGGCTCCTGTTTTTGAGTTACCACACCGAGGTGTTGGATGCCGACTGGATGACCACGATGGCGGAGCATGTGCAGCGTCCCGAGGTAGGCGCGGTCGGGCCGCGACTTCTTTATCCGGACGACACCGTGCAACACGCTGGGATCGTAGTAGGCGTCGGTGGAATTGCGGAGTACGCTTTTCGCGGCTCGCCCGCGGAGGTGCCGGGCGTCTGCCGCCAACTGCAAGCGACGCGTAATTACAGCGCTGTCACGGGCGCATGTCTGCTCACGAGGCGAGACGTATTCGAGGAGGTGGGCGGATTCGATGAAGAGTGCCTGCCGGTACACTTTAACGACGTCGATCTCTGCTTAAAGATGCGACGCGCTGGTTATTCCATCGTTTACACTCCCTTCGCAAGGTTGTATCACCACGAATCCAGGGTTCGCAGCCAACCGGTCGAACCGCTCGAGGCGAACCCGATGCGCGAACGTTGGACCCAAGTGCTCGAACGCGATCCGTATTACAATCCAAATCTTTCTCGGGAGCGAGCGGACTTCTCGTTAGGCGATTGAATTGCTGTTACGTCAATCGAATGACGGGCACTCCCTTTGAGAATCACTCAAACCATTGGCTCCAATGAGTTGGCCTTTCAGAAGGCAATATTATTGCAGATCGTACACTTCCACGAGAGCAACGCCGGTGGTGTTGTTCACACCACGCACGATCGCGGTGTAATTACCCGGTTGCAGCGTCGCAATGATCGCAGACTCGCTTGGCTGAGTCGGAGCATGCCCGCTGTTTTGGATCGCGCTAACCTGATCGCTGGTGATGATTCCGCCGATTACCGTAGTCTGCCAGTTGTTATTAGAGGCAATTAAAGCCCCCGCGCTGTTGTGCAGGTCCAGCGCCGGATCAGCCAACGCATTGGGAATTCCAAAGCGCGTGAGCTCGGGACCGATGGCGCGCACAATCACTGTTTTTGGTCCGCTTCCCTGAACAATGAATCCGCCAATCATCACGTCAGCACCCGTCTGAACAAAGCTCCGCGTACTGATGTTGCCTAAAACTGAGGCAGTATCGGTGCTCAAATCGTACACCTCCACCAGAGCAACGCCGGTGGTGTTACTCACACCACGCACGATCGCAGTGTAATTACCCGGTTGCAGCGTGGCGATGATCGCAGACTCGCTTGGCTGAGTCGGAGCATGCCCGCTGTTCTGGATCGCGCTCACCTGGTCGCTGGTGATGATCCCGCCGATTACCGTAGTCTGCCAGTTGTTATTGGAAGCAATCAAAGCCCCTGTGCTGTTGTGCAGATCCAATGCCGGATCAGCCAACGCATTGGGAACCCCAAACGGCGTGAGCTCAGGACCAATGGCACGCACAATCACTGTTTTTGGTCCGCTTCCCTGAACAATGAATCCCCCAATCATCACGTCGTTGCCGGTCTGAACAAAGGCGCGCGTGCTGATGTTGCCTAAAACTGAGGCAGCATTGGCCGTCAGATCGTAACCGATAACGTCCAGATTGATCCCTTCTGGCGACGTCGCTGTGACATCGGAAGATTGACCTCGGCAACCAGCAGCATTCTGCACGTATGGATGTGCTTGCGGGCAGGCGGCGCTCAACCAATCGCCCAAATCCATGCTGTGATTCTGATTGAAATTAACGATGTTTGTATGGCCGCCGTCGATGGAGAAATAGCGCGTGCCGTTCAAACTGATGTTTCTAACACCGGGAGATGACCAACTGAAGAGATCTTGCGGGCGGAGATTAGAAATGTTTGCCTGCGATGAAAGAGCGATGACCTCATCTGTTTCATGCTCCGTGCCATTCTGCGCATCGAAATCATTCTGGCTGACGGGCCGAGTGAACTGAAATGGCGCGGAAGAATTTAGCGTGACGATCCCATCAAACGGTCCGTTGTTGCCAATGGTACCGTTTGCGAACATGGCCGGCGGCGTGTTCAGCCCAATCGCCCGCCCGTTTGGGCCCTTTGGCTTGATCGTTCCGGATAGTGGAGCTCCCGGCAGACTCGCGTTCGCGAGATTGTCGTTGTTGGTTTTTGCATCGGCTCTCAATGCGTTGATGTAAACATTCCACGGAATCGAATAAATTACGGAGTCACTTTGCGAGAGAGTGCCGGACGGCAGCGGAGTCCCGTCTGGCCCAGTAGCCGAGTAGCGATAAAGAATCTGTATCGTAATCGGATCGCTAAAGAGCGATTCGTAAATCGAGATGGTTCGATTGATCATTGCCTCAATCGCCGCTGCGTTTGGATGGTTGGTAATCGAGCTGTCAAACGTTGCGTGAATGGTCAGTCCAGTAGTTGCTACCGTTGTAGCGGTCATCACATTTGAGTAGCCGCCCGCACCAGCACGCACCCGGTAGTAATAGGTCGTGCCTGGGTTGAGACCGGTCACAACCCGGCCGGTCACGTTGCCCACCTGCAGATCGCGATAACCGTCCACGTAGCTATCGAATGAGTCGCTCGCGGAGACATCCAGAAGGTAGCCCGTCGCGTCGCCTTTGCTTGGCCAGCTCGCCATAAAACTACTTCGTGTCGGTGGCGGTATTTCAATTTCAGCTGCCGCCGGGATTTCGCTGATATTCGAAGACGAGACTGGCACTTCGGACTCCGTCCGCGTCACGTGCCTTGCGGAGCCTACTTCGAATTCAGACGGTGCGCCCGGAATAGCATTTTGCCCTGGCAAACTTGTGTCGCCGCCGAATGCGGCGAGCCCCACTGCCACGCCAGCAAAAATAATTGAACCCCTTATTGGAAACCCCCGTCGTCGCATCGTCTCACCGGAAAAGGTGCCAGCTTAGATAAACAATTCTTGTCGCACAAGTGGAAAAACCGAGAAACAGCCAAGGACGGTGGCTGTGTGTGCGCGTTGGCCACGTGCGCCCGCGCCGCTGGTAGAATTAGTAGCCGCTGGTGTGCAAGATTACTTTGCCGTCCCTGATTTCTCCGTCTGTCACTCCATATTGGTTGGCATATTTGATCACATAACTTCGCAGCGACGGTCCTACTCCGAGGAATCCGCCATCCAGCAGACCGGTGGGAACGCTGTGGCCGTTAACTTTCACCTCGCTCAGTTGCACGTTGCTCGCGTTGGTCCCCGGCGGCGCTACGATCGTGACAGAGGCGTTCAAATACCGATCGCCCAGACCAAGTGCGTCTCGATATGGAACGTCCAATCTTTCCAACGGAATCGAAATTAGCACCTGCGCGACATTGCCGTCGATGCCAACGGAGGCCATGCCACTCGATTTTCGATTGGCCGCTATTAGTGAATTGATGTCTGCGGCCGTCAATATCACTTCGTTTGGCTCATGAGCGCGCGCCGCTTGCTTCATCGTATCCAGACGTTCGCGGACCGCCACGCTTTTTTCGCTCGGCGACGGCGTCGCCATGCTTGTTACTCCAGGCGTGACAGCGGGGGTTTCGGGCGGCGCAGAAGGTTCAGGAATCGGAACGGGTTTATCGGAAAGATAGACATGCCGGACACTCCAATAGCTCCCGCCGACCCCTACAACGACGAGTAAAATCGCAAGTATAATGAGGACCAGACAACCTTTGCCAAAACAACCGGTTGCTCGTTTTGGCGGCGGCTCAACATGCGTGTTCATTTTCGTGTCTAAACGTTGGTCTCGCCCCCTTGATAATCAGCTTGTTATAGACAATGTGCAACGGACAGCCCGCTAATTGTGAGCAAGAGCTCTAACAGCCCTTCGATATCAAGCACGTCAAGACAACGTTCTTCGCGGAGCGGCACAAAGACACCCCAAAATGACAACGCCTTCGGCGTGAAGGCTGCCAAGTCCATACAGTCTAAAGCCTTAAAAGGCTCGCATATCGATGTCGTACACTTCTATCAAAGCAACACCAGTGGTATTGTTCACGCCGCGCACGATCGCGGTGTAATTACCAGGTGGCAGAAGGCCGATAATCGCCGATTCGCTCCGCTGTCCCGGAGCTAACCCGCTGTTCAGGATGTCACGCACCTGGTTCTCTGTGATGATTCCGCCGATTATGGTATTCAGCCAGTCGTCATTTGAGGCAATCAACGCTCCAGTGCTGTCATGCAGTTCCAAGGTCGGATCCGCCATCGCATCGGGAACTCCATGCTGAGTAAGTTCAGGACCAATCGCGCGCACAATCACTCTCTTTGACTGACTCCCTTGAACGATAAAACCGCCGATCATTACATGGTCTCCTGTCTGGACCGAGGCGCGAGTACTTATGTTGCTTAGAAACGAACCAGTAGTGCCGGTAAGATCGTACACGTCTACCAGTCCAACTCCTGTAGTTATGCTTACGCCACGAACGATTGCTGTGTACTTCCCCGGTGGCAGGTTTACGATCATCGCCGATTCCAGTGAGTTAGCAGGCGCGTAGCCGCTGGCACGAATAGCTGCCACCTGGTTGGTGGTGATAATGCCGCCGATGATCGTAGACACCCAGTCATCATTAGAGGCAATCAAAGCGCCATTGCCGTCGTGCAGCTCTAACGTTGGATTCATCAAGGGATCGGGAATCCCAAATGGAATTAGCGCAGGACCTAAGGCGCGGATAATTACCGTCTTCGCTTGCGGCCCCTGAACAATAAACCCTCCGATCATTACGTTGTCGCCCGTCTGGACAAAGGCCCGCGTACTAATGTTGCTTAACAGCGACCCGGGTACAGGGGCTGCATCGGCACCGTCAGTGGCCGCATGAATACTTTTGTCGGCGGCCAGGCAAACAACGATGAATAGCGACAGAAAAAACGTTTTCATCAATCATAGTTCGCTTCTAATGATTCAGAAGGTCGTCAGAACCTATTAAAAACTTTGCAGCAAACCCCTAAAAGGACTCACGCGTTCACGGATTACTCCGGCTCCCGTATTCGGAGCAAGGATAGGCTAAATGAAAGCGTAGTTAACACGAGGCGAACACCAACCGGAAGATAGTTTGGGAGTTTGCATTTGCGACGAGGGTGAGAGTTGATCTGCAAAAACAAGGTGCTTTGGACCTTGCAGGATTATCTCTGAGGCTCTGATATTGGGTAAAACCCAAGACGCCGTACTTCTACCGATGAACCCGCGACTAATTTCGATCCTAGCCTGCCCTCAATGTCGTCACGCTCTTCATTTGGAACACAATCAGCTAGCATGCAAAAATTGTGCAGGCTCTTCTGAGACGCGCGATCAAACTGCCATCTTTTTACCCGAGCCGGTGCAGATTGTTTCCGCCGAACATAAAAGCAATCCACTCGGGGCCGAGTACGAAATGATTCTTCGAGAAGGCAAAAAGTTTGTCCTGAACATCGGCGCTGGCGCGACCGCGGCGCGATACACGAACTGCGTCGAATTCGAGCACAAGATCTTTCGTAACACCGACGTGGTCGGCGACGCTCATTGCCTTCCGTTTCGTAACGAAATTTTCGACTGCGTTTTTGCGTTCAACGTTTTCGAACACCTTGAGAATCCGCGCCGCGCGGCCGCCGAAATTTTGCGTGTTTTAAAAAAAGGGGGCTCGCTGTTCATTCACACAGCTTTCCTGCAACCGCTCCACGAAGAGCCGTTTCATTTTTACAACGCGACCGAATATGGCGTGCGCTCCTGGTTCAAAGAGTTCGATGTGGAAAAATGCCACGTGAGCCCAAACTTTAGTGTGCCATTCATGCTCGCGTTCCTGCTCAGCGAAGTTCTCGAGTCCGTCGGAGCGAGCTACGGAAAAGAAGGGCGTGAAGCGGTGGGGCAAACCACACTGCGGCATTGGGCGGACTTGTGGAGCGATCGCTCAAAAGTGCCGCCAACCTTCAAACAGCTGCAAAACTTGCCTAACGAATTCCAGAGCCGGATCAGTGCCGGTTTCGAGCTCGTCGCGCGCAAGCCCTAAGCCCAGGTTGCGAGAGCGACACTGATATGCACATCTGAATCCATTTTACAGCAATTGACGGGTTGCAATGCTAGGTTAATTAACGCCGAATGGATTCTCAGCCGGGACGCTCTGAATACAAGAAGGTTTGGTCTGCGCTATCCACCACGGAGGACCAGGCGAAATTACATGTCATTGGCGTGACCGACGAGGATGCGCTGCGTGCCACCGGCGAGCAAACCTTAGGGTTCCTTCAGGAAAGCGTAGGTATTCACAGGGATGACGTGGTCCTTGAGATTGGGTGCGGAATTGGGCGGGTAGGAAAAAACGTGGCGCCGCTCTGTCGAAAATGGATCGGCTGTGATGTTGCTTCGAACATGCTCTCGCTGGCAGCCGAACGATTAAAAGATATACCCGGCGTGGAGCTGAAAGAGATATCCGGTTATGATTTAACAGGCGTTGCGAGCGCCTCCGTGGATGTCGTTTATTGCACGGTGGTCTTCATGCATCTGGAAACCTGGGACCGGTATAACTATATTCTCGAGGCGTTTCGCGTGCTGCGGCCTAATGGTCGAATTTACGTCGACAACATTAACCTCTGCTCCGATGGCGGATGGAAGGTCTTCGAAACCCACCGCGCCATGTCGGTCACAAATCGTCCGCCTCACATGACCCAGAACTCAACCCCGCAAGAGATCGAGACGTACCTGAAACGCGCAGGCTTCTTGGACGTGCAGATTCGCACCAATGACGACTGGATCCGAGCTTCAGGCGTAAAGCGCGTGGAAAATCGGCCTCAGTGAATACGAGGTGCTTGCATGGTTTGCCGATGTTGAAATCGAAAAATACGAAGATAAGGGCAAATTCTCGCCCGGCTTCATGCTTATATTTCTCACGCCGCAATGTGTTTGAGACGTTGCTTCCCAGCGAATTGCAAGCGCTCGAGCAAACGCAAATGTCGAACGCGTCATGAAAAAGGTTTCATCTCTTTTCCGCGACTCAGTTGAGCGGTCGCGGTCCCTTGATGAGCGGATCACCAGCGCGGAAAAGAGATATTCCTGGTGGTTTGATAACCCACTGGACTGGGAGCGACCGGTGGGAACACTTTACATCACAGGTTGGTGCGTCAATCGTCGCGGGAAAGACATTCGTGGCATTCGTGCCCGCATCGGCCGGCAGAAGTTTTTTGGTAACTACGGGATTCAACGCAAGGATGTCGCCGCCGCCCTCGGTCCGATAGTGGTGGAGCGAAGTGGCTTTGCCATCGCCATTCGGTTACCGGTTGGAAAATCTCAGGTCGTCATCGAGGTGCAGGAGGCAGATGGCGTGTGGCGTGTCATTGCGATTAGGGAGGTCTTCGGCGCCCGTAATAAAGAGTCGGAGGCTCCAATCGATGCGAAGTATTTTATTCCAAACCCCGGAGCGAACCCACGGATCGAATTCTGGATCGATCGTCCGTCGATCTGGTCGAAGAAGACCCGGTATCTTCGCGTGACCGGTTGGTGTGTTGCGGTCTCGGGCAGCGAACTGACCCGAGTGCGAGCCCGTGTCCGGCGAAAGATTTTCCCGGCGCGCTTTGGCACCGTGCGACCTGACATTGGCCTGCTTCTTGATAACCAGCCGGGCGCACTTCGGAGTGGATTCGCATTGGATGCAATCGTTCCGCCTGGCCGTAGCCAATTGATTCTGGAAGTACAGAGCGAGGAA
The DNA here is from genome assembly GCA_963840135.1 of uncultured Verrucomicrobiae bacterium. Lineage (GTDB taxonomy): Bacteria > Verrucomicrobiota > Verrucomicrobiia > Chthoniobacterales > UBA10450 > Udaeobacter. The sequence continues at coordinate 492,243 of CAWIXX010000017.1, read as the reverse complement.
GGACCATGGGAAACTTTTTTTATTCATCCGGTACGTGGGCCGATTTTCAGAGAGGAGTTCGATGAAAATCAGGAAATTGTGGGCGATTATGCGCTCTGGATTCGACGCTACGATCGGCTGCAAAGGGACGACCTGCGACGCATTCGGAAGCAAATCGCACAGTTTCGCGATTCCCCGCTGATTTCAGTTTTGCTCCCGGTTTACAACTCGAACTTAAAGTGGCTCCGACGCGCCATTCAATCGGTGCAAAGCCAGTTGTATCCGCGGTGGGAGCTTTGCATTGTCGATGACGCGTCCAGCAACCGAAAGGTCTGGCAGCTCTTACAAAAGTACGCACGTCGGGATCCACGTATTAAAGTCATGCGTCGGGCGCACAATGGACACATCTCCGCAGCATCGAACGACGCGTTGAGCATGGCAACCGGCGATTTTGTAGCGTTACTGGATCACGACGACGAGCTTTCACCCGCTGCGCTTTATTTCGTGGCCTCGGCCTTGAACGAAAATCGAGATCTTCAACTGCTCTACAGCGACGAAGATAAACTCGATCCCCGCGGACGGCGTTCCGATCCATATTTCAAATCCGATTGGAACCCCGAGCTCCTTCTGGCGCAAAACTTCGTCTCCCATCTGGGCGTGTACCGAACTGACCTGGTTCGCCGGATCGGCGGTTTTCGTGTCGGCTTCGAAGGCTCCCAGGATCACGATCTGACGTTGCGCTGCATAGAGCAGATTAAGCCCGGGCAGATCAAACACCTGCCCTGGGTGCTTTATCACTGGCGCGTGTCGGATGAAAGCACCGCATCGCGCACTAGCGCGAAACCATACGCACAAGAAGCGGCTCAGCGAGCTGTACAGGAACACCTCGATCGGACAGGCACCAAGGCTACGGTTGTGCCGCACTATGGCGCGTATTTGCGAACCAAATATGCGCTTCCCGCGGAGCGGCCGGTCATATCGATTGTTATTCCAACCCTGGATCGAGCGTCGCTTCTCAAGAAATGCATCGAAAGCATTTTCGAAAAAACAGATTACCGAAACTTCGAGGTGATCGTGCTTGATAACGGAAGTCGCGAAGCGGAGACACTGGAATTTTTGACGGCGCTGGGAAAACGGAACGATGTGCGGGTGGAGCGAATCGATGGCCCGTTCAATTATAGCCGGTTGAATAACCGCGGTGTGGAATTGTCTCGCGGATCACTTATTGCACTGCTCAATAACGACGTGGAAGTCCTCAATGATGGATGGTTAAGCGAAATGGTGAGCCACGCGTTACGCCCGCAAGTAGGAATGGTTGGCGCACGGCTCTGGTACCCGAACGGCCCGATCCAGCATGGCGGAGTAATTCTCGGCGCGGGCGGAGTGGCCGGCCACGCGCACGCAGGAGTCCGGGACGATCCAGGCTACTTCGCTCGTCCTCATCTCGCGCAGAATCTGTCGGCAATAACCGCTGCTTGCGCCGTGGTAAGGCGAAATGTGTATCTGCAGCTTGGCGGCTTCGATGAAGTAAACCTGCCGGTCACCTTTAACGACGTCGATTTTTGCCTGCGATTGCGTGAGGCGGGATATTGGATCGTCTGGACGCCTCACGCCGAGTTGGTTCACCATGAGTCAGCCAGTCGCGGCTTTGACGACAGCGCGCGAAAGCAAGTTCGATTTCTAGCGGAGATCGACTACATGAAAACAAAATGGGATCACCGGCTGCGGAACGATCCCTTTTATAATCCCAACCTTTCGCTCGGCGACGATCTCTTTACTGTCGCTTTCCCGCCGCGCACAGCCAAGCCGTGGCAAAGTGTGGATCGTTAATTGTGCGATACTAAAGCTGCCCACTCTAAATCGAAATGAAAGAGCCCATCATGCCGAAAAATGCGGTCACGGATTACCTGTTTCATTTCGATGCGCCGCTGGAACGCATTTGTTTTAACAAGGAAATCAAAATCGCCGGATGGCTTTTGCACCGACAGGGTCTGTCCACTCACGGAATTCGTGGAATTGTTCGCGGTGCATTGCGGCGCCGGTGCATTTTCAAAGCTCGCCGCAAGCGATCGAGACCGCTGATTGCCGCCGCCTATCCAGATTTTCCCGAGGCCGCAGAGAGCGGCTTTCTACTGGAGCTCCAACTGCCGGCTGGCCGAAGCGAAGTGACGGTCCAGGTGCGGGACCACAAAAAGGCCTGGCAAACGATTCTTGTCACCGAGATCTGGTCCCTCCCGTTTTCGTTTGTCAGTCGAATTGGTTTTCCGCGAGGGGCACATGTCCTGGAAACCTCTCTTACGGAGCGCTTCGCAAAAAAGACTAAAAGCATTACGACAGCCGCCGGGCGCCACGTCGTCGTGCCAGTCGCGAGCGACTCCAACCGCCGTAGCATCAAAACATTCATCGAGGCGTCGGGCTCAGCGCGGCGTGAAATCAAGACGGTGCATTTGTTCGTCACGTCAAAATCGAATCTGTTTATCCGCGAAATTGCTGAATTGGTTTGTGCCGGATTTCGGGCAGCGGGTTGTGAAACGCGACTTTTCGTCGATCAAATTCCAGAGGAAAAAACCGAGCCAGGCAAAATCCAAATCGTGGTAACGCCCCATGAATTCTTTAATTTATTTTTAAGTAAAGAGCGTCCCCGGGAGAAGATTCAGCGGCTGGCAAACCATCTTTTTTTGCTGGGCACCGAGCAGCCCGAGAGCGAGTGGTTTTACAACAATCTGGTCATGGCCCCATACGCACGCGCCATGGTCGACATTCATTTGTCGGGGGTTGCTGGATATCGCGCAGCCGGGCTGCGCTGTTTCCATTTGCCACTGGGTTATCACCCAATGCTTGAACAAAGGGATCGGCCCGAAACATCAGAGAGAGACGTGGATGTTTGCATGCTAGCTGCCATGACTGATCGACGTGAAGAGTTTCTCGCTACCAACGCTGACTGGTTCGCAGCTCGCAACTGTCATCTAAGGCTGGTTCCGCTTGGATTCGCGAAGACTGACACTACCCTAAGTTATTTGCCGGCGGCAAGCCGTAACACGCTTCTGCAGCGGACAAAAATCCTGCTGAATGTTCACTATTCAGAGTCGCCGTATTTCGAATGGCACCGGGCGCTGATCGCATTGGCGAACCGTTGCTGCATGATCACCGAACCGTGTGAAGGGTTCGCGCCGTTAATACCGGGTAAGCACCTTATCATGGCAAAAGCGGACGACTTGACCGCGTGTTGCGAATATTATCTCGAGCACGAACACGAACGCGAAGCAATCGCGGGAGCAGCCTACGATTTCGTGCAGGAGCGCGTCACGCAGGAAGGTAACTGCCGAGCCTTCTTGCAACAGATAGAGAACATCCCCTCTGCGGGAGAAGCGACGACACACTCCACTCTTAACGTGGCAGTGAATAGCGAAGCGCCGGTAAAAGCAGAACCGCTGCCCGAGATGTTAACAAAACGCATTTCGCGAAAACCGATGGATCTGCTTGTTTCCGCGCTGCGCGATGACTTCTCGAACATTCTTCGGCGAACGAATCGAAAGTCAGCAACGATTGCCAGAAAACCCAAAGCCTCAACTGGTACAGTTCGTAACATTGAAGTTCTCTCCGATCTGCGTCGCGGTTATGTCGAGAGGTTTGATTCTCAGGAAACAGCGCAACAAAAGGGCGAGACGATTTTCCAATTGGTGGACAATCCATGCTTTGATCGCAGCGCGCCTGCAGTATCGGTCGTCATCACGCTTTACAATTATTCGGCGTACATCCCCGAGTGTCTTGAAAGCCTGGAGGATTCTAATACTTCGGTGATCCCCGGCGGAATCGAGATAGTAATCGTCAATGACGCTTCCAGCGACGATTCCCTGGCAAAGGCGATTACCGCGCAGGAAAGCTCGCGCCACCCCGTTCGTATCGTCGATAAACGGTTCAACACCGGTCTGGCAGACGCGCGCAACATCGGTCTCGAGGCGGCGCGCGCGCCTTATGCTTTCATCCTGGACGCGGACAACATGGTTTTTCCGCGCGCGCTTGAGCAATTGTACAACAAGATCGTTAGTGACGACTCCGCCGCGGTCTATTCGATGCTCTGCCGCCTTGAGGGCGATTACAGCACTCGTAGCGGGCTACTCTCTTACTTTGATTGGGACCCGCAGATGTTGGTGGAACGTCCGTACATAGATGCAATGGCGTTATTTGACCGGAGGCGACTTATCGCGCTCGGTGGTTATGATACCGAACTGTACAAATTTGGCTGGTTCGGGTGGGAGGATTATGAGTTATGGCTGCGAATTGCGCAGGCGAAATTGCGGGTGACTTTTTTGCCAAACGTTCTTTGTCTTTATCGCCATCACGAGACATCGATGAGTATCACAACGAATCTCTTCGATCGGGATCTGGTCGCCCATTTGTACGAAAAATATCACGCTCTCGTCGAAGCGTATCCGCCAAAGAACCGAGTCCTCGGCGTTAATCGGTCGCGGTTCGAAGAAGAATGCAGAACAGCTGTTGACCGACGAAAAAGCTCGGACGTTACTTATACTCCTTATCTGTCACCGCGCACAGATGCGCGTGAAGCGCAATCCCGTCCCGTGTCCGCAACGGATGTTCCATGCACGAGAAAACCTCTACGCGCGAAAAATGGGGAGCCAGGAGTTCGCCAAGACTGGTGCGAGTAAAAAAATTCTTGTGGTCACCTTCCAGCAGATGCCAGGGAACAGTTTCCCAATCTTTGAAATAAGGAATCACCTCGATGTTCGGCACTGAGAAAAGTGCCCGCTGACGAACGACACGCGAAATCTCTCTCAAAAACCGCTCCGGGTTCGGGATATGTTCAAGTACCCTCGATGCAGATTGCCTCATCGAACTCCTCGTCTGCGCAGGGAAACTGCTCTGTGTTAGCCGCGGTTTTTCGAAACGGCAAACCGCGCTTTTCCAGCAGTTCTAAGCAGTTTGGGTCGATTTCCAAGCCAGTCCACTGATGGCCCGCCGAGACCAGGGCCGGACCATAGGCGCCGGCTCCACAGCCGACGTCAAGGACGGAACTGCGGGGTGAAAGATAATCAAAAATGAGACGCAGCATTTCAGCGGCTGGCTGCAGCACCGGCGGTCCCGAGCCATAAATGTTTTCACGGTGAAGCACTGTTTCTTGTGCTGGGAAGATCACTTTACCGAAATCACGTTTCTGCAGGAAAGCTGGAACCAAGTGTACGCACACTTTTCCGATTAGATATTCAACGGGATCGCCTTTCCATGAGGCGGTTAATTCGATGGTGGCGTCAGGCGACGCGTCGTAGCAAACGGCCGTGCGGGCTAGGAAGCGGAATGCAGTCGGCACATTATGTGGCAAAGATAGGAACTCAGAGACATCTGGACGCACAAACAGAAGCGTGGTTTCTCCAATGAAAACGCCCTCCAGCCATGCGCGCACGCGACAGTCCGTTGGAGCGCGGTCCTCGGCAAAGACCCAACCGGCGATCGAGATACACTCATCGTAAACGCCTTGACCAGGTTGCGGCGCATCAATGGATTTGCGCATCTTCGCAAGCTTTTCGAATCTCTGAATGGCCTCGTTAGACATAATTCACGCGTGATTTACGAGCTTTGTCGGCCCATCGCAACTTCGCCGAGCGGCAGGAGCGTCCTATTCAATACCTGCCTCCAACCATTGATAATCGGCCGCCACGCCATCCGGGATGCAAAGGTTGCCGACTCATGTAACATGAATCGCATTGGGCAAATAGTATGTAAGCCGGACGCGCCATTACGTTGAAATGCAGGATAAAATAAACAAACCGATCTTTGTAGTGGGATCGCCGCGTTCGGGAACCAGCATTCTCGCCTGGTGTTTGGGGCACCACCCAAATTTGTTTCCAGTTCCAGAGTCAAGTTGGATGGGAGAGTTCGCGATCAATGTCGCCGTGGCTTATCGAACAGGTGCAGCGCGCGGCGATTACTCGATTTTAAGCGCGATGGAGATTCGGAATGACGAACTGTTTACGACGTTCGGCGCGAGCATCAACGAATTGATCCTATGCCATCGCAAAGATCTGGAAAGCAAACGCGAAACCAGGAGCAAGGAGTTGAAAATTGACGCATGCTGGCTCGAAGCGACTAGCACCTTGGCCGGGCCGAAAGAACGCTGGGTCGATGGGACACCTGAATATTCGTTCTATATCTGCGGTTTGCGAAAGCTGTTTCCGAATGCTCTCTTCATCCACATTTTTCGCGACGTACACGCCGCCGTGCGCTCGATGCTCAATTTCCACCGCGTAGCCGGCATTCGGCTCGTTCCGAACGAACAAGAAGCCTACCGATATTGGTTTCGAACCGTCCGCGCATGTCTCGAGGCTGAACAGGCTTACGGTCCTAATGTCGTTTACCGCATTCGATATGCCGATTTGATCAATAACGCGGAATTGGCGATGCGTTCATTGTTTGCTTTCCTAAAGGAGCCCTTTACAGCCAAATGCCTTGAGCCGCTCGCGCAGCGGATAAATAGCTCCGAAGTATCGTCCGATTTCGAGTCAGACGACCCCGCTACTGATCCTGCAATTGTTGAAGCAGCGCTGCGACTCTCTGCCGAAATCGAAAACAACCCTCAGCCAACTCAGAACTCGCAAGCTGCAGTCGACAAAATGGAGGTCGACTTTAGCAACCGCGTTGAATACTTCGCGACCTTGGATACCGCGTACCACACGACGAAATCGAGACTGGAATCAACAATTGCCGAACTCCGACAACAGATTGAAGATTTGCGCAATCAGCTTGCGCTGGCCAAGGATCATGCCTTGTAGGTGATCAGGAAGCAGAAACACAAGAACCCTTCGTTTCCTTGCTCCCTTACAAGAATCTGCACCGTTGTCTTACGCCACTGCCGCGGCGGATTATCACAAAAGACTGCTCTAAAAGCGTGCCATCACTGAAATGGTTAGGGTATCGGCTCTTGTTCTGCGAGCCGTATTCTGCCAAATGCCTCGAGCCGCTTGCGGAGCGAATTAACAGTTCGAATGTGCCGCCCGATTTTAAACTCGACGATCCCGCTACCGATTCAGCAGTCGTGGAAGAAGCGCAGCGACTTTCCGCTAGCATTGAGGAAACTCCTCAGCCTGCTGGACAGTCACCCGCCGCAGCCGACGAGTTGGAGGCTGAGTTCGGCGCACGAGTAAATACATCGCGCCATTTCGATAGCGCGTGTTGCAGCGCGTTTCAAGAGTGGCATGATTTTGCATGAGTGAGCCGACTAAAAAAGCGGCTGAATGGTGGAGCGATCCTGAAAGCGAGGCTCCCGAAACGCAATGGGTCCGAGTCCCGGGCGTCGTGGAGAATATGAACCGACGCGCTACGGGAGATCCGGAAATGGATTGGATCACCCATTCGGCAGGTCTATTGGCCAAATTTGCAAAGCCAGTTAAGGCGCTGTCGCTTGGATGCGGCTTTGGCGTGATCGAGCGGGTTCTACGCCGATGCGACTACTGCCAGCTTATTCATGGGGTGGACGTTGCGGAGGGTGCAATTGAAGGCGCGAGGAAAGCAGCTCAGGCCGAGGGGTTGGACGGTTTGACCTACGAAGTCGCCGATCTGAACACCGCGACATTGCCAAAGGAGGCCTACGACGTCGTTTACGCGCACGCCGCCCTACACCATGTTTTTCAACTTGAACATCTTCTTGATGAAATAAAACAAACGCTGAAGCCGGGCGGATTGTTTGTTGTCTACGAGTACATTGGCCCGTCGCAAATGCAATTCCCACGGCGCGATCTCGAGCTCGCCGACGTTTTCCTCAACGTTATTCCAGAGCGTTACCGCAAGCTTCAAAGACGGGGAGGTAACAAGAAGGAAGCGCTTCGGACGTCGCTCGATGCCATGAACAGTTCGGATCCGTCCGAAGGTATTCGTGCAAGCGAGATAGTGCCTTTAGTTGCCAGCCGATTTGAAATCAGACATTTCCGCTATGTCGGCGGCACGTTGTTACTCTTGGTGTTCAACGGAATTGCCGGCAATTTCCTTGAAGGCGATTTAGAAATCATACCACTGGTAGACGCGCTGATCACTCTCGACAATTTCCTCATTGATAATGCTGTCTTGCCGTCTTACCACGTGTACATGGTTTGCCAGAAAACGGAAAATCCTATGCCGATGCAGGCACACAATATCCTGCCGCCAGCCGCTTCGGTATTCCCGACAAATAATTTGGAAGCACTCACTGTTAAACCACCACCCACAGGATCCATCACTGCTGAACCCAATCCCTTCCAACCGGATTCAGAAGGGCTGGGACAAACTATTCTCTCATGGCTAGCTCATGGGACAAGCAAGGTTGAAATTCACGTCAATGCACCCAATGGACCCCTTTTTGCCACAGCGGGCCCTGGTCGTGATTCTCGACCCACCGGTCGATGGGTCCGCGATGACACCACATTCTACTTACAAAATGTCTCAAAGGGCTTGCCATTGACTGCGGAGAACACGATTGCCGTAGTTACACTCAAGCAACGGAAATAACGCCTGGGATACGAAAGTCTTTTACGGTTTGATTTTATGAATGGCAGGCTTGCTCGAAGTTGACGGGAATTTTGCCCCGACTCCCTCATGTAATAGAAGATGCACGGAGCTTCGCAAAAGACATGGCTACAAAAGACGAGCATCCATCTGCAGAAAGAAGCTCGGCCACTCCTTGACAACTAACGCGTCAAGTCACAAGTCGGCCCTGCTAACACGGCGCCTGCAAAATCGGGCTTACTTCATCCGAGGGGATGACGATCTTTCATTAGCAACTGAAGAACGTAGACTCCTAACCGATGAGCAACAGTGACCATCCCGTTATGAAAGCGACGATTTCGATCTCAAGCGTTGTAATATGTCTCTTTTTGGCTTCCTGTGAGAAGGATCCTGAATCGGCTCCAACTGGTGCGACGATAAGCGCGACTCCAAACCCCGTTCCGAGTGGAAGCGGGACGGGAACGACGACAGTCAGCTGGACAACTGGGGACGGTAGCGCGGGCCAAGTTTATGTATCGGAGAATGGTCAAGCCGAGAAGCTTTGGTCTGACAAGACACCGCAGGGATCGGGTGATGCGCCCTGGGTCCAAATGGGAAGCAGTTACGAATTTCGTCTGTACGATGCAGCTCACGCGAAGCTTCTTGGAAAGGTCGTCGTTACCCGAGCCGAGCGTTAGCTTCGGCTAGGCGGCAATCCGCCGCCCTAGTTGCTCGGTAGCTGTGTTGCTCCTGTGCGCTCTGGCAGCGGGACAATTGAAAAGAAACATCGAAGCGCGCGTCAACAGGCACGTCAAACGCCAGGGCCGTAGCTCGATCCACCGCATCTTTAAACACTTGGCCACCTGGTCTGGGCCCAAACTCATCGCGTCGATTGGGTCCCTTAAGTGGAGCAAAACCGCGGTACAGGCAATCCAAATAAATGCCGCGTCGGCTTCATCCTTCCCACCATAACTGGCAATTGAACAACACCACCTATCAGGTTTTGACAGATTTTGACGCTTGACACGCCAGAGTTCGATTTGGTATGAAGACGGTCGATCACGTTATCCGACGTTTCAACGAATCTTCGGCCGGACTGAGGAAGCCCGTGGGGCTGGACCTTCGCTGGGACACCGCTTCGCGCGATCCTAAATCCAACTGGACTGGGATTCAGCCAAATGAATGAAACGTTCCTCCGCGAATCGGCATCCCTGCGGATGGTTCCCGGCCCCGCGCGAACTGGTGGGCAATTCACGCGTTCAACAGGGCAAATTCCAACGAAATAAATCAAAAATATGAAAACTCTGATAAGATCCGTTAACCGCTCGCCATTGCGTTGTGGTTTTTTGACACTGGCAATTGCGCTTGCCTGGTTTGCGCTTTCGCCGTCGATCAAAGCACAATGCCCAAGCGATTGTAGCAATGATTCAAACACCTCAGTGGGAAATAACGCGCTCCCTGCCACCACCGGATTCAACAATACCGCCGTTGGTTCCGGTGCGCTTGCTGCCGATACTACCGGCAGTTTTAACGTGGCGATTGGTGGTGGGGCGCTTCAAAGTAACACCACTGGCCAACAAAACATGGCCATTGGGGCGGAGGCGCTCAGCGACAGCAATGGCAACTTCAACATGGCCATTGGTTTTCGAGCGCTCTTCTTGAACACCGGCAGCCGTAACAGTGCTGTTGGCGCTGCAGCGCTCAGGAACAATACGACCGCTGAGGACAATACCGCGATTGGTTCCACTGCGATGAGGGAGAACACTACCGGCGAGCTTAACACGGCCATTGGTTCCGCTGCGATGTTGGGAAACACTACCGGCCAGTTTAACACGGCCGTTGGTGCCGATGCGATGACTGATAGTACAACCACCAACGACAACACAGCCGTCGGAACCGGAGCACTATCTAGCGCCACGGGCGACGAGAATACAGCCGTTGGCAGCAGCGCGCTCTCTATCGACGCTGCCGCCAATAACACGGCCGTCGGTTTTTCGGCGATGGCAGATGCTAGCGGTACTGGTGTCACATTCAATACTGCAGTGGGTTGGAATGCACTCGTTTCGACAACTGCTAACGCGAACGTTGCCGTTGGTGATTTAGCTCTTCAAAACGACACTTCGGGCTTCTTCAACACGGCTATTGGTGCGGCAACCGGCATTAGCCAAACCACCGGCAATAATAATATCTACATCGGCCAGGGAAGTTTCGGTGTGGCTGGCGAGAGCCATACTTGTTACATACAAGAAATCTTCGGCCAACTCTCTTCGGGAGGAGCTTTCGTCTTCGTCAATTCAGCTGGCAAGCTCGGTACGACTACGTCCTCCAAGCGCTTTAAAGAGGACATCAAGGCAATGGACAAAGCCAGCGAAGCGCTCTTTGCGCTAAAGCCCGTTACATTCCGTTATAAGAAGGAAATTGAGCCGAAAGCTATCCCGCAGTGGGGACTCGTCGCCGAGGACGTGGAAAAGGTCAACCCTGACCTCGTCATCCGCGACGCCGAAGGTAAAGTCAACACCGTGCGTTATGATCAGGTGTACAACATGATGCTGAACGAGTTCCTAAAAGAGCACAAGAAAGTGCAGGAGCTAGAGGCGACCGTTGCGCAGCAACAGAAAGGAATGGAAGCTCTCATTGCACAAGTGAGGGAACAAGCCGCGCAAATTCAGAAGGTGAGCGCGCAGATGAAGATGAACAAGCCGGCTCCGCAAGTGGTGGCGAACAGCGAGTAATAAGGAATGTTGTAGCGGCGCTTGTCCCTACGCGCGGATCATTGTTTTAGCGGCGCTCGCTCCAGCGAGCGCCGCTTACTACGGTTGGCTTAAGGAATCCGACGCGTAGAGCGCGCCGTTAAAGAAAAAGAGGACGGGTGCAGTGGCGCGTGTCCCCACGCGCAAAGAATCCTAGGGCGCGTCTCGCTGGACCAGCCGTGGGTCGCCGCAGGGACCGAAACCTGCTCAGGCGCGCACAAAAAATTGCGACTGCGGACAGTCGCCTCTACAAAATTTCACACGTTAGTGGCACGCTTCATTCGGATGGCGAGCTTCGTCTTATCGATTTCCAGGCATCTTCAATGGCCGACGACGACAAACCAAACAGACAACGAACGATCGCAAGGCCTGCTCTCACTTCGGAGCCCCCGACAGATTGATATCCGACGTTGGGAGCGGAGCCAAATTCGGCGGGGCAACCCCTGGGTTCGGCACTGGGAGCGGAACGGATTCGGGGGCGCCAGTCAATAGGTCGAGATTCGAATCTGGAATCGGCTCCGGCATCGGCGGAGATGGATTTGCCGCGCCAGTTGCCTTTGGATCTCCCTGAGTCACGCGGGGTGTGTGCCGATGAGGGACCTGCTGTGCGACTGAACGCTGCACAAAAGGGGAAGGAATGGCTGCGATCGGTTGGCCGGGTATCCGCGGCGCGGAGCCCGGATCCTGTTGTGACAGGAACGCTTGATTGAAGATAATTGTCGCAAATCTTCCATCCTTGCTAATGGTTACCTTCGTTTTGCCCACATCTTCTGACCACTCAATCTGAGCGATGCTGTAGCCGTCCACCGGCTCCTTGGTACTAAGATATTTTTTGAAACTTTGATCCGAACTCGACCTAATCGTGACCATATCGGCTTCAGGGGAACGCGCGGCGTTTGCGATGTAAAGGTCTCTGGCGAAATCGGGCGTTGCTTCGGGCAAAGCCGCCGCCGTGGCGACTGCAAATGGTGAATGATTTAGCATCGGCGTGTACCGATCAAAATTGAAAGGTAGCGGCAAACCCTCGTCCGTGCTGCCGGAGAGTATGCCAGTAATGGCGAAGCTCGACAGAAGCGTCAAAGACAATTTCACCAAGTACAACCTAATTTGATCGTTGTGACATGGGAGCGCGCACCCGGGACGATCTAGCGGCTTCATAGCGGCTGGCAATTAGCGTCGCGGCGCTATTCACCGCTGCGACCATTTTTGATTAAAATCTCCAATCATCTGCAAGACAGAAGCGGTATCATCCTCAAAGCTTAAGCTGTTAGGATCTTGTATCATCTTTCTGCCGTAAACCCACACTGAGGCCAGCGACACGTTATTTGCCTGGATTGCCGCCAGCACTTCACTCACGTTCTCTTGGCGGGTAGCAGTGCTACACTCCGTCTTTGCTGGACAGGTAACAAATTCTTCGATGTAGAGTGACTTCGAGGCAGAACGTGCTGCGCCAGCACATGTTTGGATTAGTTCGTTGTACGAGACTGGCCGCTTTGCAAAGCGGGGCATGGGTGACACGGGAGCGCTATGAATACAAATTGGGTTAAACGGTCCGGGATTCTGGCGTAACAACATCGTGGCAAATTGCGCGGCATTATCTGCGCCCTCCCTCCTCTCTGTTTGCATATGGTAAGCGGAAAATCGCGGAACGTTGTTCCCCGTAAGTAGCATACGGTGGCCATCAATCTCGCGCACCGTCCTGGCAAAATCGGACAACGCGCTGGTGAACATCTCAGTAGTAAGCGTGTCATCCGGACCACGGCTCCTCGTCATGCCCAGGCGAACATCGACCGGACGCATGTTCCGCCAGGCGTCTGGATTGTCCAGTGAAAGGTTACACTCGTTGCCAAACTCCCAACCCCAGATCGCGGGAGAGTCCACATAACGCGATACGACCTCGCGTATATATGTGCGCATAAACTGTCGAGTTTTACTTTGTGAGTTACCCCATTGATCGCGCGGTTCGCCTACCAGGTCGGGCACTGCGGTATTTGACCAAAAAAGATCGGCAATAAGACCTACATTAGACTCTTCGGCTGCTTGTACGACGCCATCCAGCAGTTTGAAATAGTTCTCTTTGTCCCGCAGGTATAATTGATAATCACTTGGCGAGAAGCCGCTCGCAATAATGCGCGCAAATGGGATGTGATTAGCGGCTAGTTTGCGAAAATCGTCGCGATAACTTTCATCTCCTGGATGCCTGAGTGAACGCAAAAAAGCATCAGTGTAGTTGACGCCCACGCCGCGGTAGGGTACGCCGTCTCGTAGCAACGCGCCGTCTCGCCCTACCGAAAGTCCAGGCAATGACGCGACTTGCGAGCTGATTGGCATCGCCGTTATCGCCTGACTTAGTAGAAATACCAGAAGAAGCCGAGTGATCATCGAGGAGCTAACTCTCGGTTTCGTATCAACGTGTTTGCCTGAAACTGACGGCGGCAGATTTCGAAAAACTCTTTTATCCATACATTTCCCTGTTAGCCAATACACTAGCATTGTCCAGCGTGCTGTCGATCTTCACCGCGACCGTGTTTCCGTATAATTTCAGGGTCGTACTTCGTACTACATCGAACTGCATCCAGCCCCGTCGACCTAGGGCTGTAATTCGATAAACTTCATAGGTCTCACCAAGTTCAGCCGGGACAAAGCCACTGGTTGAAATTTACTTCGATTCCTGCAAAATGGTAATGAATCAGTGACGGAGCGCGGACTGGAGACGATTTAGCGGTTTGATCGCGACTGGCAACTACTTTTATGCGATGTGATATTTTGGGTTTGACTTTTGTTTTGCCAAGGGGAGTATTTTCCAACATATGACTCATCCCGAACCGGTGCTTTTGCTCTTTCGGGACGCAGCACTGGCGGCGCAGCGCCACGAAATGCCCTGTTCCACGAACTGTGTAACATCAGCGGCAAATCACGGTGCCCGCTTTATCGGCGCCGACAGAGGCAGTCCAAGGGTGAGTCAACCCACTTTGAAACAGCTTAGAATACTTAGAGCTTCTCGCTAGTTCCGATGCTTTCAAGCGCTCGTCCACGCAGGTTATTGGATCTCGTTCACTCTGACCTGAGTTTGCGGTGCTTGTCACGGCGTGAACGTATCGTGTTAGGGGCGCTATGTCTTTGTGTGTTGGTCCTGCTCGCCGCTCTTCAACATGGCCGAGTATTCTGGGGCGACGAGATCGGTACGCTGAGATGTCTGAAACGAAGCCCAACCTACATCCTGACCCATTTCCAAGTGTGGCTGACGATGAACTATTTCATTTTGGTCGAGAAAGGTGTCGCCTGGCTGTGCGGAGCGGCGGATTGGCGGCTAACTCTGTTGCCGATGGCAGCAGCCGTCGCAATCATTCCACTAACTGCTTCGCTCGCTCTTAAGGTCACCGGTTCGACGCGTACTGCGCTGATTGCGGCCAGCTTAGCCGGTTTCAATCCGTACCTTGTGGCGTGGGGCCCGGCGATTCGCGCCTATTCGCTCCTGGTGGCGTTGAATCTATTGGCAATCAATGAATTTTTCCGTTGGGCTCGGCGGCGGGACTGGTGGAGCGGTGTGCGATGTGCTGCGGCGGTGTTACTGCTGCTAATTGCACATATGAATGGCGCTTACACGGTCGCCTTTCTCATACTATTGCTGATAGCCGAAAGCATTTCCGCTGGTTTCTCCAACGGACGACGGTTTCTTTGGCAATCCAGAACGCTTTGGATTCCGTTAGCTGGCGTGGCGATCATAGTCGGGGCAGCTTACTGGCGGCTCCTGCCCGATATCGCAAAGCTCAACCGAGAGTGGGGAACCGTTACCCCGCCAGCGAGCATTGATTACATTCCGCAACTCTTTACTGCGTACATGGGGGTTGGTCGTGCGGCCTTGTTGTGCATGCTGTTACTGCTTGCCGGGTGTTGGTCGGCGATACGAGAGAAGCGAGCGCTCCTTATGCTGTGTGGAGCGATCATTCTGGCGCCAATCCTTATGTCCCTGCAAGGGATCTCCGTTGATAAATCCAATTACGCCCGTTTTCTGGTTTTTTCCCTGCCCTTGCTTCTGATCCTGATGGCAGAGGGGATCGATTGGCTTGCCAGACTTGTTTGGATACGAGGAGGGGCCACCGTAGTAGCCTGGTGCCTCACCACGGTAATTGTGCTGTGCTGGATGCCCAACCTCCAATACCAGTTTTTCGCCAAGAAAGCATGGCCGTATGCTAAAGTAGGCGAGTTTCTGCACAGGCACATGCAGAAACGCGACGTTATAGTCGCCGGATGGAACATGGGGTTCACCTTGTCACAATTCTTCGACCGTCCGCAAGATCAAATCATGCTGCCCAACGAATACGTTGACAGAGTCGCTAAACACCTTGATGACCCAGCACCCGGGCGCGTCTTTTACGTGACAGGACTAGCTATTTTAAACGGTCGCAAGGCGCAGGTCAGACATTTCGGCCAATTAGAAGTTACAACCTACCGTGGCGCTACCGCGCGGGCGTTGCTCCAGGAATGGAGCGATGATTTAATCAGCCGAACCCGCGGCGTCGTTTCCGTGCCTTTTGAAACTGATTATCAACTAATCGCGCTACTCGAAGAGCAGTTATCCTCTGAGCAATCGGCGGATCATTGGCGGTCGCTCGCTGAGCGTTGCCGCGCCCTAAATCCCGCGAGATCGAGCGAGGTCCCACACCACTTGGAAAAAGTAACACGAGCCGTGGTATTTCCGTGAATTGGTTCTCTATAGTCCTTGCCAAAAACATTCGACAAGAAAGACCATTTCCCACTGGCAACAATATTCCTATAATCATGTGCCACCACATATTCGATACTTTTCCAAGTACGCGAAGAATGGCCGAGAAAGCCGAATGCACTCTTGCTGCTGGGACGTTGGGGCGGATGATGGCCACGCTTTCAAGCATGGCTCGAATGATCCGGCGTCCAATCAATTGCTAAGTTATCCCAGTGACTGTCGCTGCAGTATTATTCTACTGCCGCAGTTGTTTTCGACTAAAATCCCCAGTCATCTGCAAGATTGTAACATCGTACCATGCCACTTTAGCGACATGGGCTGGCCATCTGAAGTGATGCCAGAACTTATTACATCCGCCACGCTTTGACAACGGCTCGATACTTGAGCTATTCAGTTGCCGCTGGGTAGAGAGGTTTGGTTGCTGCTTATGAAGGGCGGCATAAAAGAGTTAGAAGGAATTTTCTTGCAAATAACAAACACATTCTTCCCGAGGAACCGATGAAATAGAATATCAAGCATGCGGCTAAACGGAAAAATCCATTTATCATACCAGGCGATTGATTTCGCTGTCAACGAGGTCGCAGGACGGCGCAATAACCTGAAGGTCAGTGCGGCGATGAAGCCGAGCGAATCGGCATACTCCAGCTTCTCGATCGAAAACTTTGGCCGCACAAGCGTGCGCAGAGTTTTCTTTGTATAGCGACGAAAATGGCAAACCTTATCATCTAATGTTGACCAAAGGCACTGGAAAGCCGGGACATACAAAAGAAAGATCCCTCCCGGGGCTAGCTTTTGATAGACCTGCTCGATTGCGCGCTGATCATCATCGATGTGCTCAAACACGTTCAACGAAAAAACAAATGGCAGCGATTCGTCTGGGAGCGAATCAATATCCGGAAGAACTTCGAAGCCTGCTTCGACTAAACGTTCTCGCTGCGAGAAGTCGGGCTCGATACAAAGCACCCGGCAACCTGCCTCGCGCAGACGTTTCGCAAAGGTGCCACTGCCCGCGCCGAAGTCGATCAGATCCTTTGATTCGGTTGATGCGCGGATCAAGCGGGTCAAGTAATCGTTGTAGTTGTGTGCGCTCTCGAGCGCTTCGAGGATGTCGACTCCTGAGTATTGCCCTTCCATGAACCTTTGTTCCTTCGAAATAGGTTATATTTAACAATCACATAAATAGCTCTGACACCGTCACGCCATCCTATCTTTTTTCCCTCTTCGTATGTGCGGCCGTTATACGAAATGCCGACCTCGAAGACTCTGGAGCCGGCCTTCGCCACCTTGGCCGTAATCTCAGGTTCAAATCCAAATCGATTCTCTTCTATAGTAATCTCATCCAGAAATTCCCGCCGGAACACTTTGTAACATGTTTCCATGTCAGTGAGGTTCAAGTTCGTAAACATGTTGGATAGCAACGTGAGAAACCGGTTTCCCACCATATGCCAAAAGTAAACTACGCGATGGGGTCTACCGCCGAGGAACCGGGAACCGAAAACAACGTCGGCATGATCCTCCAGAATCGGCGAAATAAGGATGGGGTATTCACTCGGATCATACTCCAGATCGGCGTCTTGAACGATGACTAAATCGCCCGTAGCAGCCTGGAAACCAGCACGCAAAGCTGCGCCTTTCCCGAAATTGCGTTCCTGCAGCACGATCTTATCGACCCACCCAGGAGGTTTTTCTTTGAGAAGTTCTCTTGTTCCATCAGTCGATCCGTCATCCACAACGATGATTTCCAGATCTTCGATCGGTGCAGAGCGAACAGCTTCAACGACAGCTTCGATCGTCGATTGCTCGTTATAACAAGGGATAACGACAGACAACTTCATTTGGCATCATTCCACTGAACGAGTAACGGAATCTAAGGTGAAAGCGACCGGATCCTTTGTCAATGTCAGGATCAGAGCTTTTGGATTGGACTTCTCGCTCCGTTTCCAACTGTAACCCTGAATCATGGGTAAGCGCTTTACGTCCTGGTCGGTATCTTTTGAGGATAACAGAAGAGCGTAAACCGGAGCCCCGTGATCTAAGGCGCTATGGACTAGTTCAAGGGCTTCGGTCTTACCGTAATGCCAGCGTCGGCTGTAACTGTAGTTGTGACTACCGTCAATGGGAGCCGCTACAAATGGCTTCGGCAGCAGCGCGTTTAAATAGGGAGGATCGATGTCGGATAAAACAATGCCAGCTGCGTCTCGGAAGCTGCGGCTGAATTCCTTCTGCGCCTCGTACCGGAGCGACTTTCCATTGCCCTTTCCGTATTGAAGGGCGTCCCACGCCTGTGATCGACCGCCCTTGGGCTTAAAGCCTGATTGTGACGGATAACCGATACAACTGAGCAGAAATAGCGCCAGCACTCCAACGTTCCAGATCGAAAGGCGCTTCTTGAGAGCTTGGCCTACTGCCCATTCCGAAGGCAAAACGGCAAGCGGAACGCAAAGGAAAAAAACAGGTATGTAGAACCGCCCCTCGACATAGGTGTAAGTCACGGTCGCCATAATGTAGACAATTCCCGCTAAGAATGCGCTGATCTCGAACCGCCTCACCCGAACGAACGTCAGACCAAGGGCAGAGAGAAAAATGAAAGCCGGCACTACGTAAGTGCCCGTGCCAAAGAGGTTCGCTACTCGAAATTGATCCCAGCTGGCAGTAATCTCAGACCAAATCATGGCAACTTGGCTGGTCACATTGCTTAAGGAAAAAGCAGCTTGCTTGTCCGCCAATGTCGGCACCCAGAATTCGTATCCAGTCTTTAACGGATCGCCAAATTCCAAAGTGTTCAGAACAAAATACGAGCTCGCGGCGATAGCGAATACAGCAAGGGCAAGACAGCAATGCATGAACCACTTCGTCCAAGATACGTTAACCGGAAAGAGAGCCATAGCTATCAACAAAGGCGCCATGAACAATAACTGTGGCCGTATACACAAAGACAGACCAAGGATAATGGCAGCACAGTAAATCAGCCAGCGGCGGCGCCAGGCGAGACCCAGGTAGACCAGCGCAAAGGCGAGCACTATGACAGCCCCCCCGCTAAGATCGCTTATTGATGACCGGCTAAAGGAAACGAAGCTTGGTTGTGTTGCGAGCAGCAGGCTTGCCAACCCTCCGGCCAGTGGCCTTCCAATTCCAACGTAAAACACGAACCCGCCTATCAATAGCAACAGTCCGATTGTTTCATTGGTTCTAAACGGAGCCAAAATTTCGTTGTGCGGTAAGAGCTTCAACCAGGGAAGCATCAGGAGCGGATAACCCGGAGGATAACGCGACGGTAATTTGTCGTAACCGATCTGGATGGCCGCCACGCCGTCCTTCAACATCGAGTCGGCCTGCGCGAAATATTCTACCGCATCCGGATAAGGATTAAGGTCAAGGAAGTACGTGCGGTTAAACTCGATGCGAAGAACGGAACCGTAGTAAAAGAGAAGCGCGAGAATGAAGCAAAAAATACCTGTCGCTACCTGAAGGGAAAATCGACGGGGACCCGCCGGCGAAGGCGGCGATATCGTTTCTGTTGGGCAGTAGTCTCCCAGTTTATTCTTGGCTGTCATTTCCCGAAATCAGCTGAAGCCTAATACTCATGTGTATCGTTGTCGATTGAACGCCGGTTGCCCGTTTCTCGAATCATCTGATAGGTCTCCGCAATCGCAGGCGAAACATCCCAGACCGGTTTGGTCGTATTGCCTGCCGCCGGGGGCTAACGAAAGAATCTCGTCATAGTAAAATACTGGGTAAATGAATCTTGTAAATGGCCAAAGCTCCATACATAGATAACAGACCGAGCAAAGTGAGCTTTTCCCATCTCGCCCAATTACCCGGGCGAGCTATCAAAGGTCAGGCTCACTTGATTTCTGCATGATGAACAACTGCATTCAGAATTCGGGAGTTTTTGTCAACCGGGTACCGGTTAATCGTCCCCGAGTTCTTTGCCTAAGCACTGTGTTGGAGGACACCTATCAACAAGACCACATCGTTGAGGTTTCGGCCGCGACGGGCAAGTTCAAAAACTAGTCAGTCATTCAAACATCCTGATGTTTCCCATGAATGTATCCGTATGATCTAGAGTCCTGATGGTTGATCAAGCCGGAAATCGGTGAGGAACAATCCCCCTCCGTTCGATTCTGAGAGCCCAAATGGCAACGCGATCAAATCGAAGCACGGGATTTCGATGAGTCTCAGTATGTATCGGCGTTTCCACCACGAATTCCGTAATTGGATCCTCTCGAGCACGCACCAAGTTCGGGTCGCCGCTCGAACGACGTTCATCAAGTTTCGATTTCATATATAAAATTGGGAGGCCGGAGCCGTGGGTGCATCCCGCTTCTCCGGCACTCTCGAAGTCAATGGCCATTTTCAGCGGCGTCGCCGTCCGCGCCGCCTTTGGGATGAGCGCGCGACAGGAAGGTCCCCAGCGGTCTTGCCGATTTATTCACGGTGCGATCTCGCTGCATATAAGTTCGACAATTCCTCAAAAAATAATTGCGTGTCATTGATTTTTTGCTGGACTCGAACGGCGTTCTTTGACACGCTCGCCACCCAATCAGGAGAAACTTCAAGAAAAATGCGACTTATGAAAACATTCCCATTAATCGCCGTCGGCGCCGTGTTAATGATCTTGTCCCATCCAGCCTGCGCCACGCAGGCAGATGATACTACTATAACGATCACCGGTGACACGGCAGGCGCCACGCCGTTCATCAGTAAATTGACCTTAGATGTCAGCAATACGACCGTTCTGAAGAGCATTCAGTTCGCGATCGATTCAAAGCCGGGCTCCGTCATCCGTCCACTGTCAGGCACTTATTCCAACGACTACCTCGTGAGCCGGGGGTTTGAACATCCGCCAGAGATTATCCTGCCGGTCTACGGACTTTACGCTGGATATCAGAACATCGTAAGACTGACTTATCGCTTTATGGATGGTTCTTCAAAGCAAGCTGTTACCTCGGTCACCACCGCCACATTCGATGATCAGGGCTGCGGCTACAACAATCCGGCGAGAATCATACCCAGGACGAACAGCACTAGTCTGAGTTATGATTATATCTTTGACAGGTCGGCCTGCGGTACTTTCTCACCTGTCATTCTCGATTCCGATGGAGCATTGCGCTGGGTTAGCCCGCTAGCCACGATGGGCGCTCTTAATGCGGCTTCCACTTTCTTCGACAACGCGGTTTACGTAACAGGAGGCACGCAGTTGTTCCGAATCGAGCTTGATGGGACTGTCCTCTTGGTCGGAGATTATAGCAATATTGACGTAGTCAACTTCCATCATAATATTGATCCCGGTAAAACGGGACTATTCGTTGAGCCGGATACCACGTCCTACTTCGAGTCCGTAATCCTGGAAGTTGATAGCCTGGACGGTCACGTGCTCAAGACGTTTAACATGGCTAACATCATCAGTGCAGCCATGATCGCCGGGGGAGACGATCCGAGTCAATTTGTCTTCCCGAGGCCGACCGACTGGTTCCATAACAACGGTGTCGCGTACAATCGGGCCGACGATTCTCTAATCATTTCAAGCCGTGAGAATTTTCTCATTTGCTTGGATTATAACACAGCTGCCATCAAATGGATCCTGGGAGATCCGACGAAAAAGTGGCACCAATTTGCGTCTTTGAGTAAATTTGCGCTCACGCTCGCGCCCGACAGCCTGCCACCAATTGGTCAACACTCACCCGGGGTTACCTTTGATCAGGGCGTGCTGGTCTTTGATAACGGTAACGAAAGTATTTTTCAGGATCCTCCAGGGGCTCACCGCGACTTTGCCAGTCCCCGCAAGTATAGCTTGGATCTGGTAGGAAATGTGGCGACTGAAGTGTGGAACTTCCCAATGAATCAGAGTGTCCACAGCCCGTTCTGCGGAAGCTGCTATGAGGATGCGCCGTACAATTATCTAGTTGATTATGCACTCGTTAACGGTGGAATTCCTGGCCTTCCCACGTTCGCGCAGCTCCTCGGCCTGAACGCTGCCGGCGAAGAGATTTTCTACTATCAATACCCAACCCAAAGCTGTAATACCGCATACAACTCGATTCCGATTCATTTGGAAAGTACGAAGTTCCCGACGGTGAGCTCTCGAGCGCTTAACCTCTCTACTCGGGGGGCCGTTTCGGTCGGTGACAACGTTCTGATCGGCGGGTTTATCATCACGGGGACCGAGCCCAAGACAATAGTGCTTCGCGCGCTGGGGCCATCGCTGAGTAGCTACGGGCTTTCCGGTGTGCTCAGCGATCCAGTTCTGAGCGTGTATAACTCTTCTCGCACTCTCATCGCAACCAACGACAACTGGCAGTCCGATCCAAACCACTTTGTTGTGGAGTCCAACGGGCTGACGCCGGCTAATCCGTTGGAATCGGCCACTGCACAGACCTTGGCGCCGGGCGCCTACACTGTGATAGTCACCGGACATGATCCAACTCCGGGGATTGGCTTGGTGGAGCTTTATGATCTCTCGCCGCTATCCAACTCTACGGTAGAGAACATGAGCACCCGCGGTTCGGTCGGCACCGCGGATAACGTACTTATCAGTGGCTTTATCGTTGGTGATGTAGACAACGCGACCGTCGTCGTGCGCGCCCTTGGTCCATCGCTTGCTTCCCTCGGTGTGAGCGGGGTGCTAAGCGATCCCACATTAACTATTTACGACTCGAATGGTTCTGCCATCGCAACCAACGACAACTGGCAAGATAATGTTAACACGATCGACATCCAGAGGAATGGATTGGCGCCGCCAAACCCGTCGGAATCGGCACTCGTGCTTCACCTGCCCGCAGGAAGATATACAGCCATCGTAACCGGAGCCAATGGTGGTACAGGGGTCGCTTTGGCCGAAGTCTACACACTGCATTAATCCATAGCGGTCCAACAGCAATGGACGGTAATGGCTAACCGGCCCCTGACATACTCTTGTCCTTTTTTCGGAGAAAACTCCTAAAAAAGTGAACACCGTATGAAGAGACGCTCAGTAATTGTCGTCGACGCCATCATCATTGCTGTCTCCCATCTAACCTATGCCAATCAAGCCAACGACACGTCGATAAGAATCACCGGCCACACGCCAGGTGCTACCCCCTTCATCAGTAAGGTCACCCTCGCAATCAGCAACACAAGCGTTCTGAAAAGCATTCAATTTACAGTGATCCCGAAACCGGGCTCCGTCGCCCGGCCGCTGTCAGGCACTTATGCCAATTCATACCTCGTGGATCGAGGCTTTGAAAACCAGCAAACTGGCGAGGTCATTTTGCCAGTCTATGGGCTTTACGATGGATACAATAACCTCATTACGCTGACTTATCGCTTTATGGACGGTTCTGCGGCGCAGGCTAACTTCAGAATCCCGACCGCCGCCTTCAACGATCCATGTGGATACAAGAATCCGACATTCCTACAACACCGGAATTCCGCCGCTTTAAGTTACGACTACATCATGGTTAAAGGAGCTTGCAGCGATTTTTCGCCTGCCATCATCGATACGGATGGCGCACTGCGGTGGGTGGGCACGGCAGGCCGCTCAAGCTTCGTTACAACCTTCTTTGATAATGCGATCTATCTTGCTGGTGGCACTCAACTTTATCGAATCGAACTCGATGGCGCCGTCACTCTGATTGGCGATTACAGAGATCGCGGAATCAGTTTTTTCCATCACAATATCGACTCCTGCAAAGTTGGACTTATCCTGGAGGCTGTTACACCATCTCAGCACGAATCGACGGTTATTGAAGTGGACGCTTCTTCCGGCAACGTTTTGAAGACTTGGAACTTGGCCGACATTATCAGCGCAGCCATGAGAGCCGGGGGAGACGATCCCAGCCAGTTTGTTTATCCGGCGCCAAACGATTGGTTTCATAACAACTCTGTTGCCTACAATCGGGCAGACGACTCCTTAATCGTCTCGAGCCGTGAAAATTTTCTCATCTGTCTGGATTATGCGACCGGTGCAATTAAGTGGATCCTCGGGGATCCGACGAAAAAGTGGTACCAATTCCCGTCTCTAAGGCGATATGCACTTACCCTCGCTCCCGGCAGCCTACCACCGATCGGTCAACATGCTATTTCCGTCACCTTCGATCAGAACATCCTGGTGTTTGACAACGGACAAAAGAGCATCTTTGAGCAACCAGCAGGAGAGCAACGCAGCTATTCGACCCCTCGTAAGTATAAGTTGGATCTGAATGCAAGAACAGCGACCGAAGTCTGGAATCTTGAGATGGGGCAGAGCATGTGGTGTCCATTTTGTGGGAGCGTCTATGAGGACGCGCCGTTGAATTATCTCGTCGACTTTACCTTTGCTCACGGCGTTACAAACGAAAGCTTGTCGCAGTGGATCGGGTTAAACAGTGCTGGTGAGATGGTTTTTGGTTACCAGTACCAAAGCCTGGCGGGATGTCTTACAGCCTTTAACGCTATCCCTATTCATCTAGAAAATACGAAGTTTCCGACAGTAGGACCTCAAGCGCTTAACCTCTCCACTCGGGGGGCCGTTTCGGTCGGTGATAACGTTATGATCGGCGGCTTTATTATCACCGGGA
Organism: uncultured Verrucomicrobiae bacterium; assembly: GCA_963840135.1. GTDB lineage: Bacteria > Verrucomicrobiota > Verrucomicrobiia > Chthoniobacterales > UBA10450 > Udaeobacter. Next base: position 467,782 of record CAWIXX010000017.1, on the reverse strand, counting down.
CCGAGCCCAAGACAATAGTGCTTCGCGCGCTGGGGCCATCGCTGCGTAGCTACGGGCTTTCCGGTGTGCTCAGCGATCCAGTTCTGAGCGTGTATAACTCTTCTCGCACTCTCATCGCAACCAACGACAACTGGCAGTCCGATCCAAACCACTTTGTAGTGGAGTCCAACGGGCTGACGCCGGCTAATCCATTGGAATCGGCCACTGTACAGACCTTGGCGCCGGGCGCCTACACTGTAATAGTCACCGGACATGATCCAACTCCGGGGATTGGCTTGGTGGAGCTCTATGATCTCTCGCCGCTATCCAACTCTACGTTGGGGAACATGAGCACCCGCAGTTCAGTCGGCACCGCGGATAACGTACTTATCAGTGGCTTTATCGTTGGTGACGTAGACAGCGCGACCGTCGTCGTGCGCGCGCTTGGCCCATCGCTCGCTGCTTCCGGTGTGAGCGGAGCGCTAAGCGATTCCGTACTGACGATTTACGACTCGACTGGCGCTGCCATTGCAACCAACGACAACTGGCAAGACAATACTAACGCGATTGACGTCCAAAGGAATCGACTTGCGCCGCCAAATCCGTCGGAATCGGCACTCGTGCTTCACCTGCCCGCAGGAAAATATACAGCCATCGTGAGCGGGGCCAATGGCGCTACAGGCGTTGCCTTAGCCGAAGTCTACACCCTCCATTAATTAGCAAGCGGTCTAGCGGTAGCGGCCCCGTAGGCGGACGTAACGAATAATTTCATTCTTTTTCGATATTGAATTTGCGCTGTGTCGCGGAATTCCAAACAGCGATGGTTGGCGCCGTTGATAGCTCCCTCTATGAAATGGGGTTGCGGAGTAGCTCATATCCCGTTTCCCGGTTGTATTGATCTCATGTGGCACTCTAGGATTCGGGTATACACTCGTTTGCACGAATTGCGCATCATTGGAATTTTTGCTGGACTCGAATGGGCCTTCTCAGACATCCTTGGGCACTGTTCTCGAAGAAAACTCTTATTTAAGAACAAACGCTTATGAAAACGTGCTCATTAATCGTCGTCGGCGCCGTCTTCATGGTCTTTTCCCATCCAGCCTGCGCCACTCAGGCAGATGATACTACTATAACGATCACCGGTCACACGGCGGGTCCTACGCCTTTTATTAGTAGATTGACCTTAGATGTCAGCAATACGAGCGTTCTGAAGAGCGTTCAGTTCGCGATCGATTCAAAGCCGGGCTCCGTCACCCGGCCACTGTCAGGCACTTATTCCACCGACTACCTCGTGAGCCGGGGGTTTGAACACCCGCCAGAGATTATCTTGCCAGTCTACGGACTCTACGCTGGCTATGCGAATACTGTTAGACTGACTTATCGCTTCATGGACGGTTCTTCAAAGCAAGCTGTTACTTCCATCACCACCGCCACTTTCAACGATCCATGCGGCTACGACAATCCGACGATCCTCCAACGTCGTACAAATGCCACCGATTTGAGCTACGACTACATCATGATTAAAGGGTCTTGTAGCAATTTCGAACCTGCCATCATCGATACGGACGGTGCTTTGCGGTGGGTGGGCACGGCCGGCCTCTCGGTCGGTAGTTTCATCTTCTTTGATAATGCAGCCTATGTGGGTCATGGCCCCAATCTGACTCGAATCGATCTCGATGGCACTGTCACCCTCGTGGGCGATTACAGCAATCTCGGAATCACTAATTTCCATCATAACATCGACCGCGGTAAAGTTGGAATTATCCTGGACGCCAATACCACAACACAGTACAACTCGGTGAACATCGAGGTGGACCCTTCAGGAAGGGTCTTGAAGGTCTGGGACATGGCCAATATTCTCAGTGCGGCCATGAGAGCCGGAGGAGACGACCCCAGCCAGTTCGTCTATCCAACGCCGACTGACTGGTTCCATAACAACGGTGTTACCTATAACCGCGCGGATGACTCCGTGATCATTTCGAGCCGGGAAAATTTCCTTATATGCTTGGATTATAACACAACTGCCATCAAATGGATCCTGGGAGATCCGACGAAAAAGTGGTACCAATTTCCGTCTCTGAGGAGATTTGCGCTCACGGTGGCGTCCGGCAGCCTGCCACCGATTGGTCAACACTCGCCCTCGATTACCTTTGATCAGGGCTTGATGGTCTTTGATAACGGTAACGAAAGTATTTTGCAGAATCCTCGAGGAGCCCACCGAGACTTTGCGAGTCCTCGCAAGTATAGCTTGGATCTGGTAGGAAAGGTCGCGACTGAAGTGTCGAACTTTCCAATGAACGAGAGCATCCATTGCCCGTTCTGCTCAAGCGTTTATGAGGATGCCCCCTACAACTATCTAATTGATTACTCAATCGTTAATGGTGGACTTCCCGGCGTTCCCGTGTTCGCTGAACTCTTAGGCCTTAACGCCGCTGGCGAGACGATTTTTTTCTATCGGTACCCGGCCACGGACTGCGGGAAGATCTATCGCGCCCTCCCTATTCATCTAGAAAATACAAAGTTTCCGACAGTAGGACCTCAAGCGCTTAACCTCTCTACTCGGGGGATCGTTTCGGTCGGTGACAACGTTCTGATCGGTGGCTTTATCATCACTGGGACCGAGCCCAAGACAATAGTGCTTCGCGCGCTGGGGCCATCGCTGCGTAGCTTCGGGCTTTCCGGTGTGCTCAGCGATCCAGTTCTGAGCGTGTATAACTCTTCTCGCACTCTCATCGCAACCAACGACAACTGGCAGTCCGATCCAAACCACTTTGTAGTGGAGTCCAACGGGCTGACGCCGGCCAATCCATTGGAATCGGCCACTGTACAGACCTTGGCGCCGGGCGCCTACACTGTGATAGTCACCGGGAAAGGACCCGACTCCGGGGATTGGCTTGGTCGAGCTTTATGATCTCTCGCCGCTATCCAACTCTAAGTTGGGGAACATAAGCACCCGCGGTTCCGTCGGCACGCTGGATAACGTACTTATCAGTGGCTTTATCGTTGGAGACGTAGACAGCGCGACCGTCGTCGTGCGCGCCCTTGGTCCATCGCTCGCTTCTTTCGGTGTGAGCGGAGCGCTAAGCGATCCCACACTGACGATCTACGACTCGACTGGCACTGCCATCGCAACCAACGACAACTGGCAAGATAATGTTAACGCGATCGACATCCAGAAGAATGGACTCGCACCACCAAATCCTTCGGAATCGGCACTGGTGCTTCACCTGCCCGCGGGATCGTACACAGCCATCGTACGCGGAGCCAATGGCGATACAGGCGTTGCCTTAGCCGAAGTCTACACCCTCCATTAATCCACCCGGGGCCATGACAGCAGCGGCCCATAGTGTGGTCGGGCCAGTCTTCGCGACGGCGGGCGCCGAGGGGGGTCCCCGATTGCTCGACTTAATCGTCCGCAATCAGCCAAGAGCGAACCTGTCAAGCCCAATCCGCTCTCGGTTGACGAAATGATTACTGACAATACTTTTTCAATTCCGCCAGGGCTTCCCGCAAATATGCGAAGCAAAGAACTAAATTTGGAATCTTACAATACCGATAAGATAACCCATGGTTACTTGGAGGTGTATGATCCAATTCTCGCGCCATGGGTCGATAAGAAGATCAAACTTCTAGAGATTGGAATCCGCAAGGGGGAGTCTTCAATTGTGGCGCGACTACTTCCGGCTTGGTGTTATCATTGGGATCGATATCAAGCTGCCAGAGCACTTTGTTCCTGGAGAGCATATTCAGATGTTTGAGGGAAGCCAGGCGGATAAACAATTTCTGTCTGAAGTCGCTAATAAAGTCGCTCCAGAAGGGTTTGATATAATCATAGATGACGCCTCGCACATCGGAGAGCTAGCTAAAAAAACGTTCTGGCACCTGTTTGATCATCATTTGAAGCCAGGTGGGTTGTACGCAATTGAGGACTGGGGCACGGGGTATTTGGATGATTTTCCTGACGGCAGAAAATTCGACCCGAAGCCATCGATCCTCGATAGCGTCCGATCGCTGTTACCACAACGGTGGGCCACAAAGCTGAAGGTCCCCTTCCCATGTCATTCGTACGGCATGGTCGGGTTCGTTAAGGAATTAGTGGACGAGCAAGCGGCCGGGAGTATTGCCATGGGCCGCAAAGGAGAGTTCCGACTGTCAAAGTTCGAAAAACTCGTTATTACGCCAGGCGTCGTTTTTGTGACCAAGACGGCCCCCACTCTGAGCGCGTCCCCGAATCCGGTGCCTGCTGGCGAAGGGGAAGGCAAAACAACAATTTCGTGGAACAGCGTGGACGGAAAGATCTATGTTTCTGTGGACGGAGGCGATGAGGTGCTGTTCGCAGACGCGCCCCGGGGTTTGCCGGAGGCGGATTGGATCAACGCAGGTCCAACTTACGAATTTCGCCTCTACAATGCGGATCACAATGAACTTCTCGAGAAGTTGGTCGTTACAAAAGCAACGCCATAACGGCGGGCTGTGCCGCGGCCCGGCTTGCCGTATCTCTTTCGTATCAGCACGGCAATACGAATATTTGAGGTGATACGGAAGCGTGCGTCATGCTTCGCTGGCGAATGGCCCTCGTCTGACAGGGCTTCTGGATGGCGCGGGCACCGTTATGCGGCGAAGAAAAGCACCGTAGACGGAAACTTGTCAGCTTGGAATTCCCAGACGCGCCCCAGTAGGGCGACATCCTACCGGAAAAACGGGGAATTTATATTTGAAAGAGAGTAGCGATGATTTATGTTTGTGTCTCAACTCCGAAGCCCTCGGCGTTGAGCATTCGACTGATTCGTCCATGGGAGTTCTGCGATAATGCGAAACAAAATCCTTTTGGCTGTCTTGAGCTATCGCCGGTCTTAGGAAGCCATCACGATGTCAGTCTGCACAATTACACGACAAAGCCGACTTAAGGAGATTATTTTTGGGCTGGGCGGCTTCAGTCGCCTGACTTTTCCCAGGGCGCCTCTGGTGATCGTCTGTTTTTCCCTGGTCGGCGTCGTGGGCTACTTCGACTATTTAACGGGATACGAACGCCCGATGCTTCTGTTTTATCTTTTGCCGATTTCGTTGGCCGTCTGGTTTGGGAGCTTTCTTATTGGGTTGATAATTGTAGTTGCCAGCGTTGTGGCGTGGCTGGTCTCGGACCTTGCAGCCGGAATTCCTGCTCTCCGTTACTGGAATGCAGGCATGGCTTTCACCGCATTTGCGCTGTTTGCCGGAGTGTTAGCTAAGCTACGCACCCTGGTAAACGAGTTGGATCGCCGTGTGCAGGAACGGACATCTGCATTGCAACGCGAGGTCGTTGAACGACAGCGGCTCGACCGAGAAATTGCACAAGTGGCGGATCGCGAACGAAGACGCCTCGGACAAGATCTTCACGACCACCTCGGCCAGCACTTAACCGGAACGGCTCTTGCTGCTCAAGTGTTGAAAGAGAAACTTGCAGCCAAGTGCGCTCCAGAGGTAACAGAAGCAGGGAAACTCGTACGCTACGTTGAAGAAGGAATCGACCTCACCCGCAACCTGGCGCGAGGTTTCTTTTCTCCCGAACTAGACGCGGACGGGCTAACTACCGCCTTGGAGGGCCTTGCTGAGAACATATGCGAACGATTTGCGGTCAACTGTATTTTTCATGGAGAAGAGTCCATTCCAGTACAAGATTCTGCGATTGCAACACAACTCTATCGGATCGCTCAGGAAGCCGCTACAAACGCCGCGAAACACGCTGGAGCAGACCAAGTCGATATCCGCGTTAGTCTAAATGCTTCCGAACTTACTCTCGCAATTACAGATGATGGAGTTGGCTTTCCAAGTAATCTCTCAGATTCAAAAGGGCTTGGGCTGCGCCTGATGCGCCACGGCGCAGAGCTAATTGGCGGGACGTTTAACGTCCAGCAAAATGGTCAGCGAGGAACAATTGCAACCTGCAAGGTAACGGTTTCAAACCACAACGAGCTAAATTGCCTACAATGAACTCAAACCCATCTGCCAACGCCGCGCGCAAACATCGGATTTTTCTTGTCGATGACCATCCTCTGGTTCGCGAAGGGCTCACCAATCTCATCAATGAACAGAATGACCTAATGGTTTGCGGCGAAGCGGAGGATTCCGCTGGAGCTATAACAGGAATCCCAAAGACACGGCCTGATGTTGTCCTCGTGGACATTTCATTGAAGAATGAGTCTGGCTTGGAATTGGTTAAGAACCTGGAGAGCCAATTTCCGCTTGTCGCCTTGATCGTGCTTTCCATGCACGATGAAGCCCTTTACGCTGAACGCGCCTTGCGCGCCGGCGCACGTGGTTACGTGATGAAGCGAGAAAGCACAAAAAGCGTCCTGGCGTCTATTCGCCGAGTACTGGAGGGCGGCGTTTATGTCAGTGAAAGGGTCGTTAACAGCATGGCTCGCCGGTTTAGCTCATCGCCTAAAGGAGTCGAAAATTCTCCGGTGGAACGTTTGAGTGATCGCGAGTTGGAAATATTCCGGCTCCTTGGACAGGGACGCACGACCGCGCAGATTGCCGAGGATTTGCATTTGAGTTTGAAAACCGTGCAAGCTTACTGCGCGCGCGCGAAGGAAAAATTCGGCGTTAGTTCTCTGGGCGAACTGCTGCGCGCGGCGATTCGCTGGGAAGATGCGACTAACGTAAAGTGACTTCCCGGGGGCTTGGACGCTCGAAATCCCGGGGGGCGTGAAGATTGCACGCCACAAAGGCGATTCACTGCGACTTTTCACCACACGAAGTAGCAGTCGAGCATTGGATCCAAACAAGCTCCGGTTACGAATCTCGTCGCTGTAATCCGGATCACACAGAACGTTTTGATAAAATGGCCGTTAACAAGAAAACGCAGCGCGGCCCGTCTCGAGGCGTGCGACGCCATAAATTCTGCCAATCGACACGCCGCGGCCACTATTGTTGCGTAAGTGCTTGGCTTTATTGGCTGTACGGAGCGAGCATTAATCGTTAAAAATTTGCCGCTTGTGCATTGACACCGTGGCGAAGTGTGATATTTTGGTTGTCCCACTGGAAGCGGGACTCCACTAGTTTGGAGTGTGTTCTACGTACATTTTGGGACTGCAAATTGGGCTCAATTTTGTCCCGGCAACGAAAGCGGAAACCGTGATGCGGGAGGCGTATTTTGTCGGTACGAGATTGAGTTTTTTTGTGGTCTGAAATGTGCGTGAATGCTGGTTCTTTGACATCTACATACAGGGTAGTAAGAAATACAACTTTAAGAGCTGAGTCTGAAATCAAGCGTCGTCGCATGACGATGAGAGAGTTTCAGTTATCAAAGAATCTCCGGCCGAACAGGCCAGAACAGATTGATCAAGCTACAAAGAGCGCATCATGGATGCCTTGGTGCCAATAGGCGATGAAGGACGTGGTAAGCTGCGATAAGCTACGGACAGCGGCAAACACGCTTTGACCCGTAGATTTCCGAATGGGGTAACCTGAGCGAGATAACACTTGCTCGAGTTCCTGTGAATCCATAGCAGGAACATCGCGACACCCGGTGAAGTGAAACATCTCAGTAACCGGAGGAAAAGAAATCGAAAGAGATTCCGTCAGTAGTGGCGAGCGAAAGCGGAACAGGCTAAACCGATCGATTTATTGGCCGGGGTTGTAGGAGCCCGACGTGGTAGTGCAAAGGTTAGGTGAAGCTTCTGGAAAGCTGCGCCATAGAGGGTGAAAGACCCGTAACCGAAAACCCGAGCACGCCTAGGGATTTCCTGAGTAATACGATGCACGTGAAACTTCGTATGAATCTGCGCCGACCACGGCGTAAGCCTAAATACTCATTGGCGACCGATAGTGAACAAGTACCGCGAGGGAAAGGTGAAAAGAACCGCTGCGAGCGGAGTGAAATAGTACCTGAAATGATGTGCTTACAAGGTGTCAAAGCCCGCAAGGGTGATGGCGTGCCTTTTGCTTAATGAGTCTGCGAGTTACTATCAGTGGCGAGCCTAAGGCGTTCTGCGCTGGAGGCGAAGCGAAAGCGAGTCCGAAATGGGCGATTTTAGTCGCTGGTAGTAGACCCGAAGCGGAGGTGATCTACCCATGAGCAGGATGAAGGTTGCTTAACCGCAACTGAAGGTCCGAACCCGTGAAGGTTGAAAACTTCTGGGATGACTTGTGGGTAGGAGCGAAAGACTAATCAAACCCCGTGATAGCTGGTTCTCCCCGAAATAGCTTGAGGGCTAGCCTCGTGTGCTGACCTGCGGAGGTAGAGCACTGGATGAACTAGGGCCCATACCAGGGTACCGAACTCAATCAAACTCCGAATACCGCAGGGCGTAACACGGGAGTCAGTGCGTGAGGGATAAGCTTCACGCGCGAGAGGCAAACATGCCAGACCAGCAGCTAAGGTGCCCAAATGCCGTTCAGTGGAAAGGATGTGAGGTTGCTTAGACAGTGAGGATGTTGGCTTAGAGGCAGCCATCATTTAAACAGTGCGTAATAGCTGACTCATCGAGCGATCTCGCGCCGATAATGATTGGCGATAAACGGCATACCGAAGCTCTGGAATACATTTTGGTTCGCCAGAATGGATTGGTAGGGGAGCGTTCTTAATGCATCGAAGCGCAAGGGAAACCGAACGTGGAGCGTTAAGAAGTGAGGATGCAGACATGAGTAGCGATAAGACAGGTTAAATTCCTGTCCGCCGTAAACCCAAGGTTTCCTGGGGAAGGTTCGTCCTCCCAGGGTTAGTCGGGACCTAAGTCGAGGCCGAAGGGCGTAGACGATGGACAGCAGGTTTAATATTCCTGCACCGGCTGTGGTTAAGCTCGGAAGTGACGTTTCTGTAGAGATGGGTCGCCGATTGAAAGTGGCGGTCTGCTCGCAAGAGCAAGGACGTGGAGGCCTCGGCTGAAGCGGATCCATTAAAACAGGAATCAAGAAAAACTTCCGAGTGTTCCCACGGTTGCCCGTACCGTAATCCGACACAGGTGGGTGAGTAGAATATACTTAGGCGCGTGAGTGAAACCTCGTTAAGGAACTCGGCAATCTAGCCCCGTAACTTCGGAAGAAGGGGTACCCGCACCACTTTGGTGATTCCGCCAGATGGTTAGTTCGCCGCAGGCGAACAAACCTCCCCCAACTGGCAATCTTCAGTAATGGAGAGATAAGAGTCGCCAAAGTGGTGCGGGTCGCAGTGAAATGGGTCAACCGACTGTTTACCAAAAACACAGCACTCTGCCAAGTCGTGAAGACGACGTATAGGGTGTGACACGTGACCAATGCGGAAAGATTATGGTAAGACGTCAGCCGCAAGGCGAAGCGTTGAACCGAAGTCCCCGTGAATGTCGGCCGTAACTATAACGGTCCTAAGGTAGCGAAATTCCTTGTCGGGTAAGTTCCGACCTGCACGAATCGTGTAACGAGTTGACCGCTGTCTCAACGAGGAGCTCAGCGAAGTTGTAGTGGCGGTGAAGATGCCGCCTACCCGCAGTAGGACGGAAAGACCCTATGCACCTTTACTACACGCTGTTACTGTTGTTTCGGTTTCGATGCTTAGCGTAAGTGGAAGGCTATGAAGCGGCCCTTTTGGGGGTCGCAGAGCCAACAATGAAACACCACCCTTCGGTACTGGGATAACTAACCTTTGCCCGTATAACCGGGAAAGGGACACTGGCAGCCGGCTAGTTTTACTGGGGCGGTATCCTCCCAAAGAGTAACGGAGGAGTACGAAGGTTGGCTCAACCTGGTTGGCAATCAGGTGTCGAGTATATGGATATAAGCCAGCTTAACTGTGAGACACACACGTCGAGCAGATACGAAAGTAGGTCCAAGTGATCCGGTGGTTGAATGTGGAATTGCCATCGCTCAACGGACAAAAGGTACGCTAGGGATAACAGGCTGATCCTGCCCAAGAGCTCATATCGACGGCAGGGTTTGGCACCTCGATGTCGGCTCATCACATCCTGGGGCTGGAGAAGGTCCCAAGGGTCCGGCTGTTCGCCGGTTAAAGTGGTACGCGAGCTGGGTTCAGAACGTCGCGAGACAGTTCGGTCCTTATCCACTGTGGGCGCAGGAGATTTGAGGGGTTCAGACCTTAGTACGAGAGGACCGAGTCTGACGAACCGCTGGTGTTCCAGTTGTCGTGTCAACGGCAGTGCTGGGTAGCTATGTTCGGAAAGGATAAGCGCTGAAAGCATCTAAGCGCCAAGCCTATCCCAAGATGAGATCTCCCTGAAGGGTCGTGGTAGACCACCACGTTGATAGGCTCCGGGTGTAAGCATAGTAATATGTTCAGCTCAGGAGTACTAATAACCCGTTCGGCTTGATCTTTTACTTTTCTGTTAACCCGTTCCGCGCAATGCGGAACGGCAAACAGAAGAGACCAAAGATCTCAAAACAAAACGAAGCCTTAAAGTGCGTGTTCCCGAAACTCTGTATGTAGATATCAACGAATCAGCAGTTCTTTGAAAGATCGACATCCGTCTCCAGAGACGTCCCGCGCTGGCGTCGCCGCGAAGCAGCGAAACTGCCAGTCCGGCTCGGACCTCTGGTGACCCTAGCGCAGTGGCTCCACCCGTTCCCATTCCGAACACGGAAGTGAAACGCTGCAGCCCCGATGGTAGTACGGCGACAGGCCGTGCGAGAGTAGGACGTCGCCAGAACAAGAACCCCGGTGAGTTTGTCACCGGGGTTTTTGCCTTTCTTGCGACGTAGATAGTTAAATCCGCGAGAGTACCGGATGATCATACGGGCACATGCCAATCAACAGGACGTCGTCAGAACCAAGAGCCCATTGCTAAAGATGCTAGCGGGCTTTTCGCATTGTGGCGTCGCCTGCTCGAATACGGCGCGGCGGACGACGGCATAGCCTCCAGGAGACCATCCGATGGGTTCAAACCAGAATCTCACGAAGACTTGCCTTATCGAGCGCACTTACAGGCATTGTTGCGATGCGTCCTCGTAACGACACTTGTGTTAGTCCCGCTGATGTGTCCAGCCCGGCCGCCCGGAGTGTCTCCGCTGACACAACTAGCGGCGCGCCCAGTTCCCTGGTCATCCTTTCCAACCGCGCAGCGGTGTTCACTGAATCGCCTACCGCCGAGATGATCGGCGTCTTAGGCGGCCCCATTCGGCCAACGATCGCCTGACCGGTGTGAATGCCGATGCCGATTTCAAGCGGCGTCTCCAGTTCGCCAACAAGCCTTTGATTCAGGCTATCGAGCCTCTCGAACATCGAGAGCGCACAACGCAGAGCAGCTTTCGCACCCACCCCTTTTTTTACATCCAATCCGAAGAGGGCCATCAAACCGTCTCCCGTAAAGTTGGAATAATATCCCCCGGAGTCTTCTACTGCCTCGGCTAACGCAGCGAACAAAGAGTTTAACAAAAAAACGACGTCATATGGCAATCGTGTTTCGGCCAGTGAAGTCGAACCGCGAATATCAACAAACAAAATGGTAACCTCTCGTTCCTCGCCGAAGTCCTCGCCGCTAGCGTAATGTGTCGTCGTCACCAGACTCGGGTGCAAAAGAGGCTGTACCCTCAGATCAACGTCCGGTCGCAGTTGGCAGGCGAGACGCACGTCGGTGGGTGCGCCAATGCGCCGGAGAGCCGCCGCTTCGAGTTCTGCTGGATCAGGTAATTCTCCGGCGGCGTCGGTAATAAGGACACGGCAAGTTGTGCATCGTGCGCGACCTCCGCAGACCGACATGTGGGCGCGCCGTGCCATCCTGCTCACTTCGAGCACTGACATGCCGATGGGCGCTTCAATTACACCATCATCCGGGTAGCTGACTTTGAAGCGGGCGTGGCGTTCTCGCCAGTTGCGGATCTGGGCGATGACGAAAACAAGCCCGACGACACCGAACCACGATGGTCCTACCCAATCCTTCAGTGTGGCACGCAACTTGGCCCGATTCGGATCGGCCGGCACCCCGCGTGCTTTGATCTCGCGCATCCATTGGGGATCGCTTCGTGCGCGCGATGTCATTGTCATCCCAACTTCTGCGAATCCCAGCAGCGCGGCCATGGGCACCAGCACTAGCGCGACGAGAATGGCTGGAAAAGCGCGGCGATACCAACCATGGAGCCGCCACCAGAAATGTAAACCGACGGCAAAATGCCCCCAAACCAGTAATACCAGGGCAATTTGTCGAAAACGTGTCCAAGGATCGACCCAGAGATTGGCAATTTCGTACGTGTAATCGATGTCGATGCCGGTGAGGATGCGCGTACCCCGCGTGTTTACGATATGCACGAGCAACAGATACGGAATCATGAGTCCGAGCAAAATTTGGATTGCCTCCCACGCAGGCATGTAATAGTGGCGTCGCCGAAATAGGATTATCAGGGCGATTGCCGCGTGAGTGCTCAGACTGCCATATAACAGCACCTGGCCTGGGGGTGAATGCCACAGCGCCATTACCCATGGGCGCACTGCTTCTTGCGCGCGCACCGAGATCAAACCGAGCGCATGGTTCGACAGATGCATGGTGACATACAGTCCAATGATGAGCCCGGTTACCGAACGAAGATCTCCAATCGTCAGTCTTCTTCTCGATGTGCTGGTTCGGTGACTTTGCATTGGATCACGCAAACTCCATTCCAGAAGTACAAGGCGCGTTCATTAGAAACAATCCTAATCGTATGAAATTGTCGAAGCAGCGCCCATCGGAGCGACGGCTGGCTGCCCCCGAACGCGTTCGGTGTCAATCACAGAGTGCCGATGAAGAGAGCGACTTGATTTTGCCAGTGGGTTTTGTAAACGCCGCGATGAGTGAGGAAACCATACCACGACCAATTCCTCCACCCGTTCCCCAACCGGCTGCTTTTGCATCGGCGCAATCAGCAGTAAGGTTTGCCTATGCTTACCAGCCAAAAAATCATTGACGCGATTAACGAGCAGATCGGCTACGAATTCAGCGCGGAGCTGCAGTATTACGCGATTGGGGCGCATTTTGCCTCAGAGGCGTTGCCGCAATTGTCGCAGCATTTTTTCCAGCAGGCCGAGGAAGAGAAAGGGCATGCACTGCGATTTATCAAGTACGTGGTGGACGCGGGCGGACGCGTCGCGATTCCAGCGATCGACGCCCCCAAATCAAAATTCAAGACGCCGCGGGATGCAGTGAAACTTTCGCTCGACCAGGAAATTCATGTCACCCAACAAATAAACGGGCTCGTGGAACTCGCGCGGAAGCAAAATGATTACATCACGATCAATTTTTTGCAGTGGTTCCTGACGGAGCAGCTGGAGGAAGTCTCTTCGATGGATAATCTGCTGAAGATTGTCGAGCGCGCAGGAAACGATCTCTTGCAGGCTGATGAGTATCTGGCACGGGTGGGCATCAGAACGATGCCCGAGCCGCCGAAAGAATAGGATTACTCGCAGACCCAAGCGAGAGATGTCTCGACTCCGCTCGACATGACAAGGGCGGATACCCAAATGCGAACGCAGAATCTCGGCCGTCGCAGACCGCCTCTACAAGGCAAGGAGTGGTATGACGTTCAAAGATCATTTTTCGAGACAGGCAGCTGATTACGCGAAATTTCGACCTGGCTACCCTCAAGAACTATTCAACTATTTGGGCGGACTCGCGCAAAGTCGTCAGTTAGCATGGGACTGCGGCACGGGAAACGGACAGGCAGCGATCGGATTGGCATCGGTGTTCGATCGCGTGATCGCGACTGATGCAAGTGAGAAACAGATCTCAAACGCCCAGCCGTACGGTCGCGTCGAGTATCGTGTCGCTGCGGCAGAAGACAGCGGCATAGACTCTGGGACGGTCGACCTAATCATGGTAGCGCAGGCGCTGCACTGGTTCGATCTGGATCGTTTTTACGCGGAAGCGCGGCGAGTGTTGAAGCCTGACGGTGTACTTGCTGCTTCGGCTTATAACTTGTTGCACATCGATGCGGCGATCGATGAGATTGTGAATCGATACTACTACGAGGTGGTCGGACCTTTTTGGCCGCAGGAGCGCCAGCTCGTTGAGCAGTTCGCCGATCTCCCCTTCCCGTTTCAAGAGATCGATCCGCCAAAATTCGAAATGACGGCGTGGTGGAATCTCGATCATCTGGTCGGCTACCTTCGAACCTGGTCTTCGACGCAGCGGTTCATTGCGGCGAGAGGTGACGATCCGTTGAAGCAGGTAATCGATGAGCTCCGCAGCGCATGGGGAACTCCCGAACAAGCGCGGAAGGTTATCTGGCCTTTGATCTTGCGTGTTAGCGTAAAGGAGATGCCGGAATGACCTGAGGGACTGGAAAATCAACGCAAATATCTAGAGATTCCTCGAGTTCCCTCAGAATGACAACCGTTCGCTTGGATGCGCAAAATGCTTGAATAGAGGCGCCGTAGAATAGTCTAATCGTCAGTATGAATATGAAAGCAGCATTTAGTTTATTGGCAGCAGCGGGTCTGGCGCTCAGCAGCGCAACATTCGCGGCGGGCGTTCAGGATTATCAGGTGACCGGTCCGATTGCGGAGTTAAACGACACGATGATCGTGATCGAGAAGGGCGCGAAAAAGGAACGGTTTGAAATCGCTCGCGATGCGAACACCAAAGCGAGCGGCGAGATGAAAGTAGGCGACAAAGTCACGGTTCATTACACCATGACGGCCACCAACATCGAAGTGAAGCCAGCCAAGGCAGAAAAGGGTGGAAAGAAAGAAGGTGCCAGTCCCGCCGGTGCGCCGAAGAAGAAATAATCAAAGGCAAACAAAATCACCGGGCGCTTAGCGCCCGGTGATTTTTTCTGTAGCCGCGTTGCTGTGCGACGTGCCGATACGGCCCACAGGGCCGTGGCTACAGGCACCTATCGACGGCGGCTGCCGCTGCCACCGAGGATTCCCCCCAAAATTCCGCGAACAAGCTGGCGCCCGAGCTGGCTGCTCGCCGCGCGCATCGCGCTCTTTGCCACTGACGTCGCAAGTGAGTCGCGAACGGCGCCACGCGGCCCAATTGTTGGTTGAAAGGCCGCTGTGACCGTTCCCAAGGCTTCCTCGAGCATTGATGGTTTGGTTTGTTCGCCGGCTGGCGCGGCCGCTGCCACAGGGGGAGCCTCGCCCGTTTGAACTTTTTCCCCTGCTCGAGCCCGCAGTATTTCGTAAGCCGATTCGCGATCAATTGCCTCCTCGTAGTGGCCGGCAAGCACCGAGGAATTTATGATCTGTTTTCGTTGATCTGGCCTGATCGCACCGACCTGACTACGGGGAGGCACAATTTTTGCGCGCTCGACAATTTGTGGACTACCGTTTTCGTCCAGCATTGAGACGAGCGCTTCGCCAACCGCAAGTTGGGTAAGCACCGCCTCGACTTTCAGGTTCGGATTTTGCCGGAAGGTTTCCGCAGCGGCTTTCACCGCTTTTTGATCACGCGGGGTAAACGCGCGCAATGCATGCTGCACGCGATTCCCCAGCTGGCCCAGCACAACATCGGGAATATCGAGCGGATTTTGACTCACGAAATAAACGCCCACGCCTTTGGAGCGAATCAGTCGCACCACCTGCTCAATTTTTTGTTGGACCGCCGGCGCGATGTCCGCGAAGAGCAGATGCGCTTCGTCAAAAAAGAAAACCAGCTTCGGTTTCTCCGGATCACCAATTTCCGGAAGATTCTCGAATAACTCCGAGAGCATCCAAAGCAGGAACGTCGCGTAAACCTTTGGCGATTTTTGCATCAATTTATCGGCAGCAAGGATGTTAATCACTCCTTTGCCGCCTTGTGTTTGGATCAAGTCATCGAGGCTGAATGCGGGTTCGCCGAAAAACTTGTCCGCGCCTTGTGATTCAAGCGCGAGCAGATTGCGCTGAATCGCTCCGGCGCTGGCGGCTGAGATGTTCCCGTATTGCGTTTTGAACTGGTCGGCGTTATCCGCGACGTACTGCAACATCGAGCGCAGGTCCTTGAGGTCGAGGAGGAGCAATCCATTTTCGTCGGCTATTTTGAAAACGATGTTGAGTACGCCTTCCTGTGTGTCGTTCAACTCGAGCAAGCGCCCAAGCAGCAGTGGCCCCATTTCCGAAATGGTCGCGCGCACCGGGTGGCCTTGCTCGCCGAACACGTCCCAAAACACCACCGGAGAAGCTTCGCCGGCGAAATTGTCGATCTTAAGCTCCTTCGCACGCTCGAGAACTTTCGGATTGTTCCCGCCCGGCTGACTGAGGCCGGCGAGGTCACCTTTCACGTCCGCCATGAAGACCGGCACACCGCGGGCGCTGAAATTCTCCGCGAGCGTCTGCAGTGTGACCGTTTTCCCCGTGCCAGTTGCGCCGGCGATCAATCCGTGGCGGTTCGCCATCTTCGGGAGCAAAAAGATCTGTTGCTTCGACTGTGCGACAAGAATCGGTTCGGCCATGAGCCCATGGTAAACCTACGCCAGTTTGGCAGCAAACATCGAACGTCCAAATCCACCATCGAACATCGCATTGGAGCGGCCAGGCTCGCCAATTCATGCTGGTGCTCCTGCTCCTAATCGAACTATTCGAGCATGAGCACGATTACGAGCACAAGTTCCCTTGGTCTCCCGAGAACTTCAGTAGAGATAAGGCTTGGACAGCGGGAACGCGTTCTTGATTAGTTCGAGACGCGGTTTGGCGTCGTCGGCAATGATGACTTCAACAACATCGAATCGGAAGAGAATTTCGGGATTATCCAGCATTCGCAGCCACGCCAATGCGCCACGCGAAATTCGCTTCTGTTTTTCTCGATCCACTGCCTCGAACGGACGGCCGAAATCTTCGCGCGCCCGTGTTTTTACTTCCACAAAGACCAGTGTGTCATTGTCACGACAGACAACATCGATCTCACCGCCGCTGCGGCCGCGGAAATTGCGCAACAGGATTTTGTAACCGCTACGCTTGAGAAACCTGCACGCTAACTTCTCGCCGCGTGCGCCGCGGCGGAGATGACCGGAGTTCGCTGAACTCCTCCAACGCGAGAAGCGGTTGTGCCACCGGTTCGAAAGATCGGCGATGGATTGGGCAAGGGCCGAATTCATGGAGTTTCAGCAGATGCAGTTCGGTTCCGTAGCCTTTGTGTTGGCGGAAGCAATACTGCGGGAACTGGGCGCAAAAGTCACGCATCATCCGGTCGCGCGTTACCTTGGCGATCACGCTGGCGGCAGCGATGCTCAAGCTGATGCAGTCGCCGTCAATAATCGCGGTCTGCGGAAGCGGAAAAGGAATGACTGGCAGTCCATCGATCAAAACATGATCGGGCGGATCGATCAGTGCTGTGATTGCCAGGCGCATGGCTCGATGGCTCGCGCGCAGAATGTTGATGCGATCAATCTCAACGGAATCGACAGCGCCGACCGTCCATCTGACTTCGGGATCGGACACTAGATCCGAATAGATCTGCTCGCGCAATTCCGGTGCAAGCTGCTTGGAATCGTTCAGGCGGCGATGACGGAATTTTTCAGGAAGAACTACTGCGGCGGCTACAACCGGACCCGCCAACGCCCCGCGACCAGCTTCATCAATCCCGGCAATCCGCGCGACGCCGGTAGTGCGGAGGTTTTTCTCATAACGAAATCCGCAGCGCCGGCGCATGCGGCATATTATGCAAAAATTCTAATGGTGAGAAGTGAGATGTGACTCGTGGGAAAAAATCTCTCACCAATCACTTCTCACATCTCACATTTTACTCGCGCACAGCTGTCGCTTCCTTGCCCTTGCGGGTGCGAAGATAATTTAGTCTGGCGCGACGTGCGCGGCCTTTTTGCTCCACTTCTACCTTTGCAATGCGCGGCGAATGCAGCGGAAATACACGCTCAACGCCTTCTCCGTAGGAGATTCGGCGCACGGTGAATGTTTCATTGAGTCCCCGGCCCTTACGGCCAATGACTATGCCAGCAAATATCTGGACTCGTTCTTTGTCCCCTTCCACCACGCGGGTGTGAACGCGCACGCTATCCCCGACAGAAAACGGTGTGGCGTCGCTTCTGTGCTGTTCTTTCTCAATGGCATCGATGATCTGATTCATGAAAATCCTCCTCCCCGCCCGCTCGGGCGGGCGAACAGTTTCCAGCAGGATACGTGAAATTGCAACCGCCCACGGGATCATTTAGCGATCCAACGCGTTTGAGATTCGGCGACCGGATAACCACTAAATCCTTGAATCGCTAACCGGTTAATTTGCGGTATGTTCGGGATTCAATCGCGCCCGTAGTTCAACTGGATAGAGCGACGGCCTCCGGAGCCGTAGGTTGCGCGTTCGAGCCGCGCCGGGCGCATTTGGTGTTGCGGTAGGGAATCGGCGTCACCGGCGCGGATGGGAGTTGGTGTAGGTGTGGACTCTCAACGGGCGTATTCATATCGGCCTGGATTCCGCCTGACCAAGTGCCCGGTTAATAGATGCGCACGTCATCAATGATCCCATTAAAAAGCGCAATTCTCGCTGCCCATTGTAATAAATGTTCCCGGCGAGTTTTGATTGCTGTATTCGGCAGCAATCCAGTCGGCAGAGCGATTCGAACTGGAGATTCGAACTTCATCTATGTCGCCATTGAACGTAGAAGACCAAAAGGAACTGGCCCCAATCGCAGCGCTAAGGCTGGACGAAGCAGCAGGCGACGCCGCAGTAGGTCCAGCGAGCAGCGATCCGTCCTTGTATAATCTTAGACTTGATCCGTCGAATGTTCCAACAATGTGATGAAAGGCCGAAATATTTACTCCGGTTCCATTAACGTCTGCACCACCCCAGAAACCAACTCGCCAGCTGTTGTTCCCTGCAAGGACCATATGGGGACCGTTATTGGAAGTTTGGCCCCACATGAGAACGACATTTCCGTCAGTTGACGGCTTGACCCAGGCCTCCATTGTCCACGCCGTTCGCACTGGAAAGTCGCCTGGATTAGCCAGCGATATGAGCTGGCTACTGGTTGATACAAAATGAGCCGCTCCATTGATCTTTCCGGCAGTCGCCGTAGGACTGTTAATTAACGTCCCATTGTTGCCACCGGTAGAATCGGTTGCGCTTAGGATTGTTCCATTTCCAAGATGGTAAACGGCCTTGAAATTGGAATCCCATGTGTTGACCGGATCAGATTGGTCGGTGGTGATCGATGGGTTCCCATAGAACAGATAGAATAACGTGTCTGTCGTACTCGACAGAGTGGGGATTTTTACCCACGCAATAAGCTTTCCCGTCGACGGATTGTAAGAATCAATCTCCCATTTCAATTTTGTCGAGCCGGAAGAATCCGTATAAAACCCGATGTCATATCCATTGGCGTTGGCTACGTGACCACCGTTGGCAACCGTCTTAAGCGCAGGATCAGTAACGCTTACTAGAACCGTGAAATTGGTCTGCGTGCTGGGAACAAGAGCATGGTTCACCGTCATTTGTCGCCGGCATGTATTCCCAGGTGGGCTTGCTGTTGGCGTTGGAGTAGGTGTCGCCGTAGGAGTTGGTGTCCTTGTTGCAGTTGGAGTAGGCGTAGGTGGCCGTGGAGTCGAAGTTGCCGTCGGCGTCGGTGAGGGTGCCTAAGAGTTGGCCTAGGAGTAGGTGTAGGTGTAGGCGTTCCTCCAGGCAGCTTAAAAGCATACACTTTGTTTGCGCCGGCAACGTAGATGCGCCCGCGGGCAACAATGCCGGTAGTCCTCCACTTGTGCGTTCCCGCCATCAATTCGTTAGTGCCGCCACCGCCATAAACAACAGCACCCGTATCTCCGTCGTAACCGTGCAATCGCTGGTCGCCATCGGTACCAGTATTATCGCTACTGGTGCCGACCGTCCAAACGATCATGTTATTAGTCCCGTCCGTAGAGGTGACCCAAGGTGTCCCGCAACCGTCAGCCCCCGGGTTCATAGTCCATCCGTCGATGATGCCAGGCGGACTGGTTGCAGTAATGCGGAAAGTCTTGAGTGCGTCGGGGCCGGCGCGCAAAGCAACATACGTACTTTGGTTGGTTCGGTAAGCGGCCGGTCCCACCATATATGTAGCTCCAGGCTTCCCGTGCTTCTGCTACCGGCGCAGTGATACCACCAAGGTTATCGCGATTAAGAAGATGCGCATATTCATCTTTGCCCAGTTGGACGACGAGACGCGAGGGTGTTGCGCCCGGCACATCCACCAGTACCGGGCCCGAGGCCCCAATCTCCACGTCGCCTTGATCGAGCTGGCGCCAATTGAGCGGCACCCAGTAGTCGCGGGGATTGCCGCTAAAGATCGGGCCGGGTTGAAAACGAATTACTGCCTGGCCGCCGCCCCAGTTCGCAGGTTGAAAAGTGTTACCGGTGCTAACGAACAGATTGGTGCCATCAGTGGCGACACCGCCAGCGCTCCATATACCGCCGCCGATGGTGCTGGTGGCCCATGCTGTTACGCTGGCTGGATTATTTATCGCCACTCCCACCAGCCAGCCATGATAAACGTCGCAATCCCCATGGCTCCCATATCCAACATAAACAATGTTGCCCACAATGCCGAGCGCCGCACTTTGCATTTGGTTCGCTGGAATGAAAGTCGTGCCGTTGTAATGAGCCGTGAGCTCCACGTCCACCGGCCAGCCAGGGTTAATGGCCCCCGTGTCCACGTTAAGCGAAATGATGTAATGTTTCTTGGTCGTGCCGCCATCGGGCGTGGTCAGCGCGTTCAAAAACAGCGTCCGTGAAGCAAGATTGACAACAGGCGCGCTGGTGATCCCCGCGTCACCAACCTCATCGCAGTGGATTTGGTTTGCCGGCACCGCAGGGCCCACATTTCGCTGCCAAATGATGGTGCCGTTCGCAGCGTCAAGCGCATATACGTTATTCGATGTCGTCGCTACAATGACCACCGCCCTGCCGCCTGGACCGCCCTCGATGTAAAGCGGTTGCGCGAGAACGTTGCCTACGATCGTACCGTTGAAGTTTAAGTCGCGTATTAAGTTCGCGGCAGCCGATTGGGTGAAAGCCGAATCGACATAAAGGCCATCACGCGAACTATGGTTGTGATACTGGGTAACGTTGACCTGGGCATTGGCGGGAAAGACCGCACCGCAGAAACCAGCAAGGATAAGTGCGAAAATCGGCGTTGAAGATTTCATCAGGTCCGCAGTGGCAATTCCGGGACCCTGTTACCACAACACGTTGAATGCATATCGCATGTCGTTGTAAAAGAGGTTGCACCAAAAATTTTGGTGAAGCGGTTTCTTGCAGAGATCGTCAAGGTTTCCGACGGCGATACCCTTTGCGGATAGGACGACGGCGAAGCGTTCAGCACAGACACATTATTCGATTCGGTTACCGCAATGACAATTGGGCCGCTTGGACCGCCCTCGATGTAAAGCGGCTGCGCATAAACGTTGCCTACGATCGTGCCTTCAAAATTCATGTCGCGCGTCAAGTTTGCCGCGGTGGACTGGGTGAAGGCTGAATCAATATAAAGGCCATCACGCTTACTACTGTTGTGGTACTGGGTAACATTAACCTCCGTGTTTGTTGGAACAATTGCGCTCCACAAACCCACAGCGACAAACCAAGAAATAGAAAATAAAGCCTTCAAACGCCCAGAATCCATAATGCCCGGGCTCTCGTTTACAGCGCACTACCAAGTTGTCAAGCGCTGAAACAAGATAATTTGTGCTAGAACAGGTAACACCATGTTAAGGTGTTAAGTTATCCGACAGAAACAAGATGATTTGTACAAGAACAAGTAAGAAATGTTAAGCCGTTAAGTTTTCCGACAGTCCATTCTTTACCACGTGCTATCATGCTGAGACACTCATTAAGCAGTATCGCGCGGTGTTACCCGTGGCGTAGCTATAGGCGTTGCAGTTGGACTTGGTGTGACACTGCCTATCGGCTCGGAGTGGGTGTAGGTGGAACCGTCGGTGTCGGAGTAACTGACGGATTTGGGTCGGTGCAGGTGTGGGTTTAGGTGCCGATGTTGGCGTAGGTCTTATAGTAGGCTTGGGAGTAAGTGTGGGCGCCCTTCCTGGCACGTTGAACTTATAAACTTTGTTGTCATTGGCTACGTAAATGCTTCCGCGAGCCACTATGCCACCGTTCCATTTGCGGGCGCCAGTCATCAATTCGTTTGCGCCGCCGCCGGCATAAACTACGTCCCCAGTGTCGCCATCGTAACCGTGCAATCGATGGTTGCCTTGGGCACCAACAACCCATACGATCGCATTATTAGTTCCGTCGGTAGTCGTAACCCGAGGCGTACCTTGTCCGCTCTGGCTTGCGGTCCAGGCGGAGACAATCGTGGGCGGATTCGTCGGAGGATGGGACGACGGCGAAGCCAGCCACCGTGAAGCTCGTCGGCATTCGGAGCCGTAGGTTGCGCGTTCGAGCCGCGCCAGGCGCATTCCATATGAAACCGGATTTTCCAGGTCCGGGAATTTACAAAAACGGCCTTTGGTTACGCTTTTGCTGGCCCGGGCGAAAGGGCTTGGTCATTCGTCAACCGCCGCTCCGCTCTGTAAGGAAACACTTCTGGAATCTCACCCGCTCGGATTTGCCGCTGAATGGCGCGCCAGAAATCGGCCCGAAAAATCTCGCCGTGATGTTCGAGCAGCGCGGCCAGGGCTGGTTTTGGGAAAGCCAGGAATTGCAAAAACTCCTCGGGAAAAATGTCGTTTTCACGCACGGAGAACCACGGTTCTGCGGCGACTTCTTCCTCCGGAGTGCGCGCTTCCGGCAGTTTGCGAAAATTGCAATCCGTAAGGAAACAAAGCTCATCGTAATCGTAAAAGACGACGCGGCCGTGACGGGTCACGCCAAAATTTTTCGTGAGCAAGTCCCCCGGAAAAATATTAGAGGCGGCAAGGTCTTTGATCGATTGCCCGTAGTCGCGCCCGGCAGCCGCGATTGCCTCGGCCTTGTTTTCCGGGAAAAAAAGGTTGAGCGGGCGAAGACGACGCTCGACGTAGGCGTGCGCGATGATGACGTCGCCGCCCTCCATCTTCACAATCGAAGCGGCATCGCGCAAAAGCTCCGCCCGCAGTTTAGGGTCGAACCGGTCCCCCGGGATCCGTAGATGCTCGAACTCGTGCGCTTCGACCAATCGGCCCGCGCGGTCATGTTCGAAAACTAATCGGTAGCGCCGCCGCACATCCTCGCGGGTGCTATCTTTCGGCAAATCAAATCGATCTTTGATCAGTTTAAAAACGACATCGTAGCTTGGCAGCGTGAAAACGCTCATCACCATTCCGCGAGCTCCCTCGGCCACGACGAAACGATCCGTCGACCTGTGCAGGTGGGCGATGAAATCGCGGTAAAATTCCGTTTTACCGTGCCGATGAAAACCGATGGCGTTGTAAAGATCAATCAACCGTTTGCGCGGCATCAATTGCTGAAGATAACGCACAAGCCGATAGGGACATTCAACCGCCACCCGAAAATAAGAGCGGGTAAACGAGAACAAAATCGCAAGGTCGACATCTCCATGTAGCAGCGCATCGAGGGTGATGCCCCGCTCGTTTTCATGACGAAGGCAAAGCGCGATGGGTAAGGACACCTGCCCTCCACGCAACACGCGTCCCACCAAATAGGCACCCCGTCCGCGATAGAAAACGCTCGAAACAATCTCCAGTTCGAGCTGCGAATCTTTCGCCGCCTGCGTTGCTTCAATCCGCGCCGTAGCCAGATTTGCTGTCTCCCGCAGGTCGTCCCAGCAGATTTCCTCAAAAGCATCCGTCAACACCGAGCACAGCAGTTCGGGCAGACTTCGGCCACGATAAGTTTTCGCGACAGTGATCCGGGCGTTTGGCGGCGGCGTGTCGAAATCGGTATCGACAAATTCGATTGCCTGGTCCACGCCGTCCGTGGCAAAAACGCGGCGCGTTAACGAATTGAAAAATGTCTCGGCGATTTCCCACGCCGGCGAGCGCGCGATGAGCGAGGAGTAAACCGCTTTGATCCCCGCCCAGATGCTGCGTTCCGGCAAACGCCCGCCCATCAATTTGCGAATGCGACTTGTCAGGCCGTCGAGAACATCATTGTAAAAATGCAGGCGCTCGGCCGCGTCATCGAAACTGCCGGCCCAATCGCGTGCCAAAAAACGTTCCCGTGCACGCCGGGTAATGGCGTTGAAACGTGTTTGGTAATCGAAAAAAGCTTGCTGCGCGATTTCGGCGCAACGCGCGGCAAGACGACTGTCGGTTAGAGTGGAAGAATCTTGCGCAACCTTTTCGCGGGCGATTGTCGATCTTGCATTCAACGGAACTGCTCCGCTTCGGTCGATCCGTCCAACGCTGTGGTCGAGCTGTTGCCGTCGGAAATAATTTGCGCCACGAGATCGAAGTAACCGGTGCCGACTTCGCGCTGATGTTTCGTCGCCGAGTAACCATCGCGTTCGGCGGCGAATTCCGCCTCCTGCAATGCTGCATAGGCTGCCATCCCATGCTCCCGATAATCGCGCGCCAGATTAAACATGCTGGCGTTGAGCGCGTGAAATCCAGCGAGCGTGACAAATTGAAATTTGTAACCCATCGCGCCGAGCTCGCGTTGAAATTTTGTAATGCTGGTGCCGTCAAGTTTCTTTTTCCAGTTAAACGACGGCGAACAATTGTAAGCTAAAAGCTTGTCAGGAAATTTTGCGTGCACGTTCTCGGCGAATCGCTTTGCTTCCGCCAAACTCGGTTCGCTCGTTTCGCACCAGATCATATCGGCAAACGGCGCGTAGCTTTGTGCGCGAGAGATCGCCTGGTCGAGTCCGGCGCGCACCCGAAAGAAACCTTCCGGCGTTCGTTCGCCGGTGAGAAATTCGCGATCGCACTCGTCCACGTCGTTCGTGAGCAGGGCTGCGCCGTTCGCGTCCGTTCGCGCAATCAGGATCATCGGCACATCGCAAACATCGGCCGCCAGACGCGCGGCGACGAGATGCTTGATAGCGGTGCTCGTTGGCACCAACACCTTGCCACCCATGTGTCCGCATTTTTTCTCGCTCGCGAGCTGATCTTCGAAATGTACGCCGGCCGCGCCGGCTTCGATCATTGCCTTCGTCAGTTCGAAAACATTGAGCGGTCCACCGAACCCGGCCTCGCCATCCGCTATAATGGGCGCGAACCAATCAACATCGATCTTACCTTCGGCGTGGTAGATTTGATCGGCGCGCTGCAAGGCTTGATTGATTCGCCTAACGAGTGCAGGCACGCTGTTCGCCGGATACAAACTTTGATCCGGATACATTTGGCCGGCGAGATTTGCGTCTGCCGCCACTTGCCAGCCGCTCACGTAAATTGCCTTCAGGCCCGCTTTGACTTGCTGCATCGCTTGATTGCCGGTCATGGCACCGAGGGTCGGGACGTAATCTTCGTTGTGCAGCAATTGCCAAAGTTTCTCCGCGCCGCGCCGCGCGAGCGTGTGCTCGATGCGCAGACTGCCGCGCACGCGCTCCACGTCTGCCGACGAATATGGTCTTGTTATACCGCGCCAACGCGCGCTGACTTCAGTTGAGTTTTTCATAGCCCGGCAACGTTAGAAATTCCGCGAACTCTTCGTCGGTGGTCATCTTGTCGAACAGGTCGCGCGCAATTTCGAATTTTCCTTTGGCGAAACGATCGGCACCGATTGCTCCCTTAATTTTCGTTAGTTCTTCCGCCAGCACTTCACGAAATAGTTTATTGGTTACTTTGCGGCCGTCGCCCAGTTTTCCGTCGGGATGTCGAATCCATTGCCAGACTTGCGCGCGCGAGATTTCCGCCGTGGCGGCATCTTCCATCAAATTGAAAATTGGAACGGCGCCGCTGCCGCGCAGCCACGCCTCGAGATATTGCACGCCCACGCTCACGTTCGTGCGCAAGCCTTGTTCAGTGATCGGGCCGCGCGGCCCGAAATCGAGCAGGTCTTTCCCGCAAACATCGACATCGTCACGTTGACGCGCGATTTGGTTAGGCTGCGGCATCAGGCGATCGAATGCTTCGGTCGCAAGCTGGACCATTCCAGGATGCGCCACCCACGTTCCATCGTGACCATCGCCGGCTTCGCGTTCTTTGTCCGCGCGCACCTTGGCGAACGCTTCTTCGTTCGCGTGCGGGTTGTTTTTCACCGGAATCTGCGCTGCCATTCCGCCCATCGCGAACGTTTTTCGGCGATGACAGGTCTTGATGCAGAGCAACGAATACGAATGCATGAAATGCGTCGTCATCGTAATGACTGCGCGATCGGCCAGCAGGAAATCTGGTTTACGGCGAAATTTTTTGATGCAGGAAAAAATGTAATCCCAGCGGCCACAGTTGAGCCCGGCAGAATGTTCGCGCAGCTCATAAAGAATCTCGTCCATTTCGAATGCCGCCGGAATAGTTTCAATTAGGACCGTCGCACGGACGGTGCCTTGTGGAATGCCAAGCTCATCCTGCGCCAGCTTGAAAGCATCGTTCCAAATCCGCGCTTCGTGGTGGCTCTCCATTTTTGGCAGGTAAAAATAGGGCCCGCTCCCGCACTCGATCAGTTCCCTGGCGTTGTGAAAAAAGAAGAGACCGAAATCGAAGAATGCGCCGGCCACTGGCTCGCCATCGACGAGCAGATGCTTCTCGTCTAGATGCCAGCCACGAGGCCTAACGAATAGGACGGCAGTGCGTTCGTTCAGCCGATATTCTTTTCCCGCCGGATTTGTGAACGTGATCGTGCGCCGAATTGCGTCGCGCAAATTGATCTGGCCTTCCACCATGTTGGCCCAGGTCGGCGCGTTGGCGTCTTCGAAATCGGCCATGAAAACTTTCGCGCCGGAATTGAGCGCATTAATCACCATTTTGCGGTCAGTCGGCCCGGTGATTTCCACTCTGCGGTCCTGCAAATCGCGCGGAATCGGCGCGCAACTCCAATCGCCTTCGCGAATGTGTTTAGTTTCCGTTAGGAAATCCAGCGACTCGCCACGGTCGAATGCCTCTTGTCGATCTTGTCGGCGTCTGAGGCATCCGCGGCGGCGCGCCTCAAACGCACGATGCAATTTTGCCACAAACGACAACGCGTCTGTCGTGAGAATTTCGTCGTAACCCGTTGCGATCGCCCCCATGATTTCAACTCCCTGAGGAAGATCGCGGATTGATGATTGCGTCATAATCTAAAGTTATAGGTCTTTTAAGGGTATGTAATAGCGGTTACGATCTCGGTTTGAAATCCAAAATTTGGCCGCACCGGGCGCAGTTGCGCATGACGTGACCGCCGGGCACACCGCCCGCTATTTGTCACGAAAATTTGCGAGGCAAAAACAGGAAGTTTGCCTCAAGCTGCTGTAAGGCCTGCGCGGATTACAGCGGATATGAGGATTGTCGCAAGCGCGGTCTCATCGCGACGGTTCTGGAGTTGCTTCTGCGTGTTTTTGAAGGCGTAGCGCGTTAAGGCAACTGCTTCCCGAGGATCATCGGTGAATCGAGAAGCGAAGCTGTAAACGGCCGGATAATAACGAGCGACCAGCTTATCGAAACGTGAGGTTTTCGCTTTCATCGGTGGTTTTCTCTTTTTGAGTAGTTGCAGTCTCATAGGTTTCCGGTTCACCTCATTCTACGGGAATCACAGAGCGAAGTTCTCACAATCTGAATCAGGACGCCGTAAACGGGTTGTCGTAATGGCAAATTTGATGCTCCTCACAGCCAGCTTAGACCGCGGCCGCGAATTGCCTTTGGAGGAATCGCCATGTGTAAACAATTCGCTACTTTTCTTATTGCAGCGCTCGCCTGCGGAATCCTTAACGCGCAGGAGCTCTCGCCGACGCATCTTCATCAACCCATACTGACTCCGCAAAACAGCGGCACCACCAACGGTCTGATCGCGGTGTGGCCAGTGAACCCGCGAGTCGTATGGGCGAGCGGTCGCGCCGGTACGTTCACCGTCACTACTGACGGCGGTCAGACGTGGAGACCCGGAGTCGTGCCGGGCGCGGAAGCGCTGCAATTTCGCGACGTGCAAGCCTTTAGTGCCAACGTCGCCTATTTGATGTCCATAGGAACGTCTGGGGATCCAGCGGAGTTTCGCATCTACAAGACAGAGGACGGGGGCGCGACCTGGACGATTCAGTTCGAGAATCAGAATCCGAATGCTTTCTACGACGGCTTCGCGTTTTGGACACCGCACCGAGGAATCGCACACAGCGACTCGGTGAATGGAGTGTTCCCCGACCTACGCACTACCGACGGAACAACGTGGCAGGATATCAGTAACAATATGCCGCCAGCGTTGCCGGGCGAATCCTCCTTCGCGTCGAGTGGTACATGCGTCTCGACACAAGGCGGGAGGAACGCGTGGATTTGCACGGGTGGATCTGACATTGCCAGGGTGCTGGCCACCAGAGACGCAGGCGACACTTGGAATGCATATAACACCCCTCTGGTAAGTTCCCCTAGCGCGGGCGCGTTTTCCGTTGATTTCCGTGATCCGTTTCGGGGAATTGTAGGCGGCGGTGATTTGGATCCCGCCGATCCGAACAACGCGCGCACCGCGGTTTCTAGCGACGGCGGGCAAACCTGGACTCTTACCAACCCTCCGCCGGTGACAGGAGCGATCTTCGGCCTGAGCTACGTCGGCCGAACCGGTAACGTCCCCGGGGACAACCTTGGCCGCGCGGTGGTCATTACCGCCAATGACGGAGGAGCGGCATGGACTCCCGACGAGGGAACCACATGGTTCGCGCTGCCTGGTGTGAGCGGCTTTTGGGCGGTAGCTTTTGCCACTCCCAAAGCCGGATGGCTCGTAGGCACCGATGGCCGCATTTTAAAGATCAGCTTTTAGCGGCCCAGGTCGCGCCGGCGACATTGCTAGGTTGCGGCCATAAGCAGTAGCGGCTGGCTACTGCCGACAGAGGTGCGCGCTCTCCCTTGGAAATTTTTGAAAAATTCCTCAGGCCAGCGCTTCGATTCGATTCAACAAGTCTTTCTTGCTTGTGACTCCGGTGATTTGATCGCGCAATTGGCCGTTCTTGAAAAAGAGTAAAGCCGGAATCGCGCGAATATTGTACTTGAGCGAAAGGCTCTGGTTCTCGTCTACGTTAACTTTTGCGACCTTCACTGCGTCCGCTTTTTCGCGCGCAATCTCATCGAGCAGCGGTGCGATCATTTTGCAGGGACCACACCATTCCGCCCAAAAATCGACGATCACAGGTTTGCCGTCCTGTGTCACTTCACGGTCAAAATTGGATTCATCGAGCTTAATAACAGAGGAATTATCCATAGGTTTAAGAAAGATAAGTCCAAATCTGAATAATCAAAATCACGGCAGAAACACCAAGCAGCAGCCACAACATCGGCATTGGATTTTTCTCCCCTGCAGCCATAGCGATTGAAGGATACCGCGGTGCCGCCTCGGGCATGGTGACAAGCGGTTGAGTCTTTCTCATCTGAACCGTGGGAAGGGGAATGCGAACTGTCTCTTTGATCGGCTCCGACGACGGCAGATCTGGTGCAGGCATGACCGCGGCGTTTAACGGCACCGGTGGAGGTTGTGGCGGCCTGGAAGAATTGCGGGGAACCTCCTTCCTGAACAGCAGGTTGCGGTTCAGTTAAAATGTGAACAGGCGGTTCACGCAGCGGCAACTGAATTCGCACTGTGTCGCGCGATTTCGTATTTGGCTCTGGAGGTTTTTCCGCAACCTCAGGGGCTACGGAAATGCGGGTCGTTTCTTTTTTCGGTTCGTTTGGTTCGGTCATCTAGCGAAATACGTACGAAGGAAGTTTGCTCAGGAAAAAGACTGCTGTCACGTGTTAAGTACCGTTTGCCAAAGAATCCTTGGTAAGCAGTCGACTCAGGCCAGCAAATCGTAGCCGCGGCTTCCCACGATCGTTCGTCGAACGAACTCGCCGACGGGAGCCTCTTTCGACAAAATGACGCGCGCATCAACATCCGGGGCATCGGCTTCGCTCCGCGCAACATGCGGCTGATCCACCAATAATTTCAATTCTCTGCCGGTTTTTTCACGAGCAGTTTCATGCGCGATTTGTCGCTGAATCGACATCGCCATTCGGTAGCGCGCGTTCTTGATTTTTACGGGAATCTGCCCTGGCATTTTCGCGGCGCGCGAGCCTTCCTCCTGTGAATATTTGAATATTCCGAGTCGCTCAAACCGGATGCGCCGGATGAAGTCGAGAAGATTGGCGAATTCCTTATCGGTTTCGCCGGGAAATCCGACGATGAAAGTCGTACGCAACGAGACGCCCGTGATTCCGTTGCGCAGTCTTTGAATCAAATCTTCGATGTGTTGACGCGACGTTTCGCGCCGCATGCGTCCCAACATCGAGTCGTCGATATGTTGCAGGGGAATATCGATGTAGCGCGCAACCTTGTCGCATTGCGCAATGGTTTCAATGAGTTCATCGCTCCAATGCGCCGGGTGCGTATAAAGCAGGCGCACCCAGAAGTCCCCCTCGATTTCCTGGATTTCGCGAAGAAGGCCGGCAAGGGTTGGGCCGCGTGTCGAGTCCACTGGTTGACGCGGCCCGGCCTTCGCCGTCCAGAGATCCATCCCATAATAGGTCGTGTCCTGGCTGATCAAATTGATCTCGCGAACACCTTCGCTAACAAGTCCCCGAATTTCGGCCAGCACCGATTGTGGCGCGCGGCTGCGGTGTTTGCCGCGCATCTGTGGAATCACGCAAAAACTGCACGGATGATTGCAGCCCTCGGCAATCTTTACGTAGGCCGAATGCGCGGGTGTAAGCCTGAAGCGCGGCGTATCGTAATCTGGAATGTAAGTGGGCCGCGCTTCTGCAAACGCAAGATCGAGATCGTTATTTGTCGCATGGGACTTATGTGACGCATGCGACTGATCCATCACCATTTTCTCCACAATTTCACCAAGCCGCGCGACCTGATCCAAACCGATGAACGCGTCGACTTCGGGCATTTCTTCTCGCAGTTCGCGCGCAAACCGTTGCGACATGCAGCCGCTGACGATGAGTTTTTGATCGGATCGCTTGTTCAAGCCGCGCTGCTGGTGCGCCTCCAGAATCGCTTCGATTGACTCCTGCTTGGCTGAATCAATGAACGCACAGGTGTTGACGACCAGGACGTCAGCGTCCTCAGCGCGCGAAGTGATTTCCATACCACGCCGCAACACGCTGCCAAGCATGATCTCTGCGTCGACGAGGTTCTTCGCGCAGCCAAGGCTGATCATGCCGACCTTGGTGCCGTGCGCTGGCACGCGTTTTGCCTCTTCCTCACATTGCCCGCGAGAACTTGCAGCCGACACGGCTGCCACTACAGATGGCGAATTCATGATCGGCGTCAGTTAACCGTCACGTCCGCGTCGCCGTCTTCCAACGCCTTTCCATTCTTTGTGATCTGGACAGCGTCAGGATCGAGGACGCGAATTGAAACGTGTTTCCCGCGAAATTCCACAGGCCCATCTGCCGGAGAAACCCACCGTTCGAAGGCGGGACTTCCGCCTGTATCGCCAACAGTCACCTTTACATAGGTTCTTTTAAGGGGTCGAATGGCAACCCGATTTTGCTCGCCAGACTCCGAAGGAGATGAATTCGTCTGCGCCGGCGCCTGCGCCAGGTCCTCAGGGCGAACAGGCTTGGCCTTCCGCACCTCTGGCTCACTCGTGGCTGCCGGACCTGCGGCAACCGCTTTTCGCACAACTGTCGGACCAACCGAAGCGGATGGTGCGACCGTTGGCGCGGATGCAATAGCTCCCGGTGATGCTTCGGTTGCCCCCGCTTGCACAGCCTTTGGGCTTGGAACCGGAGACGCACTCGGTGACACCTGTGCCGTAGACTCCGCTTGTCCAGGCGCAAGCCGCCGCACGTTGAGGATCAACTTCATTACGGAGAAGCCTATTACCAACACGAGCACGCCGAAGATGAGTGGCATTGGCGAGATACGTTCGTGGCTGGTTGTCGCGGGACGACGACGTCGAATGACCGGCGCACTCACTGGTTTTTGAGGGCTATTTTCCTGGAGATAAGAGTAGCCATCGACTGTCACGCGTTCGGAATCTTCAAACGCGTCCAGATACGGCGTGACATCGACATCCAAAAATTTGCCGTAGATGAGAAGAAAACCTTTTGCGTATGCAAGGCTGGGGAATTGGGAAAAATCGTCTGCCTCAATCTCTGCCAGGCGCGCCGGGCGAATCTTTGTCATCCGGGCTGCTTCGTCGAGCGTAAGATTCCTCGCGAGCCTCGCTTCCTGAAATTTTTTACCAAGGCCTTCTATCGTCATTGCGCAGAAAATAGCGGCTAAACGGCAGCATCGAGATCGACCAGAATCTCGCGTGGTTTGGCGCCTTCGCCGGGACCTAAAATACCGCGCTGCTCCAGAATATCAACGATTCGCGCAGCGCGCGTATAGCCGAGTCGCAGGCGGCGCTGAAGCAGCGAAGTGGAAGCGCGTTTTTCCTGCCGAATGATCTCCAGGCATTTCTCGACCAGCTCTTCGTCTTCATCTGTCACATCTTCCTCAGGCGTCGCGGCGGATTGTAGCTTCTCGTGCATTGCCGTATCAAAAGCCGGCGGGCTTTGCGCGGAAACAAATTCGACCAGCCGATGAATCTCATCATCCGTAACAAGAACGCCCTGTGCGCGAATGAGACGCGAAGCGCTCGGCGGCAGATAAAGCATATCGCCCTGCCCGAGCAATCGATCGGCTCCGTTTTCATCCAGAATCACGCGACTGTCGATTTTGGAAGCGACCTGAAATGCGATCCGGCTCGGAATATTCGCCTTGATCACGCCGGTGATGACGTCTGCGCGGGGAGTTTGCGTTGCCACGATAATGTGAATACCGGCCGCGCGAGCCATTTGCGTAATGCGCGCAATGCCACTCTCAACGTCTGCAGGCGCGGTTTGCATCAAATCCGCCAACTCATCGATGATGACGACGACATATGGCATCTTGTCAGGAATTTGCAGCTCATCTTCACGCGGAACCTTGACCTCACTGGAGGGGCGAGCTCCCGCGAGACCGGCGTCGCTGGAGCTCTGTCCTCCATCGGCATCCTCCTCGTCGGGGTTTTTCTTTTTCTTCGGTCGCACATTGAAACCCACAATGTTGCGCACGCCAACGCGCGCAAAAACTTTGTAACGACGCTCCATCTCATCGATCAGCCAGCGCAATGCGAGCATCACTTTTTTTGGATCGACCACTATCGGGAACGCGAGATGCGGCAGCGAACCATACGCCTGAAGTTCGACCATTTTCGGGTCAACGATCACCAGACGCAGCTCGTCAGGGGTGAAACGAAAGAGCATGCTGGCGATCA
This sequence comes from uncultured Verrucomicrobiae bacterium, assembly GCA_963840135.1. Classification (GTDB taxonomy): domain Bacteria; phylum Verrucomicrobiota; class Verrucomicrobiia; order Chthoniobacterales; family UBA10450; genus Udaeobacter. Next base: position 434,719 of record CAWIXX010000017.1, on the reverse strand, counting down.
GGGCATTGATACAAACACTCTTCCCACTGCCAGTGGTACCGGCGACCAACAGATGCGGCATTTGCGCCAAGTCGGCAATGATCGTTTTGCCGTAAACATCTTTGCCTAAAGCGAGTGGAATCTTGGCGTGTCCCTTTGCCTCTTCCCAATCGGATGACTGCAAAAGTTCACGCAGTTTTACTGTCACTTTTCGGCTGTTCGCCAGTTCGATGCCCACCGTGTCTTTTCCGGGGATCGGTGCGAGGATATTGATTCGTTCGGCGCGCGTAGCTCGAGCGAGGTCCCGCTCAAGGCTTACAATCTTGTCCACACGAACGCCTTTGGCCGGATAGACTTCGTAGCGGGTAATAGTCGGCCCTTTTGTGATATCGCCCGGCGCTACGGCAATTCCGAATTGGCCCAAAGTCTCAATCAAAACTCGCTGGACGTCCTCCAACTCCGAAGGATCAGACGTGCCACGCCCCTCCATACTATGCTCGTCCAGCAAATCCATCCCAGGCAGGGCATAATTTTCCGATGTCCAAGTTGGAGTCATCACACTCGGCGCCGATCTCGCTTTCTGTTCATTGGCGCGCAATTCAGCGAGAGATGGTTTTCTTCGGGTCTCCTGTTCGCTCGGTAACGCTGTTGTATCGACCACCTTCGGTTTCGGCCGATTTGCCAGTTCCTCTGGCAAAATCATTGACCCAGCTAACTCGGCCGCGGGTACGCCTTTCTTTTTTAGCTGTTTTTCAAGTAATCGCCGATGCCTGGCCAGCTGCTGCTCACTAATCTCCAGTTTTCCCTTCAGATCCGATCTGCGCAGCCTGCGGCGCAATAGCCACTCCCCCAGTCTTACGTTCATACGCCGCATAAGGGCAACCGTTTCGCGAACAAGATGAATTGGACGCAGTCCTGTGACCAGGATCAGTGTGGTTACATAGATTCCGGTGAGCAGGAGAAGCGTTCCGAGTGGGCCAACAGCGTTGCGGAGTAATCCACGGTGCTGATCGGCGAAAGCGTATCCGATCCAACCGCCCGGCCCCTGGATGTTGAAGGCGGCGTGCCACCCCTGCAAATGATACGGCTGCACATGGAGTAAACAGGCACCCGATATGATAAACAGAACGATCCAGGCCAACCGCCGCGCGAACCGCAAAGCGGGATAAAACAGTTTTGCGGCACCGAAACCCAGCAGGATTGCGGCCAAAAGGTACGCAGCGGCGCCAATGAATTGATAGCAAATTCCTGCGATAATCGCGCCCACTGGCCCGATGAAATTCTGCGCTGGACGATTCGCCGGCGAAATATGGCTGAACCAAACCCAGGAGGGCACATCCTTCGGCGTGTAGGAAATCAGCGCAAAAAACAGCAGGGTTCCTGAGAATAGCAGAACGAGAGCGAAGACTTCGTTCCACGCGCTGTGTCTGTCTGTGCGAGCCACCGCGTCTGATAGTAATCCCACAGCAGCGTCTTTCAATCTTTTGTACAGGCACTCGCTGCGGCGAGCGCCTGGGCGTTGGACACAACCGCTACAACTGTCGTTGATCGCAATCGAAATGCCTAGGAATCACGCGCTTTCGGCTTGCAGGTTACCAGCGAGGCTGATAACTGTGCCAGCGCATTATGGCTCTTTTCCTCCGCTACGGCGTCAGTGCTGTTGCGCTCTGCATGCTGCTGTTTTGCATATCGTGCGAAAAACATCCGCTCGGCCAAATGCCGGAAGTCCAGCGGGAGCAGCCCGATCCGGCAACGAGAGTCTGGTCCGAAAAAAGCGAAATGGAAAAATCGGAATCCGCGCCGGTCCCGGCGGAAGAGGTTCCGCACGAAGCTCGTTAGCCAAAGGAGGTCATATGGCTAAACATAAATATTTAACTTCGCCGCCCAATCTCACGGGCATGCCGCCGGGAGTGCCGTTCATAATCGGCAACGAAGCGGCCGAGCGCTTCTCCTATTACGGCATGAAGTCGGTCCTGACCGTCTTCATGGCGCACTACATCTTGAATCAGTCCGGTGTGCTGGCGCCCATGAGTTCGAACGAGGCGTACATGTTCACGCATTACTTCGTTTTCGGCGTCTATTTCCTTCCCATTTTTGGCGCGATTATGGCAGACGGTTGGCTCGGCAAGTATTGGACAATCCTATCACTCTCGATCGTTTATTGTTTCGGCAACCTCACACTGGCGTTGATGGGCAGTTCCTGGGGAATTGCGATCGGACAACGTACCGATGCTCGCAATAGGATTGACGTTGATTTGTTTCGGCGCGGGCGGCATCAAACCATGCGTATCGGCCAACGTTGGCGATCAGTTTGGCGACTCGAACAAGCATCTGCTGTCGAAAATGTTTGGCTGGTTCTATTTCTCGATCAACGCGGGCTCTTTCATTTCTTCGCTTCTTTGTCCCTGGCTTCTTTCGCAATCCTAGGTTCGGGCCGGGATGGGCATTTGGAATTCCGGGAGTAGCAATGTTGATCGCGACTTTGTTTTTCTGGGGCGGTCGCAGCAAAATGGTGCACGTGCCTCCGGCCGGGCTCGGTTATCTTGCGAGAAACGTTCAGCAAGGAAGGTCTCATTACGCTCGCGACGGATCGCCATGGTTTACGTTTTCATTTTAGTTTTTTGGGCCTTGTGGGGAATGAGCAACGGGGCCGAATGGACGTTGCAAGCCGAGAAAATGGATCTGCACGTGGCCTGGCTGCCGTGGATCAACATTAGCTTTTCGCCATTTCACATTTCAGCCGGATGGGGATTGGATTTGCTGGCCGCGCAGGTGCAAACCGCAAACCCCATTTTGATCCTGATTTTTATCCCCTTGGTGAATTATCTCATCTACCCGCTGATTAATGCTGTCTTCCCGCTCACTCCGCTGCGAAAAATCGGAATAGGGCTTTTCATCACCGCGCTCTCTTTTGTCATTATTGTCATGATCCAAGGGTGGATCGATGCAGGGGTACGACCGCACATCAATTGGCAGTTCCTGGCCTACATTGTTCTCACGCTCGGTGAAGCGATGGTGTCGATCACTGGTTTGGAATTTTCCTATACCCAGGCACCGAACACGATGAAGAGTTCCGTGATGGCGCTCTGGCTTCTTACTGTCGCCTCAGGTGAACTCTTCGTCGGCCTCGTCAATAAATGGATTTTGGGCGCAGGCGCCGCGCATAAAATCAGCGACTATCAGTACTTTACCTTCTTCACCTGGCTGATGTTTGGAGCCGCGATCGTCTTCGTCGTCGTCGCCTGTTTCTATAAGGGCCGCACTTACCTTCAAACACAGCAACCCACTCTGGATGAGATCGCGACGGAGCCGATTCTTCACGGCGGCACGCCGAGCTGAATTCGATGAGAATCACCATCGCAGCTGCGTTCTTGTTGTCGTCGTCGATCCTCAGCGTATTTGGGACTCCACAGGACGACGCGTTTCAAAAAATAACGCACGACTATATCGAGCAATATTTGCGGGCTAATCCGGAGGATGCAACGGACCTCGGGGACCATCGGTTTGACGGTCAACTGACTGATTACTCGCCGGAAGCGCGGGCGAAAGAACTCACTACGCAAAAAGAGTTTCGCGACAAGTTGAGTGCCATCGATGGATCGCAGCTCACCGGTGCGAACAATATCGATTTTCGCATCCTTAAGGAGAACATCGATTACGAAATCTTCCGGGGTGAAGAGCTGAAAGATCCGGAATGGAATCCCCTCGTTTACATGCAGAGCCTGGCCAACAGCCTTTATTTGTTGGTCGCGCGCGATTTCGCGCCGCCGGAACAACGGATTCCAAATCTGCGCCAGCGCATGGAAGGAATTCCGCGCGTGATCGCTCAAGCAAAAGCCAACTTGCAACACCCGCCGCGCGTTCACACGGAAACAGCCGTTGAACAAACACAAGGCGCAATCAATCTCGTGCGTGAAGGACTTGCCCCGCTTCTTGATCGCGCACCGCAAATGAAGAAGGATCTGGCACCCTTACAGGAAAAAGCCGCCGCCGCTCTCGAGGATTACAAAAAGTGGCTTCAAAACGATCTGCTGCCCCGCTCCGACGGCAATTTCCGTCTCGGCGCGGAGAAGTTTCGAAAGAAGCTGCATTTCGCGCTCGCTTCGGACTTGTCGATGGAAGAAATCATGAAGCGCGCGCAAGCCGACCTGAAACAGACGCAAACCGCGATCTACGAAACTGCGCTACCACTTTACAAAAAATATTTTCACAACGCAGATTCGGCAACACTCGGGGACAAACATAAGGTAACTGCGGCAGTACTCGACAAACTTGCAGAACAACATCCCGACGACGCCACTGTGGTCGGTTACGCGAAGGACATCGTTGGCGAAGCAACCGATTTCGTCAGGTCGCACAATCTCGTTACCATTCCCGATACGCCGCTGGACGTGATCGCAATGCCCGAATTCAAACGCGGCGTGGCCATTGCGTATTGCGATTCTCCCGGTCCCCTCGATAAAACCGGAAAAACATTTTTCGCGGTTGCACCGACGCCAAAGGATTGGTCAAAGGAGCGGAAAGAATCGTTCTTTCGCGAATACAACAACTATGAAATTCGCGATTTGACCGTGCACGAAGCGATGCCCGGTCATTACTTGCAACTCGCTCACGCCAATGAATTCCGCGCGCCAACCTTGGTCCGAGCGATCTTTCGCAGCGGCACATTCATCGAAGGGTGGGCCGTTTACTGCGAACAAATGATGGCGGAACAGGGCTATGGCGGACCGGAAGTGAAAATGCAGCAGTTGAAAATGCGATTGCGTGCCATCGCCAATGCTATTCTGGATCAAAGCATTCACGCCGGGAACATGACCGAAAAGGAAGCGATGGATTTGATGATGAAAGAAACTTTCCAACAGGAAGGCGAAGCCGTGGCCAAATGGAAACGCGCGCGGCTCACCTCGGCGCAACTCTCCACTTATTTCGTGGGCGCCACTGAGCATCTCGATCTGCGCGCAGCGGACGAGAAGAAACTAGGCAAGGATTTCGATCTCAAGAAATACAACGACCAAGTAATTTCCTACGGCAGCCCGCCGGTGAAATACGTCCGCGAACTGATGGGATTTGTAGGTGGAACGCGTTGTCCTCAACGCGTTGGTAGAGGCAACGCGCCTTCGGGCGCCAAGTTTTACCATCGTCCTCAGAGAAGCCGATCCACCTTTGCTTCAGCGGCAATCGAAGCAACATTTAACAATGCCCAACCTCGCCACGTGGATGCGCCCGAAGGATGAAAAATGGTTTCGCCCGTTTTTCGCGAAGCATCCTGACATTCATGTCTTCGATGCGAGCAAAGGTCAGGTTCCGATGGACCAAACGGATGGATTACTCCTGACCGGCGGTTCCGATATCACACCGGAATTTCTGCGTCAGGAAAACGTCGATCCGAACTTGATCGACAAAGAGGATCTTGATCCCAAGCGGGACCGCTGGGAGTTCGAGGCAATTTCAAAGGCGCTCACGCGTGGGCTGCCGATTCTTGCGATTTGCAGAGGTATTCAGGTCTTGAATGTCGCTTTGGGCGGCACTCTCAAGCTCGACATTCCGGGTCATAGGCTGCCGGAACAAAAAGAGCAGGACATTCAACCATTGCGTTACGACGGCAAGGCGAAGCATCGATTCGAAAACGTAAACAGTTCACATCATCAGGCGATCGATCGGCTCGCAGACGGTTTCGAAGTCGAAGCATGGTCCGCCGATGATGATATCATCGAGCAAGTCCGCCTGCGCAATTATCCATTCGCTCTAGCGGTCCAGTATCATCCCGAGCGTGGAAAAATCTACGATGCGCTCTTCGAGAATTTCTTCCAGAAGGTCGAATCATTCCGAGCGAAGTCGAGGATCCCGTGAAGCGGCCTTGAGATTTCGCCACGGGATGTCTCGACTCCACTCGACATGACTGAGGCGCATCAGGATGCCGACTCTCCAAAAGACAATCGCGATCGCTTCCTACTTGCCGCGGTAGACGCAGCGCGCGGTCGGTGTTTCGTGCACCACGATTTCGCAAAGACCAGGACATTGCGATTCCAATTTCTTCCAGAACCATTCAGCCATTTTTTCAATCGTCGGGTTCTCCAAGCCTTCGATGTCATTGAGATAGGCGTGATCCAACAGTTTCATCAACGGTTTCATTGCGTCGCTGATTCTGGCGTGATCGTAAACCCATCCGGCCTTTGGATCGACATCGCCCTCCACTGAGACTTCCACCTTAAAGCTGTGGCCATGGACGCCACGGCATTTATGCCCCTCCGGCGCATTAGGCAAAGTCTGCGCTGCTTCAAAGGTGAAATCTTTGGTCAGTCGCGCTCTCACAGCTAGGAAAATACCATTGCTCTCACTGCCTTGTCATCCCGAACGGAGTCGAGGGATCTCAGAAAGGCAATTGTAGGGGGTCTCTGCGAGACGCTGGCGCTGATAACCGGCGGCTGACACAGCGCCCTACACAGTCTGCCCCGGTGCATTCAGACTCCGCGCTGTGTGGGGCTCCAGATGAATTTGTGCATCTGAAGTTGAAATCGGACGTTGAGGTTGTCCGCTAGAATCCATTCGACAATCTCACGAGGATCGATCCGTCCAAAGATCGGCGAGAACAGCACGGCGTGACAGCGCGAAGAAAGATCGTAGCGCTGCACCTTGTCGCGCGACCATTCGTAATCTTCGCGCGAGCCCATCACAAATTTCACTTCGTCGCGCGAAGTGAGACAATCAATATTCGACCAAAGATTTTTGTCCACTTCACCGCTGCCCGGCGTTTTTAAATCCATTATCCGATGAACGCGTGGATCGACTTTTGAGATATCGTGTGCGCCGCTTGTCTCGAGCAACACGGTGGAGCCCGCATCGCACAACGTCGACATCAAGACCAGCACATTTTTCTGCAATAACGGTTCGCCACCAGTAATCTCCACCAGAGGGCAATGAAACGCCTGGACCGCTTCGACGATCTCTTGCAGTGCTTGTTTTTTCCCTTCGTAAAACGCGTACTCCGTATCGCAATAATTGCAGCGCAGATCGCAGAACGTCAGCCGCACGAACACACAGGGTTGTCCTACCCAAGTGCTTTCGCCCTGAATTGAGTGATAGATTTCGTTAATTGTCAGCGTCTTTTCGCGCTCGGCCGTCACGTTAACAACGTCTTACGCGAAGAATTGCAAAGCAAGTTTCGCCGCAACATTCAGTGCCAAACGCATGGAAACTGCTTGACCTAATGAAGACCAGGCCTCAAAAAGCCCGCCGGAATTAGGTCTATCGACCACAGTGCACATGAACCAGCAGCTTCGGCTCCTTGCTCTGACAACGCCGCGCCCAGCGACGAACCTCAGTCGGGAAGCGGTCCCCGCGTCGCAGTAATGACCGAGTATGGAAAAATGTTTTGTGAAAACTTCTTGGGGCGGACTGATCGCCCTCTCTTGGACCTTTTTGTTTTTGGTTGGCGCAGCACCATTTGCAACCGCTGCACAACCACAACAAGCACGCGTATCACAGGTAATTCAGGACGTGCGGTTGCTGGAAGCTCATACCGCGCCCCGTGCTGCGGTGGTGAACGATAAACTCATCTTGGGGACAGCGGTGCGCACCGGCGTGGAATCACGCGTGGAACTGACTTTCTCTGATCTCACGATTACGCGGCTCGGCGCGAACACGATTTTCAGTTTTTCGCGCGGGGCGCGTGAGCTCGAGTTGACGAGCGGCGCGGTCCTTCTAGAGGTGCCGCCCAACAAAGCCCCAGTCAGGGTCAACACATCCGCTGTTACCGTGGCCATTACAGGTGGAACGGCTCTTTTTGCAACGGGCCCGCCCACGAAATTCATGGTCTTGGAAGGGATCGGTACCTTTTATCCCGCTGGCCATCCTGAAAAAGCTGTGACCGTGCACGGCGGCGAAATGGTGATGATGACGGCAGACGGGCACATCACGAAGCTAGAGAAGTTCGATGTCAAGCTGGTCATCGAGACATCGCGTTTGATTCTGGATTTTCCGCCGCTGACGAACTTACCGTTAATACTGGCGGTAGTGAACCAGCAGATTGCGGAGCAGCAAATGGCTGGGACAACCAGTCAGACTCTTGCCAGGAACTTGGTGGACGTGATCGACGTGACCGATCTAAACGCCAACGCGAACCCGGTTGTTTTAGCAAGCACTTCAACGCAGAGTCCGCCGCCGCCACCGCCACCAACTCCGAGTAAGTTCGGGACACCTGTCCCTATATCCTCGCCGAATCCTTATCTCATAACGAGCGGCACAGTCATTACAACCGATCCCTCGATCACCACCAAAGGCGTGACCGATTTTGGTAAAATCTGGCGCGGCACATCAATCGATGGCCCCTTGTCCGCGTTTATCTTTGGGTCAACTTCGGCCTTTGACACAGTGATCGGATTAGACGCAGGAGCCGAAAAAGTCGCTGACTCGGGCGCCGTCTTCAAGTTCGCTTCACTGGAGTTGACCGGGAACCCGACGGTTTTGACGACAAACGGCGAGATCAATCTCGCTCTGGTCGGTGTCAACGGGATTACTTCGGGTGGTCCCGGCGGTACGCTGACGTTTGCTGGAATCAGCACGCTGCTGCTCGCGACGCAGAATGGCTCGATCGTTCTAGGACCCGAAATTTCGTTCTCCGGCTTTCAGCACCTCGTCTTTTACGCCCGCGGCGCTGGTTCCAATTTAACACTCGCCTCTCCGATTTCGGCCACGATTCACCTCAATTTGTTCGCTGAAGGCAGTATCCAGGTGAGTTCAGTCGATGCCACGCTCACCGCGGAAAGGATCAAACTTCTTGCCGGCGACTCGATCACCCTCGATGGCGGCGTTATGAGCGCGACTGCCACCAATTCCAATGGCAACGTTAATATCGTTGCGGGCAACGACATCTCGATCACCAATGGCTTGGAGATCGATCGGACATTCGGCGGCCAACCCTCAGGCCTCAACGTTTCGCTGAGTGCAGGGACCGATTTCACGCTCGGGAGCAGCCTCGCCATCAACGTTGATAATTCAGTCGCAGGTAATCTCAATGACGGCGCCAACATCACATTGGATATCGGCAACAATCTGACCATCAACGGCGGTGGCGCCCTGTCTCTGCTCATTGCGAATAATGACGGCGGCCACATCGGAACTGGCGGAAATGTTTCTCTCATGACCGGAGGAAATCTCACTGCGGACTCCATGAGTGTGGCCATCAATAATCGCGCCGGCGGTGTCATCGATTCTGGCGTCAACCTCACCTTAAATATCGGCGGTGCTCTCACCACTCTGCACGACGGAGTGGATTTTCTTGGAAACACCGCAAGTCTGTCGCTAGCAATCTCGAACAGGTACGATAATAACACACCCGGATCATTCATTGGTGGCGACGCTGCTCTCCTTTTCCATTCCGACAGCGCGTCTATCGGGGGGATTCTGAGTGTGCTCATCAGTGACAGAGGCGGCACTATCGACGGGAACGCTCTTCTGAACTTTAGTGTGACCCACGACATAACCGTTCAAGGTACCGACGACACGAACTTTCAAGGTGAATCCGCCGCGACTTGGGAGATCTTGACCGATAGATGGACCGCCCACGTGCTGGCAGTCCCATCGGTGGAACAATTCATGGAAACGCGAACTCTCCTGCTGAGTGCAACCAATCTTACCGTCCCCGCGGGTTCTTTGGAGGTTGATATTCTCAACCCAAACGATGGAGTCGTGCGGCTCCGGTGGAACAATCGACTCCGGAGCGACCATCACATTCAGCCTCACCGGCAACCTCACCACTCAGAGTTCCGCGGATCTTCGCATATCTCGAAACCAGCTACAACCTGGCGGCACCACGGGTGGCACAATCGGTGGCGATGCCACGATTAACGTGACGGCCGCCAATATTTCTACCGGTGTCGACTCTTCTGGCTCGTCTCTCGACGGTTTGATCAATAACGCGACGGGAAACATCGGTGGTAACGCGATCGTGAATGTTGACGTGACAGAGGCTATCACAGCTCAAGGTCCTGCGAACTTTCAAATCCTAAACAATGACGGAGGTCACATCGGGGGGAACGCAAATATTCTCGTCACGACCAGTGGCGGTGGCGATCTCAACTCAAATTCCATTTTTGCCTTCATCAATAACCACAATACTGGATCGATCGATTCGGGCGCTAACCTCACTTTTAACATCGGTGGCGCTCTCGTCACCCAAGGCGACGCGACCTTTGTCATATCCAATCTGAACGAGGGACCCGGCGGAGGGACGATAGGTTCACTTGCCAGCGTTGACATAAATGCAGCCAGTATTTCGGTCGGCGGCTTTTTTCAGACTTTTGTCGGTGCGAACGGTGGCGGCAGCATCGCCGGCAATGCTTCCAACACGGTCAACGTCACTGGTGATCTGGTCGTTCAGGGCCCCATACTCGCCGATATTCAAGACACAGGTTTCATTCAGATCAACCCCATCATCTTCATCGCCGGCGGACATATTGGCGGGGATGCGACGGTCACACTGGCCGCTCAAAACATCACCACGTTTTCGACGGCAACAGGGGTTCCCGGCACCGATACGATGGCTCTGGAAGCTTCAATTTATTCCAATGGCAGCGGCACCATCGGTGGGAACGCTATCGTTAATGTGCGTGCCTCGCAGAATATCAGTGCGCCTGGCACCGTCTTCTTCACTGTGGCAAATGGAAATTACCAGGGTTTCGGTGGCGGAACAATCGGTGGAGACGCCCAGGTCAATGTAACTGCCAGCAACCTTTCCACCGGTGCTCTGTTTGACGACATCTATAATTACGGTGGCGCCTCGATTGGCGGCGATGCCGCAATCAGCCTAACTGCTAATACGCTATCAGTCGGTGGCAATCTCGATGCGTTGATCGACAACAGCAGTGGTGGGACGATCGGCGGGAACGCTACCATAGACATGAACGTCTCCGGCAGCGCTACCGTCACCAACGATGCCACTTTCCAGATTTTTGGGAGCGATGGTGCGGCATCTGCGGCGATCAATATTAATGGCGGCAATTATAATGTCGGCGGGACGTTCCTTGCCTACATCGACGGCAACGGAACGATCACATTCAATAATGCCAGCGCTCACGCAGATATACTGAAAGCTGGAGTGTTCGGCGCAAACGGCGTGCTCAATATCGGCGGCGGCACCCTCTCGGCTGATACGACGTTGAAACTTTACGCGCCCGGGAGTAATGGCCAGCTCAACTTCGTTTCTAACGTCACCCTTGGCGGAAACAGCGCAAAAATTCTCGCGGCTAACTCGGTTACCATTTTCAACAATGTTGTGGTCACGATCGGCGGCAAAGCTCCGGCCGATGTTTACACCGGCTTCACCGGAGAAATTCCAAACGCCAATTACACGGATTCGGCGGCAACGGCACCACCACCGGCACGTTTGCTGGCGCGGGTGCGAACAGGCCGCGGCCACTATCAGACGCTCCGCCGTTTGGTGCTCTGTCGCCCGGAAACCCTATCAACGGGAAGAGGTCTAGGACAGTAATCAATATTCCAAACAGCGGGCAGTTGCTATCTCTGCTCGACGGTGCTGTTCCCGGCCGTGATGGAAGACTTAGGGTTCCGCGTCAGAACCAGCGCAATGCGAGCAAGGCCGATCGCCTCAATGTTACTCGCATGACGGAAGCAAACCGCGACATGACGGATATTCGGCGTATGCGCGATCGCGGAGTGGTCAATAATCGTCTTGGTGGCGGCACGCGAGCTTTCTAATATCAGGGAACTGGCATTTTCAACCTGCTCATTGATATGGCTGAGGAGATTAGCGGCGTCACGGACAAACCAGACAGGAAATGGTCGCGCTCGTGAGACTTCGCCTCGACCGTCATTTGTGCGGGTTGGTCACGACGTTGTGCGTGCTCGTTTTTACCTCGGCAAATGAGAGCTGGGCGCAGACTGCGAACCAGGCGCAGTTGACGCGTGAGCAGGCTCCGTCAGCCTTCCCATCCACGGTCCCTCCAAGCGGTGCCGAAGGTGGCAATGTCGCCGCGGCGCCTGGCGACGCCGATCTCGGCGAACAGCAGATCCTCAAGCGCACCGACGAGTATCAACCTTTCACGATCTCCGCTGGCGCGCCTTTTTACTGGACCTCAAATGTTGCCCTTACGCGGAGCGGGGAGCAGAGCGATTTTGTCGTTGCCCCGGCAGTAGCGGCCTTTTACGAGCCGCGAATCACCAACACGCTGTATGGGCTCATCGATGTCCGGGAGCAGCTGTTTTATTACGATCGATTCGACAACTTTAATTTTGGAAGCTTTGATGTTGAAGTCGGCCTGAGGTATCTCGTGCCGCAGTGGCACAATCTGCTTTTGCGCGTCGAGTACGACTACAACCGGCTGACTGAGAAAAACAGCTTTGCAGCTTTCTTTCAAAACCACGCCTTCATCCTAGACGCCTCCGTTCCGTTTCAATTTGGTCGCGCTCAAACGCTCACTCTGGGCACCGACTTGAATATCAGCATCGCGGCCGAGGAATCTGGACAGCCGCCAAACATCAACGCGATCTCAGCCCAGCGAAGCGATTATGCAGTGTATCTTGGCTACTCCGCGGTTCTTACCCGTTCCTTTTTCGTCAATGCAGTGGGCACACTTGTAGTGCGCCAGTATTACGAAGGGGGCCGCGATGACATCAGCGAAATTCTCGCGCTTACCGCAAACTATCGTGTGAACAAATATCTTACGTTGAGCGCGGTGAGTACGTTGGCGGCAAGCCAATCGAACCAAAGCGTTTTCGATTACCAAGTGGCCAACCTCGGGGGCGCAGTGGCCCTCCAGGTGAAGTTCTAGACGCAACGGCTTGCGCGATAGCCGAGTGCTGCGGCATAGCCGCGTCCAGTGTCGCATTCTCGATGCATTGTTGTAATACCCTTCCGTGTTCCCTTCTAGTGCACCATAGCCAAAGCATTGTTATCGCCACCGAACGTGTTGCTTACCAGCGCGCAACTTCCAAAGGTGAGTTGTAGAATTGAACATTGGAATAGAGAGTTTGCGATCCGACGGCGCCCATCATCAAATTCGGCGGCAAAGCCGCATTTGATTTGGCAACACGTTGAGGACACCGTGTTTCACCCTGGCGTTCGCTGAGCGCGTATGTTTATAGCGTGAACATTCTAACAGCTTTTTATCGCTCATCGGTTGGGAAAAAAATGATCGTGGCGATCACGGGGCTCATTCTGATCCTTTTCGTGATCGGACATTTGCTCGGGAATTTGCAGATATTTATCGGACCTGATTGGATCAATGGTTACTCGGAACATCTGCGCGATCTTGGTCCACTGCTTTGGTTGATTCGGATTTTTCTTCTCGCCACTGTCACTATTCACATCTACGTGACGATCCAACTGGCAATTGAAAACCGGCGCGCCCGCCCTGAGGCGTACATCGATAAGCGTTACGTCAAAGCAACGTTTGCCTCGCGTCACATGGTGATGAGCGGACTGATCGTGTTCGCATTTATCGTTTATCACCTCGCGCACTTCACGGTGCGAGTTACTGATCACCGGTTTGGCCTGCTTAAGGCTGATCCTCTCGGCCACTACGACGTTTACTCAATGATGGTGTACGGATTTCAGAATTATTATGTGTCCGGCTTTTACGTCCTCGGCCTGTTTTTGCTCGCGCTTCATTTGAGCCATGGATCATCCAGCTTTCTCCAATCTCTTGGGTTAAATGATAAAAAACTGGCGCCCCGTCTCGCTCTGGCAGGTCGAATTTTCGCCTGGCTAATATTCATCGGTTATACGTCGATCCCCATCGCTGTTCTCCTGGGGTGCATTAAGCCGACACAACAGCTATGATTGGAAGATTCGACGCCAAAATACCACCCGGTCCGCTCGCTCGGAAATGGCGAAACCATCTCGATCATTCGCGATTAGTTAGCCCACATAACCGGCGAAAATTCGAAATTATCGTTGTAGGAAGCGGTCTGGCGGGTGGATCGGCTGCGGCAACGCTGGGTGAGCTTGGTTATCGAGTGAAATGCTTTTGTTTCCAGGATTCGCCGCGACGCGCGCATTCGATTGCAGCCCAGGGCGGAATTAACGCGGCAAAAAATTATCAGAACGACGGCGACAGCGTTTACCGATTGTTTTACGACACCATCAAGGGAGGCGACTTTCGTTCCCGTGAGGCGAACGTGTATCGTCTCGCTGAGATCAGCAATAACATCATCGACCAATGCGTCGCGCAGGGCGTGCCGTTTGCCCGCGAATATGGCGGCCTGCTGGCGAACCGCTCGTTTGGAGGCGCGCAGGTGTCGCGCACCTTCTACGCACGCGGACAGACCGGTCAGCAGCTTCTGCTCGGCTGTTATCAAGCGCTTTGCCGTCAAATCGCAGCCGGCACAGTGCAGATGTTTCCTCAGACGGAGATGCTCGACCTGGTAATTGTCGACGGACACGCCAAGGGAATCGTGACCAGGAGCCTGTACTCTGGAAAGATCGAGAGACACGCAGCGGATGCTGTCGTGCTCGCGACGGGCGGATATGGAAACGTGTTTTATCTCTCAACCAACGCGCGCGGCTGCAACGTCACGGCCACCTATCGCGCTTACAAAAGGGGCGCGCTCTTTGCGAACCCAGCCTTCACACAGATTCATCCCACGTGCATCCCAGTCGGTGGCGAATATCAATCCAAGCTCACACTGATGTCCGAGTCGCTCCGGAATGATGGACGTGTCTGGGTTCCGAAACGCAAGGAGGATCGCGACCGGTCGCCACGCGAAATCCCTGAGACCGATCGCGACTATTATCTTGAGCGAAAATATCCGAGCTACGGCAATCTTTCACCGCGTGATATTTCGTCGCGCGCAGCAAAAGAGGTTTGCGACGAAGGGCGCGGTGTTGGCCCAGGCGGTCGCGGCGTCTATCTCGATTTCGCCGACGCGATCAAGCGCCTCGGAGAACATACGATCCGGGAACGGTATGGGAATTTATTTGAGGTCTACGAAAAGATCACCGGCGAAGACGCCTACAAAGTACCGATGCGGATCTACCCCGCAGTCCATTACACGATGGGCGGCTTATGGGTCGATTACGATCTGATGAACAACGTGCCCGGCTTGTTTGTGATTGGTGAAGCAAACTTTTCGGACCACGGCGCCAACCGGCTCGGTGCCAGCGCTCTCATGCAAGGTTTGGCAGATGGTTATTTCGTTTTGCCGAACACGCTGCCGAATTACCTGGCCGGCCAGATGGGAAAACGGCCGTCGCCAGATTGTCCAGAGTTTCGGGCAGTGGAGGAAAGTGTTTGCATCCGGATTGAAAAACTCCTCAACGTCAACGGCACTCGCTCAGTCGACTCGTTCCATCGCGAGATTGGCCTGCTTCTTTGGGACAAATGCGGGATGTCGCGCAACGAAAAAGGATTGCGTGAGGCGCTCAAAAAAATCCCCGAGTTGCGAGAACAATTCTGGCACGAGGTTCGAGTCCCGGGCAACGGCGACGATTTCAATCAGTCCCTGGAACGCGCCGGACGCGTTGCCGATTTCCTGGAATTCGCCGAGCTGATGTGCATTGATGCACTCGAGCGCGACGAATCCGCTGGTGCGCATTTTCGCGAAGAACATCAGACCGCAGATGGCGAAGCGCTACGCGATGACGAAAACCACGCCGTCGTGTTTGCCTGGGAATTTCAAGGCGATGGGCAACCGCCGAAATTACATCGCGAGTCGCTCAATTTCGAAACAGTGCATCTCACGCAAAGAAGCTACAAATGATCACATTTGTCATTCCGAGCGAAGTCGAGGAATCCCGCTGCGGAAACCTGGGTGCCTCCGCGGGATCCTACGACTTCGCTTCGCTCCGCTCAGGATGACGTGAAAAGATGAACTTCAAACTAAAAATTTGGCGGCAAGCAAACTCAAAAACGCCAGGTAAACTCGTCGATTACGAAGTGCGCGACATATCGCCGAACACCTCGTTTCTCGAAATGCTCGACATTCTCAATGAGACTTTGGTGAAAGGCGGAAAGGAGCCAATCGCGTTCGAGTCGGATTGCCGCGAAGGTATTTGCGGCACTTGCTCGCTCACGATCAACGGTGAGCCACACGGACCCGATCATCCAGGTGCTGTGTGCGAGCTTTATATGAGAAAGTTTCGCGACGGCGCGACGATCACAGTTGAGCCTTTTCGCGTAGGATCGTTCCCGTTTGTGAAAGATCTGGTAATCGATCGCGGCGCGCTGGACCGCATCGTGCAGGCCGGTGGATTCATTTCAGAGCGCGCAGGCTCCGCGCCAGAGGCGAACTCGATTCTGGTTCCCAAGCATGATGCCGATTTGGCAATGGAAGCGGCGGCCTGTATCGGATGTGGCGCGTGCGCCGCGGCGTGTCCAAATGGATCGGCCATGCTTTTCACGGCTGCGAAGGTATCGCATCTATCGTTCCTGCCGCAGGGCCATCCGGAACGAGATAGTCGTGTACTGCGAATGGTCAACGTGATGGATGCGGAAGGATTCGGCAATTGCACCAATACATACGAATGCGAGGCGGTTTGCCCCGCCGAGATCAGCGCCAGCTTCATTGCGAAGCTGAATCGGGAATACGCGCGAGCGGCGTTGCAGCGCGGTGCAGGCGAATAGGATCAGCGAGCACGCACGGTCTTGCGCCAGCTTCTTTCGGACTACGGCAATCTTGTAATGCCCTAATCAGCATGCGATGAAATCGCAATGCCGAAAGGAAAAGCAAAAGCGGCAAGCGCAAAAATCTACGCCGTCCTGGGTTCCGACGAATCAGAAGTCAAACGCGTGGCCGTAGAGCTCGCGTCTAATCTGACGCCACCAGGCGCAGGCGATTTCGGATTGGAAGTCATTGATGGCGCTGCCGATAACGCCGATCAGGCAGAAGCGCGGGTAAGATCGGCGATTGAAGCACTGCAAACACTGCCTTTTTTCGGCAACGCAAAAGTGGTTTGGTTAAAGAACGTTAATTTTCTCGGCGACGATCAAAAAGCGCGCTCGGCCGCGGTGCAATCAGCCTTGGAAGAATTATCCGAGTTAGTCGACAGCGGTTTCGGTCCCGGTGTCACACTCTTGATCAGTGCGACCGACTTAGATAAACGCCGTTCCTTTTATAAAGCGCTGCTCAAACGCGCGGAGGTACAGGTTTTTGACCGGCTCGATTCTGGCCGAAGTGGATGGGAAGAAGAAGCTCTTGAGATGGTTCAGCAACGGACAAAGAAAAGAAAACTCCAATTCGATGACGATGCGCTCGATCTTTTTGTGTTGCTGACTGGTGGCGATACTCGACAGATCGATAACGAACTGGAAAAGATCGATACTTTTCTTGGAAATGATCGCGTTGCAAATGCGGGACTCGTTCGTGAACTGGTACCGCTTTCGCGCGCGGGCGTTATCTTCGAATTGGGTAATGCGCTTGCGGCACGTGATCTCCAACTATCGCTGAAGCTGGTGCGACGTTTATTGGATCAAGGCGAAAGCGCTATCGGGATTTTGCTCGTGGCGATCGTTCCTACGATCCGTAATTTGCTACTCGCCAAAGATTTGATGGAACGATATCGCCTGCCACGGCCGCACTCGCCGTTCCAGTTCATTTCGGCAATCAACCGCCTGTCCACCGAGGCAACAGATCATCTGCCGCGCAAGAAAGATGGCTCGATCAACGCCTACGCGTTGGGGATTGCCGCGCAACAAGCGGTCCGGTTCGAAACGACCCAGTTAATTCAGGCTATGCGAGCGTGTCTCGAAGCAAATGTTCAATTGGTTACGACGCAGCTTGATCACGAACTGATCTTGACTGAAGTGGTCGTTAAGCTCCTTCAGCAACCGTCATCCTGAGCGAATTCGAAGGATCTGGCGGCGTCACCCGAAGCTGTTGCGACAGGATTCCTCGCCGTCGCTCGGAATAACGGAATTACGCGCCGCCTTCCACTTGTCTCCGCGCAACCGGACCGATATAAGGAATGTCCCAGCGGACACCGGTAAACGCCTTAACGATCGTAATGATCATTATTACCAGGAACACGAGATGCACCAGCGCAGCGATGATTGCCCAGAAAAATACCAGGATGCCACCAATACCGGGTATCGCCCCGAACACCGCATGCACGACCGCCGACACAATGTTGAAGAGAAACCACGCGCAACCAAAGATGATCGATTGCATCGCGTAAAAACGAACGAAAGGGTCGTGCTTTTCGAGGATATAAAAAATGACGCCGCCGATCAAGGGAATGCAGGCGATGGCTGCAGCGACATTGGACGGTAAACCGGTTGACGTAGATTTTGCGCTCGTCCCGGGTTCGGGACCTGGCGGAGGCGGAGATTGAGTGGGCACTTCGTCTGGCATGATCTACATACACGAACTGGAAAGTGTATTGTCAAGCATCTTCCTTTTGCGCAGTTCTTTTTGGCTTTCGCTCCCCAGCCTACCAAATATCATGGGTCCCCCAAGCAAGCAGATCAATGGCCAAGAATTCCTATTTTGCGCACGCCTTTACACTGATCGAGTTGATCGTTGTGCTGGCAATCATCGCCATTCTCATGTCGATGGTGTATCCCATGTACACGAATATGTCGGAGCGCGCCAAAGCGACAAAAGACATGAGCAACCTGCGCCAGATTGGGATCGCCACTCAAACTTATTTGAGTGACAGTGATGGAACTTTGTTTACGGCAGGCGGCATCTGGATGAATCAGCTTCACCCGAAATACCTGGCCACGTGGCGCATCTTTCAATCACCGTTCGATAAGCGCCCTTCCTCGGAAGTGGATGCGAATGCGCCGATCAGTTACGGCTTGAACGGCAATACAAAAGGTGGAGCATCGAGCATCGCCGGCTTGTTAGCGAATAAGATCGCAAATCCTTCCGTGTTCATTATGTTTGCGCCTGCGCAAAATTCGAACGCCACACTAGTTCAATTCTCCGGCGGAACGGGTGCTGCCGTGACGGTTTATAAAAGTGTAAGCGTCCCGGGCGGAGCGGCGCGAGGCGGCACACATAACAGTCGGCAGCGAATCAACGCACTCTTCGCCGATCTACACGCTGAGACGATGCTTTGGTCGAAATTCATTCTGGACAACGATCTCAACGACCCTAGTTCCACTCTGCGCTGGGATCCTTATCCCGGCTACCCGTGATAGCATTAACAGCGTTCGGTGCCGTTAGCCGACGCTATCATGCGATCGTTGGCTCGAACTTGCTTGAAACGCTTGGATCGAGAATCCCGAAAAAACTCCGTCGCTCGCGAGTCGCGATCATTTCGGATAGCAATGTGGGACCGCTTTTCGCTAATCGCGCTAAACGAAGTCTGACATCAGCCGGCTTTAACCCGACGCTAATTACCATTCCGGCAGGCGAGAAGTCGAAGACACTCAGGCAAGCTGGCGCTATTTGCGAGCAGATGATTGCCGCCGGATTAGATCGCCAATCCTTCGTTATCGGTCTCGGTGGCGGAGTGATCGGCGACATCTCCGGATTTGTCGCGGCGATTTATCATCGCGGTATTCCTCACATCCAGATTCCGACGACCCTGCTTGCGATGGTGGATAGCTCAATCGGCGGAAAGACGGGAGTCAATACGAACGATGGAAAGAATCTCCTCGGTGTCATCCATCAGCCATCGCTTGTGATTGATGATGTGGATGTTTTGAAAACGTTGCCACGACGAGAATTTAATCAGGGATTCGCCGAAATCATTAAGCACGCGATTATCGCGGATGCGAAAATGTTTAAGACGCTTCAGCCCTGGAAGGCAAGCAAGGCGGTTGCACTACAATCGTTGATCAAGCGTAATATCAAGATCAAAGCGGCGGTTGTCGCTCGCGATGAGCGAGACCGCTCCGGCGAAAGAGCGATTCTCAACTTCGGTCATACTGTGGGTCACGCGATTGAGCGCGCGGGAAATTACCGGAAATTTCTTCACGGCGAAGCGCTGAGCCTCGGAATTGTCGCCGCATGCGCTGTTTCAATTAAAAGGGCCGGACTGGCGCCCGGGCAACGCGATGCAGTGATCGATCTTCTGCAACGATTCGATTTACCGACGCGTTTGCCGAAAAATTTTCCACGCGAGAAAATTTTCAAGGCGCTGAAGTTCGATAAGAAATTCGAAGCTGGAAAAATCCGCTTCGTTGTGACGCCCCAACTCGGTGCTGCCTGTCTCAGGAGTGACGTCACGCTCGAAGATATTCACAAAGCGGTAGATGAACTGTAGCCGCGGTCGTTGACCGCGGCCGCCGGGGTCAGCGCCCCCGGCTACAGACCTCGTGCCTTCGAGTAATAATCGATTAATCCATCTATTACGCTGTCGGCGTATTCGCGGAAAATACTCCTGCGTTCCAAGCCGTTGATGTTGCGGGTTCCTTCGTAATCGCCGGCCTGAATTCGAGCGAATGCGTCTTTGCTGTTCATCACATAGGGCTCGCAATAAACCACCGGACAACGATAAAGCCGCGTAGCTAGCAAATTACGCGCATAGACGTAACCGCTCGTGCCAACTTTCGTTGTGCTGTTCGTCGTAGGATACTGGTATGGGGGTAGTTGAGTTTCCCGGGCCATTGTGCCGGCAATTGTGTCCGCCAGCGGCAACTCCTCGTGGTAAGCGCGGCTCAGAAGTCGCCGAATCATTTCGAAACGTTCGTCATCGAACTCAAGCTCCTGCTGCAAATAGGAACCGTTCACCAGAAGGTGAAGATGGTTGATGTCGGTCAACGTTGGATTATTTGGATCACCCCAGCCTTCGGCATTGAAATGCAGGCAAAGAACGAGGTCAGGATGCAACTTGAAGTTTACCAGCGCCGCCCGACGGCGAATCTCGCTGTAACGATAAAATAAGATCTCGCTCTGCCAGCGAACCGTTTGTTCTTTCTCGGGATCATTTGGATCAAGAACGTCGGCACGGGGCTGTGGCACGCCGTTTCTAATCAGGACTTTCCTGGCCAGATCCCGAAAATCATCGGGACGTTTTGCTGTGACCGGTTCGTTGCTATTCCGGACAAAAAAAACTTTTGCCCCTAATTCGCGCAATCGCGGGGCGAGCAGCCGCGCGACTTTCAAAGTCAGATCACCTTCCTGCACTGGCTGAGTGCTGTCGACTTGAAACCAGCGTTCTTCCATCTTGGCCCATTCGCCACCCAGATGCCCTGGGTCGAGCGCAATTCGCAAGCCCGAGAGCGGCTTGTCCGCTTTCGCGGGCGGCAAGGACTTAGCGGAATGCCAAAGACGCGGCACCGGATTGTGCGAGGCATCATTCCTTGCGAACCGCAAAGTGAAAAACATTTGCGACTCGCGGTTCGTCAGGATCCGCGCTGTATCGGTGTTTACTTCAATTAGATCGGGAGCGAATCCGTGTGTGCAATAAACGTCGTAAATTAAATGCGCGAATTCATCGTGGGTGATTGTCTCCTGATAGTGTTCAAGCATGCTCCAGCGCGGACGGGCGCCGAGAATTCCGAGATTGTCCGCCGCTTTGCCCGTGATCGGGAAGATCGACAAGCAGGTCGCTAGCAATACGACGCGAAGAATCATTTCGAAGCGAATGAAGCATTGATGGCTGGGTTTCGCGCTCCTTAATAGCAGTAGCGTGTCATCCTGAGCGGAGCGAAGGATCTCACCTACAACGACAGCATCACGCAATGTGGCTTGTGTCACGCGTCGTCTAACGAGAGGTCCCTCGCCGTCTTCGCGGCTCGGGATGACAACAGCTTTTGTCGTGGCTACTGTCGCAGAATGCTAACGATCCTTTTTCTGGGCGATATCGTTGGCGAGCCGGGACGCACGGCCGTGATTACCAGGCTGCCGGAACTGAAAGAAAGGCACGCCTTGGACTTCATCATCGTTAACGGAGAGAATGCGGCCGGCGGTCGCGGCATAACGGGAAGAATCACCATCGATCTCTTGCGCGCCGGCGTCTCAGTCATCACGACAGGTGACCACATATGGGACCAGAAGGAAATTCTTGCGTTCATCGATACCGAACCGCGCTTGCTGCGCCCGTTGAATTATCCCGATGGCGCGCCGGGGAGCGGGTCGATCATCCTGGAAACAACCAAGGGAAAAATCGGTGTTATCAACGTGCAAGCGCGCACGTTTATGCAGCCGATTTTGGAAAATCCGTTTCGCTCGGTCGATGCAGCGGTGACGAAGATGCGCAACGAGACGGCGAACATCATCGTGGACGTACACGGAGAGACGACCAGCGAAAAAATCGCGCTGGGACGGTTTCTCGACGGAAAAGTTTCTGCCGTCATTGGAACCCACACCCACGTTCAAACCGCCGACGAACAAATTTTTCCCGGCGGAACAGCTTTCTTGTGCGACGCGGGCATGTGCGGTCCGGTAAATTCGATCCTGGGGCGCGCCATTAATCCAATCATGAACCGGTTCATCTCGAACCTGCCGGCGTCGTTTCCTGTCGCCAGCGGTGAGGTGCGTCTGCATGGAGCGTTAATCGAAATCAACGAGAGGACCGGTCGCGCAATGCGAATTACACGTGTGGATGAGCCTGCGCTCAGTGTCACTGCTCCATCGGAGCCCGAACCAAAGATCGACATTGACATTGAACAGACGCCATCCCCAGAGCAGACTTAATGTACGCCGAACTGTTCGCGACCTGAATTTCGAATTGTTTAGGAACATCAACGTCCAAAAGAAATTATGAAAAAAACCTTTGTCTTTATTTTCGTCGCGGCCCTGGCGCTTTGTGCTCCGCAGTTGTCCGAGGCGCAAGCCAACAAAGATGCCAAAGAAGCAAACAAGCTTGCCCGAGACGGCGCAGAGGCTTCCAAGAATCAAGAGTGGGACAAAGCGATCGACTCGCTTCGCAAGGCGACGGCTCTCGACCACAAATACGCGACAAATCTCGCCGCGGTTTATCAACAGCGTGCATACGCTGCGGCGACTAATCAGCAATTTCAGGATGCGATCAACGACTACGGCGAGGCGCTCAAGATCAGTCCACAAGACGCACGAATTTACGAACAGCGCGCAGCGGTCGAGATGAAACTGAACGATATGGACAAAGCGCTGGCCGATTATTCCGAGGCGATCAAGCTTAAGCCGGACGAAGTTCGGTACTACGCTTACCGCAGTTACATTTACGAGGTTAAGGGCGACATCAAAAATTCGATGGCTGACGCCGACAAAGTGCTAAAACTTGATCCGAAAAATCAGGAAGCGATCAGCCGCAAAAAACGCTTGGAAACGCTACAATCGCCTGAGAGCAACGCCCGCTCCTCCAGCGCCGGCCGCTTCAGCTAAGACTTCCCCGGCGGCCGCGCGTTCGCCGCACAAGCCGTGATCGTTAGTTAGGCAGCAGGGCCGCAATTCGTGCCAACGTGTTGAGCCGCCTTCGTATCACTACGGCGTGCCAAGAGACAACACGTTCCACCTGCGCTTCCAAGGTGGATCGGCTTCTCAGAGGACCATGGCGAATAAGCCACCGAAGGCGCAAGATAATCTTCGATGTTCAGGCGTCCGTCGGTGAAACAACGGCTTCCTGGTCTTCGGCTGGCTTTGTCGACGCGGTGAACCGCCTCTTCCTCCGGTTGGCCGGCAGAGGTGCCAGGGTCATGGTGATATTGCGTCCGGCGATTTTTGGGTCCATTTCCACCTGCGACATTCCCGAGAGATCATCGCGAACTTTGTGCACGAGCTGCATGCCAAATTCCTGGTGCGCCATTTCGCGGCCGCGAAATTGCAGTTGCACCCGCACCTTATTTCCCCGATCCAGGAATTCTTCGCCGTGCCGGATTTTCGTCAGATAATCGTGATCGTCGATGTTAACGCGAAACTTGATTTCCTTCAGCTTCGAGCCGGAGGGCCTTTTATCCTTGGTATGCTTGGAGATATCGTAGCGAAACTTTCCAAAGTCGATGATCTTGCAGACCGGCGGGGTGGCCGTTGGGGCGATCTCCACCAGATCGAGACCAAGACTTTGAGCTTTGCGCAAGGCGTCAGTTAGCTTCATGACGCCAAGCTGTTCGCCGTTAGACCCCATAATGACCCGGACGTCTCGGGCGCGGATCCGACCGTTTACACGAATTTGTGGTTGCAGATTCGAACTAGCTCCTGGCCGACGGAGCGGGAGTGCGCCGCGCCGCCGTATTTCCATTTATCGCAATTCCCGGCGCCACCCTTGGCAAACGCCCGGACACTCTAACCTCGCCGCGGCTGCGATTCACCGCGACGAAGAGCTCGCATTAATATCGCGAGCCGAAGGGAAGTTGTAGGCAACAATCTTGCGCTGGCAAGGCGAATCTCGTGACAATCACGTTTCGATCCTCCAAACGCTCATTTTGCCGGCGGCTCGCCAAAATGCGCCTTGTGCGCCGCGTACGCAGTGGCGTCGTCGAGCATCGAATCAAGCGTGGCTGTCAAGGGCTCGAGCTTTACAACACCGGAAAACACCGCGCGATCGCCAATTTCCGTGTCGATGACGAATGTCGGGCGTTGGGTGACTTGGAGCGCATGAAATTCCGCGGTCGATGCGCGAACGCGCTTCTCGATCTCGGGCGAACGCGCGCGCTCGAGCAGCTCTTTTTTGTCAATCTTGCCGGCGCCAGCTCCAATCTCGGCGGCAACTTTCCAATCGCTCACCTTTTTCCCTTCGCGCAGCGCGGCGTGAGACAGCGCAAGGCGCACGCGATCATCGACAAAACCAAAGTCCCTGGCGGCTTCGGCCACGCAGTTCGGTGCGAGCCATTCCGGGAGACTGGGATCGTACCAATCGGTGTTGAGCATGAACGGGCGAACGCATCATCATTCCGCTGCGCCGATAGAACCATTGCTCCTGCTCGCGCGAAGTTGGCAAACCAATGGGATCCATTAAAGCGACCTTCCACTGAAACTCGACGCGGCCGTCATAACGCTTTTTCAATTCCGCCCAGGTCGGCTCGGACCAGAAACACCAGGATGAAACAACGTCGAGATAATCGGTGACAGTGATTCGCATGTTTGAATGTTAAAAAGGGTTGAAAAGTTACAAGGTTGAAAAGTTAAATCGTTGAAGCGATTAAGCAGTTGATTCTTGTTGCTGCGTTAACGCTTCAACGATTTAACGAGTCACTTTGGGCTACGGTCAACTTTGTCTGTGGAGCTGAACCATATTTTCCTTTTCCTGGCAGTAGTTTCATCGCTGCTAGTGCTCGCCCGTTCATGGCGTCCGGGGCAACCTTATCGCGGTGGGCGTATCGCTCCATTAATTGTTCTGGCAATAAGCTGTGTATCCTGGATTTTTTTGCGCAGCACCGCGGGGTACATCGGCGGCATCGCGTGGTTCGCGCTTTTGCTCCTGCCGGCGATTGGATTGCGCAAAATGACGGACTTCGCTGCTAAGGGAGACTACAAATCGGCTGCAAGACTCGGAACAACTCTTCAAATCTTGAATCCCAGCGCCGAGTTGCGCGACCAGGTTCAATTGTTTCGGCATTTGGAATCTGACCAAAACCACCCGGTAGCTTTCAGAACCGCTCCAATCGCGGCCCGTGTTCGGCATAGCCAGCTCCGAACCACGCCGGCAGTTCTCGCGTTGATTCTGCTCAACGCGGTCGCATTCCTTTTCGAGATTTTCGCTGGCGATCTGAATGACCCGGAAGTTTTGCATCGAGTCGGTGCACTCGAACCTTATGCTGTTGTGGTCCAGGGTGAATACTGGCGGCTTTTTACTGCGCTATTCTTACACGGGGGTTTTACCCATCTGCTTTTCAACATTTTCGCGCTTTATATTCTTGGCCCGCCGTTAGAACGGTCCATAGGCACAATCCGATTCGCCGTGTGCTACTTGGTATCAGGTCTTGCCTCCAGCGCGGGTGTTGTGGGTTTGACGGTACTCGGCTTCGTGCAAGTCGCCCAGCTCGTCGGCGCGTCCGGCTGTATCATGGGAATCGTCGGCGCGTGGGCGGGATTACTAGTGCGACATCGTCATGCGCCGCAGGCGAAACAACGCCTGGGAAACGTCGTGATGATCATAGTGATTCAAGTCGCCTTCGATCTTTCAACGCCGCAGGTCAGCATGGCTGCGCACCTGTGCGGGCTAATCGCCGGCTTCTTTCTCGGACTCGTCCTCACGCCCCGGCGGATAGCGTACGCCGCCTAGCGACGCTGAAGCAGCGTCGCTTCGGAACAAACTTGTCTTTTGGACGTGCCCTTCCTTGAGACAAACACCGTTCGCAATAGAATCTTCCTTTTTCTTCGCTACCTTCTGTGAAAATTTGTCAATGACCAGGGTCACCAGGCCCGGCTACTGGAATTCGCATGCCAACATTTCAAACGTATAACGTAACTCCCATCCTGCCGGCGGCGTTGGAACCGCTGCGCGAGATGAGCTTTAATCTGTGGTGGACGTGGGAACCCGCCGCGCGCCGGTTATTCCGACATCTCGATCCCGAACTTTGGAACCGGACGAATCATAATCCAGTCCGGATGCTTCAGCTATCGCGGCAATCCAGGCTGGAAGAACTTGCACAAGACAAAACATTTCTGCGCGAACTGAAACAGGTCTTTGAGGAATTCGAGAAATATCTCGGACGACACGACACTTACGGAAAGACGGGCGCCGGAAGCGCGATTAAGAATCCGATTGCCTATTTCTCCGCTGAATTTGGCTTTCACGAATCGATCCCGAATTATTCCGGTGGTCTGGGAATACTCGCTGGCGATCATTGCAAGTCCGCAAGCGATCTGGACCTAAATTTCGTTGCGATTGGCTTGCTCTATCGGCACGGGTATTTCCGGCAGCAGATCGACAAGAACGGCGTTCAGGCGGCGATCAACTTGAATCAAAATTTCTATCATCTGCCGATCCGGGAGGTGCATCGCGGCGACAGACTTCTCATCTCAGTGCGAATCTTGGAACGTGAAGTTTTTGCCCGGCTTTGGGAATTGCGCGTTGGCCGGGTAAACCTCTACCTCCTCGATACGGACATCCCGGAAAACAGCGCCGAGGACCGATTAATCACTGCCGAGCTTTATGGCGGCGACCTTGAGATGCGCATGCGCCAGGAGATGATGCTGGGAATCGGCGGCGTCAAAGCGCTCGCCGCGCTCGGCATTCAGCCAGCCGTGTTTCATATGAACGAAGGACATTCGGCGTTCCTGGCGCTGGAACGCATTCGTCTCAATGTCGCGGAGAAGAAGATCGATTTTTATTCAGCACTTCAGCTGGTAGCCGCCGCCAACGTTTTTACCACGCACACTCCAGTCCCTGCCGGCAATGACTCCTTCCCGCGCGAGATGATGCGTAAATATTTTGGTAATTTCGCCAAGGAACTAAACATTCCGTTCGACGAACTTTTCTCATTCGGTCACACACGCCTTAATCCAGACGATCCGTTCAGCATGACCATCCTCGCATTGCGTCTTAGCCGGCACGCCAACGCAGTAAGCAAATTACATGGCGAGGTCAGCCGATCGCTTTGGAAGGATGTCTGGTCTGGCGTTCCAGTCCATGAAGTGCCCATTACCAGCATCACCAACGGGGTCCATACCAAAACCTGGATGGCGCCGGAGTTCGCAGCGCTTTATCGCAAGCACCTCGGCGACTGGGAGGAACATCTTGCCGAACCGGAATTTTGGCGCGGCGTCATTGATATTCACGACACGGAACTTTGGGAGACGCATCAACAACTCAAACTCCGCCTGATTAACTTTATCCGCGATCGGGAACGACACCGCCGTGAGCGACTGGGAGAATCCCCGGAATCAATCCGCAAAGTCAACCGTATCCTTGACCCGGAAATTTTGACGGTGGGCTTTGCGCGCCGTTTCGCGACTTACAAGCGCGGTACGCTTTTGTTCAGCGATAAGGAACGATTAAAGCGATTGGTGAATGATACCACTCGGCCTGTGCAATTCATTTTCGCAGGCAAAGCGCACCCACGCGATGAAGCAGGCAAAGCGCTAATCCAGGAAGTTTATAGATTTAGCCATGAAGCCGGGTTGGAAAATCGCATCGTTTTTTTGGAGGACTATGACAGCTACATCGCGCGCCGCCTGGTGCAGGGTGTCGATCTTTGGCTAAACCATCCGCTGCGTCCGTTGGAGGCCAGCGGAACCAGCGGAATGAAGGCCGCCCCCAATGGCGGAATCAATCTGAGCGTTCTCGACGGCTGGTGGCGCGAGGGGTACAACGGCAGCAATGGATGGGCTATCGGCGCGGAGATCAATAATGGCTCAACGGAATTTCAGAATGAAGTGGACGCGAGCAGTCTTTACCAATTACTGGAAAACCAAATCGTTCCTCTCTATTACGCGAAACCGGACGGCAAACTTCCTCTCGCCTGGCTGCAATTGATGCGCGAATCAATCCGCAGCGTCACGCCGGTCTTCAACACGCAGCGCATGGTGAAGGAATACACCGAGCAACTCTATATTCCGGCGGCGAAATCGTACGAGAATCTTTCCCGGGACGGCTGCGGCGCTGCCACACACCTAGGCCAATGGAAAACGCAGATACGCAAGGATTGGCCGGCGGTAAAAATTTCGGATGTTCAGATAGGAAACAAAGATCGACAAAGCATTTTGGTCGGTGAGTCGCTGCAAGTCACGGCCCGAGTCCATCTCGGTGCCGTTGATCCGCAACATGTGCGAGTGGAAGCTTACCACGGCGAAGTGGATAACGGCGACATTCGCAATCCTTCTGCGACTGTCCTCAACCAAACCGGCAGCGCGGATGGAGACGGCAATTACATTTACCGGGGAGCAGTCCCCGCGTCTGAAAGCGGCACATATGGCTTTAGCGTACGCGTCGTGCCCACGCATCCCGGCTTGATGCAAACACACGAACTGCGGTTGATCACCTGGTCGTAATGCTATCGCGACGCACTCCCTGTGACAGGTCATGATGTCGTGCGGGAGGCGTTACACCTAAACACGCAACGATTGCGACCACCGCAACACCAAGAGAGACCTCGCAGAGCACATTTCGACGGAGCTGAAACAGCAAGTCTGGCCTAGCGGGGGCTTGTAGAAGCTTTGCTTTAACGAGCAACCGGTTGCGTGCGCCGAAACCAATGAGGATGGCGAAGAGCGTGAGCTTAAGAAGCAGAAGGCCGCCGTAAGGCGTCGTGAAAAGGGCGTAAATCGAACCGACCAGCAGCCAACTATTGGAAATTCCGCTGACGACGAGAACGCTCGCGCAGCACAAGCTGAGTGTGGAAAAACGGTGGACCACCTGAGCGACGGTTTCGCCTAACGAGAACGGCGCACGCGCGCGCGCCAGGAAAATCGTCAGCGGTACCAGTCCGCCAATCCACCCACCTGCAGCGCAAAGATGAAGCATGTCGCCGAGCAGGCCAAGTGAACGCACGCTGGCTGCTGCAGCGTGGCTGATCCAGGCCAGCGACACGAGGACAACAACGCTTACCAGCCAGAGAACCGGGGTCAGGACCCTTCGTGCTTTAACTTTCACCAGCCCCGTAGCGACCAGCGCAAACGCGGCTACGATCAGGCCGAGACGAAGCTGCCATACTCGACCGAATTGCGTCTCAAACAAAACGGTCCGCCACGCTGCCGCCGCGAAAGCGCTCTTGAGCGGCAATCCACTCATGCTCGCCACTTCCAGCCAAAACCAGAGGAGACCAGAAAGAAGTGCTGCTACGATGCTCCAAGCGGCAAGGCGGAACAGCCGGTGTTCAATCTCGTAGGAATCGCCACTTCTAACGCGACGAGCCGGAGCAAGTATAACGAGGTCGAAGGTAAAGATTCCCGCAAGCAGAATCGACGCGCCGATATGCACTGCGCGAGCGATGATGAGCTGTGCCGTGAGCATTGCTTCCGCTTCGCACCAGTGCCTAACGAACAATCCGGAATGTGAAGTTTCCGTTTGTAACATGTGTGTCGACGGAAACGACGCGCCAGACTACTTTGTAGGTTCCCGCGCCCAGCGACGGCAAAGAAACGTGCAGCAGCGCGTGGTCGGAGCGATCCAGATGCAGATCGCGTTTGTCCACCTCCTTCCCAGACGCGTCGAAGACCTGAATGCTGCTAACGGCGGGTTCGATATTCTCTGTAAATCGAATGCGGACTTCGCCTGGTGATGTCTGTATCGTGCTGCCTACTCCCGGGTCCGCATCCTTGAGAAAAGCGTGTGCTTCAAGCCGGGCTGAGCCGACCACAAGAATCAAAAAGAAGATGATACGTTTCATTTGTTTCCTCCAAAGAGCGGGCGACCCAGGCTATGGGGAAAGAGATCGTCCAGGAAGAAGTGCAGTTGCGCGATCACGCCGACGTTGTTTCCAGTGCGCTCGTTGATGGGAACAACAGCCTCAACTCCAACCTGGAAGTATTTACCCGCCCAGATGATGCCAGGGTTTATCGTGCCAGTCGTTTGTCCCTCTTCTCCGCGGTTCAGCGGAGTTTCCAATGCGAACTCCACCAGCGGGATCAGCCGATCAAATGGCGCGCGCAGTCCGATGTCCTGCACCTGTGATTGCAGGTAGATAAGGCTGTACTCCAATGCAAAGCCCCACTCCAGCACATCGGGATGCCGCTCGACATCAATCTCCCGTTCGCCGGTCTGCGCCGTCCACTGTGACACTGCGCGTGCTCGCGCTGGTCGGAATCGCAATGCCGACCTGCCCTGTGATGGCGAACGGCTTCAGGAACCGCACCGTCGCGGGCAAATCGCCAAAGCCTTTGCCGAAAAAAATTCCCGGCGCCCACGTGCTGAATGAATCGGCGCCCACCGAGCGCCCACCCGTACCACCGACTTCCACGCCAAGTCCGATCGAGGCAATCGCTTCGTGCTCGCCGTTTTTCAACAGCTGATACTTCCCGCCTAACTCCAGATTGCTGAACCCATTCGCCGCGCGCCCTTCTTGCGGATTGAGTGCCATAAAACTGTCACCGATTTCAATCGCAAAGTCCGGGGTAATGCGCTTCGAGATCTCCATGGAGATGTCCGTTTCACGCGTTCCACCATCCTCCGGCGTCCTTATCGTGTTGACCGTTGGAAGCGAAAGTTCATCGGACACAAAAGGATCATCGGTTGAAAGCGTCGCCGGGAAAAACCGCGCTCCAGCAAAGCCATGGCCAAAAGCTCGACCGATCGCACCGAACTCGCACACGGCGCAAATGAGTAAAAAAAACAAAGATAAAAATTTCATTTAAGTCCTCCGAAAGTCGAAACAACACCGCGACTGCTACACGGCGGTTTCCAATTATGGATTGCGCGCGAGGCTACGACCCGTGCACACGCACGGCGCAGCCGAATCAAACGCGAACTAACTAAGGAGCGAGCGCGGTGGCGGTACAGGCGGAGATCGCCCAATTTGAGAAGAACAAAAATCGCGCATCGTGTATTTGAAAGGAATGAACGGTCGTATCAAATGGCCCGACCGCGATACGCAAATCATGTCGATCTTTGGCGCCGGCGATTGAAGATCAGATTTGCGTTCAGAAGTCTTCCCCTTGTTGACGACATCGCAAAGCGAACAGGGATGAGCGCCATCAAACGTTTGAGCAACAGCCTGACATAGCGGCGCGCGTTTCGAGTAATCGATGAGCATCGTTGTCCAGGCCAGCGATTGGAGCGCGATCCATTGCAAGCCGATCGCGCAGCAAAGGGCGAAAATCGTGACGATCCGGCCTAGATGGCGAAGCACGATTGCGAGGCTAGGTCTCGCAAATTCTAGTGTCAATCAGTCTTTCCTTCTGGCGTTCGTAGTGGTGACGTTCGTCAATTGTCAGGTCGCATCGTCGAGTTGATGGCATGTACTGCACGCGTTGGGGGTCGCCTCTCCGCAGTCGGGGAGAGGGGGAGGGTGAGGGTTACTTAGGGCAACTGGCTGCGAGGCGCCAAACCCCGCACCTTAATCCTCTCCCCTTGCCGAAGGGGAGAGGTGTAACAGATGCCAGTTATCGGCCGGTTGCCGCTTCTTTCTTTTCCGCTGTGGGGACAAAGGCGCCATTGCCTTCGTCGAGATAAATTGTGGTGCCCACACGCGAACTGCGAAGCGATTGTCGCCAACTTCCTCCCGGGAAATCTTTTTTAGCTTCGATTGTCTTCGTTTCCGTTTTTCCCGCAGTCGGGACTTGATCGCCGCTAGCCATTGCTTCGGACAAAACTCTACCGTCCATTTCTTGCGGCGGTTTGATTCCAAGAATGTGCAAAATTGTCGGCGCTAGATCGACATTGCCCGTAGGCAAATCATCGGTTTGACCGCGACGAAAATCCGGGCCCGCCGCAACCAGAGTATTATGCATGTCGAATCGGCTGAGCGTTGCGTGAGTCCCCTCACCTGCTTTTCGCTGCCAATCAGCATCGATCATTCCCGGAGTGCCGAACTGATTTTTCGAATCGTTCCAGCGGAAAGCCATGACAACGTCTGGCGCATGTGGATTGTCGATCTTGGCGTCGTCCAAATGGAAGGTCCCTGGCAGACCCTGTTTGGTAAAAATCACTCCCGCAAAATCGGATTGCTGCAAAAATTCAACGAGGCGGTGCACGAGCGTCGCGTCGTGTCCGACGACATAAAAGAGAACACTGCCACCGTTCCCAACCAGCATGATGTCTCCCGGTTTCGGCTGATCATCAAATTCGGTCTTCGCAACGAAACCGGCGTCGCTCAGGATTTTTCGTAAATCGATCGAGCGCTTGATTGTCGAGAATCCGTGATCGGAAACGACAAAAATGTCAGTCGTCGCCCTTGCTGATGCTTGCGCGCGCCTTGTGCCGGGCATATCTAATGCCGAAAGAATTGTCAGCGAGATTTTCGTCCGACGATTTGATTGCAGCGAGCGCGGATGGCGCGCCAGGCGCAGATTCGTGCTCCGTTAGATCCGGCTCGCCCAACCAGATCACTGACAAGGCTGGCACTCCATCTTTCCAAAGGAAATCTGTCACTGCTTTGGTCGTCCACGCGTCGTGTTGCAAGTGTGTAGATGGAAACGGGCCGAGCGCGGCAACGATGGGAGTAAGAATATCACGCGGAAGCGCCTGACCCGCGAAAAGTGTGACGCAGTTTTTCGCAGGCCCAATACCTGCGTGTCGATCCAGCAAAAGGCCGACAGTTTTCGCACTGGCGATCGCCGTTCGCCCACCTGCGCGTTGAACCAGCTCGGTGATGGTCGGAACGGAAATGTATTTGCCGCCGGAAAGTTCATCTCCCCTGGCCACAACTGTCGGACTCTCGACGCTGATTGATCGCGTGCGGTCAATCTCCGGCCGATACACATAATTTGCTATCACGTTGTTCCGACCGGGATAAACACCGGTAACGAGTGCCGTACCGTTTACCTGTGTCGCGCTGGGATAAACCGGATGATGATTCCGAAACGTGATTCCTTCGCGAGCGAGCTTCCAAAGCGTCGGAGTTGTCTCCTCGTTGACAAAGTCAGGACGCATTCCATCCCAGACAACAACCACGATATGCCGGTCGGATCTTGCCGTTTCCGCGGCAAGCGGAATGAGGCCCAAAGAAAAAACGAGGACGAGGATCGAAATCGGTGTGCAATATTTCGGAAACATGATTGTTCGCAGACTACACAGATTGCATGAGATTGGTAGGGCGCGCACCGCCGGGCGACGACGCCATGGAGTTTGGTTCTTGGCCTGCTTCTTTTGTCTGCCTCAGCATTGGCCGCTCCGCTCGTGCCCACTAATCCCGGGACGACATGGCGATACAGCATGACGGAAGAACTTGGAAAAGGCCTTACTATTTCGAATTTGAAACCAGACGCTTATGGGAGGGTTCGGCTACCGGTAGTCTACCGCCTTGATGGAATGGAGGACGTTGACGGGAAAGAGCTTCTCAAATTCGAAATGCACCGGGCTGGTTCGATCACGAATACAGATCTTGTTACCGTCGATGAACATGGAATAACCTGTTGGGCGCGAATTAATCTGGACGGCGAACTGATCAAGTTTAATCCGCCGCAAACAATGGTTGCTGCGCCGCTCAAGCAGGGAGCGACCTGGAATTTTGATGGTCAGGCCGGCGATTTAAAAGTGCATCAGCAGTACACTGTGACCGGCGAAGAAGATATCGAAGTGCCTGCCGGTGAATTTCACACGTTTCGTATTCGTGGGGAGCAAAGCTCCCCCAGCCAGATGACTATGGACCGCTGGTTCGCGCCAGGCACCGGAATTGTTAAAGACGTTACAACAATGCGTGGCAGGGACGGCGATTTGCTCCAGCGAATTTCCCTGGAACTGGCTGGGCGACCCAAAATCGAGAATAGACCAGAGGTGAAATCGGAGGCGGCGTCGAAACGGCTGTCCGTGACATTCGCAAACGATCAATTCGGGAAACCAAGCACGACGTTTTCATCGGATGCCCCCCAGATTTACGTGCGTTGGCAGGGACAACGCTTGCGAAAGGGTGGAAAGGTCAAGGCGGTGTGGATCGCGGAGAACATCGGCGAAGATTTTCCACAAGACTACAAGGTGGACGAAGCGTCAGCGACCGTCGAAAGCCAAAATGCTCGTGGAGCATTCACGCTGGCGCGGCCGGAAGACGGCTGGGCAGTCGGTGATTACCGCGTTGAATTTTACGTCGATGACGTCTTGGTGGAGACAGCGAAGATAAAAATTGTGGAGTAGTCTTGTCATGTCGAGCGTAGTCGAGACATCTCTAATATCATGGAGTGGGGATGTGGATATCCAGAGATTGACTCGTTCGTCTCCCGACTCTCTCGCCGCTACCCTCGCGGCGTAACCGTCTATGTCGCTCTCCCCTGTCGCTCCATTCTTCGGCTCCGCTCGGAATGACAATCGTTACACTCCAGAATTTCTTGAATCCAAAGCGAGGCGCCGTTGCATCGTAACTAGCAAAATCATATTTCCCATGAAGAAGACCATTTTTGTATTTTTGGCTGCGTGCGTCGTGCTGGCCGTTGGATGCCGATGGGTGGGCATTCGAGGCAACGGCCACATCAAAACAGAGGACCGAACAGTTAGCACCTTCACCGAGATCGACGCGCAGCGGAGCATTCGAAATCGAATGGCAAGGCGGGTCCCCTGCTCTCCGCATCACCACCGACGAAAACCTCCTTTCTTATGTCGAGAGTGAGGTCTCGGAGCGACACGCTTCATTTGCGCACACACGACCAAATCTGGCCAACGCATGGAATCAAGGTCTCTATCTCCAGCCCAACAAGAGCGGCCGCTAGGATCCGCGGCGCCGTAAGGCTCACTGTAAAACAGCTTACCGGCCCCAAGTTTGCTCTTGAAGCCAGCGGTGCATCACGTGTTTCCCTCGATGGAAATATCGATGGACTCCTTGCTGATATGACCGGGGCTAGCAAGTTGGAGGCAAGCGGACTCCAAACCAAGACCGCCGAAATCTCCACAACAGGCGCAGGCAACGCGGAAGTCGCAGTTGCTGAGACGTTGAAAGTCGCCATTACCGGCGCGGGAAAAGTTACTTATTCCGGCAATCCGACGATTGAAAAACACATCACCGGCGCTGGCTCGGTTCGCCGCAAGGATTAGAGGCGTGCCTGACGCTTTTTGTCGTTTTGAGCGGAGTCGAGGAATGGAGCGAGAGGGGAGAGCGACATAGACGGTTGCGCCGCGAGGGTAGCGGCGAGAGAGTCGGGAGACGAACGAGTCAATCTCTGGATATCCACATCCCCCACTGCATGAAATTAGAGATCTCTCGACTTCGCTCGAGATGACAGGTTCACCATATCTGCGATGGAGAATTTCATCTGCGTGCAATGCGGAACGCAGTTCTCCGAGACGGTCAAGCCACCCTTACACTGTCCGATTTGCGAAGATGAACGGCAATTTGTCCGCCATAGCGGCCAGGAATGGACCACGCTTAACCGTCTGACAGCCGATCATCGAAACCGTTTCGAAGAAGAAGCGCCGCGACTTCTAGGCATTGGCACCGAGCCCGAATTTGCTATCGGCCAGCGCGCTCTGCTTGTGCAATCGCCGGCTGGAAATTTGCTCTGGGATTGCATCACATTGCTGGACAATAGAACAATCGCAGAGGTCAACGCCCGCGGCGGGATCCGTGCGATCGCGATATCGCATCCGCATTACTACACAACAATGATCGAATGGGCCGAGCGTTTCGATGCGCAAATTTTTCTGCACACGGGCGATCATGAATGGGTAATGCGCAAGAGCCCACGGATTCAGTTTTGGGAAGGAACAACTTTGCCACTCTGGGATAACCTTACGCTAATCAATTGCGGCGGGCACTTCGAAGGCGGCACCGTGTTGCATTGGCCGGCTGCGTCCCGCGGTCGCGGGAGCAAAGGCGCTTTGCTTACAGGCGACATCATTCAAGTAGTGCAAGATCGGCGCTATGTCAGTTTCATGCGCAGTTATCCGAACCTGATTCCGCTCGGAGCGACCGCCATCAACCATATCCTAAGAACAATCGAACCGTTTCCGTTCGATCAAATTTACGGTGCGTGGTGGAAAGCGAACGTTCTCTCAAATGCGAAAGCGGCCGTACAAAGATCAGCGCGACGTTATCTGCGCTGGATCAGCGCGTAAACGCACATGTGAAACGACCAAAGCGGCGCGAGGACGCGCACGCACTCCGAAAGTCCGCCGTCGGACGGACTCGTCCCGTGGCGAGCTTCGCGAAACAAAAACAAGTATCCTGCCGCATTTCGCACGAAGTGCTTTTGGAGTGCGATGCGTCCTTGCATCGCCTTCATTCTCCAGACGCTTTAGGAATTGATCATCTGATCAACAATCCGCGGCAACGCCAGCGCGGCTGGCTCCCGTACTAACCGTGTGGCAAATCGCGAGAGCGGCGTTTCCTCAGGATTTACTTCGATGAGCTCGCCGCCGCGGCGGCTCGCACGCAGCGCCCAATCAATGATGTATCCAAACGTTGCTGTCGTTCCAACCACAATCACAACCCCGCAGGGATCGCGCTGCAAATAGTTCTCAACTCGTTCCATTTCGCGCGCAAGCAAAGACTCTCCGAACCAAACCACGCCGGGCCGCATGAGCGCACCGCATTTAGTACATCTCGGGACGCCATTCGGCTCTTGCTCGTGCTCCTGCTCTTGTTCGAAATCGCAGCGCGAGCATTTGGTGACGAAAATGTCTCCGTGAATTTGCACCATCTCCCCCTTGGCAAGGCCAGCGCGCTCGTGCAGATCGTCCACGTTCTGCGTCACAAGCAGAAATTCATCTGCACATTGCGCCAGATTGGCAATCGCCTTATGCGCGGCATTTGGTTGCGCGTCGCGAATACGGTGGCGCCGCTCGCCATACCATTGCCAAACCAGTTCCGGGTCGCGCGCGAAAGCTTCCGGTGTCGCCAATTTTATCGGATCCAGATTGCGCCAGTAGCCATCTTTTCCACGAAACGTTGGAATCCCGCTTTCAGCCGAAACACCCGCACCTGTAATAATGAGAACACGCACAACTTAAGATCGATGAGCAGCGTCGATTTCCAAGTCGACTGCTACAGAGTGTTGCCGTCGATTGGACAGTTAATATTGCCACTGCCGCGCTGGCTTGCCAGACTCCCGCCATGAATGACCAGGAAATTGAATCCGGCGCTATCCGGGAAATTGAACCAGAAGTAAGGAGTCTGTTTACAAAGCTGGTCGAACACGATCCGCAGGAGGCGGCCAAGATGCTGGAGCCGTATCCGGACGAGTTTGTTGTTCAAATGCTGGAGCTGCTAAATCCGGCATCGGCCCTGAAGATTCTCCAACGCTTCAATCCCTCAAGGAGGCAGACCATTCTGGCCACCGCTTCCCCCGAAACCAACAAGCAATGGATGCGGAATCAAACGTACCCGGAGCGTAGCATCGGACGATTAATGCAGCCGCCATTGGCAGTCTTCCGTCCGCAAACGACAATCGCCGAAGCAACCGAACAAATTCGGCGGCTCGCCAGAAAAGCAATTATCACCTACGGCTTTGTCACAGACGAACAGGAGAAGCTCCTCGGCGTCGTTGTGATGCGCGATATGCTCCTGGCGCACAGCAGTCAGCGTCTCGAGGAAATCATGCTTCCGAATCCATTCTACCTCACGCCAGAGATGTCGCTCCCCGACGCGATGAGAGCGGTGCTTGTTCGTCATTATCCTGTGTATCCAGTCTGCGAAAAAACGGGACGACTCCTCGGCCTCTTGCGTGGCCAGATGCTGTTTGAGGCCGAGGCGATCGAATTAAGCGCGCAACCGGGCGAGATGGTCGGCGTGGAAAGCGAGGAGCGCCTTACCACGCCATGGCTGCGGAGCCTGAAATTTCGACATCCCTGGCTTCAGGTAAATTTATTCTGCGGACTACTTGCTGCGGTCGTGGTCGGTTCTTTTCAGGAAACGATCGACCGCATCATTGCGCTCGCTGTATTTCTGCCGGTCCTCATCGGTCAGGCAGCAAACACCGGAGTGCAGGCACTGGCAGTATGTTTGCGCGGGATGACCCTGGGCGATTTAAGGTCGGGCAGACAACGAACGCTCCTGATCAAGGAAATGTTGCTTGGAACATTAAATGGAGCCTTGACCGGCGTCACCGGTGGAATCGCAATGTTTATCTTTGCGACGATGGTGAAAAGTCCGTTGGCTCTAATGCTAGGTCTCGTGGTGTTCCTCGCTATCACGATCAGTTGCTGCTTTAGCGGCGTGGTTGGCGCAATGGTGCCCCTGGCCCTCAAGAAATTTGGGGCTGATCCGGCAACGGCATCCAGCATCGTCGTAACCACGTTTACTGACGTTGGCTGTCTGCTCGTCTTTCTTGGGCTCGCTGCCTTACTGATCTAAATCAAATCCACAAGTACACCGCTAGAAAAAGATCGCCTTATTCCCAGCGAACCTCTATTCACTCGATTGCCATGCAAAAACAAACCTTCACCCTGACTGTTCTCATTTTGTTCCTCTCATGTGCTCTTATTCTCAGCGCGCCTGACACTCCAGAAACCCGGCATCACGAAGCCGAACGTTACCTCCAGGCTACTCCGCCAAAGGCGCTGTTTGAGGACATGGCCGACAAGATGGCTGCGAACCTTCCCCCGGACCAACGTGAGCAATTTAAGAAATTGATGACTTCGCAACTCGACATCGCGGCATTAACCAAAGCGATGATCGACTCAATGGTGAAGCATTTCACCACGGAGGAGTTGAAAGCGCTGGCAGATTTTTACGGTTCGCCCGTGGGGAAATCTGCGATGCAAAAGTTCGGCGCCTACATGGCGGACATCATGCCCACGATCGAGGCAGAGATAATGAAAGCGCAAGCAAAGGCGAACCAGTCGCTTCCGAATCAATCGCCGAAATAAAATAAACAAATCATGTGTTGTAGGTGGAACGCGTTCTCCGAACGCGTTCTCAAGACAAGTGCCACATCGCGTTGAGGACAACGCGATCCACCTACTCCCACCCAATCTGCCGGCCTTTGTTTTGCGCTTCCAGCCAGCTCATGAGCGGTTTGAAGTAATCCATCATCGCGCGGGTAGAGATGTCTTCGCCCGTCGCCTCCTTCAAGACTTTGCGCCAGTCTTCAGTTCCACCTTTTTTAAGAATGTTATTTAACCACGCGCCGACCTCTTTGTTGTCGGCGTAATTACATGACTGCGGTGGTTGATGAAGAATGTTACGTGCGATGTAATCGTGTAATTGAAACTTGAACACGGTCGCAAACGCATAGTTGTAATAATAGGCTGGATTATCATTGATGTGCGTCTTGGTGGCGGCATCGCAAAATTCTTCGCCGCGTGGCGACGGCGGCTCGATGCCTTGAAAATCGGAAACGTATTTCCACCAGCGCGCGTTCCATTGATCGGGCGGAAGATTGTGCGCGTAAATGTCTGCCTCCCAATGCGGCATCGTGCCGCAGGAGAAATAAATGAATGGGACCGAGCGGGCGAGAGCATCATCGAGGAGAAATGCCGTCTTGTCCGCGTTGAACTCGTGCGGCAATACACCTCGCGACTGCAGATAGGGAACCTGACTCGAAGCGAGGGCGATCAATTCGCCCACTCCCTCATGAAAACCCGGCGCCGCGCCGAGTCGTAACAAGTACGGAACTTCCGGGCGCGAATAGGCCTTGAAGTAATATCCGTGACCGAGTTCGTGATGCGCGGTGAAAAACCAGCGCGCGTTCGGTTCAATGCTTTGCAACGAGCGAATGTCATTCTGGAGATCGACGTGCCAGCAGGAGGCGTGAGTGTTCTTCTTTCGTTTCGAACCCGGCGGCAACGGATACAAGTCCGATCTTTCCCAAAAACTTTGCGGCAAAGGCGAAAAACCGAGCCCCGTGTAAAATTGTTCTGCCGTTTTGATAATCCATTCCGGCTTGCGATCCTTGAAATACTTGTCGATGTCCGCTGCTTCAACCAGTCCCGGCCATTCCTGGCCCCAGCGATTATTGATCCAATGCGCTGGAATTTTCTTCGGCACCGGCTGATGAAATTTTTCGGCAAGCTTGTATTTCGTCCACGTGTGCAATTGCAGATAAAGCGGACGCAGCGTCGCCATCCAATCCTCCAGCATCTTGAGCATCTCGTCGGTGGTCATTCCGTAGGCAGCAACCTCCAGCGAGAAGTAATCGGGGTACTTCATCTCTTGGGCGACGCCGTTACGCAGATCGCGCAGCGTTACCAAATTCGGTTTCAACGCCGGTCCGGACTGTTTCGATGCTTCCCAGACCGCTTTGCGCTCATTGAGATCGACGCTCTTCTCCAATTTATCGTCTATCTGGTTTACGGTGATTGGCTGACCGTTGAGCTTGAACTCGAAACCGTTAAGGATCGACGCCTGCTTTGTCTCTGCGGAAACCCTTTTCGACACGAGGTCGGGATTTGTCATCGGACCTTCCGCCGCGTTTAAGAGAAGCTGTTTCAACTGCCGAACTGTCAGTTCGTTGAGCTCTTTCTCATGCGTTAGCAAGTCGCGAGCTTCACTGATAATTGCCGGGTTTCCATTGAACGCAGCATAGGCTTTGCCTGTGGCTTCGGCGGCAGCGTCATGCGCCGGCGTGACATCAGTGACAGCGAGCCACTGCGCCTCACTGTTCACGCGGAACAAGGCCTGATAACCGGCATTGGCGAGCGCCAAAAAACGATCTGCGCGTTCCTGGATTGGCGAAACGGCGAAGGCCGGTGGTCGTATTAAGAACAAGAGCAACAGGAAGCGGAAGACGAAGAATGTATTGCGCGGCATGGTGCGGACGTTAACCGAAACAAATGTTGTGGGGCAAGCGCCTCGCTTGCTGGCTCCGTGAGCGCCCCCTTCGCTTCCCGATCTAGATCAGCTTGCGATTCCCGGCTTCCGATTTCGGATATTTATACGAAAGCCACAAGAATACGAATCCGACAACGGGAATGAGAATGTCGCTGGGGAGGACCAATCCGACGTTTCCGGGCGAGAAATTATGCGCCGCAATCATCTGATAGATATGACCTCCAGCCGCGCCCAATGAGAAAGCGGCGGGCGGAATAAACGTAGCGACTCGAAACGGTAAGCTTGCCTTGTAAGCAAGGACTCCTGCTATACCGACGCCAAGACTTGCAAATCCCACTTCAGCCTGAAACGGACTGTTGCCCCAGCCGATAAACTTTGCTGCCGTATCACCGAAGAAAACATGAAAAACAAAGTTGATAAGATTGCTAATGCCTATGGGGAAAAGCAGGTAGTAAGACAGGAGTGCTTCGGCAACGGTGTTAATTTTCAGGGGCTTAGGCTTCCTTAGCAGTGATATCCAGGCCGCAGCCAAACCGATGATAAGAAGCGTGAAGAAATAATTGCCTATCAGAACAAATAAGAACAAATGGACTTTCGAATCGTTCATGTAGTTCAGCGTAATTATGTTTGGACAGCCTTGCGAAGTGCATTCGTGATTTCGGATTCGTGCGCCGTTCCGTTGGTCATGGCCGCGCTGCTTCTGTATCTAGTGCTCTCTACCTGACAGATCGCTTGCTCCGCTAATCTAAAAGATTTCGCGGGATTCGGCAGGAAATCTGAACTCGACATCTCCAGGATCGCAGTTATTATGTTTGGCGATGAGCGTCGACATTCTTTATTCGACAGACCTTCGAAGGCCGCTCGCCTTCGCGTTGGCGCTCGTGTGGTGGCGATAGATAGCGACCGTTTTCCAACGGGACGCTGATTTTCTCTCTTTCTCTTGAAGCGAGAGATCCGGCGTTTGCTCCAATGAAATAATCCAAACCTTCGTAAACCTATGTTGATCGTAATGAAACCCAATGCCGCTGCGCAGGAAATCGAAGCGGTGGTAAATGTGATCCAGAAAGTTGGGTTGCGTCCTCATCCGATGCCGGGCGCAACCCGAACAGCCATTGGCATCACTGGCAATCAGGGTCCTGTCGATGGCAGGCGTTTTGAAAACTTGCCGGGCGTCGCGGAAGTCATCCGGGTTACCAAGCCGTACAAGTTAATCACGCTTGATCTGCGTCCGGAAAAGACGGTCGTGCGCGTCGGGAACGCCACCATCGGAGGAAATGAACTCGCGATCATTGCGGGACCGTGCGCGATCGAGAGCCGCGATCAGGCATTCGCCGTGGCGGAAGCAGTGCAGCAGAGTGGTGCGCGCTTTTTTCGCGGCGGCGTGTGGAAACCGCGGACGTCTCCCTACGCATTTCAAGGTCTGGGTGAAAAGGGTTGGGA
Organism: uncultured Verrucomicrobiae bacterium; assembly: GCA_963840135.1. Taxonomy (GTDB): domain Bacteria; phylum Verrucomicrobiota; class Verrucomicrobiia; order Chthoniobacterales; family UBA10450; genus Udaeobacter. Next base: position 392,240 of record CAWIXX010000017.1, on the reverse strand, counting down.
AATCATAACCGAGATCCGCCAGGCGTTTCGATTAAACATCGTCACCGAAGCACTGGAAGAACCGCATATCGATCTGATCGAACAGTATGGCGACGTCATTCAAATCGGCGCTCGTAACATGCAGAACTTTTCGCTCCTAAGGAAGGCTGGCCGCTCGAAGTTGCCGGTGCTCTTGAAACGGGGAATGGCCGCAACGCTCGAGGAATGGTTGCTTGCCGCCGAATACATCATGGCTGAGGGCAATTATAATGTGATTCTTTGCGAACGCGGTGTTCGCACGTTCGCGCAGCATACGCGTAACACGCTCGATCTTGCTTCGGTGCCGGCGATCCGGCGAATTTCTCATTTGCCGGTAATCGTGGATCCATCGCACGGCACAGGAAGCGCGTACATGGTTACTCCGCTCGCGCGGGCAGGCGTAGCTGTAGGAGCGGACGGACTGATGGTGGAAGTCCACAACCAGCCAGAGCTCGCCCTTTCAGATGGGGCGCAAGCTCTAACACCCTCGGAGTATGCGCAGCTTGTTGGAGAAGTTCGCGCGATCCGCGAGGTTACCACTCCGATCGTAAACCAGAGTCGATTAGAAACCAAAGTCGCCTAACGAGTCGCAACCAATGCTCCTCTTGATCGATAACTACGACTCTTTTACTTACAACCTTGCCCAATATTTTGGCGAGCTCGGATGCGAGCTGTTTGTTAAGCGAAATGACGAAATCTCACTGGATGAAATCGGAGCGTTAGCACCGGAGCATATTTGTATCTCGCCAGGGCCTTGCACGCCACGCCAAGCGGGTGTTAGCAAAGACATAGTCCTTCGCTTTGGCGCCAAAGTTCCTATCCTCGGCGTTTGTCTTGGACATCAATGCATCGCCGAAGCGCATGGAGGAAAGATTGTACGTGCTGCCAGTCTTGTGCATGGGAAGTCATCCACGATCAGGCACAACGGAAGCGGACTCTTCACCGGTTTACCCACGCCGTTTGAGGCTGGTCGATACCACTCGCTGGTCGTCGAGCGGAGTTCCTTTCCCGCGTGTCTTGAGATCATCGCGGAAAGCGACGGCGGCGAAATCATGGCATTGCGTCATCGCGAGTTCCCCGTGTATGGCGTGCAATTTCATCCGGAGTCCGTTTTAACACGCGACGGCAAGCAAATTCTCGCGCGTTTTCTTCGGTCGAACCGAAAACTGCGGTAGCGGGTCACAGGTCGCTTCACGTATGAAATCTCGGATAAAAATCGCCGCGATTCCGCCCGCCTCTCCCCTTGCAAAAAGGGGAGAGGATGGAGGTGAGGGGTTCTCAAACAGCACGGAGGAAAAGCCACAAAACCCTCACCCTACCCTCTCCCTTGGGAAGGGAGAGGCGAATCAAGCGCTAATGCAAAAGTAAAGAGGCGCTAAACCCACTAGAATCCATGAAAGCGCAAATTACTCCGAGCATGGACGAATTCTCACAGCTGGCGAGACACGGCAATGTCATTCCTGTTTTCGCAGAGTTTATCGCCGATAACGAAACGCCCGTTTCGGCATTCAAGAAGTTAGACTCGCCCGAGGCGAGCTACAGCTTCCTGTTCGAATCGACTGAGAAGAACGACGTTTCAGGACGCTTCTCGTTCCTCGGGATCGATCCGAGGGTAGTGATAAAAACCTACGGACACGAACTGCAAATCGTCGAATCAGGAAACGAGCGGCGAGTCCAAATAACAGGCGACCCATTGGATGAGATCCGGCAATTGATGGCGCGCTATCAATTTGTCTCGCGCCCAGAACTGCCGCGATTCAGCGGCGGCGCCGTTGGTTTCCTCGGCTACGAAGCCATCCATTTCTTCGAACCTAAAGTTCCGGTAGCGGAGCGCGATGAACTGCAATTGCCCGAGATAGTCTTCATGATTACGAGCATCCTTCTCATCTTCGACCATCGGCTGCGCACCCTGAAGATCGTCGCAAATGCATTCCTTGAAGACGGCTCGCTCGAAAAAGTCTATGCGCGAGCGACAGACTCGATCCGCGCAATCATGCGCCAGCTTGCGAAACCGGTCGATCTTCCGCTTGTTCCACCTGCAGATCCCGAAACGCAACCGGCTCACAGCAATTTTCGTCCGGTCGAATTCAAGCGTGCAGTGGAACGAGCCAAGGAATACATTCGCGCAGGCGATATCTTCCAGGTTGTCTTGTCACAGCGGTTCGAATCCGATTTCAGCGGCGACCCACTCGACTTCTATCGGTGTCTTCGTTTCATCAATCCCTCGCCGTACATGTTTTGTCTCAAATTCGACACGGATTTTGCGCTTGTTGGAAGCTCGCCGGAGATGCATGTGCGGCTGACTGGCGATTTGGTGGAGATTCGCCCGCTCGCCGGCACGCGCCCGCGCGGTGCCACCTCCGCACAAGACGAGAGGAACGCTGCCGAACTACTCGCCGATCCAAAGGAACGCGCCGAGCACGTCATGCTGGTCGATCTGGCGCGCAACGATGTCGGTCGGGTTTCAGACTACGGCACGGTGTGCGTGACGGAGTTGATGGATATCGAGCGCTACAGCCACGTCATGCACATCGTCTCAAATGTCACTGGTCGCCTGCGCACGGGCTCCACCGGCTTTGACCTGGTCAAAGCAACATTTCCCGCAGGAACTGTCTCTGGAGCACCGAAAATCCGCGCCATGCAAATCATCAGCGAACTGGAAGGGACCAGACGTGGCTGTTACGCAGGCGCGATCGGCTATTTTGGATTCGACGGCAATGTGGATTCTTGCATCGGGTTGCGCTGCGCGGTCTTGAAAAATGGAAAAGCATACTTTCAAGCCGGCGCGGGCATCGTCGCCGACTCAAATCCACAATCGGAATACGAGGAATCCGTTAATAAAGCGCGTGCAATCGCAAAAGCGCTCGCGATGGCGAAACAGATCAGGCCACCGACGGCCAAACGCGGATCCAATGCAAGCGAGATCGGCGATTTCGAGCTGCGTGAACTAACTCTGCGCCTGATGCGCGGCGAGAATCTCAGCCGTGCTGAGGCGGGAAATTTTCTAGAGTGCCTGCTTAATCCTGTTGCTACCGACGCGCAGATAGCGGCCGCGCTTACCAGTCTGGCCGTAAAGGGTGAGACCTCCGATGAACTCGCAGGAATCGCCGAAGCAATGCGGGATCGTGCGCTGCCATTACGATCGCGTCACGCGCGTTTTATCGATACAGCGGGTACTGGATCAAGCGCTGCAAAAACCTTTAATATTTCAACAGCAGCAGCTTTCGTGATCGCAGGTGCCGGCCTGCCTGTAGCGAAACATGGGTCGCGCGCGGCGACGTCGCGCTGCGGCAGCGCCGATGTGCTCCAGGCGCTAGGCGCCAACACAGCCGCTCCGGTCGAGACCGTGGAACGCTGCCTCAACGAGCATGAAATCTGTTTTATGTTTGCGCCGCTTTTTCATGCTGCCACAGCCCGCGTCGCGCATGTGCGCCGTAACCTTGGGGTGCATACTACATTCAATTTGCTCGGTCCCCTAACAAATCCCGCCCGCGCACCCTTTCAAATCGTGGGCGTCTGGCAGCTTTCACTACTTGAACGCGTCGCGTCAGCGCTTGCTCGTCTCGGCATCGAGAAAGCATGGGTTGTGCATGGCGCCGATGGCTTGGATGAAATAACAATTGCGGACAAAACGTACGTCGCCGCGTGTTCGTCCGCCGGCGATGTGGAAACATTTACAGTGTCGCCTGAAGACTTTGGATTGGAACGTCAACACCTCGACGGATTTCGTGGGAAGGAGCCGCAAGAAAACGCACAACTGATCCGCGCAATCCTGCAAGGCGTGAAGACGAAAACGACAAATGCCGCGCGCGATCTCGTCATCATTAACGCCGCTGCTGCGCTCCATCTCGCAGGCGTCGCCTCGGATCTCCGTTATGCGGCCAGCCTCGCTCGTGAAAGCATCGACAGCGGACGTGCGGCATCGAAGTTGGAAGCGCTGGTCCAAGAGACAAATCGAAGCCCATGACCAAACACATTTTCTCCCAAATCCTGGATCGAAAACGAAAGGCCGTAGCGCAGCTTCGGGCGGATCCTGCTTCACGAGACGTTGGCGAACGTGCATCGGAGATTCGAAAGAACGCTCAGCCGCACCGGTTTCTACGAGCTCTGGAATCGGATCCACAGCGACTAATCATTATCGCGGAGTTCAAACGCAGATCGCCTTCCGTTGGAATTATTCGTGACGACTTGACGGTCAGTGAGATTGTTCGCTGCTACGAACGCGGTGGCGCTGCGGCAATCTCTGTTCTGACCGACGAAGAATACTTCGGTGGTTCGATTGGCGATCTTTGCGCAGCTCGATCCGTCACGAAGCTGCCGCTGTTGCGCAAAGATTTCATCATCGATCGAATTCAAATTTTGGAGGCAGCCACCGCTGGAGCCGACGCCGTGTTGCTGATTGTGGCCGCACTGGACGACGTCTCGTTAGGCCAATTGCGTACGCTTGCCGAGGACGAACTGGGGCTCGATGCGCTCGTCGAAGTCCATAGCTCGGAAGAATTAACCCGAGCGCTGAATGCAGGCGCGAAAATCATCGGTGTAAATAATCGCGATCTCAGAACGTTTCGGGTTTCGTTGAACACAAGTGAGCGTTTGATCGCCGAGGCTCCGCGCGACAAAATCATGATCAGCGAAAGTGGATTGCACAGTACAGACTCTTTGCTTCACCTTCATAAGCTTGGATTCCGGGGTTTTCTAATAGGCGAAGCGCTAATGCGCGCCCCGGATCCGGAAGCGGCTCTTCGCGACTTAGTTGCCGCTGCTGAAGATCGACAAACGGTGAATGCCGAAATCCGAATGACGAATGACGAATGAAATCAGAAACTGGATTGACGAAATTGTAGGGCGTTTCTGTGAAACGCCATGGCGTCTGACACAGACGCCCTACAATGTTGAATCCTTTGTGTTTTTTCCATGATTACGCCGATAGAAATCAAGATTTGTGGCGTCACGAACGTCAAAGACGCTGGAGCATCCGCTGAAATGGGTGCCAGCATGATTGGGTTCAACTTTTACCCGCAAAGTCCACGCTATATTGGGCCCGAGGTCGCCCGGCGAATTATCGAAGCGATGCCGCCCGAAGTTTGCGCGGTCGGAGTTTTCGTGGACGCCAGCGCCGAAGAAATTCGGAATACCGCAGACGCAGCCGGTGTTCGATGCGTGCAATTACACGGGCGCACCTCACCAGATACAGTCAGCGAACTAGCTCGTAAATTTCGTGTAATCCGGGCGTTCTCGACGGATCCTCAGTTCCGGCCCGAACAGGTCTCTTTGTTTGGTGATTGCGACGTCCTGGTCGACGCGCACCATCCGAACCTGCGTGGCGGAACTGGTTTGACGTGTGACTGGCCAGCCGCGTGCACCGCTCGTTCCTTCGCGCGATTCCTCATTCTCTCAGGCGGTTTAACCGTAGAAAATGTCGGCCACGCCATCGCAACTGTGGCGCCTCACGCCGTTGACGTTTGCAGCGGAGTTGAGAGCACGCCAGGAGTAAAAGATCACAAGGCCATCGAAAATTTTGTTACCGCTGTACGAACGGTTAATTCTTTCATGAGCGGTTCCCGAACGTGATCGGTGCTATGCAAAAATCCGTGATAAAAAGAAGCGAGCCAGACGAGCACGGCCATTGGGGCGAGTTTGGTGGCCGCTACGTTCCGGAAACATTGGTAGCGCCGCTGGACGAACTGACTAACGAGTTCATGCGCGCGAGGGAGGATCCAAATTTCTGGAGCGAACTTAGTCAATTGCTGCGCGACTACTGTGGCCGGCCAACACCGTTGTTTCACGCGGAACGGCTGACGGCTTACGCCGGACGCGCGCAAATCTATCTAAAGCGTGAAGATCTTTTGCACACCGGCGCGCACAAGATCAACAACGCTATCGGGCAGGCGTTGCTTGCGCGTCGAATGGGCAAACGCCGCGTCATCGCTGAGACAGGGGCTGGCCAGCACGGCGTTGCAACTGCGACGGTTTGCGCGTTGTTCGGATTGCGTTGCGTCATCTATATGGGCGCAGAAGACGTCCGGCGACAAGCGCTCAACGTCTTCCGAATGCGATTGCTTGGCGCTGAAGTGATCACTGTGAATGCCGGCACGCGCACCTTAAAGGATGCAATCAACGAGGCGTTGCGCGACTGGGTGACGAATGTTCATGATACGTACTATCTGCTCGGCAGCGCACTCGGTCCGCATCCCTACCCGCTCATGGTGCGCGAGTTGCAAAGCGTAATTGGACGTGAAGCGCGCGAACAGATTGTATCCGCGACAGGGAAATTGCCGCGCGCGCTGATCGCGTGCGTGGGCGGTGGCTCAAACGCGATCGGGTTGTTTCATCCTTTCATCGCAGACGAAGAAGTCCGGTTAATCGGCGTAGAAGCCGGAGGACGTGGAGATTCGTTAGGCCAACACGCTGCGAGATTTCATGATGGAACCGCCAGTGGCGGGGGCCAAATCGGTGCCCTGCAGGGCACGATGTCTTACGTGCTTCAGGATACGAATGGCCAGATTGCTACCACGCATTCGATCTCAGCCGGTCTCGATTACTCAGCAATCGGCCCTGAACATGCGTTCCTTCATGACACCGGGCGAGCAGAGTATGTCCGGGCAAGCGATGCCGAGGCGCTCGAAGGGTTTCAACTTTGTGCCAGATTGGAAGGAATCATTCCCGCACTGGAAACCTCGCACGCGATCCTGCCCGCGGTTCATGTCGCGCGTGAGTTGTCACAAGAAGACTCTATCATCATCAATCTGTCTGGCCGCGGTGACAAAGACGTTCAACTCGTTGCAGATTTGCAGCCGCAATGAGTCGGATCCGCGACACGTTTGCTGAACTCAAGCATTCCGGGCGCGGCGGATTCATCCCGTTTATCACGGCAGGCGATCCCGATCTGGAAACGACTGAACTTCTCCTGGTTGAACTGGCCGCGGCCGGAGCGGACGTCATTGAGCTCGGGATGCCGTTCAGCGATCCGGTTGCCGACGGTGAAGTGATTCAACGCGCATCTGAGCGCGCGCTGGGAAAAGGTGTGACACTTTCCGAGGCGCTGAGATGTGTTTCCAACGCAAAAGCGCACGTCGACATACCGATCGTGCTTTTCAGTTATCTCAATCCCCTCTTGAAATTCGGCAAAGATCGCCTGGCCGAGGACGCTAAGCGGGCTGGCGTCGATGCAGTCCTCATCACCGATTTGACACCTGAAGAAGCCGGCCCTTGGATCAGAGCACTTCGTGGCCGCGGGATAGATCTAATCTTTCTCGTCGCACCGACTACTTCCGACGAACGGCTAACGCGGATCGCTCAGCAGGCGCATGGATTCATTTACGCTGTTTCGCGTGCAGGTGTTACTGGCGTGCGGAATGAAGTGCCACGCGACGCCGAACCTTTAGTAAAACGCGTACGAGCTGTGAGTGATTTACCTGTCGCCGTTGGGTTCGGGATTTCAACGGCCGAACAGGTCCGTCAGGTCTGGCGTTTCGCAGACGCCGCTGTCATCGGAAGCGCCATCGTGAGCGAAATCGAAAAACTGGCCGATTCACCGGACTTGGAAGTACGCGTGGGCGAATTTGCACGATCGCTGGTTACACCGGCGCCGCACGAGCTGGTTGGCTAGCCCGTGCAATGCAAAAATATTAACGAGCCCCTCCCATTGGGAACCAAACAACAGTGTCCGTCCGATTATTCCTTGTAACAAAGCCGGGGGACGCTTGAGGCGTCGAGAGAATCTCGTTAGCCGTAACAGCCCCCTGCGAAACCACCAACAAGGAAACAATAGAATGAAAACAACATTACTTAGCTTGGCCCTGGCACTTATCGCTCCCTTCGCCTGGGCACAAGTCTCGGAAACCACTACCACAACAACGATAACTGAAGGCAATGGAACGATCACGGAGTACACTCCCGGAAATACGATCGTGCTCAAGGAAACTAGCGGGCCGCGGACTTACCATTTCGGAAAGACAGTCACCTATGTCACCCGGAGCGGTAAGGTCCTCGATGAAGATACCGTAAGGACGCGAGTTCGAGTTGGGATCCCTGTCCGGGTTCACTACGTCGGAACGGGCGATAACATAATGGTCGATCGCGTAACTCTCGACGAGGATTAACAGCGAAAAGTTATCCCGCTTGTTTCCATCGCGCCCTTTCTGTTCTGCCGATTGGCGGCACAGTAAGGGCGCTTTTTTCTACAACTCATATCTCCTAAAACTAAGCCGCTCAGATTCAAACACTACTTTTGTTACCGCACGCCAGATGGCGCGGACAAAAACCGATTCGCGCTGCACAGACGCTCGAGGAAAATAAGACCACGCTTCCTGGTCCCGCCTTTAAAGGAAGTAGACCAAAAGAAAGCCCTCAGAGCCTGGGAGCTAAATGGCTTGCGAACCCTGCGGGCGCACCCGTGCTTTAACCGTGTAACTGCAAGCGACCAATCTACGTGAAGCTGATCGCCACAGTGAAACGAGCCAGACCCTTCCGCGTATTAAGGAACTCCTCTGCCACGCCAGCCAAAAATAAAAAAGATCACGCACATCACCAGGAATATGAAGAATAAAATCTTTGCAATTCCTGCCGACGCAGCTGCGATCCCACCAAATCCCAACACTGCCGCTATCAGAGCAATTATTAGAAAAGTTACAGCCCAACCTAACATGTTCTCACCTCCTTTTAAGGGTTGATTCGCATTAACTCGTAACTGCGCGTGTCTTTGATTTCAGGAGTTGCCAGCAATAGGAGAACGGCCTAGGGGTGGGCGCACCGGATGACTAAAAAGGATGTGTTCTGACGTTGCCAAAGGCCCAACGTCTTTGTGAGTATCATGTCAGCTCAGAAACTCTGCGAGCGGCTCCATTGGTTTGATGTGCGCGCAGAGAATCTTAAAAGCGGCTAAGATTGGAACAGCGAGAATAATGCCAACGATTCCCCACATCCAGCCCCAGAAAGTAAGTGAGAGCAGAATGATCACCGGATTCAAAGTAAGGGAGCGTCCCATAATCCATGGGGTGATGAAACTGCCCTCCAAGACGCCAAAAGAGAGATAGACCGCAGGAAAAACGAAGGCATACTCCAAGCTATCGAAGCTTAGCGCGGCGCCGATGGTCATACAGATAATGCCTGTCAGAGCTCCTAAGTAAGGAACGAAATTAAGCAGTGCCACCATCACGCCCCACATTACCGGGTTGCGCAGCCCAAGCAGTCCCACTGCGGTGCCGACAGCCACGCCAAGGCACACATTAATCGCCGTGACGGTGAATAGGTAACGAGAGATCTGCTCCTCAATATCATGCGCGATACCGACGGCCGTCTTCTTGTCCGACAGCGTGGGCAACAACTTGACTAGTTTGGCAATAAACGCCTGGTCGTAGACAAGTAAGAAATAGAGCAGGATCAACGACAGAACAGCGCTGGCAATAAACTCCGGCGTCCGCATGAAAAGCGTCTCAGTAATCGGATGCCGCTTCACCTCTACGGCTTTAATTTCCGCATTAGCTGAAGCCAGCTTTTCGATTTCGCCGGTCGCCTGCGTGACTTGCGCTACCGTTTTTTTTACCGGCAGTAGTTTGTGTTGCAGTTCCGCGAAACCAGCAGGTGCTTTCTGGAGCCATTCCGCCGTTGGTGTGGCCAGCACTGAGATTCCATAGCCGATGAGCCCAAAAAATCCGATGAGAAGCAGCGCAGCCCCCACTGACAGCGGAATCTTCAATCCACCAAGGCCCCGCACTATCGGCCTTAAAAGATAACTGAGAAGCAGCGCAAGAACGATCGGCAGCAGAATCGAGCGCATAAAATAAATGGTGTAGAAGATTGCCAGGACAAACAGACCAGTAAGGGCAATCGATCCGACATCGAAAGGTCGCTGCGACAGCTCGGCGACACGTGACCGGGCGCGGGATTCTACCTCTTCCGCTTTTTGAGCGTCCGAAAGGTCACCGCGGGATTCCACATTTATTGAGGGCAAGACATTTAGGTTCATGAATCAACTGGTACTTTGCATCCACGCATGTCAGTCTGTTACCCGAGCCTCGGTTTAGATTTTGTTCTGCTAGTCGTATTACTCGCGCTTCTTTGGTAGGACTGCATGGCCCGGCCGGCTTGCCTGACCAGTCGAACCCAGCGGCACTCAGCCTCCACCATCGCGATTGTTATCAAGACGTCTTCAGTTGGCGGTACCCATTCCATCGGTATTGCATGGCAGTGTTCCGTCGCGCAAATGACACGCAGCGGGGCGTCTCCGTCTGTGCTCTCAATCACCTGGATTTCACGTCCAGTGAAGATTTCGCCGCAAACAAGGCAATACCGTTTCTCATCCAGGGAATGCCACCGCCGGAATTGATCGAGTCGTCGCAAGACATTCAGTTTTTCTGCGTCGGACAACCGATCGAAGATACGAGCCGTCATTGCGAAAGCATCCTTCCGTGCCAATTGCCGCACAATCCGGCGAGCGCCCGATTGGCGCATCGGTCAAAACCCTAGTTAGATTCTTTGCCCGAAAAATCGCTTGCGAAGACACTGGCAAGATAGCCTTTCAGAAGCCTGGGTGGCCGAACTCAAAGAAAGCCGGCCCTTTAAGCAACGAATTTGAGGTTTGTTACGACTATATTCGCTCTGGTCTGCGAATATTTAATGTGACCAAGCTACGGAGGAATCGCAATTTATGTCTGATCATCCAAACCGAAAAAAGAAAGACAGTTCGCAATCGTCTGAAGAAATCCAGGTTCCGCCAATCCGGAAGCAAACGGCTGGCGCGGTGACAGGTGCGGCGATCGGCAGCGTAGCCGGTCCGATTGGCGCAGTCGTGGGCGGCGTCGTCGGCGCTCTTGCGGGAAGTGCAGCCGGCAGACAGCCAATCCAGAAGACTGCTCGACGCGTTGCAACAGCTTCGAAAGACGCGCTGAGGCAACATACGCGGAAAAAATCCCGCCCGGCGTCGCGAAAAACGGGGGCGCGTTCACGCGGCAAAACTGCGAAGACAAGATCTAAGCAGGCACCTGCAGCACAATCGCGCAAGCGAACGGTACGCGGCTCGCGCGCGCGGCACCGGCGCAGTGGCGGTCGCAAGAAAAGGCGTTAGCATACGTGCCGCATTGCCTCGTTGGCGGGTCTAAAATCCCGCAAGGGGTTAACCCCGGGCCTTTGGAACCCCATTTCTCTCGAATTGGCTATACCCAAGGGAACCGAACTAGACCAACGCTTCGATTTACATGGGGAACTGCCGCTAGCGAATGAGTGAGGATCGATCTAATAAGTCAACGCTAGACTGGACAGCCGAACAGTTCCACATTCTGGTCGATAGCGTCGAAGAATACGCCATTTACATGCTTGACGCGACCGGCAACGTCGTGACATGGAATACTGGCGCACAGAAAATCAAGGGATACACGGCGGAAGAAATTATCGGAAAAAACTTCGCCTGCTTTTATACAGCCGACGATGTCGCCGCTGACAAGCCGCAACGCAATCTGCGCGAAGCAGCCCGTAAAGGGCATATTCGGGATCAAGCCCCGCGCGTTCGCAAGGATGGATCAATTTTTCAGGCGGAAATTGTGCTAACCGCTTTGCGCGACAATGCCGGCAATATTCGAGGCTATTCCAAAGTCACACGCGACGTCACGGACCAAATTCGCAGTAGGGAATTAGAAGCTGTAAAGATTGCAGCGGAAAAGGCAAACAAAGCCAAGGATGACTTTCTCGCGGCACTTAGCCATGAGCTTCGCACTCCCCTGACACCAGCCCTGGCGGCTGCAGGCTACCTGGAGAACAACGCATCGAAATTTCCGTCAGAGTTTGCCGAGGACCTGAAAATAATTAAGCGCAATGTGCAGTTACAGGCCCGTCTGATTGACGACTTACTAGATCTCACGCGGATTACGCGTGGCAAGCTACAACTCCACTTGGAACCTGTTGACGCAAATGCTCTTGTCCGGGACGCAATCGACATTGCTCATTCAGCTATCGCGGCGAAGAACCTAAAGGTCTTGACCCAGCTGAACGCGAAGGCACACCAAATCCTTGCTGATTCGATTCGCTTACAGCAAGTGTTTTGGAATTTGATCAATAATGCTGTAAAATTCACGTCGCCTGGCGGACAGATTGAGATACGCACCTTCAACGATGATGGTCTCCAGTTTCATTTCGAGATTACCGACAATGGAATTGGAATCGAGCGCGATCGTTTGCCCTCTCTCTTTACACCATTCGAGCAGGCTGACCCTTCCGTCGGCCGGCAGTTCGGCGGGCTTGGTCTAGGTCTGGCCATCACCAAGCGCCTGGTCGATCTTCACCACGGCACAATTCAAGCAGACAGCCGCGGCCGAAGCTTCGGAGCTACCTTTAAGGTAACGTTTGACGCTCTTCCACAGGGAGCCCAAAAACCCTCGACGGATTCCGCTGTCTCCAAAAACACCGCAAAGCCCTTACGCATTTTGCTTGTGGAAGATCACCGAGATACGCGACATGCTTTGTCGCGCTTGCTTACCCACTTCGGTCATCAGGTTTCAGCCGCGGATACCACGCAAAGCGCTTTCAAATTGATAGCATCGCGCAGATTCGACATAATCCTATGCGATATCGGTCTTCCTGATGGAAGCGGCTACGCCGTGGTCTCACAGGCGAAACAGGAATGGCCAATCAAAGCAGTTGCGATCACTGGCTTTGGCACAGATCAAGACGTTCGGCGCTGCAAAGCCGCTGGATTTGATTTTCACCTCGTGAAACCAATAGATTTTCATGAATTAGAACAGGTGCTCGACCAAGTCGGCGCTTAGCTCGTTTGGATTTAATTTATCCGGATTGCTGATACGTCCCGTCAAAGCGGTACCGTCGGTAATTCACGTGATCGACAGAAAGAAAAGCGGCGGGAGGCAACTCCCGCCGCTTCTTTTTTCGAGATAACCAGGCTTATCGTCCGCCCTGTTGGCTGCCACCACGTTCTTGGCCGCCACCTCCGCCTTGTTTTTCGCGTTCGCGCTGTTGACGTTCACGTTCCTGTCTCTCGCGTTCTTCTTGTTGTCGACCGCCTTGTTGGCCGGGAACATTAGGTTTGCCTGGTTCGTTTGGATTCTGTTGTCCTTCCATATCGCCTTTCCTTGTTATATTACTTATTTCTCACTGATCTCTGACCGATCTTTTTCGCGAATCACGATCAGACCTAGCCTCTTTTGAATCGCCTCGCCACGGTCGACTGGATTGGAAAATTTTGCTGTTAACGCCTGCCCGCTAAGGAGAAGAGCTATAAATGGTTAAACTCCGTAATCTTATGCGCTAATCGACTCCTAACCGACACCTGCATGGCCTAGGATCAAGTCTTAGTCGCAAGTATAACTAGAACTAGAACTCAAAGGTTTTTGCCCGTCACTAGCTAGGTCATTTCCTTAGGGTTCCTAACACGAGCGATCCTTTTAGCGATATCCTTCCAAAGAAGTGCTATTATCGATCGGAACTCGCGCCCACTAGCTCACTCTCCCTGACGGCTTCCGGATTTATGATGCTTTCGGCCAGTCTGCTAAGAAGCTCGTTTGTTTCCGATTCTTCATCCAGAGTAGTCTGCAAAAGCTCCGCGGCTTTGTTCTGGCCGAGCAGATGGGCAAACGTGCGCGCGCTGCCATAACCGGCGATTTCGTAGTGTTCGACTTTTTGAGCCGCAACAATGATGCCGGCATCACGTACGGATTCGTCGCCATCTTGCTCCAAAATTTCCGATCCCTCTTGAATCAGTCCTTTCATAGCGCGGCATGTCTTACCCTTTGGCCTTTCGTCCAGCTCCTCAAAGACTTGTTCAAGCCTTTCCACGTGACCTTTGGTCTGTTCCAGGTGTTTTTCGAAAGCGTCTTTTAATTCCTCCGACGAGGCAGCCTTTGCCATTTTTGGCAATGCTTTCAATAGTTGGTTTTCCGCGTTATAAAGATCGCGCAGTTCTTCGGTGTAAAGTTTTTGTAGTGTATCCAGCTTCATAATCCGGTTTTTCCTTTCTTATTCCTTAGTTTTTCCCTGGTTTTTTATTTACGCGACGCGTTTCTAAGCGCCAAGCCTAAGAAAGAAACGCCGCTAACTGTGCAATTGCGCGTCGTAGATTTTAGAATTTTTCAAATCTGGCCTGCGGTCCCTAATCTCGCACCGTGACAATTCGATGCAGCGACGAAGCCCTCTCATGCGACGGTCAATCGTTCGTCTGTAAATCCTGACATAATCCCTTGCCATCCGAGTGACAGTGAAACGCTTTTCAAATATTTTTCGACAATGTGCGCGACTGATCTCCGAAACGCGGTGAACTGCTTCGGCCGCATCGTCCAGATTCTCCGCAATAAATCCTGTCTGGCCATCCTTTATCACTTCAGGCACCGCCCCGCCGTCATATGCGATTACGGGCGTCCCGCAGGCAATGGCCTCAATCATTACAAGACCGAACGGTTCGGGCCAATCGATGGGAAAGAGCAAGGCGTAGGCATTACCCAAAAAATCATCTTTTTCCCGATCGCTGATCTCGCCAACCCATTCCACATGCGAGGCCTCCAGCAGCGGTTCGACGACCCGTTTGAAATAGCGTTTGTCAACTCGATCAACCTTGGCGGCAATCTTTAGCGGCATTCCCGCCCGCTTGGCGATTTCGATCGCTCGATCCGCGCGCTTTTCTGGCGATATCCGTCCGAGAAAAGCCAGGTAAGTTCCGGGATTTGGCTGAAATCGGAATAAGTCTGCTGGCAAGCCATGGTAAATAGTTCCCGCCCAGTTCGCCCAAGGCAAAGGTTTCCGTTGGGCGTTCGAAATTGAGATAACAGGTATGTCGCGAAACCGATCGTAAACAGGGATCAGATCCGGAGTATCGAGCCGGCCATGTAGTGTCGTAACATGAGGAACGGGTAAGTACCGAGAGACTGGAAAATGAAGGTAATCGGTGTGGAAGTGGATTACATCAAAGTTGCGAGCGTGTTCCAGCACCTGATCTATCATTACTAGGTGGTGCGCCAGGTGATCCACGCAGTGCTTATTCAGACGTAGCGAACCGTGGCATGCTGGAATAAGTCTCGCTCGAGTAACCGAGTCGCCGCTTGCAAAAAGAGTTACGTCATGTCCCGCTCGGACCAATTCCTCCGTAAGATAAGAGACGATCCGCTCCGTCCCGCCGTAATGTTTCGGAGGCACGCTTTCGATCAGCGGCGCAACCTGAGCAATTCGCATATTCCCTTCCTTTCTTCCCTATTCCCGAGGTGTGTGTGTTTCCTCGAACACATGGCAGCCAAATGCGCTTTCGGTCCGGAAAAGCCGGGTTCGCATAAAAGTTGACTCCAAAAATATTGATGACGGAAAATCATAATCTCCCCCAATCATTCGCATACCAGCGTAGTAATGGTTTTGAGCAGATTGGCGGTGAGATTCGAAGTGGCGCATGCGGCGCTCTCAAAGCAGTTAAGCATTCCGCTGGTCCAACTCGATTTCGCTCGTCTGAATGCGGACCGCATAGTCAGCCGGTTCGACACCACGACCGGCTCGATCCGCATAGACCTGAGTGAATTCAGCGCCAAAAAGCAGGATTTGTGATGAATAATAGACCCAAAGCAAAAGCGTGATGAGCGAGCTGGCAGCGCCGTAAGCGGAACCGGCTGCTCCGCTGCTGAGGTACAAGCCTAGAGCCCATTTTCCAACGCCGAAAAATAACGCGGTCATCACGGCGCCAGTCCAAACGTCGCGCCATTGAATCTTAACATCCGGCAAGAATTTGAAGATCATAGCGAAGAGCAGAACGATGACTGCAAAGTCAAAGATAAAATAAACAGTCACCGAAACGACAATTCCACCCGGCAAGACAGATTGTACGTAGCGGCTGAAGCCTTTCAGCACGCCTTCAAAGGCAAGCGAAACAAGCAGCAGAAAACAAATCCCGGCGACCATGGCAAACGATAGAAACCGCACGCGTAAAAATCCCCAAATACCTGCGCCGGGCTTTGCTTTTACGCCCCAAATCGTATTCAAGGCATCCTGGAGCTGACCGAATACGCCGCTTGCACCGAAAAGCGCGAGTGCGATCCCGATGATCGTGGCAATTGTGCTTTTACCCGGTTGCGACGCGCTTTTGGCAATGTTTTGAACGACCTGAACAGCGCTTGGATCGAGAAAGTAACTCATTTGCTGTGTTAGCTTGTTCCAAGCGCCTCCCGGATCGTCACGGAAAAGGACGCCGACAATCGAGAGCAGGACGAGAACAAGCGGCGCGAGTGAAAAAACCGTGTAATAGGCCAGCGCAGCGCCTAGTTGCGGCACTTTATCCTGTAACCATTCCTGAAATGTTTGTTTTAGCAGACTGAAAGCATTGCCAACAAACGATCCTGACGTTTTCGGATTGCGCTGCTCTGCCACAATGAAGGACCTTTTACTTAAGGGTTCGCTCGTGATAGCACCTATGGTTGTTGCGAAATCGCGAACAGAAACAAGCGCCGCGTTTTGACGCTATCGGCTGACCTGACCTACATGTCGGAGCCGCGAGGGAGCGAAAGGGTTACTTGGGTCCCGCGCTTGGGGCCGCTATTGATATGGAACTCGCCCCCGAAACTCGTTACACGTTCGCGAATGTTAAGAAGACCAACCCTTTGGGAGCCAGTTCGCTTATCGTCAAGCGAGTTAGGATCGAAACCAGGACCGTTATCGGCGACGATGATGCGGACCTTGTCTGGGCGCCGATGCTGCATCGTGATGTGCACGGCGCTGCCGCCAGCGTGCTTCGCCGAATTTAGCAACAACTCGCGCACCGCTCTGAACAAGAAAATACGCACATCGGCGGCTTTCGGGTTCGCTGAACCGTCGGCTTCGACTGTGACTTCAATATTGTAATTCTTACATGTTTCAGCGGCGAGCCATTCAAGTGCTGCCGCTAAGCCGTGCTCGTACAAAACTGGCGGCGCGAGCTCTACGCTGAGAGATCTTGTTAACTGAAACGAACGCTCAAGTACATCGGCAATTTCGCGAGCAATCGGTTCTCGTCGGGCCGCTTCTTGCGTTCTGCACAGCGCGGCAAGTTGCATCCGCGCCGCGACCAGTAATTGCTGTAGGTCTTCATGCAGCATCTCCGCTATGCGCCGACGCTCCGCTTCCTCTGCAAGGGACAATTCGGCCGAGAGGAGGCGGAGTTTCTGTGCCTGTTCGACAGCTTCGGCAGTGCGCTTGGCGACTCGCCGTTCGAGCGTTTGGTTTAAATTCGCGAGCTGGGCGACGAGATCCCGTACCTGATATTGCCGACGGCGAGAACGTAACGCAACCTGCACCGAACGCGTCAGCGTCAGGGTGCTGATAGGTCGCTCCAGCAACGTTACAGATCCGGCAGCCGCAGCCGCCAAATCGAGTAATCCTGCCCGGCGCGATTCGCCGCCGCTTGTGAGAATGATAAGCGGTAATTCGGACCACTGCGGTTGCGCTTTAACGGCGTCCAAAAGAAGCGAGCCTTGTGGTGATTCCAGCGCTTCCTCCGTAAGCAGTAACGCGCCTGCCCTGTCCGTAATTTGTCGGGAATATTCATCTGACCCATTACAAATTTGTGTTTCAAAACCTTGGGCGTCGAGCAAACCCGCCATGGCTTCGGCATCCTGTCCGACAGGCGCAATGATAATCACGCGCTCGTCTTTGTTGTGCGTTCGCGACACACGCGCGCGTTCGTCGTGAGTGGGATCATTCATCAACGGATCGTTCACTGCCGCGCGAGAATTCCCAGCGATTGCATCGTGCTTCAGCGATCCTTCAATATTTGCTTTTCGCTGCCACGGAAGACGGGCACGCCCGTCAGCACGCCTTGAAACTGTTTTAGCGGGTCGCCGATAACGATGCCTTTGCCCGACACCAATTTGAATTCGCGGATGCTTTTCTCGTGCCCTCCACTACGCTTCTTAACCACCGCAATAGCTTGTTTCACCTCTCCGTAGGCTTCGAAATAGCGCAGGTTTACCACGGTGTCCGAAAGATAACTAAGGTCCACCGGCGCTTCGGCGGCGGCAGCCAATCCATGCTGGGCTAAAACGAGGATCGTGACGACCCCCTGCTGGTTGAGACAGGTGCAGAGTTCGTGCAGCTGGTTGTTCAGATACTTCTCGCCCGGCATGGCGTTAAGATAACCGTTGAGACTGTCAATCGAGACGAGTTTGCAACCCGCCTCCACGCCGCGCAGAATACGAACGGCGAATTCGCCGGGAGAAAGTTCGGCAGGGTCAACCTGCTGTACCGTAATGGTACCGCTCTCGATGGATTTTTCTAACTTGAAACCCAACGCTTTGGCTCGGCTCAGCATCACGCTGCGCGTTTCGTCAAACGTGAATATCATAGAGCGTTCACCTTGATCGGCCATTTGGACAGCGTATTGCAAAGCCAGAGTAGATTTGCCAGTGCCCACCGGGCCGAGTATGAGCGTGGTTGTCCCTCGATCCAGCCCACCGCCGCACAAGGCATCCAGCGCCGTGATGCCGCTGGAAACGGGCCCGTGCCGAAAATCGGTACGATACTCAGCGGCGATCATACGTGGAAAAACGCGCAAACCGCCAGTGGCGATGATGTAGT
The DNA here is from genome assembly GCA_963840135.1 of uncultured Verrucomicrobiae bacterium. Lineage (GTDB taxonomy): Bacteria > Verrucomicrobiota > Verrucomicrobiia > Chthoniobacterales > UBA10450 > Udaeobacter. The sequence continues at coordinate 373,697 of CAWIXX010000017.1, read as the reverse complement.
CATGATAGCCTTCCCGAAATTTTACGGCCCGTAATTTCGAAACGCGCAACCGGCGGCGAGATGTCCCGTAGTCGGGCGAGAGTTGTTCCATGTCAACGACGCCATGCGTGAGGCTGAGCACGTGCGGGTCGATCACCCCTGCCTTGGTCATCTTATCGTCAAGCAAAAGAACGGTGCTCTTGAATTTTGCGAACTGCTGTTTGAGCGTCAGAAGTTGGCGCCGGTAGCGTAAAGCGGTTTCGGCCATCAATCGGAATTCGGAAAGCGAATCGAAGGCGACTCGTGCCGGTTGCGCCTTGCGCACTTCATCGAGCAGTAGCTGGCTCACTTTCGTCAACTCGACTTCGGATGGATGAAACACTGTCGTCTGCGCTTCGGGCCGCAGCAGATTCTCAACAGCGGACAAATCCAACACCGGGATTTTTTCGAGCGACCAGCCGTGTGATCGCGCCACTTTGAGCAACTCCTCTTTGGTCTCGGAAAGCGTGATATAAAAGACCTTCTCGCCTCGCCGTAGTCCCTCGAGGAGAAACTGGAGCGCCAGCGTCGTCTTGCCAGAGCCCGGGTCCCCTTGAACTAGATAAAAGCAGTCGCGCGGCAACCCGCCCGCAAGGATATCGTCCAGTCCCTCGACTCCGCTGGGGCAGCGTTCGTCGGCGAGATACGTTGAGACAGTTGTGGCGGATTTCTGGCTTGATTTGCGCTTCACAGTATGGATGCCAAAAAGGCGACGACTTTTGTCATCGGCAATTTAGTCTTGAAACACAATTTAGAAAGAGCGCTCGCTCCGAAAGTGCGCCGGTGCACCTACCTCGCAGGCACGAGAACCGTGAGTGCTTTGGAGACAAAATCAATTTCCGCGCTCCTGCCTAAATTTACCTTCTCTCCATCGAGAGTCGCAGGAATTTCTTTACTGGATTGCACATTTACGCGCTTTGTTTTGGTCAGAAGTATATTTTTGTCATTGCGCCATTTACCAAACGTAGCGGTAGTGGCAAGGCCTATCACCTCAGCTGCGCTTTCCACATCGATGGTCGCGGCTTCAAGCGCTTGCTCCGAATCGGACATTTCTTCCGATATCAAGGGGCAGATAAGCGCCACGCCTTCAGTTTCACCCTTTGCTCCGCCTGAGATAAGATACTGCACCTTAGCTTCAAACATCCTTCGAAAGGCGACGCTGCCCTTTTTGATAGCATCAGCTATATTTCCTTCCCGCATAGATTCGCGGGGTTGTGTCCAAAGCGCAGGCGCTCCCACAATGGCGGCGATAAAAAACCGTTTGTTCGCAACCCGACCTCCGGAAAGCACTTTTGTTGAGGGAGCAGTGAGCGTTTTTTTGAGCGCCTCTTCCCACGACACGTTTCCATACAACGCTCGAGGAAACATATTCATCGTCCCCCCGGGAAGCGGAATAAGATAGGATCCCTTTTCGGCGCATGCTTCTGCAGCTGTCCGGATGGTGCCATCGCCGCCAAGCACGATAAGCACTTCCAGCTTCTGCCCGGCTGCCTCCGCAAAAAACCGCTCCATTTCTTTTGCCTCGCCACACCACACTTTCGGCTCAACAACGCCCGCACCCGTCAGAATACTGAGCATCTTCTGCTCGAATTCCGAATCGTAGCTCCCGCTTGAGGTATTGATTATGACCCCAACTTTTAATTCTTGTAAGCGGATGTCGTTAGGCACAAATCACGAGCGTATGGACGGCAAAATTTAGTGGCGCGCCTGAATATCCTTGGACGCGCGCTCAGCACGGTTTGCTCGGGTCTTGCCACCACGATTGTTTCCGTTCCGTTCTGCTTTTTTGCGAACCCGCTGCGAACTGTTTCTCCAGGCTGGTTAGATCTTCGTCGGTAAGTGTTTCAAGATCGATAAGCTCATTTCGAGCGCCTTTCAGCGCGCGAATTAATTCGTCTAGTTTCAAATGAACCGCTTTGGCGTCACGGTTCTGCGTATTTTGAATGAGGAAGACCATTAGGAAAGTAACAATTGTCGTGCCGGTATTAATAATGAGCTGCCACGTATCCGAATAATGAAACATGGGGCCGGTTAGTCCCCAGATGAGGATAATGAGAATAGCGGCCGCAAAAGCCCAGGGGCTACCGAGCACCATCGACGAGCGCCTCGCAAAACGTCGAAAGGCATCGCTCACTACGCAAAAGAAATCTCGCGATTCCTCCTGTGGCTTAAGTGTTTCCTTCTGCATGGTCATCATATTGTGGTTCGCGACCAACAAGCCGGGAAGGGAGTCCTTATACCTGTCGCGCAAGGCGCCGCGGAGCGGCACATCAGGCCGCCCCGCGAATCGCCGGCCCTCTAACGACGGAAGATCAAACCGAGCACGAAACCGACTCCGAGCGCGGTAAAGACTGCCTTCGTCGGGTTCTGGCGGACGTATTGCTTGCTGTCGTCCTGAAAACTGCGTACGCGATGGAGTGCGTCATCCAATACTTCTTTGCCGCGCTCCCGATATTCATCGGCCATTGCGCCTGCGGCCGAGCGGAGATCTTCCGCCGCTTTGCGCGCATGCGTCACGCCACGATTTGCTTCTTCTTTCGCCTGCGGCGGAACCGCAGGGCCTTGGCCCGTTTGCTTTTGGTCACCCATAGAATTTCCCCTTCTTTATTATTTGCTAAACTTTCGGTGCCGATGCTTCGCTGACGGTGCTGATATCCTCAGCGCCAGCAGTCTTAAAAACGTGCTTCGCCCGATCAACGTCTTCGCTTTCATCCGTGTGCACGGCGATCAGGTAATTACCTTTTTTCAACTTCTCGTCATAGCGCTTTGCCTCGATCTCTGGAATGCCGAGACCGATCAAACCACCGACGACACCGCCGGTCGCGGCTCCGACGGCCGCGCCGCTAAGCGCCGCCATAATCGGACCCGCGGCGATAAACGGACCGACGCCGGGAATCGCCAAGGCGCCAATTCCTGCCAGCAATCCGATCACGCCGCCGGTAGCACCCCCGGTAGCTGCACCGGTAGTTGCGCCCTCCGGCGCCTTTGTCGCTTTAACGTGACCAACGTCACGCGTGCCGGCTGTATCAGGCATGAGCACTGAAATTTCCGAGGTTGCGAAGCCCTGACCTTGGAGCTGCTGGACAATTCGCTCAGCCTGGCCGTGTGTAGTTGCAATACCGAATACTGATTTAGACATAATAATTTTCTTTCGTTTGTTTGTGTGTGGTTGTTTGTGTTAGTTCGATCCTTTGACGTCGAGTTGATCGTCGATCTGGGCGCCGCCAGCCGCTGATTTTGCAATCTGATCGATTTTTGCTTTTTCTTGCGCAGTCTTAACGGGTCCGCGGAGTGTGACTTGACCGTTGGCTGTAATGACTTTGATGTTTTTCGCAGTCGTCGAAAGCTCGCGGTCTTTCATTAACGCTTGCCGGATAGCCTGCGTGATCTTTAAATCCGCAGAACTATTTGACTGGTCACCAGAGGTTTGGTTTCTCCGGAGCGATCGCGCTCGTTTGTTGCTGTGTTATCGGGTTTCGACTTCTCGTCGTCGGCAGCCAATGCCGCAAGGCTCAATGCGCTGAGACAAGCTATGGCTAGTAAAGTTCGTTTCATGGGTTCTTTTAGTTTAATAGGTTGTTTAGGTTGAGTTTTAGGTATCAGTGTTGTTGATCGCAACCGGTAATCCCACCGGTCTTATTTATTTAGCCGCCACGTTGATCACGGAAGTGGCTAACTTGGTTAGCTTCTTGTCTGTATCCGATTCTTCGGTCAAGGTAGTCTGAAGTAACTGGGCGCCCTGCGGATCCTCCAGCAACTCGGCGTAAGTCCGAGCGCAGCCATAACCGGCCATCTCATAGTGCTCAACGCGCTGTGCCGCAGCAATTAGCCCGGCATCGCGCACTTCGTCTTCAGCATCTTCTTTGATCATCTCGTCTCCCTCTTTTAACAGACCCTCCATGCCCTCACATTTCGGGCCGCGGGTTGACTCATCGTGGCTCGTTAAAATCTTTTCAAGACGCGCCACGTGTTCCTTTGTCTGGTCCAAATGTTCTTTGAATCCCGCCGCAAGCTCTTTGTTAGCAGCGGCTTTAACCATTTTCGGGAGCGCTTTTATAATCTGCTTCTCCGCACTGTATAGGTCTTTGAGTTCGTGAATATAAAGGTCTTTGAGTGTTTCTAGTTCCATATGTGTAGATTTAATATTGTTGTTCTTGCTCGTATTTAGGTTTTCCAGAAAAACGAGGTGGTTCGAATGTTTATGTGCAACCCCGCAGCAGAAAGATGAGGAGCAAAATCGGAATCGGAATTCCGAGAAGCCAAAGTAAAATGTATCCAGTCGCACCGGCTTGTTTTATTCTATTTGTTAAACGCATCTGAGATATCCGCTCTTGAGGTTATTGATTCAAAACTCTTTCGTTTGTGTAGGAACTTGCCTTGATTGGTGAAACGCACAATCGGGATGGAGGATGATTACGTAATCAGACAAAGTCCTATTCGCGGCGGTTATGGTATTAGGATTGTGAACGTCGCAATTGGCTACACCAGGCACGACTTTGGGAAAACGTAAGCGACAATTTCATTCGAAATCCAGGCCCTGTTGCCCAAATCTGAAGAGATTTTTCGCCACATCCCGTTGGGCGTTCGATTGAAGATCGACGGGAGGTCAGCTCTTTTCGGGCGAAACAACTTCTCTAACGTTTTCGACGTGCTCCTTAATTTCGCTAACTTGCGGATGCACGTCACTGATCAAATCGTGCTCGGCCTTGGAAAGCTTCTCTATGCGCGTTGTCATCTCATGCAGCTCTTCTAACATCGCATCCTGACGGGATGAAATGCGATGCATCCACCAGAAGCACACGGCCCAGCAGACCGTTCCTATGCAACCCAGCACCAACGCCATTACTTCGAAATTTTGCATGGAAAATTGCATGACAATGACAGCGAACATCCGCTAGGCGCTTGCACAACAATGAAAGCGCCCGCGGTACTCGCCGCGGGCGTTTGTGTTTTAGCCAAACGATTCGAGCCGCTGCAATTACGGCTTGGTCGTTGTTGTGGTAGTTTCTTTCGTCTCGTAGTACGACAGCGGTTTCGCCAGCGTTACTTTGCTCACAACCATGCGGTCGCCTTCCTTCGTGTAGGTGTATGTCACCGGCATGTCTGGCTTGAGCGCGGTCCACTCCACTGTCCGGCCTTCCGGGTCAACGAGCACGGTCTTCTTGGTGTAGTAGTACTTCACCGGAGTCGTGCTCGATTCCGTGCGAAACATGATGTAGTCCGAGCCCGGCGTGTAAGCCGTGATCGTGCCTGAGCCGCTAAGCGTACTCGTGCTTGTGGTGCTCTCGCTCACGCCCGTTGTGCCTGCCGTGGTTGTGGTTGTAGTCGAGGTTTCCTGCGCGAAAGCCGTACCCAATGCGACCGCGCCGGCCGCGCACGCGGCCAACAATTTCACTAATCTAGTTTGTTTCGTATTTGTCCTTTACTTTGGTTAAACGGATCCTTTCCGTCGTGCATATCCGACTGTTCGTAGCTGGTGTTTATTCAATTCGCAGATAACTTCGTAACTTCGATCTTGCACGGTTGTAGTTCGCGCTCGCGCTCCTGGCTGCCACCGCCCTGTTGGCCGCCTTCCTGTCCGGTAGCCGTAGGTTTGATAGGTTCATTCGGATTGCGTTGCGTTTCCATAGTGTCTTTCTTTATTTTAGTGATTGAGTTTAATGATTCGTGTGCGCAGGAATCTGCTTTGATTAACGAGAACGCACAATAGGGGCGGCGGATGAGTGTCTGATAGGGTAAAGTCCTATAACACGTGAGACTGGCCGGTCGTCATCGTTGGAAGGTCTCGAAGTGTGCATCGTATCTTTTCACGGCCAGTACTGCCAGCAGCCGCGTAAATAGGTTACTTCACGAGAAAATTAAAATCGATTTATGACATTACGTAACACAAGCACTTTATTATCGCTCCTCGCATGGTTGTTAGTCGCGGTGAGTTGTGATCGCGGCGTTGTTACAAGATCGAGATTGACGCTCAGTAATTACGATCAAATCACCACCGGAATGACCAAGGCACAGGTGGAAAGAATTCTCGGGCCGCCTACTACAGTCGAAACGAAGGATATGATGATCTTTAAAAAAACGACTTACCGGTACGAAGATGGCAAGAAATTCGCCATGTTCACATTCAAAAACGACGAGCTAGATAGTAAAGAAGGAAATCTTCAGCGCGAACCGTGATGGTGGAGTGCGAGAGCTCAGCGGCTTCGATGCAGGAAATTTAGATCAAACTGGTGAGGTAGGAAATGGGTTCGGCTAGTTTGAGCTTTTTTTTGCAACCGTAGGACAGTCGGTTGGCGATTACGTGGTATACAAGGCCTGGTAGCGCTTTCCGGCATCAAGGAAAGCTGGTTAGCATGAGCGTTCGCCCTGCCTAAAAGAACCAAAAAGGAATAAATAATACAATGAAAAAAATACTACTCAGCATAGCTTTGGCAGTCGCAGCGCCGTTCGCATGGGCGCAGGTTTCAGAGACCACGACAACCACCACCACGACTCAAGGCCGAGGCACGATCACGGAGTACACTCCGGGAAGCACCATCATACTCAAGGAAACCAGCGGTCCGCGGACTTATCGCTTCGGCAAGACGGTCACTTACGTGACACGGAGTGGCAAAACGCTGGATGAAGAAACCGTTAGAACGAGAGTTAAAGTAGGTATCCCAGTAGAGGTCCATTACGTTGGAACCGGCGACAACATCATGGTTGATCGCGTGATTCTCGACGAGGATTAAGAGCCCAAAGAGTTAAACTCTTAAACTCCTTTCTTTCCATTCGCGCCTTCCTGTTCTGCCCGTTGGCAGAACAGCGAAGGCGGGATAAGTTTCGGTAAGTGTTGACCATCGCCCACGCGATCTGGTATAAGTGGCCTTTATGAACAGAAATATCTTTTATATAATCGGAGTGATTGTCGTTATCGTGATCGTCCTCAAAGTCCTCGGGCTGTTCTAAGCGTTCGCCTTGCGCGTGCGATTGCCCCGAAGCGAACGATAAGCTCGCTGAGCCCAGCTACAACCTGGGGGTTATTTATGTCTTCCAGAGTCACCGCTGTCGCTTTGAGCGGAAAAACGGGCTTTTCCGCTTTTTTCGAATAGAAACAAATGCGCTGGTTCCTTTTCATCCTAGGATCCCTAGCAACCTTCAGACTGAGCCATTTGTTTACGAAGGAGCGTGGTCCATTTGCAGTTTTTGAGCGTCTTCGCAATGCAATGCCGGGTGGCCGTGGCTCAGCAAAGGAGTGGCTTAGTTGTATCTTCTGCTTTTCTCTCTCTGCCAGCGCGCTGGTTTGCCTGGTTCTTTGGCTAGGGGGAATGAATCTCAACTGGGAGGAATGGGTCCTGACTTGGCTCAGCTTTAGCGCTGTCACGATGATAATAAATCAGGCTCTTATGCTTCAAAAATGAAAGTATAAGAGCGCCAGGGTTATAACAGACGACGCCCCACCGTCCCTATCTCTAGAGAAAAGCCGATGCCAGAAAAAAATGTCGATCTGCACGGAAGCGCACCAGATAAACATCAGTTTGCCCTACTTTTGATCGACGTCATCAACGACTTTGATTTTCCCGAGGGAGATCAGCTGCTGAAACATGCGCGACCAATGGCGCGAATTCTTTTACGCCTGAAACGGCGGGCGCAAAAGGCGGGCGTCCCGGTAATTTATGTAAACGACAATTTTGGACGATGGAAATCCGACTTTCGGCGCACTGTCGACTACTGTGCACGACATGGCCGCGGCGGCGATATCGTCAAGTTACTGCGCCCCGAAGAAGACGATTACTTCGTGCTCAAACCAAAACATTCCGGTTTCTTTTCCACGACTCTTGAGACTCTTCTCCGATACTTGGAAACCCAAACTCTGATTCTCACCGGTATCGCTGGGAATTTTTGCGTCCTTTTCACAGCGAATGATGCCTATATGCGCGATTTTGATTTGTTCGTGCCTTCAGATTGCACAGTATCAAACACGAAGAAAGAAAATGACTCCGCGCTTGGGCTGATGAGGAAATTTCTAAAAGCTGACACTCGCTCGTCTTCGGAAATTGTGCTGCGCAGGACGCAAAAAGAGAAGAGAAAACGATGTAGCCTCTCGCGAAGTAACAGTCCGTAATCGGAGGGTCTCGTTGGCAATACTTTCTCCGTGAAGATGCGTGCGAAAACAGCGTTAAAACCGCCATTGCCACCGATGGAAGCGCGTTCCGCCGAGAATATTCCGGCGGGAGATGGCTGGCAGTACGAGCCCAAGTGGGATGGGTTTCGTTGTATTGCGTTTCGCGATGGTGAGCAAATTTACTTGCAATCAAAGGCCGGTCAGCCGCTCGCACGCTACTTTCCTGACATCGTCGGTGCCCTCGCCCGATTGCCCGAGCAACAATTTGTTCTGGATGGCGAACTTGTTGTCCCCGTCAGCGGCGCTTTTTCGTTCGATGCATTGCAACTGCGTCTGCATCCGGCTGCGAGTCGGGTCCAGAAATTGGCCAACGCCAATCCAGCCATGTATATCGTCTTCGATCTCCTTGCTGAAAATGGACAAGTGTATGTGCAGCGAATCCTACGAGAACGTCGACGACTCCTCGAGAAATTTGCACGCTTGAATTTCCGATCGACCAAAAATTTGCGTCTTTCTCCGGCGACGACTGACAACCGAACTGCCACCGACTGGTTCAAGAAAGTCGGAGGCGATCTCGACGGAATTATCGCGAAATATTTGGATGCTGCCTATGCTTCTGGCGAGCGCACGGGCACGGTTAAGGTAAAACAAATCCGTACGGCCGATTGCGTTGTTGGTGGATTTCGTTACGCGCGTGGGGCGCGGGTTGTCGGTTCCCTCTTGCTTGGACTTTATGGTGAAGATGGCTTGCTGCATCACGTAGGATTTACATCTGCTTTCAAGGCCTCAGAACGCCGCGCGTTAACGAGGAAATTCGAAGCGCTCAGGAAACCACCTGGATTTACTGGCAACGCGCCCGGCGGCCCCAGCCGCTGGAGCACCGATCGCACTGGCGAATGGGAACCAGTCGCTCCCAAAACAGTTGTGGAAGTTGCCTACGACCATTTCACGGGCGGTCGGTTCCGGCACGGCACAAAGCTTCTTCGCTGGCGTTCGGACAAAGCACCTCGCCAGTGCACGATGGATCAAGCGGCGCATCGCGAAGGGAAATCACTCGTGCTCTTATAGCGGCAAGCATTCTACGGCGCTCGAGTTATGAGCGCATGAAAAATAGATATTTTCGCATGGCTCAACGTTGGAGTTTCACCGGTTTTGAGACCTGAGAAATCTCAAGACCGCGGCTTCAGCCAATCGAAGCTGCCTGTTTCCCGAGTTTTGCATGGCCTGGCTCAGTCCAGGAATTTGGGTGCCGGCTAAATATGCTTCGACCACGCCGGGATGGACATAACATCTGCGACAAATTGCCGGGGTGTTACCAAGAAGCTCCGCCACTGCGCAAATCGCAGTTTTTATGTTCGCCTTTGCCTGCCCCTTGGTTTCGAATCCTCCTTGTACGTTAAGTGCCAGTGCCGAGAGTAGCGTACCCGCCCACGTTCGGAAATCTTTCGCAGAAAAATCTTCGTTCGTGATTTCACGCAAATAATCGTTCACGTCCTGAGATCTTACGTCTCGTATCTCTCCATTTTCGTCGATGTATTGGAATAGCTCCTGACCACGGAGGTCCTGCAGCTTCGAAACGATCTTCGCGACTTGGCCATCTCTCATATCTACTTCGTGTTGCCGTCCGCTCTTGCCACGAAAGCGAAAACGCAAATGCGCGCCCCTTACCGTCACGTGCCGATCTTTGATTGTAGTTAAGCCAAATGATTTGTTCTGGCGGGCATATTCGTCGTTGCCGATACGAATGAAGGTTCGCTCCAGCAGTCTCACAACAGTTGCGAGCACTTTTTCGCGCGGCAGGCCAGGCAATTTGATGTCGCGATCGACTCGCTTTCGAATCTGGGGAAGCGCTTTGGCAAAATCTGCGAGACGGCTAAATTTATTTTCGTCACGAACCTCGCGCCAACGCTCATGGTAACGGTACTGCTTCCGCCGGCGTGCGTCGCGACCCGTCGCCTGAATGTGGCCATTCGACGATGGGCAAATCCAAACATCGGTCCACGCAGGTGGAATGGCCAAGCGTTTGATTCGGAGAAGCCGCTGTTCGTCGCGGATTCTTTTGCCTTCTGTATCTAAATACTCAAAGAGCTCACCGTTGGCTTTACGAGTGTAGCCAGGACGATCATCGCTGATGTAGCGCAGACCGGCTTCCTCTGCCGCCTCTGCAGATTCAATAGCGACACTAGCGTGCGGTTCCTTCCCGTTACCGGTCTTTGTCCCAGGCGCCTGCATTAGAAGACCGTCAGTGCGAGCTATGCGTGCTTGCAAACGCTTCGAGAAGGGCCCGCATTCGTTCGGCGTCGATTCGCTCAATTTGTTGGTCGGCGCGACGCTGTAGCTCATCGAAGTCATAGCCGTCCAGCTGCGCCAGATTGGCAGCGGCTAGTGCGCGCCACATCAGTTTCTTTCCAGTGATTCCCATGATTAACCCTTCGAACGTCAGCACTAATCCTAGGCTCCCCGGCTCACCTCCTGCGATCATGAATCGCGCGCGCCCAGCTTTTTCCGCGAACCATGCTCCTGCCTTGCGGACGTTGCTTTCTTCAATGCGAATAGAGCGCATCGCCTCGCGTAACTTTTCCTGATCTGCTCGGATTTCGGCTTCGATATCCATGAAGAAGTAGCCAAGAGGTTTTCCCTCGTGAAGCTTCGCCCAGTGCCCAAGCAGTTCCAGCGCGCCGACGGAGCCGGCAAGATGATCATTTAAGTATGAAGCCAATTCTTTCACGCGAACGAATATTGTTCGCTGCCCATGTGCACTTTAGCCGTGCGCATTTTTCGTTACGTCCAAACACATAACTAGGGGCGAAACAATTTTGGTATGCCGGAAGAACAAGCAATGGAAAGGGCGCGTGACGACGAACGCGAAGGGAAATCTCCTTCGACCCAGGCAGGCGAGTTTGTGCGGGAGGAAATGGAACACATCCGAGAGGGCGAACATGGCGCTCGATCGCCTGCACAGGCGATTGCCATTGGCCTCTCGAAGGCAAGGAGAGCTGGTGTGAAGTTGCCGCCGCCGAAGCGGGGCAAAGCGCGAACGAAAACTCAAGCCAGGCGCGATCTCGCGAAGGCTCGCGCAGGGCATCGCAAAAAAACTTCGCGCAGACGCTCGCGTGCAACTAAGCGGGCGCTGAAACGCGAGAGCCGTCGGTCAGCGTCGAAAAAAGCGCTGTCACGACACGCAAAGCGGGCAGCGGCCCGACGCTCTCCACGGTCGCGTTCGGCGGCGGCGCAGAAAGCTGCGCAAACGCGCAAACGGCGTCGCTAAAAGAATCTTGCCAGCGCACCGTGGCAAGGACTTCAACCACACTGTAACAAGCCCAGCCAAGTAGCACCCAGCTCATACTGGCATATCGCAGTGCCTCTGCGATTTGCGCTGGCTTTTGTGGGTTGTGAAAGACATACCAAAATCCGGTCGCAGTGATAAGGAACTGAAGCAACAAGATGCCAACGCACTTCATGCCACGACGTTCCGCAACGAAGGACAATCGGAAGTCGAGCGCACAATCGGCACAGTCTCCTCAACATGCCGATTGAATATGACGCGGTCATAGTTGGCTCAGGACCGAATGGTCTTGCGGCCGCGATTACGCTGGCACGCGCGGGATGTTCTGTTCTTGTTTGCGAAGCGAACGCGACGATCGGCGGCGGCACACGCTCGGCGGAACTAACACTGCCGGGATTTGTGCACGACGTTTGTTCGGCAGTCCATCCCCTCGCGGCAGGTTCTCCATTTTTCAAGACTCTTTCCCTCGAGCGTTTTGGCCTCACATGGATACAACCTGAAATCCCATTGGGACATCCGCTTGATGACGGTTCCGTGGCCTGCCTGCATCAGGACATTGATGTTACGGCAGAACAACTCCGCAGCGATTCACGCGCCTATCGGCGCCTAATGCAGCCGCTTGCACACAATTGGGAAAAATTGGCCAATGAGTTCCTGCAACCGATCCTGCATTTGCCTCGGCATCCATTGGCGCTGGCGCGTTTCGGAATTCCCGCCATGTGTCCGGCAATCGCCCTGTCGAAGTTTCTGTTCAAGCACGAACCGGCGCGCGCACTTTTTGGCGGAATCGCCGCGCACTCATTTCTTCCCTTGGAGGCTGCGGCCTCCTCGGCGTTTGCCCTGGTGCTTGGGCTCGCGGGTCACACCGTGGGCTGGCCCATGCCACGTGGGGGCTCGCAACAAATCGCAAACGCGCTCGTCGGCTATCTCGGAGAACTTGGCGGGAAGATCGAGATCAATCAGCAGGTTGAAAATCTGAACGACCTGCCGAAATCGCGCACGATCCTTCTGGACGTTTCGGTGTGGGAATTTTTGCGCATCGCCGGCGGTCGCCTGCCCTCCGCATACCGGCGCCGTCTGGAATCATTTCGACATGGGCCCGGGATTTTTAAAATCGATTACGCGCTGAGTGAACCAGTTCCATGGAAAGCTGAGGCTTGTCGGCTCGCCGGCACAATCCATCTGGGCGGCGGTATTGATCAAATCGCAGCGGCAGAACGCGACGTTGCGCGCGGAAAAATTCCCGAGCGCCCGTTCACGCTCGTTGCGCAGCAGAGTCTTTTTGACGAAACCCGCGCGCCGCGGGGACAACACACGCTCTGGGCATACTGTCACGTTCCGCTTAATTGCAAGATCGACATGACGGACCGCACTGAATCTCAAATCGAGAAACTTGCTCCCGGCTTTCGCGATTGCATTCTCGCACGTCACAAAATGAGTGCAGGGGACCTTGAAGAATCGAACCGCAACCTAGCCGGCGGCGATATCAACGGCGGTGCGGCAAATCTAATGCAGTTACTTGCGCGGCCGATTCTGAGTCCGACACCTTACCGCACTCCGCTTCGCGGAGTTTATTTGTGTTCAGCTTCAACTCCGCCTGGCGGGGGCGTTCACGGGATGTGTGGTTACCACGCTGCGAGCGCAGCAATGCGTGACATTTTCGGAAAGACTCAGCAAGTCGTGGCGCGCCCCTGAGCCAATATTATTTCATCTCGAATGTTGAAGGTAACCACATGGAACAAGTGGATTTCTGGCAGTCAGCCAATCGTTGATTTGGTTTGGCAGTCACTTTTCTACGCGCAACCCATTGTTCTTCTTCGAACCGTACCTTGATAGATATTCAGCAAAAAGGAATCAGCCCATGAAGATAACAAGACTAATTGCCGCAATAACCGTGAGCACCGGCCTCATGCTCGGACCGGCTGCTTTGGCGCAAGAGGAAACTCCAGTAGATATGAAGGACCTGCCGTCCCCGGCACAAACCACTATCAAGGAAAAAGCTGGGAGCGATCAGATTCTTCGCGTCGCAAAGGAGACTCGCAAGGGCAAGGAATGCTACGACGCGGTCGTGAACCGGAACGGAAAAGAAACGGCGATCCGGGTCGACGCCAATGGCAAATTCCTCGGCACTCACCATGAGAAGGCCGAGAAGAAGGAAAAAACCGAGAAATACTAATCGCCGCGACGCGAACCGAGCAGCCCTTACGAGCAGGTGAGCAGGCTCGTCCGGACAGCGAGATCGATGCGCATTCAATGGCGACGGAGTCGCTTGTGCGCAGATTGCGCACGCTCCGTGAGGGGGACGTCTATCTTTGGAGACATCAGCAATCGCGTTTCAACATGCAACCGGCGAGCCACCGAGAGCCGTCAATAAGTTGATGGGAGATCCACGAAACGTCGCGCACGCAAAAAAGGTCAGCCAAGAGAAGCATCATAAGGACAAGCATGCTTCAAAGGCTGGCTCTGTTCCATCGCAGCGTGGCAAGAACGTCCAAACCGAAAAGAAAGCTGCACCTGTCGCCGACAGCACTGCTCCTAAGGCCGAAGCTGCAAAGCCAACTCAACCAGTAGAACCAACGCAGCTGGAGAAATCGCTTGTCGTCCTTTCCAAACTTAAAGAACTGGAGTTTCATTCACGAGCGAATATCGAAAAGCTCGCGGAACTCAGCCTGACGATCGAGGAGGAACTCAAACAAAAGCCGTTCGCTGAAGGGATCGGCGCCGTTTACGCCGCGCAGAATGCATTTCAATCCAAGATATTGGAGTTGATCGGCGCCTACGAAGCGGAGTGCGGTCGCTTGTCGGGTTCTGCCTGACATCCGATGCTAATCGGCTAAGACGTCGATTTTTCGTGCCGCTTTTTTTCGCGCCAATGAGCAATCAGTTTCGAACGATACTCAAAGGCTGGTAGTCAATAAATAAACAGCTATGAAAATGAAAAATCTGTTCACAGTAGCAGCGGTGAGCGCCGGCTTGGCATTCGGCGTGACTGCACAAGCGAAGGAAGAAGAGCACGAAGAACAAACCATCAACAGTTCTGAGGTCCCTGCGGCGGTACAGCAAGCTGCCCAGGCGGAGGCAAAAGGCGGAACAATTGTCCGCTGGGAAAAAGAGGGCGCCAACTTTGAAGCCGTTATTGAAAAGAACGGCAAGCAGATTGGCGTCGAGATGGATGCCAACGGGAAGGTACTGAGCAAGCACAACGAAGCCAAAGAGCACAAGGAAAAAGGCGAGAAATACTGATCAGTGGGTGGATCGCGTTGTCTTCAACGCGATAGTGGGTGAAGCGCGGCGAAGATGGATCGTTTCCTAACATCGTCTTCGCCGCCTTCTTTAGCACCAAAGACGGTGTGTCATGTCGAGCCTCGGGCCATCGTCTCAGCAATCCGATATCGCCGCATAGCAAAGCGCTCAAAGCGCCAGTCAATGTCCCGGGATCATCGATTCCCGCTACAGATTATGCGAACGCGCGAATGCTTGAGTAAATTACTCCGCTCAGCATCGCTCCAATAGCTACCAAGGCCACATCGCGCTTCAGAAAAGCGATCAGAAGAAAGCAAACCACCGCGATACCGACCGTGGGCCAGTCGATAAGCGCCTCAGGAATCAAGTCAAGCGATACAACTGCAATCACACCGACAACTGCTGCACTCACCCCGGCGAGGAATGCCTGAATCATATGATTGTCTCGTACTCTTTCGATGTAATGAACGCCGACCATTACGAAGAAGAACGAAGGCAAAAACACAAAGAACGTAGCTAAAACGGCTCCAGCAACTCCGCCGGCGAGGTAACCCACGAATGTAGTGAACAACATGAATGGCCCGGGCGTCGCCACACTAAGCGCCACCCCATCGAGCAATTGCCCATGGGACAGCCAGTGATATTGCGCAACTGCTCCGCGGTCCACGAAAACAAGCGACGCATAGGCGCCCCCAAAGCTCAACAGCCCTGTTTTTAAGAATAACCAGGCGATCTGAAACAAGCGCGAATCGCCAAACGGAAGCAGAAGGCCAAGTCCGCCAACTGCCGCTGGCAATGTCGGTGCAGTTTTCTTCAGCAGCGGCCAGCCTTGCTCGATTAGTAGATTCAAAAGGCCGGCTATCAAGAGGATCAACAGGAAATTGATTCCGGCGAAACGCATTCCTACGAATGCACCGACGAGCAAAGCTGCCAGAAGAAAATTCCTGATTGCAGCGCGACCAAGTTTGATAATGCCGGCGGCTATGATGCCCAGGACGGCGGGCTTGAGAACGTAGAGCGCGTTGTTAACCTGTGGCAACTGGCCATACTTAACGTAAAGCCAGCTCAGAACGATCATCGCGATCGCGCCCGGTAAAATGAACGTGAGACCAGCCAGAATGCCGCCCCATAGCTTGCGTTTCAGATAACCGACGTAGATCGCCAACTGCAACGCTTCTGGCCCGGGAAGCATGTGACAGAAAGCCATGATCTTGACGAATCGATCCTTCGATAGCCACTGACGCTTTTCTACCATGTGATTGAACATCATCGTGATCTGCGCAACTGGTCCGCCGATGTTGACGAAACCGAGAAAGAGAAAATAAAGAAACACCTCGCGCCACGACGGCATCCGACCATCTGGCAGCGAATCCGTCTGGTCCTGGTCCGTTGTTATCATCACCAAAACAGCCTTAACGCCGCTGCAAAAATGCGTACAGTGCATCGAAACACTCGAAGCCCCGGCGCAAGATTTCCTTGTCTGGGAATCCTTCCTTTGCCCAACCTTTCAGAACACGATCGATCCCGACCGCTTCCACCCGCTGAAATCTGGCGTCGTCCAAATCGGCGTCATGGATCATCTCTCCGATCTTGACGAGCGATTTGTCGGAAATCGCAAAACGCCTGGTGAGCGTCTCGAAGGTGCAGTAGTTGCCGTGATGCGAGAACTCAGCGTCCAGCATGTCAAACGGAATCGCGTCCGGAACAGCCTCTGCAGTGGGCGCAAATACAAATTTCGGCTTGCGATCAATAAACTTGGAGATCAGCCACGCCGATCCAACTCGGTCGATCTCCGGGCGTGGGCGCGTGAGCCATGTTTTGCCCTGGTATTGCTTCGCGTCCAGTATTTCCAGCCGCCGCAAACGCCTTGGGCCTTCGGCGCGTCGCAAAAGCATCTCGAGATCGTGTCCGCGCGGGCTGTCGAAGAAATCAACCTCGCGAATGTCGCGAAACTGGCGGGTGAGCCGTTCGAGTTCTGCCGCGGCCAATTCGACGTCGATTTTCTTTCTGCGCGTGATGAAACTCTCAAGAGATTTCTTTAGCTCGCCATAGTTTTTGGCGCGGGCGTCATTAAACATCGCCACGACCTTCTCCTTGTTCAGGCCCTCGATTTCTTGCACGCGGACGAGAGTCGAATCACCTCCGTAATCACGGATCTGCTGAGCCAGCCATTGAAACTGCTCATATTGGGCCGGTTCATCTGGCAGCAGATAAGTCGAGGTCTTTATCTGAATGGCGCCGATCTTCTTGAACCTCCGCCAAACCGCAACACGCTCAGTTTTTTGCCGGGTCGGAAGACTGTAGAGAAGAAGAAGCCAAGAAGTTGCGTGCATAAATTAGCTGCCTATAAATGAAATATGTATAGCATGTCATCCTGCATCTTACATCCAACCTCGCATTTCGCAGCTCGCCCGAAGGGGGTGTCGTGCGCTCTCTCTCCTGCCGGAATTAAAAACCCTGCTATTGCTTCGTGGCCGCTTTCCGGGCCTTTCGGAATCTTTGTCAAATGAAAAAGATAATCGCAGTAATATCAATCGCAGTGATCACCAGCCTGGCCTGTCCGGCTCTTTTATCCGCTGAGGAAGAAAACGAACAGACCGTTCAATTGTCCGATTTGCCCGCCGCGGTGCAGACGACAATCAAAGATAAAGCTGGTACCGACGCGATCGAGAAGATCGAGAAAAAGATGGAGGACGGCGAAATCGTCTATGAAGCCGTGGTGAATAGAAACGGCGAGGAATGGGGCATTGAGGTGAACGAACAGGGCAAGTTCCTGAAGGAGTACGAGGAAAGCAGGGAGAAGGAAGATGAAGGCGAGAACTATTAATGGAGAGATGGATATGGCCGCGAGTTTTGCCATCGAGCAGCCGGCGGTGATGTGCTCGCTTGACAACAAAATCATGAAACAAATTTTTATCATTGGCTTAATATTCGCGGCGTTCACTTCCGCATCGTTGGCGACCGATCTCAATACCGCGAAGATCGACAATCTGACCGGGCTTAAAGGTAAAATGAACGAGAAGGAAGGTGTTTATAAAGTCACCTTTCCGCGCAATGACGTGAAGATCGTTGTCGATGGATGGACCATGCCGCCGTTCATGGGGCTTGGCACCTGGGCGGCATTCACCAAAGGCGCGCATACCGAAGCGATGGTGATGGGCGACACCGTTCTCTTTGAAGACGAAGTGAACGCCGCGATGTCAGCTGCGCTCGACAACGGGCTCAGCGTGACCGCCCTGCATAATCATTTCTTCTTCGATCAACCCAAAGTTTATTTCATGCACATCGAAGGCGAAGGCACAACTGACAAGTTGGCTGGGGCTGTGAGAAAAGTCTACGACGCCATCAAACAGACTCGCGCAGCCAATCCACAGCCAAAGGATTCTTTCGGCGATAAACCGTTGCCGGATAAAAATTCGATCAGCGCGGCGCCTCTAAACGAGATCTTCGGGACACAAGGTGAATCGAAGGATGGAATGGTAAAATTCACATTCGGTCGTCCTGCGAAAATGCATGGCGTTACGCTCGGCAATGCCATGGGGGTCAACACATGGGCGGCCTTCGCCGGCAGTGACGACAATGCAATTGTCGATGGAGATTTCGCAGTCACAGAAGATGAATTGGAGCCTGTTCTGAAGTCGCTGCTCAAGGAGAAGATCAACATCGTGGCCATCCATCAACACATGACGCACGAGGAACCGCGCATCATGTTCTTTCACTATTGGGGACGCGGCTCCGCCAAAGATTTGGCGAATGCTGTTAAAGGCGGGTTTTTGGTGGGTGGACTCCTTGGAGTCAGCTCACCATTGCCAAATTGAACGCGTCTTTGTCCAACAAGACGGCTTACGTTGTCATCGCGCTTTGTTGCACGATTGTCGCCACGGTCTCCGCACAAAGCGCAGCGTTACTCAAATTAAAACAAACGATCCCATTACCGGGTGTCGAAGGACGCATCGACCATTTCGCGTTCGATCCTGCTGGCGAAAGATTGTTTGTTTGTGCGCTCGGTAATAACACCGTCGAAGTCCTCGATTTGCGCAAGGGCGAACGCGTCCACTCGATCACGGGTCTCGGCGCACCGCAGGGAGTCGCCTATGTCCCTGAACTCGATCGCATCTTCGTTGCAAATGACAAAGGCGGTATTTGCAAGATTTACGATGGAAAATCATTCCAGCCCGTCGGAGAACTAAATTTTAAAGATGACGCTGACAACATCCGTTACGATGAAGCTGCGAAAAAGATTTATATCGGATTTGGAAGCGGCGGAATCGCCATTGTTAGCGCGCCCGACGGGAAGCAAATTGGCTCAATTAAACTTTCGGCTCACCCCGAAGCTTTCGCGTTAGAAAAACAGGGGCAGCGAATCTTCGTAAACGTTCCCGATGCCAGGCATGTGGCAGTAATCGATCGCGAGAAGGGCGAAGTAATCAACAAATGGGGAACAGACCTGGCGTTTGGCAATTTTCCCATAGCACTTGATGAAGCGAATCATCGATTATTTGTCGGCTGCCGCCTTCCCTCCAGGCTTGTCGTGCTCAACACCGATTCCGGCGATGTTGTTGGCAAAATCAATATCTCCGGCGATTCCGACGATGTCTTCTACGACAGCAAACGCCATCGCATTTATGCGATATGCGGCGCTGGTAAGATCGAAATCATCGAGCAGACCGATCCAAAGACCTATAAAGCCTTAACTAAGGTCGACACAGCGAATGGTGCTCGCACCGGGCTCTTTGTTCCGGAACGCGACACTTTGTTCGTAGCTGTTCCGCATCGGGGTCCACAACAAGCGGAAATTCGCTCTTATCACGTCGAATAGCTTACCACTACAATATGGAGCTACATAACAGAGTGTTGCTCATCAGCAATTCGACCATGTACGGCCGCGGCTATCTCGATCATGTCGAATCCGAGATCAAGAGCTTCCTCGGTAGCGCGCGACGCATACTATTTTTTCCCTTCGCCTTACATGATCGGGATGCTTATACCGCCACAGTCAGGACCCGATTTGGTGCCATGGGTTACTCTCTCTACTCAGCGCACCAAACCGCGGTGCCGCAGAAAGCTGTCGATGAAACCGACGCAATTTTTATCGGCGGAGGCAACACCTTTCGACTGCTCCAGGCTCTTCAGGACCTTGATCTCGTCGAAGCTATTCGCCGCAAAGTAAGTAGCGGAGCGCCTTACATCGGTAGCAGCGCTGGTTCGAATGTTGCAGGGCCAACGATCAAAACGACGAAGGACATGCCAATCGTTCAGCCGCGCTCGTTCGATTCCCTGGGGCTTGTGCCGTTTCAGATCAGTCCTCACTATCTCGATCCCGACCCCAGTTCCACTCACATGGGAGAAACGCAGGAAGAACGAATTCTGCAGTTTCTCGAAGAAAACGATACGCCGGTTGTGGGCATTCGCGAAGGCGCGTGGTTGTTGTGCCACGATGGTAACGTCACTCTGAAAGGCCAAACGGGAGCGAGGATTTTCCGTCGCGGCCACGCTCCAGTCGAGGTAACGCCCGGCACCGAAATCTCCAAGTTAATCGAAGTACACAATGCAAACTGAAGGGATGCGTTTACTGCGTCGCAGCGATATCGAGAGCCTATTGAGTCTGCGAGATTGCATCGACGCCGTCGACGAAATCTTCCGTCTGCAAGGCGAGGGAAAAGTTCCGGCGCCTGGAATCCTTGGAGTAAGGGCCACGGGCGGTGGACTGCATGTCAAAGCAGGCCTGCTGCCGGGGAACAGGAACTATTTTGTTGCTAAACTCAACGCCAACTTCCCATGCAATAACGCGCGCTTCGGTTTGCCGACTATTCAAGGCGTGATTGTCGTATTCGATGCAGAAAGCGGTGCGCCGCTCGCAATTCTCGATTCGATCGACATTACACTTAAGCGCACCGCCGCCGCCTCGGCAGTCGCAGCAAAATATCTCGCTCGAAAGGACTCATCTGTCGCAACGATCTGCGGCTGTGGACAGCAGGGTCGGGCACAACTTCGCGCCGTCCTTCTGGTCTTACCGTTAACGAAAATCTATGCGTTCGATGTAGACGAACGCGCGGCGATTAATTACAGAAACGAACTTTCGCCCGAGCTAAAGATCGACATCGAACCTGTTCGTGATTTAGCAGGGGCAATTCAGAAAAGCGATGTTTGTATCACGTGCACAACCGCAAATAAATCCTTCGTATGCAAAGAAGATGTCAGGCCCGGCACTTTTATCGCAGCGGTCGGCGCGGACAATGAAGACAAACAGGAAATCGACTCGGCGTTGATCGCCTCGGCCAAAGTTGTTGCCGACAGTTTAGAGCAATCGTGCGCGATCGGCGACGTGCATCATGCGATCGCTCATGGCCTGATGCGGAAAGAAGATGTGTACGCGGAGCTATGCGAAATCGTTGCGGGCCAGAAAATCGGCCGGGTCGCCGACGATGAAATCATCGTTTTCGACAGCACCGGCGTCGCGATTGAAGATGCTGTGGCCGCGGCTGCAGTTTATGAAAGAGCGCTCGCGGACGGGATCGGCACTGATTTCGACTTCGCGGCCTGAAGCAATGAAATGGATCACCCGCGAGAAAATCAAAGTAGACCGGGTGGCCTGCCCCTGGCTGATCCAGCATTTTGTTGACTCATCCGCTGAGTTTATTTTTCTGCCGCACGACACTAATTGGACAAAGATCAGCGATGGAATCGTGTTTGATGTGCCGAGCTGCGAGCTAGGGCATCACGGTGAAGATGTTTCGTTCAATTCGATCCTGAAAAAATATAGGCTCACCGATCCAGCGCTGGTTTTACTCGGCGAAATCGTTCGAGCGGCCGATTCACATCCGCGCAACCCGCATCCAGCTGGAGAGGGTTTGCGCTGGATCGCCGGTGGCTTCGGCGCGCTCGAATTGAGCGATCATGAAATCCTCGAACGCGAATTTGTCGTTTACGACGCGCTTTACGCAGAATGCAAACGCCGAGTCAGCCGCCGGTAAATCGCTTCGGCAGGCTAGCTGATTTTTTCGGGCTTAAGCGCAATCTGGTTATCCTGCTGATCGCCATCTTTGTCATTGGCGCCGGCGAAGAGCTTTGGATGCGTTTCGTGCCGAAGTATCTGCAAGCGGTCGGTGCGACGGTTTTTGTTATCGGTCTTTACGATGCGCTGCGCACGTTGCTAGGCGCGATCTACGCGTACCCCGGCGGACAGCTGGTTGATATTTGGGGGCATCGGCGTGCATTTCTCTTGTTTAATTTGTTGTCGGTTGCCGGTTACGGCGTTGTGCTGCTTATTCCGCATTGGGGGGCAGTGATGGTGGGAATGTTCCTTTTCCTTTCCTGGAGCTGCTTTTCACTGCCCGCGACTCTTTCACTCGTGGGCGCCACACTCGAAGCAAATCGCCACTCCATGGGCGTGGGCGTTCAGATGGTCATCAAACGATTGCCCATCATGATCGCGCCAATCTTCGGCGGAATATTGATCGATCGGTTCGGGATCATCAACGGCGTGCGCATCGGCCTTCTCGCCTCCATCTTCCTCTCCGCGGTCACGATTCTTGTGCAGCGCCAATTGCGCGAAGAACCCATACAGAGGACACAAAGCACCGCGGCAATTGGACCGAAATCGGAGCGTTGGAATCTTTGGCAAAGCTTGCGCGGATTCAGTTCGCCGATGCGCCGCCTGCTTTTGAGTGACATTCTGATCCGCTTTTGCGAACGGATTCCCTACGCCTGGGTGGTGATCTTCGCGATGGATTACATCGGCGTGAGCGGCGAGCAGGTGGGCGTCCTCACGACAATTGAAATGCTCGCTGCCACGTTGTGCATCATTCCATCCTCGTATTACGCAGACCGATATCGGCGCGAGCCCTTCGTCATCGTCACTTTTGTCATGTTCACGTTATTTCCAATCTGCCTGCTCATGTCGCGGAGTTTTACCGCGTTGGTAGTGGCGTTCGGCATTCGCGGTCTTAAGGAATTCGGCGATACATCGCGAAAGGCACTGATCATCGGCTATTCTGAACTGGAGAGACGCGGCCAAATGATCGGTGCGTACTATCTCGTCCGTGACTTGATTGTTAGCGCCGGCGCAATCCTTGGCGCGTATCTATGGAAACTCGGGCCCGCGCTAAATTTTTTGGGAGCAGCTGCTTTCGGAATCGCTGGAACGATTTTCTATGTGAAAACAATTCGCCAAGACCGACAGTTAGCCTTGAATGATCTGAAAAAGCAGCTGGAGATGCGTCGAACTCGTTGGAAGTAACCAGATTCTATGAACCGTAACTCAAAATTTATGAAGTCCGCCGTAATCGAACTGATACAAATCGCTTTGGTCTCAGCGACAGCATTGGAAGTCAGCGCAGCGGATACCAATTACCAGCTCAAGCCAATTAACCTACCGGGCGCGAATGGGGCGGTAGCGCTGGACTATTTCGCTTACGACCGCGCGACGGGAAAGTTATGGGTGCCGGCGAGCAATACCGGGAACGTGGATGTAATCGACGAGGCAACCGATGCCGTCTCACAGGTCACAGGCTTTGCAACCGGTGAAATTGAGCGACGCGGACAAAAGATCACGGTTGGACCGACCGCGGCCAGCATTGGAGACGGCGTCATTTACATTGGCAACCGCGGGGATGCGACGCTCTGCGTGATCGACGCGAAGACTCTTGCGCGAGGCGAATGTGTGCCGCTCGCGTCGAGCTCAGCCGAAGGCAAGATCACGCCAGACGGCGTGGTCTATGTTGCCGCGACGCGAGAGCTGTGGATCACAACGCGACCAGCATCGGCTGGCGACGCGGCCGCGGCCAAGTCTCTCCAAGTCTTCGATGCTTCCAATCCATCGCATTTAAAATGGAAAACGAAAATTCCGCTGGAGAATTTAGCGGAAGGCTACGCGGTTGATAATGGACGCAGTCTTTTTTACACGAATGTCGAAGACACCGGGACGACCCTCGCGATTGATGTACGAACACACAAGATTGTCGCGAAGTGGAATGTCGGCAGCGCGGATTTCGGAGGATTGGCACTCGACACCGCTCGCGGATTTCTGTTCGTCGCGTGCGGAGATCATGTCCTGAGTGTCGATGTCGCTCACGATGGAAAAATTCTCGACTCACTCCCAACCGGAGCCGGTCTCGACAACATCGATTATTCGCCTGATCGAAAAATTCTCTACGCTGCCGCGGGGCAGGCCGCGACATTGACTATTGGTGAAGTCGGGGACGATGGAAGATTTCATCCCAAGGCGACAGTGCCGACAGTAAAAGGCGTCCGTGGCGTTGTCGCCGGCAAAGGCGAAACCGCCTATATGATCGATCCGGCGGAAGGACGCATCCTGAAGCTGACGCGCAAATAACACAGCGCTCCCTTCTCGGGGAGCGTTATTGCCTTGTTGCTTTCGGGTTTAAGATGGCCAGCAATGCGGGCAAGATGATCAGGACAAGCGGCAAAGAAAAGATCAGCCCTGAAATAATAGCGATTGCCAGTGGTTGCTGCATGGCGGCGCCGTGACCGATTCCCAGCGCCAGGGGCAAGAAGTGCCAGGATAGCAGCGAAGGCAGTCATTGAAATCGCGCGCATCCGATTAATTCCGGCGAGGATCAAGCGGTCGGCACTAGCAGGTAAAGAACGAAATTCTGAGTAATAAAAGATCGCGATCTCGGTCACGATTCCGACGATCATGGTCATGCCCATGCGCGACGTGATGTTGAATTCGGTGCCGCTGACCCAGAGGCCGATGAAGACTCCGGCCACGGCGAACAAGGGAACGAGCAACATCGCGCAGGCGACCCGGAAACTTTCGTAGAGAAAAAGCAGGAGAAAGAAAACTAGAAGAATTGCCGCGATCAAAATGATGGTCAGACCGCGAAAGGCGATCTGTTGCTGCTCGTAAAGTCCGCCAAATGTGTAGAGCACGTTGTTTGGAATGACGCCGGATTTGGCGAGAGCGCGTTTCACATCGCTGACCGTCGAGCCGAGATCGCGGCCGCTGATTCGCCCGGTGACCGCAACCATACGTTTGAGATCGTCGCGCATGATTTCCGGTTCGCCGCTGACCGGAATGAGCGTGGCCACTCGCTTCAGTGGAAACAGGTGACCATCCGGCGCGCGCAAAAGAAGATTCTCGACGTTGCGCATGGTTTCGCGCGCATCGCGGGGAATCCAAACGCGCACGGCGATCAACTTTGGTCCCTGCTGGATGTGAGTCGTCACATTGCCGCTCAAGAAATCATTCAATGCTTTTGTGACCGCTTCCGGATCCATTCCTTCGAGGCCGGCCTTAACCCGGTCCACCTGGATGTTAAGGGCGTCGCCTGCCGGAACAATGCCGTTTTTTACTTCAACAACACCGCGAACTTTCGAAATTGTGTCGGCCACTTGCGGCGGCAACGTGCGCAGAAGTTGTTCGTCGTCGGAATAAAGTTTGATTTCGATTGGCTGCGGCACGCTGGTCAGGTCACCGATTAAATCTTCCATCAACTGCAAAAGCTCGACCTGAAGGCCGGGAATATGCTTCTCAATCTCATCACGAACATCGTTCATGACTTCGTCGATGCCGCGCCGCGGAAATGGTTTTAACCGAACAAAAAAATCGCCCGTGTTCGCTTCAGTGACGCCGCCGCCGAGCTGTAAGCCAGTGCGCCGCGAATAGGTCTGCACTTCGGGAGTTTCCTGTAGAACGGATTCGACCTGGCGCAGAAGACGATCAGTTTCGGCAAGCGAGGTACCGGGCGGTGAAATGTAATCAAGAATGAAACCGCCTTCGTCCATGACCGGCATAAAACCGGATCCAACATTTTTGAATGCGATGAAGCCAAGCAACAGAAGCGGAACCAAAAAGACAATGACGAAGCGCGGTTGGCGAAGAAGCCGCAGCATTTTTTCACGATAAACTCTCATGCACGCGGCGCGCGAAACGGCCGTGTTCCTCGATTTCGGCGTCCTTTCTTTTCAAGAAAGTCGCGCACAAGATCGGGACAGCCAGCCACGCTACGATGAAGGAAATGATTAGGCTTGCCGCCATCGTTAAGGACAGCGCTTTGAAAAACGCCCCCGCGACGCCGGACAGAAACGCCAGCGGCGTGAAAATGATAATCGTGGCCGCGGAGGAACCGGCGAGCGGATTGGTAAACTCATTCGCCGCGCTTAACACCCGCGAGCGGGGATCGCCCTCATGCATGCCGCGAACGCGACGGACGATGTGTTCCACCATTACGATCGAATCGTCGATGATGAGACCAACAGCCGCGGCCATTCCGCCAAGTGTCATGATGTTGAAACTCATTTTCAGGACGTAGAGAAGAACGATCGTGGCAGCGAGCACAGCCGGAACAGTCAAAATTGCAATCAAAGTGACCTTCCAATCGCGAAGAAAAATCAACAGAACGAAAGCGGCCAGAACCATGCCGATCACGATTGCGTCGCGCGTGCTGCGTTCCGACGCGACAATCAGATCGCTTTGATCGTACCAGTCAGCAATCTTCACCCCGTCAGGAATCTGCTTTCTGATTTCGCGCAACTTCGCTTTGATGCCGCCGCGCGATTTCGACAGTATTTCCCGATGGCTGCTGATAAACCTGGAAAAGGACTGCGTCGTGACCGTCGGCAGTCACGCGAACCCATTGCGGTTCGGTTGAATGTTCAACCGTGGCCACGTCGTCGAGCAAGACCACGCCATCGGGCGTCGAGCGCAACACCGTGTGCTCGATTTGGTCGAACTTTTTGAAACGCGTGTCCGAAACAACGAGATAAAGTTTGTCGTACTGCTCGAGGCGCCCGACGGCGACCAGAACGTTCGAGGCGGACAACGCGCTGGCGACTTCAGCGAGCGTCATCTTGAACGATTGCAATTTATCTGGATCGACAGTGACCCGGTACTCCTCGACGCGACCGCCTTGAACGCCGACTCGCGCGACACCTGACACGGTGGAAAGCGCCGGACGCAAGGTATAGAGGGCGAGATCGCGCAGCTCGACGAGCGAATGCGAATCGGAGGTCAGACTGTAAGCAATCACCGGAAACACGGTTGGATCCATGCGCTCGACTTCGAAGGAAGTGCCAGACGGTAGACTCGGAAGAATTTTGTTTACCTGCGACTGGCATTGAAGCATGGCCGAAACCATGTCCTCGCCCCAATTGAAATTGACCGAGATTTCTGCCGTGCCGCGGCTGGTTGTCGATCTCAAGTTGCGCACGCCGGGAATGGCGCGCACCGCTTCCTCGACCGGCGTCGTAACTTCGACGGTCATCTGCTCGGCCGGTCGGTCGCCAGCATCGAGGGTGATGCGGACGCGTGGAAAACTGACTTGCGGGAAGAGCGCAACCGGCATTGAAAGGCTTGCGACTGCGCCGGCGATCGCGAGCGCAGCGAGCAAAAACAGGATGGAACGCGCATGGCTGTGCGCCCACGCGGTGAAGCTCATTTTTTTATCTCAACGGTCATGCCGTCTTCCAGCTCGTAATTTCCTACGGTCACGACCGGGTCGCCTTCATGCAGATCGTCCGCGATCACTTGGATTTCATTTGGATTTTCCGCCCCAATTTTTACGGTGTGCTTCGTGGCCCTATTACTTGCCACCGTGAAAACCTCAAACTCACGTGATTCGTTAGGCAAAACGGCTGATCGCGGCACAACCAGCGCGTTTTTCTCGGTGCGCTCAATCTCGCCGCGGACATAGCCATCCAATAAGAGCTTTGTTCCTTCTGGCAGCGCGACGTAAACATCGACAAGTCGCGTCGTCGGATCGATTCGGCGCGTAACCAGGCGGACGGTCCCTTTGACTTTTGCGGCGGTTGGATCGTTCATCGCTACGATTGTGATCGGCGCACCCTCTTGCGCTGCCGAAAGATCCTCCGCTTCGACGCCGAGTTTTACTTCGATTTCGTTCTCGGCAACGATTTCAACCAGTGGACCGCCGGCCGGAACGATCTGTCCGTCTTGCGCGTCTACTTTTGCGATGACGCCCGAGATATCCGAATGAATGCGATTATCGCCCCCAGCGCCGGCGTGTTGAAGAGCGGTGAGTTGCGCCTCCGCGTCGCGCGCAGTCTTTTCCGCGGCGCTCAAGTCCTGATTTGTGGCCAGCTTTAAATTGAAACGCTCCTGTGTCTGTTTGAGCTCGTTGCGCGCGGCTTCGGCTGCGTTCTCGGCTTGTTGAAACTGCACTTGCGCCGCGGGGCTGAGCTCAATCTCGATCAACGGATCGTTCTCTCGCACGAATTGGCCGGGCGCGACGAGAATGTGGCGCACGCGCGTTTCAAAAGCGATTGACACGGAATGCGTCTTGCCGGGCTGCGCGACAACGCTTCCATAAACGATCACTGTTTCGGTGATGGTTTTTCGTTCCACTTTCGCGACCTGCACTTGCGCGACCGAGCCAGTCTTTTTTTCCTCTTTTCCAACCCCGAATCGCTGCGCGATCCAGACAAGCCCGGCGACCATCAACACGACCGCGATTGCGCCGATGATGATTCGTTTTTTTTTCATTTGGACTGCAACGCTTTGTTCGTCGGGAGATAACGTCCGGAAGCGATTTCCAGCGCCGTGTGTGCTTCGAGCAATTGTTCCTGCAGCTTGATCATCTGAATTCTTTTCTGCAGCAAGTTGTTCCGCGCGGTGTAATAACTCAGCACGTCGACGTTCCGCTGCTCCATTGCCGTTTGCGCGGAGGTAAGGAGTCGTTCGAGCATCGGCAGCGCTTCTGACGCCGCGGCCACTTGTCGATTTAGCGAACGAATATCGGCCATTGCAGTCGCAATGTCAGAGCGTGCTTCAAACACGCGCTGACTGTATTCGTCCAACAATCTTTGCCGTGTGGCGCGTTCGGTCGCGATCACACCCTGGTTCCGATCAAAGATTGGAACGTCAACCGCGACGCTAAAACCGGCACTTTGCACATTCGTATTGTCTTTGGCGCGCACAAACGCCACCGACATCTTCGGGAATTGCGCGAGGATGGCCGCGCGCACCACGGCATCCTGGCTCGCATAACCTTGCCGCAATCCAAGAAGATCAAGGCGACGCGACTCAATGTTGTAAAGTAAATCGTGCTCGTCCGGAAGATCGAGATGAGTGGGAAGCGTGAGTCCGTCACGCAAGCGCACGTTTGTTTGCGATTCCACTCCCAGTATCTTGTTTAAACCAAGTTGCTGTCGCTCGAAATCCTGCTCAAGCGCGAGCATGGTCGCCCGCGAATCCTGGCTGGCCGATTCAACCGCCGCGAGTTCGAGCACCGTTTTCTCGTGCGCATCGACTGCCTGCCGCATGGCATCAGTGCTTTCCTGCAATCCTCGGTTTCCTTCACGGGCGCGCGCAACCTCAGCGTCCAAGGCAACGACGCGGTAAACGGCTGTCCGTGCGTTCTCCGCGATCTGCCATTCCTGCCATGCAATATCCAGATCCACCGAGCCGAGATTCTTCCGAGCGGCCGTCTGTTTCGGCAAAAAGGGAACGAGCGCGCTGAACTCCCAACCTGCAGTGAAATTATAGGCTGTCGTCGCCCCGGCCGTGTTCCCTCCGGTGACGTAGTCGCGCGCGTAGGAAACGACGACATTCGGCAAAATCCGAGCTTGGATCAATTGCGCCACGGCGAGTCCGCGTCGATCCCGAATGGCCCGGAGCGCTGGATTCGAATAAAGCGCAATGCTCGCTGCTTCGTCCGGTCCAATGCCGTGCCGAAAATCGACGATCTGCGATGGAATGTCGGGGCCGCGAACACGCGAAGCCGGAATGCGTAGCGTATCGGCAACCGAGTCAGAAAATGGTCGTTCTGATCGCGCGACACTGGCCCAAGCAATGACAAAAAAGCACGCGATCGCAATCCGGCGTTTCATTATTGGGCGCACGTCGGCTGCACGATACAACGCCCTTTGTAGTCGTCGCGCTGAAAAAGTCCGGCAGAATCGGCAACCGAACTATTATTGTTGCTTCTCTGCGTTCGCCTCGGCGGCCTGTTGCTTCAAGGTTTCCTTGGCAACGCTCAGGATCGCCCCGGTATTTGCATCGACCAGCACTTCGGTGATGTCCCGCGTGCCTGGGGTAGAAATGTCCAATGGCCAAACGAGTTTGCCCCGCTCTTTTTCAATTTCCGCGCTCTTTACCCTGCCTTGCGGCGCTCGCTCCGGGGCAATCCTTTGCGCCTCGCTCTTCTTAACTTTCGCCTGATTGATTAGCTCTGTTTGGGTCGGCTTCGCCTGGGTGATCGCAAATGTGCCGACGCATAGAACAAGCCCAAGCATTACGGTTCTTTTCGTGCTCATAAAGTATTCGACCACTTCACTGCCGAAATATTCAGCCACACCATCTAACCGATCGATGAAGCCAGGTGTCAACCTTGATCCGCGTGTAATTTTGGGTTGCGAGATCCAGAAAACTCAGAGAATAATACAACATATTATCGATCGGTTAAAGTTCGTATGAAGCCGATCAAGGGATCGATCATCGCATTGGCACTCGCTGTGAGCTGCCCCGGCTCCAATTTATGGGCACAGCAAAGTGAAGCGGAACTGCTTAAGCAAGCGCGTGTCACAAAGCATCAGGCTAAAAAAATTGCACTGGCTAGAGTTAAGCGTGGCGCGATCAAGTGCGTAGAGCTTGAAAAAGAGAACGGGGTACTGATCTGGTCAGTGGACATTGCGCGGCCGCTACAGAAAGACCTTACCGACATCTGGGTAGATGCGACAACAGGCAAGATCACTGCAGTTGAGGTAGAGACGCCCATTGCCGAGAAGAAGGAAGTAGCAGAACAAAAGGCCAAAAAATGGCTCTCACACCATCACGCTTATTGAAACGATGCGCGGAATTCCGCGTAAGCCCCTGAGTTTGGCAGCTTCGGAAACTATTTGCGCAGCAAAAACAAACCGATGATGGCAAACGCAACGCCAACGATTCGCTGCCATGATGGCGTTTCGCGGAAAAACACGATGCCAGCGATGGCCATGATTGCCGCGCCGCCGGCAAGGATAGCTGGAACAGAAGACAGCGGACCGCCTTTTTGAAAAAGCAGGAAGAATGCAATCGTTCCGGCGCCTACGCAGATGCCGGTAAGCAGCGAATAGTTAAAACCTGCACCACTGAATTTCTGATTCCATCTTCCTCCAAGCCAGAGAATCGCCAAATAAATCAAGATCGATAAGGCGGCGCTGGCTTCGACAATAAAACCACCGAGGCCTTCGCCGATGCGTTCGGCTGCCATCCTGGTGAAGATTTGATGCGCGCCATAAAGCACCGCAGCAACGACCGCATACCAGAACCAAGCCGCCACAAGGTTAAAGTGTAATCAGTAATTAGATCAAAGCGCGAGAATATTCCCCCACCCCGATGTTCAGCGCGCTTTGTCAAAGGCGAGCTTGAGGCCAAACGCTATGAAGATAGCGCCCATGGCACTGTCGAGCGCCATAACCACGCGGCGCTGTCTCAGCCAGCTCGATATCAATTCAGTCGCGTTCGTTAACAGTAAGAACCAAAGGAGCCCTTCTGTCGCATGAATTAAGGCAAGCAGAATGCTGAACGACCAAACCGGAACGCCCGTCGGAATGAATTGTGGCAGGAAGCTCAGATAGAAGACGCCAACCTTTGGGTTGAGAAGGTTCGTCAACAGGCCACGTTTGAACCATAGAGAGCCGTCCCTGCTGGCATATTCCTCTGGTTCGGCACCGCTGTTTGAAGAAGTGGACGCGAATGCGCGAATAAGCAATTTGATTCCCAAATAGCTCAGATAGATAGCGCCCACTATCCGGAGCACTTTGTAGGCGAACCCGGAAACAGCGAGCAGTGCGCTTAACCCGAAAGACGCCGCGACACCCCAAAGCAAACAACCGAAACAGATCCCTATGGCGGCCAGCATTGCCTGTTTCCCGCCCTCAACAGCAGAAGTTCGCAATACCAGCGCTGTGTCCAGCCCGGGTGTGATGGTCAATAAACCGGCCGCTAAAGTAAACGACAGCAACGCTTGCTCAATACTCATAAAGTTTACTTGGAAGTTATATTCTCTCTTCTCGCCCAGAAGACACGATATTAAATAATTGAAAAACAGTTGGCGACGCGTCGAACACGCGCGAATTATCGCCAAGATGTCGATTGCACTTTTTCGGATCGCAGCTCTGCTTTGTTTTCTTGCCGTCGCGCTCGGGGCTTTCGGAGCGCACAGTCTCAAGCAAATACTCGAAACGCACGGAATGCTCGATGTGTGGAACAAAGCTGTGCTTTATCATTTCATTCACGCCCTTGCGCTCCTGGTGCTTGCGCTTTTCGTCGCCACGAATCGCAACGCATGGTGGTTGCTCTTTGCCGGCATTTTAATTTTTAGCGGTAGCTTATATGTGATGGCGCTGACAAATATTCGGTGGCTCGGAGCAATTGCGCCCATTGGCGGGCTTTGCTTTCTTGTAGGCTGGGCGTGGCTGGTGATCGCGCCGCGTTCGTAGGCCAAGTTGGATTGCCCAGGTGGAACGCGTTGTCCTCAACGCGTTGGCGAACGGCGCTGCGTCTTCAGCCGCCTTCGCGTAATGCTCCAGCATGCCAGGAGAGAAGCCGATCTGCCCTGGTGTTTGACACAAGAATGCTGTTCCATGGGTCCTCTTCTGATATACTAACGGCTCGAATGTTTAGCGGACTGTCGGAGGCGGAGCGAGATGCGATCACAGCGGTCGTATTCCTCGGAACGTTTTTTGTCACGTTCGGCGTCGGCCGGTTCTTGAAGCGCCGCGCCGGAGTGAAGCTCGGGCTGCTGTACCGGCTTTTCTGCCTCATGCTGGCATTCTATGCCGCCATAGCTGTTTACGGCGTCCATGCGTCCTGGAGAAATCATGTCGGCGCCGCAGTGATTTTGTTAAGTACCGCGCTCGTGGTTGCGCTGGTGAACCGATATGTGTGGGACCTTTATTACGAAAAAAAGCGCCAGACAACGATTCCCCATTTTCTCCGCGAGGTTGCTGGTGGGATCATTTTTTTGATCGTACTGCTTTTGGTCCTGAGTTACGGCTACCATGCCGAAACGCAGTTAAAAGGAGTACTGGCTGGCTCCGGCGTAGTCGCGATCATTCTCGGATTTGCGGGGCAGAATTTCTTTGCAGGGATCATCGGCGGCATATCGATCCAAATTAACCGGCCCTACAAGGTCGGGGACTGGTTGCAGGTGGGTGAACGGTTTGCCGAAGTAAGGGAGATCAACTGGCGTTCAACTCGTTTATGCACAAACGACGACATCTATCTCGATATCCCGAATAACGAGATGGTTAGCCACCAGATCGTCAATCTGCACTATCCGACGGAAGTCCACGCGATGCGCATTCGCGTCGGAGTTGAATATAAGAATCCACCCAATCGCGTGAAAGACGCGCTGGTGCGCGCTGCCCAAAGTGCGCGCAACGTTTTGGCGGATCCTCCGGTAAGAGTTTTTCTCGTCGATTTTGCCGATTTCGCTGTGATCTACGAGATCAAGTTCTACATGGGCAATCACGCGAGAATCAACGAGACCAACGATTCGGTGCGCACCAATGTCTGGTATGAGCTCAAACGTCAGGGCATCACCATCCCCTTCCCGATTCGCACGTTGCACGTGGAACGCAAAGCGGCCGCTTCGATACAAGAAGAATACCAGGAAGCCCGGGCGATTTTGCGCTCTGAAGCTTTGTTTGAATGCTTGTCGGATGAGCAAATCGAGAGCCTGGTGCAGCAATCCCAGGTCAATCATTTTGGGCGGGGCGAGCGCGTGATCAGGGAAGGCGCCGAGGGTGACTCTATGTTCGTGTTGTTGAGGGGCGCAGCAGAAGTGTCGATCTCGAAAAATGGCACTTCCATTCCCGTGGCTACCTTGAAGGCGCCCGATTGTTTCGGCGAAATGTCTCTCCTCACCGGCGAACATCGGACAGCAACGGTGCGCGCTGAGACCGATTGCCAGGTGATGGAAATTGGCAAGCCAGTAATGGCAGAGCTCCTCCGCGCTTCGCCCGATTGCCTCGAGCGGCTCAGCGAATTGCTCGCTAAACGGAAAATGGAAACTGAAGGTTTACTGAAAGAGGCGGTTTCCCACAGCCAGAACGCGAGAAAAGAGCGCGAATACAGGGATACTTTCCTGCACCGTTTGCGGACCTTTTTTGAATTGTAGGGCAGGTGCTATGCCGCCGTGCAGCGGATCGCCTGATGAGCGCCTCGACACAGCGAGACAGCTACAGGGGCGCGCTCCAGAAAAAGTCGAAATCCGGGTTTTGAATTTGTTTTCAATAACGAATTGCCAGTGGATGAAAACCCATTAAAGTCCCCAGCTTTCACCCCGAATATTCATGAGCATTTTATTTGGCCTAACGATCCTCGACGCAGGCGTGCCACTCTCGATGGTCTGCGCCGTAATTGGGCTGGTGTTTGCTCTCAGTTTGATCGCGATCGTGAGCCGCTCCTCGTCTGGCAACGAACGGATGCGGCAGATTTCGGCCGCAGTCCAAGAAGGCGCAAAAGCGTATTTGAATCGCCAGGTGATCACCATCAGCGTGATCGCCGCGATCATTTTCGTGCTGCTTTTCATTTTCAAAGATCATCCCACGGCGATTGGTTTTGTAATCGGCGCGTTCTGCTCGCTCGCGGCCGGTTATATTGGAATGCGCATCGCAGTGATTGCGAATGTGCGCACGACGCAAGCCGCAACCTACTCCCGCACCGCTGCCTTGCGCATTGCGTTCAACGGCGGAGCGGTGACCGGGTCTGCTCGTGGTCGGTCTTGCACTGCTTGCCGTCTCGATCTTCTATACGCTCGCCAGCAAAATCGTCGGACATGACATGGCGATTCGCAGTCTGGTCGGACTCGCGCTTGGGGCGAGTTTGATTAGCGTGTTCGCGCGATTAGGCGGCGGCATTTACACCAAGGCCGCCGACGTCGGCGCCGATCTTGTCGGCAAAATCGAGACAGGCTTGGAAGAAGATGATCCGCGCAATCCGGCGACGATTGCCGACAACGTTGGCGACAACGTGGGCGATTGCGCGGGCATGGCAGCTGACGTTTTTGAAACTTATGCGGTCAGTTTGATCGGTGCGATTCTTGTCGGCGCGCTTACACTAGCGGGAAATCCAGCAGCGGTTGTTTACCCATTTGTGCTCGGCGGAATTTCTGTGCTCGGCGCGATCTGTGGTGTCGTGTTCGTGAACGTCGCCAACGGCAAACCAACGAATATTCTTATGGGCGCAGTGGTTGCGAGCGCGATCGTCTCCGCGATTTTATTCTGGCCGACCACACATTATTTGTTTCCGCACGGCGTAAACATCGCCGGCGAGACGCGCACACCTACGCAACTTTACTTGGCGTCCGTAATCGGCTTAGTCATGACGGCAGTCGTCGTGGTTATTACCAATTACTACACGTCGATGCACCACGCGCCCGTGCAAAAAATTGCGCGCGCGTCGGAAACCGGCCATGCCACGAATATCATCGCCGGATTAGCGGTCGGCCAGCATGCAACTGCGTTGCCGGTCGGTTTCATCGGCATTGCCATTCTGCTCAGTTTTCATTTTGGCGGACTTTACGGAATCGCAATTGCAGTGATGGCGATGTTGTCGATGGCGGGAATTGTTATCTCGCTCGATTCGTTCGGACCAATCACGGATAACGCCGGCGGCATCGCGGTGATGAGCAATTTACCGAAAGAAGTGCGTGGCGTAACAGACGAGCTCGACGCAGTCGGTAATACCATGAAAGCAGTGACCAAAGGTTACGCCATCGCGTCGGCGGGATTGGCCGCGCTAGTTTTATTCGGCTCGTACGTCGAGGAACTCAAAACGCACGTCACGCGAAACGGCGAGCCGTTCGTATTCCAATTTTCGCTCACGGACCCGAAAGTCATTATCGGGCTTTTTATCGGCGGACTTTTGCCATTCATTTTCACCGCGTTCAGCATGGATGCGGTCGGCAAAGCCGCGGGCGCAGTCGTGCGCGAAGTGCGGCGGCAGTTGCAAGCGAAACCCGGAATCTTAACGGGCCAGGACACGCCCGATTACGGCACGTGCGTGGACATTGTGACCAAAGCGGCGTTGCGGGAGATGATTGTGCCCGCGCTTTTGCCGGTGGTTTTTGTTGTGGCAGTCGCAATGATTAAACCGCTGGGGCCCGTCGTGCTCGGCGGTTTACTCGTGGGCACGATCGTCACTGGATTGTTTGTCGCCATCGCCATGACCAGCAGCGGCGGCGCATGGGACAATGCGAAAAAATTTATCGAGGAAGGAAATCTCGGCGGCAAAGGATCGTTCGCTCACGCCGCAGCGGTAACAGGCGATACTGTGGGTGACCCTTACAAAGACACCGCCGGTCCTGCGATCAATCCGATGATCAAAGTCGTCAATATTCTGGCGATCTTAATCATCCCGATTTTCTTTTAGGCGGTCTAACTTCTCCCATCGGCGTCGTTGCGAAAGCGACGCGAGGACGAGTGCGCACTCCGAAAGTCCGCCGTCGGACGGACTCGTCCTTTGGCGAGCTTCCGCAAAACGAAACCGCGCCCTGATCGATTCGCACGAAGTGCTTTTGGAGTGCGGCGATATTTCGCCGCTTTTAATCGCGCAAATTTGCAGATTTTAATCTAAAAACACTTGTTTCGTCGCTCCCGCGTGGCAAACTCGGGCGCTCTCGCGTCATGCCTAGCGTTTCAGCCTCGCCCACCCGACTCAAGTTTTGGGGGACGCGCGGTTCCATTTCGGTACCGGGCCGCCGCACACTGGGCTACGGTGGCAACACGACGTGCGTCGAGGTGCGCGCGGATGGCGAGATTATTGTGCTCGATGCGGGTTCCGGGATTCGCTCCCTTGGCGTCGCCTTGGAGAAAGAATTCCACTCGCAACCGATCAAACTCTCGCTGTTGATCACGCACGCTCATTGGGATCATATCCAGGGATTGCCCTTCTTTGCCCCAGCATACGAAAAGAAAAATGAAATCCGAGTGCGCGGCTATGACGGCGTCGATATGAGCTTTGGCGAGATTATGGCTGAGCCGATGAAGGCGCCATTTTTTCCCATCGCGATGCGCGAGCTTTCCGCCAGGATCGATATTAAGAAACTAACCGAGATGGAGTTCTCCTTCGGAAAAGTGCAAGTCCGCGCGAGGTTTGTAAATCATCCCGGTGTTTGTGCTGGTTATCGTCTTTTCACCGGCGCCGGCTCAATCGCTTTCCTGCCGGACCATGAGCCGTATCAATTTCTGCACTCAGCAAGGGACAGTGACATGAGTCCAGAAGAGAGGAAAAAGATTGCTGAAGAGCAGCGAATCGCTCTCGTCGACTTTCTTCACGGCAGCGATATTCTGATTCTCGACGCGCAATACACCGATGCAGAGTACGAAACTCACATCGGATGGGGACACGGTTCGGTTTCCAGCGCTGTTTCGCTTGGGCTCGACGCCGAAGTCCGCAGGCTTCTGCTTTTTCATCATAATCCAAGTCATGACGACACAATGCTCGATGCCATGGTGGACGATGCGCGGCGACTAATTCGCGAGAGAGGAAAAGACCTGCAGGTGGACGGCGCGCGCGAAGGCGAAGAAGTATTACTACCCGCGGACCACGCGAATCGCTGCAAATGAAAAGCAGTTGGAAATCATCAGCTGATTCGCGTTAATTTGGGTGATTCGCACGAGACTTTGCAATTTCGGATTTTGCGAATTTCGCATTAGCTTTCGCTGCTTTTGCCTCGTGGTGTAATGGTAGCACTAGAGACTCTGAATCTCTCTGTCTAGGTTCGAATCCTAGCGAGGCAGATTAAAAGGCATACCACCTGCGGGCTGCGCTCAGAATCGCGCAGGACCTCGAATTGAGCGCCACGCGTATCAAGACAGCCCGTGTGTCATCGGCGCATTTTTACCCGTATCCAGGCGATGCCACCAAACAGTGATGTACACCATTGTGCCGTAATTTACGTGCGTAACGTGCCGAATCTTGTTGATACGCTCGGCCTTTAACCAGGTGTTGATTTCTTTCTCTACTTCAATCTCGCTGCCCTTAAATATGGTCATCTTCATCGTTGAACGATTCTCGCGGACACCTACCCCAACCGCAATCCCGGCGCGTTTAAAACGTGATGACTGAAGACGTCAAATGCAGCATCGCGGCCAATAGCGGACTAGACTAGAAATACAATTTTGGTGCTCATCAGAATAGCTACAGCGATCCCGTTTTGGTGCGCTGGCAAAAGCCAGCTAAAACGAAAATCGCGATTCTGCGCCTGTCAGCTGCCGCTAAAATATAACCGACTCCCGATGCCCGTCAGCTCCTTTGAGAGCAACTACGCGGTTGATCAAATCCCCGGATTCCGCGTGCCGAGTTCTTCGACTGAGACGACGGTTCGGTCGTTTGGTTTCGGACGCGCTTTCTGACGTTTACTGAACCACGTCACATTTTTGCGCAGTACATGGCCTCCTTGCACAAGTGTGCGTGTCCTTCCGAGATTTGGATCGAACACACTAACGTTAGCAGGAAGTGCTGCCAGAAATTCACAGAAATCCGGCACTCCGTTGTATTTGAATGCTGCCTCGCGCACGGCTTTCGCCGTGAGCGGTTGGCGGGTATTTGCTGTTCGTGAATCACGGTCCTGAGAAGCCGACAGCGAGGGCGACGATTCGCGATAGGGAAAAGGAGCAGGCGACGGCAAGGGCGATGAGTCCCAAACGGGCGGCGGTACCGGAACGCGCACAGTTTCTTCGTACGGATAGGCACCGGGGACTTTGACGGTCGGGACTGCCGGTTCAAGCTTTCCGACAGGAAAAGCAAACATGATCATTAGTCCTCCGGCGATTCCGATAATTCCGATTAGTGTTGGAGCGTGGGTTCTTTTCATATTGGAGCAATGGCTATTTCCGCGAGATGGCGTGGTTACCCGGTGACTTTCAAACTGCCCCGAATTACACACCCTGGAGAGGACTAGAGAGTGCGTAAATTAGAATCCATTCACTGGATCAGTCAACCCATAATCTGCATCGGTCACCGCGCAAATTTGTGACTGTCCGTTATTGCTAAACGGAATTTATCCGGGACTCGACAACTGAGAAAGAGTGTGCGAAACAGAACGCTTTCCAAGCCCGGAGAAAAACTTTTCAGATGGTGCATGGTGCATGGAGAGACTCCATGACCGCCCTTTTCAAGATTTTGTGGCGCATGAAACACACCGTCTGATCCCCCGGTTGTTGTCAAGGGCAGCCAAACCTCTTTGGCGTATCAGAAAAGTAACGCGTTTGTTACTTTCCGGGTTTCGTTAGGATTTCCATGCGCGCGAGAAGCGGAAAAAATTGTGAAAGCGCTCGGATCGGGTTGGCTTGACCGCTAGAGAGAACCCGGTTCCTGCTCGTCGCGCCGTTTACGGAAAAAATCCCGCAAAATTGCTGCGCATTCGTTTTGCATGACACCGGAGGCGATATCACACCGGTGATTGAAGCCGGGCATTTGCAGGAGGTTGATCACGCTTCCCGCAGCCCCCGCGGAGGGATCCGTGCAACCGAAAATCACACGTCGGATTCGTGTGTGGACGAGCGCGCCTGCGCACATCGCACACGGCTCCTTGGTCACGTAAAGATCGCAGTCGGTCAGCCGCCAATCGCCAACAGCGGCCTCGGCCTGAGTTAACGCCAGCATTTCCGCGTGAGCAGTGGCATCCTTGAGCAATTCAACCTGGTTATGGGCGCGCCCAATGATTTTTCCCGCGCGCACCACAATCGCACCGACCGGCACTTCGTCGGCTTTGGATCCTTTTAGTGCCTGCCGCAATGCTTCGCGCATGAAGTAATCGTCATTTGGCGGATCGAT
This sequence comes from uncultured Verrucomicrobiae bacterium, assembly GCA_963840135.1. Classification (GTDB taxonomy): domain Bacteria; phylum Verrucomicrobiota; class Verrucomicrobiia; order Chthoniobacterales; family UBA10450; genus Udaeobacter. The sequence continues at coordinate 334,298 of CAWIXX010000017.1, read as the reverse complement.
CATCGGTTCAAAAGGAGTTCCAAGAGTTACGAACTTGAAAGATTACAGAGGCCGTGCCCGTCGCAACGTTCTAACTTTTCAACTTTTTAACCTATACGATCCTTGCCCTGAGAATTTCTTCGGCATATTAGGGACTGCTCATGCACGACAACATCGAGTCGCACCTCGTTGAGAAACGCATTTTCAAACCACGAAAAGATTTTGCAAAAAACGCACGAATCAAAAGTCTCGCGCAATATCAGCGGATGTACCGAGAATCAATCCGCCAGCCCGCAAAATTCTGGGCGCGCGAAGCGAGTGAGCTGGTCTGGCGCGCAAGGTGGAAAAAGGTGCTCGAATGGAAAGCGCCATTCGCGAAGTGGTTCGTCGGAGGCAAACTCAACATTTCGGAAAATTGCCTGGATCGGCATCTGACCGGGCCCCGCCGGAACAAGGCAGCAATTATCTGGGAAGGCGAACCTGGCGATAAACGTACGCTTACCTATCAACAGCTGTATCGCGAAGTTTGCCGCTTCGCGAATGTGTTGAAACGAAACAACATAAAAAAAGGCGATCGCGTCATCATTTATCTCCCAAATATTCCTGAGACCGCGGTTGCCATGCTCGCCTGCGCGCGGATCGGCGCGGTGCACTCAGTGGTCTTCGGCGGATTTAGCGCCGACAGCATTCGAGATCGAATTGCCGACAGCGGCGCGATCGCTGTGATCACAGCCGATGGCTCATATCGGCGCGGCGGAATTGTGCCGTTGAAGAAAAACGTTGATGAGGCACTCCGTCATGGCACGTCAGTCAGGCGCGTTATCGTTTTTCGCCGCGCGGGAAATGACATTCACATGGAAGAAGGCCGCGACGTCTGGTGGCACCGCGAGCTGGAGTATGTCGACGCGAACTGTCCGCCTGTACCGCTCGACAGCGAGCATCCGCTTTATCTTCTTTACACGAGTGGATCCACCGGGAAACCAAAAGGCATCCTCCATACTACAGGCGGTTACTTGGTCGGCGTTTCCTCGACTACGAAGTACGTCTTCGACATTCGAGATGAGGATATCTATTGGTGCACGGCTGATGTCGGCTGGGTCACGGGCCACAGCTATATCGTCTACGGTCCGCTTGCCAACGGAGCGACGACCCTCATGTACGAAGGCGCGCCGAACTGGCCGGAACCGGACAGGTTCTGGAAAATCATCGAAGAATATCGGGTCAACATCCTTTATACCGCGCCAACAGCGATCCGTGCGTTTATTCGCTGGGGCGATCACTGGGTCGCGAAACACGATCTCTCATCGCTCCGCCTGCTCGGCACCGTCGGCGAACCAATTAATCCAGAAGCATGGATGTGGTATTACAAAAATATCGGCGGCGGGCGTTGTCCGGTTGTCGATACGTGGTGGCAAACCGAAACAGGATCGATCATGATTACTCCCCTGCCGGGCGCAATTCCAACGAAACCGGGCAGCGCAACACTTCCATTCTTTGGAGTCGATCCAGCTGTTGTTGATGAGAAAGGGCGGGAAGTCGGACCGAATGTAGGCGGCAAGCTGATCATTCGCCGGCCCTGGCCTTCGATGTTGCGCACCATTTACGGCGACAAGGCCCGTTATCGACAGCAATATTGGAGCGAATTTAAAGGCAATTATCTCACCGGCGACGGCGCGCGGCGCGATGAAGACGGCTATTTTTGGATCGTTGGGCGCATCGATGATGTCCTCAACGTGGCGGGGCACAGGCTCGGTACATCGGAAATTGAAAGCGCGCTGGTCAGTCATCCGCAGGTTGCCGAAGCGGCAGTGGTTGGCAGACCCGATGAACTAAAAGGACAGGGCCTTGTTGCTTTTGTGACACTGAAGGAGAGCGTTAGCGTCACTGGCGGGCTGAAAGCGGAACTGCGCGAGCATGTTGGCGTGCACATCGGGGCAATTGCAAAACCAGATGAAGTTCGTTTCGCCGAAGCGCTCCCAAAAACCCGCAGTGGCAAAATTATGCGTCGATTGTTGAAGGAAATCGCCAGCGGGGCGCGAGTCACCGGCGACACGACTACGCTCGAAGATTTCAGCGTGTTGGCAAAATTGGCCGAATCGGAGGAATAACTTCATCGGGCCGATTCGCCGCATGAGTCGTAGGAACCCAATTTGAGAAAGATGCGCGCTGAAATTTCTTTTTCGTAGCGCGCATTCGGATAGCGTTCACCCGTGAGTTTCATTGGCACCGGCTTTCGCGAGATTGGACTGAAAATCCGTCGCCAGCGAACGCGCATTGCGCTTCGTCATGAGAAGCGCCTCCTGCAGAAGAGCGAAATCAATCTGGGTCGCGAGGGCACAGCCCAGGCGGCCAATTTTCCCGAGCTGCGCAACGAGATCGTCGCTCTAAAGAAACTGGAGCAGGAACAAAAGGAAGTCGCACTTCGAATCGCACAGATCGAAGAAGGAATAAAAAAGATCGAAGAGGAACGGCAACAAAATGCGCGCGAACAATCGCAGGCGATTACAAAACTGGAAGCGGAAAAGAAGCCCCTTCTCCAAAAGCGCAACCAAACCAAAAGCAATGTGGACGTCTGCGAGCGCGAACTGGCCGCCATAGAACGCCGCGTTCAGGAGAGCGAGGCTGCCGATCGCGATCTGTTGAAACAACTCTCCGATCTCCAGGCCCTCGATCCGGTCCCCGCGGACGTGGAAGTACGATCTGCGAACATCAGCGCGCGGAGGGCCCGCCTTCCGGAAGAGCGCGCAGAACTTGTGCGGGCGCGACTTGGCAGCGCGGAGGCAGCGCGTTTGGCCAGGGAGAAATTGAATGCCGCGGAAGTGGAACTTTCTGCGGTGGAAAAAAATGTTGCGCGGACCCGGAGCGAGTTTGAAGCGCGCGACAAGAAATTGAGTGATAACATCCGCACTCAGCAAGAAGCGGCGCGCAACGCGCGCGCGCGCCATCAGACAGTCGAGGAGCGGAAAAATCCCGCGTATTTGAATATTGGCCGGCACCTTGCCGCGCAGGGCGTTGCGCCGCCAAACGCGCCGCAGCTGCTGGCCGAGGCGCATCGCCGCCGTGAGGCAGTCGATCGGCATTTGGCACACAAGGCAGAGCTGGCCTCGCTCTCAAGTCAGATCGACAAGCAGGAACTGCGGAAGTTTTATTTCAGCATTTTCTCGGTGCTGGTCCTGCTTGCGATTACTCTGCTTGTCATTTTCCAATCTCCGCGAGGCCGCGAATGGCTGCCGCAGGAAACCGACACGATTTTGTCGATCAACGCCGATCAATTTGAACGGGCAGACCTCGCGAGGCGCTGGCGCAAAGATCAGCCCAAACTATGGCCGGGATTAGTCGGTGCGGCTGCTTCGACTCCGGGATTGAACCTGCCTCGGGATGCCACACGCATTACTCGTGCGATTACAACCAATGAAACTGGAGAAACGCGCGAGTTCGTTCTGGTCGAAGCGCGCCGGGCCGCTCCGAAGGCCATTCGTGCGATCGCAGGCGACAAAGCGTTCCAAAAGCGCGCAATTAACGGCTTGCCGGTCTGGGAGCGACCGCCTGATTTTGCGGTTGCCAGGGTCGGACCCGCAACACTCGCAGTCGGAGCACCGATTGCGGTGGACGAGTTGGTGCTGGTGCGTCTCGGGATGAAGCCGGACCTTAAAATTACGGGCCAACTGTTTGATCGTTTCGAGGCACTCGATCGCGAAAGTGCACTACGACTCATTTCCCGCGATCCGCCCGATCTCGCGCGTGTTTTTAATCCGATCTTTACCCGGGAACTGCTCGACGCTTCACAATTACTGGGTCTTGCGATCAATCTGCAAAATCCGGTAAAGGCCAGATTACTCATAAAAGTGAACTCTTCTAAAAATGCTGCCGAAGTCGCGCGAAATTTGCATGATAATCCACAGCAATGGCTGCGTCTGCCGGACTCGGAACTGTTGCTTTATTCCCGACCGCCCGAGATCCAAAGACCGAGCCCCTCAAATCTGGAATTACGCTTCGAGGTCCCTGAAAATAGCGCTCGCGTTCTTCTTGAGCGGCTGGCAAAAACTGAGGCTCCCCAAGTAGTGACACGTACTGATCCAGCAAATGCGACGCCTTAACGTTTCTTTAATCGCTGCGATGGCAGTGGCGCTCCCGTCATTGGCAGCAAACGCCGGTGGCCCCCTGGTTGATATTCGATCAGTTGATCCGACGATCATCGTCGAGTTGCGCTACGCAGGGCGAAATAATCTTGTCGGTTACCCGCTTTACCCTCGCGGAATGTGTGCTCTCGCTCGACCAGAAGTTGCTTCCGGTTTGGCTGTAGCGCAGGCGTTTCTGCGGCGCTACCAATTTGGGCTGAAAATCTGGGATGCGTACCGGCCTGTAGCCGTGCAGGAAAAGCTTTGGCACGCGTCACACGACAGCGATTACGTTGCCAATCCTGAAATTGGCGTCGGATCACTGCACAGCTGGGGTGTGGCTATCGATGCTACGTTGGTCGATACGTGGAATCGTCCCGTGCGCATGCCCAGTGACTTTGACGATTTTACGCCCGCGGCAATGTGGCGTTACCTCGGACCTCATACCGATGTTCGCGCACACGTGCATTTGCTGCAGATCGCAATGCGAAATGCGGGCTTTTGGGGGTTGCGCACCGAGTGGTGGCATTTCACGATTGCTGACTGGCAAAAATACTTGCCGAATCAGGCAGCACGGACCGCCCAAGTCTCTGGTACCCAGTGGCGGGGCAAGTTATGATCGGGGCCTTGCTCCGTGATTTGCGACAGCCTGAGTACATTCATGTGTTGCTCAATCCATTGCCGGTTTATGGATTGCTCACAGGTTTGATCGGTCTCGTGCTCGCTTTGGTTTTGAAGAGCCGTCGAGCCCAAATCGCAACCCTCACGCTCGTACTCATCAGCTCCGCGTCGGCGTGGCCTGTCTATGAATTTGGCCAGCAAGGTTACGACCGTGTTTTATCGATGACTGACGAGGACGGAGGAGCCTGGCTCGATGAACACAGAGAGCGCGGCGAAGATCTCATCTGGATTTTCTATGTGCTGGCCGCTTTGAGCGCAATTGCTATCGCCGCGCCAATCAAATGGCCCAAATCCTCGCTGCCCCTCGCCTTGGCGGTAGTTTTGCTCGGGGCGGTGACGCTCGGAAGCGGGGCTTATATCGCCTACGCCGGCGGAAGAGTCCGTCATCGCGAATTTCGAAACGAACCTGCACCACCGAAAAGATCCGAACAAGAGCACGATTAAAGCCGGCGCTCTAAAGCAGGCATATCGGCTGCCGGTTTTTGGGTAGGCAAGCGAAGCGCATGCCTTACAATCTCGCGATGGGCGTTTCACTCGATCGCGCGGAACGCAGAGTCGAAGAACAGAGTGTTGTACTGAAAAAGCCGCTTGGGCTTGGCGATCTCGTTCTAACACAGATTGTGTTTGTGGTTGGCTCAGGCTGGGTCGGAACTGCAGCAAAACTTGGAACATCGCATCTCTTTTTCTGGCTTCTCGCTATTTTACTCTTCTACATTCCGCAGGCCGCCGTGGTCATTTATCTGAGCGGACTGATGCCATTGGAAGGTGGAATTTACCAGTGGGCAAAGCTCGCTTTTAACGAATTCACAGGCTTCATCGTCGCGTGGAATCTCTGGCTCTTATCGATCATGGTGATCGCCATGGGCGGGATGTTCATCACGACAAACATCTCCTACGCCTTGGGCGACGCAGCTGCGTGGATGCGAGACAGTCCCTGGTGTGTCTCGCTCGTCAGTTTTGTGCTGGTAAGTGGCCTCGGCTTGACCGGCGTTCGCGGGCTGTCGCTAGGCAAATGGGTGCACAACATCGGCGGATTTGCGATGTTCCTGGTCTATGGCGCCTTGATTGTTCTGCCATTCATTAGTCTCGCTCGCGGTGATCTCAGCACATATCACCCGCTGCAAATCGCTGCGCCCGCGATGTCGCTCTTTTATTGCTTCAACATCTTCAGCAAACTGGCAGTCGGCGGACTCAGCGGGTTTGAATATGTGGGCATTCTGGCCGGCGAAGCTCATGCGCCGGCGCGGAACATCGGACGTTCCGTTATTATCGCCGCTCCGATCATCGCGCTCATGTTCGTTCTTGGAACGAGCTCGGTTCTCGCCTTCATAGGAAATAACCAAATCGATTTAATCGGCCCGGTGCCGCAGACGTTACAGCTCGGTCTGCAGTCATTCGGTGCTGCTAGCACAATTGCCTCTGTTGGCATTCTGCTGATGACAGTGCGCTCGATATCTTCGATGAGCATTCATTTCACGGGCAGCTCCCGTTTACCAATGGTAGCCGGCTGGGACAACCTTTTGCCGGTATGGTTTTCGCGTCTGCATCCGCGTTACAAAACGCCGGTCAATTCACTCATGTTCGTCGGCGCGATCACGCTGGTGATTGCCATCTCAAGCCAGATCGGCGCGGGATTGCAGGAAGCATTTCAACTCGTGGATAACGCCGCCAACGTTTTTTACGGAATTGTTTATACCGTCATGTTTGCGATCCCAATCGCGGGCGCAGCTGCGATACGAGCCGGAGCGCGTTCCTGGTTACGACTCGCGGCCGGTTGCGGTCTGACGGTATCTCTGCTGGCCATCTTCTTCACCATCTATCCAATCATTGATGTGCCTTATCCATTGGTTTTCGCCGCAAAAATCGTCGCCGTGACTCTCGTGGCCAATCTCATCGGAGTCACTATCTTTACGCTGAACTACAAACGCCGCGGCGCGACTTGAAACTCGACGGCTTTAAGCAGTCGAGTTTTTTAGCGGCAGCTATCATTTACCCAGCACAGGTAATCCGGCGATCCACTGTCGATCTTGACGAATATCAGCTCTGGGACTTCGTAAGGATGAAGGGAGCGCAGCTTTTCCTCGAACGCCGCCTGTCGATCCTGGATGGTCTTGAAAAAGACAATGACTTCGCCCGCTGTTTCGATTTTTTCTTTCCAGCGATAGATCGAGTGAACAGCCGGAATGAGGTTCGCGCAGGCCGCTAACTTTTCCTCAACTAATGTTTGCGCAACGCGACTGGCCGTGTCCGCGTCCGGAAAAGTGCTGATGGCCAGCAAAATTTGGTCGGCCATTTGTCAGCCGAAAGCCGTCATTCCGAGCGGAGTCGAGGAATCCCGTTGCATCACCTTACGGTGCCAACACGGCATCCTTCGACTCCGCGGAGTTTACCCTGAGCGAGTGAAGCGAGTCGAATGGGCTCCGCTCAGGACGCCAGGACCGGCAAATCCAACCGCCACCGAGGACGATGTCGCCATCGTAAAACACCGCTGCCTGCCCTGGAGTCACAGCCCTTTGCGGATCATGCAATCGCACATGGGCGCGCCCGTTTTCGAGCTGCGTCAGCGTAGCGCGTGTTCCTGGGTGGCTATAACGAATCTTCGTCGTCACTTCGAGGCGCTTGGAGGGCGGAGCTCCCGCGACGCCGGACTCACAGGAGTTCGTCGCTCCATGAAACCCCTGCCTGATATCGCAAATCCAATTCACCCTATCGATCTCGAATTCATCCGTCACCAAGTCGTCAGCATCTCCCACAATCACGCGATTCGTCGCCGGATCGAGATCAACCACATAGCGCGGCCGCGGCGAACCGCCCGGTAACCCCTTGCGCTGTCCAATTGTGAAAAGCTCGATCCCGTCGTGTTCGCCCAGAAAATTACCCGCAACATCGTAAATCTCGCCGTGATGAAACTCATTTTCGCCAAGGTGGGAGCGCAAGAAGGCTTTGTAATCGTTGCCCGGAACGAAGCAGATTTCCTGGCTGTCCACCTTGTCTGCAACTTTCAGGCCTAAAGAATGCGCGATTTCGCGGATTTGCGGCTTCGTCATTTTGCCGAGCGGAGTCAGCGCACGTCGAAGCTGCGGCTGGCGCAAACTGAAAAGGAAATAGGACTGATCTTTGCGCGGGTCGCGGCCCTTTCGCAAAATTGCGTGATCAGCGTGGTGTTCAATGATCGCGTAATGCCCCGTTGCGATATAGTCGCAACCTAAGGCAGCCGCTTTGCTCCAGAGATTCCCGAATTTGATCTTCTCATTGCACATCACACACGGATTCGGTGTGCGGCCGGCCCGATATTCACTGGAGAAATAATCAATGACTAACCGCTCGAACTGGTCGGCCTCGTCAACAACGTAATGTGGAATTCCCAGGGAATGCGCCACGCCGCGCGCATCAGCAATCGCCTGGGGTCCGCAGCATTTGTCTTCCGCGCGGGAGATACAATCCTGCGGCCATACTTTCATGGTTACGCCGATGACCTCGTAGCCCTGCTCGCGCAACAAATATCCTGCGACGCTGGAGTCCACTCCCCCGCTCATCCCCAACAAAACGCGCTGTTTCTTTGGATTCATCCGGATGAGGAACTTCTATCAAGAGATGCGGGAGTCAATGAGGTGGATCGTCTTCTCTGACAACAGAAACGCCGAACGCACTGGACAACATCAGCCGGCAGAGCCGCATGCTAACGCGCTGAGGACAACGCGTACCACCTAGTTTTTCACCGCCCGGCTTACAAACTCACTCCCCCTCAGCGTGAAACGCCATGGATAATGCGCAGAACGCGTGATCCCTATGCGCTGGTCGGCTACCACATCCGCGGGCGTTGTTGCGTTTCGAGCGAAGCAGTATCGCGGGTCGGAGCACAAATCCATTTCATGATGACGATTGGTAATGTCGAGCGCTTGCGTGAGCTTGCCGGGTCCCGAGCAAAGACGTTTCACATCATCAAGTCCGCGACGTTTCTTCATTTTCCCGATGCCTTTTCTCGGCTCTAGCGCGCGAATGAGGACGAAACCATTCTCGTCGCCTTTGATCAGCACGTTCAACATCCAATGCATTCCATAATTGAAATAGACATAGGCGGCACCCGCATTGTTTCGCTCGATAAAGCTGCGTGCGCTCGGCCGTGTAAAGGTATGCGCCGCCTCGTCGTTGATTGCCGCGTACGCTTCCACCTCGACAACGATTCCCGAACAATCATCCCAAATCAGTTCTGTGCCGATCAACTCGCGCGCGCAGGTCAGCGGATCACGTTTAAAAAAAGACGCGCGGACAATTTTGTTCACTTCCGCGACGCTTCTTACTTGATGGATCGGTGTTTCCTCAGTATTTCCATCGTTTTATCGATTGGCAGTGCCTCGATCGTGTGTCCATTCCCGCTCATTGTTGTTGCTCGAAACATCGAGTTGTAGATGGCTTCTTCGGTGGCCTCGATCACAGCCAGAAACAGCGGCTAGCAACAGAGCAGCCAGAACGACATATTCACGAGCCATGCAAATCGGCGGGTGACCAGTCACTGCTCTGATGGCTTGTAATAAACCGGAACCGTAACTTTGCTGTCGACAGGTTTGCCGTTGCGGAAGGCCGGAATAAATTTTGCCCCGTTGAAATCGGACAGCGCCGCCTGGCCGAAACCGAGATACGGCGGCTCCTCGGTTACGACCTTCATGTTCTTCAGATTTCCTGCAGCATCGACCTCGAGCGCAAGTTCGACAACGCCAGTCAACCTCACTGTGGTGCCCGTGTCGGGATAATGTATTCCGGTAAATTTTGAGCCGGGGCCAACATAGGGTTGTGGATCGATGAAATCGTTTTCCTTTTTTACTTCTTCCAGTTGCTGATTAGAAAAGATGCGGAGTCGCGGTTTGCCATTCACGACCGCGAACGTTGCCGTGCCATAAAAAACGGCGATGACCGGCTGGTGATTATGAATCGCGGGAATAAACTTCGCTTTTACGAGGCGTTTTAATACTTCCTGCTCGAGCAATTCTGATCCCCGCGTGCCGCGATAAGCAGCACTCCTAACGACATCACCAGTCGGCGCCACAAGACAGGAAAACATAACTGCGGCGTCTTTCTGACCCTTCTTGATCAGATCGGCAGTGTCGATCTTGTTTATGAGGGAATCGGGGCCTGGCCCCAGCAGTGCAGGCCGGAGCTCCGGCAGCGCTGGCGTCGGTGTCGGTGTCGGTGCCGCAATTTTTACCGTTTGTGACGATCCAAGTTCAGTAGCGATCAGCAAACCAATCAGGCAACATGTTCCTAGCCGCATGGCGGAATAGGCAAGCAGGATGCGTCGCTTTTGCAAGGAGAACTGATTATGCCGCGACTGCGAGCGGGTTTACCTCGGCGATTCGATGCACGATTTCGTGACGCTGGAAGTAACCAATGAGAGCATCACGGGTTTGCACCGGATGCAGGATACAATGGGCGTCCGGCCGCTCGAGGAACCCGCGCAATTTCATGAAATGATGGCCGCCGCTGCGTGCATCGAAACTGTTAAACGCGATGACGTATTTTTTGTTGCGATCCAGCAGCTCCCGGTTGGCCAGGGTCATCGAGACGATTTTACAGTCGTCGCCGCGACCTTCTGTCTTCAGTTCGAAGCCAAGCAGATTGCGCTTTTCCTGGCTGGCAAACACGTCCTCTATCGCAATCTTTATTTCCTCAGGCGAGAGGTGCGCCGTCACAATGTAGTTCTCGTAAGGAATTATGTTCCAGACGTCGTTAACCGTTTTGGGGCCGGCTACCAAGTCGGCTTTATCATCGAACGTCCCGTGCATGACGCCATCAACGGGGACGCTTCGTTCCATCAACATTTCCATGATTGCCGCTCCGATCAGTCTTTCGACGTCGCTCGGCCGGCCAGGGTGACTTCGACCACGCAGTGTCTTGGCAAGTTCGCCAATCGGCTCGCAGAGCGCGACCTCCGATTCGGCCAGCTGCGATTTCGCTCGTGAAAGAACCATCTGATCAAAGGCGAGGCGGTTATCCATCAGCTCGGAGATCGCTTCGCGGCGCAGCAGCTTCTTTGAATTGCGATCGAAGAGAAGATCGACGCGCCCCACGTGAATCCCGAAATGATCTGCCTGCGTAAACAACACGCCGTTCGTTAGCCGGCTTGGGACATCCTGATGTGTATGGCCGGCGATAAACACTGCTATCTCCGGAAATTCCGACGTCAGCGCCATTACTGTATTGGCAAAATCATCCCCGCCGGTGCGCGCCTTGAGTCCCATGTGACCCGTTAACACGATCGCGTCCGCGCCTGTGCTTTTCGCCCTCGCGATCGCACGGCGAACGGGCTCGACCGGATGCCGAAAATCAAGTCCCCGGGTAAATTCCGGCCAAAGCCAAAACGCCATCCCCGGAGTGGTGACGCCGACGATTGCGAGTTTGATGCCCGCAATCTCCTTCAAAATGAACGGCTGGATTTTTGCAAACGCGTGCTTCGTATCTGGAAATTCGCCGGCCAGTTTTCCTTCCATCAACATGTTCGCTGCAAGAACTGGCATGTTTGATTGTTGCAATGCGTGTTCGAAGCACTCCATCCCCCAATCGAATTCATGATTGCCGACGACCCAGGCGTCGTATTCGAGATGATTGAGCAGATCGATCATCAGCGCGCCCTTGTTTCGAAGGCTGACGTCAGTCCCCTGATACACGTCGCCGACGTCAATCAAGATCGAGTTGGGGCTTTCCCGCTGCCAGCGCCTGATTTGCGTCGCGCAACGCGCCAATCCGCCGCGATCTGGATTTCCGTCGTAGTCGAAGGTTGGCAGGATATGACCGTGCAGGTCCGTCGTGTGCAGAATCGAAATACAAACCGTGTCGGAATTGAGCGTAGCAGCAGCACTCGCGAGCGTCGGGACGGAGCTAACCAGTCCCGCCTGGCCGGCGAGTTTCAAAAATTCCCGGCGAGTCCACGATTTGTGCGCGTCAAACATCGCCTATTTCAATGGGCGGACATATTAGCCCTGCGCCAGCCAATATCTCAATGAAAATGCTGAGACTTCACTGTCTTGACCGTAAGACCGTTTCGCTGAGACTTCGTCATGCTTAACGAGAATGCCATCGCCCATTTCAAAGCAAACATTCGCGGTAGACTGATCGAACCAGGTGACAATGATTACGATGAAGCCCGCAAGGTGTACAACGGGATGATCCACAAAAAGCCGGGGCTGATTGCCCGTTGCGCGGACGTGGCGGACGTCATTACCTCCGTGAGCTTCGCTAGAGAGAACGATCTGCTCGTCGCGATCCGCAGCGGTGGTCATAACGCGGGGGGATTGGGAATTTGCGACGACGGATTGGTCATCGACCTCAGCCCGATAAAATATACGCGTATCGATCCGGCGGCGCGCACTGTCACTGCTGGCGGCGGATGCACCTGGGGCGATGTCGATCACGCAACGCATGTATTCGGCCTCGCAACGCCAAGCGGAATCGTTTCTACCACTGGCGTCGGCGGATTGACTCTTGGTGGTGGAATCGGGCATCTCACTCGCAAATGCGGGCTGAGTATCGATAATCTCCTCTCAGCCGATGTCGTATTGGCCAATGGGAACTTTGTTAAGGCAAACGCTGATGAGAACTCGGACTTGTTCTGGGCGCTTCGCGGCGGCGGCGGAAATTTTGGCATTGTAACAGCGTTCACATTCAAGCTGCATCCGATCGACATGATCTATGGCGGCCCGATGCTCTACGAGCTGAGCGACACAGCCGACGTAATGAAATGGTACCGCGAACTGATTCCCGCGGCTCCCGATGACCTGAATGGCTTTTTCGCCTTTCTCACCGTACCGCCCGTTGCACCTTTCCCGGAACATCTGCACATGAAAAAAATGTGCGGCATTGTCTGGGCATACACGGGGCCTCAGGAGAAAGCAGAGGAGACATTCAATCCGATTCGCGCTTTCAAGAAGCCTGCCCTCGATTTTGTAGGTCCCTTGCCGCAGCCAGCCCTACAAAGCATGTTTGACGCTCTCTATCCTCCCGGCTTGCAATGGTACTGGCGAGCCGATTTCGTAAATGAAATAAGTGACGACGCGATCGCTCAACACATGCGTTTTGGTGAGGCGCTTCCCTCGATGCATTCCACCATGCATATGTATCCGATCGATGGCGCCGCGGCGCGCGTCGGCAAAACGGATACCGCTTGGAATTATCGGGACGCCAAATGGGCGCAGGTGATGGTCGGCGTAGATTCCGATCCGGCGAACAATGAAAAAATTATTTCCTGGACCAAGAGCTACTACGACGCGCTTCATCCCTATTCCGCTGGCGGAGCGTACGTGAACTTTTTGATGGGAGACGAAGGCGAAGAACGCGTGAGAAAAACTTATGGCGAGAATTACGAGCGACTGGTCGAGATCAAAAACAAATACGATCCCGATAATTTCTTTCGAGTGAACCAAAACATTAAACCGAATTAGTTGTAGCGGCGTTCGCCGCGGCGAACGCCCCTATAAAAAAATGACTGCTGACGAGTTAAGATCATTGCAGGCGCCTCTGAAGGCGCAGTACCGCGAGCGTCCTGAGACAGCGTTGGTCACGCTCCGTGCAGAAGGGCGAATCGCCGAAAACGTCACCTGTAAAATCGAAACGGGAAAGGCGCGCGTTGAAGCCGGGCTTCATCCGGCAACAGGCGGCGATGGCCAGAGCGCATGTTCGGCGGACATGCTGCTCGAAGCGCTGGTAGGTTGTGCAGGCGTAACTTTAAGCGCGGTTGCTACCGCTCTGAACATTCCTTTGCGCGGCGCCACCATTACAGCGGAAGGCGATCTTGATTTTCGTGGCACGCTCGGCGTTTCCAAAGACGTACCAGTTGGGTTCAAAGAAATCCGCCTAAATTTCGATCTTGACACCGATGCCACCGATGAACAGGTCGCCACGCTAATTCGTCTGGCAGAGCGCTACTGCGTCGTTTACCAAACGCTAAGCCATCCGGCCACGATCAGCGTTTTGCATCGTGTAATATCGCGCTAAAATCTTCCGCTATGCCGTTATACATGGACATTCATAATCTCCCGGAGGGAACGACTCCGGAAGACGTCGCAAAGGCCCATGCAAAGGATATGGAGACGCAGCGGAAATATGGCGTCGAGTACAGCAAATACTGGGTGAACGAGAGTGGGAAGAAGGTTTTTTGCCTCGTTCATGCGCCAAACGCAGAGGCAGCAGAGTGCGTGCATCGCGAGGCTCATGGAATGATGGCTGAGAAAATCATTGAAATACAACCAGAGCTCGCGGAAGGATTTCTAGGTAGCGTCGAGACAAATGCGGCGGGAGCCGTGATTCTGCCCGGTGGCGGAGCCGACGCACGAGATCCAGGAATTCGTACGGTTTTGTTCACCGACGTTGTAAATTCAACGACATTGACTCAATCGCTCGGCGACGAGGCAGCGCTGGCTTTGCTCGGTGTGCACGACACGATTGTGCGGGATGCCTTGTCCGCTCTCGGCGGACGCGAGATCAAGCATACCGGCGACGGCATTATGGCTTGCTTCATCTCACCAGCAGGGGCCGTTCGATGCGCAATTCAGATTCAACGCGAATTAGACAAGCACGGGCAAGCAAGCCCAGAACGCGCGCTCAAGGTCCGAGTTGGCGCTGCAGCAGGCGAACCCGTCGAGCAACATAACGATCTCTTTGGATCAACAGTTCAACTGGCCTCCCGCCTATGCGCTCACGCGCAACCGGAACAAATCCTGGTGTCAAACGCGATCGCCGAGTTATGCCTCGGCAAAGGCCTTCTATTCGAAGACCTGGGCGAAGTCACCCTGAAAGGCTTTGGTTACCCCGTGCGTGCCCATGCTGCTGCTTGGAAGCACTGAATTAGACGAAGAAATGTTCGTGATCTTTTACGAACATTCGCCTACTTCTCGTTAGGCATAAAGAAGGCCATACTATCATGACCAAGATAAAGAGTTTTACCGTTGGCCTGCCCGTCACAGAACTGAAGCGGGCTGTCGAGTGGTATCGCAAGCTGCTGGGAGAAGTCGAGGAGGTCAATCCAGCCCCTGGAGTTTGGGAATTCCAAATCGTCCCTTCGGGCTGGTTGCAGCTCTTTGAAAGTGAAATCAATGAGCCAAATCAGTCAGTAATGCGCTTCGAGTCTCACGACATCGAAGCAAGTCGGATGCTTGCTTCGAACCTCAGTATCAATGTTGACCAAATTGAAACTGTTCCAGAAGCCGTTAGATATTTTGAGTTCGGGGATCCTTTTGGCAACCGATTGTCGTTTTATGAGCTGCTGGCGTAACCATGCCCAACAAGGCGCTCCAGTCGACGGCCACGCCTCCGCTTTGCTCCGGCGCGCCCGCGGCTGAGCTTGGGCGTTAGGCCCCTCGATGGCGGCACTGATATGCGAACGCCAAAAAAGACGAAGCAAGCAACCTCGAAGCGGGACGCAGTTCCCGCATCGTCCCGTAGCGAGCACAACGACAGTCCCGGCGTCACCGCGCTCCTCACCGCAATGACACATCGACTGAAGCCGACACTTGAGGCGGTGCGCCGAACGATTTTGGCTGCCGATCCTGCGATTACCGAGGGCATTAAGTGGAACTCGCCCAGCTTTTATTGCCACGGCTGGTTTGCCACTATCGCTAGCCACAAGCCGACGCAGTTGGACATTGTGCTTTACTGTGGCGCGAAGGTTCGCGCCGACTCTAGCGTCAGCGAGGGGATTGATGACTCCCAGCGCTTGCTGACTTGGCCCTCCAAGGACAGAGCGCTTCTATCCTTAAAGAGTGATACTGATTTTCAGGCGAGACGTCAGGCTTTCCAGAGCATCATCCGGCAATGGGCGGCATACCAGAAGAGTTATGCCGGAATGGCCTAACCAGGCGATGCAGCGAACGGTCGGCCGCTCCGATGCTTCGCTTATGATCGGGGACTACAGCCGTATTGAGTGCCAATGCGTTGAGGACAACGCGTTCCACCTCCCGATACCCCACGCAGTAATTCCCTTATTTCACTGATCGAAGCAATTTTGTAAGTTCTGCGGGAAACTTCTCATGCAACTTGAAGGAATTGATCATGTAGCTCTCGGCGTGCGCGACATCGAGCGATCGGCGAAATGGTATATTGAAGTTCTCGGATTCGAACGACTTCACGAAGGCATGTGGAACGGAGTGCCGACCTTTATCGGCAAAGGAAACACCGGGGTTGCGTTGTTTCCCGCCAACCCGAATACAAAATCGACATCGTCAAGTCACCGCGAACTTCGAATGCTTCACCTCGCTTTTCGTGCGAACCGTAAAAATTTTCTCGGCGCACAACGCGAGCTAGAAAAACGCGGAATCAAATTCGAATTCCAGGATCACGAAATCTCGCACTCCATCTATTTCCGCGATCCCGACGGCCACCAGCTGGAGATCACTACTTACGAATTGCCAGAGTCGTCCTGATTTTTCATGTCGGGCGGAGTCTCCCGCCCCGCAGCGGAATCGATAATCCCTAAGGAATTAGAGATTGAACTTGGTCGTCTCTCGACTCTCTCGCCGCTACCTTCGCGGCATTTCCGTCCATGCCGCTCGTCCACTCGCTCCATTCATTGACTTCGCTCGGAATAACAACTCAGGCGGTGCCCCGCGCAGGCGATTAAAGCGCTAGAGCACTACCGAACTCCTAAGCGTGGCCGGATTTCGAGCACATCCCAGTCGTCGCGTCTTGGAGTGCGGCGTTGCTCCGCCGCTTTCCAGATCTCGCTACGCAATGCGGCCGCAGCAGTTTTTATATTTTTTTCCACTGCCGCAGGGGCACGGTTCGTTGCGGCCGACTTTTGGTATTGAACGACGAACGGGCAGATCTATTGAAACCTCGCCTGCTCCGTCGCCATCTCCGGCAACTCCGGCCATCGCGCCGACTGGTTGAGGCTCGCGTACCCGCGACGTGCCGCCTGCAGTCGGCGAGGTCGGGGCATGTTCGCGCATCAAGAATTGCGGCAACGTCGCCAGGAAATTCTCGAACGCCTGCAAGTTTGAAGTGCTGCGGAACAGATTGTTCAGCACTTCATTCTTAATGTTTGCCATCAATTCGACAAACATGTCGTAAGCCTCGGTCTTGTACTCGATGAGCGGATCCTTCTGCGCGTAACCCCGCAGATAGACGCCCTCGCGCAATGCGTCCATGGCATAGAGATGCTCCTGCCAGAGACGATCAATCGCGTTGAGAATGATATAGCGTTCCAGGCTTTTAACGGCGGTCGGCTCTTCGTGACTCGATTTCCGCTCGTACGCATCCTTGATCTTCCCGACTAAAAACTGTGCGTTTTCATCAACCGCGCGCGTATCGAACTGAGCTTTTTCCTGCGTCAAACCGAGCGGGAAAGTCGTATTCACCCAATGCATGAGTCCGGTGTAATTCGGTTCATCCACATCGAGATATTCCTTCACCTTCGCCGGCACCGCTTCGCCGATTACTTCAAAGATGAGTTTACGCGGCTCGTCAGAATCGATGACTTCGTTACGGTAGGTGTAAACAACCTCACGCTGCATGTTCATCACGTCGTCGAAATCGAGCGTGCGTTTTCGGATCAGATAGTTGCGCTGTTCCACGCGTTTTTGCGCGGTCTCGACCGATTTATTGAGCCACCGGTGCTCGAGCTCCTGGCCTTCTTCGAGGCCGAAGCGTTCCATGATTTTTGTCATTCGATCGGCCGCACCGAAGTTGCGCATCAGGTCGTCTTCGAAACTGACGTAGAACCGCGACGCGCCCGGGTCGCCCTGTCGCGCGCAACGCCCGCGTAACTGCCGATCGATCCGGCGCGCTTCGTGACGCTCCGTGCCAACCACCATCAACCCGCCCGCCTCTATTACGCCAGGACCGAGCTTAATATCGGTGCCGCGCCCGGCCATGTTCGTGGAAATCGTGACCGTGCCCGGTTGACCGGCGCGCGCCACGATCTCGGCTTCCTGCATGTGAAATTTCGCGTTCAACACATTGTGCGGAATTTTCTCGCGCTTCAGCATCCGACTCAGTAACTCCGAAGCTTCCACGCTCACACTGCCGACCAGCACGGGCTGATTTTTCGCATGAGCTTCTTTGATCTCCTTAATGACCGCGTTGTACTTTTCGCGGCGCGTCTTGTAGATGCGATCGTTGTGATCCGTACGCCGCACCGGCCGGTTCGTTGGAATCATGTTCACGTCGAGTTTGTAGATATCATGAAACTCGGCGGCTTCGGTCTCGGCGGTGCCTGTCATTCCCGCCAATTTTTGATAAAGCCTGAAATAATTTTGAATCGTGATTGTCGCCAGCGTCTGAGTCTCGCGATCGATCTGCACACCTTCTTTCGCTTCGACGGCCTGATGCAATCCATCGCTCCAGCGTCGTCCCGGCATTTTGCGACCGGTGAACTCATCAACAATGACCACCTTGTTATCTTCGATCACGTACTGGACATCTTTCTCGAACAAGCAATAGGCGCGCAGTAGCTGTGAGATGTTGTGGATGCGTTCTGCTTGCGCGTCGCAATGTTGCTGGCGATCTGCTTTGCGCTTGTCCTTCTCCTCCGGCGTCAGTGTCTGGTCGAGATCGATCTCGGTGAATTCACTGATCAAATCCGGCAACACGAACGCGTTTGGATCATCGGGATTGAGAAAGCTACGGCCTTGCTCTGAAAGGTCGGCTTCGTTCGATTTCTCGTCGATGGTGAAGAACAATTCTTCCTTGAGCGCAAACAATTCTTCCTTGCGTGTATCCTGGTAAAAGGAAAGCTCGGCTTTATCGATGGCGCGGCGCTTGTCCGGGTCTTCCATCATGCGCAAAAGCTGTTTATTGCGCGGCTGACCGAGTTTCACTTTGAACATGAGCAAACCGCCCGTCTCGACCTCGCCCTGCTCAAATTTCTCGATCGCTTCGCTCGCGACGCGGTTGCAAAGCATGTTTTGCTTCCGCACCAACTGCTCAATTAGCGGTTTCCATTTGTCGTATTGATGTGTGGAAATGGTAGCCGGGCCGCTAATGATGAGAGGCGTGCGTGCTTCGTCGATCAGGATGGAATCGACTTCATCAACAATGGCAAAGTGATAGCCGCGCTGGACCTGTTGCTCGCGCGTGGTGGCCATGCCGTTGTCGCGCAGGTAATCGAAACCGAACTCGCTGTTCGTTCCGTAGGTGATGTCCATCGCGTATTGTTCGCGGCGAACATCCGGCTCCTGATCGTGTTCGATGCAGCCAACTGTTAACCCGAGGAAGCTGTAAAGTTGCCCCATCCATTCCGCGTCGCGCCGCGCCAGGTAATCGTTTACTGTTACCAGGTGCGCGCCTCGGCCAGCCAGCGCGTTTAGATACAGCGGCAAGGTTGCAACCAGCGTTTTACCTTCGCCGGTGGCCATTTCTGCGATCCGGCCTCGGTGCAAAACGACTCCGCCGAGCAATTGCACGTCGAAGTGCACCATGTCCCAGACCATCGGCTGATCGCACACGGTAAAAGCATGTTGTCGCTCCTTCAGCCGGCGCGCTGCGTTTTTCACGACGGCGAACGCTTCCGGCAAAATTTCATCCAGCTTTTTCCATTGATTTTCCAGCTCGGGAATTTTGGAAAGCTCTTCCTTCCAAGCCGCGGTCTTGGCGCGCAACTCGTCGTCGGACAAGCTCTTGAATTGCTCATCCATCTCGTTGATCTGGCGTACAATCGGCGACAGCCGCCTCAGCTCGCGTTGATTTTTCGACCCGAGAATCTTCTTTAAAATCCAACCAACCATTTCACTCCCAATATCGACGAGATTCGGCCATTTGTCATTCCCAGCCCCGGTCGTTAAGCTCGGCCGTGAGGAAGATCGACATCATGGTTGCCTTGGTTCTGGTTGCTACGGGGGCCGCGAATGGTCAGGCTGACGCGACTAGCCGGGAATGGAACAAACCGATACCACCCTTCCGGATCGCCGGAAATCTTTATTATGTCGGCGCAATCGAAATCACGTCATATTTAATCACGACGCCCCGGGGCCATTTCCTTCTGGATGGCGGATTTGTCGAAACCGCCTCGCAAATTGAGCACAACATCGTGCAGCTTGGTTTCAGGTTGAGCGACGTGAAATATTTGCTCAACAGCCATGCGCACTACGATCACGCCGGCGGCCTGGCTGAGCTCAAGAAGGTAACCGGGGCGAAATTTGTTGCGAGCGAAGGCGACGCCGGCCTGCTGCGCAAGGGCGGGCACGGCGACTTTCGATTCGGCGACACCCTGCTTTTTCCACCGATTGAACCAGACAAAATCATACTTGATGGCGAATCGCTTCAACTCGGTGATCAAGTGATGACCGCGCATTTGACTCCGGGACACACTAGAGGAAACACCACCTGGACGACCAAAGTCCGAGAAGGCGGCAGAACGTACGACGTTGTTTTCGTCGGCAGCCAAAGCTCGCTCGACTACAAATTCGTTGGACAAGAAAGCTATCCCGGCATCGGGGCTGACTTTGTAAAATCGTTCGCCCTCTTAAAAACCTTGCCGTGCGATATTTTTCTCGCATCCCACGGATGGTTCTTTCATTTCGTGGATAAGCACGAACGTTTGATGCGTGGTGACGCAAATGCTTTTGTCGATCCTGACGGTTACAATCGTTATCTGAGCGAAAGCGAGAAGGATTTTCGCCAGAAGGTCGATCGGCAAAGACAGCAAGGTGCGGCATCACCGTGATTGCGCGACGCGCATCGGCGTTTAAGCTCGCACGCATGAAGAAAATCATTTCCACAAGCGAAGCTCCAGGGGCGATTGGTCCCTACTCGCAAGCGATCCGCAGCGGAAGCTTTCTATTTTGCAGCGGTCAAATTCCGCTTGACCCAAAATCGGGCCAGATCGTTCCCGGCGATATTGCGGCGCAGACCAGGCGCGTACTCGACAACATCTCAGGCATTTTGAAGGCTGAGGACCTGACTTTCGATCATGTGGTTAAGACAACGATTTTCCTTACAAACCTTGGCGATTTCCAGACTGTTAACGAAATTTATGGTTCGTACTTCAAACAGGATCCTCCCGCCCGTTCCACTGTCGAGGTTTCAGCATTGCCCAAGGGAGCAAATGTAGAAATCGAAGTTATTGCTGTGGCGGATAACAATGATGGTCAAACGGCTTACGACACCTCCGGGTGAAATGATCACAATTGTTTGTAGGGCGTCTGTGTCAGACGCCAAATCCATAAATGGCGTTTCACAGAAACGCCCTACAATATGAGCGAAGACATTCTCGCCCTTTTTCGCGAGACCGGTGCGCTGCTGGAGGGCCACTTCATTTTGCGCTCCGGTTTGCACAGCCGCGAGTATTTCCAATGCGCTTTGCTTCTTCAGGACACGCGGATCGCTGCAAAAGTTTGCGGATGGCTCGCGGATAAACTGCACAAATTCGATTGCGACGCGGTGATCTCCCCTGCCCTCGGCGGAATCATCGTCGGCCAGGAGGTCGGCCGCTCGTTAGGCAAACGCCACATCTTTGTGGAAAAAAACGAGGGCAAGCTCGTCTTGCGGCGCGGTTTTCAAATTTCGCCGGATGAAAAGTTCGTTGTTGTCGAAGACGTGGTGACACGTGGCGGACGCGTGCAGGAAACAATCGATATCGTCCGGGCACATGGCGGTATCGTCTCCGCAGTCGGAGTCATTGTCGATCGCAGCGGTGAAGCGAAACCCGATTTCGGCTGTCCGTTCGTGAGCCTCGCCGAGATGAGTGTTGAAAACTTTCCGGCCGACAATCTCCCGCCGGATCTCGCAAAAATTCCGGTCGTTAAGCCCGGCAGCAAGTAGCTCGAAATCAATGTGGGGCGTTTGACTCGCTCGCTCCCGCTCCCTCGGTCTCTGGACCTGCCCGTCCATCTCGCTCGGCTCCCCCCCGGCTCCATTCTGTGAAACGCCGCTTTCACGGGCTGGCGTCTGGCACAGACGCCCTACAACTTTAGCAACTCGGCGAGTTCCGCCGCAGCGGTCACCGGCGCTTTGCAGGTAAAATTTTCGCAAACGTAAGCGGCCGATTTTCCATTGATCGGCGACATCGCGCGAATCGCGTCATTTTTCTCGCCAAGATATTTCTGGTCTTCCGCGCCATCCGCGAGAACCAGAACGGTTTTCGGCAGAAAATGCCTATTCACTTCTCTAAGGAGCGCTTTGGTTTCAGGAGCATCCTTTTTACCGGTGATCACGATCTGGCGCGGTTTGCTTAACGCGGCGTCGAGCGCCACCAGCATTTGCGGCATGGCGCTGGGGAAATGCGAAAGAGTTGTCGCAAATGCGTCGATCGTTTTTCGCGCGCGCTCCGACCTCTGTTTGTCATCGCGAAATTGTGCCAGCCGGAAAAGATTCAGGGCCGCGACCGAGCTTGCAGCAGGCTCTGCCCCGTCGTTATCGTCTTTCATTCGGAGAAAGACGCTTTTATCTTCGCCGCTCGTGCTGAAATAACCGCCGTTCTTCTCGTCAAAAAACAAGCGGTCCTGCGTCCCCTGCAATTCGACCGCGAATTTCAGCCATTCGACATCGAACGAAGCTTCGTAAAGATCGAGAAGACCCTGAATCGTGAATGCGTAATCGTCGGCGAAGCCCTCGATATCGCTGCGGCCGCCGCGATAGTTGCGATAGAGCGATTTGCTCTTTTCTTCATAGAGATTTGTCCTGAGGAATTTCGCTGCGCGCGTTGCGATTTCCAGGTAACGAGGTTCGTCGAGTACTTGCGCGCCGCGGGCATAAGCAGAAATCATCAGGCCGTTCCAGGCGGCGATGATCTTGTCGTCGAGATGAGGGCGCGGCCGTCTGGCACGAATGGAAAACAGTTTCTCGCGACACTGCGCTAGGAGTTTTCGAATTTCTCCCTCGGTTTTCCCAAAGTGCTTTGCGGTCTCTGCAATCGTATGGCGTTCAATCAAAATATTTTCGCCACGGAATTCATCCTGGGGATCGCTCCCTTCCGGCGCATTTCCATGGGGCTGCACCCCGTAATGAAAAGCGAAAATCTCGGCGATATCTCCCAGCGCATCATCGATTTCTTTCTTCGTCCAGATGTAGAATGCGCCTTCCTTGGTCTCCGCATGGCCGCGGTCGGCGCCCGCGGCTACAGGACTGTCGGCGTCTTCGGCGGAGAAGAAGCCACCTTCCTTCGAAGTCATGTCACGGCCGACGTAATCGAGAATGTCGCGCGCCACTGATTCGTACTGCCAATCCCGCGTAATCTGAAATGCATCGAGATAAGCGACAGCAAGTTGCGCCTGATCATAAAGCATCTTTTCGAAATGCGGCACGTGCCAGTAGCGATCGACCGAGTAACGATGGAACCCACCGCCGATATGATCGTGCATTCCGCCTGCGGCCATTTTGCGCAGCGTGAACAAAGCCATCTCCAGCGCGTGTTTGCCGGATTCACCCTTGGGAGCGCGCGCGTAGAATCGCGTCAGGAAGTTGAGCGTCGCCGGTCGCGGAAACTTAGGGGCATTTCCAAAACCGCCTTCCTTCGGGTCGTAACTACGGTCAAGTTGCCGGTAAGCAGCATCTAAGATCGTTGCATCGATCTTTCCTGCGGCAGTTGTCGCCGATTGAGATTCACGCAGCGCCTCAACGATCTTGCCGCCTTGCTCGACAATTTTGTCGTGATTTTCCTTCCAAGCCGCCGCGATTCGTTCGAGCACGGTCTTGAAAGCCGGCTGACCGAATCGTTCCTCCGACGGAAAATAGGTTCCGCCAACAAATGGCTTCAGGCCAGGCGTCAACCAAACACTCATCGGCCAGCCACCACCGCCCGTAGTCGCTTGCACAAACGTCATGTAAACGCGATCAACATCGGGGCGCTCTTCCCGGTCCACTTTGATGTTCACAAATTCGCGATTCATGACTGCGGCCACGTCTTCGTTTTCGAACGATTCGTGCGCCATGACATGGCACCAGTGACAGGTGGAATAACCAACCGAAAGAAAGATCGGTTTGTTTTCCCGGCGCGCCCTCGCGAACGCTTCTTCCCCCCATGGATACCAATCGACGGGATTATGCGCGTGCTGAAGAAGATACGGCGACTTCTCCTGCGCAAGACGGTTGGTGTGTTCAGGCTGCGCAGGCTTGGCCTCAGCAAAAGGGTCGCTCGATGTCACCAACCACGTTAACGCGAGAAATCCAAAGCGGAAGGGACTTGTCATGCTGCGCAAGGTTAAATCGTTGAACGGTCGAATCGTAGATCCGATGTAACGGTTTAACGCTGCGACGGACGAATCACGATACGATTCTTGTCATTCCGGGCGAAGTCGAGGAATCTCTGGCTGTTGCTGGCGAATGCCTCGTCGGCGTTCTTGTTAAACCGGGATGTCTCGATTCCCCTCGACATGACAAAGCATGGACACCACACATCTCGTTCTTCTTTGGGTTCATTTAATTCCTTCGCTTGGTCTTATCCTTGCAGCAGCGGCGATCATTGGCGGCATTATGGGCTCGTATCTGGGAAGCAGGCATCTTGCTGTCCGGGTAATTTCGCTTTTTCTAGACACAGTCCTTCTTATCGCCGGAGTGAAATCGATATTCACGAGATAGGAGCGCGCCGCACCAGGCCAAGTCGGCCAGTCATAGCTGTAGCCATGGCCCTCTGGGCCGTTTATCTCCATTCAACACTAAGCAGATTGCTCAAGACTGGCCACAGGCCCGTGGCTACAGCAACTCCAGTTTGGGTGCGGTTTCCGGCGACCAGGGATTGGTCTTGTAGTCGGATGCAACGATCTGATCAGCGCATGTGCGCAACAGCCGGCACAACGCAGCCACATCCAAACCATGATGTCGTGGAGAGAAGCGGGACAGGTTCCTCTCAGCGAGCCGGAACAGGCGAACTGCGGGAGACAAGCGCTTGCTATGTTTCGCGTGCAGTGGGTGCTCAAATCGCTTCTGAAGGTGGACAAAGGCCCCAGCCGCCTGAATCAATCCTTTGAAATAGTCTGCATCGGCTGATTTGGTCTTGAGCCAAAGCTGCTCGAGCACATCATGCGCCTCGTAATAACGTTTTTCATTCCAGCAATGGAAAAACGCGCGATAAAATGGATGTTTCACGATGTCCCTCCGGCTCAGATCGACATCTTCAACAACCACTTCGGCCACAAACCGCGAAATCCTCTCGCCTTTGCTCATGAAGAGCTTAATTTGCTCACGGCTCAGACAATGAGCAAACCAGCGCGCACCAGTTTTTCGAAGGGACAAGACTGCTCGCCTCGCGCGGCTGACTTCTCGCAGCCGGCCTGGCTGTGTCGACATAAGAAATGACAGCCGTGGCCCTGGCCATCTTGCTGGTGGTCATTTCAATTTTGATTTTCTGTTCCGCTCTCTTTTCCGGAGTGGAAACCGCCCTGTTCTCCCTTAGGCCGCATCAATTGCGCGGCCTGGAGGCAAATCACAAGAAGCTCACAAAATTCGTACAATTCTTCCGGGAAAATCCACGCCGCGTCCTGAATGTCGTCCTGCTGGGCGACGGGTTAGTGAACGTTCTGTTAATCGTACTTTGCCTTTTCTTCTTGTGGGAGGGTCCGCTTGCGGGGCGCATTCCCCAGTGGGCCGCCGCGCTTGCGATATTCGCAATCATTGTATTGCTTTGCGATCTAATCCCAAAGCTCCTGGCGCTTTCGGCCCCCTATCGACTTTCAACAATCGGCGCCTTTGCGTTGCAGATATCAATGCCGGTTCTGGACCGTATCGGTCGCGGCCTCGAGAGCGTCAGTGCCTACGTGGTCGATTTTCTCACCCCTTCGCGTCTGCGCACTCGGGCGCGCTTAAGTGACGAGGAATTGGGGACGCTGATCGAGATGAGTGAGGAGGAAGGCGCCTTGTATGAAGGCGAGGCCGAAATCATCCAGGAAATCATCAAGCTCGGCGATAAAGCCGCAAAAGACTGCATGACCCCGCGCGTCGACAGTTTCATGCTGCCGGATGATTTGACGAACGACGAAGCCATCGCGCGCCTGAAGAAGAATCGATATCGACGGGTTCCGGTCTACGCCGACACGCCCGATCAAATTCTTGGGATCATCGATGTGAAATTGTTTCTGCTCGATCCGTCAGAACATTACACCGAGAAATTAATCGCTCCTTCCTTCGTCTCTGAGACCATGGGAGCCTTGGAGCTGCTCAAGCTCTTTTTGACTCGTCCTCAGGGAATGGGTGTCGTGGTCGACGAATTCGGCGGCATCGAAGGCGTTATCACGATGGAGGACATCGTGGAAGAAATTCTTGGCGATGTTGTGCCACGTGACGATGTCGCTCTTTATATCGAGCCGCTCGGGAACGGCAGATTTCTTGTCAGCGGTAACGCGCGCCTGGACGATTTAAGCGAATATCTCGGTTTTCAAATCGACGCCGAAGGAATCGACACGATCGGTGGATTTGTATTCACCCGACTGGGTTATTTGCCTTCCTCGGGAGCAAAATTGGAGATCCCAGGCCTTGTAATCACGGTGCGCCGCTCAGGCCGCAAAAGGATTGAGGAAATTCTCCTGGAGAAAACAACTCCGAAAGCTTTCGGGGCCGCGGCATGATAATTGGCTTAATCATTTTTTGTTGCTGGATTGTCTCCTTCTTCTTCAACGGGATTGAAAGCGGCCTGCTTTCAATCGACCCAATTCGATTGCGACAAAATGTGAAGCGGCGCGTGCCGGCAGCCGTGCGATTGAATCGCTTGTTGAAACACCCGGAGCGATTGCTGCTGACCGTTCTACTGATCACGAACGCGGCCGATATACTCGGTTTGTTCCTGTTGACGCGCGAGTTAGTCCGGTCATGGGGCTACGCCGGCTACTTTCTCTCTCTGGCGATCGCGCTTCCGGTCTATTTGTTTCTGCTTTCTGTTCTCCCGAAATCTCTTTTCAGGCGATTTCCATTTCGTGCGCTCGCTCGGCTTGCCGGCATACTCGAATTCGCATCGCTCCTGTTCTCACCATTACTCGAACTCGGGGCACGGGTGGGCAAGCTGATCCTGCCGAGTCGCGCCGCCAAACGCGCTCGTCTTTTTGCGGGGCGCGAGGACCTGAAACAGATCACCGCACAAAGCGAGCTCGAGGGCTCCCTCACTGCTACAGAGCGCGCGATGATTCATAACGTGGTGGATTTCAGCGGCGTCAAAGTGCGCGACGTAATGCTGCCTTCGGCGAAAGTGGTCGCGTTACCGTCGAGCGCGTCAACTCAGGAAGCAGTGGAACTCAGCGCCTCTTCCGGCCTGGATCGTCTGCCTGTGATCACACGTGGAGGGAAACCTGTCGGATTGATTAATGTCCTCGATATCCTGCTTGACCAGGATGGAAGCAAGCCGCTGGCCAATTATATCCGGCGCATCGTAACAACTAATGAGGACGAGTCCGCCCATCGGGTTGTACAACAATTGCGCGCTGCGCGACTCGGCCTTGCTGCTGTCCTTGACCGAAGGAAAAATTTTTGCGGGATTGTAACAATTGAGGATTTGGTTCGGTGGCTCGTTTCTTCAAGCGAGACCCGGGCTTAAACAATTTCAAAAGTGTTGTAGCCACCGGCCTATGGCCGGTCGACCCGTGCGGTGCTTTTCACACCAAGAAGACGGCCCACAGGGCCGTGGCTACAGCGGCGCCTCTCTACGCTCAAGGAGAACCGCCACTCCCTGGGATCATATCGACGTCGCAGTTTCCTGTTCGTCATCAAGGATTCGCGCGGCACCAAGGAGCGCAACGTGGGAAAATGCCTGTGGAAAATTTCCCAGCTGTCGTTTCTCGCGAGGATCGTACTCCTCGGAGAGAAGCCCCAGGTCGTTTCGCACATCAAGCAAACGCTGGAACAATTCGCGCGCTTCTTTCTTTCGACCGAGGAGGTGCCAGCAAGCAACCAACCAGAAGGAACATGGGAGAAAAACACCTTCACGTCCCGGTAATCCGTCCACGCCGCATTCCTGCGGCCGATAACGCAAGACCAAGCCATCTTCCACCAGCTCGCGTTCGATGGCCTCGACGGTATTGCGGACACGTTCGTCTGTTGCAGGCAGAAAGCCAACGAGCGGCATCGTTAGCAGGCTGGCATCCAGCGCATCGGAACCGTAAAACTGGGTGAACGCCTTTCTCTCTGAGTTGTAACCGCGCTCGCAAACCTCTGCGTGAATTTGCTCTCTAACTTTTCGCCAGCGAGCATGATGCTCGCCCGCCGCGCATCCGCATTCTTCAACAAGTTTCACAGCGCAATCGAACGCCACCCACGCCATCATTTTCGAGTGCGTGAAATTTTTTCGACCGCCGCGCACCTCCCAAATCCCTTCATCCGGTTTCTGCCAGTTTGATTCCAGGAATTTCATTAACTGGACCATCAGATGCCAATCTGCTTCCTCCATTTTGATTCCCGCGTGGTCGGCCTGAAACATCGTCGCCAGAACCTCGCCATAGACATCGAGCTGAAATTGCGTTGAAGCAGCGTTGCCGATGCGTACAGGCACAGACTTCTCGTAGCCTGAGAGCCAGGGAATTTCGACTTCAGTGAGCCGGCGCTCGCCACGAATGCCGTACATGATTTGCATCTGCGCAGGACTGCCAGCAATCGCTCGAAGTAGCCACTCGCGCCAGCCTTTAGCCTCCTCGCGATAACCGTGAAGCAGCAGCGAGACCAAAGCGAACGCGGCGTCGCGCAACCAGCAATAGCGGTAGTCCCAGTTGCGCGATCCTCCTATCTGTTCAGGTAAGGATGTCGTAGCCGCCGCGACCAGGCCGCCTGTTGGCGCGTAGGTCAATCCTTTGAGCAC
Source organism: uncultured Verrucomicrobiae bacterium (assembly GCA_963840135.1). Classification (GTDB taxonomy): domain Bacteria; phylum Verrucomicrobiota; class Verrucomicrobiia; order Chthoniobacterales; family UBA10450; genus Udaeobacter. The sequence goes on along the minus strand of CAWIXX010000017.1, from coordinate 305,828 downwards.
GGTAAGCGAGCGCATCACCGCGTCGCGCCATTTCCCCCGGCCTTGAAATTGACTACACCATTCTCGCCAATACCTCTCTGTGTCACGCAAAGCATGCTCGTAATGGATTGGCCTTGGCGGATTCTTGTGTGAAGCGAACCATGTGAGCACGAATGGAATCTGCTCACCTTCGCTGACTGTAAACTCCGCAACCGTGGTCAAGTCTTTACCTCGCGTTTCAATTGGCGTTCGTAGGATCAACCCATCAGGACCCGCGATTGCTTCCAGTCCCTCAAAACGCTTACGTCTCCGCACCCACGGCACGATCTGCCCGTAATCAAACCGGATGACGAGTTCCATCTGCATCGAGACCTTGCCGCGCAATCCTTCCACTATCCGGATGATGTCCGGGTTCTCGCCACGTGGCGGCATGAAATCGATGAGGCGCACGGCGCCGCTCTTGGTTTCGATTTCCGTTTCGAGGATCAGCGAGTCGCCACGGTAGCGGCGACGGGTTTCTAGGACTTCTTCTTCTGGGAAAAATCGCCAATGCCCGTTCTTTGTCTCGCCCAATAGCGACGCGAAACACGCAGGCGAATCGAACCGCGGAAGACAAAGCCAGTCAACGCATCCGTCTCGGCTGACCAAAGCGGCGGTTTGCGTATCGCTAAGAAACGCATAGTCCTCGATCCTTGTCCTTTCTTGCGCCACTTGGCTCCTGGTCTTGTTCCTGCTGCTACTCTTGGTCGACTCGCCCCGAGTCTGCTAGTCTCGCAATCCCATCACTAGTTAATCGAAACACCGTCCATTCGTCCATTGCCTTGGCGCCGAGCGCGCGATAAAACTTGATTGCCGGTTCGTTCCAATCGAGCACCGCCCATTCCATCCGGCCGCACTCTCGATCTCGCGCGATCTTCGCTAGCTCGACCAGCAATGCGCGTCCATAGCCTTTGCCGCGCTTGTCCGGCTTCACGAACAAGTCTTCGAGGTAAAGTCCGGGCCGCCCAAGCCAGGTGGAAAAATTATAAAAGAAAACCGCGAACCCAACCGGCGATTGTCCTTCAAACGCGAGAAGAACTTCCGCCGCCGGTCGTTCCCCGAACAAAACATCGACAAGTTGCTCCTCTGTCGCGGTCACCTCGTTTGGCGCGCGCTCGTAGGTCGCCAGATCGCGAATCAATTGCAGAATGTTTGGCACATCTTCGACGTGTGCAGGGCGAATCTCGAATTGGTTAGGTCTCTTCATTTCAGTGGTCTCCAAGCGCGCGGCTAATGCGATCAAGCCCCTCGGCGAACATTTCCGTGTTCACGCCCATGCCAATGCGAAAATGGTCAGGCATTTCGAAAAAACGGCCAGGAACTGCTGAGGTCTCGAACTCTGCGCGCAGCCGTTCCAGGAAGTCATCGGCGTTCCCATCGCGTAATTGCACGAACGACGTCGTGCCCCAATCCGTCGTGACCGCAGAAAGCGCGGATTGCTGTACGAGAAACTCTCGAAGCAATTTGCGGTCCGCATTCACGATCCGGCGCGCTTTTTCGCGAAGCCGATTCAAGTGCTTAAACACGGCGACGGCGAGAAGTAGCCCCGGGTACACTGGGGTTGCGCTGTAGAGATCATTCAGGCGGCGCATCTTCCAGGCGAGGTCCGGGCGCGCAAGGATCCAGCCGCAGCGCAGTCCGCTGACGCCGTAAACCTTCGTCAAACTGCTGGTCACTACGAACTCTGGCCCGAGACGGAAAGACGTGCGTGGCGTCCGCTCGTAAACCGCATCTAGATAAACTTCGTCCACCAGAACGAGCGCTCCAACGCTGCGCGCGATCTCGCCGATTTCACGTAGAACTGAATTCGGCGTAAGCGCGCTCGTCGGATTATGCAGATTCGTGATCACGATGAGTCGCGTCTTCGGCGTAATGCAATTAAGAATCGCTTGCGGATCGACGGCCCAGCCGATTTCCTTGATGCGCGAAAACCGTTTCACGTTCGCGCGAAGATATCGAGCGACATCGAGAATGGGTCCGTACGCTGGATGCTCAATTAAGACTTCGTCGCCCGGTTCGATAATCGCAGCCATGGCCAGATGATTTGCCATGGAAGTTCCCGCGGATTCCACAACGCAGTCGGGATCGACACCGTGATGAGCGGCGATGGCCTTTTGTAAAGGCGGATGACCGTAGCCGTGTCGTAACCATTGATTTCGAGTGTCTCCAACTGGACTGGCAGTTCGCGGAGCGGAAACGGCGCCACTCCACTCGTTGCGAGGTTGAACCGGCGCGCGGCTTTGCGTCTTGGACCAATGCATGTAGTCGGAATGCTTGTGTGTCATGAATCTGCTCGTCTGAACTTCCTCCAATAGTAGTAAACCGGAAGCGCGGCCAGCATGATACCCAACGCGATTGCGCTATTCGGCGGTGAAGCGACGATAGCGCTTCCGACAATTCCAACACAGGACAAAACAAAAAGAATCGTCGTGAACGGATGGCCGGGCACACGATAGATAACCGTGTCTGATCCGATCTGACGGCGGCGCAAAACGAACAGCGACGCCGCTGTCATCGCGAAAAAAATGAAATCGACGGTCACTTCAAAGTTCAAGATTTGACCATATGTCCCGGAACAAGCGATGGCGATTGCCGCCAGACCCTGAAGCATGATCGCGACTACTGGCGCTCGCGAGCGTTGCGAGAGCCTGCCGACACTTGCGAAGAAAAGTCCGTCCCGCGCCATCGCGTAGTACACCCGCGGACCCGTTAACATGCTTTGGCTTAGGAAACCTAGCGTCGAGATCGCGATACCGGCGGCAATCCATTGCGCGCCGCGTGGGCCGAGCGCCGCCCGCATTACGTCCGACGCCGGGGTCGTCGTTGCATCCAGACCGGCTGGACCGAGCACTCGCAGGCACACGAAATTGACGGCAAGGTAAAGGATCACAACGCCAGCCACGCCCATTAGCAGTCCACGCGATAAATCACGGCGCGCGTCGCGCATTTCACCTGCAACAAAAGTCGCGGTCTGCCATCCTCCATAGGCAAACGCAATGGGAACCATCGCGGACCCAATGCTTGCCAAAACTCCAAAAGAAAACGGAGGGGCTAGCCGCGGATCGGATTTGAGGGAACTGCCGCCAAGCGAAAACCCAAGTATCACAAGCCCCGCGATCGCTGCGATTCTTAACAACATAAAAACGCTTTGCACATTGCTGCCGGCGCGCGCGCCAAAACAGTTAATGCCAGTTAGTACAAGCAGCACCGCGGCTGCGATTGCGCTATCATTCCAACCTACTCCCGTTAGCGCACGAAAGTAGGATGCGAATATCACAGCTACCGCGGCCATGCCGCCGGTCTGCGTCACCAGAAGCAGTCCCCATCCGTACACAAACGCCACCGCAGGATGGTATGCGTCGCGAAGATAGACATATTGCCCGCCCGCCGCGGCGGGCAAACGAGTGGCCAGTTCAGCCCAGATAAACGCACCGCACATCGCAAAAATGCCGCCCAGTACCCAAACGCCAAGGATTAGTAACGGCGTGTGAACGCGGTGCGCCACCTCGGACGGATTAGCGAAAATTCCCGCGCCAACGATGCCGCCCATGACAATCATGGTGGCATCGAACAACCCAAGCTGGCGGCGAGGCTTAGTCGCTGTTGTCATTCCGAGCGCAGCGAAGCGAAGTCGAGGAATCTCTGAATTTCGGAAACGTGATGCATTGTCACTTTGGACCAGAGGTGAGTTTATAGATTTTGAATTCTGGAGTCGTCTCAAGCGGCGTTGCGGTTTCGTTGAGATGCTGTGTTAGCTCGGGATATGATTCCAACCACCAAAACCTGGGCGTGGTAAAAACAAAATGCGTTGCGCCCTGGCGACGCAGTCTCTCAAGATCGGCAATCGCTTGCTGGCTATTCTTAGGATTGCCGTCGTAAATCCCCCTTTGCTCGAGAAAATGCCAGCCTTTGCGCTTCGCATAATAGAATATGGTTGGATTGCCACCGTCCACGGCGACAATCAATGCATCGCTCGCCGTAAGCTTGTTTAATTCCAGACCAGCATCGCGAAGTTGTGCGGCTGATGATTCGTAAAGCGGTCGCACGTAAAAGAAGGCCAGAATTGCAAACGAACCTGTAAGCAAGATTGACGAGGTCACGGCTGCAACGCGCGAAGAAATTTTCGATCCAAAAAAAGCGCACGCAGCGCCGGCAAATGCGGCAGCAATTGGCACGAAAGGCAACTGGTACCATGGATGGCGATTGCCGTAGCCAACGGCCGCAACGAACAGAACCATGGCAACCAGCCACCAATCAAAAAGGCAGCCATATTTTCCGCGCGGCGCGACGAACAGACCGATGAGCGCCATAATCGCCAGAAGAGGTGTGAGGCTCGACGTCGCAGTCTGTTGCGCGATGTCCCAGTACCACGAAAAACTTTCCAGCCGAACTCCACCGGCGCCAAAGAAATGATGGGGATAATATCTCTCGGCGATTTGATGCGCGTGCCAATACCATGCGACCGAGGGTAGGAGCGCAATTGCAGCAAAAGCCAGCAGATGTAGCCGCTGGTGTTGACTGCGGCTGCCCCGGACGTGACGAGGTTGATCAGGGCCGTGGTCGGCACCCTCGGCTACAGCCAAATACAAAAGCGGCGCCGCGATGACGAGGCTCGTGGCCTTGATCAGGATCGACAAGGAAATCGCAATCGCAGACAGATAAAACGACGCTGGCTTTGGATCGCGAAGCCAACGCAGAAAAAAATACAATCCGATGATTCCCAGGCCAAGCGATGGCACATCCGGCATGAAGGAGCGGCCGGCAAAGATGTTCAGCGGCGCAAAAGCGTAGAAAAACGTGGCCCAAATCGCAGTTGTGCTGTCGAAGATCTCGCGCACCAGCAAAAAGAAGAATGGGAGCGAAATAGCGAAGAAAATCACGGACTGGCTGCGCCCCATCCATTCGTGAATGCCGGCGAATTTGTAACAGATCGCCGCAAGGAATGGCAGAATGGGAAACTCTGTTCCCACGTAGCCGGCTGAGTTGGCAGCCCAGTCGATCTGAGGGTATCCGAAACGAAAAGCCCCTTCGAAAAAGTTGCGCGCAATCGCCGCGACATCGCTCTGCCTCCAGCTCCAGTCATCGACGTAGGGCTGATCGATCAAAATTAGCCGCACCGCCACTGCGAATATCCATATTGCAATCACAAGCGTGGTGCCATGGACGCGGTAGAAACGCCATGCTGAGGAGAAAGTTTTCGGGAGATACCTCAAATATGCGAACATTGATCCGCCTCTCCCCTTGTAGGGGAGAGGATCGAGGTGAGGGGTTTCCACCATAGCGTGACTACGAGCCCTCACCGTACCGTCTCCCTTCGCGAAGGGAGAGGCGAAAAACGATGTTTATCAAAACCCGCGTGGCGCACATGTCCCTATGGAATGCGCGTTCTCGTGTGCGCATCGTCCAAAGCGTCTTGACAGAGGCTGTAAAGTCAATCGTGTAGGGAATCTCTAATTGCGGAGAAGGAGGTTAGCATGAAATCAACGGCTCTCGTTCCTCGACCGAGATTTGGCTTTGCCGCCAGTGCAGGTTTATTCGCTCTCGCGTTATTCATCATCTTCGGGACCGGCGTCGTGCGTGCGCAGAACGAACCGATTCTCGTGCCTGACGCCGTTGATTATCAGAAACTGCTCCCCGTTTTGCCGGACCCGCCGCAAGGTTGGGCCGCCGATAAAGCGGAAGGTTCTACGGAAGACGTCGGCGGATTCAGGATCACGAACGTGCATCGCGACTATCACAAGGGCGAGGGCGACAAAGCGCCGACAGCGGCGATCAGCATACTCGATTCCGTAGCAAATCCGGATTACGTGAATGCCACGACAGCTGCCTGGAACAACAATAACGAAACCAGCGAAGGTTACGGCAAGTCTGTCAAAATTGATGGCAATCCTGGGTTTGAAGCGTTCGAAAAGGAAGGCAAGCACTCCACTCTGTGGGTCATGATCGCCAATCGTTATTTTGTTCAAATCGAGCTACAAGAGCAGGACCCGAAGGACCTGCAGGAATGGGTCAAGCGCGTCGATTTGAAGAAACTAGCGGCGATTAAATGACAAGCCTCAGCTTGTCACCCTGAGCGAAGTGAAGGATCTCACAAATTCGCATACCCTATCACTTCTGCTTGTCAGCTTCGCTCGTCATTGGTACAAAACGCACGGGCAACGTGGCGCTTTGTTTTAATTGGCCGTCTTTCTTTTCAAGCAGGTACAGCTGCTGAGCAAATCTGTCGCCGACAGGAATGACCATGCGCCCACGGTCCTTGAGTTGATCGACGAGCGTCTGCGGAACCTTGTCCGGCGCGCAAGTCACGATGATGGCATCGAACGGCCCCACTTCCGGCCAGCCCTGGTAACCATCACCGATTTTCAGATGCACATTTTTATAGCCGAGCCGTTGCAATGTCGCCTCGGCATTTTTCGCCAGCGGTCCGACGATTTCGATGGAGTAAACTTCCGACACCAGCTCGGCCAGAATCGCCGCCTGATAACCTGATCCGGTCCCAACTTCCAAAACGCGGTCACTCGGTTTCGGACGCAATTGCTCCGTCATGAACGCTACGATGTACGGCTGCGAAATGGTTTGCGCGTAACCAAGCGGCAACGGGCCGTCTTCATAACTGGCACCACGCGATTCCGGGGGAACAAATTCTTCCCGAGGCACTTTTGCCATCGCAGCGAGGACGCGCGCGTCCTTGATACCGCGTGTCACCAGCTGCTGCTGGACCATGCGCTGACGCTGCGACGTAAAATCGGAAACTGGTGGAGCTTTTTGTCCGCAACCGGCTGCGACAATCGCGGCGAGCACCAGATTTTGCGCAACTCTTCGCACGGCGAAAAATAACGCCGAGTCCGCTGTTGCGAAAGCCAGCGTTGACTCTGAGTTATTGAGATTTTCTACCGCATCGCCGCCGCGTTCATATTGCGCAGGCGAGCAGCTAGCTCTTTCATCACATGCGTTGCGAAATGCGGGTGCTGCTGAATGAGAAAATGGAACCGTCGTTCATCGATTGGCACCAGTCGGCACGCGGTCTTCGCCACAGCGTTGGCAGCACGCGGGCTGGCATCAATCAATGCCATCTCGCCGATCAGCGCACCTGTTCCTGCGGTCTCGACTACGTAGTCGCCAAGCCGCACGTCCATCTCCCCTTCCAATACCACGTACATCTTGTCACGCTTGTCGCCTTCACGGAAAAGGATATCGCCCGGCGCGAGCTGCACCGTGTCAGTTTCTTGACGAAAAAGTTCTGCAGGATTCACAAATGGCGTTTGGCTGACAAACCGAGCGTATAGAGGAAACACGATATCTTCCAAGTTACAATTGTGTGACAGGCGCTCCGAATGCAGAGCAGGAGCAAATTCTTCGTGTCCTTGGCGACTTCGTGGTTAATTTTGATCGCTTCTCGATGACTGAAGAACGCAAAACACCTGAAATGCGCGCACAGATGACGGATCTGGAGCGCCTGCGTCACTCGGCGTCGCACGTACTAGCGACCGCAATTCTGAAAATCTGGCCGGAAGCGCAGTTCGCCGCGGGGCCACCAGTAGAGAACGGTTTTTATTACGATCTCGATCTTCCACACCGCATCTCACCCGACGATTTCGAAAAGATCGAGGCGGAGATGAAAAAGGAGATTAAGGCGAATCATCCATTCGAGCGGCTTGAAGTTTCGCGCGATGAAGCGCTCGACCTTGGGAAGAAAGGCCGGCTTGCCGCACTTGGCGAACGCCCCGGGCCAAGCAAATTCAAGCTCGACATCATCGAGAACATTCCGGCCAACGAAAAAATTTCGCTCTATCGCAGCGGCGATTTCATCGATCTCTGCGCTGGTCCGCACGTCATGCGCACAGGAAACATCGGCGCGTTCAAACTCACCAACGTGGCGAGCGCCTACTACAAAGGTGACGAAAAGAATCCGCAGCTCCAGCGCGTTTACGGCACTGCCTTCAAAACGAAAAAGGAACTCGACGATTACTTCGCAATGCTCGAGGAAGCGAAGAAGCGCGATCATCGCAAGCTTGGCAAGGAACTCGAACTTTTTGTTTTCGATGATGATGTCGGACCAGGTTTGCCGATGTTCCTGCCCCGCGGCGCGGTGATCGCCGAAGAGCTGGAGAAGCTCGCAAAGGAAACCGAGTTCGCCGCCGGTTATCAACGAGTCCGCACTCCACACATCGCCCGCGAGAGCCTCTACAAAAAAAGCGGTCACCTCCCCTATTACGCAGAATCGATGTTCCCGCCGATGCGGCTACGACTCGAAGGCGAACGACAAACGACGCTGAATGAGATTCAAACCGGGCTCGAAGGTTTAGCTAGAAATCTCTTGGCGGGGTATTCCAAAGAGCATCCCGAGCTGCTCGCGACTGACAATGCTTCGGACTTCGCTCAGATGTTCGTGAAGCTCGTTCGGTCCAAACCGGCCGAAGAACAGGCAACGTTAACTGACTCAGGACTTCAACGTATCGCTATAGACATGTTCGTTGAACAGTACGGGAGGGAAGATCGCTATTACCTGAAAGCGATGAACTGTCCGCATCACCACAAGCTCTTTGCAGCGCTGCCTCGCAGCTATCGCGACCTTCCTTTGCGGCTGGCGGAGTATGGGACGGATTATCGCTACGAGAAAAGCGGCGAGTTGTTCGGGCTTATGCGGGTGCGTTCGCTACAGATGAACGACGCCCATCTTTACATGACGCCTGAACAATTCGAGGCGGAGTTCAACGCCGTGAACGAGATGTATCTGAATTATTTCAAGTTGTTCGGGATCGACAAATATTTGATGCGCTTCTCTACGCACGATCCCGCGAAGCTTGGCGAGAAATTTGTGAATGAACCGGAGCTTTGGAAAAAGACCGAGGAAATGACGCGCAACGTCCTAAAGAATTCTGGAATTAATTTTGTCGAAGTGCCGAACGAAGCGGCGTTTTACGGCCCGAAGATCGACGTGCAAGCGTGGAGCGTGATCGGACGTGAGTTTTCCATCGCGACCAACCAGGTCGATTTCGCGCAACCGCGAAGTTTTGATCTTCGCTATAAAGACCGCGACAACATCGAGAAAATTCCAATCTGCATCCATCGCGCGCCGCTGGGTACGCACGAGCGGTTTATCGGGTTCCTAATCGAGCATTATGCCGGCAATTTCCCGCTCTGGCTTTCGCCAGAACAGGTGCGCATTCTCACCATCGGCGACGATCCGAAGTTAATGGATTACGCGAGATCGATTCTGAAGGAACTGCGCGCTCATCAAGTCCGCGCAGAATTGGACGACGGCACCGACAAGATCAACGGCAAAGTCCAGCGGGCCGAGCAAATGAAAGTCCACACCATGTTCGTGATCGGCAAGCGCGACATGGAAGCCGACGCCGTGAGCGTCCGCGTTCACGGTAAAGGAAATCTCGGAGCGAGACCACGCAGCGAAGCAATCGGTGAGGTGTTGTCTGCGGTGCGCGAACGCCGCCCATAAGACGTGACTGAAATTGCTCGCTGGCTCCGGCGTGCCCTGATCGGAACGCTGTCAGCAGCGCTCTTGCTCGTGCTGAGTTATGTTGTGCTTGTTGCACACGCGTGGTTTGCGGGTCATAAATCTTCGCTGCCCGAACCACTAGCGGGACAAAGCGACTTTAGTCGCTTAAGCAGCGCCGCCTCTACTGCGATAATTACCGTAGACCACGATCCAGCGAAGGCGGTCGACCAACTGCGCGACCTTGTCCGCCAAACCGCATCGCAACATGGGAAGATCACGATCGCAGGCTCACGTCACTCAATGGGCGGGCACACGTTGCTTAATGGAAGCCTATGTATCGACATGCGTTGCGATGCATTCCGTCGCATTGATCCGGTAAGGGTCCGCGATTCCGTTCCGATCGTTCATGTGGGTGCAGGCGCAACATGGCACGAACTATTAACAGCCCTTGATCGCCAAGGCTGGTCAGTCGCAGTCATGCAGTCCAATGATGATTTCACCGTCGGTGGGTCAATCTCGGTGAACTGCCACGGCTGGCAGCCGAACTCGCCGCCGATCGCGAGCACGGTACAAGCGTTCAGAATTCTTCTTGCGGACGGCTCTGTGCGCGAATGTCGGCATGAGATTGCAGAGGACCGTGAATTATTCGACGCCGTATGCGGCGGATACGGGCTGTTTGGTGTTATTCTCGATGTCGATTTGCGAGTCGTGCCGAACGCCTTGTATCGGGCTGAGGAATTTCCTGCGACGTCTAGAAATTTTATTGATCGTTTTGCTCTTCTGGTCACGCAATCGAAAGAGCTGATCGGCCTGGCTTATGGGCGTGTCAGCATCGCACCTGGCCCATGGTTTCTTCGAGACGCGCGAATTATTCGGTTCGTTGCGACGCAGACGAACCAATCGCCCAGTGATGTTGCAAACACATTGGATAATCCAGTGCGTCCATTCGCTCCACGGCCATGGGAGATCAGCCTTGCACGCGCAGCCTTTCGTGCCTCGGTTGGCAGCGACTTTGGCAAACTCGGCCGATGGACAATTGAGCGATTCCACGGACAAACTCACCGCATCGTGTCCCGCAATGGAATATTGCGGACCCCTTCGGATTGGTTCGCTAATCGAGATCCGAAGTTTACGGAGATTTTGCACGAGTACTTTGTTCCGCCAGACAAGCTAGCTGAATTCCTTGGCAACATCCGACCGGTTCTAGGTAAGACCGGCGCCATAGACCTGCTAAACATCACACTTCGGTTCGTGCGACGGGACGATGATACAATTCTTGCCTACGCTCGGCAGGATGAGATTGGATTGGTAATGCTATTTCGCTATACCGCGACGCTTGAATCCGATGCGCGGATGCGGGCTATTACAGAACGACTTATTGATGCTGCGCTCGCATGCGGCGGTAGTTACTATCTTCCTTATCGTCCACACGCCACAGTCGAGCAATTTCGCCTCGCGTATCCGCGCTACGAAGAATTCTATAAGATCAAACGCAAATACGACCCAACAGAGCTTTTCGAAAACTCCTTTTATCGCGATTATGTCGAGCCTGCAGCAAGTAAGACTCGATCCTAGTGAGCGAGCACGCCAAATTGTATTGGCGATCAAAAGAGTGGCGACAATAATGTGACAATGAAACTTGTTAGTTTTGTTGTCCCGTTCAGCGCTTTGCTGATTTGCACGGCGGCGGCAGCGGACGACCTGCATCCGATCGTCGAAGTCCAACGCGGCTATCTCTTCGGCGCGATCACGGGCGGGAAGTCGATCAAAGCAGACGAAGCGGCAAAGGCGCTGCAAGATGAAATGACGTACCAGGTTTATGGATTGACGCAATCACTCGGCCAGGCCAAGGGAGCCAAGCCGAAACCAGCAGAGGAGGAAGTGTGTTCAGACGTGCTGACGGTTTCGCTTTCGCCAAAGCCGGAGAAGGGCGTGATCGCGCTGGCTGCACCGTGGAAGGCGTTGCCGCGAAAAGTGCAGATCCTCGATGTAACTCAGCAGGTTTATGTCGATGCGGTAAGCGATTTTTTGAAAACCAAGGGCATCAAACAACCGAAAGTGAAGATCGAAAACATTCTACGAGTCGATCTCGAGGGTGATGGCGAAGACGAAGTGTTAATCAGCGCAACGCATTACTCAGAAAAGGAAGAGGGCGCGCCGACGAGATCTCCGGCTGGCAGTTATTCGATGGTGTTGTTGCGGCGGGTCGTCTCTGGAAAGGTGGAAACACAACTGGTGGAAGGAGAATTTTATCCGAAGGCTTACCAGAACGGCACCGACGACGACGCGAGCTTTAACGCACCGAATGCTTACAAAGTGGTCGCAGTGCTGGACCTGGACGGAGACGGTAAAATGGAAGTCGTGGTCGCGTCGCAGTATTACGAGGGAGGAGCAACGACGATTTATCGTTGCGATCCGAAAAAAGTGGAGGCTTTACTTTCGGTTTCTTGCGGGGTGTAAACGGTGTCACTGACTCTTCTTTGCCCTGCTTCGTGTGATCTTTTGGTCTGTGAACTTCGCCTGAGCAATGTTCCAAACCGCCTTTAGCTGTGCGGACCATCTATGCTCGGAAATTCCCTTCGGATCAGTCACCGCATCGCCATCGATTACGACGCGATTGTTGCCATCGAGCTTAAACACGGGACCGTCCTCGCTGTCAAAAATGAAATCGAAAATGTCGTTGTAAGGTTCAGCCTTAGACTTGCGATAGTCTGGTAATAAAAGATCGTGAGCCTTCGCGAGAACATTCGTCGTTCGAGCTAGCTTATTGTCGCGGAATTCCAGTAGAAAGACATCATGCGGCCCCCACTTTCCATCGAGCGTGATCAATGCGACCGAGCTGTCATCGGACCATTCCGCGCTGATTCCGCCGTGATTCTCATTTTGGAAGTAAGCATATTTCGTCTGTAACTCGCCCAGGATAGCGAAAGGCTTCAGCGCGACAATATGGTCTTTGATGCGCTCCGGATGGTTCGCGTCTTCCGCCGCTTCTTCTGTTCCTAACGTCGGATAAATGACAGCGAACTTCTTGTCCGGCGAAACAGTGCTGCCGGCAATGAGATAATCTTTTACGTACTGCTCGGGCAACCCCGCAGACGAGTCTTCGCCCTGTGCTTCCGATTCTTCATCAACTGCGAAAATGGAAAAAACGCAGCCGATGGTGCAGCCAACGATTGCGGCAAAGGTAAAAAGTGATCTCATTTTTCGTTAGCGTTCTCTTTGACCTCTTTCTCTGACATCCGATGGGTTTTGACGATCTTCGAGTTGCCTTCCGCATCGAACTTCAATGTGATAAGGAAAGTCTGTTTGCGTGAGCTGCGTCCAGAGGAGCCCCAATCAACGTAAACGATCGCAGTGTGAGCGTCGGTCCATTGACGCGCCTTTACGATATCAGGGATTGGATCGGAGCGGTGACCGTCTATCGAGAGCCGCTTGACCAGTTTTGCGAACGTCCCAGGCGTCGAGTCCACGTCAATGGGCGATTGCAGCTGCACCCATTTATTATCGCGTAGCTGATAAAACGCGACCGTTTCATAAGTGGTATGGGGCGGGTGTGGCGGAGTGTAATTGAAAGCAAACCGTTTCGAATTAGGCGCCCAAATGATCGCTGCGTCGTGACAATAAGGGACCTCCACGTCATTAGAAAGATCTAGCGCCATTTGATTCGTACCCGCTTTCACGATCGACGACCATAGTCCATCGGTACACCGATATTCCCATTGTTCATCCGGCGAAACCGAACTTGGCGTCGCGGGCTCTTGGGCAGTAGTCGACTGATTTGAAACGAGGAACCAACAAAGGCAGCCGAGAGTAACAGATCTTTTCATTCTTCGAGATGTACTGAAGCCATGACGTGGTCTATCTCTTTCTTTAGCTCGGGAGTCGTGTTTAGGTTCGAGGTAAAGCTGATCTCTAGGAGCTGGCCCTTGTAAGAAGTCGTTAGGAATCGTGTATAGACCGGACTATGGGAATAATCTTTTTTTCCTTTTAGCATCGGGATATATCGCCAGTCCGCCCATTTGCGACCATCGATCGTCACGATGTCTTTCTTCAACCATTGCAAATGCGAATCCTTCGGCAGCCATTTGAATCCCTTACTATATTCGGCCACACGCATCTTTAGGTAACCATCGAGCTTATCCGGTGCGAGGCCGTGCGTGCCGCGCAACACTATGCCCCATGCGCCATCGGGGCCTGAGAATTTGGCTAGCGTTTTTGGGTCCTTGGGATCGTCAGAATCGCGCGAAAAATCAGAGGGAATATCGAGCTTAAGCTTGCCATCCAGGAGACTGACGCTGGTCGCTCCTGAAGGCCGATTGTCTTTTGAATCCGTGGCCGATCTTTCGCTCGCCAATGCCAGATCGAGTTTCTCAGCGGCCTTGAAATCAGCCTCGGCGCCAGTCGCATCCCCGTTTTCTTTCTTCGTGACAGCGCGATTGTGGTAGGCGCGTGCGTAATCGGGCTTGAGTTGGATTGCGCGTGTATAATCCGCAATTGCGCCGTCACGGTCGTTATTTTCCGCTCTAGCGTTGCCGCGATTGTTGTAAGCAGCGGGGTTTGTGGAGCCGAGTTCTATGGCTCGGGTGTAGTCGGCAATGGCGCCGGCCGCGTCCTTCTTTAGCCACTTCGCTTGGGCACGGTTATAATAAGGGGCGTCATCTTTTGGATTGAGCTCAATCGCGCGGGTGAAATCCCCGATTGCTCCATCCAAGTCGCCTTCCTTTCCTTTTTCGATCCCGCGATTAACAAGATCCTCAACAGACTCGTTATCAGCAGGCGACGCTGATGATGCTGACTCGCCGGCGGAGGCGGACTTGAGAGGGCCGCTCCCTGGTCTGTTCGCTGCAGTCGGCGATGGTGATGGCGACTCGGCCGCGTTGGTCTCATCTTTTATCTGCACCGCGACCAGATAGCTAAAACTGATGTTCACCTTCGCCTCGCGCGCGCCGAGCCGCATCGGTCCGGAAAATTCCGAGAGCAACACCTGCTGATCCTTCGCATTCTTATATCGTCCAAAGCTGACGTGCGGATAGGACTTCGCTTTCGGTTTTTCTTTTGATTCTTCGAAAACGAATTCTTCGCGCTCGCCATGATCTTCTTTCCCCAGGAATTTCATTACTGTCGCACCTTCGCTCGGATCATTCGAAGCGGGTCCGCCAATCAATCGTCCATCGATCAGGCCAACCCAGTTGTTCAGTCGCTTGGAAGTTTGAGCGTCAACCGGCTTGCCGGTTTCACCCCAATCATTCGATCTTAGCCAGGTCTTTCCATCCTTCCGGGCAAACTCGGCGCCGCCGGCCTGTATTCTTTCCGGCCCGCCGTTTGGATAACGATCGTACTTGAATTCCGCCTTGCCGCCTGGGCCGAAATCAAGCTTCGCGATCGCAACGAAATGGACCTTGGAATAGAAATCGCGGCTGTACTTCAAGTTATCCGCCGCGAATTTCGCATCCTGCGCCCGCAACGGTGACAAAACAAGAAATGACGTTGCGAGCAGACCCGATAACCGGAGCGTTTTCAGAACCCCAGAGTAGGAAATTCGGGCGTCAATTGTCAATCCGTTGAGCAGTCGGACCCAGCGATAAGGTAGTCGTCAAAGCCAATTACTATTGCCTGCATCCCCCTTACCGATTACTCAGTGCAATTTTCCGCGAAGATTCGCTTCCTATGAGTCCACCATGCGGCCTGCAACCAGCTGGGCGCTCACCTTCTCAAGCCCAGCTGTATCCGTGTTCAGTCTTTTGCTTTACGGATTGGTAGCGACCACGTGTGATGAGCGGTTGTTCATTTCAACTTCCGCGCTCACGCTCTGGATTTTTGAATCCTGGTCCTTGAGGCGAGCAATAACAATTTGCAGATCGCTCTTGAGCTCACTGATCGTGGCTTCCTGCTTTGCAGCATTGGATTTCAGTTGCCCGATCGTCGTTTGCTGTTCCTGCAGTTTCCGGTGTTCTTTGAGGAACTCGTTGAGCAACATCGCGTTGATCTGATCATAGCGAACGCTCCAGATTTCGCCGTTCTTGTTGCGGACGACGAGATCGGGATTTACCCCGGCCACTTCTTCGGCGATTAAACCAAAGCACGGCGTGTTTTTAGCGTCGCTCTTGTAATGGAAGGTCACAGGCTTGAGCGCCAGAATCGCTTCGCTCGCCTTGTCCATTGGTTTAATGTCATGCTTGAAGCGCCGCGACGAGAGCGCCGTACCTAACTTTCCAGTGGCATCGATTGCCATAGAACTTGCGGTGCCGGGATCAACCAACTGGTTATAGATCCCGCCGATATGGCACGCTGAGGCTCCCGGTGTGTCGTCCAAGTTGGCACCGATCCGGATGGTATTGCTCTCTCCTGCCACACCGATAACATCGACGCCGATATCGATATTAAAATTACCCGCAGTGAGAGCGTTGCCGGCGTTAGCGCCCAAAGCCGTGTTGCCGCTGCCAGTGGTGATAGTGAGCGCAGACCGACCGATCGCCGTGTTGCCGTCGCCATTCATATTGGCGGAGAGGGCGCTAAACCCCGTGGCTGTGTTGTTGTTGCCGATGCTGTTGCTGAAAAGAGCCCCAACACCATTAGCAGTATTGGCGAAGCCGGTGGTGTTGTTCAATAGGGCGTCAGCACCGGTGGCTGTATTGACCGCACCGGTACTATTGCTAAAGAGCGCGAACGCGCCATTTGCAGTATTGCTCTCGCCGGTGGTGTTGCTTAAAAGCGCTCCCGCACCAGTGGCCGTATTTCCGACTCCTGCGCCTGAACCTGGATCTCCCACGTTGGCAAGAAGTGCCCCCGCGCCCAGGGCGGTATTGAATTGGCCTTCCGTGTTGCTCGCGAGCGACAAGAAACCTACTGCCGTATTGTACGTGCCAGCGGTCAGGCCCAAAAGGGCGTTCGTTCCCTCTGCCGTGTTGCCCCCGGGATAGCCCCCGTCCGGCGCAGGACTGACCGCTTGCGTCTTCTGTGGGAATACAAGGCAACTAAACACCAAGAACCAAAAGGCTAAGAGTATGGTTGTGAATAGTGTGTTACGATGTGTCATAATTTAATTTCCTTGGATTGTTTTGTTTTTTACTGACTGTTGAGAGCCATGGTTGTCGCCGGTTTGTTCACCTCAAGTTTTGCACTGACTTTCTGAATTCTTGTCTCCTGCTCATTTAGACGTTTGTTGACCGCGTCGAGCGCAGCTTCAAGTTGCCCAACTTTACTGTGTTCTTTGAGAAACTCGTTGAGCAGCATTGCGTTGATCTGCTCGTAACGAACCGTCTGCGGCTTGCCCTCCCGATCGCGAGTGACCAGATCGGGATTCACTTTTTCTACGTCCTCGGCCACCAGGCCAAATTGCGGGATGCTTTGCGGATCAATCTCTTTCTTGTAGCGAAAGCTTACCGGCCTCAGAGTCAGAATAACTTCGCTGGCGTTGCCCATCGGCTTGATCTCATTTTTGAATCGCGCTGATGAGGTCATCGTGCCCAGCTTGCCGTTTCCATTCACAAAAACTGCAGCACCACCAGAAGCCGTTGCTCCACTGATTCCTCTGATAAAGGTGTCAGTAATATCTGTATCGCCGATTCGGATCGTGTTGCTCTCGCCAGCTACACCCTGAACGCCGCTCCCAATATCGATATTATTATCGCCGTCCACGTTGGCGCCAGCATTGAAACCCAAGGCCGTGTTATTGCTGCCAGTCGCGTTTTCAGAAAGCGAACCGCTACCCATGGCCGTGTTGCCGCTGCTGAGGTTGAACTGGAGCGCTTCGTGACCAGTGGCAGTGTTATCGTTGCCGGTCGCATTGCCACTAAGCGCGCTTAAGCCAGTGGCCGTGTTGCGATTGCCGGTGGTGTTGTTTTCGAGCGCTTGCAGACCGACAGCCGTGTTGACGCTACCGGTGGTGTTGTTGAAGAGTGCGGAATCACCGATCGCCGTGTTGCTGCCGCCGCTGGTGTTGCTGAAGAGCGCTTGACGACCAATGGCTGTATTATCACTGCCTTCTGTGTTGCTCTGGAGCGCAGACACTCCATTGGCCGTGTTGTTCTGACCGATGGTGTTGCTGAACAGGGCAAATGCTCCGTTGGCCGTGTTGTCCCCCCGGTGGTATTGCTAAAAAGTGCCCCGGCGCCGGTAGCTGTATTTTCGCTGGCGGTATTGGTAAACAGTGCTCCAGCGCCGACACCCGTGTTGAAACTGCCGTCCGTAAGGCTTAGTAGCGAGAATATACCAATTCCTGTATTGTAAACGCCGCTGGTAAGGCTCAACAGGGCATTTTGCCCCTCTGCCGTGTTGCCCCCGGGATAGCCTCCGTCTGGCGCCGGACTTACCGCCTCCGTCCTCTGCGGAAGCGCAAAGGAGGCGACCGCAAGGAAGCCAAGCGCCAAGAGTATTGCTGTTATTCTGTTGTTTCGATTTTTCATAGTTCGATTTCCTTTCATTAGCTTTTGTGTTTTGGCCTTCTGTGATTTTGGTTATTGCGAATTCGTGTTCGATCTGATCACTGACCTTTTGGATTTGCGGGGCGTTATTTCTGTAGTGGCAGCCGTGGCGGCTGCAGTTTCATTTAAAAAGGGGGCGGCACGCCCGCCGTCACAAATTACAAGCTTCCATATTGCAGCTGTAGCCGAGGTCGGAAACTCCGGTCACAAGCTACCATCCTGGAATAGTTTTACGGGTTATTGAGGACCACTTTTGCCGCCGGCTTACTGACCTCGAGCCGAGCGCTCACTTTCTCGATTTGCGCTCCCTGGTCTTTCACAGTTGCCGCGAGCGCTGCGAGTTCCTTCCTCAACTCTTGCACCGTGTTGTGTTCTTTGAGGAACTCGTTAAGCAACATCGCGTTCACCTGCTCGTAACGCACGCTGTACGGTTTTCCTTTCTTGTCGTGTACCACCAGGTCCCGATTCACCTTTTCTACCTCTTCAGCCACAAGCCCGAACTGCGATGTGCCTGCCGGATCAATCTCCTTCTTGTAACGAAACGTAACCGGCTTTAGTGCCAGGAGCACTTCGCTCGCTTTTTCCATTGGCTTGATCTCGTCCTTGAAACGCTTCGAAGAGGGTGCGACGCCAAGTTGACCATTGCCGTTTACCACAACTGGTGTGCCGGTAACGGCTGTTCCGCTGATCCCGCGGACAAAGGTGGTGGTGGTGTTCACGTTCCCGATCCGGATGGTGTCGGCGTCCCCTGCCACACCAGTAACGTTGTGGCCGATACAGATGTTATTATCGCCAGTAGTCAGAGCCGAACCAGCTCCAGCGCCCAGTGCGACATTGTTGCTGCCGGTGGTGTCACCCTGTAGCGCGCCAAAGCCCATAGCTGTGTTGCTGTCGCCAGTACTTCCGCCAAGCGCGGCCGATCCAACGCCCGTGTTGAAGTTGGCCGTCGTATTGCTGAAGAGTGCGTTTGTACCAACGGCCGTGTTGTCATGGCCAGTGGTGTTGGTAACCAGGGCCGACGCGCCGGCCGCCGTGTTGAAATTGGCGATAGTGTTGTTACGGAGCGCATTATTACCGTCGGCTGTGTTCTCACCGCCGCTCGTGTTGGAAAGGAGCGCATCAGCACCATTGGCCGTGTTTCTGTCGCCGGTACTGTTCAGGAGCGCCTGAAAACCGGTGGCCGTGTTGAAGATGCCGCTAACGTTGCTAAAGAGGGCGAACGCTCCGTTGGCCGTGTTGTCGCCCCCGGTGGTATTGCTAAAAAGCGTTCCAGCACCAACGGCCGTATTTGAGTCTGCAGTGTTGCTAAGGAGCGCACCGGCACCAACACCCGTGTTGAAGTTGGCGCCGGCGTTGCTTAGAAGCGACAAAAAGCCAAATGCCGAATTGAATTGACCGGTGGTTAGGCTCCCAAGGGCGCTTTGCCCATCCGCAGTGTTGCCTCCGGCTAAGGCCGTATCCGGCGCCGCTGGTTCGACCGCTTGCGTCCCCTGCGGAAGCGCAAAGGAACCAAGGGCGAAGAGTATCGTTGTGAGTATAATGTTTCGATTTTTCATAAATTAATTTTTCCTTTCATCAAGGTTCTAACGAAGTGGCGGACGTAAGTTCCGGAATAATTTTTGGAAAGTTGTATCCGGGACGGTTCATCCGATTTGTAGGGCGTTGACTCGTTCGCTCCCGCTCTCTAGCCCAGATATGCTGCCCGTCTATGTCGCTCGCACCTCCGCGGCTCCATTCTGTGAAGCGCCTTGGTCGGCGTCTGACACAGACGCCCTACTCGCGCTCCGGCGGATGGTATTTACGCTTGTAAAAGAATCCGACAATGGGCAGCCTGTGCTTTAGATGAGATCGGAGATGGCGGCGACGGGCTCAGCCGAACTGCGCGGGTTCGGCACGACGCGCTGGAGCCTGATTCTTTCCGCCGCAGGCTCAAACGCCGATGAGCAAAAGGCGCGCGAAGCGCTCGCTGAACTTTGCCGGACGTATTGGCGGCCCGTCTTCGTGTTCGTAAGTCGTCAGGGTTACCCCATCGAGGAAGCGCAGGATCTCACCCAGGATTTTTTCGCGATGATCCTGGAGAGCAACTGGCTCCGGCGCGCCGACGAACATCGTGGCCGATTCCGTTCGTTTCTGCTTAAGTCGCTGCAGAATTTTCTCAGTCATGCCGAAGAGAGAACTCGCGCAGTTAAGCGGGGTGGCAGAATGGAGTTCGTTTCCTGGGACGAATGGATTGCCGAGGCGCCGTCCCAGTTGTCCGTCCCCGCTAAGACCCTCGAGTATATTTCGACAGAGCATCTCTTTGATCTCCGTTGGGCGGCGACAGTTGTAGAACACGCTCTGCAACGTCTCCGCGAGGAATGCGAATGCAAAGGCCGACTCCGGCTGTTCGAGATGTTGAGCGCGCATCTTACGCCGGGATGCAGCGATTTGTCGTACGCCAATCTTGCGGCTGCTTTGGGAATCGCGGAGACAATGGTAAAAAAGCAGCTCCACAATTTGCGGAAGCGTTACCGGTGGTTCTTGCGCGATGAAGTCGCGCGCACTGTGGAAAACCTGGCGGACATTGATGACGAGATTCGCCATCTCTGTGCCGTGCTGGCAGAGACTAACTGATGAAAGCTGTGGCAGATCCCTCCGGCTCAGTCATGGGCGTGGAAGGCGCAGCAAGATGCGAGCAATGTGGCGCTACCACCCGTCTCGATAACGGTTGCTGCGTGAGTTGTCTTCTTAAAGAAAACTTTGAAGCAGAAGTCGAAGCGTCCGCGGAAGTGTTCGAGGGCGTGCTCGGAGAGGCCGATGTGCCTGACAAACAATGGCGGCTCGGCAATTACGAAATTCTAAAGGAAGTCGGGCGCGGCGGCATGGGTGTGATTTACCGAGCACGGCAGCGCCACTCCGGACGCATCGTGGCGTTGAAACGTGTGGTCAGCTACCACGCGGATTCGCATGAGACACTCGCGCGGTTCCGTCGTGAGGCGGAAGCAGCTGCCAGTCTCGATCATCCGAATATTCTTCCGGTTTACGAAGTCAGCGAAACAGAGGACGGAGTTCCTTTTTTCAGCATGAAATTCGCTACCGGAGGAAGCTTGCGCACTGCTGCGTCCGGCCTGCGCAGGGGACCGCGCGAATGTGCACGGCTGATGTCGAAGATCGCCCGCGCAATTGAGTATGCGCACACATACGGGATTCTTCACCGCGATCTTCAGCCGGGAAATATTCTGTTGGACGCACGCGGCGAACCGCTGGTGAGCGATTTCGGTCTGGCGAAATGGCTCGATGAAGAGAGCGACCTCACCCGAACCCTAACCACGTTTGGTACACCCGGTTACATCGCTCCCGAGCAAGCTGAGGGTGCCAACTTCGGTCCTGCGGCGGATATTTATAGTCTCGGCGCAATCCTGTTCAATCTGCTTGCCGGCCGGCCGCCTTTCATCGGCGCGAATGCGCTTTCGGTCATTCGGCAGGCTGCCGCAACTCCGGCGCCGAAGCTTCGGTCATTCATCCCACCGCTCGATCGCGATCTCGAAATAATTGTCGCCCGTTGCCTCGAACGCGATCCCAAGGCGCGGTATCAGACCGCTGGTGCGCTTGCGGAAGATCTTGAGCGCTGGCTGGAGAGACGACCGATCATCGCGCGGCCCGTGCGAGCACCAGCGCGAGTTTTCCGCTGGTCGCGGCGCAATCCAATTTTAGCGAGCGCGAGTACTGCGTGCCTTTTGCTTGCGCTTGCCGTCGTTTGGCTACTCGGGGAGAAGTTTCTTGCGCCTAAAACCCCGGTACCCGCAAAGAGCGTCGCAGTGCTTCCGTTTGAAAACCTGAGCCGGGATCCGGATAACGCCTATTTTGCCGATGGCGTGCAGGACGAAATTCTGACGGACCTGGCCAAGATCGCGGATCTGAAGGTGATCGGGCGCACATCCGTGATGCAATACAAGAGCGGAGTGGCGCGCGATCTGCGCAAGATCGGCCAGCAACTCGGTGTGGCGCATCTGGTGGAGGGAACTGTTCAGCGCTCTGGCAATCGCGTTCGCGTCAACGCGGAACTGGTCGATGCGCGCACTGACCGCCGTTCATGGGGGCAGATCTACGATCGCGATCTTGCAGACGTATTCGCGATTGAAAATGAAGTCGCAACAGCGATTGCCGGCGAACTCAATGCGAAACTCTCAGCAAATGAAAAGAGCGAAATCGAACGTCCCAAAACCAGCGACATTCCTGCGTTCGATCTCTACACGCGTGCCAACAATCTTCTTCTAGCGGCCAGCTTTAGAGACGATGACGGAGGGCATCTGCGTCACGCGGCCGACCTGTTGAATCAGGCTGTCGTGCGAGATCCGGCGTTTTTTCCGGCGTATTGCCAACTGGCCTATATTCATGATCGCCTTTACTTCGATGGCTTCGATCATACTCCCGCACGCCTTGCCCTGGCCGAAGCGGCAATCCAGACAGCGTTTCGGCTACGTCCGGAGGCAGGCGAAGCACACCTCGCGCGTGCTCAAAATCTTTATTGGGGATACCTCGATTATGATGGCGCTCTGGCGCAACTGGAAGTGGCTCGTCAGAGCCTCCCAAACGATGCGCCGATATTCCAGTTGATGGGTTACATTCAGAGGCGGCAGGGGCGCTGGGAAGAATCCGCGCGAGACCTCGAGCGCGCAGTTGAGCTCGACCCGCACAATCTGGAGACGTTGCACCAGATCGCGACCAATTACGACCTTTTCCGAAGCTATGCTGAAGAAACATTGGTATTGGACCGTGCTATGGCCGCCGAACCGAACCGCGCTGAGACCAAAGTGATCCGCGCGAATGTGGACCTGGATTGGAAAGCCGATACCCAGCCTTTGCATCAGGTGATCGATGAAATCCGCGCAGGGAATTCGGCTGGCGTGCGGGGGATCGCCAATAATTGGCTTACCTGCGCGTTAGCAGAGCGCGACGCCGCTGCCGCAAAAGACGCTTTGATTGCGCTGGGCGAAACGCCTTTCATGGACGGGAGTGTTCAATGGAATCATCTGCTCGTCGAAGGCCTTATCGCGCTCATGATGAAAGATGATGCGAAAGCGCGCGCCGCTTTCACAGCAGCCCGCGCGGAGCAGGAGAAGATTGTGCAGGCAGAACCAAATCACGGCCCAGCGCGTTGCGTGCTTGGTTTAATCGACGCCGCTCTTGGACAGAAAGAGGAAGCGTTGCGCGAAGGCCGCCGCGCGGTCGAGCTTCTTCCGATGGAAAGGGACGCAATCAGAGGCAAGGCGATGATCAGGTATCTGGCGAAGATTGCCGCATGGGTTGGCGACAACGATCTGGCTTGCGAACAACTGGCCATTGCCACCCAAGTTCCGAGTGGTGTCACCTATGGCCAACTCAAACTGATGCCGTGGTGGGATCCGCTTCGTGGCGACCCGCGTTTTGAACAAATCGTCGCTTCCCTCGCGCCGAAGGCCAGCGATAAGTAGCCGCGGAGCTATTGAGCTGATTGGAAAACGGCGTGCAATGGCGATCCCCTGATCGTTAGGATCGAAACATGAACTGGTGCCGAATCGCGACAATCACGACATCGATCCTACTGCCGGCGGCTGTTTATGCCGCAAATCCATTTCTCAGTGCGCCAGACGACAAGCCTGTGTCCGCCAAATTTCGAGGAACCGAGTGGGGCGATGAGATTCAGCAGGACGAGATCCCGCTCACTGCGCGAATCGTTACGACGCGCCTCGCCAAGATGCCGTGGGGCGCGATTTTCAAAATCGAATTTACCGATATCAAATCGCGCGCGCCGCAGAAACGTGAAATTCGGCCGGATTATTTCATTGTCACAGATGACCGCATCGTTCTGTTGAACGAAGAGGAGAATGATGATGCGGTTAAGAAGATCTCGGCGTTGGATAAACCGCCGGAATTCGGGCAGGGCGAAATTTACGGAATCGCTCGCGGCAGCTTCAATTACGAAGATGGTTTATGGAAAACAACGATCAATCTCAAAGGCGATTTATGCGTTTACGATTCGAGTCATCCATCCGGTCATTTCAAAAAGATCGTGTGGAAAAAAGGAGTCGGATTAGTTGAGTATGCGAGCGGCTACGGGGCGCACGCTGATGGTTTTCGTCTGAAACGGCAGAAATGACGACCGTTCCTGACTGAGTTGTCGCGCTACAGGAGAATTTCGCTGAGACAACAAAAACCAGTGAGGAACATCAAGGAATGGATCTAGTCCCGACGCTAAAGAAGCATTTTGGGTACGACCAATTCCGGCCGCTGCAGCGCGAGATCATCAGCGATTCCCTGGCCGGGCGTGATGTGTTTGTGCTGATGCCGACAGGTGGCGGCAAGTCCCTTTGTTTTCAATTGCCGGCTTTGACACGCCAGGGCCTTACGATTGTGGTTTCGCCGCTCATTTCGCTCATGAAAGATCAGGTCGATGCGCTGCAAACCAGCGGGATCCCGGCGACTTACTTGAATTCAACGCTGGACCGGAAGGACGCTGTGGCGCGCTGGCGCGGGTTGCATCACGGCGATTACCGGATGCTTTACGTCGCGCCGGAGCGGTTGATGCTCGATACGTTTTTGGAGCGCGCGGCGAACTGGAACATCGCGCACTTTGCCATCGACGAGGCGCATTGCATCAGCGAATGGGGACACGATTTCCGGCCGGAATATCGCGAGCTCAAAAAATTACGGACGCATTTTCCGGAGGTGCCAATGATGGCGCTCACTGCAACGGCTACCGAACGAGTGCGCGCGGATATCGTGAAGCAGCTGAAGCTGCGCGAGCCGCGTTGTTATGTCGCCAGCTTTGACCGGCCAAATCTCACTTACCGCGTTGTTCCAAAAACGGCGCCCTACGAACAGTTACTTGAGTTCATTCGCAGCAGGCCAAACGATAGCGGCATCGTTTACTGCGCGAGCCGAAAGAGTGCCGAGTCGCTGGCGCGGAATCTCAACGAAGATGAAGTAAGGGCGAAACCGTACCACGCCGGCCTAACGAGTTCCGAGCGCACGAAGAATCAGGACGCGTTCCTGCGCGACGACGTTCGTGTGGTCACCGCGACAATTGCGTTTGGGATGGGCATCAACAAACCAAACGTTCGCTTCGTAGTGCATTACGATCTCCCGAAAAATCTGGAGAGCTATTATCAGGAGACCGGCCGCGCAGGCCGGGACGGATTGCCAAGTGAATGCGTGCTGCTGTTCAGCGCAAGCGATGTGGCCAAACAGCTCCATTTCATCGACGAAAAGAGCGAGCCCGAAGCGCGAATCGCGCGGACACAACTCCAACAAATGGTTCATTACGCCGAGACTCGCGACTGCCGGCGCGTAACTTTGCTCGGATACTTTGGCGAGACATTTACGAAGCCATCGTGTGAAGGATGCGACAATTGCCTCACTCCGCGCGAGACGTTCGATGGCACAATTCCGGCGCAGAAATTTCTCTCCTGCGTCCATCGCATCCACGCGAAAAGCGGATTCGGATTTGGGGTGAATCATATCGCAGATGTTTTACGCGGCGCAGACACGGAGGCGATCCGGCAACGAAGGCACAATGAGTTGTCCACGTACGGGATTGGCCGCGAATTGAAACGCGAAGCCTGGCAGGCGATCGGGCGCGAGTTGTTGCGACTGGGGTTCATTGAATGCGCCCCGGGAAAGTTCGCGACCTTAAGTCTCACGCCGGCTGGCCGCGACGCCTTGCGCCACCGTACGCCGATCACACTCACCAAGCAGATTGAAGTTGTCGCCCGGGATCAAAAGGCTCGCGCGGGCGCGATCGAATGCGACGAAGTGTTGTTCGAACGCTTGCGCGGTCTGCGGCGCAAGGTGGCGGACGAACGCAACGTGCCAGCCTACGTCATCTTCTCCGATGTCTCGCTCCGTGAAATGGCGAAACATTATCCGACGGCGGCGACCGAGTTTCGCCGTATTCCCGGCGTGGGCGAGCAAAAGTTGAAGGATTTTGCCGACGTATTCCTTGGCGAAATCAAAAATTATCTTGCCGCTAATCCGCGCCGGACATTTTCTGCCGACCTCGCTGCTTTGCGCCCGCCGGGTCGTTTACGCTTGAATGACAGCCAAAGAGAAACGCTTCGGCGTTTTCGCGGCGGCGAATCAGTGGACGATATTTCCGGTGCACGCGGATTCGTGCGGAGCACCGTTTACGATCATCTTGAAGCCGCGATTAAATCGGGCGAATCCCTCAAGCCCGACCGGTTCTTCAACGCCGCGCAACGCGAGGAAATCGCGTCCGCGTTTCGAAAAGTTTCTGACGGAAAACTTGCAGACGTGAGGTCGTTACTCGACGGCAAGTACGACTATGGCGAACTGCGCATCTTCCGCGCGCTGGCGAACCGCGAACTTCTCTAGAAGCGATCTCTCAAATCTTAAAAGCAATGCGAGGACACGTCGCACTCCAAGCACTGCGCGCGAAATCTATTGAGATGTCGTTCTGTTTTCACGCCAGCTTTCGGAGTGCGTGCGCGCCCTTGCGCCGCTAGCTCCTATCCGAGCCGGATTGAGTCTTAATTTCTTCGCTACCTTCTCCAAAAAACTCCGTCCGTTTTCGTAAGGGTGATTAATGTTGTTTGTGATCGCCTTCGACTTTCATGTAAGCGAACGATTTGAGTACTTCGTTAAGCGCTGGAAAATTTTTGCGATAGCTCGCTTCGTCTCGTGCCGAGAACACAATGTAGGCGACCGCCTTGGGCAATTGGATGTAGGCGACGCGCTCCCATTGGGAATACGACTTGGTGGCCGGATATTCGTTGATGAAATACGGCTGCCCGTCGCCTGTTTTTCCGGAGTCGACTTTCTCTTTTGGTTTGCCGTGCACTTTTTCCATCTGCTGGATTGCCGTGGCGACAAACTTTCCAACGTCCTCGTAATCTGTGCCTGCGATCTTGGCGTACATGATCGCGTTCGCATCGGCCCAGGTAGATCCTTTCGGATAGAGAACGCATGGCAGTCTCTGCTCGGCTCCGGCGCTGTTATCGAGAACCCACCCTGCCGGCGCATCGATCTTGAACGCAGCCTTGGGGCCGTAAACGATCCCGCCCGGAAACGTTTCCTGCGCGAAAGCGCCATCGCAAGCTACGAGCAATGCGAGACCAGAAAGAAAAGTGGTTTTCATAATTTGCGCGCAGTTTGAGCGCCTCTTCGCGCAAAATCGATTCTTTTCTCTGGACAATCGATGCAAATTCTGGCGAGAACCTGAGAAGAGCCATGCAATTTCTCCTTGATTGGCCAGTCCGCCTTTCATTTCTGACCGTCTCAGTAGTTGCGACAGCCATTGCCCTGGCGGGCCTTTACCTGGTACGAAAGAAATACCCGACGGAAGTGCTAAGGGAGAACCACGAGGTAGCTGCAATTATTTTTAATGCTTTCGGTCTGTTTTACGGGGTGATGGTAGCGTTCGTCGTGTTTGTTACGTGGAGCGGATACTACGACGCTACAAAAAATCTGGAAATGGAAGCTAACGAGGTCGCCGATATTTTTCACAGTACGGAAGCATTTCCGGACTCGGCGCGTAGAACAATGCGACAGGGGCTCATGGATTATGTGGTTTCGGTTTACGCCGATGAACTGAAAAGAATGTCCCAGGGGCAGATAGCTCTTCATTCCGGCAAGGCGCTGCCAACGCTATTAACTAATTTCTATCAGATGGATGAGAAATCGATTCCCAACAGAGAGCTCTATGGCGAAACATTAAACAGGTTAAACGACCTCGCTCAGTACCGTCAGACTTAGAATATTCGCGGCGAACGACACTGTGCCTCCAGCCATCTGGTTAGTGCTGCTTGTTGGCGCCGTATTCACCGTTTCGTACACGTTTTTCTTCGGAATGAAAAACATCAAGGCGCAATACGTGCTTGCCACTACACTCACCGTGACGATCACCTTGATTTTGTTTTTGATCTACGTCCTCGATAATCCCTTTACGGGAACGAGCAAGGTAAGCGCGCAACCGCTCAAGGACGTGATGGAGATGATGCAAAGGGGAGAGTGAGCGCTCTTCTCCTCGCTCCAAAGCTTCGGCAAATCTCAACGCCGCTTCGTCTTCGTCGGTTTTCCTTTGCGCTTGGTTTTGGCCATTTTGCGCAGCTCGGCTTTGCTCATCGATTTGTACATCCCTCGCGAAGCACCTTTCAGTGACGAACTTCGAGCGTTTGCCGCGCTTCGCCGCGAGTGCTGCGCCAGCGGCCATTTGTTGTTTCTTTGATTTTGCAGGCATACAAACAGGTTTCGCGTCTCAAACACGAACTGGATTTACTTCAATCGCAGCGAACTTCCGCCAAAAGAAGTACGCCGGCACTCCGGTCAACACGATGAGGATTCCGATTCCTGAGGTTGCGGGCGCGAGAAAGCCAAGATCGACAATCAATAATCCAGCAAGCAGGACCGAGATGATCGGTACGAACGGATAACCCCAAGTGCGATATGGGCGACCAGCATCGGGTTTTGTTCGTCGCAAAATCATTACGGCGACAACCATTAGCATATAAAAAAGCAAATCCGCTGAGACGATGTATTCGAGCAACTGGTTGTAAACATTTCCATAAACGACCTGATGTGTTGAGGGGTCGCGTGTCACCGTGCGTGGCAGAGTCAGGAGCACGGTCCAGATCCCCTGGATTACCAACGCAGCGGCCGGAACATGAAAGCGATTGGTGGTTCCAACCCTTTTAAAGAACAGACGGTCGCGCGCCATCGCGTAGTAAACGCGAGCTCCGGAAAGTATCAGGCCGTTGTTGCAGCCGAAGGTAGAAATCATGATTGCTGCTGCCATGCACATCGCACCAGGACGACCGAAAATGGCATTCATCATGGCCACCGCCACGCGATTGTGAGGCGCGTGCTCGATTTCCGAGAACGGCAAGACAGCGACATACGCGAGATTGGCCAGTAGGTAAAGAATGACCACGCTGCCGCAGCCGATCACCAGCGCCCGTACGAGATTTTTTCCGGGATCGCGTATTTCGCTGCCAATGAACGTGACGTTTGTCCAGGCGGTTTGCGCGAAGAGCGGACCGACCATCGATTTTCCAAATAGCAGCACGAGGCCGAGGCCGCCGACAAATGTAAAGCCGGGCTGGACCGTCTGCGGGCTCCAGCCATTTGCCCACGAGTCCCACCATGCCGATCCCAACGCAGCAGAATTGGCTTTCCAGCCTAACGACAAGCCGATCACCACGACAGCGACGAGCGCCGCTGTTTTTGCGAACGTGAATGTGTTCTGGATAATTTTTCCGACTTCAAGCCCGCGCGTGTTGCTCCACGTCAGCAACGCGATCAAGCCAATCGCGACCAGTTGTTCTGTTGATAAGCTGATCGCGTAGTGGCCTAACGAAATCGGAGGAACCAAATAATTCTCCGGCGAAACTGCCACGACAAAGACGCCTAGAAATTTTGCAAACGCGATCGCTACTGCAGCGATGGTCCCTGTTTGAATTACCAGAAACAGAGTCCAGCCATACAAGAATCCGGTTGAATGACCGTATGCTTCGCGCAAGAAGACGTAAACTCCGCCTGCGCGCGGCATCATGGTTGCGAGTTCCGAGCAACAAAGCGCGCCCGTAATTGTTAGCAGACCGGCAACTGCCCAGGCGAGAAGCAACCAGCCCGGTGCACCACTCAACCGCGACGATTCGGCCGACGTGATGAAGATCCCCGAACCAATCATCGAGCCAATCACGATCATGGTGGCGTCGATCGGTCCGAGTGTACGAACGAGACCGGACTGCTGGCGATTATCGATCTTATCGCTCACAACAAACTCTGCGGCGCGATGATTCTCACGCCTTCGCGCTCGAGTTGTAAGCGCAATTCACGTGCGAACTCAACCGCTCCTGGTGTATCGCCATGAACGCAAATTGTTTCGCCTCGGACATCAATATCGCCTCCTTCCACGGACCGCACTTTGCCTTCGCGCAACATCCGCAGTACCCGCTCAGCAGCTTCTTTTGGATCATGAAGCAATGCATCCGGCCGGGTGCGTGGGACCAGCCAGCCGTCATTCTGGTAATTACGATCGGCGAAAATTTCGCGCGCGACTTGCAGCCCATGCGCTTCGCCGGCGCGGGCGAGTTCGGTGTTGTCAGGCGCAAAGAGAATTAACTTCGGATCGACCGATTCGATGGCTCGCGCAATCGCATCGGCCAGTTTGTCGTCGCGCACCGCCATGTTATAGAGAGCACCGTGCGGTTTGACATGGCTCGGTTGCACGCCCACGGCGGAGGCGATTGCTTGAAAAACTCCAAGCTGATAAGCCACGGCGTCGAACACTTCCTGATTACTTACCTCTATTTCCTTGCGTCCGAAATTTTCGCGATCGAAGAAACTTGGATGCCCTCCGACAGCGACTCCGTGCTTTTTCGCCGTAGAAACTGCAGCGTGCATCGAATCGGAGTCGCCGGCGTGAAAACCAGTCGCGATATTCGCCGAGCTAATGAGCTCGAACAGTTCCTCATCGTGGCCTGCTCCTTCGCCAAGATCGGCGTTCAGATCGATTGATAGTCTCATGAGCGTTGGAGGTTAATACCGACGCGGAAACGCTCGAATTCACGCTCGCGCTCAAGCAAAAGCCGGTGTGCGTCAGCTAGCGAGACTTCGGAAAAACGGACGTCGATCGCCGGCGCGAAGTTGTGCTGCAACACCGAGATCAACAGTGATCACGTGCGCCATTTTCGGGTAACCACCGATGGTTTGGCAATCTCCCAAAAGTAAAATCGGCTTTCCGCTTGGCGGAACCTGGATTGTACCCGGAGCCACTGCTTCGGAGATCATATCGCTCGCATCGGCGCGCTTCAGTTCCGGACCTTCAAGACGCACGCCCATGCGATCAGAATCGGGTGAAAGGGCGAATGCTTCGCTCGTTAGGCGTTGAAGCGTTGAAGCGTCGAAGCGATTCCAATCGACGCCGCGAATGAAACGCAAAATTGGTTTGGGCTTTGCCGGACTTACCCAATCATGTGGCGCGGTCCACGAGGAAATACCTGTAGCCGGGGTCGGCGAGCCCGGCCACATACCGAGCGGAAGAACATCCCCGTCGCGTAATGAACGACCTTCAAATCCCCCAAAACCGGCTCGCAAATCGGTCGAGCGACTTCCGAGAACAGGCTCAACGTAAATCCCGCCGGAAATTGATAGCCAGGATCGACAACCGGCTTTGGGTGCGCCGATTTTCAATTTTTCGCCTGCACTAACCGAACCAGCGTGGCCAGCCGGCAGTACCCTCGATCCGATGCGCACATCGAAGTCACCACCGCACCACGCGACGACACGTTCGTCCTCAAAGCGTAATTGCAAACCACCTAGAGTAATCTCGAGTCCCGCCGCACCTTCATCGTTGCCGACCAGAAGATTCGCCACACGCAACCCGAAGGGATCCAGCGCGCCGCCTAACGAAACACCAAACTGGCGATAACCCGTGCGGCCAAGATCCTGCACGGTGGTAAGAAATCCCGCGCGCTCAACAATCGCAGTCATTGCGTTGTCATCCTGAACAAAGTGAAGGATCTCACACAAATTGATTGGTCACGCTGATTCGCTTGTGTGTCGGCTACTTCCTTGGGGAGATCCCTCGCTTCGCTCGGGATGACAGCAGTAGAAAACGTGGCGCGTATGACGCAGGATCATTTCAAGGATTCAAATTCATCGCGCGAGATTTTGCGGAAGCGCACACGTTCGCCGGCGCGCAAAAGTGCGGGTGGATTTTTCTGGGGATCGAACAAGCGCAATGGTGTGCGACCGATGAGATTCCAGCCGCCGGGGGAACGTAGCGGATAAATTCCCGTTTGGGCGCCACCAATCCCGACAGAACCGGGTGGAATTTGTTTTCGCGGTACGTCCCGTCGCGGTGTCGCCAGTTCCTTCGGGAGACCAGCCAGAAATGGAAATCCGGGAACAAATCCGATGCAGGCTACCCGATACTCAGCGGTGCTGTGAAGACGGATGACTTCGCTTGGAGAGATAGCCGCGCGTCGCGCAACATCATCGATATCGAGCGCGAATTCCGGATCATAGCAGACCGGAATTTCGACCAAGCGTACACGGCGTTGTCTCGCTGTCCGGTGCCTGCCGCGGTCAGCGCCCGCGGCTACAGCGGTCCGAATGCGCGCCACCAGCCAATCGAACACCTTGTCCGGTGTTTCAGCGCCTTTGGCGACTGAAATCGGATCGAAGAAAACTGTGACGCTTGTGTAAGCTGGCGCGAGCTCAATTACACCAGGGATGGCAGCGTTTTGAAGCTGCTGAAATGCGCGAAGGACTGTGTCCAACGTCTGCTCAGGCGCATCGTCGAATCGCTCGCGCATTCGAACGATCAGAGCGGAATCTCCGAGGGGAATGATTTCCATCATTCCGTCATTCCGGGCGAAGTCGACGAATCCCCCGGTAAAACTGAGGGCATTTCCACGGGATTTTTCGACTTCGCTGCGCTTCGCTCAGGATGACCATGCTTGACGTCATACGCCTCTCACTCTGCGCGTTTCGCCTCGATCTCGATATTGATCGCGACTGTCTGGCTGATTCCGGACACTGATTCGGTCGCGGGGGCAAACATCAGGTTAAAATCACGCCGCGTGATTGGATCGACTGTTACGGCCCAGCGCGTCCGGCTTGTTTCGTTGGGCGATGTAAGCAGTTTGACATGAAGCGTAACCGGCTTGGTCACGCCGTGAATGGTGAGATCGCCGAGAATGTCGCCGCTTTGCGGGCCCGTCTGTTTTACGCTCCGGCTTTTGAATACGATCTGAGGAAATTTTTCGACGTTAAAAAATTCCGCGCTGCGCAGATGATCGTCTCGCTTTTTGATCCGTGTGTCGAGGCTGCGCACGTCGATCTGCGTCGTCACCGAGGAATTCTCCGGACGCTCACGGTCGACGTCGATCTTGCCATTGAACTTCGTGAACTTTCCCTGCGTGGTTCCCAGGAATTGGTGCACACTGAAACCGATTGTCGAGCCCGACGCATCGAACCTGTACGTTTCGTTCCCCAATACGGCCGGGGTCAGGCTAGCTGATTAAGACCGCAGCGATAAGATTGCGTTGTTTCATTTGGAACTGTTCCGGCTTTTCGCCTCCGTCGCCAGCGTTTTCAACAGCGGCGTACGGGAAAGCGGCAGTCGGCCGAATAAATTTCCAAGCGCAAATGCCGGGTCGGCTTTCAATTTTTTCTCGTCGTGCACGCCGGCAATCCGCGCGAGCTCTGTCTCGAAATGCGAAACCGCTCGCGCCGTCGGATCGTTTGCATTGAGGTAACCGAAAGCCCGATGCAGCAGCGCGAACAATTCCGGCTCCCTATGATCTCGCTCCGTGCAAATCTCAATTAGCTCGACAAAATAGGCCGCAGTCTGCGTACGCAGATAATTGTTGCGAATCCCGGCAAACGGATTTTCTAGCATAACCTCAGTGAGCGTATGCAGATCCGACTTCCTGCTCCGCACTATGGAAATTTCAGCTTCGAAAAACAAATCCAGCTTTCCCGCGAACGGACTTTTAGGGCGGCGCGCGCCCCTGGCGATTGTTTGGATGCAACCGAACGACTCCGTGCACCACGAGACGATCAGGCTGGTATCGCTGAACTTTCGTTTGCGTAACAGAATAGCAGCGGTGCTTTCCACACCGCGAAATTAGCACACCCAGCCAGTTGAAGAGGTGCTTGTGTCAAGCACTGCCTTGAATCAGTCTCGCCGTGGCGAGTGCCCTACAACACAAAATGCGCTTGATTTTGCAATTGCTGATCTTGCCAGCATCATGAGTGATGCCGACAGCGAACACGGAAACTGCTCGCGTGCCAGAAGACGTCAGCGGGCGGCCACGTCGCGTGCCCATTGGTAGCGTTACCTGGCGACATACGTTCCGCGCGCTGCGGCATCGCAATTACCGGCTGTTTTTCTGCGGGCAACTCGTCTCGCTCGTTGGCACGTGGATGCAGCAAACCGCGATGAGTTGGTTCGTCTATCAAATTACGAATTCAAAGCTGCTGCTGGGTGTCGTCGCCGCCATAGGATCCGGTCCGATGATGTTGTCCTCGATTTGGGGCGGCTCGCTCGCCGATCGTCATCCGAAGCGCTCGATCCTCCTCGCGACCCAGACGGCCCAAATGATTTGCGCGTTCTTTCTTGCGGCCGGCGTTTGGGCCGGTTTCGCCACGCCGTCATTCATCATCGTTATCGCTGCATTGAACGGCGTCGCCATGGGCTTCGATATGCCGGCGCGCCAGGCGTTCACAGTCGAAATGACAAGCCGTGAAGACTTGTTAAACGCGATCTCCCTCAACAGCTCGATTGTGAACGGCGCCCGTGTTGTCGGTCCATCGGTCGCCGGTTTACTAATCGGTTGGGTTGGCGTCGCAATGTGTTTTTTCCTGAATGGTCTCACGTTTGTCGCGGTGATTGCCGGTCTGATGATGATGCGCTTACCGCCGTTTCAACGGCCGGCACACGTCGTCTCTGCCAGTCAACACGCCTGGAACGGCATCGTATATTCACTGAAACATCAGCGAGTGCGGACGATCCTGCTGCTCTTCCTCGCGGTGGGAGTCTTCGGGTGGTCGTACGGTGTGCTGATGCCAGCTTTCGCGCGCGACGTGCTCGGTCGCGGTGCGAACGGATACGGCATTTTAATGTCGGCGAGTGGGACCGGCGCGTTAATCGGCGCCCTGGTCGTTGCGACCTATGGACATCTGTTTACAGCGCGACGACTGGCGCTCGGCGGCGTCTGGATATTTTCGATTGCGCTATTCGCCCTTTCGCTGAGCCGAAATTTTTACAGTTCGCTTCGCATTTCTGCTCGTTGTCGGATTTGGAATGCTCCTGTTTTTCTCCACGTCGAACACGGTGCTACAAACGATTGTGCCAGATGAAATGCGTGGGCGCGTGATGGGTGTGTGGTCGCTTGTTTTCGGCGCAATGATTCCCTTGGGCAGCCTCGAAGTCGGTGCAGTTGCGCATTGGGTGGGCACACCGTTCGCGCTCGCGTTCGGCGCGATTATTTGCGCAGTCTCCGCGCTGGTGACGCTGCTTGTAATTCGGCGACGCGAAGCCGCAAACTCGAGGTAATTTCAAGCGATCGCCTGGTTTGCGTCAGCCGATCACTGCGATCACCGGTTCATAATGTGCAGTGCGCGTTTCTCCACATTTAACGCTGCTTCTCTGACTGCTTCGCTCAAGGTCGGATGGGAATGAGTGGTGCGGCCGATATCTTCGGAGCTGCCGCCGAATTCAATCACCGAAACGGCTTCGGCGATCAGTTCCGAAGCGGCATGATGCAAAATGTGCCCGCCTAGAATGCGATCGGTTTTGGCCTCGGCAACAAACTTCACCATTCCTTCCACGTCATCGCCGGTAAGCGCGCGACTGTTGGCACGGAATGGAAATTTGCCAATACGCACATCGATTCCTTTTTCCTTTGCTTGATCTTCGGTAAGACCAACGCCAGCGAGTTCGGGATTGGTGTAGATGATGCTGGCGATGGCGTCGTAGTTCACATGGCCGGCCTTGCCCGCAATGATTTCGATGCAAGCCATCCCTTCGTCCTCGGCTTTGTGCGCCAGCATCGGCCCGGCGATTACATCGCCAATTGCGTAAATGCCTTCGACGTTCGTACGGAAATGTTCGTCGACTTTGATGCGCTTCTTTTCGTCAAACTCCACGCCGACTTTTTCCGCGCCCAAGCCGTCCGAGAACGGGCGACGTCCGACGGATACAAGCACCTTGTCGGCTTCGAATTTTAGTTCTTCCTTGTCTTTAGTCGCAATTACGGTCGCGCGACCATTGTCGACTTTCACGGCGCTGACCTTTGCTTCCAGGTGGAAAGTCATTCCTTGAGCGGTGAGTAAACGCTGAAGCAGATTCGAGAGCTCAAGATCAAAACCGATTGCGATGCGCGGAAGAAATTCCAATATCGTCACTTCCGAACCGAGCCGGTTCCAAACGGAGCCCAGCTCTAGTCCTATCGCGCCCGCGCCGACCACGACGAGCTTCTTTGGAGCTTCGCTGAACGTAAGCGCTTCGGTGCTGCTCACGATTGTTTTCCCGTCGAATTTCGCGAATGGCAGTTCCGCCGGCGCGCTGCCGGTGGCGATGACGATATTTTTTGTCTCGATCTCCTGCGTCTCGCCCTGGGAGGATTTAACGGAAACTTTTCCAGGGGCGGTAATCGTGGCCGTGCCTTCCAAGACCGTGACCTTGTTCGTTTTCATGAGCGAGCGCACCCCGCCGTTGAATGTCTTCACAACCTTGTCCTTGCGCTGCTGCATCTTCGCCAGATCGACATGCGCGCCGTCGATTACGATACCGTGCTTGGCCGCTTCCTTTTTGACGAACATGTAATGGTCGCTCGAAGTCAGGAGCGCTTTGCTCGGGATGCAACCCACGTTGAAGCAAGTGCCACCCAGGTCCTTGTCCTTTTCGACTAGAGCTGTTTTTAAACCGAGTTGGCCGGAGCGGATCGCAGCGATGTAACCGCCGGGTCCCGAGCCAATGATAACGACATCAAATTTTTCCATAAGTTATTTTCTCATGCCAGCTGGAGTGGAGCAATCATCCAGACTAAAGCGGAGAAACCGCCGCCCTCTAAAACCTGGCCGTCGTTGCAGGTCACATCTGCTCTGCTGTCTTTGAGTGCGGCAGTGCTCTGCCACTTTTATTCTAAAAATCCAGCGGTAGCTTTTTTGGATCTTCGATGCAGTCCTTCACTTTGATCAGAAAAGTGACGGCTTCTTTTCCGTCGATCGCGCGGTGATCGTAGCTGAGGGCAAGATACATCATTGGGCGAACTTCCACTTTTCCATCCACCGCAACTGGTCGCGGCATGATCTTGTGCATGCCCAGGATGCCGCTTTGTGGCGGATTTAGAATCGGCGTCGCGAACAACGACCCGTACACTCCGCCGTTTGTGATGGTAAACGTGCCGCCCTGTAAATCTTCGA
Source organism: uncultured Verrucomicrobiae bacterium (assembly GCA_963840135.1). Lineage (GTDB taxonomy): Bacteria > Verrucomicrobiota > Verrucomicrobiia > Chthoniobacterales > UBA10450 > Udaeobacter. The sequence continues at coordinate 269,015 of CAWIXX010000017.1, read as the reverse complement.
TTTTTAGTTTTCCGTCGCGCGCCCTGCTGGCGTAATCGGCGATGTTGCGCTCCAAACCCGCAAAACTTTTCTTGTCTGCATCGCGCACGACCGGAACCACGAGTCCGCGCTCCGTGCCGACCGCCACGCCAATGTCATAGAAATTGTTTTGAATGAAATCCTCATCCTCGATGTGGCCATTGACCACCGGGACGGCTTTAAGCGCTTCGACGCAAGCCTTAACAAAGAACGACATCAAGCCGAGTTTGACGCCGTTCTTTTTCGTAAACTCATCTTGTTTGCTCCGGCGCAATTCCTGGACGGCGCTCATGTCGCATTCATTGAAAGTCGTCAGGATCGCTGCGGTATGCTGCGCCATCACAAGTTGCTGCGCGATCTTGCGGCGCAGCGGCGACATCTTTTTGCGTGTGAAGCGCCCGTCACCGGATGGTTCAGCTTCGCGAGATTCAATTTTTTCTTCCGCCTTCGCCGAGGTTACGGCGGACAAGTCCGTCTTGCCGCGCTGTTGTGCCGCGGCCAGGACGTCTCCTTTTGTTAGGCGGCCTCCTTCGCCACTGCCGCGAATTTTTTCCGGCTGAAGCTTCTCTTCTTCGACAATTCGGCGAACAGCAGGCGAAAGCGTTGTTGTAGTCGCTGCCGTTGGCTGCGGGCCTGCCGCGGTCAGCGCCCGCGGCTACAGGAGCTTTTTCTGCTGCGGCCTTTTTCTCCGGCTCGGGTTTCTTGTCCTTTTCTTCAGCCTCTTTCTTTTTGGGTTTCTCTTCTTTTTGTTCCGTCGCCGGCCGTTTTGAATCGTCAATTATGGCGACTACCTCACCAATCTTCACCTCCTGCCCCTCCGGAACCTTCGTTTCGAGTACGCCTGCTTTTTCTGCGACGATCTCGGTGGAAACCTTGTCAGTCTCGAGGGTGAAGAGGGCTTCGCCTTCGTTTACAAACTCGCCGGATTTCTTGTGCCAAGCGGAGACAACGCCGCTGGTGATCGATTCACCTACGGAAGGAATTTTAACTTCAATGGCCATGCGTGAAAGGAGCGTCGCGAGCTAGCAGCGTTTCGTCAACACATACGGCCCGTCTGTCTCATGGGTCACATCGGGACTAACGGGACATATGAGAGTGTGCTCTCAAACTGAAAACGCATCGGCCACCAAGCGGGCCTGTTCGCGTTTGTGCCGAGCCAGCGCGCCGACGGCCGGGCTGGCGCTGGCTTCGCGACCCGCGTACGCGATTTCGGTGCAGAAAATTGTGCGCAACCGTGGCTCGATGAAAGTCCAGGCGCCCATGTTTTCCGGTTCTTCCTGGCACCAGACGTACTTGGCACTCTTTGGAAATGGCTTGAGCATTTCGCGGAGCTTCTTTTCGGCTAACGGATAAAGCTGCTCGACACGTATGATCGCTGCATCGTCGATCTTGCGCTGGGTTTGGTAATTGAGCAGGTCGTAATAAACTTTGCCGGAGCAAAGGATGATCCGCTTCACCTTGTCGGGAGGACCCACTTCAGGCGAGCCGAGAATTTCTTCGAACCGGCCCTGGATGAATTCTTCCACAGGCGAGGAAGCAAACTTCGCTCGTAGCAGACTCTTAGGCGTCATAATGATCAGCGGTTTAATGAAGTCGCGCTTCATCTGACGCCGTAACACATGAAAATACTGCGCGGCTGTGGTCGGATTGCAGACCTGTATGTTATCGTCGGCGCATGCTTGCAGAAAACGCTCAAGGCGCGCGCTGGAGTGTTCCGGGCCCTGGCCTTCATAACCGTGCGGAAGTAACAACACAATCCCACTCGGTCGCTGCCATTTCGATTCCGCCGAAACGATAAATTGATCGATGATCGTCTGCGCGCCATTGGAGAAATCGCCGAACTGCGCCTCCCACAAACAAAGCATCCTCGGATAATCGAGCGAGTAACCGTAATCGAACCCGAGCACTGCAGCTTCTGAGAGCGGGCTGTTGTAAATGCAAATGCGCGCTTGCTTCTGCGCGAGATGCATGAGTGGCACGTAAGATTCGCCTGTCTTTGCGTCATACAGCACCGAATGCCGTGTACTAAACGTGCCGCGTGAGCTGTCCTGGCCCGACAATCGGATCGGAATTCCCTCGAGAAGCAGCGATCCAAACGCGAGCGCTTCGGCATAATGCCATTCGATCGGCCCTCCCTCTTCGAAGACTTTGCGCTGATGATCGAGAACGATGCGCTTGATCTTCGGTTGAACCTCGAAACCCTCTGGGATACGCGTCATACCATCGACAATAATTTTCAGCGTTTTCTCGCTGATCGCAGTCGGCTCAGACTCACTCGAGTATTCCGGCTGAAAAATCGCGGTTGATTCTCTGAACCTGGCTTTCTCGCTTGCCTTCCGTTTTTCGATGGCATCGACTTCATCTCGCGTCATTTCGAGCCGCAAACCGAACTCGGTTTCCAGCGAGGCGGCATCATCTTCGCTCAGTGTTCCTGCCTCGAGCAACTCGCGTTTGTAAAGCTGGGTGACTGATGGGCGCTTCTCGATTTTTGCGTAAAGATCGGGCTGGGTAAACGAGGGTTCGTCGCCTTCGTTGTGGCCATAACGACGATAGCAATACATGTCGATCACCACGTCGCGCCCGAATCGCTGGCGAAAATCAAACGCCATATCGCTAACAAACTTAACCGCCAGCGGATCGTCGCCGTTCACATGAAAAATCGGCGCCTCGATCATCTTGGCGATGTCGGTGGAGTACGTTGATGACCGCGCATCCCTGGGAAGTGTTGTAAACCCAATCTGGTTGTTCACGACGATGTGAATGGTGCCGCCAGTGCTGTAACCCGGTAACTGCGACAGGTTGAGCGTCTCGGCCACGATCCCCTGCGCGATGAAAGCGGCGTCGCCGTGCACCAGCAACGGCAAGACTTTCCGCCTGTGCTCGGTATCACCGCGAATTCGCTGTCTGGCACGCGCTTGTCCTTCGACCACCGGATCGACAGCTTCCAGGTGGCTCGGGTTCGACGAGAGCCGAATCTCGACCTCCGCACCGGAGGCAAGTTTGCGTACCGAGTGATAACCGAGATGATATTTCACGTCGCCATCGCCGGCGACCAGCTCGGGAATATAATTTTCGCTAAACTCAGTGAAGATAACCTTGAGCGATTTGCGTAGAAAATTTGCGAGGACATTGAGTCGCCCGCGATGCGCCATGCCCATGCAAATTTCCTCGACACCGTCTTCCGGGCATTTGTGCAGAATTGTGTCGAGAATCACCAGGAGTGATTCCGAGCCTTGAAGCGAAAACCGCTTTTGACCTACGTAACGCGTATGCAGGAAAATCTCGAAGGCTTCCGCTTCAAGCAGCGCCCGCAACAGCGCCACCTGCACGGTCGCTGGAGTCGAGTGCTTGTGGGGTCGCGTCTCCAAGCGCTTGCGAATCCAATCGCGGACTCGCGGATCCTGGATGTGCATGAATTCCGAGCCAATGGAGTCGGCATAAATTCTCTCCAGCCCGGAGACCATTTCGCGCAATGTCATGGGCCGGTTGTCGAGGAAGAATTTTGATGAAACACGAAGGTGTAGATCTGACTCGCTAAATCCAAACTCGCGGAGACTCAGCAATGGATTTTGCGGACGCGTGTCCGCCAGGGGATCGACCCGCGCAATTGTATGACCAAGGGAGCAATACGCGTAAATGAGACCATCGACGCGCGTCTGTAATGCCGCCTCGCGGGCCTCCGCAGCGGCCGCGCCGTCGCGCTGCGGCAAATTCCCAAGCTCGAATCCCTCAAAGAAGGCCGACCATCCGGCGTCAACCGACTCAGGGTTCCGCTGCCAACGGCGGTAATTCTCTTCGATCAGGTCCAGGTTTGCGCGAGCCCCAATTGAAGTGCGCATAGCGATTAATGTGCGATTCATTACGCAGCGGGGCAAGTCGTAGCGGCGGCTCTCTCTCTTGTCATTCTGAGCAAAGCGAAGAATCTCTGAACATTTCGCGCCAGGGAGAACGAGGCCAGAGATGCATCGCTTCGCTCAACATGACAGATGAGAAGCCCGGCAAGTTGACAGTACAGAGGCAGCCTCGTTACTTGCTGCGCATGGTTCCGACAGGGATCGTAAAACAGTTGGGACCGATCTGACGATGAAGACGAATTCATATCGAAAGCTGTTTGTTGCGCTACTGATCCTGGCGCGAGCAGTAGCTTGTTTTGGCCAAGCCGATTTTGGCCAGGCCGATCCGGCTTCAGAACCGGCTGTCCTGGCAGTGGCGAAGGTCTTGCCGGCGGTGGTGAATATCAACACCGAGCGCATAGTGAGGCGCACGGTGCGCGATCCGGTTGAGGATTTTTACGCCCAATTCTTTGGTTACAATCGCGTTCGGCCGCGCGAAGTTCGCCAGACTCTGCAAAGTCTCGGCTCTGGTTTCATTATTGATCCGGCAGGCTACATCGTTACCAACCAACACGTGGTCGAGCGCGCCGCAGATTTGAAAATTCATGTAACGACAAACGACGGCAAAACCTACAATGCGCACTACATTGCCGGCGATGACAAGACCGATCTGGCATTCATCAAGATCGACGCTGAGACCGCATTTCCGTTCATTAGTCTTGATAATATTTCTCCCAACCTGCTGGGCCAGACTGTAATCGTTGTAGGTAATGCAGTTGGATATGGGAGCTCGATCAGTCGGGGGGTGCTTAGCGCTGTCAAACGCGACATTACTGTGGACGAGACCGAGTATAAGGGTCTGGTACAAACCGACGCGGCGATTAATCCAGGCAACAGTGGCGGACCCGTGATCGATCTCTCAGGCCGGCTAGTTGGTATTAGCTCGGCGAAAATGGCATTCACGCCGCAAGGTGTCCCCACTCAGGGAATGGGTTTCGCAATTCCAGCCGAAGTGGTGCGCGATAGCGTGAACCAATTCAAGAAAGTCGCGCAGAAACAAGTCAAACCAAAGAACCAGCCTGCGTCCGCGCCCGATACGTCGGTGTCGAATGCGGAAAAGTTATTTGGACTGCAGCTACAGGATTTGAATCGGGAACTAAGCGATGCGCTGGGTTACCTCCGCGGACGCGGAGTTTTGATTACTGCAGTCGAACCAGATGGCCCGGCGGATGAAGCCGGGCTCGAGCGCGGGCTGGTGATTTATCGCGCGGGCAACTCCGAAACAAACTCTGTCAAACGCATCGAAGAATTGCTTCGAGATGTGCAGAGCGGCACAAAACTCGACTTCACAGTTGGTGCAATCCGCCCCCGAGGACAAAACCAGCAGCTCGCCACTTTCAGCATGACGGCGCGCTAAAAAAATTGGCAACGCAATCGCGGTTCGGTTGTCTCATGGAAATATTGCTTAATGATTAAGGTCGAAAATCTGACAAAACGTTACGCTGGTCAGCCTGCCATCCGGGATTTGAATTTCGAGGTTAGCCGGGGCGAGATCATGGGATTTCTAGGGCCCAACGGTGCGGGCAAAACCACCACGATGCGCATTTTGGCCAGCTTCATGCCGCCCACCTCTGGTCGCGCCACCATCGCGGGATTCGATGTTTTTGAACAATCGCTCCAGGCACGAGCGCATCTCGGCTACATGCCGGAAAACGTGCCGCTCTACAGCGACATGCGCGTAACAGAGTACCTGCGTTATCGCGCAGCCCTAAAGGGAGTCCAACATCGTCGGGTCAGTGAGCGTGTTGGCGACGTAAAAGAACTTTGTGGTCTCAAGAGCGTTGAGAACAAGCTGATCGGGGCCCTGTCCAAGGGATATCGACAGAGGGTCGGACTCGCGGACGCGCTGCTCGCTGAACCGGACTTGCTGATTCTGGATGAGCCGACAATCGGCCTCGATCCAAACCAAATCCGACAAGTGCGGGAGTTGATCAAGAACCTGGGTGACCAGCATACAATTTTGCTTTCGACGCACATTCTGCCGGAGGTGGAGATGACCTGCAGCAGGGTGATCATCATTCACAAAGGACGAATTGAGGCCTGCGATACTCCGGAAAATTTACTCGGAAAAATCAGGCAGGCCGGTGGTGTTGTTCTTGAAGCGAAAGTCGGAAAAGACAACGGCGCGGACGAGCTAAAGAAGATTTCAGGTGTGCGGGAAGTGATCACCGATGGGGAGGATGATTGGAAGAGATTTTCCCTGCGGGTGGAATCAGGCGTCGACGTACGCGAAGAGGTTTTCCGCCTTGCCACCGAGCGCCACTGGTCTCTGCGCGAACTGAGCCAGCGGCGAGCGACGCTCGAGGATGTGTTCGTGGAAATCACCCACTCTGACGCAGTCTGATCGAGTGGAGTGATGGAGTAATGAACGTGCAGGAAGCAAACGTCGAACCCACCTTCGCAACGCTACGGCGTGGCAGGCGCTCAACGTCCAACGCTCAACGTCAAATGCAGACCATCGCTCTTACTCGTGCTTCTGCTCATACTCGCAATCGATAAAACATGAGAAAATTTTACACTCTCCTCTCTCGCGAAGTACGTGGCTATTTCCATTCCCCGATCGCGTACATCGTGCTCATCTTTTTCCTGATAGTCAGCGGGATCGATTTTTATTTCCAGGTCTCCTTCATGAACCAGCGCCAGGTGCAATACACGGTGCAGGAGGCATTTTTTAACTCAATCTTCTTCTGGTTTGCCTTTGTTCTGATTTTTCCGCTCATCACGATGCGCCTGTTTGCCGAGGAATTTAAGCTCGGCACGATTGAACCACTGACAACTGTCCCGGTGCGCGACTGGCAGGTAGTACTGGCAAAATTCTTTGGCGCGCTGGTCTTCTACGTAATTCTGTGGATCCCGACACTGCTTTACTTCGCCATCTTTCTCAAAGTCACGAATGAGCCGGCGGCGCATTCGGCCGGAGCCTACGCCGGGTCCTATCTGATGCTCTTATTGCTCGGAATGTTTTATCTCTCCATTGGTTGTCTCACATCCGTTCTGACCCGAAACCAGATCATCGCGGCAATCATTTCCTTCTGCGCAATTACGCTTCTGTTTTTCCTGGGCCTGGTTCAGTTCATTCTGCTCGATGTGAGCTCGGAAACGCGCGATTTGCTGGGCTATTTCTCCGCGATCGAACACATGGGAACGTTCTCGCGCGGCGTGATAGATACGCGCCCAATTGTTCTCTACGTGAGCATGACCATCGTGATGCTGACGCTTACGCACCAGGCGTTTCAATCCCGCAAATGGAGGCTTTAAACGGTGGCTAACGAAACAAACCAGCGCCCGGGACGTTCCGGAAAAAAAATTCGCCGGGTTCGAATCGGTTTTAACGTTCTCGCGCAAATCGTGCTGGTTTTGTTTCTGGCTGCGATGGTGAACTCGATCGCCTTCAAACACTACGCGCGTTGGGATTTTTCCCGCGACCAAAAATATGCGCTCTCAGATAAAACGAAACGTTTCCTTGACACCCTCAAGGGCAAGATGCGTATCACGGTTTTCTTTCCGCCAAGCACGCCGATTAGCACGGACGTTCAGAATTTGCTGACGGAATATCAGTATGCCGGTAAAGGAAAGGTCGATATCGAGCAGATTGATCCGGAGCGCAATCTTTCCCGGGCAAAGGAGTTGTTCGACAAATACAAAGTCGTTACCGACGAGCCTCTTTTAATAGTCGATTACGAAGCACGCAATAAGACGGTCAAGGCATCCGAGATGGCTGACATCGACCAGAGCGGAATGGCATTGGGCGAAAGCCCTCGCGTAGCCGCATTCAAAGGCGAACAAGCCATCACCAGCGCAATGATCGATCTTGTGGAAGGAAAAAAGAAGACTCTTGGATACGTCCTCGGTCACAAAGAACCACCACTTGCTGAAGGCAGCGCGATCTCCGTCCTGAAAACATTCATCGAAAACGAAAACATTCAGTTCAAAGAGCTGAACCTTCTCGATCTGGATGCGATTCCCGAGGACGTAAAAACTGTCATGATCATAGGGCCGCAGTACGATTTTTCAGATCGCGAAATGAAAGTGCTGCGCAACTTCTGGGATAAACAGGGGCGGATCTTGTTTCTCCGCGATCCGGCGGCGAAAACGCCGAAGCTTGACGCGTTTGTCAACGAGCTGGGCGTTAAGGTGAATGACGATAGACTGATGGTTTTTCTGAGAACTGGGATCCAGGAAATGGCACTAACAAGAGATGTTCAAGCGCGATTCCTCGGCGACAGCCCAATCACAAAACGACTAGCCGACGTACGGGCGCTCTTTTTGGGCGGCACTTCTTCGCTAACGCTTGAGCCCGACCGCGTCCGTGCTGCCAACACCCGTCTCGAGCCCCTAATCCAGGCGGAAAAAGGCTATTTTGCCGAGACTGATTATAACACGGACAATCAAGCAAAACTACAGGAAGACGCGAAACGGAATAGCAACACGGCACTAACAATAGGCGCAGCCATTGAAAAAGGTGGCAGCGCGGATGAGCGGGTGCAGGTGAACTCGTCTCGCCTGGTAGTCGTTAGCAATGCGACCTTCGTTCAGGACAATGCGATTACGCAAGATCAGCAGGGCCTCGATTTCATTTCCGGCAGTGTGAACTGGTTGCTCAGTCGCGAACAGCTAATCGGTATCGCGCCAAAAGTTTCAAAGCCTCTCACTTTCAGTCTTGATCAAGATGCGCTGGCTCGCCTGCGCTGGATTATTCTGATTTTCATGCCGCTAATCCCCGCCGTGATCGGAACCGTGGTTTGGTGGCAACGGCGCGTCTGAGCCTTTGCTGTCATGTTGAGCGAAGCGAAACATCTCTGGCTATTGTTTGGCTGCGACGCCAAGGAGAATGATCCGGGATTCTTCGCCTCGCTCAGAATGACAACGATTGAATCATGAATTGGAGAACTACTTTAATCCTTGGTGTCGTTGTGCTCGGTGTGTTCGCGTACCTCCGGTTCTTTGAGATGAAACAGCCGAGCACGGAGGAGGCCAGGCGGCAGGCGCAGAACGTGGTCAATTTCGATCGAAGCAAGGTCGATGGCATCATCATTCAAAATGGCGATGAAAAAATAGAAATACGACGCCGCGACAACAAATGGCGGCTTGAAACCCCAATCAAAGATCAAGCAGACGGTGCCTTAGTTGAGAATTTGCTGTCGGACCTGGAGACCTGGCAAAAGGAGGGAACAATTCCGGCGAAAGATATTGAGGCCGATAAGAGTAAACTGACTGAATACGGTCTGAACCGGCCAAAGCTTAAGCTCAAATTGATCGGCTCTGACAGACCTCCTGAAATCTTGTTTGGAAAAGACGCTGCGTTGGAAGGCAGGATGTATGTCCGCTTTGAGAACTCGAAGGAAACATTTCTCGCCAGACAATCGGTTAAGAAGGACATCGACAAAAAAGCGGAGGAATTCCGCGACAAAAAATTAACTGATGTGGCCACTGCGCAGGTGCGTCGCATCGCCTTAAAGACGCCTGCGGGCGAAATGGAGTTAGAGAAGAAAGGTGAGCACTGGGACATCGTCAAACCACTTCGCGCTCGCGCGGATGACGAGAAAGTTGGCGACCTGATTGCACAAATCACAACGGCGCGCATTCAACAATTTGTGGCCGACGATCACGGCGACCTGCGACCTTATGGGCTGACAGAGCCGCGCGGGTCGATCACGTTATTTAGCCAGGAAGGAAGAAAGGACCAAAAGGTTGAAATCGCTGACTCGATCAAGGTCTTTGGCCAGGAGGACAAAGGCCAAATGCTGCAAATCGGCAGCGTGCCTGAGAAGGAAAAGGACCAGGTTTATGTCCGGTTTGCTCCCCGCGGTGCTGTCTACACGTTACCCAAGAAGATTGAAGAGGCTCTGAACACTAAACCAGCCGATCTGCGTGACTATCATTTGGTTCGGGTCGACACGAACGTTCTCGATCGCATCACGATCGATGTTCCAGGTAAAGGCAAGACAGTGCTTGCACGCAAGGATGGAAACTGGACCATCGCCAACCGAAACAACGCACCCGCAGATTCAGGGGCGGTCCGACGCTTGATTGATACTTTGCAAAACGAGCGGGTGACAAAGTTCGTGGAAGATGTCGCTTCGACTCTGCCAAAATACGGCCTGGACAAACCGCGTCTGCAATTAACGTTCAGTTCGTTCGCCTCGGAGAACACCGCCGAGACCAAGGCGGGTGAGCAACCGTTTGCTACACTCGCCTTTGGAAAGGAAGACGGGGACAATGTTTACGCACGCCTTACAGATGAGCCATTTGTCGTGGCAGCCCGACGTGGTTTGGTAGACCAGATCCCAGCCGATCCTTTGCAATGGCAGGAGCTATCGATCTTTAATTTTAAACCTGACCAAATTCACCGTGTCAGCGTAACCACGGACAAAGAACTGTCGCTGGAACGCGGCGAAAATAACCAATGGCATTGGCTAAAAGGCACTGGTCAGATCGATGGAACAAATGTGCAATCGCTACTCAACACGCTGTCGAGCTTGCATGCAGTGCGTTGGCTTGGAGCAACGAAGCCTCAAGACGGCTTGGAAAAGCCGCAACTCACTCTTGCATTCACAACTTCGCCTGACAACAAGGCATCACATAGGTTGGTCATCGGCGCTCCGGCTAATGACGGAACGTGGTGCGCGCATGTAGACGGCCGCGAAGGCACGTTTGTGATTACGAATTCGGTTTTGAATAGCTTGAGGCTGCCTCTTATGGCGCAACCATCGCCAAAGCCAAGTCCGACGCCCACCGTTACACCGTGATCTTGTAAACGGCTTTCGCTGTCAGAGGCTCTGTGCGGTGTAGATCGTCGCGACGCCGTAACTCAACGGCTGAAGCGTCACGTGCTTAAAGCCGCTCGCTTCGATTAAATCGGTCATCGCATGCCCGCTCGGAAATTCCTCGATTGAGTCCCCAAGATAGTCGTAGGCGCTTTTTTTTCTGGTCAAAAAGGAGCCCAGCAATGGAAGGCAGCGATGCAAATAGAAACGATAGATGGTGTGCACAATCGATACTGTTGGCATTGAGAACTCAAGCACTAACAAACGGCCACCTCGCTTAAGCACCCGCGACATCTCAACAAGCGCGTCTCTCCAATTCTCCATGTTACGCAAGCCGAAGGCGATGGTAACGCAATCAAACGAAGCGTCTGGGAATGGCAGGTTCATGGCATCTGCGAGGATTGTTTCGCGCACGCCTTTCCTCCGCGCCAGCTCCAGCATTTCAGGCACGAAATCCACGCCTGTGACTTCCGCATCCGGCAGTTTCTTCTGGACCGCAAGGGCCAGATCTCCTGTGCCAGTTGCCAGATCTAAAATTTTGCGTGGCCGCCAGCTGGCGACCATGTTGGCAGCGCACTTTCGCCAATAAAAATCGGTCCCGCAGCTAAGCGTGTGATTAGCCAGATCGTACCGTCTGGCAATGGCGCCAAACATTTGCCGAACTCGTGTGGGTTCTGTTTTGGTACCGGATTTTGTCATTTGAAGGTCAAAAAAACATTAGCTCACAATTTACGATAACTCACTTCTTGTTTACCACATGGATGTAACTAATGCGTGAAAGCCACATGTCAGAAATGTTAGGCATAAAGTTTGTTACAAAAAAAGGATTGCCAATGCCGCAAACTCCGGCTATGTCACAAACATGGATATATCTGTTAAAGCTTTAGAAGAAGCAGTTTCACTACGCCGACAAATTGATAATCTGGAAAGACGTCTTTCCTCGATCCTGGGAGGTGCACCTGCCAGACCCGTGGCAGCAGCCCCTACCCGGAAACAGGCAGGGCGTTACTTTTCGCCCTCGACCCGAGAGAAGCTTTCAGCCGCAGCTAGGGCCCGTTGGGCGAAACTAAAAGGCGGGACGAAACCAGCCCCTGCCAAGAAAAAAGGCGCACTTACGGCTGCTGGCCGGAGAAAGCTATCCGAGCTAATGAAGGCCCGCTGGGCAGCAAGAAGAAAGTCCGGCGGAACAAAGCCAGCACCTTCAGCCAAGAAAGGTGGACTCACACCTGCCGGCCGAAGAAGGCTCTCGCAGTTGATGAAGGCTCGCTGGGCGGCGCGACGGAAAACTGCGCGCAAGTAGTCGATCAATACAACCTAAATCGGCAGCTTACCGATAGTTTTTGTTTTTCAAATAAGGTCGGTTTGGGGAACACCCAAGCACTGCTCGCGAGAGGACTCGAACCTCCACGGGTTTCCCCATACGGTCCTGAGCCGTACGCGTCTGCCAATTCCGCCACGCGAGCAAACCGGTCGTCCTTATAATGCGCGGGTGCCAGCCGCCTGCAAGGTCAAACCGGCGACAATACAGAGGAAAGAAACTCGAAAGTCACCCCGAGCGTTTCTTCCGTGCGCGAACCTCCAATTGGTGCGCTTTACGTACCTGACCAAGCGAGCGCAAAAGATCGGCATAATTGGATACGACAATCTCGTAATCCTTCAAAGGTTTATCCTTCACCTGTTCCCAAATCTTGAGCGAAGCCTGATACAGTTCAGCCGCTTTGGCGTAATCGCCGCGCGAATGATAGACGACCGCCAGATTGCATTTTGACTGCGCAATGTCGGCAAGCGGAGGGGGGTCTAAATTCTCGCGAATAGTCAGCGCGCGAAGATGTATTTTCTCTGCCTCAGTGAAACGGCGTTCATTCGTGTAGAACACGGCGAGGTTATTTAGTACCTGAAGCAACGTCAGGATGGTCTGGTCCGAGTTGTTTCTCGTAAATCTGCAATGCGCGCAGATAGCACGGTTCAGCCGCCTTTTGTCGCCCCGACTTACGCAAGATCAGGGCAACATTGTTTAACATGGTGCCAAGATCCGAATAGTGAATGTCTTCGATTTCGGTGCCCGCGGCGATCGCTTTCTGGTAAAAATTGATGGCCTCTTCAGACTGGCCCAGACTGTCGCATAGAAACGCAAGCCGCCTCGCGGAGCGGTAGATGGCACGCTGGTCTGGCGGGTTTACTTTTTCCAGAATCGCATGCGCCTTGAGCAAATATCCCTTGGCCGCTGCGCGATCTCCCTTTTGATCGAGAAGCTGCCCTAGCTTCTCAAAGCTGGTCGCCAGCGGAAGGTCGGTGCCGCGGAAGGCGCGCTTAGCGATTTCAAGGGCTGTTTCGGCAACGCGAATCGCCTGAGGCAACCGGTTTGTGGCACGCAAAGTATCGAGTTTGTCGTTGAGGATTGTCCAAAGCTGTTCTTCACCTTTCATTACTCATCACCAACCCTCGCTTATTTGGGTAACTAGTCGGCCGGCGAGGTCCTCAGTCGCAAGGGGCAAAGCCTGACGCTCGTCACTTGTCACGTCGCCGCTGGTGTTTTGCTGGACGGAGGTGGCTGTGCTGTCTACAAAGAAAGTGGTTGTTCCGATCGCGTCGCTAGGCGGTACCAGTTGTTTGTCGTCCCGCCCAGTCAGCCAGTACTTTACCACTAGCACCAAGCTAAATTCAGTCGTGAGTAGCACGTTGCCACGCTGCGAGCGCGCCGGTGCCCGGGTGATCCGGGATATTTCACCTGTAAGAGTAGCGTCCGCCTTATCCCCATTGGTAATCTGGTACGTCCCATCTTGTTGTATCTGCTTGATCACAGTATCCGTAACCAACACTTCGATCCGAGGGACAAGGGTGCGATTTTTAAAAGTCGGTACTGCAAGGGTGTGAACATCGCGCAGATAATACGGCTTTACTGGACCGACGTGATAGCCGAGGCAACCACCCAGGGCAAAGCAGAACAGGGTGACAAGTAAGGCTTTCAAGGCGCCGGTGAGGCGGACGCTCCGGGAGAGGCCGATGGGTCGGAACTCGGCAACGTATTGGAGGTTGTGCCCGCGCCCGGCGGAGCCAGCAAGGAGTCAGGCGCGGTGGTCGTATCGGGCGCAAGCGAAGCAGGCGGCGGAAGCGAAGTATCGCCGTCCGGCGCGGGCAACGGCGCTTCGTTGTTTGCCGGGCCTGGTTTCGCCGATCCGCTTTCGGCAGTTCGCGCGCCGTGCATGTCACTCTTTTTCTTGCTGGCCTGCGCCACAGGAAGCGCCGGCTGAAGGGCCGCATCTCCAAATTTTGCACGCAGCTGGTCAATCCGCTTCTTCGCCTCGTTACTTTCCTGAGAACCCGGCTGCTGGCGAATCACTTCGTTGTAGTAGATAACCGCGGCGCGATAATATTTTTGCTTGTCGTAAAATTTGGCGACCTTGTAAGAGTTGGCCGTTTGCTTGTGCTCGAGAATGTCGAGATTAGCGCGGGCTTGTGCTGCTTTCTCACTCTTGGGATAATGGAAGAGGAAATCTTCGAACGCAGTCTTAGCGTTCGCTGCTGCGGCCGCGTCCTTTGTGCCTAATTGAGCGGCTGTAAACCAAATGTAGCCGATTTGGTATTGCGCATTCACGGCGACAGGCTCATTGGGAAACTTGTCCACGACAGCCTGGTATGCTTGAATGGCCGCATCGTTGGCGCCTTGTTTCTCGCGCACAAGACCAATATCAAACTGCGCCCGGGCAGTATATTTTCCGTAGGGTGCGGTCCGAACCACGTTAGCGAAAACGGTCACAGCACGATCCAACGCCGAGGCGATCGGCATGCCAAGAAACTTCAACTTCTTCCCGTTAAGATAAATTTCGCCGATTCGGAACTGCGCCTCGATTGCTTCCTCGAAATGCGGACTGCCGGGATATTTCTCTACCAACTGTGAAAATGACGCCGCGGCCGCAAAGTAGTTGTGGTCTTGTTCCTGCAATAGAGCGGCACGATAAAGCGCTTCCGGGGCAACCTTGTCTTTGGGATGGCGTTTGACGAGACTTTTGTAAGCTCCAATCGCGCGCTTATAATTGCCTTCTTTTTCGGCAGCCTGGCCAATCTGGAATAGGTCGACAGCATCGCCGGTCAATTCTTCTTCTACGCCGCCCGCGCCTACGTACTCCGGTTTTTTACCCGGCTTGAAGACAACAGACGCCTTGCTGGATTCGGGCAAAAGAAATGCGGCAACCGCGAAAACTAGAAGCACACGAATAGCGATTTGCATGGGTGGTGCAGGGTAGTTAACTTATGCGCCCAGTCAAGTTTCGGCGTCCGCAAACGCGCCCGTGGAATGTTCACTACATTTCCAGAAGTGAACCCTTTTCCAAGGACAGAATACTGGCTAACGTTGCATTCTCGTCTTGAATCTGACCGATCAGCAGAAGATACGCATCGGCTCGTGCGCGTGGGGCTTTGAAGACTGGCGTGGCGTTTTCTACCCGTCGGATTTGCCAGAAGCTCACTGGTTGGAATTTTATGCCAACTATTTCACGGCGGTTGAAGTGGATTCGACTTTTCACGCTGTTCCATCGGAAAAAAGCGTTCGGCGTTGGGTCCAGATGACCCCCGCTGGCTTCCGTTTCACCTGTAAACTTCCCAGACAGATCACTCACGCTTCCCGGCTGCATGATTGCACCGCCGAGCTAAATTTGTTTCTCCGCGCCATCGAACCACTTGGAGCAAAACTCGACGTTATCCTGATCCAGCTTCCGCCGTCCTTCACGCCGAAGGATGGCAAGCTGGCGTTGCGCAATTTTCTCGACCAACTGCCAAGGGATTTCCGGTTTGCGATCGAATTTCGTCACGCCGGATGGCATCGGCCAAATTTCATCCGGCTTTTGGAAAGGTATCGCATTTGCTGGGTGTGGGCGGACACCACTCCTCTGAACGAGCGAAATCTTGCTCCTTTCGAATTCCTGCCGCGCACTTCCGATTTTCTGTATCTGCGTCTGCTTGGCGATTACTCAACCAAATACGATGTCGATGGTGGGCACGTTCATCGTTACAACAAGTTGCTATGGAAACGCGAAGCTGCACTTGAAAGCTGGTCGCTCAAGATTGAGCGGCATCTTTCTGAACTGCGCAATGTCTGGGCATTCGCGGGCAATCACTTCGAAGGGTTTGCGCCTGAAACCTGCCAGCGCCTCGCTCAACGTTTGGAGCTTAAGGTAATTCTGCCTTCGGAAACGGAACAAGCCATCGCAGCGCAGACACGGTCGCAGCTCGACCTTCAGCTATAGCAGTGGTTCGGCACAAACGCCGCGCATGGAGCGCTGGTGCTTGTCGAAAATGCAGATCTGGCAAATCCCAAAGGAGGCCATCTTTGGCGCGAGCCTGCGGTAACTGTCGCCCAGTTGCGCATGCGAGTGCGCGTCGGAGGCAGTCGTAAAGGGTATCCCCTTCTCTATTGCCAGTTCAATGATCCGATCGCCTGGATAGAGTTCGTTTACCGGCTTGCGCCATCCAGCGGTGGAAAGTTCGATTGCGAGATCCCGCGCTCGAATAAAATCGAGCGTTTCATTGGCAACAGCGCCGATATCCGCGCCGGGCCGATGACCATGAATTTTAACAAGATCAAGATGAGCGAGGGCATCGACCAAGCCGGTTGCCGCCATTTCCCGAACACGGCGAAAATAATCGCGGTAAATCGCATCCACATCACGGCCTTCGAATTGCGCCGCGCCATCTGGCACGCTGTCGAACATCTGATCGGCGCGATCAAGGAAGTGCACCGAGCCGAGAACAAAATCGAGTCTGTCCCAATGCTTCTCGATCCATTTTCGGCCGGCCGGCGAGTGAATGGGATCGTTATCGAGCTCAATGCCAGCTCGGATTCTCAAATCGGGATTTCTCTCTCGCAAATGATCGATTTCATCGAAGTCGATTCCGGCGTGATAACGATCGTGATCGGTAAAGGCGATGTCGGTTAACCCGACCTTACGCGCCGAATCCGCCCAAGGCTGAAGTAATGCTGGCGTGTAACGCTGCACCCGATGTCCCTGTGGATGAGTATGGTAATCGGAAAAAAGGAGTAATGGAGTATCGGAGTGTTGCAGTGATGTTGCGCTGAGATTCATTGCTCCACTGCTCTTCCGTTTCAGCTCACGGCACGGCCAGGAATTTTTGCCGGACACGCAATTCCGGGTATTGAGGAAAAAACACCTCGGCGATAAAGACCTTGTTTGGCGTGAGGTCGCGCGTTGCGATTGTTTCGTTGTACTCGATCCGCTCCTGGGGGTTAATCAAAATCGTAGCGGGTTTCTCTGCGATCGCGTGGTTGTCGGACCACTTTGTGAGGATATTCCCTTCGGAATTCGTTAGATAAATTTCAATCCGCTGGTTCATCGGAAAATCGAGTGTCACAGGGCGCTTGGATATGTTTGCCAGTGTCAATTTTATGCCAAGTTGCCGGACTTCAGACAGCTTGATGGTCTGCGGTGTAATTTGCAGATCGACCGTAAGCCCTCGAAGTCTGGCATCCTTGTATTGGGGGACGGCATCGGGAGAAAATGGATGGAGGAGGCGGCCCAGCCAACCGCGCCTGCGTGCGGGTGTAGATGTTGGCAGGGCGTCCTGAGCAAACATGCTCCCGACAACGAGAAATATCAGAATGTACAGAACTGTTCGTCGCTTCATGAGCGGGTTA
The DNA here is from genome assembly GCA_963840135.1 of uncultured Verrucomicrobiae bacterium. GTDB lineage: Bacteria > Verrucomicrobiota > Verrucomicrobiia > Chthoniobacterales > UBA10450 > Udaeobacter. Next base: position 251,688 of record CAWIXX010000017.1, on the reverse strand, counting down.
AAACAGACCCGAAAGCTTTCGAGGTTGCAAAAACCCTGTCAAACCCTTTATCCAATCGGCATGAAAACTCTCTGTGCATTCGCGTTTTGCCTGGTTTTCGCCGCGGCGGAAGGCGTGGCAAAACAACGACATTGCACGTTCCGAGTGCACGCACAAGCAAACCCTCGGGATACGGAGGTATTCGCGACATCTGTTCGCGCCCAAGTGTCTGGAAAAACTGTGGCAATCGAAAAGACTCCGTGGATTTCGGAGCGCGACGTTATAGCATTTTCTCCGTATCCCGCTGCGAACGGAACGTATGGCGCACTATTTCAACTCGACGAGCATGGGCGAGTCGTGCTTGATACTCTAAGCGTTGAGCGTCGCGGCAGCTTGCTTTTCGTGTTCATCAATGGTCGACCAATTACCGAACTAGAAATCGACAAGCGTGTTTCCGACGGAAAAATCTACATCCCTTCCGGGCTAACCCCTGCAGATATTGAGGTGATGAAAAGAGACTGGCGCATGATTGGCCAACGGAAGCGGTAACACCTACTGGGGCCTACTCGCGTCTCCTGTAACGAATGAATCATCTTTTAACCGCAACGTTTTTCACATTCGTTTTGATACGTTCTACAGCGATGGGAGAGAACCAGATTCTTGATCTCGTCTTGCCAACCGACAATGACGCCCTGTTTTCAGGCGGGGGCGCCGCATTCTACCAGTACATCGACCGCAACTTTAAGGGTGTGAAATCAACGCCGTGGGAAGGAGGTCAATACGGTTTTGTCCGTGATCCAACCGACACAGCGGGTGGCGTCGTTTATACCCGTTTTCACGAAGGCATCGATATTCGCCCTCTGCATCGCGACGCGCACGGTGAGCCGCTCGATGAAATACACGCCATCGCCGATGGAAAAGTGGTGCACGTTAACTCTGTTCCCGGCTACTCGAACTATGGAAAATACATCGTCATTGAGCATCGCTGGGGCGGCTCGAATTACTACAGCTTGTACGGACATCTGAGTTCGATCGCAGTCCAGCCAGGGGACACGGTGAAACACGGCCAGCGCATCGCCGTGATGGGCTACACCGGAACAGGACTAAACAGGGAGCGCGCGCATCTTCACCTGGAATTGAATCTCATACTTAGTCGTGAATTCGAGTCGTGGTACAACGCATTCTTTAGGAACGATCCCAATCACAACGGTATTTACAATGGAATGAATCTCGCCGGGCTCGATATCGCACGGTTGTATCTTGCGCTGCACAAAAATCCCTCACTGACGATTCCCGAATTCCTCGGTCGCGAGGAGACATTCTACAAAGTGACGGTCCCTAAAGCGCGGCATTTCGAGCTGCCAAAACTTTATTCGTGGATGCTCACGACAGGGAGCCGAAACGAAAAATCTTCATGGGAAGTCTCGTTTGCGCAGTCTGGTGTGCCCCTGAGAATAGAATCGAGCGATAAGAGCGCGACGCAGCCTGAGCTGAGTTACGTCAAAAAAAGTTCGGCCGATTATTCCCATCTGACTCGCGACATAATTTCAGGCCAAGGCGCAAATGCGCATCTCACAGATTACGGCAGGCAACTAATGCGATTGCTGATTTGGCCTGACTGACGCGAGGCTCAACACGAGGTAGGCGTCCCTTGCGCGAGCGCGACCCCATGCGGGATCGCTCCCTGCACGAACCCGAGACACTCCACGGCGCCGCTCGGCTTTCCCGGAAGGGCGATCACGAGCGAAAGATCGACGACTGCTGCCAGGCTGCGCGACAAGATGGAATTGGCCGTGATCTTCATGGATTCAGCGCGCATCACTTCGCCGAAACCAGGTAATTCGACGCGCATAATGGCGCGAATCGCCTCCGGGGTAACGTCCCGCGGTCCGACGCCCGTACCGCCCGTGGTCAAAATTAAACCGCAGCCTTGTTGCGAAAACGAACGGATCGCTTGCTGAATACGTTCTGCGTGGTCGGGAACAATCGCTTCCGACAGGACTTGCCATCCTGCCTTTTGCGCCGCGTCCCTCACCGCAGGCCCGCCAAGATCCTCGTAGTCACCTGCGCTGGCGCGATCCGAGATTGTGATGATACCAACCGTTATCTGCTTGGAGGGTTGGGGTACTGGAAAATTGGAGTGTTGTCTCGGTTTCATTACTCCATTACTCCGCTGCTCCACTTTCCGCGGAGTGCACGGTTTGCTTAGTTTTGCTGAGTAGCCGGACATCAGAAATCTGCATCTCCTTGTCGACCGCCTTGCACATGTCGTAAATCGTGAGCAACGCAACCGTGACGCCAACCAGCGCTTCCATCTCTACCCCGGTCTGTGCAATTGTCTGAGCGGTGCATCGCACCTCGGCTCCATTATTGGAAGTAACAACGTCGATCTTAACGTCGCCGAGTGGCAGTGGGTGGCAAAGCGGAATCAGCTGCGCCGTTTGTTTCGCTGCTTGGATACCGGCAATGCGCGCGGTCGCCAAGACATTTCCCTTGGCGATTTGATTGCTCGCAATTAGGTCGAGCGTCTCGCGCTGGAGTCGAATCTTCCCGGCCGCCACAGCTCTGCGTTTACTCATCGGCTTCGCCGATACATCGACCATCTGCGCACGGCCATCCGTACCGATGTGCGTGAGGCGCTTCATTTTTGCCATCGTTGTCATTCCGATCGGAGCGAAGCGGAGTCGAGGAACCGCGGGCCGCCACCGCGGTTGATGCAGCGGAATGTCTCGACTTTGCTCGGCATGACGTGCGCAGTTCAACCGCCGATAGCAATCATTTTGCGGTTCGGCTGGTAATTGTTGCGAAAGTCGTGTTGCTCAGGTTTTCGATCGACCACATCGAGAAAGAATTGCTTGAGCTCCTGGTCGCTCGCCCCGGCCCTGAGCGGTTTCATAATGTCGAACTCCAGGTAACTGCCGAGGCATGGACGCAACTTCCCGTCGCATGTGAGGCGAAGTTTGTTGCAGTTCTCGCAGAAATGAAGATTGGTCATCGCTCCGATAAAGCCAATTCGCTGCCAGCGTTTGGGGATCTGGTAATAAGTGGCTGGGCCGTTCGTCCTAAATTCAGTCTCAGGAATCAAGCGGCCATAATGCGATTCTATCATCCTCTTTGCCTCATGGATCGGAATGAAGTTTTTATCGTCGAGCACCTCGGTTGTGCTTACGGGCATCATTTCGATGAAACGGAGAATCAAATCGCGCTGCGCTGCGAATTCTATCAGCGGAATTAGCTGGTCCTCATTTCGGCCACGCATCAGGACGGTGTTCAGTTTGATCTGCTCGAAGCCTGCAGCGATAGCCGCGTCGATCCCACGGAGAACCTGCTCATGGAAATCGCGGCCGGTAATTTGTGAATAGAGCTCTCGATCTAACGTATCGAGCGAAACATTAACCGATCCCACACCGGCTGCGCGTAAAGCTCTGGCCATTGGTTTTCCTGGAGCGATTTCACGCGCGAGCAACGTCCCATTCGTGGAAACACCGATGCTTCTGATGCCGGAGATTTCAGGAATTCGTCTGATGAAACCGATCACATCACGGCGGGTCAGCGGCTCGCCGCCAGTGATTCGCACTTTGGAAACGCCCAACTCCGCTGCAATGCCAACGAGGCGCAGTGTTTCTTCAAAAGTTAGGATTTCCTCGCGCGGCAACCATTCCTGTAATTCCTGTGGCATGCAATAAGTGCAGCGCTCATTGCAACGATCGGTGATCGAGACGCGCAGGTACGAAATCCGATGGCCGTAGCGATCTTGCATGCAGGGGAACGTTACGGGCAGGGCGATGTTGAATCAAGAAACAGCATGGTTTGACTCGCAATTCTGTGGCGTTAAGTTTTTCCCTGCATTATGAGGCGTCGATTCTCTTCTGGCGCATCGGTGCTGGGCATCGCGGCCGCCGTCTTGATCCTCACCGGTTGTTCAACACCACAGACGCGAATTTCCGACCATCCCGACCTTTACCAAAGTCTTTCGCCCCGCGACCAGGCACTGGTAAGCCAGGGGCAAATTCGCTATGGCATGTCTCGAAATGCAGTTTGGCTGGCATGGGGTTCGCCCGATTCGAAGGTTATAGGCAACATGCGCGGCCATTCTACCGAGACCTGGGTCTACGTCTATTACGCCACTTATCCTAACTACTATTATCCTTATTATGGTCCTTACGGTCCCGGTTTTGGCTTCTTTGGCGATCCTTTCTACGATCCATTTTATTATTCACTGATTCCGCCGAGCATTCCCTACCCAAATAAGACGGTTACTTTTTCCAATAGCAGGGTTATGTCCTTCCAATACCTGGAGCCGAACTAGAGGGAATTAGAAATTCTGCGCATTCTACCAACGGACAAATTATCGCAGCACGCCTAACCAATGGTTTACCGGTGTTTTCGAAATTTCATCGAAGTTCTTGAACAAGTGGGCGAACTGAAACTCGCGCGGACGTTCGGGATAGCAGCAGCTGCGTTGCTTTTCACGAGTTGCGGGACGCCTGGGACGCGCATCTCTCAACGCCCCGAAGTTTACCAGCGTCTCTCTCCGCGGGACCAGGCGCTCGTAAGTCAGGGGCAGATTCGCCTTGGTATGACCATGGATGCGGTATGGCTGGCTTGGGGTACCCCAGAGCAAACGATCCCGGGCTCCGGCCGTGGTCGTCCAACGGAGACGTGGGTCTATCTGCGTTACGAAACCCCTCCTAGCTACGGCGGGCCGTACTATTACGGGCCATTCGACTGGTCATACATCCCGCCAAAGTTCCCCTACCCGTCCAAAGGAGTCACTTTCGCCAACGGCAGAGTTGTTTACTTCCGCCATTTGCCGTCGCCGCCGCCATAGGCTCGTAAAACAATTTCGTTCGCATTCTGTTTCCAAACAAATGAGTTTAGCGGCACGTTTTCGCAATGGCTTACCGCTCATTCCGCAGTTTCCTCGACGCCCTTGATCAAGCAGGCGAGCTGAAGCGCATCGCTGTCCCGGTCGATACAGATCTGCTCATCGCAGAATGGGCTGATCGTGAAATGAAATCGCCTGGTGGTGGAAAGGCTGTTCTGTTCGAACAGCCTGTCATCGATGGGAAAAAATCCGAGTTTCCCGTCGCGATTAATACGATGGGGTCGCATCGTCGCATGGCGCTCGCGCTCCAGGTTACGGACATCGAAGATGTCGCCCGGGAAATTCAACTCATTCTAAAAGCAAAACCGCCTACCGATTTCCGCGAAGGCTGGAATTTGTTCAAGCAGGGAATTCATCTCCTGCATGCGCGGCCAAAATCCGTGCGTGATGCGCCATGCCAGGAAGTCGTGCATCGCATCGAAAATGGAGGCGACTTTTCCCTGGACCATCTGCCGGTCCTCAAATGCTGGCCCAAAGACGGCGGCCGCTTCATCACGCTGGCAAATGTGCACACGCGCGACCCCGAGAGCGGAGCCCGCAACGTCGGCCTGTACCGGATGCAAGTTTACGATAGACACACAACTGGAATGCACTGGCAGCTTCACAAGGTAGGCGCGCGTCATGGCAAACGTTATTACGAACGCGGGGAGCGTATGCCGGTAGCAGTCACGCTGGGTGGCGATCCCGTATATACCTTCGCTGCAACTGCTCCGCTGCCGGACGGGTTGGACGAACTTCTGTTCGCTGGTTTTCTGCGAAGAAAGTCAATCGAGCTTGTTCGCTGCAAGACGATCGACCTTGAAGTGCCAGCGGACGTTGATTTTGTCCTGGAAGGGTATGTCCAACCTGACGAACTGCGCCCGGAAGGACCGTTCGGCGATCACACCGGTTATTACACCGCCATCGAGGATTACCCCGTGTTCCACTTAACGGCAATCACGCACCGACGTGACGCAGTTTATCCAACCACGATCGTCGGTATCCCGCCGATGGAAGACTATTACATCGGGGACGCGTGCGTGCGCATTTTTCTACCGGTGTTCAAAATGAATTTCCCCGAAATTGTGGATATGACGCTGCCGGCCGAAGGTGTATTTCACAATCTGGTCTTCGTCAGTATTCGGAAACAGTATCCTTACCAGGCTTTCAAAGTGATGCACGGTCTGTGGGGCATGGGCCAGATGATGTTCAGCAAATACATCGTAGTCGTGGACGAAGATTGCGATGTGCACAATACAAGCGAAGTGCTCTTCCGACTGTGCGCGAACACTGATCCCGCGCGCGACACCACTGTCATCAAGAATCCAAGTGATTCGCTCGATCACGCCCCAAGCGAGCAGAACATCGGCTCACATATGGGGTTTGACGCAACGCGCAAATTGCCTGGGGAAAACTATCATCGTCCGTGGCCGGAATTGTTGAAGATGACTGATGAAGCGCGAGCGCTGGTGGATGCACTCCAGGCGCAAGCGCGCTGATCCAATCTTTGGCAGGCAATTACGGTTTACGGAAAAGCCGGCCAGTATCGACGTCCCGCGTAAGTCCGCCGGGTGGAACTCCTCGAAGGTCGTAGACGCGTCCCGTGTAAGGACTGTAGTAAAAACCTGGCGTCCCGGCCCAGCGCGCGTATGGAAAGCCACCCGGCGGCGGCGGACCATAACGCGCGGCTTGATTCTCCTGAATGATTGCGCCGGTCAAGGCGCCGGCGGCCGCTCCCGCAGCTGCTCCAATTGACGCGGCCCGAACATGACCAGTCGCCGCGCCGCCGATGATCGCCCCGGTGGCAGCACCCCATGCTGCGCCCTGGCCAACGGGCGTGTCACATGAAGTGAGAGTAAAAACAATCAAGGCGACGCCGGACGTAACTAAACCAATTCCCCTTCTCATAATGCAAAATCCGTTTCGCGCATTAAACAGCGCTGGCCACCGGATGTTGCGGGGACAGTCTTAAGACACCCTTCGCCTGGTCGAACGCGTGCTAGGGATATACAAATACTCTCTTTGCACGTACGTCCACGGCTAGCCCGCCATGCGCAACCTTCGAGCAATCATACTGTTGATATGGCGGATATGGGCTCGTTACAACTCCCGAAGGATCATGGGGGCTACGGGTCCCAGGCGGATAGTGGCCTCCCTTTGGTGCCGGGTATTGCTTCTCAGCATCTGCTTTCGTGATCGCTGTCGCTGTCATCACTGGATGACTCGTTCGGGAATCAACTGCATCCCTCCCCCCCTGCGCGTACAAAGTCATGCTCAGCACAAAGAGCGCAGTTACAACCGCTGACAGAATTTTCAGAGAATTTGCTTTCATATTTGTTAGTTAAGTTTCGCAACGGAGAAGTCAGACGGATGTCCGCTGCAGCGCATTCAAAAAAGATTTGAAAAGTTGCGCGGCGATTCGACCTGCCTTCTCCATTTTGCTTAAGTGGTAATCTTTTTCGAAGACACGAAACTTGTCCAGCTCAATTCGCCGGAGTAAACCGCGGTAAACCGAGCCCATGATTTCCGCCGGCGTCATGGCGCTCCGGTCTTCAGCGGGGAGAACCGCGGCTGCATTGGCGAAAAACTGACGCGCCCGCCGCGCCTGGAACTCCATCAGTTGAACAAAGCGCTCGTTGTAATGCCGCCGTATCAGCTCGGTCTCAGAGTAATGGAACCGCGCCAGATCTTCCTGCGGCAGATAGATCCGGCCATTCTGCATATCCTTCCCCACGTCACGAATGATGTTCGTCATCTGCAAGGCCAACCCCAGCTCGATTGCGTATTGTTTGCAGCGCTGGTTCCGATAGCCAAAAATTTCGATGCTTACCAGGCCGACCGCGCTGGCAACCCGATAGCAATAAATACGGAGCTCTTCAAAAGTGGAATATCGCAGCGTGCTCAGGTCCATTTCAACACCGGCAATGATTTCCTCCAGCATGCTGGTCGGCAGCGAGTATTTGGCGATCAACTGTCTTACGTCGCGAGCAAGCGGCGGCTCATCCTGGGCCGTGGTCTGAAGAATCTGGCGCCATTTCGCCAGACGCACTCGCTTTTCGACCGCGCCTAGTTCTGGGGAATCAGCAATGTCGTCAATGACGCGGCAGAAAGCGTAGAAAATGGTGATATCGCGTTTCCGCTCGCGCCCTAAGGAAACAAACGCCAGAGCGAGATTCGATTTGCTTTGGCGCGTAATCGTCGCCGCATTCAGTGTAGCTCTTCTCAAGGCCGGTTTTTCTAATACTGAATCCATTTCTCGCCGCTGATGCGGCCGGCTTCGCACTGGCGAAATAAACAAACCCACGAAGCCAAGAGCCAGCCAGTGATGACTCCCCGAAGAAAAGCGAAACTCAACTTCCAAAGAAACAGTGCGCCTAATCGATCAGCAATTGCGCTCCGCACTATGGCATCGCAGACCATTATACAAAAGAAATGGATGCCGCAGATAACCAAAAACCACCCGAGGCGACCGGCGTTTTTCCGGACAAACAAGAAGTGGGCGGGAATTGCATCGATCACCGTTTCATTATGGAGCGCCAGAGAGATTTGGACCGAGCAAAACGCAATGATCAAGATGCTCATCAGCACCCTTGCAATTGGCAGGTAGTCGAGGACGCCGGGAATGTTGGTGAAATAACCAAGCAGAAGAGGCAACCGGACAATCAGCATGCTCACCGCAACGACAATCCCAGCCCATTCTAAAACATAACTGAAGCGGCGCATGGCGAAGCGAAAGAGTTCTCCTTCTTCAAAGCTCACGCCCTTTATCCAAGCCAGGCAGACGGTGATGAGATACACCTGGATATAGACGCCCAGGAGATATTCGAAAATGAACGCGGTCGCATCGACTGTGGCCGAAATTCGGAGGAGCCCGGCAGCCGAGACCAAGCCACTCCACTCTGGTAGTCGCCAGAACACAATTGGCTTCAAGAGCGACGCCAGCGCGCTTAGCAACAGAATCAAATAGGTAAGATGACCCCAGAAGCGATAACGCTTCCACAATGCTCGAAGCAATGCGCCGTGCAGTCCACGCCAGTTAGCCAGCATGAACACGGCAGCGACGACAGAGAGCGGATAAGTTGTCGTGGCGTTATCGAAAATGCCCGCCACTCCCTCCAGGGCGGGTAGCGGAGTTTCGCGCCATATGTCCACGAACCGCGGCCAATACCAGCGCGGCAAAGAGATGATCTGATTCAGATCAAGATCGGCCCAGTTTCGAATCGGAGTGAAAGTGACAAACTGGAAAAGGAAATAACCAAACCCAAGGAGCGCAAAGGTAATCCAGATGCGTTTATAGCGCCGAATGCAACGAAAACCGTCCCCCAGCGCGTGCCGCACCGGACTGAAGATCATCACAATCGCGTAGCCACCGCAAAGTCCAAGTAGCGGATACAGGCGCGGCAAATGTCGCCACATGTTAGCAAACAATGTTTTGGTAGAGCGCGACTCGCCTCAGGCGAGGCAGCGTCAAACACGAACGGACGGCCCGGCAGTCCGGCCCTACCTGTTGTAAAATCATCTAGCGAATCAGGCCCCAATGTGGGTGGAACGGCCAGTAAACTAACAAACCACGGCCCACGAGGTTTGCCTCTGGTACTACTCCCCAGTAACGGCTATCGTAGCTGTTGTAACTGTTATCACCCAAGGCAAAGTAGCCATGCTGCGGCACGGTGAATGTCCGGTCTGGTTGCGACAGATATTCGTGGCCCAAGGCATAACCGCGATAAGGAGGTTTCGCGGACATAACCCGGGCAAAACCATAACCCTCTGCTTTGTTGCCATTCACATAGAGAAACGGCGGGTCGATTCTCAGCATGTCGCCAGGCAGTCCGGCAAGCCGCTTGATATAAAACGGCGAGCCTGCCTCAGGATCCTCGCGAATACCTGGAATGTGATTTGTCCGGAAAACAAAAACGTCGCCTCGATGGGGTTTAACAAAGTTGTAACTAAACTTATCGACAAACACCTGGTCGCCCGTGTCGATTGCGCCTCTGGCAATGATGTCGCCGCGATGATAAATGCGGCCTGGGAAAACATTGAAATCATGGCTAAGCGTGTCAGGCGACGCATAGACCAGATATTTTTGCCGCTGGCAAATCAGCTGTGAAAACGTAAAGAAAAAAAACATTTTCCTGGGCTGGATCTCAAGAAGCTGATCATCCTCGCGCGAAACAACGTTAATGTAGTTGCGACCCATGACGATGAACTCGCCAATCTGGCGCAGAATGTTCGGCGCGGGAGCTGTACTCGGATAACCAATAATTCCGTTCAGGGTCGGCTGCATCGAGCCTGTGGGAATTTTGAACGGTTGTAAGAAGTACGAACGGATGCCGACTGCCACAACGATGGCCACCAAAATCACCTCGCAATTCTCTCGCCAATGTGACTCCCATGTCACCGGTGTCAGCCTGTGAAGTGTTTTATCGAGCGCATCGGCCGTGCTGTGAATTTTCTCCCGATCTCTCTGCCATAGCGCTTCACGGAGATCCTTCATGCCTGCAGTGATTTGATCGCGGTCCGCGCTACTGAGCTGATCGTCCTTGTAGCGCAGATATTTCCGGGCGTGCCGCAGCAGCAGGCGGCTATGTTTTACTTGGCGCGATGTAAACATAAGTTAGATCGACTATCCTTCTGTCATTCCGAGCGAAGTCGAGGAATCTCTAATTTTTTCTTGATCGGGGAAACCTCCACCAGAGATGTCTCGACTTCGCTCGACATGACAGAAATCATTGCGCTTTGAGCACCTGGATAAAAGCCTCTTGCGGAATGTTAATCTTCCCGATGCTTTTCATCCGTTTCTTGCCTTCCTTTTGTTTCTCCAGCAGCTTTCGCTTGCGCGTAATATCGCCGCCGTAGCATTTCGCGGTTACATTTTTTCGCAATGCCGAAACGCTCTCACGCGCAATAATTTTTCCGCCAATAGCCGCCTGGATCGCCACCTGATAGAGCTGTCGCGGGATTACTTCCTTTAGTTTGGCCGCCAGCTGGCGTCCCCTCGCCTCCGCGCGATCCTTGTGCACGATCGTCGAAAACGCATCGACCGGCTCGCCATTAACGAGCAGATCCAGTTTAACCAATTTCGCCGCGCGATAGCCGGCGTGCTCGTAATCCATGGAGCCGTAGCCGCGTGTAATGCTCTTAATCTTGTCATTAAAATCGACGAGAATTTCGTTGAGCGGCAACTGGCAATGCAACATGACTCGGCGCGTATCAAGCGACTCGGTGCGCTCCATCTGGCCACGTTTTTCCAGAATCAATTGGAGAATGTCGCCGATATTTTCATTCGGGCAGAGGACGTACGCCTTTACAATCGGCTCACGAATTTCCTGGATCATAGTCGGATTAGGCAGGTGAGCGGGGTTATCGATCGATAATTTTTCTCCGCCCGTTGTGATCACCTCATAGACCACGCTTGGACTCGTAGCTATGATGTCCATGTTATATTCGCGCCGGAGCCGTTCCTGGATGATCTCCATATGCAGCAATCCCAGAAATCCGCAGCGAAATCCGAATCCGAGCGCAACGGAACTCTCCGGTTGATAGATGAACGCGGCATCGTTCAGACGCAGTTTGGCGATTGCGGTCTTCAAATGTTCGAAGTCGGCGGTATTGATCGGATAGATTCCACTGAAGACCATGGGATGAATTTCCTGGAAACCCGGAAGCGATTCGCGCGCGGGATGACGCTGATCAGTGATGGTATCGCCGATCTTCATGTCTGCAGTCGACTTGATGTTTGCGATGAAATAACCGACATCGCCAGGGTTAAGCTTTTCCTGCGCGAGCATCTTTGGCGTAAAGACGCCCACCTCCTTGATCTCATAGCGCGCGCTATTACTCATCAACGTGATCGCGTGGTTCGCTTCCATCGTTCCGGAAACGACACGCACATAACCGACCACACCGCGATAAACGTCAAAGACCGAATCAAAAACTAGCGCGCGCAGCGTCTGGTCCACCGGCGGTCGCGGTGGCGGGACGCGTTTCACGATTGCCTCAAGAATTTCCTCGATGCCGATCCCCATCTTTGCGCTCGCATCAATTGCTTCCTCGGCAGGGATTGCGAGAATTTCTTCCAACTGGCGATGCACCGAGGCCACATCGGCGTTCGGCAGATCGATCTTGTTGATGATTGGGATAATCGTGAGCCCCTGTTTGTGAGCGAGATGAACATTCGCCACCGTTTGCGCTTCTACTCCCTGTGCCGCATCGACAACCAACAGGGCGCCCTCGCATGCAGCAAGGCTGCGTGAAACTTCATAGCTGAAATCGACGTGCCCGGGAGTATCGAGCAGGTTCAATCGATAGTTTTGCCCGGATTTGCTCGTGTAATGCATCGTCACTGGATGCGCTTTGATGGTGATCCCGCGCTCCCGCTCCAGGTCCATCGAGTCAAGAAGCTGGTCCTGCTTATCCCGCTCGTGGATCGTGCCGGTCCGCTCGAGCAATCGGTCCGACAACGTCGTTTTGCCGTGATCGATGTGCGCGATGATGCAGAAGTTGCGGGTAAGCTCAATTCCCATGGAAGTGGGCACTATGCGAGCGCGTCCGCGCGCGGTCAATTAGTGCACAGTGACCTGCTAGCCGAAATCCCAGAGAAAATCGCTCGACCGCGTAGTCAGGTGTCGATGTACGTCGATGTGAGCAACGCCTCCTTCTGTTGAAATCATGGCAATTAGCGGTTTGGAGATTCGTTCTAGGCACCGCCGCAAGTGAGCGGACGGCTAGAACTAAGCAATCCCGCACCGCAGACGGTCGTCAATTACCGCTAGACTGCTAAGTGCTAAGAGTTCGGCGCTCATGGCTCCCCTGGCCTCCTTTCGGAACATCTTGAGGAACTTTGCGGCCCGTTTTCCGGAGAACAATATGAAAGCAAACCCGGTGAAGTCTGTAGCAATGTTTCTGATCGTTTCTTTTGCGTGCTTATCGCAGACACTCGCGGTTTTACGGCCGCTGTTTCCGATCAAACCAGAGCCACCATTTGCAAACACAAACGGTAAGCAATGAACCGCCCCGCGCGTAAAACCGACATCTGGATTTTGCCACAGGGAACGCTAACGCTCGTTAGGCCGCTCAATCAACGGGCGAGTGAATGGATTAGACGACATCTGCAAGATCACTGTCAGTGGTTTGGTCCTGCGCTCCTCATCGAACACCACTACATCGCAAAGCTATTGCCCGGGATGATCGAGGACGGCCTTCACGTGAGGCAGTAATTACATAAGAGAGCAGGCCCGGGGCCCGCAATTCCAGAACTAACTGATCAGGGCACCTTAGCGAGGATCTTCTCCATCTCGGAGGCGGTGAAAGCGCGCAAAGTCTGTGTGCGAATGTTACCCAGCATATCCGCTGCCAGTAACACGCTGGCGGCCGTCTCGTCGTCTGGGGCATCGAAGACGCACACCTGGTCATACTGACCCAGTGTCCAATACATTTGCTTCATGCTTACCCCCTTCGACTGCACTTTGGCGGCCCAGTCGGCGACCCGTTGGGTCGTGTCTTTTGCAGCCTGGATACCCTTATCAGTGAATTGCACCAAACTGATGTATGTCGCCATAATGTACATTCTCGGAGTCGGTTTCTGTCCGAAGGAGATGAATCCAAGCCTAGGGCTACCGACTCCGAGCGTCAAATACCCAGAACAATGATGTTCAATTCGCTTGGTCCGGAATCGGAAGGAATCGCTCGACCAAATACTAAACTTTCAGATAGATTGCCGCGGCATGCCCAAGCTCATCATCAGCGGGACGACGTATGAACTTGTTGACGACCTGGTCACAATCGGACGCGGACCGGACAACGCGATCGTCATTAATAATCCTTCGGTCTCGGCGCGGCACGCGCAGTTGCAGTTGGCCGGTGAAACGTACCGGTTGAAAGACCTTGGCTCGACCAATGGCACACGTGTCAACGGTAAGCCGGTCACTGAAACGTTGCTAAGCTTTGATGATCGAATCCGATTTGGCGCGGCCGAAGCCAGCTTCGAAGGAGACACAAGCGGATCGCGACCGCTTCCCCAGCTCGAGGAGATCAAAGCGAGACCGGCAGAATTGAGTGCGGCACCCGCCGATTTTACCAACGTTTCTCCGTTCCGACGCCAAAAACAACAGAGCGACCCAGTTCGCAATGGAATTTTTGTCGGCTTGGCGATTGTTCTGCTTGTGTTTCTCGGAAGCATGATCGCAGTGTTGATGATGCACGCGCCAAGCCCCTAAAGACACTCCTCTTCAGAGGCCAATGACGAAGCACGAATGACGAACCTGGAAACATGCGAGATCCAACCTTTTCAGCATTTGATTCCGAATACGTTCGCGAGTTGATCTTTGTCATTCCTTCGTCATTCGTCATTCGGATTTCTTCATTTTTTTGGGCATGACAAAAAAGCGCCTGCTGCTTTTCGATATCGATGGGACACTGATCCACTCCGGCGGCGCGGGTGTGCATGCGCTTCGATCGGCGTTCAAAGAACGCTTCGGTATCGATGACGATCTTCGCGACATTGAAATAGCCGGTATGACCGATTCGGGAATTGTTGTCAGCATATTGAACAAGCACAAAATTCCCCAGACGAACGAAAACGTGAGCGCGTTCCTGGACAGCTATGTGCATTTTCTCTCGCTGGAATTGCCCCGTCGCAAGGGCAACCTGCTTCCGGGCGTACTTGAGTTGCTCGAAAGGCTCAAGTCCCGGAAACATCTCGTGCTGGCCCTGCTCACGGGCAATGTCTCCCGCGGTGCGCAACTAAAGCTCGATCACTACGGTGTCTGGCACTTTTTTGAATTTGGCGCGTTTGCAGATGACCACCGAGACCGGAACCGGCTCGGACCGTTCGCCCGTGCGCGCGCGAAAGAAAAGCATGGCCGCGAGTTCTCAGCATCGGAGATCGATGTGATTGGAGATACACCGCGCGATATTGCTTGCGGCAAGGCCTTGGGTGCGCGCACGGTTGCCGTGGCAACAGGCACATGGAGTCGAGATCGACTTTCAGAATATCACCCGGATTTTTTAATCGATGACCTTTCGGATGTGGAAAAAGTAATCCATACGCTCGGATGGTGATCCATTGACGATTGAAGGGTTGAATGAAAAAGAAGTACGCCTCCCCGCCTGCTCCGAAGCCGCAACGAGACCGCCCCAACGTATTGCCGCTCAAGGGCGAAATCGATCTGCACGTTTCTCCCGTAGTCACGGCATCACTCACCGCAATGATCGAGAAAAAACCGGAGCGCGTGGTGATCGATCTTTCGGACGTCACTTACATCGATAGCGCAGGCCTGGCGGCCCTTATTCAGGCCATGCAAAAGGTGGAAGACTACGGAGGAAAATTTTTGCTGGCCGGTTTGCAGGAAACCGTGCGCTCCATTTTTGAAATCTCGCGGCTCGATCAGGTGTTCCGGATTTTCCCGGACACGGATACCGCGCTGGCCGTAACGTGAACCGGCCTCAAGGGTAAAACCAAGCGGACGGACCGCGCCTGTCCGGCTGCGATACGATGGAGGTTCACGGATACTCGTCAGGCCTCGGGGTCATTCGTGTGTGTTGGGTAATCTTCGTAGTTGTCTGGTTGCTGGGAGCCGCCTGGACCAAGCGTACGATCTACCGCGAAAGCAGCGCGGAGCGAGCCGGGTACTGGCTGGTGCTCGTAATCGGTTATTTTCTGGTCATCAAGTCGAGCGACTTGCCGCCACCGTTCGAATGGATCGTCGTTCCGCATACAACATCGAGCGCCTGGGGCGGTGTCTTCCTGTGCGCCAGCGGCCTTGTGTTTGCCATTTGGGCAAGGTTGATACTGGGGAGAAACTGGAGCGGCGTGATCACGCTCAAAGAAGGCCACGAACTCATTGAGAGCGGACCTTACCGCGTTGCGCGTCATCCGATTTACACAGGGATCCTTGCCATGTTTGCCGGCACCACCATCGCCATCGGATATTTCGGCGGGTTCATTGGGTTGTTACTCGTGTTCGTCAGTTTTTGGCTGAAACTCAAACGCGAAGAAGATTTGATGCTAAAACATTTTCCGACTAAATACGCCGCGTATCAGCGCAGAGTAAAACGCATCATTCCGTTTCTCATTTAGTCAGGCCGAGCAGAATCGCCAGCGTCTCCTTGGTGTTTTTTGAAATGCCGAACTGCGCTGCGAGCTGGGTATTTGTCGATCGGGCCGCGGCACGGCGTGAAGGATCGGACCAGAGGAGAATAGCCTGGCGCAAACCCGGGAGATCGCCTGCGTGATCGACAATCGATCCGTGGACTCCGTTCTCAATGATTTCGCTAAAACCGTTGGAACGCGTGGTGATCACGGGCAAACCGCAGGCGAGCGCTTCCAGGCAGGCATTTGAAAATGGGTCGTAAATCGTAGGCAAAATAAATATGTCCGCAGCGGCGTAGACACGCAGCATATCCACAACTTCACCGAGAAATTGCACCAGCTCTTCGCGCCAAAAACGCAGGCGTTTCGTTTTGTAGAGCCTTGCATTTCCGCGGCCGGCTACCAGCAAACGCATCTTGCGGTCCCCGCAAAGCGCCGCTGCCTCGATAGCAAAAAGAAGCCCCTTGCGCTCCCATCCAGAGCCCGCAAACAACAGTGCGGTCTGGTCTGGCTTTAAATTCAATTCCTCACGCGACTTTTCGCGAAGCGCCGGATCGAACCGGAATTTCTCCAGCGGAACACCATTGCGAACAATGTCGATGTTGTCTGCTGGATAACGATAAAAATTGACGATTTCATCTTTGACCATCTGCGAGCCAGCGATCACACGCCTGGTGTTATCATTGGAAAAAAGTGATTGTTCCAGGCGTAACAGATCCTGATGCTTCGAATTGAGACTCCGGACAAATCGTTTCAGAGGCAGTTCGAACTTTCCTCGGCGATCGAGCCAGGCGCGATGGACCCCGTCGCCGGCCCGATAAACGTCGCAGCTCCAAACACGCTCGAGACTGAACAGGACATCGCAGTGAAGCTGGGTGCGCATTCGCTCCAGTTCACTGGCAAATCCGATCGGCGATTTCGCGTTCAAGCGCGTGATCGATCCAAATGGCCACTCGGCGCCCGGCCAGTCATTCGTCGCCACAAGCTGCACGTCATGTCCGGCATCGATCACACCGCCGGCGAGGCGTTTTAAGTACGCCTCCGCGCCGCCCGTCGGCGAATAACCGCGTCGGACAAAGGCGATACTGAGATTCCTGGTCATATGTCTTTTGTCATTTCGACCGGAGCAAAGCGCAGTGGAGAAATCTCTTACTATTCAAATCTGCTACGCCAGAAAACTAAACAACGAGAGATGTCTCGACTCCGCTACATACACAAGAGGTCACTTTACACGCCTCACGTTCGCCAGAATAGTTGTAAGCCGATGCTGGGTGAAACCCTAAACGCTCCTCAGTCATTACGTTCCGCCTCACCTGCAGTTCGTACTTTACCGAGGCATTTGCTCTATTCGATTTTTGCCCGCATCGGGGGTTCCGGCCTGGATACGGATGCATTTGAGACCCTGCGTGCATCTTATCGCGGCGGATTCCTGGGCAAAGCGATCGCTTATGATAACAGGCAGAAGGAAATTCCTGCTTCGTTGATCCATTCTTTGCGCTGGCATCCGGTGCGACTTATCTCATTTTTCGATCGGCCTTACTACTACGGCGCGAAAAAAAAGTACCTTGATTGGATCGCATCCCGGCACCTCGCCACCGGCCGCTACGATCTGTTTCATAGCTGGTCGGGCGACTGTTTGCGATCGCTGAAAGCGGCCAAACAGCGCGGCATTCCCTCGATCGTTGAAATACCGACGTGGCATCGTGACGGTGGCAAAAACAAGGTCGAACGTCGGAAAGTTGCTGAATCGGCAACCACGAGCCGCGGCCTTGAAAAATGGAAAGCAAGACTGTTGCTCGAGCGAAAGCGTTTCATAGAAGAATACCAGCTGGCTGACCTTCTGCTTGTCTTATCAGAGAGGGCGGCTAAGACCTTTCGCGTACGTGGTTTTCCGGAGGAAAAACTTTTTTACCTGCCCCGCGGGGTGGACGTGGAACGATTCAAGCCGGGAGATCGGCCGGCTAAATTTCGCGCTGTCTTTGCAGGCGCTCTGATCAAACGCAAAGGCATCCAACATGTGCTCGAGGCATGGCATCGCCTCAACCTGCCTGATGCGGAGCTATGGTTGGTTGGACACGTGCACGACGAAGCGAAGCCTTTTCTTAAACAATTCTGGCGCGATAACATCCGGGTAGTGGGATTTGCGCGCGACCCGGAGAATTATCTTAACCAGGGCACGGTACATGTTTTTCCGTCGCAATGGGAAGGCAGCGCCAAAGTGACATATGAAGCCGCGGCATGTGCGCTGCCCCAAATCACCACGCGTGAAGCAGGCGATGTGGTGCGCGATGGCGTGGAAGGAATTATCGTGAAGCCGGGTGACGTCGACGCGATCGCAGCGGCACTCCAGCATCTGCATCGACATCCCGAAATCGTTCAGCAAATGGGCAGAGCCGCGAGACGTCGCGTAGTTGAAAATTTCACGTGGGACCATTTTCGGACGCGATTACTCGGCGCATACGAAACCGCCATGCGAATCGCTCGATAATTCCGTTGCAGTCCCGCGCCTGCGGGATGGCCGCCCATCATTTGTTTCGGCAGTTAGACAAACTGTGAAAATTCTTCTCCTGCAACTTAAGCGAATCGGCGATCTGATCCTGACGACTCCCGCGATCGCGGCTTTGCGCGAACGCTTTCCGGAAGCGGAGGTGACGATTGTTGTTTCCAGCGAATGCGCTGATCTGCTCCCAGCCATTTCAGGTGTCGATCGCATTTTGATGGCGCGACGTAATCTGAGTGATTTCGCAGCCTTTCTCGCCGTCGCAGGCAATAAGTTTGATTACTGCATCGATTTCACACGAAACGACCGCTCCGCATTTCTGGCGTTCTTGTCCGGAGCCCGGAAACGCGTCGTGTCATACCGGGTGCGCGATCAGTCGAAAAGTCGCGCCCGGCTTTACACTGATTTTGTCAACGTCCGTATGCGCGACCTGCACACAATCGATTACAATCTGTCTCTGCTTGAACCGCTCGGCATCGGGGGTGTTTCCTCCTCGCTGCATTTGCAGTTGCCCCAATCGGCGCACGAAAAAGCCGACGCGCTCCGACGCAATTGGAACGTCAGCAAGCCCTACATTGTTTTGCATCCCGGTTCGGCGCGCCAGGAAAAGCTTTGGGAAGCCGGGCGATGGGCGCGAGTAATCGAACGGTTCGGCCGAGACAATGATCTGGATCTCATTCTGACAAGTGGTGCATCGAAGCACGAGCAGGCGCACATCGCCGCGATTAAGAACGAGACCAAAATCATCGATCTTTCCGGGAAGACAGATTTGCTTACCCTGGCGGCGTTAATTGGCGGGGCACGGCTCCTGGTCACCGTCGATTCCGCTCCGATGCATCTCGCGGCCGCGACACATACACCACAGGTGACCTTGTTCGGGCCAACCAACCCCTTTCACTGGCGACCGAGGGAAAGTCCCGCACTCATTCTGCAGGGTAAAACGCCTCAGCCGGTCACTGAGTTCTCCCCGGTCCAGCCGCGCCTTCCAATGAGTCAAATCTCGACGGAAGCGGTGATTAGTGCTATGGATTTCCTGCTGTCGCAGCATGCGGCGGCCCGAACGTCATGAGCGGCGCAAAACCGGTTAAGAAAAAACAGTCATTCTGGCAGACGTTACGTGCAGCCTCCGGTTCTTACCGGCGGCTCTACGGTTACGTCAAACCGTACAAGGCGCGCTTTGTCACGGGCCTGGCACTGGGTCTTGCCTACGGCGGCGTCAATTCGCTTTTCCCGCTAGCGATTGCCCGGGTGACAAGCACGGTTTTCCACGGCACCGCTCCCAATCCGATGGCCGTGGGCTCCAATCTTCACGCGCTCGATACGGGCCCAAAAATTAATTCAATCATCCTGATCTGTCTCGCTATCCCGGCGATTATGATGGTGCGCAGCCTCTGTTCCTACGGAAGCACCTACTGCATGCAGTGGGTGAGTAACAAGGTGGTGAGCGATATCCGGAATCAGCTTTTCGGCAAGATGCTCCGCAACTCGATGGATTTCTTTAACAAGGCGCGCTCGGGATTTTTGATGTCGATTATCACGAACAATACCCGCGTCATGCAAATGGCTTTGAGCACAGTCGGCAGCGATGTTTTCAAGCAGCCGATCACCATCGTCGGAGCAATCAGTGTGCTCATGGTGATGGATTGGAAGTTTACCCTGGTCACGCTGATTCTCTTTCCAACATGTTTGCTGCCGCTTCGCGTTTATGGACGACGCGCGCGAAAGGCGGTGCAAAACGAACAGGAAGGCATGGCGGAGATGGAGGTAACGATGCAGGAAACGTTCGCCGGCATTCGTGTGATCAAGTCCTTTGCGCGTGAGGCTCACCAGGAAAAGGAATTTAAGCGTAGCAATCAAATGCAGTTTTCCCAGATGATGCGCATCATCCGATCGTTGGAAGCTGTCGGACCGCTGGTCGAGACGATTGCTGCAGTAGGCGTGGGAATTGCGTTGCTCTATGTTTACTCCGCGAACTTGAGCGTCGGGCGATTTTTTGGACTGATCTCAGGAATTTTTATCCTTTACGACCCGATCAAAACACTTAGCAGGATCCATCTCGTGATGCAGCGCTCAATCGCCGCTACGACTTCAATTTTCTCGATTCTCGATTCGCAGCCAACTGTCCAGGACGCGCCAAATGCTGTTGCGCTCGGTTCGTCACAGGGCCGGATTGATTTTGAAGATGTGACATTCCGTTATGCCAACACTGTTACGGATGCGATCAGCGATCTGACTTTGCATATGGAGTCCGGCAAAACCTATGCCCTGGTCGGCGCCAGCGGCGCAGGAAAGAGTACGATTCTCTCGCTCATCCTCCGTCTATACGACCCGACTTCCGGCGCTGTAAAAATCGATGGTCGCGATCTGCGCTCGGTGACGCAGAAATCGTTGCGCGAACGGATCGGGCTCGTTACTCAGGAGACGTTCTTGTTTCACGATACGATCATCAGCAATATCCAGTTCGGCCGGCTGAATGCGACGCCGGAAGAAGTTCGCGAGGCAGCGCGAGCCGCCTACGCACACGATTTTATTATGGCTCAGCCGAATGGTTACGAAACGGTGATCGGCGACAAGGGATGTCTTCTTTCCGGCGGCCAACAGCAGCGTCTTGCCATCGCTCGCGCCGTGCTCAAGAACGCGCCAATTCTTTTACTGGATGAAGCCACTTCATCGCTCGATTCCGAATCCGAACAACAAATTCAAAGAGCCCTGGCTGAGCTGGCGACAGGACGCACGGTAATCGCCATCGCACATCGGTTATCCACTGTCTTATCCGCAGATCAAATCATCGTGATGGACGGCGGCCGCATCAAGGAGATTGGCACACACGCCGAGCTCCTCGAAAAATCCGGCTATTATCGGCGGTTGTACGATCACCAATTCAATCGTCTTCCGGAGGAAGCGGCCACTGAGCCAGCCTTTGCCGTTGAGGAGCTTGTTTAGCAGTTAAAAAAGTTGAAAAGTTAGATGGTTACAAGGTCGCTTTGTTCGGTCCCTCCCTTTACCCTGCCTGAGGCGGGTAACCTTTTAACTTTTTAACCCCGCGCTTTAGCCATGTCATTTAACATCGACCTGCATACACATTCTTTTTTTTCCGGGGACGGTGTCTCCAGTCCGGAAGACATGATTGCAGCCGCTCGGGCCAAAGGCTTGCATGGCTTCGCGATTACCGATCACAACACGTGCGATGCGGTCAATTACCTGCTCCAAAAAGGCTTGATGCGATTGGACGGATTGCCGGTGGATGATTTTCTGATTCTTCCCGGAGTAGAAGTAACAACCGCCGATGGCCATCTTCTCTGCATCGGAGCAGAGCTTCCTTACCTGAAAGGAAAACCGGCACGCGAGGTCTGCGATATGATCCACCAGCGCGGCGGGCTCGCCATTCCTCCGCACCCGTATGATTTGTTTCGCGCAGGGATCCGTTTTTCCATTCTGGAAACGCTACCCATTGATGCCATCGAGGTTTTCAACGCCGCCACAACGCTTCGCCGCTACAATAAGTACGCTTTCAAGTACGCGCAGATTCGTAGTTTGCCCATGACTGCAGCCAGCGACGCGCACCATGCGGCGGCCGTTGGAACGGCTTATACGATCGTGAATACCGACGATTTTTCTGTAAAAGGAATTCTCGCGCAGATCGTAAAGAGCAACGAATTGAATCAAAAATATCAGACGCCGCGCGACAGCCTCCGCAAGACCTGGAACAATTGGTTGCGGCTGCGGCGCCGGAAAAGAATCCCGGAGCTGGCCGCGAAAGACCGCAGCTATAATGGTCATTAGCTTACTGGACCACCGACTACAACGTTTCAACGCTTTAACATTTCAACGTTTTAACTCCCATCATGCCGGCCTATATCATCGTTGAAATCGACGTCGTCGATCCTGTTGGCTACGAAGAATACAAGAAGCTCGCCGGTGCGACCGTAGAGAAGTACGGCGGCAAATACATCGTCCGTGGCGGCAAAACGGAAGTGTTGGAAGGCGACTGGAAACCGAAGCGCATCGTGGTGCTTGAATTCGAATCAGCTGACCGCGCCAGGGAATGGCTCAATTGCGAGGAATACCGCGAACCGCGCAAAATGCGCCACCGCACAGCGAAGACCAACATGGTCCTGGTCGAAGGGCATGCCCCGTCATAGCACCTGCGCCGCACTTGAAGATTGTACACGAGGCCTCGCGCAGAGCCGATCGTTGTAGCCGGGATCGTCGATCCCGGCGGAGCAGCTCGCTTTCCACAAAAAAATTAAAGATTGCTTTTGCCCGCGAGCCTTTTGCGAATCTCGCTTTTCGTATGCGACTGCTGCTTGAAATAGTTATTATTGCTGCCCTGATTTACCTTGGCTGGAATAGGCCTTTCAAAGATTGGGCTGCTCAGGGAGCGCGCAATGGCAACCTCTAAAATCCATGCGCCCGCGTGGGAAGACCATTCGGCCGCGCCAACGCCACCACCAGCAAAAAGAAACCCACGCTAACAGGGACCCGCGTTTCTCCCAGTCGTCAGTGACGCGCCGAGGCTGGATCACCTCTCGACTATCCGCTCTCTCGATTACTCAATTACTTCTTCAAGCTGTGTGCCGAGCACATCCACACTTCCGTCGGCGTTAAGGTCGCGACCGAGTGCAATGTGCAACCAGTAGCGCTTTTCACCTTCGACAATAAAGTTACTTCCCGTAAGATCTTGGGCGTTAGGTCTTGTATATTGTCCAGTTTGCGCAATCACATCGATAAAAAGGTTCCAAGTCCGCGTTTGTCCCATCTCCGCGAGAGCGCGCGCAACCGTCTCCTTGGTCTCGTCAGAAGCGGCAAGATTCGGGACTTGGTCGAATGGCCGCCTTGGCAAGTCGACCGGCGATTGCCCGTGTTAAGTCGGTCTGCTGCACAGACCCGTACGTCGGATTCCCGGCGAGTACCCTTTGTGTTTCAGCTACGATTGCGTTCGCTGCGGTCATGGCGTCGGCCGCCGAAACCACAGGCGTCGGAGACGGACTAGGAGTAGGTCCCGGATCTTTTTCATCAGTGTACGCGACAGAATTGCGGCAAGGACAGGAGCATTCCTCGTGTAGAGATTGACGATACCCGCGCGCGGATACGCGCTGCTGATCGGATTGTAGCTAAAAAAATCCAGCACGGGAGCATACTGGAATGGTGGAGTCGTGCTGTTGTCCCAAAATTTCAGTGTCGGCAGCACCTGCAGTGACATGGTGTCAGATGCCGTAGCCAAGTTCACCTACGGTAGCTGAAAGCATGGCTAAGTACCTGCGGTAGTTTGCCGCCGGAGTTGGGGCACCGCAGGGCCGGTGGGGATTGTTGCCAGATTGGTTGGAGCTGCAGTTCCCCTGCCAGGGGTCGTCACCGTTAGTCGGTCAACCGAGTTGTTTGGCTCCATGCCATAGCGGTTGAACTGTTCCCGTTGCCGTGCCCGTACTTAATAACTGTGGTATGAGTCGCGTGCGCTTGCTTGTTCCAGTTGTTGCCCACGACGTGCGCATCAAGATCACAGCCTGGAGGTTGAGTCTCGTTGTTGGGCCCTGAGGTCGGACAACCGTCGCCGGAGTCGTATTGATCGATCAGTGACGCTCCTATCGCGAAAGTCTTGTCAACGTGTGTTGTCGTTAGTTCTCGCACGAAGCTTGAAACAACGCGTAATCCAGAATCTGAAAGAAATCATTCTGTTGATTCGCTCCTCTCAAGCAATCGATACCATGAATGCGGATTGGGGTTCCCGTTCGGGTCTGGGAGTACCCCGGTATTGCCGATGTACCTCCATAGACCGGGTTCGCTGACTGCGGATCTACTACGTCAGCTCTTATCCAAAACAGGCCAAATAACTCATGAATACTCCGGTGAGTCCCCACAAAGATGGTTCTTGTTCTTGCCGGTCTGCCAGCCTTTCTTTTTGCCATGGTGCGATGAAACAGTCAGCTGGGTTCGGTACCACCAAGGCCAGATTATTCAGGTTGAAGCGGCCTTCACTGAGAGAGCCCGATGGGTTCAGACCCGGCCAGTCCTGCGCAGGCCGATTTCGTTCCCGGGAGAAAGTTCCCATGTACTGGAGCACGTTCTGGCTGAATTGGCCGGGGGGGTTATTGAGAGCCCTCTGCAAGCCTCAGCAATTCCTGCCGAGTCATGAGTGCTTGATCGGTCCGGTTGTTCGAAACGTAATTCGCGGCTGAAGTGAACGGATAAGTTGAAGCAAGAAGCTTGTCCGAAAGATTTGTGATACTGAATGGCGGATCGCCGAAATAGAGCAAGTAACTGCCATAAAAATCCTGCTTCGCGCAGTCTGTCTCCCCTGCGTAGCTAAAGTTGCCGAAGCTGGCGCCCGTCCGTTGGGTCATGGCATAGTTCCGCCAGCCGACGATGTTATCGACCTGGCTTTGGGGAGGGGCGTACGATCCAATAGCAGTGAGGTCGGCAAAAGCCATAATTCCTTTGCGCCCAACATTTACCAACCACGGAGTCGGAGTTGGAGTAGGCGTGTTACAGCTGGTCCAGCTGGGGTAACCTGCTAGAGTCATATCGAGTAATCCGCCCTCGTCGTAAACCGCTAAGGCATACCTTCCTGTCACAGCCGCGGGAGTAGGCGCCTGGGAAGGGCCCTGAGGGGTTACCAGCACCCAGTCTGGCGCAGTAAAGGTCGGCACAGGCGAAGAGTTGATACTGAGATCGCCCGGGTTTCCCCTCGGAATTAGGTAATGGCTATTCCAACGAGTTGTACTGATCGAGCGCCCGTTCGCAGATACTGCACCGGAGCTTACGCTCGAGGTGCGGTTAGTAGGGTCCCCGGAAAAACTGCGCCTGATCAAATTAGGAATCGAGGCGTCCCCGTATCGCGCTGGCTGAATGTTTGTATAACCGACCGTGGGATTGTTGAGAATTTCCTGCTTAAAATCGCTAACCACGATATCCAGCGCACTGCGGGCTAGCAGATCGGTGGACGTGTCGTTGTAGCTCGATTGAGCTAGTTGCCGGTCAGTGCTTGCCCGAGAGAAATACGCCAGGGCTAGGCCGGTCAAAAGCACTACGAACGCAAGAACGATCATCAAAGCAGCGCCTTTGGATGCGGCATCACGAGAATAGAAGAAATTTTTCATGGGGTGAGGAGGGTAGGCGGAGAGAGATACAAGTAACGTTCGTAAACCCGAATACCGGAAATCGCCGGACGCGGCAAGTTAACTGTGTTCGCATCAAGAGCCGCGCGCCATTGCGCCAGCAACTGACCGGGAACCATGGCCGCAGAGTAATCCACCAAGACTGGCGGCTGGCCGTCGGCCCCATTGAGCCTGGCAAGCTGCGTATCGGTGACGAGCACTCGGCTCTTCGGGTCAATGACTGCAATGTCAACTATAACCGCGGCGACGTCTTGCATCCCTTCTGGGGCAACGTGGCAGCATAGTGACGGTGGGGTCGGTGTCGCAATTGGAGTTCCGGTTGGAGTTGGGGTTGCGATTGGGGTAGCCGTTGGACATGCACAAATTCGGGTGTCCCAAGGTACGTCACCTAGAATGGGGCTGTAAGTCGTCCCATTCAAATCGGTTTGGCCCTTTAGCAAGTAATAGTACTCGAACCGGAACACCTGTGGGCCGATCACCTCAACGCTAGGTTCCGGTGTAGGTGATGCGGTGAAATCTATTGCACTTGGCCAAGCCGGAGCGACAGTAGGGTTAGGGGCTGGAGCCGGCAGCTCTGGTGTAGGAATCGGCGATGCGAGCGGTATAGGCATGAAGACGACAGGGGTGTCGCTCGTCGAGACGGCGTTCCAAACCAAGCCTTTGCCCATCCTCTCAAGCTTGTGTTGCGGGTTTACGCGGTAGGCAATGAGAGACACGGGGCTTTGCGAACCGGCGGATGGGTAGTAGCCCGGGACGGCACTATAGAACGCTATCTTATCGTTGCCGGGTTGGAGCACGTTGCGGACTCCGGTCGGCGGCGGAATCGCCGAAGATTTGACATAGTAATCTACATCAGACCGTTTGATCATTTGCGCGAAATCAACGGCCATTCGATCAAGGAGCTGCCGCGCCTGTGAGTCCGCATCCATTTGTTTGTGGCCTAAGGTAGTAATGGTTGCTGCGCTGTTAAGAAGTTGCGTCACCAAAAGAACAAGCAGGACGATTACACCGACCGTGACTAGCAGCTCGGTCAACGTAAAGCCGCCTGCGCTGCGGCGCTGTAGTGGCAGCCGTGTCGACCGCGCGTCACTAACGATTGCAGCCGACAACCCTGCCTCTACAGGTAAGATATTTGCGGGGCTAAACATGACAGCATCAGTTCCTATCAAACGCGGCAAATGTCTCTACTGAGCCACTTGCATTACCTGGCGCCGCGGCCGCTGGCCAGCTAACCTTAAGATCGGCGTAACTCAATCCACTGGAAGCCAGCGGAAACGTTATGCTAAGGCGATAGCGAAGTTGTAATGACGGGGTCCACGTACCAGAGCAGTCGCGCGTCAGCGGGTTAGGCTTTTGTGAGCCAGCACTGTCGCACGAGCATCGACCTTCGCGATCGAAGTATCGATTTTGCGTCACAGTGCTGGACCCACCACGAACTACTATCGTAATGACATAAAGCGCACTGGGTGTAGCAGAAGGCGTCACGTTCGCTGTCGTTCGAATGTCTGCGATCACATCGGCAAGAATGTTAGTAGCAACCGTTTGCGACGTCGCGTTGCGATTTGTTTGCACGCCCACCGGCATCAGGCCGAAAATAGCAATCAAGCAAAAGGCTGCGATACCGAGGGCGAGAGTGACTTCGACGAGAGAAAAAGCCCATTTGCTCCGCGTTTTCATCGACGATAAATCTTTACAACGCCGCCAAAGCCAGTGATCTGAACTGCAACGACATTGCCAATGTAGGTACCTGCATTCGGTGTAGGAGTAGGAACGACAGTTCCGTGAGTCTGAAGCAAGCCGATCTCGATTACCCTTCGCACATCATATGTGCTGTTGATTCTGCATTCACCGCGTGGGTTAAAACGCAGCGTCCTTCGGAACCTGTATTGCGGCGTAGGTGCCGGATTGCCCACGGGATACTGGAAAGGAAACTTCGTTAGGCCGTTATTTGTCGTGTCATAAGGCGCAGTGTTGGGAGCCGGGGCATTCAGTTCGCCGAAGCGTGAGGCGTTATAGCCGACGACAGGGTCTAGCTGGAGCACAGGACGCGTATCAAAAATGTCTCCACCACAGTTGGAGGTGCACATGGCAAATAACGGAAGATGGGAATTGTCGATCTTCACTAACTTCCCTACCTGAGTTAGCTGCGTAGGGTCAATCCAGTTCTCCGTTCCGGTCGCGCTTGAACTAGGATCTGCTCCAAGGTTACTTCCGTCTTTTGACGCAACGATCGACATGATGATTCTTCCGACTGCTGGAACGTCTAAATTCGGTGATGTGAGATTTGAGCCGTTCTCCTCGTAAAAGCCGACCCAGCTGTAAGTGTTGTTCGCTTTTGCGTAGGTGCGCGCGGTGTCGAGCACGCCTTTGATCGTGTATGCGGCGTTGGTGACGTCGCCGGCGCTTTTGATTGTTGTGAATGCCGGGGCAAGTAACACCAGCAAGAGGGCAATGATGCCGATGACGATTAGAAGTTCGAGCAGAGTAAAAGCGCTGGCGCGCTCACGTTGTAGAGATCGTAGAACGCGGCGGCTGAAACAGCCGCCGCGACAGCGCCGTTCGCTGGCTTCCCGGGGAAACATGAGAATGGAGGAGGAGCGCGCATTATAACAGGGGCCCGTCTTCACGCAAGCCGCATACGCGCAATGCTGCCTCCCTCCGGAGCATGGCTACTGTGGAGAACGGGACAGTGAGCCAAGCTACGGCGTGGCGAGCCCGCCTTTGCACAAAACCAGGTCGCGGTCGCGACCAGACTGGGGTCTAGATTATCGCGCCGTACTTTCTTTCGCTGGCAACTTTGAGACATGGCCAGCGAGCAAGCGCCAGCGGCCGCCGTCTTTCACGAACGTATCGGTAAATTGAAACTGGAAATCAAAAGGTTTGCCACCGGAGACTCCTTTTGTGTGCGTCTTCCCGGTCACAACTGCGGTGTCGCCATGGAGGCGCACTTTCATGTCGTAATTCTCGAAAATTTCGTATTTCGGATCGTTTTTCCTGGCCTCACCAATGTCGTCGGCTCGAGTGGTGATTTTGCCCATTGAATTGGTCAGCGTGTAATCTTCCATCACGCCCTGCGCGATGCCGTCGGCGTCACTCTTGAGATAAGCGGTGGCCAGGTCGCGCTCTGTCTGGAGGACTGCATTCCCCTCATCACTCTCTTGTGCAAGTGCAAGCATCGAATTTGTCAGAAATGTTAGTGCAAAAACGGCAGTGATTTTCATAAGAGTTAATTTAATAAATGCTATTCATTGCCTGTCAGTTAGCGATTCGAAAAGGCAAAAACCGTTAGGCGGCCGGGGTATTGCCAGCCTATGATTCGCAGGCAGCACGACCCGTTGAACTCGACGGCTTAAAGCCGTCGAGTCTTGGCTTGCCGCGAGAACAGGTTCCAGTTCACTGGCCGATCAACGGGCAGCGGCCGTGATTTTTGGCCGCTCTGCCTTTTCGGAGCGCGCCGACGTCGGGGACGATGCAACGCTGAAGATCTTGTGCGCGGAAGTGTTTCGCTCAGTTGGACAATGCGAAGCAGGTGCGGATACATCGCGTGATCACGATTAGCTCGATAAAAACGGTGATAGCCATTTGACCAGCTGGTGAGGAGATCAATCGCGCTGAGTTTACGCAGCTCGTCTTGAACAGTGTGAAGGGCGAGCCCGCTCATATTCATCAGCTCACGCACGTAACGCTCCTTCGGCGGCGTGGTGAAGAACAAGCGCACCAACTTGGCTCTCACCTCGGGAAATAAAACATCCAACACCATACGCTCGGGCTTCAACACACGTGCGATTCTAGAGCATTTGCGTCGTGAGCTAAAAAACGTGCCAAAGAGCGCCACCGCAGCTTGAACCGCGAAATTCTTGCGGCTCTTCGGAGTGCAACCAACCAGAGTCTTCATCTTGAACCAGACGCATTGATCCGTGAGACGCGCGGTCGCAAAAAATTCAGGCGTCCAGTTAGTCCCGCCGAGATCAAAGCCTAGATCCAACGTGGCCAACCGCGATCGTTGTCGATACAAATATTATTTGCAAGAGTAAGTTTCCTACATGATCGCGGCGGGACATTCGTTCGCCGTTGCTGAGAGCAAGCTTGGCGCTACAGTGACGGACTTATGCCGTACAAAGACGTCGCTCCGCCTGCAGGTGAAAAGATTACCAGAACCGATAAACTGAATGTGCCGGATCAACCGGTCATTCCATTTATCCGCGGAGACGGCACCGGGCCGGACATCTGGGCCGCAAGCGTGCGCGTGTTCGATGCCGCAGTCGAAAAAGCGTACGGCGGGAGAAAAAAGATCGCGTGGTTTGAGGTATACGCCGGCCAGGCAGCAAAGGACAAATTCGGTGAATGGCTCCCGGACGATACAGTAGAGGCGTTTCGCGAGTATCACGTGGGGATCAAAGGTCCGCTGACCACGCCGGTAGGCGGCGGCATTCGTTCGCTCAACGTCGCGTTACGGCAGCTCCTCGATCTTTTCGTGTGCCTGCGTCCGGTGCAGTACTTCACTGGCGTCCCCTCGCCCCTGAAGCATCCCGAGAAAGTTAACATGGTGATCTTCCGCGAAAACACGGAAGACATTTACGCAGGCATCGAATTCGCTGCCGGCACGCCGGACGCGCAGAAGGTTCTCGATTTTCTAAAAAAGGACTTTCCGCAGCAGTATGAGAAAATTCGGTTCGGGACAAAACAGAAAGCGGCGGAGTTTTGGAAAAAAGTTGGTGCACCGGAAAAGGACGACGTTTGTGTAGGAATCGGAATCAAACCGGTCAGTCGGTCCGGCACCGTCCGCCTGGTGCATAGCGCGATCTCGTACGCGATTGCGAACCGTCGCAAGAGCGTGACGCTGGTCCACAAGGGCAACATCATGAAGTTCACCGAAGGCGCGTTCCGCGACTGGGGCTATGAGGTCGCAAAGCAATATTTCGGCGCGAAGGAGATCGATGGCGGCCCATGGTGCGAGATTCCCATGGGCAAACCGGGTGCCGGTATTGTGATCAAGGACGCCATTGCCGATAACGCGCTGCAGCAATTCCTGTTGCGCCCGGCAGAGTATGACGTGATCGCCACGCTTAATCTGAATGGCGATTACATGAGCGACGCGCTGGCCGCGGAGGTGGGCGGAATTGGAATCGCACCCGGAGGAAACATCAATTACATCACTGGCCACGCAGTATTCGAAGCGACCCACGGCACCGCGCCGAAATATACCAACCAGGACAAAGTCAATCCCGGCTCGGTGATTCTTTCAGGCGAAATGATGTTTCGTTACATGGGCTGGACAGAAGCCGCCGATCTGATTCTGAAAGGGTTAAAGGGCGCGATTGCGAGCAAACGTGTTACTTACGATTTCGCGCGTTTGATGGAGGGAGCCACCGAGATCAAGTGTTCGCAATTTGGCGATAACGTCATCGAACACATGTGAGGAGAATACGAAGCCCGCATGTCGAAGCTCGAAGGAATGAAGAAGCACCGGCGCGATTCGTTAGATCGTTACACCCTTACATCGCGTTTAACACTTAACGAGTCAGCGATTCCACGATTTAGCATGGCGAAGCTCTTCGTCATTTGTTTGCTGCTAGGTTTGTTGGCAGGAGCCGGCAGCGCGCTCGCAGAAAAGCGCAACATCACTGAAAAAGATCTATTCGATTTCGTCTGGATAGGAGACCCGCAAGTTTCGCCGGACGGATCGCGCGTGGCGTTTGTGCGGGTGACTGTGAATGAGAAGAAGGAAGGTTACAATACTTCCATCTGGACCGTTCCGCTCGCAGGCGGCGAAGAACCTCATCAACTAACAAAAGGCGACCATGATTCCACTCCTCGCTGGTCGCCGGACGGGAAGTCTCTGCTTTTCCTGCGCGCGAGTGAGAAAGATGGCAAGCCTGAGCCACCACAACTGGCGCTGCTGCCGATAGCCGGCGGCGATTCATTTGTCTTCACCGATCTGCCGAAAGGAGCAGGAAATCCAAGCTGGGCCCCGGATGGAAGAACGATCGCGTTCACCAGCGACACGAACGCGGAAGACCTGGCCAAACAGGAAAAGAAAAAGCACGAAGAAGAATCAAAAAAAACGGGCGGCGGGAATGCTCCTGCGGGCGCAGCTGAACACGAGAGCGATGTTCGCGTGATCACACACGCCGTTTATCGGCAGGACAATGAAGGCTACATCGACCCCAAGCATCCCACACACATCTGGCTCGTGAGCGCGCCGCGCAGTGCCGACGAAAAAGTAAAACCACGCCAGCTCACTACGGGCCGATTCGATGAAGATAGCGCCACCTGGTCCAAGGACGGTTCGCAGATTTATTTCACATCGGACCGGAATGACGAACCGTACTACGAGCTGCCAAAGACTGACCTTTATTCGGTGGCGGCAGCCGGCGGCGAACCAGTAAAAATTACAACGCTTGATTTACAGATCGGGGGTTTTGGCCCGGGCGGAGGCGCGCTGTCGCTCAGCCCCGATGGGAAACAGGTCGCGTTTACCGCATCAACCACACACCCGATCACCTCATACACGCAGCCCGATCTCTGGGTCCTCGATCTTTTGCCAAATGCAAAGCCACGCAATTTGACCGCGAACTTTGATTTCGATGTGCCCGGGTTCGTGATTGGGGACAGCTCACCCCCGCGGGCAGGTGGACAAAACAAGCCGATCTGGACGCCAGATGGCAAAGGCCTCATCGCCGTTTACACGAAGGAAGGGAAAGCGACCCTCGCGCTGTTCGATCTGCCTGTAGCCCAGGACGCCGATCTCGGCAGGGCTGGAGTGCACGATCTAACTTCTGGAAACCAGGGGGTGATCAGTTTTCGCGCGTTGCCTGACGCCTCGAAGTTGATTTACGTAGTTTCAACACCAACGCGCATCAACGATCTTTTCGTCCTGGATCGCGCGACCGGGGATGCGCAGCCCAAACAATTGACGCACGTCAATGATCAACTCTTCTCTCAACTGAACTTAACTGAGCCGGAAGAAATTTGGTACGACAGCTTTGACGGCAAGCATATTCAAGGCTGGTTGCAGAAACCGCCGAACTTCGATTCGCACAAGAAATATCCGCTTATCCTGAACATTCATGGCGGACCGCATGTCGCCTATGGTCATATCTTCGATCACGAATTCCAGTGGATGGCGGCCAAGGGTTATGTGGTCCTATATCCGAATCCGCGCGGCAGTACCACTTACGGTCAGGAATTTGGAAACATCATTCAGTATCATTACCCAGGGGACGACTACAAAGACCTGATGGCTGGCGTGGATGAGGCGATCAAGCTCGGTTACATCGACGATAAGAAGCTCGGCGTGACCGGCGGCAGCGGCGGCGGATTGCTGACGAACTGGGTCGTGGGCCAGACCAACCGCTTTGCCGCAGCCGTCGCGCAGCGCGATATCGCCAGCTGGGAGGATTGGTGGTATTCGGGGGACTTCACGCTCTTCCAGCCCACCTGGTTCAAAGTGCCGCCATTCGAAGATCCACAGGAATATCGAGCGCGTTCGCCGATCAACTCCATCAAGAATGTGACGACGCCCATGATGTTTATCCTTGGCGAAGCGGATTACCGGACGCCGCCGGCGCTCGGGCGGAGAACAAATGTTTCGCGCGCTAAAATTCCGCAAGATTCCGACTGTGATGGTTCGATTCCCCAACGAATCACACGAACTTTCTCGCTCCGGTCAGCCATGGCACCGCGTCGAGCGTCTACAGCACATTGTGGGTTGGTTCGATCACTGGCTACTGGGTGCGCCCAAGCCAGAATACGAGGTCGCAGCACCAGAGGAAGCGCCAGCCAAGAAAGGCAGCATGCCGGCCAAATGATCATCAATCTCAAGGATTGGATGGCAAAAGTTAAACCACTTAGAACGGTTGCAACGTCTCTCGCACCACTTCCTTCCGATGCCAAACCTGGCTGTAAGCTTTTAACTTTGTAAGGCTTTGATCCTCTCATTCGCAGTGAATTACTTTGGGCGAATCAGTTAGCTCCTGCTTTGTCCCGGCAACGCGAAGATGGATCACGTGTGGGCGCTGGTCCCTGAGTTGAGGCGGAATCGGAATCTTAAAGGCATGCCGGCCGTTTCCGTAACCGGCATCCACCAAATCCTCCCGGTACTGATTCGCCGGGAACGCCATGACATACTGGTCACGATCCCAAAGTTCAATATGGACCTCAGCGTCCCCATCGTTTTTGTCCCAAATCCAGCCAGAAATTGCCGTGCAGTCTGCGTGCTCGATTTTGCTGGCAAAATGCGGCAGCGGTGCAGCGCCAATGCGTCCCGAAAAAATCAGCAAGCCGAAGCAAACAAACTGGAACGTGATGAAGGTAGCCACGACCCGCGAGACAAGACCGTCGCGCCAATAGCGGTGCACCTTGCTCCAGCGGGAAAAAATGTGGAACGCGGAGAGCAACACCGCCTGATAAAATCCGTAGATAATGTAGTGCAGCTCAGGCCCGTGCCAGAGTCCCATAAGTCCAAAGGCTAGAAAGTAGCCCGCGATCGGGGCGACTTCCTTATGCGCAAACCATTTGCCTCGCATCGCCGCGTAGAGAAAGCGCATGTAAACATGGTCGCGAAACCAAAATGAAAGAGTAATATGCCAGCGATTCCAGAAATCGCGGATATTCCGGGCGAGAAACGGTCGATCGAAGTTTTCCGGAGTATGGACACCGAAAAGATAACTCAGAGCAATGGCGAAAGCGCTGTAGCCGGCAAAATCAAAAAACAAATAAAAGCTGTAGGCATACATGTAGCTAACCAACGCTGCGAAGCTCCCACTGCTCGCAGCTCGCTCCAGCCAGTATTGTTTAATCAGCGCGGCAAGGATGAATTTGTAAAAGAACCCCCGGAAAATGCGATGCACCGCGCCATCCAGATCGATAAGGAATTCAGCGCGCGTTCGCCTCTTTCTCCATTCGCCTGCGAACCGTTGGAACCGGTCAATTGGGCCAGCTGAAATGGTTGGGAAGAAAAAAAGGAACATCGAGAAATCGAGTGTCCCAGGCAGAGCGATAACTTTGTCCCGCAGGCAAATTACGACATCCAACGCCCGAAACGTGATGTACGAAATTCCAAGAAAACCAAACTCGCTGGCCGGCGACACGACCGGAAAAAATTTGGACGTTGCAAGCGGAAGCACGCTTGCCGCGATCGCAACATAGAACGGCCAGCCGGCCCGTGCCCCGCTTTTTGCAAATACGTACACCGTTGCCCATTGCCAGACGGCGAAACCGATGACGATCCAGATTTCGCGAATGGCAAAATGTGGTCGGATGTCTAATGCCCCGTGATACTGCGCGATGAGCATCGCGGCGGTCACCAGGGTCGCCCAGCGCCAGCCAGCTTTGCCAAACAGACCCAGAGTGAGCGTTGGAACTACTACGTAAAGCAGCAGCCCGAAATACGTGAAATCGGCGTAGGGAATCACAGAGACTGAGCCAGTCGGGCTCTGTCGGCCTTGCCGTTCGTCGTCAGCGGAAAAGCATCGAGAAAAACGAATTTGCGCGGCAACATGTACACCGGCAGCCGCTCAGCCAGCTGGCGTCGCAGCGACTGTGTTAGCTCGAAATGCGATGCCTCAATTCGGCTGCTGAGCACTACAAAAGCGGCGAGCGACTGAGCCGAGCCATTCTTAATCACCGGGGTTACTACTGCGTCCCTTACCGAGGGCAACGCCAGAAGGTTTGCTTCGACATCGCCAACTTCAATGCGGTAGCCGCTGAGCTTGAGCTGCGAATCCATGCGGCCCTCAAAAAAAAGTAAGCCATCACGAAATCGCCCCTGGTCGCCGGTCCGATAGGCACGCCGATCGCAATGCTTAAAGAAGGCGGCTGCCGTGAGCTCAGGCCGCCCAAGGTACCCTGGGCTAACATTTGGTCCCGCGATGACAATCTCGCCTTGCTCATTTGCCGGTAAAGTTTCGCCGGCTTCGTTCACAACGAGAACATCGGTCCCAGGCGTCGCGCGTCCGACTGGTAACGCCGAATACTTTTCCAAAATTGAAAGGTCTATCCGTACGGAAGTGGTGGCCACCGTCGCCTCGGTCGGTCCATACATGTTCCACACTTGCGCTCGCGGAAAGCGCTCAAGCAGACGAGCCGCAGTTTGCGCGGCGAGTGTTTCGCCGCAGAAAAGAAAACGCCGAATGGATGGAAGCATTCTTTCCGCAAATTTCTCTTCAACCAGGCACATTTGTAGCAAACGATGGCGTAGAGACCCACGTGGTCGCGCCGGAATTTCCTAGCGCGCGATAAAGCATTTTCGGATTTGCCACCAGATCGCGGCCTATGCTGAAAAGAGTGCCTCCCGTGGCAAGGCTGCAATACAGATCCATCACCGAGAGATCAAATGAGAATGGCGCCGTATTCAGGAAGGTCTCCCCTAGAGGGACGAACTTCTGTTCCTCAAGCATCCATCCAACGAAATGCTCCAGGCACCCAAGCGTTATGATAACTCCTTTCGGCTCTCCGGTGCTGCCGCTGGTGAACAATATGTAAAACGGGTCATCGCGCTGTGCGCGGGTACCCGCAGCGGGCGCGTCAGCGCCGGAAAGTTTTGCGACGTCTTCAGGCGCGAGAACCAACGCAGGGCGCGAGATTGCGAGAATTTTGTCGATGCGTTGCTGTGGCAATACCGTGTCCAGCGGGATATACGGCCTGTGGGATTTTATTGCTCCCACAAACGCGATGAGCATCTCCGGCTCTCGATGCCCTAGCACCGCGACGGGCGCGCGATCGTCGCCGAAGCGTTTTGCCAGGTACGCCGCGAGGGCATCTGAACGCCGGCGCAGCTCGCCATAGGTCAGCCTGTGATCTCCGCTGATGTGTGCGATCGCATTCGGAGCCGCAAGCGCCCAATGATCGATTTGTTCGACGAGATCCACTCAAAAACCCTGATAAACAAATGGCGGCGTGGAAAAGTCGCCACGACCGTACATCGCGATCAGGCCCACAATAATCGCGAGGTAATACAGAATCAGCAGCGCGCGCCAGAGCGCTGGATGTGCGCCGATCCAGCTCACACGTTTACCCGCATTCGGCTCTCAAGGTCAGCGACGATCTTACGCGGCGTCTCCCAATTTTCGCGCTCGAACTCCGCCGGAGAGATTTTGAGACCGAATTCTTCCTCGATTCCTATCATCAACTCCACCGTCTTAATAGAGTCCAAAAGCTGGCACTCATAAAGAGGTAGCTCGAGGTTGGTGCGGACCTCGTCGGTTTCGGCAACCGAGGCCACAAGTTGCAACACTTTTTCGGGAAAGCTGGTATTCATAAGAACGTCGCAGCAACGCCGACGGCGATAACAGCTGACAACAAATGCGGTGTGCGGATTCGGGCCGAGCCCATGGTGACTGCAGGTTATGCCCGCGAGTAGCTCCTCGCATGTGAGCCGGAGTATGAAGATCGTGTAGGATATTACCCTGCACCGACGCGCACAGGGCATCCGATAAGCGCATCAAGGTGTCGCTCTGATCAGCTCCGGGGAGCGCGCCCATGAAAGAAATCATCAAGGGCGCGGTCGTAATAGATCCAGCCTTTCGCAGTGAGGTGACTTTGGTGACGGTAAAGAAAAGGCGGGTCTTCATCATGCCCCTCAAATTCGACTAGCCGAAAATGGTATCGTTGCACGAGGGCGCGAAGCTTTGTGTAATAATCTTCGCGGGCCGAACGCGACACCCCTTTCTGATCGTAAAGGTCGCCGGCAATTGGCATACTAAATAGCAGTGGCGAAGCGTGAACCCTTGTGAGGGTGCGCAAGAGCAATTCTAAATCGATCCAAGCCGCGGATGCATTCATGCGGTTCCGAAATGCCGCGTCACGACGACCAATGATTTTTTCTCCGCCCAGGCTCGAAGCCTTTGTAACCTTGTCCGCATCGGTGATCTTGGTTGCGCCCGCGCTTTCAATAAGCTTCGACCAATCGGGTGTTTCTGGATGAAACGGCGGCGCAGGCTTGATCTTATGCCGAATGTACTTGGACGCCGCAAAATGATCCTGCAACTCAAGTACGGTCGTCTGTACTTTTCCGATCGGCCAGAGCGCGCAAAAAATGATGCGATCAAGCCAACGGCCAGAAGCCAGCCGTTTTAGCGCGAATTCAAGCAACGGGCTGTTTTCCAGCGTGCTTGGAAACTTCAGCATCCGTGAAGCGATGTGACGCTTCAGTTCGAAATCGAGTGCAGTCCCGAATACCATTTCGCTGGCTGCCATCAGCGAAAAATTTCCTTTGTACCCCTGCAACCACCCGGGACCCGGGTTTAAAAACCAGCCGGGCGAAAGCGAGATAGCGACCTTTTTGCCGCGCAAGTCCGAGCCGAGCGCGCCAATTTTTTGCAACATGATCAGTGAGTCCGCGCCTCCAGCTCCGACGGGCGAAACTTGGAAACCTGTTGGCGCAGTGCGAAAAAAAATGTGCGCCCTCTCCGGCACCAGAACGGCCGTCAATTCCGAGCTGCCATAAAGCGGTAATACGTAGGGAGCACGCGCAGCCGCGCGTTGAAACGCCAGCCCCTGGGTTTTAAGCGAGAACAAGTCGGGAGCGCTAGCGCGAACGGTGGTGTGTTCGAGATGAACCGCTGCCACTTCTGCGCCAAGCAAAACGGCCGACACCAAGCCGGAAGCGATCAGTCCCGCAAACAAATGTGGCATGCCTTGCCTGGAGTGAGCACTGGCCATGATACCGCGAAGCTATTCCCGCAAGCTGGCCCTGCAATTGAATTTCATTTACGACGCAGCTCGACGATTGAGAGAACCGTTTGAAGAGGACCCGCAGACGCTAACCAGATGTCCGCTTCGCCCGTCTGGTTTTATTTGGATTTGCAGACTCGAAGGTTCGATACTCAATGTCGTTTATATTGGGTATTTTCGCATTCTTATGTCGTCCTCTTCACTCTGGCAGCGTTTTCAGCAGTACTTCTTGCATTACCGCGACCTTGGTTTTTCTCTCGACATCAGTCGGATGAAATTCCCGGACGATTTCTTCGAAAAAATGCAGCCCAATATCGATAAAGCATTTGAGCGAATGCGAGCGCTGGAGACCGGGGCAATCGCTAACCCCAGCGAGAAGCGAATGGTTGGACATTATTGGCTTCGGAATACTGCACTAGCACCCACTCCGGAAATTCGGACCGAGATCGAACAGACGATCAAACGCATCAAGACATTCGCAGCGGATATTCACTCCGGAAAAATTGCGGCTGAAAATGGAAAACCGTTTAAGCACGTGTTGCTCATTGGCATTGGCGGCTCGGCGCTCGGACCGCAATTCGTCTCAGACGCTCTCGGATCACGTCGTGATCCAATGGACATCTTTTTTTTCGATAACACAGATCCAGACGGCTTCGACCGCGTCTTCGAGAAGATGAGTGATGAACTGGCGCAGACACTGGTCGTGGTGGTTTCAAAATCTGGCGGGACAAAGGAAACACGAAACGGAATGCTCGAGGCGGAAGTGAGATTCAAAGAAGAGGGGCTGCAGTTTAACAAGCACGCAGTGGCTGTAACCGGCGTGGGCAGCGACTTGGACAAGTACGCAGAAAAGAACAGTTGGCTCGCCCGGTTCCCGATGCACGATTGGATCGGTGGACGCACTTCGGTGATGAGCGCGGTCGGTCTTTTGCCGATGGCCCTGCAAGGTCTTGGTATCGATGATTTTCTCGCCGGCGCAGCGGCGATGGATGAGCACACGCGTACACAGGATGTGACCCGAAATGCCGCAATGCTTCTGGCGCTCATGTGGTATTACGCCGGTAATGGCAAGGGCGACAAAGATATGGTGATCCTTCCCTACAAGGACCGGCTGGCATTGTTTGCGAAATATCTGCAGCAGCTGGTGATGGAATCGCTCGGGAAAGAAAAGGATCTCGACGGCAAAATAGTGCATCAGGGCATTGCTGTTTATGGAAACAAGGGATCGACCGACCAACATGCCTACGTGCAACAGTTACGTGACGGGGTTTTGAATTTTTTCGTGACTTTCATCGAAGTGGACAAGGATCGGCGCAACCGGGCGATCGAAATCGAAGATGGAGTCACAAGTGGCGACTACCTCCATGGATTTCTGCGCGGGACGCGAAGCGCGCTTTATGAGAGCGGGCGCGAATCAATCACCATGAGCATTCCTGAAGCGAACGCATTCAATATCGGCGCGTTGATCGCCCTTTATGAGCGCGCGGTGGGCTTTTACGGATCGCTGGTCAACATTAATGCTTATGACCAACCCGGCGTTGAAGTTGGAAAAAAAGCAGCGACAAGATTATTGGAGCTTCAAAAACAGGTGCGCTCGAAATTGGCGCGTGAGCCCGGTAAAACGGCCGAAGAAATTGCGCGTTCCATAGATGCAGATCCGGAAGACGTGTTTCACGCGCTGCGGCATTTGGCGAACAACGATCCACACATCCGGGTCTCGCACGGCGAGGAACCGGCCGACGATCAATTTTCGCTGGCAGATTCAGATTCGTGAAGATGCAACCGACTTGGCAGGCGGAGCACCTGCCCTACAATGGCTTTCACCTGACAGGGAAAAGCTCAAACGTTGTAGGGCAAGCGCCTCGCTTGGCCATCTGCTAAATTCCATACGCGATATGGCGGAGCAGCCTTCTGAAGATCGAACCGATGACTTGAACGTTGCCTGGATCGACGTCGTTCGTTTCATTCGCCAGCTTAGCCACGATCTGCGCAATCATCTAAACGCGATCGAGCTGCAGTCCGCTTATATCAGCGAGTTGGAGCGAGAAGACGAACTCAAGCGCGAAATCAAGCGCTTGCGTGAAATGATCTCTGGATTGACCTCTGCTTTACAATCCATTTCCAAGGCAGTCAGTGGCGTCAAACCCGATCTGATACCGTACCGGGCGGCCGATTTGGTGGAAGATTTGCGCAAGAAAATCGATCATGATTTTTCCGGGCAAAGCGCGGCAATCACCTGGAACATTCAGGTCGGCGACGCGACGCTGAATGTTGATCCTCAGCTTTTGCAGGAAGCCTTTACAGAGCTGTTTGCCAATGCTTTCCGTCACGATCGTGACAGGGACACGCTTCTTGCGATTGCCAGGATGGACAAGAATCGACTCCTTTTTACTCTTCAGGAGCCAAAAAGCCGATTTGACTTGCCCACCGAGAGCTGGGCCCGTGAGCCGCTTCGGAAAGTCAGCCAGGGCCATTACGGTCTTGGTCTCAATCGTGTTCGCGCTATCGTAGAGGCTCACGGCGGCGAAATATATGCTCACTATGATCCGAACGCTTCAGCGCTCATTACAACCCTCGCTCTCCCCGTTTCAAGTGACTCTTCCAAAGATGCTTGAGTCGCGTTGTTTCCCACTTTTAACAAACTGGAGTCCATTGGTCGTGCGTGCGAAGGCGGCCAAATGAAAACCAACAACCATCGCGTCCTGATCATCGACGACGAGCGCCCCGTGCTCATGACGCTCGAGGCGTTGCTAAAGCGGCATGGCTATCACGTGGACACCGCACCTACGGCCTCTCAGGGACTCAAGTTATTACGGTCCAAACCTTCGACACTCGTTTTGCTCGATCTCCAATTACCCGACGCCGACGGATTAGAGACGCTCGAACTGATCAAAACCGAGGTTCCTGAAACGCAGGTCATTATTTTGACGGCGCACGACTCGTTGCACAATGCCATCGAGTCGATTAAACGCGGCGCTTACCATTTCATCAGCAAGCCGTACGCGGCTGAGGAGCTGCTCAGCCTCGTGGAGAAAGCATTGGAAAAACAGTTCCTCTTGCGAGAAGCCGAAGAACTTCGAGAGAAGACAGAGCAACTCGAACGGCGTCTGGAGGTGGCGGAGGCGCGGCCCACTCTCATTTTCAAGAGCAAACCGATGCAGGAAATCGACGAATTGATCAATGCAATGGCGCCGTCAGATGCCAATGCTCTCATCGTCGGTGAGAGCGGCGTGGGCAAGGAGGTAATCGCCAATGCTATTCACGCGCGGAGCCGGCGCGCAGGAAAACCAATGGTAAAGCTCAATTGTGCGGCATTTCCCCAAACGATGATTGAGGGAGAGCTCTTCGGCTACGTGAAAGGTGCGTTCACCGGCGCGATGCAGGATTTCCCGGGAATGATCGCGGCGGCCGATAGCGGCACGCTTTTTCTCGATGAAATATCCGACATGCCGGCGGAACTGCAGACGCGCTTTTTGCGCGTGCTGCAAGAACGCGAGTATCGGCCCCTTGGAAGCACACAAACGATGAAAGCGGACTTCCGGGCCATCGCTTCGACTAATCGGCCGGTTCCCCAGGCGCTCGCGGAAAACCGGCTGCGCTCCGATTTGTACTACCGGCTAAACACGTTTCAAATTGAAGTACCGCCACTTCGAAAACGGAAACAGGATATCCCACCGCTGATCGCCGCGTTCGTGAAACAATTTGCTCAGCAGCTCGGCAAACCAGAACCAGACATTTCGCCAGAAGCGTTTCAAAAATTGCTCGATTATTCGTGGCCGGGCAACGTTCGCGAACTGCAAAACGCGATCGAATATGCCGTGGTGCTGGCACGACAGGGAATGATTGAAGTGAAAGAGCTGCCCGCGGAAATACAGTTGCCAACCGCGCTGCAACAAGCTGAGCTAGCCGGGCTACCGCGTTCGGGCGTCCAGAGCCTCGACGATGTTGAACGAACCGCCATTATCCAGGCGCTTGCTGAATGTCACGGGAACAAGAAAAAAGCGGCGGAACTTCTCGGCATCCAGCGACCCACGCTCTACAACAAGATGAAGCGCTACGCGATCGAGCTGTAGCATCAGGTTCCGCTGGTCATGCCCGTAGCCCCGCGATCGCGGGACGAAAGCGGATCATTGGTGACCACGACTTCCAACTTTAGTTCCTGGAACGCGAGGTGATCGTGGATCAGGCCGAGTAACTCAAGAGCGCGCTTGTCCGGCATGTGCGCGCAACGCAGCTCAATCCGCGCCGGTTTGCCGGCAAGCTCCGGATGCGCCTCCGCCATTTCACCGTCGAGCAGAAATGAAACGTAAGCGTTAAACCGCTCCTGTAACGCGAGCAATTGTTCGTCGGAACCGTTCCACTCGTTAGGCTCATTCATCACCAGAACGACTTCGCCGGTTCTTTTATCCTCCGCGATTACATCGACTATCCCTGTTCGATCTTTCATTTTGCAGTGACGGCTCCCGCTGTTCATTCGGATGGTTCGGAGTTGGACGTTCGGAGTTTGGTATTGGATGTTCAAGAAAAACAAATGACCGAGAATTTAACTGCCGAAGAGGTCCGCGCGCTCCTCGAACTTGAACCTCACGCAACGTGCGGGTTCGTGCGCGTGACTTTCGTGAGCGAAAAGTGGATTGCCCCTGGTGGGTTGCCCGCACCATTCGCTGAAGGCCGGCCAACCGGTTCCGCTCTCTACTTCATGGTCAGGCCCGAGGCACCGGTACGACTGCACCGCATCCGCAACGATCAGCTCTATCACTATTACCTTGGCGATCCGATTGAGGTTTTGATGCTTCACGCCGATGGAACGACCGAGCGCGTCGTTGTCGGTCCTGATCTGCGCGGTGGTCAACGCGTACAGCTTCTTATTCCAGGCAATACATTTCACACGGCGCGCGTGATCCTCGAAAGCTTTCAGGGCTGGTTCCTCGGCGCAAGCACCGAATGGCCCGGCGTGGAACCGGCCGATGTCGAAATCGGCAACGTCGAAGCGCTGACCAAAGAATATCCCGACGCGGCCGACGATCTGCGCGCATTCCAACAAGGCAGGGGCGATTGACCTCAATCGCCTTCGGCCGAACTTTGATATCGCCGTGGCAAAAGCAAAACGCGCAGGTCGACTAACTCTTCTCGGACGAAGTGAAGTGAGATTGCCCGCCTCACCTGCCGAAGCGCGGCTCGAGACTTTCCCAAATCCGGCGCCTAGTCGGGATTACCGGATTCATTTCGAAACGGACGATTTCACTTCGGTTTGCCCAATCACTGGCCAGCCAGATTTTGCCAGGATCGACATCGACTACGTGCCCGACCGACTCTGTGTCGAGAGCAAGTCGCTTAAGTTTTATCTTGCTTCCTATCGAAACGAGCGCGCCTTCAACGAAGCGGTAACGAACCGCATTCTGGACGATTTCGTAAAAGCATGCGCGCCGCGCGAGGCGATCGTGACCGCGCAATTCTCCGCTCGCGGCGGCATCGCGCTCACCGTCCGCGCAGAGTATCCCGACAAAACGGCTGGCCGCGACGAGGAATGATGTTGTCATTCCGAGCGAAGTCGAGGAATCCCGTTGCGAAACCGAGGGGTATCTCCGCGGGATCCTTCGACTCCGCTTCGCTTCGCTCAGGATGACAGTCGACTAAGATGAAACGCGCAGTCGTTCTCTTGAGCGGCGGAATTGATTCGACAACAACGCTGGCGATCGCAATCGCGGAAGGCTACGAGGTTTACGCACTCTCATTCGATTACGGCCAGCGCCACCAAATCGAAACGGAAGCTGCTCGGCGCATCGCTGACTCGTTAGGCGCAAAGGAACATCGCGTCGCAAAGATTGACTTGTGCATCTTTGGCGGCTCAGCGCTCACTGACGATATTGATGTGCCAAAGCAGCGATCCGAGACAGAAATCGCGCATGGTATTCCGGTCACGTACGTCCCCGCACGCAATACGATCTTTCTGGCGTATGCACTTGCGTGGGCGGAAGTGATTGCGGCCAGTGATATTTTTCTGGGAGTCAATGCGATCGATTACAGTGGCTATCCCGATTGCCGGCCGGAATTCATTGAGGCATTTGAGACGCT
Source organism: uncultured Verrucomicrobiae bacterium (assembly GCA_963840135.1). Classification (GTDB taxonomy): domain Bacteria; phylum Verrucomicrobiota; class Verrucomicrobiia; order Chthoniobacterales; family UBA10450; genus Udaeobacter. The sequence goes on along the minus strand of CAWIXX010000017.1, from coordinate 207,388 downwards.
CGCCAATCTTGGAACCAAAGCCGGTATCGAAGGCAGACGCTTTTATATCCACACACCGCTGATCAAATTTTCGAAAGCTGAAATCATTCGCAAAGCGGTCGGACTCGGCGTCGATCTCTCGCTAACCCACAGCTGTTACGATCCTTCGCCCGAAGGTGTGGCCTGTGGCGAGTGCGATTCCTGTCTCTTGCGGCTTAAAGGTTTTCGCGAAGCCGGAATAAAAGATCCGATTCGCTACACGAAACGATGAAGCGCTTATTCAGGATTTTCGAGCTATCGAAAAACGAACAACGCGTCGTCCTGATCGTGATGTTTGCTCTAATCGTGTTTGCATTCGTTGGATACGAACGCCGGGTTCATCATTTCCGGGTTCAACCGACGTCCGCAGAAGCGAAATCGTCTCCGAGCCCTGCCGAATTCAAGGATGAGCAATAGCTTTATTGTTCGGTCAGCTGCAGGACCACATTAACCGCAATGCACTTTGATCAGGGCGAGCGGCTGAAATCTCAATATTTGACATGTCAATCCTCGCTTAGCCCGGGAATTCGGCCGTAGCCCACAAAGGCCGGGCTGATTTTGGCGTCGCCACTGTTGGGTGGTGGCGGCATTTTGAAATCGAAAACGCTGACGCCAAAGCGCTGTTTCCCATCGTAAGTGCGACCATCACTCGACCCGACCATGACGCGCTTTTTGGTTCGCTTTTCGCGGCCCAGATAAATCATCGTATGCGTAATCGGTGGGTCACGATCGATGTTGTAGGTGCCGCTCCAAAAGAGTAAGTCCCCGGGTTTAAGAGCATCGAGCTCGAACGTATCCTCCTTGCGACTCAAGACCGCATTGAAATTTCCCGCCTTGCGCACCCAGGCATATTGCTGGCTCGAATCGCGCGGCACGTCTTTGAACCCATTTTGGTTGAGAAGATAATAAATGAAACCGGAGCAATCCATGCCACCATTGGCGGGATCTGCGGAGCCGTAGTCATAACCCAAATTTTGTTTTGTCAGTTCCAGGCCTCCATCAATGATTTGGCGTATTTTTTGAGAATAATTGTCGTAGCCTGAAATCTCATTGGGCGTAAGAGTTACGTTCGGCGCGCCTTTCTTTTCTGCGCCGGGATGCGGCGAGCGTGAAGGGCTTGGAGTTTCAGTTGGACTTGGGACCGGGCTTTCTTCGGGAGTCGCTGTTGGCGTGGGAGACGCTTTTTTGCGCTTTGATTTTGTCTTCGGCGTGGCGGTCGGAGACGGAGTCGGTGAAACCTTCTTGTGTTTTGGCGAAGCTGTTGGCGATGGGCTGGGTGTCGGTTTCTTCGTTGAGCGTTTCCGATGTTTGCGCGGAGGCGGCGTTGGTGTCGCAAAAATGTTCTTAATCTTTGTGCCTAACGATTCTTCAGCCGCATTCGTGGCATCAGTTACACCGAAAAACAATGCCGAGAATAAAAGCAGTCCGACAAATTTGAGAGACACGGCGGTTCCCGAATCGGCAAAGGTCGCCGCGGCGACCCGCACTCCAAAACGTGGCCGTGCTTGTAAGCTCGCATTTCGCACTCGCGTTTTGGAGTGCGGCGGTGCTCCGCCGCTTTTCATATTGTATAGCAGCCGATTAGGAGCATGAGCAGGAGTAAGAGTAGGAGGACGAATCAGCCAGCGAGTTCCTGAAGAATTGCTTTGTTCAGGCGAATCCCGCCCTCGAAATTTTCGAGAGGAAAATTTTCGTTAGGCGAGTGCGCACGGCAATCAGGCAGCGCAAGTCCCATCAACAGCGTTTCGATGCCGAGAATGGCTCGGAATTGTGAGACAATGGGAATGCTACCACCCTCACGGATCAGCGCGGGATCGCGGTTGAACGCTTCGCGCAATGCGCGCTGCGCCGCTTCGCCGATTGCTGAATATGGATCGGTGAGATACCACGGACCACTATGGCCGTCAGTAATTTCCATCGTAACGCCATTGGCGAGATTTTTTTGTAAATGCGCTCTTGCCAGCTTTAGAATTTCATCGCCTTCCTGGTCCGGAACCAGGCGGAACGTCAGTTTCGCCATCGCATGACTGGCGATGACTGTTTTTGTCCCTTGCCCCTGATATCCTCCGCCAATCCCATTGATCTCGGCTGTTGGTCTGGCCCAGATGCGCTCGAGCGAATTGTAACCGGCTTCGCCGAAGAGTTCGGGCACGCCTGTTTCCTTGAGGATCAGTTTGTCGCCATCGACTGGAAGTTTTCCCCACGCTTCCCGCTCCCATTTTTCCAGCGGCTTAACCCGATCATAGAATCCGGCGATTGCCACGCGGCCTTCGCGATCGTGAAGCGTTGCCAGCAATCGCGCCAGCGCCGTGATTGGATTTTGGACGGCGCCCCCAAAAACCCCGGAATGCAAATCCATCTTCGGTCCGCTCACTTTGATTTCGAGAGCGGTTACGCCGCGCAAGCCGTAGCTCAACGTTGGCACGCCGCGCTCGATCATTCCCGTGTCTGAGACCACTGCGACGTCGCTTTTGAGTGCATCACGATTTTCCTCCAAAAAACTGCCAAGGTTCGCGCTGCCGATTTCTTCTTCGCCTTCAATCACCAGATGCAAATTCACTGGCAGATCGCCATTTTGTTCGATCGTTTCCTGGATACCGAGAATGTGTGAAAGGATTTGGCCTTTGTTATCCGTAGCGCCGCGCGCAAAGACGTAACCGTTTTTTAGAACGGGCTCGAACGGCGGCGAATCCCAGAGCTCCAGAGGATCGGGCGGTTGGACATCGTAATGCCCGTAGATCAAAACGGTGCGACGTCCAGATTGATGTTTGTTGCGCGCCCAGACGATGGGATGCCCGCGCGTAGGAACAAGCTGTGTCTCCAGACCAATGCTGGTGAGTCTTTTCACAAGCCAGTGCGCGCATTCGGTCACCCTCTCGGCATACTTGTCGTCAGTCGAAACACTTGGAAAGCGCAGGAAAGAATAAAAATCTTCGAGGTAATTTTGACGCATGGCCACAAGCTAATCGGATTTCGCCGTTTGCCTACGATTTCCACGGAGTTGGCCGCGGAGCAGATACACAATTGACGCGAGCGCCAACACGATTGCATTCACTTCAAATTGCCACAGCGTCGCGTACGTGAGAATCCAAAAAATCGCGACAATCGCCAGCGCAGGCACAATTCTCATTCCGGGAAAATTGAAGGGTTGAGCGCCATCGGCTCGCACGTCGCGTTGCACCAATACCCAGCAGGCAGCGCAGCAAAGCAGATACATCAATAACACTGCGACGTTCGAAAGCACCGCCAACTTTTCAAAGGTGCCGCTGATTGACAGCAAAAAGGCAAGCGTCGCGTAAGTGATGATCGCCACGTCTGGCGACCGATAGCGCGGATGAACGTGCGCGAAAAACTGCGGCAACGCGCCATCCCGGCCGAAGGCAAAGATCATGCGCGGTGAACTCAGAATGTCGCTCGTCACAAATCCAAACGCCGAGATGGTAGCTCCAGCCAGAAGGATTGTGCGGCCTAAATTCCCGAGAAATTTCGACGCGGATTCTGCGAGGGGCGCGTCAGGATGGTTCGCAAGATCGGCGCCGAGTGTCCCCTGCCCTACGATTTGAATCAGGATGTAAATGACCGTCGTGATGACAAGCGCGAGATAGGCGGAGCGCGGAACCGTGCGCGCCGGATTCTTCACTTCGCCGCTTGGAATCAATGCCACCTCGATTCCGACGAAGGCAAAAATCAACAGGATAACGGCATCGCCTAACGACTTGCTGCCGGGCCAGCCGCTCCAGGCTAGGTTCGGCGGGTGAATAAAAAATATTCCCACGCAGACGAACAGCAACAGGGGCAGAAGCTTCGCTACGGTGATCACGGTGACTGCACCGGCACCTTCGCGCACGCCGCGGATGTTGATTAGTACAAGAGAACCGTAAACGGCGAGCATGACGATAATGCGCATCACGGGGCTGCCAAGGAATGGAACGACGAGCGCAACTGAAGTCGCGAGCACGTTCACGACGCCAGCAACAGCGCCGAGTGCGGTTAGAAAATAAAGCATGCCGGCGAGAAAGCCGACGTAACGACCAAACGCGACTTCGACATAGGCGTAAAGACCTCCGGTCAACGACACGCGGCTGCCGGCGATCGCGAAACAAGTGACGAACAACACCATCGCGATCGCACAACAAACAAATGCGAGTGGCGCAGCGGGTCCCAAACCTCTCGCAACCGTCGCCGGGATCACAAAAATTCCCGCACCGATGGTCGAGCTAACAATATTTGCAGTGAGCGCTGGAATTCCAATTCCGCGGACCAACTGATGATCGACACGCTCCGCTTGTTGGATCGACAGCGTCGATTCATCAGCCATTGGTGCATCCTGCGTGATTCAGTTGTCCAAGGCAAGAGTGCGAGCTAAGCTTCGCGACCCAAGAGGGCGTTTTTCGATGGCGGGTACTTGTAACGTGGCATGTGCGGAGGGAGACCTCTCCTTGGCGAGGCAGAGGGCGAGGATCAACCCCAACATCCTGTGGCTGGCCAGGGTCGAAAGCCCTTCAAATTGTGTGTTTTTCGCTTGTCACCCTTACACGCCTGCTGTATTGACCTCCTCAGGCCCGAGGTTTGGCCTACCATGCATTTAGAATCGCTCGAGCTTCTCGGCTTTAAGTCGTTCGCCGACAAAACGCTCCTGAATTTTCACGAAGGCACCACCGCTATTGTCGGGCCGAACGGTTGCGGAAAATCGAATGTGCTGGACGCGGTGCGCTGGGTACTCGGCGAGCAATCTGCAAAATCTTTGCGCGGCGAAGAGATGGCTGACGTGATCTTCGATGGCAGCGAGGCGCGCAAGCCGGTAGGATTCGCAGAGGTATCACTGACTTTCACCGATTGCGCTGACGAGCTCGGCATCGACTGGCATGACGTGCGCGTAACTCGCCGCGTCTATCGCGATGGCAACTCCGAATACCTGCTAAACAAAACGTCCTGTCGACTGCGCGACATCCAGAATCTCTTCGCCGACACGGGTATCGGGCGAGCTGCGTACTCAATGATGGAACAGGGCAAGATCGATATGATCCTTAGTTCGCGCCCCGAAGATCGACGGACAGTTTTTGAGGAAGCAGCAGGAGTCACAAAATACAAGACGCAAAAACGCGAGGCACTGCGCAAGCTGGACGCGACCGAGGCAAATCTACTGCGCCTCGGCGACATCATTAAAGAGGTAAAACGCCAAATCGGTTCGTTACAGCGGCAGGCGGGCAAAGCGCGGCGTTATCAGGCAATGCACGACGACCTTCGTGTCCTTGATACGCATTATTCTCGCAAGCAACTCGAGGCACTCGAAGCTGACCTCGCCCATTGTCAGGCTGAGATTGCGCGTCTTGGCGAATCAGAAGATTCCACTCGCGCTAAAATCGACGCAGGCGAAAACGATTTGGCCGAGCAGCGCCGCGCCTTGGAAGAAATCGATTCGCAGATTGCGAGCAGCCGCAGCGAACTTCAGCGTCTTGAAAGCGAAATTAACTCGCACCGAAATAGAATCCAATTCAATCGGCAGCGGGCCGAGGAATTGAACGAACTGGTTGAACGCTCTCGAAACGATATTGCTGCTGCCGAAACTAAACGCGCGCAGCAAGGCAAGGAAATTCAAGAGGCAAACGCGCTGATTGAAAAGACCAGAGAGGGCCTGCAGGCCAAGGAAGTAGAGCTAAAGAAATTTACAGACCGATTCTCGGAACTTCGCGGCGAGCGAAGCTCGCACGAATCGAAACTCGAGATGCTGCACAAGGCGGCGTCAGAAATTGAGAGCAGCATCGCTGAACTGGAGGAGGAGATTTCCGGTCTTAAAATCCGCCGTGAGACGACAGAGGAAAATCGGCGCGGTTTAGATACCGCAGTTTCCAACATAGAGGCCGCCCGCACACGACTCCAGGACGAGATCGCCGCCGTACGCACGACGGCGGAGAACCTGCAGAACAAACTCGATCAATGTCGAGCCGCTGTTCAGACTGGTGGCGAGAAGCTGCGACAGCACCAGCAACTTGTCGCAAGCATGGAGAAAGAGCTCGCCGCAATTGAGCGTGGGCAGGCAGAAAAAGAATCGCGGCTTGAAATTCTGCGTCAGCTTAACGAGGAGGGCGAAGGTCTTGCGCAGGGGTCGCAGGCTGTACTCAAAGGCCTGCATGACCGATTGCGAATCAAGCCCGCGCTGGCCGGCGCTCTGGTAGCGAATCTCGATGTGGATCAGAATTTCATCCCCGCAATCGAAGCGGCGTTAGGCCGAAATTTGCAGGCGATTGTCCTAAACGACGCGCAATTGGCGCCTGAAATTATTGCGGCTCTGAAGGAGAAGAAACTCGGCCAGGCGGCGTTGGTCGTTCCGCAACTCGCCAATAGCATAGCAAAAGAGCATGGAAAGCGCGCTCCTGAGAAATCGCTCGGGTGGGCAATCGACAAAGTGAAAGCGCCGGAGCCACTCGCACCGCTTGTTGCGCAATTGCTTCACAACATCGCAATCTTTCAGAACCTCGAGGACGCGCTGAATGCCAAGAAAAAACACGGCGAAATCGCAGCTGCTACACTGGATGGTGAATTGATTTCGACCGAGGGAGTTGTGTTTGGTGGAAGCCGCGAAGCATCAGCAGATTCTCTACTCGAACGCAAAGCGCGAATGTCGACTCTGGACAGGGAATGTTCCGAGATCGGTAAACAACGCGACGCTCTGCTTAAAAAATGCAACGACGCCAGAGGAGCACTGGAAAAAGCGAGCAGCGAGCTGGAAGACGCCCGACGGAGTTACGAAACCGCGCAACGTGAAAAATCCGATTGCGACAATCGAATTCACTTCCTCACGCGAGAACTCCAGGAAGGCGAACAGAAGCAGACCCAGGTTCGCTCTGAGCAAACTACGTTGGCCCGACAAATCCAGGCCGCAGACGAACGCATTGCAAAACTGGAAGACGAACTGGCTGCGGAACAAGCGACTTTGGAAGCGAACCAAGGGGAGCAAGAATTACTTCAGGCGGCGCAGGATGACGTCGCGAAGCGCGAAGACGAGGCAACGGAGCAACTGAACGAATTGCGTCTCATCGTCGCCACAGAGCGACAGCGCTACGACCATCTTATCGCGCAGCGACAGCCAATGAGCGCTCGTGAAGCCGAGCTTGCAGAGGCAATCGCGGGGCGCCAGGCTGAGATCGCCAATTTTGAAAAGCGGCTGACCACACAGGCAGAGGAATCACGAACAGCCGAATCCGCCATCGAGCAACAAACCGGACAACACGCAGACCTTGAGCGGGCACTAGCCGCGCTCACCGAACAGCGCAGGGAGCTCTCGACGACAATGAATCAAGCGGAGTCGAATCTGCGCACAATTCGAAACTTGTTAAACGACCTGCGCGATTCGCGTTCGAAAGAACAAGTGCGCCAGGCAGAGCTGCAGTTGAAGATCGACAATCTCACTGACCGCGTTTCGCGCCGGTATCAAATTAATCTGCGCGAATTTAGCCCTGACCAATGGGCGTTTCAAAAAACGTTGCGCACGCAGCTGAAGCGTAATGTCAAAGTGGAGGACGGAACTCCCGCGACGCCGGGCTTGCCGGAGCTCGCGCCTCCACATGTCGAAGAGCTTGTTGCGGATCTTCGGACGCAGCTCGACAACATGGGCCCGGTAAATCTGGATGCTGTTCATGAGTACGACGAGCTGGAAGAGCGATACAAATTTCTCGAAACGCAAAATAATGACCTCACTAATTCGCGTCGCGAATTGCTCGACGTGATTGCGCAGATCAACTCGACTACGAGGAAGTTGTTTAGCGAAACCTTTTCTCAGGTACGGATCAACTTCCGCGAAATGTTCCTGGAGCTTTTCGGCGGCGGACGCGCGGACCTGTCCCTGCTCGATGAAAACGATCCGCTCAACTGCGGAATCGAAATCAGCGCCAAGCCCCCGGGGAAACAATTGCAAACGGTTTCCCTGCTGAGCGGAGGCGAGCGCTCGATGGTCGCCGTGGCGTTGCTGTTCGCAATCTACATGGTTCGGCCAAGTCCGTTCTGCATTCTTGACGAAGTGGATGCGGCCATGGACGAGGGCAATATCAACCGGTTTATCCGTGTGCTGGACCGCTTTGTAGAACAGAGTCAATTCATCATCATCACGCACAACAAACGCACCATCGCCAAGGCCGACGTGCTGTACGGCGTAACGATGGAAGAGCGCGGAGTGAGCAAGCTGGTGGGGATGAAGTTGACCGCGCCACACCAAGTCTCCACCGAAACGTTTGCGAACGCAGAACAGAAGCCGAGAGAACAACATCTCGCGCTTGCGACGCGGTAATTTTTTCTGTGGGGAGCGCAGGCCGCTAGTCTGCTGTCGTCGGCAGATTGCCGACCACCTTCGAGGGCGTTATAGAATGGTTCGGCGCGCCACGGTCCGGCGAGTTTTTCGGCAAGCTGCCGAAAAGCACAGGCTGGCGGCCCGTGCTCCCCAGAGCAGAAGTCGCCCCATAAAAATTTTTTGCACGGGCTGCTCAATCTCGCGTAAAATTGCCAGATGCTTCAGACGGCGCAGCGCCAATCGAAAACCAAAAAGCCAAAGACAGCGCTGCCGCACGAGCGCTTCCTCGAAGCGTTTCGCTGGATGCTCCTGACGCGAACGCTGGAGGAAAAACTCGTTAGTCTCTATCGGGGCGGCCTGATTACTGGCGGCGTCTATATTGGCAAAGGCCAGGAAGCAGTCAGTGTGGCGTGTGGTTTGTTTTTGCAAAAAGGGGACACCTTCGCGCCGTTGATTCGAGACCAGGCAGGACGATCCGCATTCGGCGAACCGCTGTTGGACGTCACACGCACTTATCTAGGCTCGCGCCAGGGTCCAATGCGCGGACGCGACGGCAACATCCATCGGGGCCGCCCGCAGGACAACCAGCTCGCCATGGTTAGCCATCTCGGCGCGATGATTTCGGTCACTGTCGGCGCGCTGATGGCGAAACGCTTTAAGGGAGAGAAAGACTTTATCGGCCTGGCGTGCATCGGCGAAGGCGGGATGCAGGCCGGGGCGTTTCACGAGGGAATGAATATCGCGGCAGTAGAACAGGTGCCGCTGGTGATAGTCGCGACAAACAATCATTATGCCTATTCCACACCGAACGACCGCGAATTCGCGTGCCACGACCTTGTCGATCGCGCGATCGGTTATGGTTTTGAAGGCTACAGTCTTGATGGCACGGATCTCAGTGCGTGTCTCGAGGTAATCGGTGGCGCGGTTAAACGTGCGCGAGCAGGACGTCCGCCGCAGTTGGTTGTCGCTTCCGTGCTGCGACTTTCCGGGCACGGCGAACACGACGATGCCAGTTACGTGACGGAGGAGATCAAGCGCGAACCATTTGCACGCGACTGTTTGAAGGTCGCCGAGCAAACGATCGCTGATTTGAAATTGGTCGATGCCGAAACGCTGGCTGAGTGGCGCAAAGAGGCTGCCACAAAAGTCGATGAGGCAATTGCCACCGCGCAGAAAGAAGCTCCGCCCGAAGGGGACAAAGAAGATTGGTGCGCGCTATCGATACGCGACCTTGTCGATGATTTGGGAACAATTGAATGAGATGAGAAACCGGCGTGAAGCGTTGAATCGTAGCGTTAAATCGGGTTTCCGATTCAACGGTTCAACCCGCCTTCGCATAGCTGCGGCGCGGCAGGCGGTTTAACGAATCAACGCCGCGAAGCCATGAGCATCACGTATCTCGAAGCAATCCGCGAGGCGCAGGCGAAGCTGCTCCGTGACGACAAACGCGTGTTTATCTATGGGCAGGACGTCGGCGGCACGTTTGGCGGCGCTTTCAAAGCCACGAAAGGTCTCGCGAAGGAATTTCCGGGACGCGTACTGAACGCACCGATCAGCGAGGATGCGATCGTGGGGACCGCCATTGGGGCCGCGATTGAGGGAATGCGACCGATTGTCGAAATGCAGTTCGCTGATTTCTCCAGCATCGCGCTGAACCAAATCCTAAACAATGCCGGCACCCATTACTGGCGGACAAATGTGCCGGTTCCCATCACGGTTCGTCTGCCTTCCGGTGGAACGAAAGGCAGTGGGCCGTTCCATAGTCAATCGATGGAATCAATTTATGCGCATTATCCGGGGCTCATTGTCATGACGCCGGCGACGGTGGAAGACGCGTACACCATGCTCATTGAAGCGGTGGCCATCGATGACCCTGTTGTCTACTGCGAGCACAAATATCTTTATTATCATCTCAAGGCGGACAAGCTGCCGACCGAGGGTTTTCCCACAGGCAGGGCGCGTATCGCTCGGGAAGGACGCGATCTGACCATTGTGAGTTATAGCGCGATGGTGCACGAGGCGCTCGCAGTCGCCGAACAATTGGCTCCCGAAGGTTTTGAAATTGAAGTTGTCGATCTTCGCTCAGTTAAGCCGCTCGATACGAATACCGTGCTTGCTTCGGTTGCGCGCACCGGCCGCCTGTTATGTGTGGGAGAATCATTCCCATGGGGCGGCGTAACAGCCGAGGTGATTGCGCGAGTTACGGCCGAAGGTTTTCATCTGCTGGACGCAGCGCCGCAGCGGATTAATGCGAAAGACACACCGATCCCTTATCATCCAAACCTTTGGTCGACCCACAGACCCAACGCGAAAGAGATCGCGCGAAAAGCTCGCGCGCTGCTTCGAGAATAGAAATTTATGCCGCAAGTCCCAATCATCATGCCGCAGCTAGGCGAATCGATCGCCGAAGCCACAGTCGTCGATATTAAAGTGAAGCCGGGCGATGAAATTGCGGATGACCAGGAAATTATAGACGTCGAAACCAACAAAGCGGTGATGGGCGTGACGACGCCGTGCAAAGGCAAAATTGCACAAATCACGGTGCAATTGAAAGAGACTTATCCGGTGGGCGCGGTCCTCGGATATGTGGAAGCGAGCGAAGCAGACGCCGCGAGATTTGCAAAACAAGCGCCGTCTCCTCCGCAGCGCGAAGTCGCAGAAGAAATTCCCGCGCGCGCTGACCAGGAGGTGACTCCCGCACGCCAGAAGAAAATCGCAGCGTGCGGCGGCGACGGCGACGGCGCACGCACCGGCGGATTGCCCGTTCCAGCCGCAGGGAAAGGCGCAACGTTCATGTCCCCGCGTGTTCGCGCACGGATGGCCGAGTTACAGTTAACAAACGCCGATCTCGCAGGGATTATGGGCAGCGGCGCGGGCAATCGCGTTACAATCAAGGACCTCGAAAATTTCCTGCAGAAGATCGAAAACCAAACGGCGCACGAAGCTTCTGCTATCCGCGCAGGTGTGGCCGACGCGATGCGGCGAAGTTGGACGCGACCGCTTTCAACAATTGGTTCGTCGGTGAATCTTGAGCCGGTGCTACAGGATCGACAGTCGCGCGATCCCAAACCGGGCCCGGGCCTCTACGCAGTGCGCGCGCTTGCGCTGGCCCTTGCAGAAACTCCGGGCGCAGCGGCGAAGTTGATCGGCAATCGCGTCGTGCAATCAAACTCCATTGATGTCGGCATCGCCGTTGAAGCCGAGGACGGAATCATGGTGCCTGTGATTCGGGCGGCCGACAAAACATCGCTTGCGGATCTCACCGCGAAATACAAGGATCTCGTCGATCTCGGGCGACAGCGACGCATCTCGCCGGACATGCAAGCCGGCGGCATTGCGACCGTATCGAACTTTGGGACCTTTGGAATGGAATGGGGTACGCCAATCCCACTGCCAGATCAGACATTGCTGCTTGGTCTGGGCGCCGGCAAAAAAGTTCCTTCCTGGGATGAAGAAAAACACGCATTCGTTCCCCGGACCGAGGCGCAAATCACGCTGAGCTTTGATCATCGCAGTATTGACGGCGGCGGCGCAGGGCGCTTGCTCAAGCGGGTGATCGAACTGTTGGAAACGCCCAAAAAGCTGTAATCTTCGTCCGCGTCACCGGGCGGCGCCCGTTCAGACATTTTCGAAATTACCACGCAAGGTTCCTGAATTAACTCGTCAGGCTTACTAAATAATTGCAGACATGTTCCCACAATGAACCCTGCAATTTCTTACGTGCTTGCTTCCGTTCAACGCAGCGCAACTTCCGCCCGGCGTTTTCCACCGGGGAAGATATATTCCAGGGTTTTCGCCGATAGGATAGACATTGAGATAATGGTCAGCTCCCACATTGGAAGAGTAAAGCGCGGTTGAAACACAGTCAGGAAACAGTTTGCAAGCATCATGAATAGCCCCAACAGCGTCAACGCGGCAGCGTAGGAAATGACAGCAGCAACCTCTTCCTTACGCGTCATCGCCAGAACACCAAGCAGCGCAAGATTTACACACCAAAGAAACAGAAGGACAGCGTAACTAAAATTCTTCGGATGCTGGAAGTAAGGGTGCTTCTTGAAAATGTCCATCACTTCGGCGGAGCTCTTGTCGCGGAATGTACGCAGCGATGCCCAATCGGGCATGATTTCAGAATGCGAAAAGTAAAACGCCGTGGCGACAAAGAGTTGTCTTACAACACTCGGGATCGTCACCTCTTGGGATCTTTTAAAATCTATCACCACCGCGCTCAGGAATGGCTTCTCTGGTGGATAAAGAAAAGTCTGCGCTGTGCGGTTGAGCACAGGATAGAATTTTTCCTCTCGCGGATCCGTTTGTCGTGGGAAAAGCGATTCTTCTGCCTTCTTCTTGAAAACCGTCACGTCCCAATTCGGAGTTTGGTCGGGGAAGGCGTCCCGCAGCAGTGAAATCAGCTTTTTAACATCGGCGGAGTCAGTATTTTTGGCCACCTTGTCGAGTAACTGGTTTCGTTTTTCAACAGGAAGTCCAGCAAGGAATTTCAATCGAAACAAGAACGTGAAACCTATCGTGGAATGATAAGGTATTTGAACGACCCGGCATAACTCCCGTAAGGTAACATTCGCAAGAACGATGCAGCTAATACCGACGGCGACGGCGAGTGATGCTTTTTGTAAGGCCCGCCTCGCCCGTAATCGTTGCCGGCGGCGAAGTAACTGAGATCGAGCGAATGGGATCATGATTAACCGGCATGCGCTCAGGAGGAAGAAGGTAAGTGGCAGCAGCACGGCCAGAGTAGCGTTGATGTGCCGGGTCAAGATAGAGAGCCACATAAGAATACCCAAAAGAAGCCATTCCTTCCCAGGGACGTTTCGGCGATGTCGCATAATTTTGAGGCCGGTTGCCCCGACCGCGAGCAGGAGAATCAGGCCCAGTGTTTCCGACCCTACGCAATGGGCAAAGGTGTAAAAAAGCGGATTGGCCACCCAAGCCACCGCTAGTATGAGGCGAACCCAGAACAATCGACTCGCCATGGCGATCAAATAGAATGCGGCGGAGCAAAGCGCCAGATGTTGTGAAAGCAGGAGCACGAACACGCCCGAGTCAGTCTGGATCGGATGAATAAAAAAAGCAGGCGTCGGAAATGGAGCGCCTGCTCTTACACAGTCTATGGCGTATCCGCAGTAGAGCGGAATTCGGGCTGCGAAGCAGTAGAGCGGGCCCCATTGCAGGATCGTTCCCGGTCCGGGTGGCTGTGTTACCTGGACGTAGGCGTCAACGTCTCTCCAAAGCGGCGGGATCACGCTTAGCATCCAGATCGACGGTGCCAGCAGGACGCCCAACAGAACGAATGACGCATAGAATTTAAGCCGACCAGGTCTGGCGCTAATCCACGTTGTAAAACGACCGACTGCCCGAAGGCAGATCGAGCTTTTGGCCCGTTCAAGCTCCTGCATCAGACCGTGTCCGCAGAGATGTCAGTTTGCGCCTTCGCAGCAATGCTCCATGAGTGCCAGCCAATCGTAGCAAAAGACTCAACAAAATCCCGAGCGCGCAAATAATCGCTGCACTGCCTCCCCAAACCAGCCAGCGCGGCCGATACGTCAGTGTAAGCAACCGATGCGTACCGGCCGGAACTTCGACCATTGGGAATAATCCGCGATAAGATGTGACGTTGAGTTTTCGATTCCCCAGTCGCGCTTCGTATCCGCGAAAATAGGGCCTGGAAAAAATGAATAGAGCCGGACGATCGCTACTGGGCACATCGACATCTGCTTCCACTCGATTTCGCGAATCATTGATTCGCGAAATGGTTGCTGTGACAAATTGCTCTCCATGTCGCGAATCGATGGAGGCTATCGAACGAACTCGAGCCAATGGAGCGCCGCGTCGATGAAAGACTCGTCCTTCATCTGTTGTGAAAACCGCTTCCCATTCGGAAACCGGCTGAGGCGCGATATCCAATTCCCGGGCAACGATAATTCCATCCACGCCCAATAAGGCTAGTTCGCCACCCTCGCCAGCCTGTGAATTGAGCAGATGACTTCCTACATCGGGATTGATTTCGCCGTGAATCGAGGTCGCGAATTCCCGAGCCACGCCGGCCGGCCGAATGGGGCTATAGCCATTGATGAAATGCAATCCTGCCCACATCGGTGTACTTCCTGGGCGCAGAACTTCGCCCACGGACTGCGGTTTATTTGCTACACAATAGGTAAGCTCGGTCCACGGATAAATGCTGAGATAAAGTCGAGCGGGATCGAGCGGTCCTGGTTCGAGCAGGTCTTGCGAAAAATTGTACCTCGGGACGCCGCAATTTGTCGGGATCCAGATGTAAGTGGCCAGTAATGCCAAAAACGTGATCATCATTGGAGGCCATTTCTGAAATTCAGAATCGCGCAACAAAAGCGTCGATAGGCACCAAATCGCCGCGAGTCCAAGAAAAATCCACGTGAGCGGAAATGCGTACGAGCCAGTCGTAACCAGGATTAGCATCGCGATCGCCGTAATGGCAGTAAGGCCAAGCGCCGCTGTAGCAGGGACCGGGGATCCGGGTCGCAGGTGCAACGCTTCTGCCGCGCAGAGCGCGAGAACCAAATGAAAAAACGGCAGCCAGCGAAAGCTCCACCGAAAAAGCCCAGCTGTCGGGATCATGGAGAGCAGGAGCACAAGCAGGAGGAGGACCAGTTCCCATTTGATTTGCCTAACGAGCGCCCGCGCGCGCCAGACCAACCCAGCGATCAGCGCTGCGGGAGCGACAAGTCCACAAGCCAGTTCCGTTGCCGTGTGTGGCAAGTAGTGGTTGGAAAAATCGGCCCACTTAACGGTCCAGCATGGCAAGATGAGGCCGGGCAAAGCCGCTGGCGGAACAAGCCATTGCCAATGCGCTCTGGCCGGCTGCAATTCGCGCGCTGAACCCTGAACCAGATCAAGAATCGCGAGCCACGCGGGAGCGGACAATCCAAAGCCGAGTGCCACGCCAAAGAGCATTGGCACAATCGACGAAATGCTTCGCGTTTCGGTTAACGATCTGCCCGCCGTACGGCGGGACGGATTCGCCGTGGCGAACTTGATTGCAAGCCATGCAACCAAGAGGAGCAGCATCAAAACCGTGTAGGGAAATCCGCCAGTAACGACGAGGTAAACAAACGGCGCAGGCCACAGGAATCTCCATTTGCTTCGCCGTGGATCGAGAGCGCGCGCGGCACCCCACCACGCCCACGGCAGCCATGTAAAGGCGCCAAGCGCGCCGAACCAATCCGTCGCGCCCCAGCAGATGATCCAACCGTTGAGCGACGCGATCAGCCCGACGAAAATCGACAAGGGAACTGAAAACTGACGATCGCGCGCGAGCAAAAACGCGCCCACTGCCAGAGCGAAAAGATGCGCAATGGAAACGGCAGCCGCTTGCTGCGGGAATGTGAGCGGAAATTTCCAGACGACGATGACAACGGCGTTCACAAAAACCGAGAACACTCCGTACTGAAATTCCCCGGCAAGATTGCCGCAGACCCACGAATAGGGGCTTAAGATTGGCCAATGGCCTTCGGACCAGCTGCGCGCCATGTCGGCGAACACAGGAAGAACCGACAATTCATAGTCGTCATTCCAAAAAACGAGCGGATTGTGCCAGAGAAGAATGAGGCAGAAGAAGACGACGAGCAGTCCGGCTAAAAGCGCGCCAAAGAAATTGTAGGGCGTCTGTGTCAGACGCCGGCTATTAGTGATATCGTCTTCGCGGCGTTTCACAGAAACGCCCTACAGAACCACGGGTTTCCCCTCGGTCATCACCAGGACCTTTTCCTCAATCCTGTGTTCGCGGGCGGATTTGAGCAAACGTTGCGGCGGTTCATGCAGCGGTTCGAAGCCGAGGCGAAAAGTCCCGTAGTGCATCGGGATCAAAGTCTTGGCGCCGAGTTCGAGAAATGCTTTGACCGCTTCTTCTGGATTCATGTGAACTTCCCGGCCTGTTGGCGCTTCGTAAGCACCGATGGGAAGCAGAGCAATTTCGACCGGGTAGCGGTCGCCGATTTCTTTAAAGCCGGGAAAGTAGGCGCTATCGCCGCAGTGAAAAATGGTTCGGCCATTCGCCGCAATGACGAACCCACCAAAGTCGCGGTGCAAATCTGCGAGAAACCGCGCACCCCAGTGATGACAGGGCGTGAGCGAAATTTTGAGCGGACCCAGCTCGACTGTCTGCCAGTAATCGAGTTCGTGCACGATGTGAAAGCCGAGATCATGCACGAGGTTCCCTACGCCCATCGGCACAACGATCGGCTGATCGGCTGCCACGCGCCGCAGCGTGCGCCGGTCGAGATGATCGAAATGAGCGTGAGTCACCAAAACGAAATCAATCGATGGCAAATGATGGATTTCGAAGCCCGGTTGCTTTAGACGCTTGATTACCTTGAGCCACATCGACCAGTTCGGATCAATCAAGACATTGACCTCGTGGGTCTGAACAAGAAATGATGCGTGGCCGATCCACGTAATACAAATCTCGCCTTCTCGAATTTTTGGGAATTGCGGAGGTCAGCGCTGCCTGATCACCCGCCCGTTTAACGAAAAGTGACGGAATCAAGACGCTGGTAAGAAAATTGCGTTTATGCCAGTCGGCTCGTGGACGCAACCGAACCCGGGTAGAACGCTTGGCAATTGAACCGTCCTCCGATTGACGAACAATGTTTCGCGAGCTCTTTTTTGGGAAACGAATTGGCACGACGTTCAAACGATATGAGACAGTTGAAAAGTTAAAAGGCTTAAAAAGTTACCAAATCTAGCCACGCGATGCGATCATGCCTCCTTTTAAGGTTTTAACTTTGTAAGCTTTTTAACCCTTGTGACTTTATCCATTTCGGCTTGAGTTGTGCCCGTCATGCGAAGTTGGAAGATTGTTGTTCCCCTGTTTTTGCTTTGTTCGGTCGGGTTCGCGTCTGAATCTCGTTTGCCGTTCGGCACTGTCTTTAAAGGACAGGACCAGTTCAATCGACTGGTTGCAAAGGCGAAAGCGGGCAATTGGAAAGCCTTGCCAATCGGGGAGCGGACCGCCGCAGTAGGACAAGCGCTGGTAGGAACACGTTACAAACATTTTACTCTTGAAATCGATAATCGGATCGAGTCGCCGTCGGCAAATTTTCAGGGAATGGACTGCTGGACCTTTTTCGAGATCGCGCTCAGTTTCGCCCGAATGCTGAATGAGCCGGAATCGAACTGGACTCCGGAACGCCTGTTGCATTACATCGAGATGGACCGGTATCGCGGCGGAGAATGCACCGGGGAGTATCTTTCGCGTCTGCATTACCTGGAAGACTGGCTGTACGACAATAATCGACGGGGCCTTGTAGAAGATCTGACCCGTGAGCTGGGCGGACGCAGCGTTCCACATTCTGCACGGGAGATGACCGCCGGCTGGCGACATTATCGTTATCTCGCTGCGAACCGTTCGCTTCTTGGCCCACTCGCCCGCATGGAAGCAAATGTTTCCTCACGCTCTCTTTACGAAATTCCAAAAGATCGCGTCGCAGGAATTGAATCAAAACTGCGCAGCGGCGACATCATCGGAATTATTTCGCGCGACAGAGGCGGACTCCGTTCCACTGCGCATGTTGGCCTCGCCTTGCGCACAAGCGACGGCGTCTTGCATTTCATGCACGCGTCTTCGCCCAGCAATTACGGCCGCGTGGTCGTGGACTCCCAGCTTTCGAAATACCTATATCGATACGGCTCCGACAGCGGAATCCTGGTGGCGCGGCCTTTGCGCTAGTCAGTCTCCGTCTCGTGGAACTCCGCGAGTAACTTCTCCAACTCGTCCAGAGCGTCATCTGCGTCGACACCGTGCGCCTCGAGGGTAGCTGTCGCACCGCAATCGAGATTAGCGCGTAGGACGTCAATGAGGCTGGAGGCGGAATATCGCTTGCCGGCCTTCACTACCCAGATTTCCGATCGAAAGCTCCGTCACGCGTTTGACGAACTGTGCCGCAGGCCGCGCGTGCAATCCGAGTTTGTTGGTGATTCGCACCTCACGTTGCGCCGAAGTGGGCACTTTCTTGTGTCCGAGTCTCATGCCTGGCTCGTCCCCCAGCGCCGGTGCAGAAACTTTTCGATCGGCGAGAAGAAAATTTTGTCGGCCAGCAAACCGATCACAACAATCACAATCATAATCCCGATGACCTGCTCCATGGCGCTTAGTTCGCGGCCATAATGGAGGAGCTGGCCAAGGCCAAAACCAGTCAGGATTGTCACGAAAATCTCAGCCGCCATCAGGGAGCGCCAGGCGAAAGCCCATCCTTGCTTCATACCGCTAACAATAAAGGGAAGCGCGGCGGGCAGGATCACTTTGAACCACATGTGCAATCGCTTGGATCCCATGGTCAAAGCGGCGCGGCGATAAATCGGCGGAACATTGCGCACGCCAGTCTCGGTTGCGATGATCACCGACCAGAGAGTTCCCATCACCACCACGAAAAGCATGGCCGCTTCCGTTTGGCCAAACCACAAGAGCGCAAGCGGCACCCAGCAGACGCTGGGCAATGTTTGTAAGCCAAGGGCCAGAGTTCCAATTGTGTCGTGAAACAGTTTCCACCGCGCCGTCAGGAGCCCAAGCGGAAGTCCCATTACGAGTCCAATCAAGTAACCGACGAGCAAGCGGCGCATTGTTATCACAGTCGCTTTCGCGAGGGTTCCGTCGGCAGCAGCGCTCTCCAGATACGTTACGACCTGACTTCGGCGATGGCAGCAACACGGGCGACCAAATTTTTGCGCGATACGCTCCTTCCCAAAGCAAAACGAGCACAGCGAAAAATGCAGCGGCCAGGAGAAATCGTTTCATTTAGCAGCAACAGCCTCGGCTTGACCAACGCTCTTGAGAGCCTTCGTGATTCGTGTGGCATGAGCGGCAAGATCGACGCTGTTAATGTCACGCGGTCGCGGCAGGTCCACCGTGAATTCCTCCTGGACGCGACCGGGATGCGGCGAAAAAAGCAGAACGCGATCGCCCAGACATGCCGCTTCACGAACATTGTGCGTGACAAAGACGATGGTTTTGCGACGCGCTTTCCAGATCTCTTGAATGTCGCCATAAAGTTGCTCGCGTGTCAGTGCGTCTAGCGCGGCAAAGGGCTCGTCCATGAGAAGCACGCGTGGATTGGGCGCGAGCGCGCGAGCCAGCGAGACGCGCTGCTTCATTCCACCGGAAAGTTCATGAATGTTTGCGTGCTCGAACCGACTGAGACCAACCAGCTCCAGATAGTACTTGGCGACCTCGCGCCGGTCTCTATTTGTCAGATTTGGTTTGAGCTTAAGCCCGAAGAGAACATTTCCAAACACGTCCAGCCAGGGAAAGAGCGCAGGTTCCTGAAACATGACGAGTCGCTCGCGACCAGGTCCTGTCACCGGCCTGCCGTCGGCCAAGACCATTCCGCTGTCCGCTTTTTCCGAGACCGGCAATAATATTGAGCAAGGTCGTTTTGCCACAGCCGCTCGCGCCGACCAAGACACACGAATTCGCCTTCGGCAACATTCACACTCACGCGATCAAGTGCCAGGACATTGCCCGAAGCGCTGCGAAAGCTTTTTGACACGTCTTCGACCGAGAGCTTCGAGGGCGTGATGACCTGGAGCTCCTCAGTCGCTGAGGAATGGTGGCGACCAGCCCGGAGCATTAGGGAGTTTCGATTAGCTTCGATGTGTCTGTCGAGCCTTTTAGAAAACCTGCGTCCTTGCCGTCCTGCACAGACTTGGCAATCAAATCGCGCGATACTTCACTGGTGAACTGAATTCTTTTCCACGCTTGCGCAACAGCGTCTGGCGAAAAATCAGCCCGCGTTTCCGCTTTCAATTCTTCGATCAATAACTTCTGCGCGTCCGCTTCATTCTGCTGAATCCATTTCGTTAATTCCACGTTCGCGTCTGCGATTTTCTTCGCTAAATCGCGCCGATCACGCAGGAACTTCACACTGGAAACAAGCCACGTGGTGATGGTGTCCTTGTCTTCGAGAAAAACGTGCGCTTTCGCGTCACGTTCGAGCCGTGTCACCCAGGGTTCGACGGTCCACACGGCATCAACGGAGCCTTTTTGCAAAAGCCCGAGTTGGTCCGGATTTGCTGTTGGGATCACCAGGATGTCGCCGCCCGTTAGCGTGATTTTGAATCCGTGCGCTTTTAACCATGCCCGACAGGAAATGTCCTGCGTATTGCCAAGTTGCGGCGTCGCAATTTTTTTTCCGCGAAAGTCCGCTGCCGTTTTGATGGGCGAATCAGCCTTTACTACCAGTGCAGCACCGGCATTGGCCGCGCCCGAGATTACACGAATTTCTTCACCGTTCGATTTGAAGTAAGCGTTGAGGGTGGGACTCGGGGCCCACATAAGTGACGTCAAGCGATCCTGCAAAGATCGCTTCCATTGCCGACGGCCCGGCGTTGTAGGTAAACCATTGAATCTCGACATTCGGGCCTAACCGTTTTTCAAACCAGCCCTTGCCTTGCCGCGAAAGCGCGTGTGCGATCACGCCCTGCGCATGAGTGATGTTTGGAAAATGTCCGAATCGAATTGTTGTTTTCTCTTGGGCAGCCGCAAACTGTGCCGAAGAGCAGGAACATTCCAATAATTGCTGTTATTTTTATTTTCATTGTTGGTTTCAATGGCAGACGTGACGGTGATCAGGATCGTCGTGGCTTATCTCTTACTGGATAGTGTAAAAGTGAACTGCGTCCGGCCTATCTCTGGAGATGATCGATCCTCGGATGCCCTCAGGAGCTATAGCCAAACTTGAGGATCGAGTTCCCTCAACGCATCCGCAGCATACTCTAGATCCTCAGCCGAAAGATACTCGCGATAACCCCCTACTTTTCCGCGACGCACTTTGAACGACTCCGGATCACGCACATCACCCGGATGCAGGATTTTCGAATCAAAAACCCCGGCTGCTTCTAATTTTTGCATGTTCTCGAAACGAGAAAACTCAAGCGCCTCCTGAAAAATCGACATATCCGGCGTCGTTTCGCCGACCACGGCAAGCAGGTCTCGAAAATGTTCGGCTGGAGATGCGCGCACCGCCTCGTATCGAACGATCGTGAAATCCTTTCGGCCTGAAAATTCGTCAAGCCAGTCGTTCATTGCACGGACAATGCCGCGGATTCCAAATCTTTTGTCGCGCAGGAGTTCACTGACGGACTTTTGCTTCAATGCTGCATCGGCGCTGGGATCGCGTCGCGTCATTTGTAAATAGAGAGAGACGAAACAATCCCGGGGATCCCGCACGAGCAGGATGATCTTCGCTCTTCGAAGCTCTCTTCTCGGAACGAGATATTTGCCGCGCAAGCGGTCCCAGCGATTGCCCTTCGTCCAGTGCTCAAAACGATCGTGGGAGAATATGACCCGGGGAAATCCCGGATCGATCGTACCGCCCGGGCTGCAGTGTGAATTCAAGACCGTAACGCTTGCATAAGTAAGCGCAAAGAAATGTCCGGATCCATGTGCGTCCGCTTTTTGGCGCTGAAAGGATGACGACTTCCCCGCCTGAAAGCAGCCTCGCGCGACTACTGAAGTTTCGGCGCGTCCACCGCAGGGAGCGCCGCAAAAATCGAGAGAGCGAGACTGACTTCTCGGGAAGCCCGAAAGTTCCCTGGGCTGGATCGCTTCACCAGAGGCCATGTCCGCCTGTTGCGTGTCGGCCAAAGATCGAGCTGTTATTTCAATCGCCATTCCCGGAATTACTCTTAGATCGCCTCAAGTCGCTCCGAGCCTTGCGGTCCTGTTGCATAAGACCGCAAAAAGGGGTATTTGTTCAAGCACAAAAAAAGGGGGCGTACTGGCTTCGACTCATCGTTGGAAGCGCAGACGGCATGTCGAGGATGGTTCGTTGGCCTCGTTAAAAACCGGACCAAAAAACAAACGCAGACAACGAAGGTCTCGCTCTCGCGGCTTAATTGACCGCGACGTTTGCCGTGGGACGCCTGCTACGACGGCAAACGTGGACAGCAGGCTGGCGAATCGGTGGAGCGACCGCGCCGGTTCGTGAATCGATTTTCGTGGACGCTCGGGAGTCGGCAATGTGCCGGCGCATGGCTTGGCTCCTCAGAATTTATCGTCGGATAAACATGTAGATGTTTGCGCGGATAGCGAAGAGGACAGGGGTTCAACTCCCCTCGCCTCCAGCCCCAAAAGCTTTCGGGGCTGCCGCGCCAGCGCGCACAGGACAGAAGGTGATTATTTGCTCCTCATTGCATTCCCCGATTTGAGCCATTCACTCCAGAGCTGCGGGCGACCGTTCGGATTAGCGCGAGCATAATCGTAAAACACGCGAACAAATGCGATCCGATCTTCTACGTAAGGAGCCTTCCAGTTTCCGGGTCCAACTGGACGCAGTACATCGTAGTCGAATGAGAGTAATTTCTGCCGGCGCACAATATCCTCGAGAGATACACGAGTCGCATTTCGGAGCATGTCGTACAGCACCATGAATGTGGTCGTTCGTCCAAGTCCGGCTTCGCAGTGAAAATGCGCCCAGGCATTCTCCGGAAGCGCGCGAACGGCAACAATAAATCGATCGACCGCGTCATCGAGCGGTCGCGTATGGTCCGTAACGGCGACCCGCACATAACTGGTGCCTGCGGACGACACAAGATCGCGTTCGATGCTCGCTTCTTTTACGATCACCTGTTGCGCGACGGCAGAGTCAGCGTCGCCCTTTTTGACCGGCTTACCGGGCCGAACGGCAATTTCGCTACCCGGTCCAAGCGATTGCGCCCATACGGCTTCGGCCTCTTCGATTTCAGTCTGGCTGCGACCGACATTCGCCCAATCGCGTGTCGCGAACCAACTAACAGGCAGGCCGTTGACAAATATGTGTGTTTCTTGCCGTAGATCGAAAATGGTGACCGGACCATGCATTCGCGTCAGCAAAAGTCTGAGGTTATCAGCGGTAAACTCTCCGCTGCCAGAGGCATGAAGATCGATCAAACCAGTGGTCGAAGGGGTTTTGCCATCGCTCGCCTTAAGCGGGTCATCAGTTGTGCGGACGTTGCGCGGCCAAGCCCGGGCCAGCGTTAGGTCAATGTCCCAAATCAGCACCGGCGAGTCTGCAGAACGCACCGGCGGATTCTTTTGAACGAGCGTAACGGCGAGGAAAACTGCGGGAGAAAAGACAAAACAGAATGTCCCGAGCCGGCCGACCAGGCAAATGAGCGATGAAATTCATGCGGGCCGCGCCCACATTGGAGACGAACACCTCCGGCAGGCAAGGAATTTTTACTAATTCACATTCCAAACTCGCAATTCGCGCGGGCTGATTTAATTCTGAAATCATGGCCGACGCGCTCACTCCAATGATGCAGCAATACCGGCGGCTCCGAGGCAGCATTCCGGCAGATACGCTCTTGTTGTTTAGGCTCGGCGATTTCTATGAACTGTTCTTTGAAGACGCAAAGGAAGCCTCGGTCTTGCTGAACGTCGCACTGACCAAGCGCAACGGCGTTCCGATGTGCGGTATGCCGTATCACGCAGCGCAGACTTACATTGCAAAATTGATCAAGGCTGGCCGACGCGTGGCGATTTGCGATCAGACCAGCGAGCCGCAACCGGGAAAAATCGTTTCCCGCGACATCACCCAGATCATCAGCGCGGGAACTGTGAGCGATCTCAACTTACTCGAAGCGAAACGCGCGAATTATCTGGGCGCGGTTTACGCCGACTGCGGCATATTTGGTTTTGCTTACACGGACCTCACCACCGGCGAGTTCCGGCTCACCCAACTGCAAGATCGGCAATCGCTCTTTGACGAACTCGCGCGCGTTTCGCCTTCGGAACTGCTCATCAGCTCCGAACAGAAAGATCAGCTCGGTGACATCGATCACGCGCTCGAGTACGACAGCTACGCGTTTCTGCCGGAGCAGGCGATCTTCACCTTGTGTGAGCATTTCAAAACGAAATCGCTGGACGGATTCGGCTGCGGAGAAATGTCGCAGGCGGTCGCTGCCGCGGGCGCAATCGTTCATTATTTGAAGCACCAGCTTCGGCGTAACATCGATCATCTCACCTCGTTGCGCTGCGATGCGCCGGCGGAATACGTCATTCTCGACGCCGCGACCCAAACGAATCTTGAGCTGGTCGAATCGCGCGGGGCACGCAATACCAGTTTGCTCGCAGTTCTTGATCGGACTGTCACGTCGATGGGTGGCCGGAGGTTGCGTTCGTGGATTTTGCAGCCGCTGCGCAATCTGCATGAGCTCGAGCGACGCCAGCAACTGATCGCCGATTTGTTGCAGGAACCAGATTTACTTGCGGCAATTCGCGCACAACTGAAACCCATTCGCGACATCGAACGCGCAACATCGCGACTGAGCCAGGCCTCGGGAAACGCGCGCGATCTCGTGGCCCTGAAATTTTCCCTTCAGGAAATCCCCCGACTGAAAGGCGAACTGCAAAAGCTGATCCAGCGAGCCAGCTTTGGAAAAACGCCTGTCGTTGCTGAGAGAGGCGGCGGGCTCGGCGAGCCCGCCCTACCATTACAATTGCAAAGCGCGATTCACGAAATGCCGCTGTTGACTGAGAAGCTAGGAAAAGCAGTCGTCGACGATCCGCCGTTCGCTCTAAAAGAAGGTGGAATTTTTCGGGATGGATACGACACCGATCTTGACGAGCTGCGGCGGGCGTCGCGCGATGGAAAGAATTGGATCAGCCATTTGCAGGAGCGCGAGATCGCTGCAACGGGCATCAAGTCACTCAAGGTGCGTTACAACTCCGTTTTTGGTTATTTCATCGAGGTCACCAAATCGAACCTTGCGAATGTGCCTGCGCACTACACGCGCAAGCAAACCACCGTAGGAGGCGAGCGATTCGTCACACCCGAGTTAAAGGAGATCGAGGCAAAAATCCTCGGCGCAGACGAACGTGCGCGGCAACTTGAGTACCAGCTTTTCCAAAAACTGCGCGAGGAAACTCTGCGGGAACTGGAGTCGATCCAGCAAACTGCCGCGGCCGTTGCAGTGCTCGATGTGATTTGCGCCCTGGCTGAGACTGCGCGGTTGTTCCGTTATTGCCGGCCGCAATTAAACAATACGCTGCGGCTGGTAATCAAAGACGGACGGCATCCGGTACTCGACCAGAATCTGGTGGAAGAAAAGTTTGTGCCTAACGACACGTCACTGGATGGCGAGACCGTCCGACTCGCGATCGTGACCGGCCCAAACATGGCGGGAAAATCCACTTACATTCGCCAGGTCGCGTTGATTGGGCTGATGGCTCAAATAGGCAGCTTCGTTCCGGCGGAGAGCGCCGAGATCGGGCTGGTGGATCGTATTTTCACCCGCGTCGGCGCGAACGACGACATAGGACGCGGCCAATCGACATTCATGGTCGAGATGAACGAGACTTCGAATATCGTCAATAACGCGAGCGAACGCAGCCTGGTGATACTGGATGAGATCGGCCGCGGCACATCCACATTTGACGGCCTTTCCATCGCCTGGAGCGTCGCGGAGTTTCTCCACGACAAGATCAAAGCGCGCACGTTATTCGCCACGCATTATCATGAGTTGACCAAACTCGCGGCGGAACGCAAAGGCGTTGGCAATTTCAATGTCGCAGTCCGCGAGTGGAATGACCAAATCATTTTCCTGCGCAAAATCATCCCGGGCGGCGCGGACAAAAGCTACGGTATTCAGGTCGCCCGGCTGGCAGGTTTGCCAAAGGAGATTCTTGATCGGGCGAAGGAGATTCTCTCCCACCTGGAGAAACCGGATGGGATAACTGCGCCGTCCACCAAGCCGCACAAAAGAGCGGCAAAAGCAGGTGCCACAAACGAAAAACCGCAGCTGGATTTGTTGTGAAACTGAGTGGTTGCCTGCCCCGGCGAAACGTGCACGCAGCAGAATTGCGTATTGTGATAAACTATCCGCAATGGCGGTTAAGACGGAAAAGGAACTGAACGAGACGCAGCGCAATCTTTGGCTCAAGGCAGTAGCCGCCGTTGAGCTGCGCAATCTCGGTTACGCAATTTCGCTTTTGCAGGAAATCCTGAAACAGGAACCGCGATTTCTAACGGGACGACAATTGCTGCGGCGCACTGAAGTTACGAAAAACAAGTCAACCAAGAGAAGTTTTTTCAACATCTCGACTGCGCCGATCGCTGTCATGAAAGCGCAGCGAGAAATCAAGAAGGACCCGAAACGTGCCGTCGAAATGCTGGAAAAGGTGCTGGAAGACGAACCTTATAATCGACAGGCGAACCTGGCTTTAAAGGAAGCGGCGACTGCAGCAGGCTGGCCTGAGATTGGCGTGTTCGCGCTGCGCACGTTGCTGGAAGAAAATCCGCGCGACGTCAAAGTGTTACACGAACTCGGGCGTTTGTACCGCGAGCTGGGAGAGAACGATCAGGAAGTCGAAGTCTATAATCAAATCATCGAGCTAAATCCATTGGATGCCGAAGCGCTCCGTCGGGGCAAAGACGCGGCGGCGCATGCGTCCATGAAAAGCGGTGGATGGACGCAGGCCGAAAGTTACCGCGACCTGATCAAGGACAAAGAGATGGCGATTTCGCTCGAACAGCAAAGCCGGATACGATTGACCGGCGAATCGCTCGAGCAACAGATCGCCGAAACGCACGCGCGTCACAAGGCGGAGCCGAAGAACGTCGACCTTGTGCGACGCTTGGGCGTGTTGAACGAGGAAAAGGAGGACTTGGAGGCAGCGATCGGCTGGTATCAATGCGCAGCTGACCTGACCAAAGGTGCGGATACTGGATTGGTCCGGAAAGTTTCCGATCTGAAAATCAAATGCCTGGAACGCGAGATTGCCGCGCACGAGGAATTTCTTTCAACACACAATGCAGCCCATGAGTTGCATGCGAAAAAGTCAGAAGAACTAAAGGCCGCCAAAGCGAAGCGCGCAGAAATCCTCATCGCCGATGCACGTGAACGGGTCGCTCGAAATCCGACCGATCTTCAGCTTCGATTCGAGTTGGGCGAGCACCTCGTCAGTGCCAGACGTTTTCGCGAAGCCGTGCCGGAGTTGCAGCGGGCGCGGCAAAATCCACACGCCCGCTTAAAAGCGATGAACTTGCTCGGTTGTTGTTACGGCGAGCTTGGGATGCTTGATCTTGCAACGAAGCAATTGGAAGAGGCGTCGAAGGAAATTTTGTCCATGGACGCGATCAAAAAAGAGATCGTCTACAATCTTGGACTTGTTTACGAGCGGATGGGCGACCAGGAACAATCGCTCGCCTGCATGAAGCAAATTTACGAAGTCGAACACGGCTACAAGGATGTGGCGACCCGCGTGGAAAGCTCGTACGAATAGAATATCTCTGATATCTGATCGGCTTAACGCGTACGATTCGGTGCGCAATCGCCGCGTGAACAGGGTGGCAGGCGAAAGTCCGGCGATCAAATCAAAATCAGGATTCATCCGCATCCAAGGGAGCGCCTGTTTTCGATTCTTAATTGGCCGGATGTATCCGGCACATTCAATCGGAAAAAAATCATGAAAAGCAAAGTCACAATTATTTCGCAGTTTTGTGTCCATCCTCTGATAGTTGCAGTTCTGAGCCTGGCCGGGGTGGCCATGGCGCAAGATGCTCCAGCCAAGCAAGAGCTCGTCGCTTAGCGTGAAGGACAAGACTTTCATGAAGAAAGCGGCGAAGGGTGGAATGATGGAAGTGGCCATGGGGAACCTTGCTGCGCAAAATGGCCAGAGCGACGATGTAAAATCATTCGGCAAACGGATGGTCACCGACCACAGCAAGGCGAATGACGAACTAAAGTCGATTGCTTCACAAAAAGGCGTCACCCTACCGGGCAAAGAGCCCACCCTTAAATGGGACTCGGACAAGGCCTACATGAACATGATGGTCAAGGATCACGAAAAGGACCTGGCCGAATTTCAGGAGGAAGCAAAAACCGGTAGCGATCCCGAGGTGAAAAAGTTTGCAGAGGACACGGCCAAAATGGTCCAGGAGCATCTTGACCTGGCCAAAGAAACTCAGAGCAAGCTGCAATAAGGAAGACACTGACTGCGATGCGGCACGCCTCGAAAGGCGTGCCGCTTTTTTTATGCTGCAACCTTTTCGAGTTTTGCACTTGGCTTAAAAGCATTACGCCGCCTAAAAGCGCCTTGGCTTTTCCAATGCGAAACTTGATCCTCTAGTCCATGCGCAAGACGAAAATCATCTGCACCCTGGGTCCTGCGACGGAAAAGACCGAGGTCTTGCGCCAGCTAATACAGAAAGGAAGCGACGTCTTCCGAGTAAATATGAGCCACGCCAGCCACGAATGGGTGCGCGAAATTGTTCCACGCATCCGAATGCTTGCACAAAAAGCGGGCCGTGCGGTTGCGCTTCTCCTTGATACGCAAGGCCCGGCTATCCGGACTGGCGATCTGAAGGCCAGTCTGCATTTGAAGCCAGGCGACATTGTGGAGTTCACCGTGCGCGGCGCGAAAAGTAAGGAGCGCTATTCCGCGGACGTGAATTACCCCGGTTTTGCCGACGATGTGACGGTTGGCGGCACGATTCTGGTCGATAATGGCTTGATCAAATTGCTCGCGCTCGATAAGGGAAAAAATCGTGTGCGCTGCAAGGTTTTGACGCACGCGATCTTCGGTTCGCGGCGTCACATTAATTTGCCCGGCGTACATGTGAATCTTCCCTCGCTCACGAGCAAGGACCTGGCCGATGTCTCCCTCGGCGTGGAGTTGGGCGCGGATTTCATCGGGCTGAGTTTCGTGCGCGAGAAGAGCGACATCGAACAGCTGCGAAAACTTCTGGTAAGGAAAAAAAGTAAGGCGCAGATCGTGGCAAAAATCGAGGACCAACTGGCGGTGCGGTCAATCGACAAGATGATCGAGAGTGCGGACGCAATCATGGTCGCGCGCGGCGATCTGGGAATCGAATGCCCGATGGAAGATTTACCAATCATCCAGCGTCGAATTGTGAAAAATTGTCTTCGCCTGGGCAAGCCGGTGATAGTCGCGACTCAGCTGTTGGAATCGATGATCACCAATCCTCTGCCCACGCGCGCCGAGATCACCGACGTGGCAAACGCCGTTTTCGAACAGGCCGACGCTCTGATGCTGAGCGGTGAAACGACGATCGGCCGTTACCCGATTGAGTGCGTTGAGGTCTTGCGCCGCGTGGCAATGCGTATCGAGCGCAGCGGCGGGGCGGGTTATGCAGAGAATGCCCTGCTGGAAAATGTTCGGCAGAAAATGGTGGCTTCGGCCGTCGCGCTGGCGGACTCGCTGCAAGATTCAAAACTGGTCGTTTTTACGCTGCAGGGGAGGATGGCGCGGTATGCCTCAAATCTGCGACCGCAACGCGCACCGATCTTTGCTTTCACTCCGAGCGAGGAAGTTTACAGGCAACTGGCGCTTTATTGGGGGACGTTTCCGGCCTGCATCGATTTTGCCGCCGGTCCGGACAGGACGATTTCAGCAGCCGAGAAGTTTTTGCGCAAAAACAAGTGGGCTACACCTGGAGACCGCATGGTAATTGTCAGTGACGTGCGTATGGGTCGCGAGCTTATCGATTCGATCCAACTGCGTGTAGTGAAATGAAAACAAGAACGCGCGGACAGCAGGTCCGCGCGTTCTAAACCGAAGATATTGATCCGCGTTAAGCTTCCACAGGCAACTCGACGTCGACTGGACGCTCCTTCTTGCTGAGCGCGCGGCGCAACTTCGAGAGCGCGATGTTTTGCAACTGACGAATCCGTTCCCGGGTGACGCCGAATTTCTTGCCCACTTCCTCAAGCGTTTTCGGTTTGCCGCCGTCCAGTCCGAACCGCTGGAAGATGATCTTCTTTTCACGATCATCCAGCACATCAAGCAGCCCGCCGACTTCGTTGCGCAGGTTTTTGTCGCGCAGCAGCTCAAACGGCGTTTGCGCGTCCTCGTCGCCAACAATCTCGCCGAACTCGGTGGAATCATCGTCGCTAATCGGCGCATCGAGCGACGCCGGGCGGATCGACACAGTCTTTAGCTGCGAAACTTTTCCGCTGGCAATTCCAATTTCATCACCCAGCTCTTCGTCGGTGGGTTCGCGGCCCAGCTCCTCGCTCATTTGTAGGGAAACCCGGCGCATCTTGGAGATTTTGTCCACCAGATGCACAGGCAGACGAATCGTCTTGCTCTGGTTCGCCAGCGCCCGTTTGATGGACTGTTTGATCCACCACGCGGCGTAAGTGCTAAGTTTCCCGCCCTTCGCCGGATCGAACCGCTCCACCGCCTTCATCAGACCAATATTTCCCTCTGAGATCAGGTCGAGGAGCGGAAGGCCCAGATTCGCGTAGTCATGCGCTATCTTTACGACCAGACGCAAGTTAGACCGAATCATCAGCGCCCGCGCTTCGCGATCGCCTTTCTTAATCTTAGCGGCCAGCTCGATCTCCTGGTCCGGAGTCAACAATGGGATTTGCCCGATCTCGCGCAGGTAAATCTTAATTCCGGTATCGCTATCCTCAGCAGCCATATAACTCTTTTTCATTAATCATTTTGGGGGGTTGGATCGACAACCTCCCGTACATCTTTTTCGTCGCAGGGCTGTCGATCACGCGTTGTAGCATCCTGTAAACTACTTAACAAGGTTAAATATTCTGAGTAGTGACACTGACCGGACGCCTCCTGTTCAATCTTTTTGGGACTTCTACTCGCCCCGTGGTTTGTAGGGCTATTTAGTATAAACATCCCCACATATTCTACGAGATTTGTAGGGGTTAGTGCCCTCCCACTTTAGAGGGATATTTGACGCTTTTCCACATAGTGATTTTCTGCAACGCTGCCACAGCGATGCTGGCAAAAATCTACTCCGCGGCTGTTTACGGCGTGGACGCATACGAGGTTGAGATCGAGGTCAACGGCGCTGGTGGTGATCCAAATATCGTTATCGTTGGCCTGCCAGATGCTGCTGTGAGGGAAAGCCGCGATCGGGTCACCACGGCCATAGCCAATAGCGGCTACAACTGGCCGCGCGGCCGCACGACGATCAATCTTGCCCCGGCCGATATCAAAAAAGAAGGACCGAGCTTCGACCTGCCAATCGCCCTTGGAATGATCGCGGTGACAGAAGCACTGGACAGCTCGCCGTTTGAAAATTTCAGCTTTGTAGGCGAGCTCGCCTTGGATGGCACGGTCCGAGCCGTCAAAGGTGTTTTGCCGGTCGCATTGGAGGCGCGGCGTCGCGGCAAGCGCGCGTTATTCGTTCCAGAGGCAAACGCTCTCGAAGCCGCAATGGTCGATAAGATCGACATCTACGGCGTGCAAAATTTGCGGCAGACGTTCGCGTTCTTGCGCGGCGAAACGCCGTTGCTTCCAACACGCGCTGATTTGACGGGATTTTTTGCCGCCCACCAAAGCTATGACGTCGATTTCGGAGATGTTAAGGGCCAGGGACACGTCAAACGCGCGGTTGAAGTCGCGGTGGCTGGCGGTCACAACGTCTTGATGGTCGGGCCGCCTGGCTCGGGAAAATCGATGCTGGCGAAGCGTATTCCTACCATTATTCCGCCTCTTTCACTCGAAGAAGCGATTGAGACGACAAAGATTCACAGCATCGCCGGGTTGCTCGATACCGAAAAATCCTTTGTCTCCACGCGACCATTTCGCCCGCCGCATCACACCATCAGCGACATTGGGCTGCTGGGCGGCGGCGCGTTCCCAAACCCGGGCGAAGTGAGTCTCGCTCACAATGGTGTCCTCTTCCTCGATGAGCTGCCCGAATTCAAAAGATCGGCGCTGGAAGTAATGCGCCAGCCACTGGAAGACGGAAAAGTTACCGTTTCCCGTGCAGCGGGCACCGTCACTTTTCCCTCAGAGTTCATGCTCGTCGCCGCGATGAATCCGTGTCCATGCGGCTACTTTGGCGACCTCAAACGTGAATGCCGTTGCGGTCCGGCCCAGGTGCAGCGTTATCGCCAGCGCGTCTCCGGCCCGTTGCTGGACCGTATCGATCTGCACATTGAAGTGCCAGCTGTCGAGTATCGAGACATCGCCAGCGAGCGCGCTGAAGAGACGTCTGCCGCAATCCGTGAGCGCGTTGTTCGCGCGCGGCAACGTCAGCAAGAGCGGTTTCGCAGCGACGCAAAAGTAAATTGCAACGCCCGCATGGCCACGCGCCAACTTAAGCAATACTGCACACTCACTCAGGATTCGCAGGAATTGATTCGCGTAGCCATGAGCGAACTGAACTTAAGCGCCCGCGCTTACGATCGGATTCTGAAAGTTTCGCGCACCATCGCCGATCTCGATGGCAAGACTGAGATCTCGCCTGAGCATGTGAGCGAAGCGATTCAATATCGCACATTTGACCGCACGCTCTGGGTGTAGCCGATCGGATCAGGGATTCTGCACGCCCGCTCGTGATCGTGCTCTGCCCCGCAATTACAGTCGCGAACAAGAGCATCGGCAGGAGCAAACAGATTTGAATCCGAAGAGCGAGTGAGGTGCATCTCAAAGGAAACAAGAAAACGCTCGAAACATGAAACCAATACCCTTAACGACTCCTGATCACAGCCGCCGCGATTTGTTTGTTCCCACAGGACGCGAACGCCACCGGATGCCCGTAACAGATTACAGGTATCACTCCGTCGCATTCGAAGGATTCAGCGGACGTTATCTGCGCAATCCCGCGCAATCGTTTTGGAACATCGCCGGCAATTACCTGAAAGATGAAGCGCGCCACGACTTCTGGAGTGAAGCTGCGCTTTTTGCATTTATCACTGTCACGGCAGCACTTCCCTTGATGAATAACCTGCACGCGTTGATAGAATTCGTGCGTGCGATCACCTCTCACTAAGACGCCCAAGTTTCGGCAGATTGTTGCCGTACTGCTGTTGTCGCTTGCCGGTTGTGGCTCGGAAAGCGATCGCGTGCTTGAGGAGACTTTCGAGAGGCTCTACACGATTCAGCCAAACACGGACATAAGCATCCAAAACGGCGATGGCGCGGTTCTGGTCTACGGTTCAAACACCAACGAAATGCGGGTCTACGCGACGAAGAAAGCCTATAGCCGCACGCGGCTGAAAGAGATTGCGGTCGATGTCTCTGTGCAGCCAACTTCCGTTTCAATCAAGGTCAGGCTTCCTCCAAAACCGACGTGGGCTCTGTTTGATCGCTCAGGCACGGTTGATTGCACCATTGTAGTTCCTGCAACCACCAACATATCGCAGCTGCGGCTTGATGCGGGCGAAGTTTTCGTGGACGGAATGCGCGGACGAAGCTTGCATGCCTGGTTAGGCGATGGTCGCATGTTCGCTCACAACTGCTTCGCGGACGTCGACCTTGCACTGCAACGCGGCAATCTCACTATCTCTTACGACTGGTGGGAACATGGAACGTTTTCCGTCCAGGCAAATGTCGCGCGCGGAAACGCATGGGCGTTTCTTCCCAGCGACGCTGCCTTTC
This sequence comes from uncultured Verrucomicrobiae bacterium, assembly GCA_963840135.1. GTDB lineage: Bacteria > Verrucomicrobiota > Verrucomicrobiia > Chthoniobacterales > UBA10450 > Udaeobacter. The sequence continues at coordinate 173,741 of CAWIXX010000017.1, read as the reverse complement.
GTCTTATCGCCGAAACGCTGCATGGAAAGGTCGCCAGCGACTTTGATGATACAGCTGCGCAAACGGCGCCCGCAGGAGCTGAGAAAATCGACACGTTAGTTCACGGCGGAGGAAAGGCCGCGATCAAGGTGCGTACGGCAAATGGTGAAATTAAGATCGTGGAGGCAAATCCATAAGGGTTCGCTTGCGTCGGGTTCGGCATCGAGCATCTAGTATCTAGACATTCCATGCCTTCGTTCGACATCGTCTCCGAAATAGACAAACAGGAACTTGATAATGCGGTCAATCAGGCGCGCAAGGAGCTGGCGACTCGTTTCGACTTCAAGGGCGTAATAACTGAGATACTTCTCGAGAAGGACAAGATCACGCTCACCGCGCAAGATGCAGGTCATCTTCGAGGATTGCGCGACATCGTCATCGGCAAACTTTCAAAGCGCGGCGTGGACTTGCGCAACATTCAACAGGACGAGCCGGCAATTTCATCTGTCGGCCACGCACGGCAGGAATTGAAGATTCAACAGGGTCTGGAAGGAAACAAAGCGAAGGAAATTATTCAGGCAATCAAGTCACAAGGTTTCAAGGTGCAAAGCCAAATGCAGGATCAACAGATTCGAGTGACCGGAAAGAAGAAGGACGACCTCCAGGCAGTCATTCAATTCATCCGCAACCGAGACTTTGCTGTTGCAACAAATTTCAAAAATTTCCGAGACTGACCTGTAGCCGCTTCGCTGGGCGAAGCGCCCCGTGCACACGTCGAACCTACCCGCCCTGCACTGGCGGCATGATCGAAATTTCCTCTCCCGGAGAGAGCCGGTAATTTCGATCGACGAATTCCACGCCTGCGCCAATCAAGATGCTCTTGTCATGCGGTCGAAGCGTCGGTTGTTGCGCATAGATTTTCCCAAGCAGGTCGCGAACAGTCGCGCCGTCCGCAACATCGACATCCAACTGGCGCATTCCGAGTAGATCGCGCAGTTGCGCGTAAAACAGCACTCGCACTTTCATCTGATCATGTCATTCCGAGCGGAGTCGAGGAATCCCGTGGCACCAGCTTACAGTAAGTTCGCGGACATCTCGACTTCGTTCGACATAACGACTCAACCCTCCTCCAGTAATTCCTTCCGCAAAACGCCAATGTAAGGAAGATTGCGATAACGTTCCCTGAAATCGAGCCCGTAACCGACAACAAATTCGTCTTCGATCTCGAATCCAACATAATCTGTATCGACTTCCCGGGCGCGTTGTTTCTTTTTGCTCAACAGCACGCATACCCGGATACTGTGGGGTTTTGCTGTTTCCAACGTTTCGCGAACGGCTGCGAGCGTGTGACCACTATCCAGAATATCATCCAGGATTAAAACGTCTCGACCCGCGACGTTCGGGACTGTGATTTGCTTGAAGACGACGGCGCCACTGCTCTGCCCTTTTCCGTGATAACTCGCCACGCTCAGGCAATCCAGCTTCAGCGGAAGCGGAATTCGGCGAAGCAAATCAGCGACGAACATCAAGCTCCCGTGCAACACCGCGATCACGGTCAGGTCTAACTCACGATAGTCGTTAGAAATTTGGGCGGCGATATCATCCAGGCGCCGGTGAATCGCCGGCTCATCAAACAGGACCCGCTCCAGATCGCCTTTCATCAACACTACTAGGCCATTAGCCGACGGAGAGATCAACGTGCGACAAACTTTTCAACGATGCCATTTGCGCCGTCTATCCTATTCTCGTCATGTCGAGCGAAGTCGCCTGCCAAGCTGTAGCTTTATGCGAAGGTCTGGAGACATCTCTAATTGGTTGACCGACGATGACCGAAGCAAAGACTCCTCAACTTCGGTCGGAATGACAAAATTGAAGCCATTCAGTAATGAGCATCTGCCACGATCAAATTGAGATTCGCACGAACGGAAAGGGACTGTACGAAATCACGGACGAAGTACAGTCAACGATCGACAAGTGTGGTGTGCAAAACGGTACGGCGACCGTGTTTGTGCAGCATACCAGTTGCAGCGTGGTCATCATGGAAAATGCCGATCCGACAGCGCGACGTGATCTGGAAGAATTCTTCGATCGGCTCGTGCCGGAAGATGTGGACTACTTCACACACCGCTCCGAAGGCAGCGATGACATGCCGTCACACATTCGCATGGTCCTGACGCGCACCAGCGAGACCATGCCTATTGTCGATGGTGAAATGCAGCTCGGCACCTGGCAGGGCATTTTCCTTTTCGAACATCGTCGCGCATCGCATCGGCGAAAGGTTTTCGTCACGGTTATCGGAGAATAACCAACGTTCTCGGGGGCGGTTCGCTGAACCGCCCCCGGGCGATTGAGGTCGATCGCCCTATCGACTCCTGCTCCTCTATTGGCAACACGGTATTGGCTGGAAGGCGAGACAGGCAAAGGTCTCACCGAGCGGCTGTGCGGGGGCAAAGGTGCTTCGCACTCCCTGCTGGGTGAATTTATAGATGGCGTTGGGAGTGGCGGTGCCTGAACCGCTCACATCGCCCGCATCCACTACAAGCAGGTTGCCCGCGCTGTCGCATGCCAAGCTTTGCGCGCTGTTCGGCACGGAGCCAAAGGTCGTTCGAGGGTGCCGACGTAGAGCTACATATCTGTAGATGTTCCCGCCCAAATCCGCCATGAGCAGATTGCCCATGCTGTCAAAAGCCAGATCCGTTGGGCGATCGGACGGGCCCAACACGGCAAAGGTCGTCCGCGACCCGTTAGGTGCGTATTGGTAGACGCTGCCTTGATGGATGTTGCCAGCGTTGTTATCCACCACAAACAAGTTGCCCGCGCTGTTAAAAGCCATACCTACAGGGTGATGCAACCCCGAAGCAAAGATGGCTCGCGATCCGGTCGGCTTGTACTCATAGATAATGCCGTCGTCGTAATCCGCCACAAACACATTGCCCGCCCTGTCAACGGCCAGGTATGATGGATAACTCAATCCGGAGGCAAAGGTGGTTCGCACCCCGTTTGGAGTAATTTTGTAGACGGCGGCATCGCCGCGCAATCCACTGCGGTCGTAATCCACCACGAACAGATTGCCCGCGCTGTCAAAGGCCACATCCCAAGGGTCAGTTAATCCAAAAGCAAAGATGCTTTGGCCTCCGTCCCAGGTGAATTTGTAAATGGCGCCGCAGCCTCCCGGGCAATTCTTAGGTAACACGCTACCCGACACAAACAGGTTTTGTGCCGAGGCGCTAGCGCACACCAAAATAACTGCTCCCAAGCATGCCGCCCTGCTAAACAACTGACTGGCCGTGCTAAAGACGGATTTGAATTTGGTTTTCGTTAGGTTCGTTTTCATACTTGTTCCTCTGTTTTGTTTTTGTTGGTTTTATTTGCCCTTTCACAGAGGTACTGCAGGAAATCCGGTGCGAAGTTACGCCGAAACTTTGGAAATTATGACAATGACGGATTACTTGCCTCGCCTAACAGCTACCACGTGGCAACCGCGCATGTAACGGGTCAGGGAACCGCCTAATCCAGAAGGGAGAACCAGGAGATCTAAACCGAAAACAACTTCGAAGGGATCTTCGCAAGCAGGGAAGCTAACCAAAGATTCCCAGGCGAATGTGTGATGTTTTCTTAGGTCGACGTCCACGACCCTACGCGACCAGGTGATCATAAGTGATTTTCGTGAGGTTCATGATAATGGTGTAATTCGATGTCTCTGCTAATCCATCCAAGACGGGATACTTTTATCCAGTGCTGCGATCAAACGCACCTGCGCTTTTCTTGATAAGCGGAAACTCTTCGTAGAGTTAACCACCCATTGGTCAAGTAATGACGGAGTTAGTGCCGAAGCTCTCGGTGTCGAAAGACAACGCTGCTTCACCATTTCGAGAAGTTCTGGTATTCGCGGGCCATAAGTCTTTCTAAGAATACCAAGCGTTTTCACGACCACTTGGTGAGCATACGCTCGCGTAAACCCGTGTCGTTGGCCAATCTTTGCGAAAGTCATTCCGTCGATTCTGGCAAGAAGAAACTGCCTGTCACGAGGCGCAAGCTTTGCTATTCCTTGCTTCAAGCAAAGTCAGTAATTCCGCCACTGCCCTGGATTCCTCCATGCGAGCGACATCAAATTCGCCGGAGATTGCGCGTTCAATGAGTTGCTGAATCTCGGTAACAGTGCGCCACCCACAAGCCTTGTATTGAAGCAATTCAAAGTGGAGTGCGCCCGTGTAGATTCCCCAGGGTCCGGAGCCCATTTGAGCGGACCACATTTGCCAAACGCTTTGTGATCGGCAACTCGTCGAACCGCAGTCGCACGAACCGATTTCGGAACGGCAAAAGCCATTCCGCCCGCCGTAAGCCTCTCGAGTTGCCCAGCTGTCCCGCGATTGTGGGATGAAGACTGCTTGGTGAGGGCAGATGCAAGCGAATCCAACTCGTGCAACGTTTTTAACCCGCAATTTCTCTCCCAGGCAAAATCACCTACTCGCCGCCCGTGAAGCATCGCCGAGTACACGGACGCCCGATCGTGTGCAACACGTGGGCTAGTCGCGCGCTGATTCGCCGACTGCCGGACAATGCTTCCAATGGTCGGCTTCCGAAGACGGACTGGAATCTTAATCGTCCTGGGAAAACAGCGTGAAGTAAAAGCAGTCATGTCGACTGTTGCGCGGCGGTTGCGACGTGGGTACGACGACTGACTGCTGACCATGCAGGCAGTGTCGTTGCTGCAACGTCGAAGCTTGCTACAGAAGGCAGTAAAGGACACAAAGCCCTAGTTGAATTCTGAAAGCCTTCGTCATCTTCGCTTCAATCGCGAACGCGCCGTGCTCGCGAAAACTTTCGAGATTCGGAGTTTCATTCTGCTGGGTTTCTTGCTGCTATCAGTTATTAACTGTCACCTGTTAGCTAAATCGAAGCGTTTTCCGTTGACCAACGACGGTGTCGACACTGGTAGTCACCAGTGTCGTCAGCCGTAGTGCTCGCAGGCAAAACTCCTCCTATGGAGCTGCGCCGCCCATGTACACGGTGGTTGCGCCGGTATCATTGTTGAATATCTCCAGACTTCGGCGCAGGCTTTCGCTCGGGATTCCGGCCGCTAACGATCTGGACTTGGGCTCGCACCTCGGCTCGGATCGAGACGGGCAGGATCAGTGTTAGGTGGCAGCGGAGCCCCGGGCCGTCTGAAATCGACCGAAACGATCTTGCCCAATGGCAGAGTAGTTGCTGATTGAGCGAGCGTAAGACCGTTGGCGTCGATAAAGCGCCAGCTAATGAGTACACCATTTGGTATGTCAACGTTGACCATGTTGAGCCGTGCAGTCTGATCCATGGTTAGGCCGACGGGAGCGAAGCTGATAGTGACACCAGGAAGGATGTCGCCTTGTGCTCGGGCCGCACTAAGAGTCAGCAGCACTGCGAATAGCAGCGTGAGTTTGGTTAATGGTTTTCGATTTTTCATACTTTATTTCCTTTCTTGTTTTGTGCCTGTCTGATTTGGCCTTCAATGAGGTACTGCAGGAAATCCGGCGCGAGGTTACGCGGAAATGCAGAAATTCGTTAAAGGCGTTGAAGCGCCGAATGTGGAAAGAATCTGCCTTCGCCTCTTGTACTCGCTGGCTGCGCGCGTCAGGGAAGCGTTGAAGCTGAGAGCGCGGATTACCCCCCTTCTCTGCAAGAGCGCACGCGAGGCAGGCAGCGAATGGTACGGATGAAGAAGACTAAAGTAGAAGAAAGCTAGAGAAGAGTCTGAATAGAGGATAACAAAGGGAATAAAGATTGAGTTTTGCTCGAGTTCACGCGACTTCGTTATCGTCGGAGCCTTCTGTTACAAAAGACTGTTTTGGCTGGTGCCGAAACGACCACCGAATTCCGCGTGTGCTTCTCCAAAGTTTACCTTGGAGCGAGCGAGGCGACAATCTTCTCGAAGCGCGGATCGCCGCGTAGCGGATCCCAATACGGATGCAAACGCAAATAACCATAGCTCAAACGACCGGGAAGGCCTGCTGCGACGCTTAGTTGTTCCAAGGCGAGATCCTTCTCGCCAGTCCACGCATAAATAAGCGCTAAATACTGCACCAATCGAGCGCCGATGATTGCATCTTTCGACATCGGCAACAGTTCAACCGCGCGGCGGCCTTCTCGAATTGCGTCCTCCTTGTTGCCCAAGGCTGCGTCTGCCATCGCGAGCACACAAAGCGCTTCCGCATAATTGGGTTGTTCCGCAACCATTTTGGCGGCTTCGGCACGCACATTGGTAAAAGCAGCATGGGCCTCAGTGTTATCACCACGGAACTGAGCGACTACGCCTTCGCACCAACTCCGCGGAAACGGAATATTGTCGTCGTAACACCCATCGATAGGCAGCGCATCCATAGCGCGACGCGCGCCATCGTAATCGCGTTTGCACAGCGCTCCGCGAACCCAAACAAACGCTAGGTGCTTGGCTTCGCTGGAATCTTGGGCAATAAACGCCTCGATTGTCGAGATCAGCGGACGCGGATCGGCATGCCAGTTGAGTTCGACCTCTGCACGTGAAGCTCGCAGCGCGGCATCTTCGGGAGTAACAGCGATTGCGCGGTCGTATGCACGCTCTTCATCGGCATAACGGCGCAGGCAATTATAGCTAAGAGCGAGTTGTTGGAGGATGGCAGGGTTTTGCGGGTCGAGCTCGACCGCGCGCTCAAGGTTTTTTGTCGATTCATTCCAGCGTCCTTGCCGTCGGTCGATATAGCCGGCCAGCACAAACGCCCACGGCTCGTTAGGCAGACTCTTCTGTGCCAGACTAAGTTCGTTCCGAGCGCGGTCGTAATCGAGATAACCCCAGTACAAATGCTTGGCCAGAGCAAGATGCGCTTCGCCTGAATTTGGAAGTAGGCGGGTGAGCGATTGGATTGCCGCGTCCGCCATAGCCAACCGCGCAGGAGTGTGATCTGTACCGGTGAAGTACAGCAAATCGTGAGTGTGGGCCAGTTGATAATATGCAAGCGCAAAGGCTGGATCGTGCTCGATCGCCTGGTTCAGCAAGCGAACGGCCTCGAACAAGCTCTCCGCTTGAGGCGTACTGAAAACAGCAGTCGTGATGAGTGTTTTGGCGCGGATGTACAGATCATGGGCTGCCAGATCAGTCGTCGATTTTTGCTCGATTGCTGCTTTCTCCTGGGGCGAGAGCTTGGATTTGAGTTGATAAACGATTTTTTCAGCAATTTCACTTTGAATCGTGAAGATGTCTGCAAGATCGCGGTCATAGGTCTCTGCCCATAGGTGCCGGTCGGCACGTGCATCAACCAACTGCGCGTTCACGCGCACGCGATTGCCAGCACGCTGCACTGTTCCTTCCACCACATTCGCGACGCCGAGTTGACTGGCCGATCTCGCGTAAATTCCGCGGGGCCCCGCTCTTGTATTGCATCGCCGAGGTGCGGCTGATCACCTTCAGATCGGCGATCCGAGCCAGGTTAGTTAGAATTTCGTCCTGCACGCCAACAGCAAAAAAGGCGTTCTCTGCTTCCTTGCTCAGGTTTTCGAACGGAAGCACGGCGATACTCTTTTCGGGCGCAAGACGAAATAAGTCACTTTCCCAAACATTCCAGGCGATGGCCGTTGCCAAAGCAATCAACGCTGCAATCAATGCAGCAATAGCTGGTTTCCTGCGCATCCATTTGCGGCCATGTGTGAAAAATCCGCTTCGCTTCGCCTGGATTGGCTCGTGCTTTAGCCAGTGTTCCAGGTCTTCGGCCAGCGCGAGAGCGGAAGAGTAACGGCGCTGTGGATCTTTCTCCAGACACTTCAGACAAATCGTGGATAGATCGCGATCTACTTTTGGATTTAACAGGCGCGGCTGTCGCGGCTCGGTGTCCAAAACCAGCTGCACCGTTTCAAAGGTTGTTCCTCCGGCAAAAGGTGGATGGCCAGTGAGCAATTCGTAGAAGACCGCGCCAAGTCCATAGACATCTGTGGCCTTGCTGACGGCTGCGTTGTTTCCCGCAGCTTGTTCCGGCGCCATGTAACTGGGCGTGCCCATCGCTTCCAGCGTGCGCGTGACCGTGCTCTCAGCTTCCACTAATCGGGCAAGGCCAAAATCGGTCAGATGCGGTTCGCCTTTTGTATCCAACAGAATGTTCCCAGGCTTGATATCTCGATGCAGTATCCCGTGTTCATGCGCGTAATGCACAGTGCGGGCCAACTTCGCGATCAATTCCGCCGCGTGTCGGATCGACATCGGCGCGCCCCTGACTACTTCGTCAAGCTGGCCCCCCTCGACGAAATTCATGCTGAAGTAGCAGCAACCATCGCGCTCGCCCACTTCATGAATGGGAACGATAAATGGATGGTCGAGGCTGGCGGCGGCTTCTGCTTCGCGGCGAAAACGCTTCAGATGCGCTTCGGTCGCCCAGGGGCCCAGGCCGATTACTTTAAGCGCGACGGTGCGATTGAGACTTTTCTGATGCGCGCGGTAAACTACGCCCTGACCGCCCCGGCCGATTTCCTCCAACAACTCGTAGTCGCCAAAGTCCTCCAGCATTTTTGCTGCTCGCGCACTGTGTTTCGAGCTTTCATCCTCGTCGTAGAGCGGACCAAAGCCGGCCTCTAACAGGCAAGCCGGGCAAACTCCCTGCCGCGCGTCCGCAGAGATCTTTGCGCCGCACTTTTCGCAAACGCTGGTTACACCGGTCATGACCGGAAAGTCGCTTGAGCACCTCTCCCAATTGTACTCCGGAAAATCCTACCGCACGTTTCCTCGCACGTCACGTTCAGCTTCTTCAGCTAAATAAGGGGCCTTGTCACGTTCAGCTTGGTCAAGGCGAAGCTTTCTCGGGCGCGAGAGAGGCAACGATTTTTTCAAAGCGCGGGTCGCCACGCAACGGATCCCAAAAGGGAAGCAGTTTCAGTTGACCATAGCTGAGGGGGCTCGGCGGACGGATAATGCTGGCAAGCTGTTGGCAAGCGAGATCTTTATCGCCAACCCACGCGGCGATCATCGCCAAATACTTGATCATCGCCGGACCCCTGACCGCGTCCTTTTCCACCGGAAGAAGCTCGACTGCGTGCCGCCCCTCGCGAAGCGCTTCTTCTTTCCGGCCAAGGGCGGCATCGATTAGACCCAGCACGCACCAGGGTGGGCCGAAATTTGGTTGAGCTTGGACGATTTTCTCCTGCTCTGCGCGCGCCGCGGTAAAAGCAGCGCGGGCGCTGGCATCGTCATTAGTCATTCGGGCGATGACTCCTTCTACAAATGGACGATTGGAAAAAACATCGTCTCCGAGGTTGATGGGATTCTCTCCGGCTGCGACTAAGGCATCTTTTGCTGCTGCGGTATCGCGTTCGGCTAGTGCACAATCGAGCCACCAATGAGCCATACTTGGAACCACACCGGGATTTGCAGCCCGAACGGAATTCATCATTTGATGCAAGGGCTGGGTATCGGCTCTCCACTCAAGATCGACCTGCGCAAGTATTAGTTTCGTGCCGGCATCGTTGGGTTCGAACGCCAGTACGCGGCCTAACCACAGTTGTTGTTCAGCATAGCGTCCCAGAGTTGCGCAATTTGCTGCGACCGTGTGCAGCACCTCAAAATTGCGAGGATCAAGATCAACGGCGCGCTTGAGGGTTTGAATAGACTCTTCCCAATGTCCCTGGCGCCTCTGGATGAGAGCGGTAAGCCAGAATATCTGCGGGTCATTTGGCAAAGTTTGGTGGGCAAGTCCCACTTCACCCAGAGCGCCATCGTAATCGAGATGTCCCCAGTAAAGATTCCACGCCCGTGCAAGATGTGCTTCGCCCGCGTCGGCGCGAAGACGAAAGGCCGATTCGACGGCCGCTTCCGCCATGGCAAGGCGCGCGGGCGTGCGATCGTGACCAAAGAAATAAAGGGCGTCATCAACATGGGCAATTTGGCAATATGCTCGGAAAAATGATGGGTCGCGCCCAACAGCCTGGTTCAGCAGATCGGCCGCCCGCAGCCAATCGGGTCTTGCGCTGGAGTTAATGCCAGGCGTGAAGAAAAGCTTCCTGGCGCGCGTGTAGAGATCGAACGCGATTATGTCGTTGGTTGGGGGACGTTCGATTTCACTCTTTTCATTGGGCGACAGCTTTGCTTGAAGCTCGACGGCAATGGCCTCTGAGATCTCCTTTTGAACCGCGAATACATCCGCAAGATCGCTGTCGTACGTCCGCCCCCATGAATTCCGGTCGGTACGCACATCGACCAGTTGCGCATTGACGCGCACGCGGTTGCCAGCGCGCTGAACACTTCCTTGTACCAAATGCGCCACTCCAAGTTGCTTTCCGATCTCTCGCAGATTGCGGGCGACTCCGCTCTTGTATTGCATCGCCGACTTGCGGCCGATCACCTTCAGATCGGCGATCCTGGCTAGGTTGGTTAGGATTTCGTCCTGCACCCCTTCCGCGAAATAAGCATTCTCCGGATCGCGACTTAAGTTATCAAAGGGAAGCACTGCAATGCTCTTTTCAGGCGCAAGACGAAATAAGTCACTTTCCCAAACATTCCACCCCATCGCTGCTGCCAAAGCAACCAACGCTGCAATCAATGCAGCAATAGCTGGTTTCCTCCGCATCCATTTGCGGCCATGTGTGAAAAAGCCACTTCGCTTCGCCTGGATTGGCTCGTGCTTTAGCCAGTGTTCCAGGTCTTCGGCCAGCGCGAGAGCGGAAGAGTAACGGCGCTGTGGATCTTTCTCCAGACACTTCAGACAAATCGTGGATAGATCGCGATCTACTTTCGGATTTAACAGGCGCGGCTGTCGCGGTTCGGTGTCCAAAACCAATCGCACGATTTCAAAGGTTGTTCCTCCAGTAAAAGGTGGATGGCCGGTGAGCAATTCGTAGAAGACCGCGCCAAGTCCATACACATCTGTGGCCTTGCTGACGGCTGCGTTGTTTCCCGCAGCTTGTTCAGGCGCCATGTAACTGGGCGTGCCCATTACTTCCAGGGTGCGTGTGACCGTGCTCTCAGCTGCCACTAATCGGGCAAGGCCAAAATCGGTCAGATGCGGTTCGCCTTTTGTATCCAACAGAATGTTCCCAGGCTTGATATCGCGATGCAGTATCCCGTGTTCATGCGCGTAATGAACGGTGCGCGCTACCTTTGCGATTAATTCCGCCGCGCGCCGGATCGACATCGGGACGCGCCTGACTACTTCGTCAAGCTGGCCGCCTTCGATGAAATTCATGCTGAAGTAGCAGCAACCATCGCGCTCACCAACTTCATGAATGGGAACGATAAATGGATGGTCGAGGTTGGCAGCGGCTTCTGCCTCCCGGCGAAAGCGCTTTAGATGCGCTTCAGTGGCCCAAGGGCCCAGGCTTATGACTTTGAGTGCGACGGTGCGATTGAGACTTTTCTGATGAGCGCGGTAAACTACACCCTGACCACCCCGACCGATTTCCTCCAACAACTCGTAGTCGCCAAAGTCCTCCAGCATTTTTGCTGCTCGCGCACTGTGTTTCGTGCTTTCATCCTCGTCGTAAAGCAGACCAAGACCGGTCTCTAACAGGCAAGCCGGGCAAACTCCCTGCCGCGCGTCCGCAGAGATCTTTGCTCCGCACTTTCCGCAAACGCTAAGTTCGCTGCTCATACGAGTATCAAAGTCTCAAACTGCTAGGCACAATCGTATTGCAAGGCATGCGAGTGACGACGAATCGGGTACGCGCGTAAAACGGCGATGACAAGGCTCAAAGATTCACTTCCTGTTACTTGTTAGGTCCGATCTGCTCCGGACCTGAGAGCAGCTGCTGGAAATCAGGACGGTTACGGATGGGATCCCAGACTGGGTCAATCTTCAAAGCAGCGATGGACACTGCCCCGCCCGCCGGGATGGAGAGCAAACGTCGAAGCCTCTTAATGGCTTCCTCGGGTGCGCCTGCACGCGCCTCGATTTGCGCGAGGCCGAGCTGGAAATTTGGACCCTCCATAGCATCTTTTTCGACGGGCAATGAATCCGCCGCCTGCTCAGAAAGGCGCAGAGCATCGGCATTGCGTCCGAGTGCGAGGTAAACCCAAGATAGCTCCGTCATCGCGAAAGTGTCATCCGGCTGCTGCCTAAGCCTGGCCTTGAGTAAGGGCAGCGCCTCTTCTCCCGCTGATTTGGCTGCCTCCGGCTCTCCCGCGAGCACGCGAAGGGCGGCGCGCCCGGCAAGCAGCTGGAGACGCGCACGATCGTCGTTGCCCGGCTCCTTCTCGAACTCTTGAAAAGCATCGGTGAAACGTCTTTCGATCACGTCGAGATAAACCCATATGCCACTGATGCTTGCAACATAGCCATCTGTAGCAAGCGACTCGCGCGTGACTGACTTAATGCCCTCTGGAAGACCATCAAAAGCTCGCCGGGCCAAGTCGACGTCGCCCGTCGCATTCAGGCGAGAGTTGAGAAGGTATATCGCTGCCACCGCGTTGTGCGGATCGATGGCAAGAGCTCGCAATGCGGCACGCTCCGCATTCTTCCACAGACGCAAGGCCAGATAAGTCGCTCCGATATTGCGCAGGATTATGGCGTCGCGCGGATTGAGTTCCTGCGCTCGTTGAGAATCCGCCAGCGAGCGCTCCCATTCACCGCGTCGGCGGTAAACCCACGCGCAATACTGTCGAGCCAAAGCATTATTGGGCTGCAACTCCAGCGTGCGGTTAAACTCCGTCAGCGCCATCTCGTATTGGCGATGACCCCAATAAAAGAATAAGCCCAGCGCAAAATGTGCTTCAGGCGAATTTGGAACGAGCGCCAGAGCGCGGTCGATGAGCGACTTTACCTCCTCTAATTCCGATGGCGCCAAGGGAGATATGAACCAGTGTTCCGATAGTCGACTGCGTGCGAGCTCTGCGGCGGCCTCGGCAAAGTTTGGATCGCGTGCCAGGGCCTGTTGGTAAAACGCGTCGGCACGATGGTAGGCCTCTGCGGTCGGACTGCTTTCGGCTTGGTGAAGCTGATACTCGCCTCTCAAAAAAAGATCGTAAGCTTCCGTGTCATGCGGCCGGGTTAAGGCCAGAGCACGGGATTCGTCTGGTGAAAGGTTCGCTTGCAACGCCTCCGCTATTCGTTTGGCGATCTCACTTTCAACCCCGAAGATGTCAGTCAACTTCCGGTCGTAGGTGTCTGCCCAGAGATGGGAATTGGTTTGCGCGTTAATCAACTTCACATTGACCCGCACCTGATCAGCCACCTTTTGAACGCTACCCTCAAGGATGTTCGCTACTCCCAGCTGCTTCGCGATTTCTCCGATATTGGCAGGCTTGCTTTGATAGCGCTGTGTCGAAGTGCGCGAAATTACTTTTAAGTCTCCGACATTAGCGAGCCGTGTCAGGATCTCTCCTTGAATCCCATCTGCGAAGTAGGCGTTATCTGGATCGCCGCTGAGATTTTCGAACGGAAGCACCGCAATTCCCTTTGTTAGGGGATGGCTGATTAGCTCGCTGTTCCAAACATTCCAGCCTATGGCTGCTGCCAAAGCAACCAACGCTGCAATCAATGCAGCAATAGCTGGTTTCCTCCGCACCCATTTGCGGGTGTGTGTAAAAAATCCACTGCGCTTCGCCTGGATTGGCTCGTGCTTTAACCAGTGTTCCAAGTCTTCGGCCAGCGCGAGAGCGGAAGAGTAACGATGCTTTGGATCTTTCTCCAGGCACTTCAAACAAATCGTGGACAGATCGCGATCTACTTTCGGATTTAACAGGCGCGGCTGTCGCGGCTCGGTGTCCAAAACCAGTCGCACCGTTTCAAATGTTGTTCCTCCGGCAAAAGGTGGATGGCCGGTGAGCAATTCGTAGAAGACTGCGCCAAGTCCATACACATCTGTGGCCTTGCCGACGGCCGCGTTGTTTCCGGCAGCTTGTTCAGGCGCCATGTAACTGGGTGTGCCCATCGCTTCCAGCGTGCGGGTGACCGTGCTCTCAGCTTCCACTAATCGGGCAAGGCCAAAATCGGTCAGATGCGGTTCGCCTTTTGCATCCAACAGAATGTTCCCAGGCTTGATATCTCGATGCAGTATCCCGTGTTCATGCGCGTAATGAACAGTGCGGGCCAACTTCGCGATTAACTCCGCCACCTGCCGGATCGACATCGGGACGCGCCTGACTGTTTCGTCAAGCTGGCCACCCTCGATGAAATTCATGCTGAAGTAACAGCAACCCTCGCGCTCGCCCACTTCATGAATGGGAACGATAAATGGATGGTCGAGGTTGGCCGCGGCTTCTGCTTCCCGGCGAAAGCGCTTTAGATGCGCTTCGGTCGCCCAGGGGCCCAGGCCGATTACTTTAAGCGCAACGGTGCGATTGAGACTTTTCTGATGCGCTCGGTAAACTACGCCCTGACCGCCCCGGCCGATTTCCTCCAACAACTCGTAGTCGCCAAAGTCCTCCAGCATTTTTGCTGCTCGCGCTCTGTGTTTCGTGCTTTCATCCTCGTCGTAAAGCGGACCAAAGCCGGCCTCTAACAGGCACGCCGGGCAAACTCCCTGCCGCACGTCCGCAGAGATCTTTGCGCCGCACTTTTCGCAAACGCTGGTTACACCGGTCATGACCGGAGAGTCGCTTGAGCACCTCTCCCAATTGTACTCCGGAAAATCCTACCGCACGTTTCCTCGCACGTCACGTTCAGCTTCTTCAGCTAAATAAGGGGCCTTGTCACGTTCAGCTTGGTCAGGGCGAAGCTTTCTCGGGCGCGAGAGAGGCAACGATTTTTTCAAAGCGCGGATCGCCACGCAACGGATCCCAAAAGGGGAGCAGTTTCAATTGACCATAGCGGCGGGGGCTCGGCGGACGCACCGGCCAATTTGGAACTTCGAAAAACGGAAAGGTTCACGGCTGCTTTTCCTCGCAGAGTTTTTGGAAACGCGGATCACTCTGGAGCGGATCAAACATGGGATCGAGCCGGAGCAGCGCAGGAGTGAGCGGAACGCCAAAGGAGAATGAGCCTGAATACGGTATTGGGAGTACTTTCTGTAAAGCGGCGATGGCGCGGTCCGTCTCTCCCGCGCGCGCCGCTACTCGCGCGAGCATCTCGATTGGAATGGGACCAACTATCGCGTCTTTCTCAATCGGATTGACGGCGATGGCCCGTTCCGACAGCGCCAACGCGGCGGCCTTGTCACCAAGGCTCATATTGATCAGCGCGAGATCGCAAATGAGACTATAATTGTCGGGCTGCTCTTTGAGAAAAGGTTCCATTTCGCTGCGTGCCTGTCGCCAACTTTCCCGGGCGCCGACATGGTCGCCAGCCACTTCCTGCGCCCAACCTAACCAAAAGCGCAGTTCGCCATTGAAGTAACCCGACGCTGGATCAGGCTTGGCAAGTATCTCCTTTATGAAGGGGATTATCGGTGCAGGACGGCGCTCCAGGATCGCTTGGTAAACTCGAATTTCCAAGCCCTCGATGTCAGCGGCCGTGAAGTGGAGCCGGGCGAGAAGCGCAGAGGCATGCGGCAAGTCACCCTGCGCTTGTGCAATCGCTGCCTTCTGCACCAGGATATTCAAGTCGTCTGGTGTAATATTGAGAGCTTCATCAAACTTTCGCAGCGCTTCCGGGAAACGACGAAGACAGATATAGCTAGTCGCTCGCTGGACGAGGAGACTAGCACTACGCGGGTCGAGCCGCTCCGCTTCGTTGAAGTAGGCTTCGCTCCGGTCCCACTGGCCTCGTCTCCGTGCGAGATAAGCCAGCAATTCAGGAATCCTGCTGCTATTCGGCAGGAGTTGGCGTGCTTTCTCAAAGTAACGCACTGCGGTGTCATAATCCTTCAGGCAATAGTAGTAGTAGGAGCCCTTCGCCAATACGGCCTCGCCGAGATCAGGCTGAAGAGCGAGCGCAGTTTCGGCGGCTTGCCGTGCCTCTTCACGCAGCGCGACCGTTGGTTGAAGACTCTGTGTGATGTAGCCGCGCGCATCAACATATGACAGCAGCGCCCAACCGAGAGCGAACTTCGGATCCAGGCGCACCGCTTCTTTGAAATATTTCTGTGCGCCAAGGGTATTCGGCCTTGTGGGAAAGGCTTTTAGTGTATAAGCCAGACCGCGCAAGTAGGCATCGTAGGCCTCAGGATTGTCTGTCGGTTTAGCAGCGATCTCTTGCTCTTCCCGACCCGTGAGTTTTGCGCGCAACTGGTCGGCGACAGCTTTGGCTACCTCGCTCTCGACCGCAAAGATGTCGGTCAGTTTTCGATCAAATGTGTCGGCCCAAAGATTAGAGTTACTCGCTGCTTTGATTAGCTGCACGTTCACACGCACTACGTCACCACTCTTCTGCACGCTGCCTTCCAGAATGTGAGCTACGCCAAGTTGCTTCGCGATCTCGCCGAGATTCTTGGGTTTGCTTTGATAGTGCTGCATGGAAGTGCGCGAAATGACTCTTAAATCCGCTATGCTAGCCAGCCGCGTCAGGATCTCCTCTTGAATGCCGTCGGCAAAATAGGCGTTGTTTGGATCGCGACTTAAGTTCTCAAAGGGAAGCACTGCGATGCTCTTTTCAGGCGCAAGACGAAATAACTCACCCTCCCAAACATTCCAGGCAATGGCCGTTGCCAAAGCAGCCAACGCTGCAATCAATGCAGTAATATCCGGTTTCCTCCGCACCCATTTCCGGGCATGAGTGAAAAAGCCACTGCGCTTCGCCTGGATTGGCTCGTGCTTTAGCCAGTGTTCCAAATCCTCGGCCAGCGCGAGAGCCGAGGAGTAACGGCTCTTTGGATCTTTCTCCAAGCACTTGAGGCAAATTGTGGACAGATCGCGAGCGATCTTTCGATTCCACAAACGCGGTTGCTGCGGTTCAGTATCCAGCAGTAGCCGGATCGTTTGATAGGTTGTTCCTCCGGCAAAAGGTGGATGGTCGGTGAGCAATTCGTAGAAGACCGCGCCAAGTCCATACACATCTGTGGCCTTGCTGACGGCTGCGTTGTTTCCCGCAGCTTGTTCCGGTGCCATGTAACTGGGTGTGCCCATCACGTCCAGCGTGCGTGTGACCGTGCTCTCAGCTTCCACTAATCGAGCAAGGCCAAAATCAGTCAGATGCGGTTCGCCTTTTGTATCCAGCAAGACGTTCCCAGGCTTGATATCGCGATGCAGTATCCCGTGTTCATGCGCGTGATGCACCGTGCGGGCCAACTTCGCTATTAACTCCGCCACCTGCCGGATCGAGATCGGCGTGCGCCTGACTACTTCGTCAAGCTGGCCGCCTTCGATGAAATTCATGCTGAAGTAGCAGCAGCCATCGCGCTCGCCCACTTCATGAATGGGAACGATAAATGGATGGTCGAGGTTGGCGGCGGCTTGCGCTTCGCGGCGAAAGCGCTTCAGATGCGCTTCGGTGGCCCAGGGGCCCAGGCCGATTACTTTAAGCGCGACGGTGCGATTGAGACTTTTCTGATGCGCGCGGTAAACTACACCCTGACCACCCCGGCCGATTTCCTCCAACAATTCGTAGTCGCCGAACTCTCCCAGCATTTTGACTGGAGGCGCACCGTGACTCCTGCGCGGCATGGGTTCTTGATCGGCCGCGTCTTCATCCTCGTCGTAGAGCAGACCAAGACCGGTCTCTAACAGGCAAGCCGGGCAAACTCCCTGCCGCGCGTCCGCAGAGATCTTTGCGCCGCACTTTTCGCAAACGCTAAGTACGCTGCTCATACGAGTATCAAAGTCTCAAACTGCTAGGCACAATCGTATTCCAGGGGTGCGAGTGGCGACGAATCAGATTGCGCTGCTTTAGCTCGACGAAAAAATTGCGCGGGTTCACGGCTGCTTTTCCTCGCAGAGTTTTTGGAAACGCGGATCGTTCCGGAGCGGATCGAACATTGGATCGAGCCGGAGCAGCGCAGGAGTGAGCGGCATGTATTTGCCGAGTGCGCCCGTGCCCGGTATTGAGAGCACTTGCTGTAAAGCGGCAATGGCGCGGTCGTGCTCTCCCGTCTGTGCCGCAACCCGAGCGAGGGTCTCGATCGGAGCGGCACCGGTTACCACGTCTCTCTCAATCGGCAGCACGGCGATCCCCCGCTCCGACAGAGCCAGAGCCGCCTCTTTGTCGCCAAGGCTCATATTGGTCAACGCGAGATCTCCAATGAGATCATAATTTTCCGGCTGCTCCTTAAGGAAAGAATCCAGTTCGCTGCGCGCTTGGCGCCAGCTTTCCTGGGCGGCGGCATGATCGCCGGCGATATGTTGAGCCCAACCTAACCAAAACCGCAGTCCGCCATTGTGATAACCCAACGCTGGATCAGGCTTGGCTAGTATTTCCTTGAGCCGAGAAATGATTTTTGCAGGGCGACGTTCCAGGATCGCCTGGTAGACTTGTGTTTCCAACGCACTGGTGTGGTCGGCATTCGGACGCAGCGGAGCTAGGAGCGCAGCAGCGCGCGGCAGATCACCCTCGGCTTGTAAGATAGCCGCCTTATACGCGAGCGTATCCATGTCGTCCGGTATGATGTTGAGAACCTGATCAAACTTTCGCAACGCTTCTGGGAAACGACGAACTACGGAATACGAAAACGCGTGGTTAGTAAGCAACCAAACGTTGTGCGGATCAAGCCGCTCGGCTTCGTTAAAATAGGAGTCGCTCCGGGCCCATTCGCCTTGCCTCCGCGTAACATAGGCTAGAAATTCAGGAATCCGACTGCTATTCGGCAGGAACTGACGTGCCTGCTCAAAGTAACGCAGCGCCACGTCGTAATCCTTTAGACAAGCGTAATGGTAATAGCCCTTGGCCAGGATGGCTTCGCCGAGATTGGACTGAAGAGTAAAGGCGGTCTCGGCCGCTTTTCGCGCCTCTTCGCGGAGGGCGACCGTTGGTTGAAGACTCCCTACGAGGTAACCGCGCGCATCTACGTTTGACAGCAGCGCCCAAGCAAGTGCGAACTTCGGATCCAACCGCACCGCTTCTCTCAGATATTTCTGTGCGGCAAGAGTGTTCGCGGGGTTGTTGCTAGTTTTGAGCGTATAGGCCAGACCGCGCAGATACGCATCGTAAGCTTCAGGATTATCTGTTGGTTTAGCAGCGATAACTTGCTCTTCCTCACCTGTGAGTCTCGCTCGTAGTTGGTCGGCAACAGCCTTGGCAATGTCACTTTCGGCGGAAAAGATATCAGTAAGTTTGCGATCAAAAGTATCAGCCCAAACATGCGAATCATTGGCTGCTTTGATTAGCTGCACGTTCACGCGCACGGAGTCACCGCTCTTTTGCACGCTGCCTTCCAGAATGTGAGCTACGCCAAGTTGCTTCGCGATCTCGCCGAGATTCTTGGGTTTGCTTTGATAGTGCTGCATGGAAGTGCGCGAAATGACTCTTAAATCCGCTATGCTAGCCAGCCGCGTCAGGATCTCCTCTTGAATGCCGGCGGCAAAATAGGCGTTGTTTGGATCGCGACTTAAGTTCTCAAAGGGAAGCACTGCGATGCTCTTTTCAGGCGCAAGACGAAATAACTCACCCTCCCAAACATTCCAGGCAATGGCCGTTGCCAAAGCAGCCAACGCTGCAATCAATGCAGTAATATCCGGTTTCCTCCGCACCCATTTCCGGGCATGAGTGAAAAAGCCACTGCGCTTCGCCTGGATTGGCTCGTGCTTTAGCCAGTGTTCCAAATCCTCGGCCAGCGCGAGAGCCGAGGAGTAACGGCTCTTTGGATCTTTCTCCAAGCACTTGAGGCAAATTGTGGACAGATCGCGAGCGATCTTTCGATTCCACAAACGCGGTTGCTGCGGTTCAGTATCCAGCAGTAGCCGGATCGTTTGATAGGTTGTTCCTCCGGCAAAAGGTGGATGGCCGGTGAGCAATTCGTAGAAGACCGCGCCAAGTCCATACACATCTGTGGCCTTGCTGACGGCTGCGTTGTTTCCCGCAGCTTGTTCCGGCGCCATGTAACTGGGCGTGCCCATCACTTCCAGGGTGCGTGTGACCGTGCTCTCAGCTTCCACTAATCGGGCAAGGCCAAAATCAGTCAGATGCGGTTCGCCTTTTGTATCCAATAGAATGTTCCCAGGCTTGATATCTCGATGCAGTATCCCGTGTTCATGCGCGTAATGAACGGTGCGCGCTACCTTTGCGATTAATTCCGCCGCTTGCCGGATCGACACCGGCGCGCGCCTGACTGTTTCGTCAAGCTGGCCGCCCTCGATGAAATTCATGCAGAAGTAACAGCAACCCTCACGCTCGCCGATTTCATGAATTGGAACGATAAAAGGATGGTCGAGGCTGGCGGCGGCTTCTGCTTCGCGGCGAAAGCGCTTTAGATGCGCTTCGGTGGCCCAAGGACCCAGACCTATTACTTTGAGCGCTACAGTGCGATTGAGACTTTTCTGATGCGCCCGGTAAACTACGCCCTGACCGCCCCGGCCGATCTCCTCCAGCAATTCGTAGTCACCAAAGTCTGCCAGCATTTTAACCTGAGGCGCACCGTGACTCCTGCGCGGCATGGGTTCTTGATCGGCCGCGTCTTCATCCTCGTCGTGGAGTAGACCAAGACCGGTCTCTAACAGGCACGCCGGGCAAACTCCTTGCCGCGCGTCGCTTGGAATCTTTGCCGCGCACTTTCCGCAAACGCTGCTGACGGTCTCGATTCTCATGCCGAGACAACCCGCTGTCCCAATAGAATAATGCAAGAAATCTTCGGCTGGGTTACGCGCGTAATACAGTAATCAGATGACGCAGCTCATCCTCAGTATCGCCAGGAACCATTACCGTATGGGCGATTTCTTCGCGCAACAGTTGCCGGTAACGTTGGCGCAACCGATGGTATGCTTGCTTCACCGCGTTCTCAGTCATCCCGAATTCGCGTGCAGTGTCCGCCTGCGAAGGACGATCCGGCTCGTCTGTGAGCGATTTCTGTAACTGGTCAAACAGTGCCATTTTGCCAGCGGCACGATATTCGTCGCCCAACCGATCCAGCACTTGGTCCAGAACTGTCAGCGCCCAGTTACGCTCGTAGATGAGATCGGCTCTCTCTGAATCCGTCGGTTCAAAACCGGCGCGTTCGTGCTCGCGAAAAGCTTCCAGAGGAATCAACCGTTGGCCTTCGCCCCGTTTAACGGCCATGGCGCGGCTTCGTTCGTTGGTTAGGAAGTGTTTGAGTGATGTCAGCAGATAAGAACGCAAACGTCCTTTCTCCTTGCGGACGGTCTCCAGATCCCGGCGTTCCAGCAGCAGCGCAAAGAAACCCTGGGTGAGATCTTTCGCTTCTTCCGGTCGGACGCCCTGTCGCCTTACGAAACCATAGATCGGTCGCCAGTAAATGCGGCAGAGCTTATCAAGCGCTTCTTGCGCAGCTGCTGTTGGACCTTGCGCCTCCAGCACCATGCTCCATTGAGTTGTGGTAAACGCCACCGGGCCGTGAACAGCACTTTCTCCGATCGCGGTCAGTGGAGCAACCTGATCATCCGCAGGCACGCCACGATCCAATTAAAAACTCGCGCGGAAAGCAAGCCTTTATTGGCGTTAGATTTACAGGCGACAGTCTGCCACTACAGGTCAGGTCTCAAACGCACGATAAATCGCATCTACGAGCCGCAGGGATTTTTCGTTGGGCAGAAGCGATTGCTCCATTTGATTCATTACGTAAGCGAACGCAATCCTGTTTTCAGGATCGGCAAAGGCGTTTGCACCGCCCGCACCGGGATGTCCGAAAGCGTTCGGTGACGTTCCGAACATTCTTCGCACCGCGTTTCGTGGATCCTTCATGAACCCGGATGAAAACGCTGTGGGTATTTGAAAAACGCGGTCCATGCCATCTGAGAGCGTTGTCGTCATCCATGCGATTGTTTCTTCCGAGAAGAACGTTTGCCCGTCGAGTTTGCCGCGATTCGCAAGCATGGAATAAAACTTCGCAAGCGCCGGAGCGCTCCCGATCCCGCCAAACGAAACGATCGGTTGCGCGCGGATAGCGGGAGTGTTCATCCCGCTGACTGAATTCAATCCGTACGGAGACGTAAACGTTTTGCGTGCCAGCGTGCCAGGCGTAGTCAGGTCGCTGTAGAATTTCTTCGGCTCGGGAGGCCTGCCGCTTTTTGCGGCGTAAACCGTGGCTACACGTGTATTCTCGTCTTCAGGCAAGCCGATCCACAGATCGAGATTGAACTTCTGTGCAAAAACTTCGCGCCAATATTGCGATAGCGTTTTCCTAGCGATGCGACGCACGAGTTCGTCGAGTAAGAATCCAAACGTCCGAGCGTGATAACCATGTGCAGTCCCGGGCGGCCACAATGGCGTCTGCACTTCGAGCGCCTTGATCACCGCGCCGTAGTCAAGCACATCAACTCGCGCATCCAAAGCGCAAAGCCCTGCTTGATGCGAAAGCAACTGCGCTAGCGTGATTTTTTCTTTGCCAGCTTGAGCGAACTCAGGCCAAAACTCCGCCACCCGCCTGCCGATTTCAATCCCGTGCTCCTGCAGCACATGGAGCACACACGCGCTGGCAATTCCCTTGGTGGCAGACCAGATAAGGACAAGCGTATCACTCTCCCAGGGCCTTTCGTGGCGGGCGTCGCAAAAGCCACCGAAAAGATCGACAACTGGTTTTCCGTTGTGCCAGACAGAAACCGCCGCGCCCAACTCCCCAATCTTTTCGAAGTTCTCCCGAAAGACAGGCTGCAATCGCTCACGAAGTCGTTCCGGATCGAGTTGCATCTTGGAAGTTGTAGGGCGTTTGATTCGCTCGCGCCAGCTCGCTCACCCTATTGGGCTTCCCGTCTATGTCGCTGGCGCCCCCCGGCTCCGTTCTGTGAAACGCCAAGGCAAACGCCATGGCGTCTGAAACAGACGCCCTACAGCAACAGCTTTTCCAATTCGTTGAGCCGCTGTTCGAATAAACGCAATGCGCTCTCAATTGGCGCGGATGTGGTCATGTCCACGCCTGCCGCTTTCAATGTCTCGAGTGGAAACTTCGAGCCGCCGGAACGCAGAAAATTAAGGTATGCCTCCACACTTCCGGACTGGTGGGCAAGCACGCGTTGCGAAAGCGCCACCGCAGCGGAAATCCCTGTCGCATATTTATAAACATAAAATGCATGGTAGAAATGCGGAATCCGCAGGCATTCCAAATCGAGCTCGGCGTCCAGCACAAAGTTTTCAGCAAAATAACCTTCGAGAAGCCCGCGATATTGCGACCTGAAGACGTCGAGCGTGAGTGCGTCGCCGCTTTCTTCAATGGCGTGGATAATTTTCTCAAACTCAGCAAACATGGTCTGCCGGAAAAGCGTGCCCCGGAGATCGTCGATTTGCCTGTTGATGATGTAGGCGCGCATCTTCGAATCGCTAGTCGTTTTGAGCAAATGATCGGTGAGAAGTTCCTCATTGAACGTCGATGCAACCTCAGCCAGAAAAATCGGGTACTCGTAATCCTGAAACCGCTGCGAATTTTGCGAGTACCAGCTGTGCATGGAGTGACCAGCTTCATGTGCAAGCGTGTAGACATCGGAGAAAACGTCCTCCTTATAATTCATCAGGATGTAGGGAGGTGCCTGATAGCTTCCGGATGAAAACGCGCCGCTGCGTTTGCCTTTCGTTTCGTAGCGATCGCACCAGCGATCGGTGCGCAGTCCTTCCGTCAGCAGATCGACATATTCTTTCCCGAGCGGTTCGAGCGCGGCCAGGACCATCTCCGCAGCTTGATCAAACGTGAAGCGCGTCTCGATTTCGGGAACGAGCGGGACATAGGTGTCGTACTGATGCAACTCGCGCAACCCAAGCGCGTGGCGACGCAAATCGAAATAGCGAAAGAGCGGTTTCAAATTCCCGCGAACCGATTGGATTAATCCATCGTAAACCGCAACGGGCATATCGTCTGGGAACAGCGCTGCCTCGAGAGCAGATGAGTAATGTCTTGCTCGCGCGTGGAAGACATCTGCCTTGACGGCGTATGCAAGTGACGCGGCCAGCGTGTACTGATGATCGCGAAATTCCGAATAGAATTGATGGAACGCGCGTTTGCGCAGCTCATGATCGCGCTTGACCAAAAACGAACTGAACGAGCTCTGCGTAAGCGGTCTTTCACGCCCTTTCTCATCGACCAATACGCCGAACTTCATGTCCACGTCGGTCAATTGCGAAAACGTGTCGTCGTAACCGCTTAATGCGACACTACCCAATGCGAGAAGGCGTTCCTCGGGCGCCGAGAGCACGTGCGGTTTCATCCGACGAATCTTGCGCAACTTGATTCGCCACTCGGCGAGCGAGGGATCGGCAACGAATTTGCCAAACGTTTCGTCGTCGATCGCCAGAATTTCGGGGACAAGAAACGCCGCCGTTTCGCCGATCTTTGTGAGCAGGTTCTGAACCTGACCAATCCGCGCGAGGTATTCGTTGTTGGTGCTGTCCTCTGCCAGTTGCAGCGACGCGTAGTGATAGACGCGCTCAATCTTCAAATCGAGCGACTTTTCGAACTCAAGCACTTCTGCCAGTGTCTGCGCCGACTCCCCTACTCTACCCTTCCAATCCTGAAGCTTTGGATACGTCTGCTGCAACCATGTAAAATCGTCCTGCCACTTGCCGACATCGGCAAAAAGATGCGCTCAGGTCCCACTTATCAGAGGCGGAAATGTCAGCGCGAGTCGGAGTTTTCGCTTCGTCCATCCGGAATTGTCACACGGAACACGCGCTCTTCAACGGCTCGAACCTCGCATAATCTTGAGACAAGCCGCCAATCCTGAAGTAAACGCGCCAATTTAGCGTCGCAAGCTCCACGATTTCAGTATTTCATGGCTGGCATGAAGCGGCTTTTGATCTTGCAGGTGTTCGGCGCGTTAGTGGTTGCAATGGCGCACGCCGCAACAAATTTCGATCTGGCCGCCAAGGCGACAAACCAACTCGCGGTCGATCTTCACCGTCAACTCGCCACCGGTAACGATAACCTCTGCGTCTCACCCTATTCGATTCAAAATGCCCTTGCCATGACGTTCGCCGGGGCGGACGGCGACACGCGCACGGAGATGGCGCACGTCCTGCATTTTCCAAGCGAGGCCAGCGCAGTGGCCGCCTCGTTCGCTTCGCTCCAGCATTCAGTGGAAGAAATGAGCGCGAAGACGGCCGAACTGGTGAAGAAATCCAAGGAATTCGGCGGCCCCAGCGAGCCGATCACGCTAAACATCGCCAATCGCCTATTTGCTCAAAAAGACTACGATTTTCGTCAAAATTTTTTGTCGCTGGTAAAGCAAGATTATGGCGCCGCATTCGAGCCGATCGACTTCACCATCGATCCTGCAGCAGCTGTACAGCATATCAATAAATGGGTGGCAAACGAGACGCGCGACAAGATTCGTGATCTCATCCCTGTGGACGCACTGAACAAATTGACGCGGCTCGTGCTGGCAAACGCACTTTACCTCAAAGCTCCATGGGCGGATGCATTTTCCGAAAAGACAACGCAGCCAGAATTATTCCACATCCGCAGCGGCGCCCCGGTAAATGTTCCGATGATGCGAAAAACCGCGCGATTTGGTTACGTCAAGCGCGAGGGCTTCACTGCAGTCAGCGTTCCGTATGTTGGCAACGATCTCCAATTTCTTGTTCTTCTTCCCGACGAGATAAATGGTCTGCATGCGTTGGAATCGAAGCTTACCGCGGAAGTTTTGGCACAATGCTCGAGACTCGAAGCGCAGGATGTCGATCTGCGTCTACCAAAATTCAAGCTGGAGCCGCCCACCATTGCGCTTGCAGAAAATCTTCAGGCGCTTGGAATGAAGAGGGCATTCGATATCCCGCGAGGTAGCGCCAATTTCGACAAGATGGCGCCACGTAAGCCGAATGATTATCTCTACATCTCTAATGTCTTTCACAAGACCTTCATTGCTGTGGACGAAAAAGGAACGGAAGCGGTCGCCGCAACTGCGGTTGTGATGATGAGGGCCACAGCGATTCGAGGTCCAAAACCGCCGCCAATTGAAGTGAAAGTCGATCGCCCATTCATCTATGCGATTCAGCACGTGCCCAGCGGAGTCTGTCTTTTTCTCGGACGTGTGACCGATCCGCGATAGGAGAATGGACGCGTCCGTTTAAAAACCACTCGCCTTGCATTCGGCGATCATAGATCGCCGCTACAGGAGTGTATTTTCTTCTGCGTAACTTAGTTTCCCATTCACGATCCTCGCTGCCGAAGTGTATGAATGCGGCTGAGTTTTGCTTGCATCAAGGATGTGCATCACATCCAGGCGGCGCGCCTTAAGGTAATCAGAAATCAGCGACCGATGACAACGCCACCACACGGCTTCTGCGCACATGATCGCAGTGGGTCCGGCGCCGCCAGCAAGATCGAGAAGGCGCTCAACACCTTTGCGGAACTCCTCTGTCTCCATGTAATCGGCATAACCACGAAATGACGCATTTCGCCATGCGGTATTTTTTGATTCCGGCTTTGCCTTTCGTCGCCCGCCAAGCTCAGGAAAATGCTCGTACCGAATTCCTGTTTTGCCTAACGAGTCCGCCAGCGCCTCCTTGTTAAATTGTGGATAGCGCTTCGATCCCGGCAAGCTTCGAACATCGACGAGCAATCTGATTTGATTCGCCTGAAGCAACGAAATGAATTCGTCAATCGTTCGCGTCGAATGACCAATCGTCCAGATTTTCATGACTCAAAAACAATTGATTACATTACTCTCCAAGCAACTCTGATGGCCGGGCCGCGTAATCTTGTTTCGCGCAAGCTTTGGGAGTGCGCACGCGTCCTGGCGTCGCTTTTGCGTCCATAGCGTCGTAAGAAAACGATGCGAGGACGCATCGCACTCCAAGGGACTTCGTCCGAAAATTCTTTAATGTGCCGCTCTTGGTGGAGCGACCGCCTCAGCCATCGACTTGAGCATCCGGCCCAGATCGCTGTTGGTCGAGATGACTGCGGTGGTGTCTTTTTGAAACGCGGCGCGCATCACGTCAAGGCTCCGAAGAAACGTATAAAGTTCTTGCGCGTCAGGAGGACTGAATGCTGCGGCATAGATGGAAGCCGCCTCGGCGTCAGCCTTCCCTTCAGTTTCAAGGGCATTCTTCGTTGCGGTGGAACTGATTGAGGCGACGTCGCTTTCCTTTTGGCCGCTGATATTCGCCGCCTCGCCGCGTCCTTCGGAGCGAAAACGGGCCGCGATCTGGTGCCGTTCACTCGACATGCGTTCAATAATTTTCTCAGCGACCGCCGGATTGTATTTGCTGCGCTTGAACCGTTCGTCCAATAGCTCAATACCGAAGTCGGAAATCTTCTGGCGAGTGCGCTCCGTGATTTGTTTTTCGATCTCACCGCGACCGAGTTCGATTTCCGGAATCGTGCTCGGTAGCACGGTACCGCTTTTTTCCAGCTCCTCATCGCGCAACGGTTTTCGTCCTTTGGTTACCCGGATAATCTCTACCAGATCGTGCGCAGCGACCGCGGTTCGCGTTTCGCTGCCCAGAATATCATCCAGGCGCGAGAGTGCGCTGCGCTCGTCATTGAGACGATTGTAGTAGAGAAACGGATCGCTGATACGCCACCGCGCGAAACAATCGACAATAATGTAGAGCTTGTCTTTAGTCGGACACTCGGTCGGCGGGCCATCCCAGGCGAGGATGCGCTTATCGAAACGGTGCACGTTGTCGATGATGGGGAGCTTGATCTTCAATCCAGGGTTTGTGACCGTGCGAACGATTTTACCGAAACGCGTGATGATCACAGTTTCATATTGATGGACAACGAACAGCAGGGCTCCCCACTTCAGCGCCGTCAAAATGAAAAGAATTCCCAGGATCGACATCACCCGGCTCTGCAAAAATCGCACGACGCTGGAAACGGCGGCGGGTCGCGGAGTGACATCGATCACGCTCATTGAGAAGCCTTAGGTTGATCGCCTGGCAGTAGTGGCAACGTCTGGAGGATGTTCTTCAGGCTGTCATCCACGATGATTTTCCTTTGCAAATTAGGCAGGATGGCTTGCATCGCTTCGAGATAAAGGCGCCGCCGCGTCACCTCCGGCGCTTTCCGGTACTCGGCCAGCAACAATGAAAACTTTTGCGCTTCGCCCTTTGCTTCATTGACCCGGCGGAAGGCGTACGCTTCGGCCTGTTTCTCCCGCTCCTTCGCCTGGCCGCGCGCGTTTGGCACCGCATCGTTATACACGGCCCATGCTTGATTGATTGCGGTTTGCTTTTCCTGTTGCGCCTGGTTGACCTCGTTAAAGGCAGCCTGCACGGCTGGCGGCGGACGCACGGTCGCGAGTTGCACTTGCTGAATCTGAATTCCCAAGCCGTACTGCGAACAAAGGTCGGCCAGACGTTTCAAAGTCGATGATTCAATGTCGTGTCGCCCAACCGTGAGCACTTCGTCCACGGTGCGATCGCCTATCACCTCGCGCATCACGCTCTCGGAAAGATCGCGCAATGTTTTCTCCGGTTCGCGTGCTCCAAACAGGTACGTTTTCGGATCGGTAACTCGATACTGCACAACCCACGGCACCAGGGCAGTGTTGAGATCGCCTGTGATCATGGTCTCGGTTTCCTCCGGTTCCATGTCGCCCTGGTAAGCGTTGGTGGCGTTCGGCGTAGTAAAACCAAACTCCAGTTTTAGCAGGCGCTGGGTTGGCACCACGTGTATCTCGTCGATATACGGAATCGCATAAGCGAGGCCGGGATTGACGACATCGTGATAAGCGCCAAAGCGCGTCTTCACCCCTACGGAGTTTGCCGGGATCGAGGTGAAACCAAACAAGAGAGTGAAGATTGTGAAGACAAGTCCCAAGCAAGCAACCAAACCAAGAATCAGCGGCACAGGCTTAATCGGAATATTTTCGGCAACCATCGGTCTCGCCATGAGCGAGCCAATTGACTCAAACCTGACATTGAGCGCAAGCTTTCAATTCAGGGAACCAGCCTCCAAGGCGTTGGGGCGGCCCGACCCGCCCCTTCTTGACTAACTGCCTACGCGCTCGAAAACTGGGGCATGAATATTAGAAACATGATCTTGCCAGCATTCATCGGGCTTGGCACGTTGGGCCTGATGGCAGCGGAAACTCAGCAGCAACCGGAAGTGGGAAAACCAGCGCCGGATTTCAGCCTAACAACCGGAGACGGTTCGCAGGTGAGCCTCAAAGATTATCACGGCAAATGGGTCGTGCTCTATTTTTACCCGAAGGATTTCACCAGTGGTTGCACGATGGAAGCCCGCAATTTTCAGCGCGATCTTGCAAAGTACGAAGAGTCTGGAGTGGTCATTCTCGGCGTGAGCGTGGACACCGCTCAATCGCACAAGGATTTTTGCACGAAGGAAGGACTTAATTTCAAATTGCTCGCTGATCCTGACGGGAAGGTCTCGACAGAGTACGGTTCGATAATGGACTACAAAGGGAGCAAACTCGCCGCGCGCAACACCTTCATCATTAATCCCCAAGGCGAAATCGCCAAAGTATACACTGGTGTGAAGCCCGCCGATCACAGCGAGCAAGTGCTCAAGGATCTGGCAGATTTAAAGAAAAGCTAAACATCCTTAGTAACCACGAATTGAACCACGAATCGGCACGAATTTTGGCACTGTAAGGCCGCTTTGGAATGTGGTGATCCATCGCTGGATGACCTCGCCGCGGTGAACCTGATACCACTTTGGGGCATGGGCGCGGGTACGAGGCCGGGTTCCCTCGCCGCCCCGCGCGAGTGTCACGCCCTCCTGGAATTTTCGCGTCATTCGCTTGTTTCGTGGGCCAAACAAATGTGAGGCTGAGAGTACTCCCACCGCCGTGGCGTTTGCTGGCAATCGGGGTCGTATATTTAGTCGTGATGTTTTTCGATCATTTGCCCGATCATCTGATTTTGTTTCCAACAAGAACACCGATCAATGCAGGCGGTGCAGTTCGGAAAACTATTCCATTCGAGAACGGACAATTGGAATTATGGATCGCGCAATCCCAGGCGGCGCGATCTAAAGGCAATGCGGACGTGTACGTTCTGCGCTTTTATGGCAACGCAGACCGTGCTGAGCGTTGGCCCACTGAAGAGGCCGAGATGTGGAATGACCGTGCGGTCGAAATCTGGGGATTAAATTATCCCGGATTCGGCGGCAGCACCGGGCCAGCGCGGCTCTCCAAGATCGGGCCGGCTGCGCTTGCAGCATTTGATGAATTGCGACGCTACGCAATTGACCGTCCAATCGTCCCTTTTGGAACCAGCATTGGCGCAACCGCGGCACTACATGTCGCGGCGGATCGCCCCGTTGCCGGATTGATTCTGCAGAATCCTCCGCCATTGCGCGAAATGATCCTGCGTCGATTTGGGTGGTGGAATCTGTGGCTGCTGGCGGGTCCTGTTGCGTTGCAGATTCCGAAAGACCTCGACAGCATTGCCAATGCGAAAGCGATTCACGCACCGGCGATTTTTCTGCTTGCGGAAAAAGACGAAGTCGTGCCGGCTCGGTATCACCGCCTCGTGGTTGATGCGTATGCCGGCGAGAAGCGCGTGATCGCACTACACGGCGCTCATCACAATGATCCGATCGAAGGCGTAGCCCTGGCCGATTTGAATGACGCTCTGAGCTGGTTGTTAGCCAAGACGAGTCCGCTTGCTGCGCGGTAGTGACCGGTCTGGGGTAGCGCACGCGGGAGCACAGGCTGCTAGCCTGTAGTTACCGGCAGCCCTGCCGGGCAACATCAGATACCGCGAACGTGCCCAGTCTCAAGCTGCCGGGACCTGCAGGCTGGCAGCCTGCGCTCCCTAGCGCGCGCATGCGGGAATTCCCATTTGTCGCTCGATTTTCTAAGCCAATCCCGAATAAGCTCGGCCCGTCATGCAGAATGCGCAGAACCTCATGAGCAGCTTCGAGTTTATCGCCGCGCTGATGTCGATCATCATCGGTCTGGGCGTGACCAACCTACTTGCCGGCGCCGGCAGGGCGTTTTATCGCCGCAACGAGAACCCACTCGACGACGTCCATATTGTCCTAACGCTTGCGACGCTGTTGCTGCTGGCTTTGCAATGGTGGGTCACGTTCAAGTGGAATACCGAGATCAACTGGAGCTTTGACAAGTTCCTTGTGCTGATCGTTTGGACCATCACGCTGTACATGCTGACCGTTTTCCTTTATCCACCCGATCTATCGGAAGAAGAAGAACACAAGGGTCGCTTTGAACGGAACCGGGCAGGCTATTATTCCACGTTCATTGCGATGTTTTTGCTCGACATCACGCAAACCGCAATTCACGGCGATATCTTTCATCCGATCTGGTACCTTCCCTTTGTCGGTCAATACGCGGTGTTGGCCGGGGCTGGACTCATTGTCCACCGGCGGGGCTACGACCGTTTTTTCGCGTGGTACCAACTGATCACGCTGCTGGTCTGGGCACTTGTGGTGAGACGATTTCTCGTGGGTGACACGATGACTCCCTAGGGGCGATGGGTGCTGTCTTTAGCGTTTAATCGCCACCCATTCATTGCTGGCCCGGGAATCGGCAACGGCTTGTACGACGCGCATGTAGCCAAGGCCATCTTCGAAATTCGGATGCGGACGCACGCGCCCCTTGGATTTAACTGCGGCTAGAAAATCTTCCTCCACACGCCATTCAGTTTCCAATTCTGCGGGAAGCTCGACAACGTGCAGTCCACGATCACCAACCTTGCCCGCTTGCACTACATCCGAACCGAAATCGTAAGTGAGCGTGCCGCTGCTGCCGTAAATTTCCACCCGGTCGCTTGGCGCAAGCGCATCGATCCCGCTGAACTCGAGCACGCCTTCGGCCCCGTTATCGAAAGCGCAAACGACGGTGAGCAAATCGGGGATGATGACTTCGTAGCCCTGACGAATTGGGTGAATAATTTTGCCGCGCGCGAAGACGCCATTGATGTCTCCGACCCAGCGCTGCAACACTTCAACGTAAATCCCAAGCGTGAGAACGTTGAGTCCACTAATTTCAATCCGCTGCCGCCAATGCGGCGGAGCGCCCGGATCCAAATAGTTGCTGGCAAAACTTTGCAATCGCACATGGTGCGGACGGCCGATGTAATCCTCGGCCAGGAGTTTTTTCACGAGCAAATCAGCCCGCATTCCCATCGGGGGCGGACAAAGCATGGTCACCAGTTCCGGATAGCGCTTTGATGCGGCGAGCATTTCCTCGGCTTCCACCAGGTCCATCGACATACGCGCCTGACAAAAGACGTGTTTGCCGGCCTCAAGCGCCGAAACAGTTACGGCCGAATGCATTACCGGCGGCGTACCGATCCAGATAATGTCGATGTCCGGCAGGGCGAGTAGCTCGGGCCAATTTCGCATCGGCGTGGCTGACGGGCAGTATTCCTGGCAAAATTTTTCCGAGCTTTCGTACGTTGAACTAGAGACGGCAACGATCTCGACCTCCGGATGTTTCTTCAAAGCCGGCAAATGGCGAGCACGAACGATATTGCCCGCTCCGACAATCCCAATCCGCAGTTTGTGATTATTTTTGTGCACGGATTACGCGAAATATTGATCTTGCCGAGTCGACTGGTCCTTGTGCGAGCTAAATTTGACCGCCTCCGCCAGTTGCGCGTTCAACCATGAATGAAGGCAATGACGAAGCATCCGTGTTCGCGTTAGCTACCGTAACATCTACTTGACCGGTGGACTGAGGCGCGGCAGCTTACGCGCCTGTTTCTGAGGTTATATCATGTCCAGAGTTTGCAGAATCACGGGATCGAAAGTCATGCGCGGTAGCGTCATCCACCGGCGCGGCATGGCCAAAAAGAAGGGCGGTGTAGGCCGACACGTCACGAAAAATGTGTCGCGCATTTTCGCGCCGAACCTGCGGCATCAGCGTATTTGGGTGCCTGAGCTAAAGAAGTTTGTGCGCATTCGCGTTACCGCACGTGGCCTGAAGACAATCAACAAACACGGCGCCTATAAGGCGCTTAAAAAAGCCGGCGCCATCTAGAATTGTAGGGCGTCTCTGTGACGTCATGGCGCCTGATACAGGCGCCCTACAAGTCGAATCGATGCAACTCGCTCTCCTCAAATCGAAGATTCACCGCGCCACCGTTACCGGGGCGAGCCTAGATTATGAGGGTAGCCTGACGATTTCTGCCGATCTGGCTGAACTCGTTGGCCTGATTCCGTATGAAAAAATCCTCGTGAGCAATTTGAACAATGGCGAGCGATTCGAGACCTATGCAATTTTCGGCGAAGCGCGGCGTGGGATCATCGAACTAAACGGGGCCACGGCGCATCTGGGCAAAATTGGCGACCGCCTCACCATCATGAGTTTTGCGCGCTACACACCCGAAGAAGGGGCATTGCATGCACCGCAGATTGCGGTCTTGGATGAAAAAAATGAAGTCCTTCCTTACGAAGGAGGCGACTCCGCGCTCTCGCTAAGAATCGTTGGCGAGTAGGGTCCACGCCAAATAGCCAACGCGAGCGTCTGCTCCGTCGGGTCAGCTGATCTGTGTTCCATTGGTTCTGCGGCCGGAACTTCTTGTGCTACGGACTCCTGCGGCTTGGTTTTTCCTCGTGGAAGATCAAGCGAGCCATCATTGAACTCGATCACGTAACCTTCGTTGATCAGCCACCTCAGATCGGACGCGAACGCGAGTTTGCGTGGCTCGGCACCTTCGGTTGGCACATCACCAATCAACTTTTCAAAAAGCTGTTTGCGATTGATTACTGCTGTCCCTGCCAGCGCTTCGAGAATCGCATTCACCGATTGAGACACGCCAGCTTGTTCGTGAACAAAGCGGCGTGTCCGGATTGACGAGACAAACAACATCCCGCGCCGATACCGGAAAACCTGGAGACCATTCTGTCGAAATCGTCCAGCCAACTCCTGCATCATCGCTGACGGCGAGCGCGTTTCCCGCACCCACGCATCTTCGACCGCCCGATTGAGGGTCCTGTCCGGCAAACGCCGGCTCGCGACTCCGCCGATGATCGCGTCCGCCGGAGTCTTAATTAACCTCTCCAGATAATGCGATCGGAAATGTCGCTCTACATCCGTCGCGGAAGAGAAGGTCGAAGGAACCTGCTCGTGGGAAGTCGTATAGGTCGTCACCTTCCGAGCCTCTGCTTTCCAGCGTTCAATCAACTCCGCATCGTTCACGATCTCGATTTGTCGTTGATAATCGGCGAAGCTCATCCGCCGGCTAAAGCGTTGCTCGTAAAGGCTACGCAGCTGCAATTGATAATTGTGATGGTTCGTCGGCCCAAGAAGAGTCCCGCTCAATCGGCATCGAGCCACATTTGAAAAACTCCCCTTGATCGGCTCGGATTCGGTAATGTCGATCTTATAGAACTCGGATTGAGCCAGGCGAAAAGCATTTCGCTCGAGGAACTCTCGATTTAGGGACAAGGCGCCATTGTCGCCAAGCTGATAAAGCGGCGATTCCGCCTTTCCTGTGAACCGAACCTCGTAGCGTTCAGGCTTTTCAAGAAACAAACGCGCCAGAGCGTACAGCGAATACGCAACCGAGCCGGACTTGATTTGCGCAACAACATTTTCGAATGGCGCAGAGTACGGCAGAAAGCGGATTGTGACCTCGGGTAAAACTGGCCGGGAAACTTCAGAACCGGCTTCTCGACGCGGAGATTCCCTTCGATCCTGTTGTCGGTGCGCCCGGCGATCGCGCCCTACGTCGTGCCGGCTAGCTTTCGTTATTGGGCGTTGGACGCCCGCCCGCGATTTATCGGAGCTGAGCGGTGAGCGTCTTCCCCTGCGCGTCGGCATACCCCCACGGTGTCGTGCTGGGCCCTCGTAATCGTGCTCGCCTTCCACATCGGCGTAACGCTTTGCTTCAACGGGTTCTTTCACCCAGGCGGGCAGAAGCTTTAGATCGAGCAGGTCGGCGGGCTCGACAGCGGAGGAAGTCATCGGCTTCATCTACTCGAATGGCAAACGGAAGCAAACGTGAAGGTTTTAAGTGGCAAACCCGAAAATGATTGACAACTTCTTTAATTCATTTACTTGCACATGCTGTGCCCGGAAATGCTTTAGGCTTTTCCACGCGCACCAACACAAACCGAACAAATTTTATGGCGGAAAAATCGATCGAAGAGAAAGTTAAAGACATCATTGTCGAGCAACTGGGCGTTAACCCCGAGCAGGTTACGCCACAGGCGTCGTTCATTGAGGATTTGGGCGCGGACTCGCTGGATATTGTCGAACTGGTGATGGCATTTGAAGAAGAATTTTCGGTCGAAGTCCCGGACGAAGACGCCGAAAAGCTGCAGACAGTCGGCGACGTGATCAAGTATATCGAAGAGCGCGCCAAGCAGCAGTAAGCTGGCGGACGCTGCTGTTCTTGTAGAGGCGCTTGTGGCAAGCGCCAATCTTTTCCCGTAGCTCAGGCGTTCGCCGCGGAGAACGCCACTACAACGCCAACGCGTGTATTTGACCGGCGCGGCCCAGGGTTGCGAACGTCTATAACGCGTTCACACTAGAGAACGTGGAATTGACGCTTCTCGAGCGGCCGCTGTTTTACGTAGGCGGCCATTACGTCACTTTCCTCGGCTTGGCTGCGTTCGCTGCCTTTTTCGTGGCAGGCCTTGTCATTGCACGATTTCTACAAAGCGATGTCGTTCGCCGCTTTTTTAGCCGTTTCAAGATCGATACAAATTTTATCGCGATCGTCACGACCATCCTGAGTCTGGCGTCGATCGTCTTTTTTACGGTCAATGCGATTAACGCCGCTGGAGTTCCCTTGGGCTGGAACGCCGGTCTACCGGCTATCAAATTGAGTCTGCTTCAGCTTTTCCTGTTGGTAGCGCTCTTGATCGCAGTTTTTTGGATTTCTTCGAGAACGAAACGCTTTCTCTTTAACCGGCTACTTGCGCAAAGCGGCCTCGATCGTTCGCTCCAGTACGCGATTGCCCAAATCGTCAGCAACATCGTGCTGGTGCGTCGGCATTTTCATTGTCTTGGAGAACACGGGGATTCACCTCGCGGCTTTAACGGTTTTCGCTGGCGCAGTCGGTGTAGGCGTGGGGTTCGGTTTGCAGAATATCACCAGTAATTTCATTAGCGGCCTGGTGATCCTGGCGGAGAGGCCGATTACCATCGGGGATCGCGTTGAGGTGGCCGGGATCGCCGGTCAAGTCGAGCATATCCGAGCGCGCAGCACGGTGATTCGCACCAACGACAATATCGCGATGATTGTGCCAAATACGAAATTCATCGATTCTCCTGTGACCAACTGGACGTACGGAGATCCACGGGTTCGGTTTCGGATCCCGGTCGGAGTCGCCTATGGTAGCGATATTTCCAAGGTGCGCGAAGCGCTGCTGACCGCGGGGCGAGAAAATGCCAATACCTTAAAAGAACCGGCGCCGACCGTTTTTCTCAAACAATTCGGCGATAACTCAATTGATTTCGAGCTCGTCGTCTGGAGCAGTCAAATGAGTGCCCGACCAAGCCGCTACCGCAGCGATTTAAACTTCGCCATTGAACAGAAATTCCGTGAAGCCGGGATCGAGATCGCCTTTCCCCAACTCGATCTCCACATTCGCGACGGCGTGCTTAAAGTGGAAGCCCTTGAGGCTGCAACGCCGACACGATCGAGCCCCTAGAATGTAGCTATCCATCTACACTTCCGGAATCGGCGAGGCTTCGATGGCACGCTTTACTACATCAACCAATTCGGCGGCGGCAACCGGCTTCTCGAGAAAGGCAAAGGCACCCAATTGGAGCGCCTGAGCCTCGACCTGGGGTCCGCCAAATGCGGTGATGATAATCACTGGCAGTTTTGGCAACGCGCCGGCAAGCGCTAAAACCCCGCGCCCGCTGAACGTGGGCATCCGGAGGTCAGTAATGACCAAGTCGAATCGTGGTTCAGACTCCGCAAGCGTCGCGACAACCGCAGTTGGATCAGAGAGTCCCGTGACTCGCATGCCTTCTTTGGCAAGCACTTTCATCATTGCCCGGAGCATTCCCGGATCGTCATCAACGACTAAAACAGATTTGTTTCTCAGGTTTTCCATAATCGTTTCAAAAGGATATCGCCTGGCGATGCGCCAAATCGTCCAGAGGCGACAAAAAAACAGGCGCGCGTATCGGAAAGTCGAAAAAGAGAAATCGTCATATCATGCAGCGACCGCAAGTGGAAGTTGAATGCTAAAAGTACTGCCTTTGCCCCACGCCGTAGCACAATTAATCTTACCGCCATGTTCGTTGACGACCCGCTGCGTGTATGCGAGACCCAGGCCCGTGCCATCGCTCTTTGTGGTAAAGAACGGGACAAAAAGATGCCGAGCTTCTTCCTCGGTCATGCCGCGACCGTTATCGCTGATCGATACCAAAGCTTCCGCACCATGCCTTTGCGCGCTCACACTCAGGTTTCCTCCATCGGGCATCGCATCCAACGCATTACTGATCAGATTCAAAATGGCTTCCCAGAGTTGCTCGGGGTCGACCTGAACCGGTGGTAGGTTCGGATCAAGCGTCCTGCTTAAATCCACGTGCTTTTGATCAAGCAATGGCTGCACGAAATTAAGTTTTTCTTCAAGAAAGGCGGGCAGCGAAACCGCGGCACGCTCGGACTTCGGCATTCGCGCGAACCGGAGATACTCCTGCAGCACCTGGCGGATGCGGAATACCTGCGAACGCATTTCGCGGAGGAGCACGTCGCATTCGGCAGTGGAACTGCCGCTGGAGTTTGCAAAAGCGTGAAGTTCCTCCCCGATCAAGTCAAGATTGAGCGAGATAGAGCCAAGCGGATTCCGAATTTCATGCGCAACCTGGGCTGCCATGGCACCAACCACGCCGAGGCGCTCCGCCTGGAGCTTAGCCTGTTCCAGCCGTTTTCGTTCTTCAATCTCCGTCCGCAGCGCGGCTGTTCGCTGTTCGACTGTTTGCTCCAGGTGGTAGTGAGAATGTTGGAATGCAGTGAGTAGCCAGACGACAACCAAAAAGAATATAAAAAGCATGATCGCATTCCAGGCGGGAATCAGCGGAGACTGATATGTTGCGCCATTGAACACATCGCTGAAGAACCAGGCGCCTGTGCACAAAGCTCCTACCGCGAATCCCGCCCACCGGCCGGCCATCCATGCCGCCAAGCACGTCGGCAGCAGATAGAAGGCTGATATTGCCCAATCACGACCTGTAAAATAATCCAGCGCGCCAAGAACCATTGCCAGCGCGACAGCTGCGGCCGTCGCCAGGACCTTCGATTGCAAGGAACGCTCCTCAATACGATTCACTTCGAAAACGCGGTGTGCGAACAATTTTGACAAACTTGCTCGCAGGTTTGTTCACCTTGCGTTCTCTTTTCAATGAAGATCGACGCCAGGCTCACGCTCTTAAACCGAATGCAGAACAACCGACCATCCAACTTTAGTCGCGGCAAGGTTGCGAAAATCTGTTCCTATGCCGCCTAGCAGCAGCGTTCCAACTTCCCAACGGGTGGCAAAGATCGTCACACGCTCCGAGTTGCACAATTGCGACGCCTGGCGACGAGCGTTTCACAACAAGTGCAAAGACCACCGATACTACGAGATCGTGGAAGAAACGGTCGAGGGTGGCTTCGAGTACCGTTATCTGCTGCTCGAAGACGGTTCCGGCAATGCGCGAGCAATCCAGCCCGTATTCTTCGTTCGCCAAAATCTCATCGAAGGCGTGCCAGGCAAAATTAGTTCGATCGTTGATCGTGTTCGCAAAGTTTTCCCGCGCTTTCTAACAATGCGCGTTTTGATGGTTGGCTGTGCAGCCGGCACGGGCGACCTGAGTGCGTGCGACGAGAAAGACGAAGCATGGGTGGCAAACGCCTTGCAGGCGAGCCTTTCGACTTATGCAAGGCAGAACAAAGCTTCACTGATCGTTTTAAAAGATTTTCCGGCGACCTATCGCTCGGAACTCGAAACGTTTCCTCTGAATGGTTATGCGCGGATTCCCAGCATGCCGATGACGCGGCTTTCACTCCATTACAACAACTGGGACGAATATTTTCGCACACTTAGCAAAGCGACCCGAAAAGATCTGCGCCGAAAATTCCGCAAAGCCGAGCGTGCATCCACGATCGAGATGGAAGTAGTCAGCGACATCACGGCTCTTGTTGATGAGATCTACCCCCTGTATCTCGCCGTCCACGAACGTTCACCATTAAAATTCGAGACACTGACAAAAGATTATTTTCGCGCAATCGGACAGCGGATGCCGGAACAAGCGCGCTTTTTCATCTGGCGCCAGCTGGGCAAGATCGTCGCATTCAGCTTTTGCCTCGTCTGCGACGACAAAATTTATGACGAATGCATTGGACTCGACTACAGCGTCGCGCTCGATCTGCACCTTTATTTTTACACCCTGCGCGACATCATCTCCTGGGCGCTACAACAGGGTTTGAAGTATTACTACAGCAACCCCCTCAACTACGAGCCGAAACTGCATTTGGATTGCGAGCTTGTGCCGCTCGATCTGTACGTCATGCACACAAGTCCGCTGCTCAGCCCGATCTTTCGCCGCTTCATTAAATATCTAGGCCCGACGCGTCACGATCCTGTTTTACAGCGGTTTCCTAACGTCGATCAGCTCTAAGGCCCCGGCGCTGGTAGGGCGGGCAGTCCTCTGCACGCCGCGGCGCGCACGGAGTGACGCGTTCTGCCAAAACGCGAAATCGAATTTGGTTGCGATGAAATTACCGCACGCTAGAAAAGCGAATGCAAAATCGACCCTCCGGGTTTGGCAATCCATGGCTGCAACTCGGCTTGAGTGTAGCCTGTGTGCTGGTGTCCGAGTTTCTTTTGAAGCGAGGCGCAACGGATATTGCAGAACCTGACAGCGCTTTTTCCTGGACTGGGATCAACGGTCTGGCTTCGCCCCTGGTGTGGTGGGCAATTCTTCTGATCATCGCCAGCTTTATTAGCTGGCTCTACGTCCTGAGATACATCCCCCTCACGATCGCGTTTCCTCTTTCGCGAGTCGTCGACATCCTCGTTCCGCTCGGTTGTTGGATTTTTCTGGGCGAATCGATCTCGCCCCTTCGCTGGTGCGGTATCGCGCTGGTGATTATTGGATTAGCGCTAGTGGCGAAACCAATTGCCCAAATCGAAGAACGCCTGTGAGCATTCTCGCCTTCTTTTTCATCGTTGTTTCTTTGCTGAGCTTTGTAGTAGCCCAGCTCGTTTTAAAAAGGGCCATGGAAGTCTCGGCAACGAGCGGTCTGCGCAATTCTCGGTTCCTTTCGCTCATTGCCATCGGCACCGCTCTCATGACAGTTTCCTTTTTTCTTACTCTTGGGCTGCTTCAACGATTCGACCTTAGCTACCTCTATCCATTTCAAGGATTGAGCGTGATCTTCATCACGCTGACAGCCGCGGTAGTGTTGAAGGAAAAGATAAGCTTGCGACTTATCGTTGGGGCAGTGCTGATCAGCGCCGGTATCGTGCTCGTTTCAATGAGCTAGAGTTGCGTGTCCTAAAGGATTTTAAGCAAATCCTTGATTAGCGAATGGGTTTGGCGCGGATGGAACGTGCCAAACCCGTTGAT
The DNA here is from genome assembly GCA_963840135.1 of uncultured Verrucomicrobiae bacterium. Lineage (GTDB taxonomy): Bacteria > Verrucomicrobiota > Verrucomicrobiia > Chthoniobacterales > UBA10450 > Udaeobacter. Next base: position 133,423 of record CAWIXX010000017.1, on the reverse strand, counting down.
TGGTTAGAGGTCGAATCTTGTTTTGCCAGGATTATTCAAACCGCGTTCCAGTCGTCCTGCCACAAAAGGTGGCGATTAGATTCCCATCAGCGTCGAAGAGCTGGATCGTCGCGCTATAGGTGAAGCTGCTGGCGTCGGTGAGATGGACGTTGGCGGTGACTATTCCCACGATGGCAAGGGCGCCGTTCTCGTCAGTTTCGAGGGAGGTATCCCGGAACGAGTAATTCTGACTGCCTGGCTCACGCTGCCATGAGCCATACTCGCTCGTGAAGCCCTCGAGGGCGCCTGTGTCGGCAGTCATCGTGCCGTCTCGGTGAAACGTCATTATGGCTGGGAAAGGCCCCACCAACACCTGGTTGGGATCATCACAGTTGACCCCCGTTCTGGCCACTTGCCACACGCCTTCGATAGTCGGGTGTTGGTGCCGATTCATAGCCCAATCGGCATCAACACCGATTGTCGGGGTTGTTTCTCGCGGCGGTCCGTCCGCGCTCCACACCAGTGAAGTGCCCACAGCCAGACCGAGAGCGATAGCTACTATTTGCGTTTTAAGTTTCATCTTTTGTTCCTTTGGTTGATTTTGGTTTTTCTTGTTTTGGCCTTCTTCGAGTTCTCGTGATTGAGAACTCATTTCCGGCTGTTCAGTGATGTACTGCGTAAATTTTTGCGATCGCTTACGCGGAAAGTTGGCTTCGCAACGTTAAATCGTTGATCCGTTGAAGCGTTGAAGTGGAGAGACCGCTGATTTCGTGGATTTCACCGATACGGCGCAAACAAGGGTGGAGTTGACGGATGCCGTATCGAGACGATACGCTTGGCTAATGAGCGTTGAGGAACTAAAGAAGACCGTAGCGACGCTTTCGCCGGGGGAACAGAACGAGCTAACGGCTTTCCTTTTTCATCTCCGGCACCGTGGGGACGTTGCATACCAAGCGAAGTTGAAGGCTCGCGTGGATGACAAAGACCCATCACATTGGTTGACGCCGGAAGAGTTCGAAAAGCGCTTAGACGCCGAATAAGCGCCGGTGGAACCCTACCAAGTTTATCTGAGTATTGATCTGCTCGAAGCGGTTCCCAAGAGTGGCCGTCAAAGACAGGAGATCATGAAATTCATTTACGGCTTGCGTGACCGGCCGCGGACTAAAGGCGACTATACCGATAAGGACGCTTCGCTCCAAATCCGGCAGATCAAAATCATCGGTGACTACGCGATCACGTACTGGCTGGATGATGCGGTAAAAAGCGTAATGGTAGTGGATGTGCGTCCGGCTGATAGATAAGCGTTCTACGAAATTCGGCGAACCTCGACTGCTTCCCAGACATCCGTGCGATCCGTGTCATCCGTGGTGAAATTACTTCGGCGCTAGAGAGGCGACGATTTTTTCGAAGCGCGGATCGCCGCGCAGCGGGTCCCACCACGGCATCAGTTTTAGTTCGCCATAGCCGAGGTCGTATACCGCTAGTGGGGTAGCGGACGGCAGTGGCAAGCTGCTCGCAAGCGAGATCTTTTTCACCAACCCACGCAGCAATCATCGCCAAATACTTGATCATGACCATGCCGTTGACTGGGTCCTTTTCGACAGGAAGAAGCTCGACCGCGTGCCGTCCTTCTCGCAAAGCGTCCTCCTTCCGCCCAAGAGCGGCATCGATTACACCTAGCACGCACCATGCAGGGCCGTAATTTGGTTCAGCCTGGACGGTTTTCTCCTGCTTCTCGCGCGCAGCAGTAAAAGCCAATTGCGCGTTGTGTTCGTCGTTTGTCATGCGGGCGATGACGCCTTCCACGAAAGGGCGCGAGAAATTAACAGCTTGTCGCCCTAACGGGAACTCGTCGGAGGCGAGCAACGCGTCTTTGGCGGCAGCGACGTCGCGTTCGGCCAGTGCGCAAAGTAGCGATAGACCGGCCAGCTGCGGCATAGCAGCAGGATTTGTCGTCCGGATTTCATTGATCACTTGATGCGATGGTCCTGTCTCGGCTTTCCAATCCACTTCCACGAATGCGCGCGCTGCCTTTGCCTCGAGATAGTTTGGCGCGATAGTCAGCATGCGATCTAACGTGGATTTTTGTTCAGCATAACGCCGGGCCATTCCGTAACTGTCTGCGATATTTCCGAGCGTGTTAAGACTGCGCGGGTCGAGCTCAATGGCCCGCTCAAAGTTTCGCATGGACTCTTCCAGCGTCCCTGACGCCTTTGGATGTAACCCATCACCGCGAATATCCGGGGATCATTTGGCAAGCTCCGGCGTGCAACTTCCAGTTCAGCCAGAGCGCCATCGTAGTCGAGGTATCCATTATAAAGATGATGTGCTCGTGCGAGATGTGCTTCGCCGGCATTTGGACGAATGCGAAATGCTTTCTCGACGGCTGCTTCCGCTAGCGCCAACCGCGCAGGAGTATGGTCAAGGCCAAAGAAGTAAAGCTGGTCATGAGCCCTGGCGAGCACGCAATAGGCTTCGAAAAACGAAGGATCCCGCGCCACCGCCTGGTTCAGCAAATCGATTGCCTGCAACGTGTCCGCGCCCCAGCTAAGGCCCGCCCCAATGATATCATTGGCGCGCGAATAGAGCTCGAAAGCGACGAGATCGGTCGTTGGTTTGCGTTCAATCGCCAGTTTCTCGGCAGCTGAGATTTTGGCGTGGAGTTGGCCGGCAATTTTCTGCGCGATCTCGCTCTGAATTGCGAACAGATCATTCAAATCGCGGTCGTATTGCTCCACCCACACATGAGTGTCAGTGCGCGTGTCGATCAACTGCGCATTCATGTGAAACCGTGTCCCGATCCTGCGGACGCTGCCTTCCAGAACATGCGATACGCGCAGATCATTTCCGATCTGTCGCACATTTCGTTTGCTCGCGATATTCCATCACGCTGCGTCCGGCTGATCACTTTCAGATCGGCGATCCTCGCCAGCTTGGTCAGAATGTCGTCCTGGACGCCGTCGACGAAGGCAGCGGCGTCTTCTCTCTGCTCGCTTAGATTTTCAAACGGCAGAACGGCGATTCCGGTTGTTAGCGGATGCACGGATAAATTCACTTTTCCAAACGATCCAGCCAGCAGCTGCCGCCAGTGCGATCAGAGACGCTGCAAGTAGCGCGCTGGTTGGATTGCGTCGCACCCACTTTCTGCTGCGGCCTATAATTCCAGTGTGTCGCGCTAAGATCGGCTCATGCTTTAGCCAACGCTCCAAATCTTCGGCCAGCGCGAGAGCAGAAGAGTAGCGGCGCTTTGGATCTTTCTCGAGGCACTTGAGGCAAATTGTTGAGAGGTCGCGATCTATTTTCGGATTTAAGAGGCGCGGTTGCCGCGGCTCGGTATCCAAGAGGAGCCTGATCGTCTCGTACGTTGCTCCACCAGCAAAGGGCGGATGACCGGTGAGTAATTGATAGAGGACCGCACCGATCCCATAAACATCCGTGGCATTGCTCACTGCCGTGTTGTTTCCCACTGCTTGCTCGGGCGCCATGTAACTGGGCGTGCCAAGGATGTCCAGCGTGTGCGTGACACTGCTTTCAGATTCGACTAATCGGGCAAGGCCGAAATCGGTAAGATGCGGTTCGCCTTTTGCATCCAGCAGAATGTTTCCCGGTTTGATGTCCCGATGGAGAATTCCGTGTTCATGTGCGTAATGAACCGTGCGCGCGACCTTGGCGATTAATTCCACAGCGCGCCGAATCGGCATCGGCTCGCGCCTGGTCACTTCGTCGAGTTGTCCGCCTTCGACGAATTTCATGCTGAAGTAGCAGGAGCCATCCCGCTCATCCACTTCGTAAATGGGGACAATGCATGGATGATCGAGACTGGCGGCGGCTTCGGCTTCCCGGCGAAAGCGCTTCAAATGCGCTTTGCTCGCCCACTGACCAAGGCTAATGACTTTTAAGGCAACCGTGCGATTGAGACTCTTTTGCCGGGCACGAAACACGACCCCCTGACCGCCACGGCCGATTTCTTCCAACAACTCATAATCGCCTAACTCTCCCAACATGGTTGCGGCGCGCACGGCCTCTTTTACGCCCGAAGTCGGCTTCGCATTGTCGCGTGAAACCTCGTCCTCGTTGCCGGAGTCATCGACCCCGGCTACAGGTGCATCCGGGAAAATCCCGAGCGCCGTTTCCAGCACGCACGCGGTGCAAAGCCCTCTCGGCGCGTCAGAAAAGATCTTCGCGCCGCATTTGCGGCAAATTCTGAATACTCTGATCATTGCCCGAGACTCGGCGTGAGTTCTCATCTTGTACTGCGTAAAATTCTGTCGGGCCTTATGCGCGAATCACAGCAATCAGATAACGCAACTCGTTTTCGATATCGCCGGGAGTCGCAACAGTATTGGCAATTTCCTCGCGCAATAACGATTGATAGCTTTGCCGAAATCGATGGTAGGCCTGCGAAACGGCGTTTTCGGTCATCCCGAGTTGCGCCGCAATATCCGCCTGCGACGGCGCCCCCGGCTCGTCTGCCAGCAATTGATTGAACGAATCGAACAACGCCGCGTTACCTCGCTTACGGTAAGTATCCTCTAATCGGCTCAGCACGCGATCCAGCAATGTCGAAGCCCAACGGCGCTCGTAAATGCGCTCGGCAGTGAGCGGGTCGGCTGGCTCCATGCCGCTCCGTTCCTCAGTACGCAGTTCTTCCAACGGAATGAGCTGCTGGCCTTTGCCACGTTTGATCGCCATCGCGCGGCGGTGTTCGTCGGCCAGAAAGTGCTTCAGCGCCGAGAGCAGATAAGAACGTAAACGTCCCTTCTCTTTGCGCACAGTGCGCAGATCCCGGCGCTCCAACAAAAGAGCAAAAAAACCTTGCGTGAGATCCTGCGCTTCCTCCGGCCCAGCTCCTTGTCGCCGCACAAAGCTGTAAATGGGCCGCCAATAAATCCGGCAGAGTTTTTCAAGTGCCTCATGTGCCGCTGTCGATTCGCCTTGTGCCTCTAGCACGACGCTCCAGTGCGTAGTGGTAAACGCGACCCGACCATCTTGCGCGCTTCCGCTGACCCCAGTCAGTGAGGTCACCTGATCATCAGCAGGCACGCTGCCATCCAAGTAAAAAGGAGCGTCAAAATCAAGCCTGCAACTACAGGGTTCCCGTCAATAGCGGCCAGAGCTTTTCCAAAGCTGCGAAGTTGATTACGCGGATCTTATCGGCTGGGGGCAGCTGAATTTTCGGATGATCGAATTCCGCAGCAAAGCGCTGCTTGCGGCGCGCGTATTGGGGTGGTGAATATGCGCCGCACACGTCGCCGCCAATAATCCGGGAAGACTCGTGCAATTTCCCAAGCGCCCATTCAAGATCTGCAATCGTGAAGCGCCCAGCTTCCCAATTGGTTACTGCCTCACCCGCGTGAAGACAGTCAATGTCGATTGTGACGTAAAGACTTTCCCCGTCGACTGTTTTCAAGAATCGCTCAAAGTGCTCCCGCCAATTATTGCGCAATATCGCGCCTCGGCGGTCTCGGTCTTTCGCGGGGCGATCGTCTGCCCAGGGATGAACCTGCAGGGCGCCTTTACGTTCGGCGCGACGGTTGCCAAGAATTTGGTGCGGCCACCAGCACTCGAAATTGCCGCAACCCCACACGCTCACCCGACGGACATTTGGAACTTCCAATGCGCGATTGACCCATCCGCCGCATGCCCACTTAGCCGGGCCGACAGCCCAATCAGGATGATTATCGAAGGAAACCAATATGATCGGCTCTGGAATGCATCGCGGGCGCAGCGCGGTCAGATGATGAAAGTCGCCCGAGCCGTAAAGTAAAAATGGCGCGCCAAGATTTGTCGCGTGTTCGCGATAGAATTGCTCGATGAGCCGTGAGGACGCAGAGAAGCGTAGTCGTGGACCCCACCCGCGTGCGTCAATCACAGGAAGACCCAACGGTTCGTCCTGCCACGCGTCATCCAGATTAAGATGAAGAGCGCGGCCAACCAAAAATCAATTGTGCGTTTGCTGAAGAAATTGAACGTCGCTTGTTTTGGCGACGCGCAGATTTTCCTCGGCCTCTTTGTAATCGGGATTCAGGCGCAACGCTTCACCGAATTGAACAATGGCCTGAGAGATTTGCCCCTGAGTCAGGTAAAGCCTGCCTAAACTATTGTGAGCGACTGCCAACTTGGGATCCGCACCAAGCGCCGTGGTATAATGCATTTTGGCCTCCTCAAGATCACCTTTTGCAAATAGCGCGTCGGCCAATTTTAGTTGAGCGTCCACATAATCGGGTCTCAGCTGAACCGTCCTCTGCAACTCCCTGAGGGCATCATTTCCTTTGCCTGCTGAGGCAAGGATTAATGCATAATCGTAATGCGCTTCCGGCGAGTCCGGCAGGAGACGCGCCGCGGCTTCGTATTGAGGTCCGGCTTCGTCTCCGCGCCCAAGTCGCTGGAGCAAACTGGCATAACCGAAATGAAATTCGCCGTTGTCGGGTTGAAGACGCAACGCCTCTTCCACGTGTGGTACAGCTGCATCGTACCTGGCCTGCGCCGCCAAGGCAGTGGCAAGGTTCATATGCGACTTGGCATCAGCCGGCTTGTAGCTGAGCGCGATTTTATATTGTTGTTCTGCCTGCTCCCATTGGCCTTCTTTTTGCAACGCCCAGCCGTAATCAAAATGCTGTTTCGCACCCATCGGCACATCTGCTACAAGCCATGCTCGCCGTTGGAGCTCTGGAACCATGAGGTGCGTCTGCCAAAACCAGAGCGCGCTTAACGGCAAAACAAATACTGCAGCCCATTTCAAGCCGTGCCAGGCCCACCCTGGAAGAAAACCGCCCAGTGATACGTCAGCCGTTCCACCCGCAAGCCCCAGCGATTGGCGCGTGGAGCGCTCCCGCACTTTCCAGATAAACCCATCGTAATAAAAATGGAGCAGCGTGGAAGCGGTGACCACGCCGGTAAGGATGCGTTTAACCGTATCTATCCCGAGATGCGCATTGAAATAGCTCAGCGAGCCATAGGCAAAGACAAGCCCTACATAAAGCCCAATGAGTGAACCGCTCCGTCGAAAGATAAAGCGCATGAATCCACCGATGTTGCTGTCCTTTTCCACTCGGTTGCGATTGTAGATCCAGACGAGCGAGAGGTATTGCACGTCGTGGAAGACTTCGAACAGGGCGATCCCGACAAGAATGTTCGCGACGAGATTATTGCAGTACCACCAAAAGGCGATAGTCGTGACGAGCAAAGCCAGCTTCACGGGATTGGGTCGCTTCCCTATGACCCACAATCGTCCAAAATGCAGAAGAAAGAGGACTGAAACTGTGATGGCCGCGAAAAGGAACAGTTGTTGGCCGTGTTGAACGACTGATGGCGGGATAAAGGGTCCGCCACACATGTAGTACGTATCGAGCGTGTCGCTTAGGCGATATGGTGAAAGTGCAACCGCTGTGGCGAACCAGATTACGCACATTGCGAAATCGAGCCGGCGAGTGAGAGTGTCGAAGGTTCCAGCTTTGGCGTCGTAGATGCGGCAGAACCCATAAGTTTGCATCAATCCGTGCCAGACGCCCCAGAAGAAAACGACCAGCAAAATTCCTTTCAGGTCCCACCAAAAAAAGGCCGTACAGACCGCGAGAAGGAAGAGCGGCGCGAGAATAAAGCGCCATTTGAACCGTTCGAACAAAGCGCGATCGCCATAGGCGCGGATCATCCCCGGCAGGTGATGTCCCATTGCTCCAAACGCCGCGACGAAAAGATAAATGTCTTGCGGGCTCCAGCGCGCCTGGGCCAGGGCGAAAGCCGGCAGCAACAAAAGCGGCGTGCCGACGTACAGAATCAGGTCACGCCATGAATCGAGTATCCACAACTTCGGCCTGGCCGCGCTGACCGGCGCAGGCGGGACAGTTTGCAGACGTGAAAACGCTGGGCTGTGCTGCATGAATTCGGGAGCTAGTTTTCCCTAACTCACTGGGAAAATCAATCCTGCCATGCACAAGGTCTGAACAGCCAGCGCGTTTTCTGCGCGCAATCTAGGACTCACGCGCGAAAACTAAAGTAGCATTGAGCAAGACCCAGACCGAAAAAGCGAAGAAAGACGAGCAGGAACGTGATTTCTTTTGCGTCGTCAGTGACGCGTTCCGAATTTTCGCGCGTCGTTCCTCCGTCATACTCGGCAGCGCCTGGGCATTTGCTGGAGCTGTGCTGGTCATCCTTGTTTGGCTTCTAACTGGCCCCACATTTCATTTCTCCGATACGTGGCAACTGATCATCAACACTGCTACGACCATTATCACCTTCCTGATGGTGTTCCTGATTCAGAACACGCAAAACCGCGACGCTAAAGCAGTTCATTTGAAATTGGACGAACTGATTCGAGCAATCAAAGACGCACGCAATGAACTCGTCGATCTCGAGGATCTTTCCGACGAAGAGCTGAAGAAGACTCGAGGAACAATTTCGACGCATGCGCGCGCAAGCCGAGAATGACGAAACAAGCCCTTCCCGTCACGACGAGGCGGTTGAAAGCGCTGAGCGCGCTCGTTAAGCAGTCTTCGCGTCGGTCGTTTTTGCCTGGCCGGTTCGCAGGAAAACTTTGCCGCTGGGACATAACTTGAAAACCTCGCAGTTCGAGCAATCCGGCTTGCGCGCATAACAACGGCGACGGCCGTGCCAGATGAGCCAGTGACTCCAGTCTGTCCAATGCTCGCGCGGCACCAGCTTCATCAAGTCGAGCTCGATCTTTTCCGGCGTCTTTGTGTTTCGTGAGACCAAGCCGCTGCGACAACCGGATCACGTGCGTGTCCACCACGATCCCGACATTCTTGTGAAACGCATTGCCTAGCACCACGTTCGCCGTCTTGCGTCCAACACCCGGCAACGCGTTTAGTTCCTCCATTGTGTCTGGAACTTTTCCACCGTGTTCCTCTGCGATTGCGCGCATGGCCCCGCGAATGCTTTTGGTTTTCGCGCGGTAGAACCCCGTCGATTTGATTGCCTTTTCGAACTCGGCCTGCGGCGCGTCCGCATAATCTTTCGCAGTGCGATATTTCTTGAACAACGCGGGCGTGACCATATTGACCCGCTTGTCGGTGCATTGCGCCGAAAGAATCGTCGCCACGAGTAGTTGGAGCGGGTTCTCGAAAATTCAATTCGGTATGCGCATTGGGGTAAACTTTCGGAAAGACCTTGATTAATTCGTTCACCCGCTCGCGCGCAGTCATGCGCGCATTATTCGCGCAGGTGTCGATCTTGCAAGTTGATCGGAACGGCGCGGCGCAATGTTCTAACCGAGAAGGCCCAAGCTATTTTTTATCCTGCCCATTGCCGCGGCGACCTGCTATCGGTTGCCAGCAACTGTTATGGAGGAAGCGCCCAGGTACGGAATTGACCGCCGCCCAATCGCAACGCGCAATCGAAAATGGGCCCAATCGTCAACGGCCTGGCTCGCTTCACGAAATGTTTCGCCTAACGCAATTTCGATTGCGGGAATGTCTGCATGCATTGTCGCGGGCATTGCCCTCGGCATGACTTCAATTGCTGATTACCGAATCCTGTGGCTCATCGCCGCGCTTGGCGCGCAATTACGTCTGACTGCCAACATGCTCGATGGAATGGTTGCCATCGCTTCGAATCGCACCTCGAAAGCTGGCGAGCTTTACAACGAAGTACCAGATCGCATTTCGGACGCTGCAGTTTTCATTGGCGCCGGATTCGCGTGGGGCGGAAACGTTACACTCGGCTACATCGCAACCATCCTGGCCATCTTCACCGCTTACGTTCGCGCCGCCGGCAAAATCGCCGGGGCACCTAACGAGTTTTGCGGACCGATGGCAAAACAACATCGCATGTTGGTCATCACGCTCATCTGTGTTTACGCGGCAATCACGCCACGTTCCTGGCAGATCATTACGTTCAACGACTCGCAGATTGGCCTGATGACTTTGGGGCTTATCGTGATTGTTGTTGGCTGCATAATCACGGTCATTCGCCGGCTCAGCCGAATCGCGCATGTGCTAGGAGCCTGATGAAGTACTCAGCCATGCCGCGTTGCTGTCGATTTTTCGTCTCTCCAAGGCGCGAGGAGGACGCATACCTCAGGCGGTCTGTAACCGACGAGCAACGCTGGAGAGGCGAAAAAAGCGGCGCAACCCGGAGGGCGAGGACGCTTTGGGCTGTCTGGCGGCGTTGCTCGCTCCTTACAGGTCGCTGCGAACATGCTCGTCGCTCCCGCCTTGCCATCCAACCCAAAGCGTTCTCGCGCGACGTGGCTGCGTACTTCAACAGGCTCCTAAAATGAGCGAAATTACGCGCGAGCGACTCTTTGGATTTCGTCACGCTTTTGACGATCCCGTCACCGTTGTCCTCACTCTGACTGCTCTCGCTCTGTTCCTGTTGGCGCCGGTGCTCATTCTTGTCGCAACGCGCGCGGCTAACAGCACCAGCGATAAAAGAAAGGAACTCTGGGATCGTTATCGGTCCTGGATCTGGCTGGCGCTGTTCATCCTGGTTCCCGTTCTGGCGGGCGCTTTCTGGACGATACTGGCCGTGGCCACGCTAAGTTTTCTTTGTTATCGGGAATATGCCCGCATCACAGGATTGTTTCGGGAACGAACCATCAGTCTCATTGTGGTGATTGGTATTCTCTTCATCGCTTTTGCCGCGTTAGATAATTGGTATCGACTGTTTGTTGCCTTGTTTCCGCTGACAGTCGCGCTGATCGCCATTGGCGGGGTAATCCCCGATCAACCCAAGGGCTACATCCAGCGCGTTGGCCTGGGTGTGCTCGGGCTTCGCTCTTTTCGGAAGCGCACTCGGCAACCTTGGCTACATGGCGAACGATTGGAACTATCGCCCGATACTTCTGCTCGTCGTCTTCGCCGTGGAACTCAACGACATCTTTGCCTACATCTGTGGCCATTTATTTGGCCACAGAAAGTTTGTTCCCAACACGAGCCCGAACAAAACCGTAGGAGGGGCACTCGGAGCGATCGCGCTAACGGCTCCGCTCTTTGCCCTCGGCGCGCATTTTGTCTGGTTCGGCACGGCGCTCGACACGCCTGTGCGCCTGCTGGGCCTCGGCATCATTGTCAGCATAGTGGGGCAATTCGGCGATCTGATGCTTTCCTCAATCAAACGTGACCTCGGTCTCAAGGACACCTCGAAACTCATTCCGGGACACGGCGGCATCCTCGATCGGTTCGATAGTCTGATTCTTGTCGCACCGGCCGTGTTTCATTACGTCAATTACTTCGTCGGTTTTGCTGTCGGCCAGCAGCAACAAATTTTTACCGGCTGAGCAAATCTGATGGAACCCTGGAACCTGCAGCCTGCGCACGACACCGGCCTGACTCCCAGCGAACGGTTCCGCAGCGTTCGCCGCGAAAAAGGACTTCTCGAAAGCTTCGCGCACCATGCTTGTTTTTCACTAATTCGAAGTTACTTCGCGGTCGCCCATCGACTCACAATTATCGATCGGGAGAAGCTGCCGGCGCACGGTCCGTTTGTGCTCGCAGCGAATCATTGCAGTCATCTCGACGCACTGGCTCTTGGAGCGGCACTCACTCCCCGCCATCGCGAACGTGCCTTTCCCATCGCCGCGGGTGACGTCTTTTTTCAAACGAAAGTGACCAGCACGTTTTCGGCAATCATGCTTAACGCCTTGCCGATGTGGCGGAAGAACTGCGGCCCACACGCCCTTGCCGATCTGCGCCGGAAATTACAGGAAGAAGGAGCGATCTTCATCATCTTTCCCGAAGGCGGACGCAGTCGCAACGGGTCGATGATGCCTTTCAAGCACGGACTGGGGATGTTGGTCGCGGAAACCAATGTGCCGGTCGTGCCGTGTGGTCTTGTTGGAACTTTTGAAGCTCTGCCGCCAGAGCGCAACATTCCGCGACCTGTCGCGATCACGTTGGCTATCGGAGATCCGCTCCAGTTTCCATCCAGCATCAACGATCGGACGGGCTGGTCGCAGATTGCGAAGAGCGTTGAGTCCCGCGTCCGCGATCTGGTTGGTCAGTCTCGCACAGCGTAGTCAGCCAGTTTCTGTTCCAAATGTGGTGGAACGTGGGCAACAATCACGGCGTCGCTGCCTTCGTAGCGCAGCTCCAGCACGTGACCAACACGATGGATCTCCGCGATCAACGCAGCTTCATTCGATGGAATCCGAAAACGACAGCGCAACCGCCACGAGCTGAGCGCGTCTTCCAGAGCCTGGACCAATTTGTTAGCGCCTTCTCCGGTTCGCGCGGAGATCGCGACGCTCCCGGGAAAGCGTTTCAAGTACGAATCCACCAGCTCACGGTTCGGCAGGTTATCGATCTTGTTGAACACGATCAGAGTTTGCTTGCCGTAGGCGTCCAGTTCCTTGATCACGCCATCGACCGCTTCCATCTGCTCATCCACTCGGGGATGGCTAAGATCGACAATATGAATGAGCAGATCGGCTTCGCTCACTTCTTCGAGCGTGGCCTTGAACGATTCGATCAACGTATGCGGAAGTTTTCGTAAGAAGCCGACCGTATCGGTGAGAAGGAGCCGCTGTTTGTTAGGCAAAACAAAACTTCGGGTGGTGGGATCGAGCGTGGCAAAAAGTTTGTTTTCGGCAACCACATCCGCGCCGGTGAGCAGGTTCAACAGCGTGGATTTGCCAGCGTTCGTATAACCTACCACTGCGGCAACAGGCCATTGATGGCGTTTGCGACCTTCACGCTGTATTGCACGTGTTTTGCGCACCGCTTCGAGCTCGCGCTCGAGCCGCGCAATTCGTTCCTGCACGCGGCGGCGATCAACTTCCAATTGTGTTTCGCCGGGTCCACGCGTTCCGATGCCGCCGGTCTGTCGTGACAAGTGATGCCACATCCGGGTGAGTCGCGGCAAAAGGTACTGCAGCTGAGCCAGCTCAATTTGCAATCGACCTTCCCGGCTGCGGGCGCGCTGCGCAAAGATATCGAGAATCAACTGCGTTCGATCCAGAACTTTGCGCGCGAATAAATTCTCCAGGTTGCGACCCTGCGCGGGTGAAAGTTCATCGTTAAAAATGACCGACGTCACCTGTTGATTCTGACAGGAATCCTTGATCGATTCCGCCTTACCGCGACCGATGTAGTACGGTGCAGTCGGTTTGGGCAACTTTTGCGTAACCGTATCGACCACTTTGGCGCCCGCGGAGCTCGCCAGCTCGCGCAGTTCTTCGAGCGAATCCCGCAAATCCCATTTCGAGACCCCTTCCCTTTCCAGGCCAATCAGAAGCGCGCGCTCCTGGGTTCTCATCGGGCGCGTTTCAATCATCCCTTTGCGCGAACCCCTGAAATCTTTCGGCGCTCCGAAAGCATTCGGAGCACAATCATTGCTTCGTTGTGAGTGAGAAGCGACAAGTTCAGCGGTGAAAAATTAGTTTGTCGCCGAAACCAGGTCAACTGTCTTTTGGCGTATCGGCGGGTTGCCTGCTGAATCGCGGCGATACATTGCGAGATCGACATTTTGCCAACGAGCAGTTGACGAATCTCGCGAAAACCAATCATCTGCAATGCGGTCGAACTCACCCTCCCTGCGGCCTGTACTTCTTCGATGACGCCGTTCTCAAACATTGCTTCTACTCGCTGATTGATGCGGACATAAAGCTCTTCGCGATCACGGAAGACGAAAACACCTGTAGCCGCGGGCGCTGACCGCGGCGGGACCTTCGTCGATTTACCGGGGTCACCGACCCCGGCTACAGCCCACTGCTTGCGCTGTGCGGAAGCGGACTTCCCAAGGAGTAAACAAATCTCCAACGCTCGAACCACGCGGCGGCGATTCTTCAGGTCGATCTTTTGGGCCGCGTCGGGATCAAGTTCGGCGAGTTGGGTGTGCAATTCGTCCAAGCTCACGGCGTTCAATCTTTCACGCAGCTTTGGATCGGATTCGGGCAACGGCGCTAGTCCGTGGGTAAGCGCTTTGATATAAAGTCCGCTTCCGCCAACAACTATCGCGAGCTTGCCGCGCGAGTGAATTTCTTCAATGGCGCGCGACGCGGCACGCCGATATTTTTCGGCGTTCATTTCTTCGTGGAGAGGCGTTGTGCCGATCAGATGATGCGGAGCCTTGGCTAGCGTTGAAGCATCCGGTTTCGCTGTAAGTAGATCGAGTCCGCGATAAACTTGAAACGCGTCGGCACTGACGATTTCTGCATCCATTTCGCGCGCGACCTCCGCTGCCAGCTCGGATTTCCCGGTCGCAGTTGGGCCGACAATAAAGAAGGTGTGCTTCATCCAATCACAGAACTTATCTGGCCGATATCTCTTCTAAAATCCACAGACTTCTGCTGAACCCAGCCCTCGCCACTCTGCGCGCTATTTACAGGCTTGATTTTCGCGCGAGTTTTTACTTGAATCACGGCGTGAGCCCTCCTGATCACTCCGAAAGCTCACTACAGGGCGAGTTCGTTCAATCGGCGAACTTTCACGAGTTGACCGCAAATGGTTCCGCACGGAGCACACAAAAAGGGGCAGCGCAGTTTACCAGCACGCACTGGAGCGTCGTAGTAGAGGCGCAAGGTGAATCGCCTGCAGCAGAAGAAGCGTTGGAAAAACTTTGCCGCATCTATTGGCGCCCCATTTACAGCTTCGTGCTACGACATGGAATTGGGCCCGAAGAAGCAGAGGATCTCACCCAGGGTTTTTTCGCAGATTTGCTGGAGCACAGAAGCCTGACTGCCGTCCGAAAGGAAAAAGGACGTTTTCGCTCTTTTCTGCTTGGGGCACTAAAACATTTTTTGGCCGACGAGCGCCGTCGCGCGATGGCGATCAAGCGGGGAAAAGGACAACGGCTTATTCCGCTGGAGGAACTAAGGGGCGACGAACGCTCGGACATGGAACCCACAGACCCAGTCACTGCAGAGCAAATTTACGAACGTCGCTGGGCATCTACGGTATTGGAACGCGTGCTTGGCATTTTGAAAAATGAATACGTCGCGGCAGGCAATGCCGCGTTGTTTAATTCCTTGAAGCAACTACTGCCGGACGAACCGGGCGCCCCCTCCCAAGCGGACGTCGCCGGGCAACTGGGCATGACCGACAATGCCGTGAGGCAGGCGTTTTATCGATTTCGGCAGCGCTATCAATTGTTATTGCGAGAGGAAATTGCTCACACGGTTGCTACGCCCGGCGACGTTGAAGACGAGCTACGCCATCTGATCGCTGTGGTCCGGGCGTAAGACCTGATGTTCCGCCAGACATGGCGACTGTAATTAGAGTTTGCGGAAAGTGCGGCGCGAAAATTCTTTCCGACGCACCGGAAGGACTGTGCACGGGTTGCGTCCTCGAAACAGCACTGGGTATTTTCCCTGACGCTGTAGCCGCTGGCGATGACTGCGGCTCTGCTAAAGACGTCTACGCGAAAGAAGCAACCCAAAGTAAAACAACAGCGCGCGCCGCTAAGCTGCTGGGAGAACTGGGCGATTACGAGTTACTCGAGGAAGTTGGCCGCGGCGGACAAGGTGTTGTGTTTCGCGCCCGCCAGAAGAGTCTTAATCGCATAGTCGCCTTGAAAGTCATTGGTCTCGGCCAGTGGGCCACTAAAGCACACCTCAAGCGCTTCCGACTTGAAGCTGAAGCCGCGGCAAGCCTCGATCATCCCTGCATCGTTCCAATCTATGAAGTTGGTGAGCGCGATGGCCAATGCTACTTCAGCATGAAATTTGTCGAAGGCGGCCAGCTAGACGAGGTAGTCAGGCACTCACCGCTCTCGATCCGGCAGTCCGTCGAACTCATCGCCAAGGTAGCACGTACCGTCCATTACGCGCACGAACACGGCATTTTGCATCGAGACATCAAGCCGGGAAACATTCTCGTGGATGAAAAAGGCGAACCGCATCTAACCGATTTTGGCCTGGCTCGGTTGGTGGAATCCGAGAGCACTGTTACCCGTACGTTGGAAGTGCTGGGCACACCCAGTTACATGGCACCAGAACAAGCAGCTGGTAATAACGCCAGGTTAACCAGCGCAACGGATGTGTACGGGCTCGGCGCAGTGCTTTACCAGCTTCTAACCGGCCACCCACCTTTTGCTGGAGGAACAACCTACGAAACGATCAAATTACTACTTGAAGCCGAGCCGCGGCCACCGCGACTGTGGAATCCGAAAGTAGATCGAGATCTTTCCACCATTTGCCTCAAGTGTCTCGAGAAAGATCCACAACGCCGCTACTCGTCGGCTCTCGCACTAGCCGAAGACCTGGAACGATGGCTAAGGCATGAACCAATCCAAGCTAGGCGAACCGGGATTGTCGCTCGCGGGAAGAAATGGCTGCAACGAAATCCAACTGCTGCCGGAATAGGGGTGTTATCACTGGCCCTTGTCTCAGCAGTCGGTGTCATCGTTTGGAAAACTGACCTATTTCGCCGTCCGGCAGCAGCTGGAATTGCGGTGCTTCCTTTTGAAAACTTGAGCAACGACAGAGAGGACGCCTCCTTTGCCGATGGCGTCCAGGACGATCTTTTGACCAAGCTGGCGAAGATTGCCGATCTTAAGGTTATTAGTCGGACCAGCGTGATGGGATATCAGGGCAAACAGAACACGCGCCAGATCGGTGATGAACTCGGCGTTTCCCACGTGTTGGAAGGCAGCGTACGCAAGACAGGCGCGTGGCTTCACATAAACGTTCAGTTGATCGACACGCGCACGGACTCCCACATCTGGGCGGAAGAGTACGATCGCGATCTAAAAGACATCTTCGCGATGCAGAGCGAGATGGCACAAAAAGTTGCGGCGCAGCTACACGCCAAAATTTCAGCCGCCGAGAAGCTAGCCATTGAGCGATCACCAACTGCCGATATTAGCGCCTACAATCTTTATAGTCGCGCTAAAAATTTCGTTCTAGTATGGAGCTACAACACTAATGAAAGAGGAAATCTGTCCCAGGCCGCGGATCTGCTGAACCAGGCTGTCGCGCACGACCCAAGCTTTTTTAATGCATATTGCCTCCTTGCCTGGATCGATGACCAACTTTACTTCTATGGGTTCGATCATACACCTGCCCGCTTGGCGTTGGCCGAAGCGGCCATTGACGCAGCGTTTCGCCTGCGTCCCGATGCTGGCGAAGCTCATCTAGCGCGTGCAGGACACCTTTATCGCGGCTACCGCAATTATGGTGCCGCTTTCACTGAACTAGAAGCATCGCGGGAGACGCTACCCAACGACTCACGAATGTTCGAACTCAAGGGTTACATCGAACGCCGCCGTCCAGGCGGTAGTGAGGCAGAGGCGGTTCGTAATTTAGAGAGCGCGATCGAGCTCGATCCGCGGAACGTATTTTTGCTACGGCAAACCGCCAACAGTTATCGCCATCTTCACCGCTATGCGGACGAGGAGGCAATACTGGACCGAGCGTTGGCGATTGGACCCCACAACGCCGATATTAAGGCCTCACGCGCGGAAGTGGAATACCACTGGAAAGCTAATATCCACACCCTGCATGAAGTCATCGAGGAGATCCGCGCCAAAGATTCCGCTGCAATTCGAGACAATGCCGAAGACTGGCTAATCTGCGCAATGGCAGAACGAGACCCCGCCGCCGCTGCCAACGCTTTAGCAACGTTAGGCCAGGATCGTTTTGGCGAGGTGGTAAGACTCAGTCCGCGCTTTATGGAAGGTCTTATCGCCAGGATGACAAAAGATGATGCCAAAGCACGTGCCGCTTTTACTGCGGATCGCATCGAGCAGGAGAAATTAGTTCGCGACCGCCCTGATGATGCTGGTGCCCTATGCGCGCTTGGCTTAATCGACGCTGCGTTGGGGCGAAAAGATGAGGCGCTACGCGAGGGCCAGCGTGCAGCTGAGCTGCTTCCCGTGGAAAAAGATGCAATCAGCGGCGCACTCATTATCGTAGGTCTTGGCAAAATCGCTGCCTGGGTTGGCGATAACAACCTCGCCTGCGAACAACTTGACACCGCTCTGAAGTACCCGACGGCCCTCAGCTATGGCGAATTGAAGCTGCTGCCGTGGTGGGACCCGTTGCGCGGCGACCCGTGCTTTGAAAAAATCGTCGCCTCCCTCGCGCCGAAATCTAACTAACCACGGATTGCGCCGATAGCACGGGAGGGGTGGGGCGGACGACACTCTCTGCTTTCTTTCCCTTCTTTTCTTCTCTGCCTCATCCGTGACATCCGCGTCATCTGCGGTTCGTACGGTTTCTGTATTTTCCGCGTAACGCAGCGCGGAATCTTACGAAGTACATCACTGAACAGATCTCAAGGAGTCTTCTCGAATACTATGAAAAACAAATTCACCTCGCGCAGCGTGTTGTCTAATTTGCGTGTTATAATCCCGCCGGTTTTGCTATCAAGCGCCATCTCTCTGGCAGTCTTTGCCACAGGAACACCGCTTACCTTAAAGCCTGTGTCGGCGGGAACCCACCACATAGAGGGATCCTCGTTAACGCAGGCCCCCAGCAGTCAGCACATGCAACCATCTGATACCGTACAAGAAGCATGGGTTGCCCGATACAACGGCCCTGCCAATCTGGACAGTTGGGCCGAGGCGATCGCCGTTGACGCTTCGGGCAATGTCTATGTGACCGGATGGAGCATCGGCGCAGGCACGGGCTATGATTATGCGACAATCAAGTACGATCCAAACGGGCAAGCGGTATGGGTTGCCCGCTATAACGGGGCGGCTAGCGGCGATGATTATGGCAGAGCGATTGCAATTGACAGCTCTGGCAACGTTTATGTGACCGGGCAGACTGCTGTAGGCGCCCTGAGCGATTACGCGACGATTAAGTATAATTCCATCGGCCAAGAACAATGGGTCGCCCGTTATAATGGGCCGGTGAATGGCGAAAACGGAGCTTTCGCCATTGCTGTTGACGCCTCAGGCAACGTCTATGTGACGGGCTACAGTCTCGGCGGAGGCACCGGGTACGATTACGCTACCGTCAAATATAACTCGTCCGGGCAGGAACAATGGATCGCCCGTTATAACGGAACGCAGGGTATCTTTGACGCTCCCACAGCCATCGCTATTGATGGCTCGGGCAACGTTTATGTAACCGGATATAGCGACGGCCCAGGCACCGGAGATGATTACGCTACGGTCAAGTATAACTCTACCGGCCAGGAACAATGGGTTGCCCGTTATAACGGACCGGCGAATGGGGAGGATGTGCCGGCCGCCATCGCTATTGACACCTCGGGCAACGTTTACGTAACCGGATATAGCGACAGCCCAAGCACCAGAGATGATTACGCTACCATCAAGTATAACTCATCCGGCCAGGAACAATGGATTGCTCGTTATAACGGACCTGGCAACAGCGGTGACGAGGCCAATGCCATCGCCCTTGACGGCTTGGGCAACGTCTATGTAACGGGACAAAGCGGCGGTACTAACACTATTGAGTACGCCACGGTCAAGTACAACTCGGTAGGTGAACAACAGTGGGTTGCTCGTTATCACGGGCCGGCCAACAGCGGTGACGAGGCCAATGCCATCGCCCTTGACGGCTCAGGCAACGTCTATGTAACGGGACAAAGCGGCGGTACTAACACTACTGACTACGCCACAGTCAAGTACAACTCGGTAGGTGAACAACGATGGGCTATTCGTTATGACGGGCCAGGAGAGGGCCCGGACGGTGCAGCAGCGATCGCCGTTGACAGGCTAGGCAGTGTCTACGTAACGGGATTAAGCTATGTCTCAGGTAATGGGTATGAGTACGCCACGATCAAATATGTGCAAGACACTGGATGCGATAGCGGAATAATCGTTAACGGTGGTTTCGAAACCCTTGATTTCACCGGCTGGACAATCGATGGCTTCAATCTTCCGCCGGTAGTCAACGCGGAAAATTGGCGCACAGGGCATTATTCGGCATCTCTGGGCCAGTGCGGCAATGGGGTCGAAGCGACTGGGGATAGCGCGTTCTACCAACAGTTCACAGTCCCAGCCGATGGAGGTACCCTGAGCTTCTGGCACTCGGACTGCACCACTGACACTATCACGTTCGACTGGCAGGATGCTTACATTACCGATAGCAGCGGCAACATTTTGCAAACCATCTTTCATCAGTGCAGCAATGCATTGACCTGGTTGGACCAGCAAGTGGATCTTGCGCCGTATGCTGGGCAAACGGTGCGTATCAAGTTCCTGGTGCACCAGGACGGCTTCGGAGACCGTACCGGCATGTATGTGGATGATGTACAGCTAAGTTGCCCAAGTCCGACGCCTACTCCGACCGTCACACCCACGCCCACACCGCGACCGCACCCCACTCCGCGGCACACCCCAACGCCGCATCCGCACCCGACCCCGCCGCCACGGCTCCGATGACCAGCTGGCATATCCTTCGGCGAAGACGGGTGATTCCTCAAAACGTTAAAGAAACCTTAAAGGCAACCCCGAATGCTTTCGCGAGCAGGCGAAAAGAACGGAGACTGTTCTGCCCACCTAACACGCGAAAAGACGCCGAAGTTCCAGAGCTGGCTTTCTTCTACCTTCGCGTCTTTGCCGTGTTTCGTGGGTCGTAATTCTCATGCCCTTATCTGTGACATCCGCGTCATCCGTGGTTCGGTACGATTTCCGCATTTCGCGCGTAACGCAGCGCGGAATTTTACGAAGTACACCTTTGAACAGCGAAACCAGTCGCCCAAACGATCCCTATGAAAAACAAATCCACTTCGTGCTCTGCGTTTTTTAATCCGCGTGTTTTAATCCTTCTTGTTATCTTATCGGGCGGTGGGTTTCTGGCGCTGTATGCCTCAGCCAGGGTGTCAGACAGCCTCACGGCCGCCACGGCACAATCCGCCCAAGGAAAAGGATTTTCCAAGACATCGGGAAATGCTGTCCATACTTCGCAACCATTGGACAGTGTACAGCAAGCGTGGGCTGCGCGGTTCAATGGAACAGGAAACGACTGGGATCAAGCGTCCGCGATCGCCGTTGACACGTCTGGGAATGTGTATGTGACAGGAGAAAGCACCGGTTCAAATGGCGAACATGATTACGCCACAATCAAGTACGACCCCTCAGGACAGCAATTATGGGTCGCCCGTTACAACGGACTCGGCATTTTCAACTCTGCCACCGCTATTGCCGTTGACACTTCAGGGAACGTATACGTCACCGGCGAAAGCGCCTCAGGAGAATTTAATGGTAATGATTACGCAACGATTAAGTACAACTCAGCAGGCCAGCAACAGTGGGTTGCTCGTTACAACGGATCGGTGAACAGCGAAGACGAGGCTACCGCTATTGCCGTCGATAACGTTGGAAATGTGTATGTGACAGGAACCAGCGATGGTGGTTTTGGCACGGGCTATAATTACGTCACCATCAAGTACAACTCAGCGGGGCAGCAACAGTGGCTCACTGCCTATAATGGCCCTGCGATTGGGGATGACGGGGCCGCTGCTATCGTCCTTGACGGATTAGGCAACGTGTACGTCACAGGGGCAAGCTGGGGCTCATTCAGCGACTACGATTACGCTACGATCAAATACGATAGCGCCGGACAGGAACAATGGGTGGCCCGTTACAATGGACCTGGGGATGGTATTGACGCGGCCCACGCTATCGCTGTCGACGGTTCAGGAAACGTCTATGTGACAGGATGGAGCGAGGGCTCCGGCAGTAATTTTGATTACGCAACCATCAAATACGACGCATCGGGCGAACAACAGTGGGTTGCTCGTTACAACGGACCAGGGAATGACTTGGACCAAGCCAACGGTATCGCGATTGACGGCTCAGGCAACGTCTATGTAATCGGCTTCAGCTGGGGCTCTGGCACTGCCATGGATTACGCCACCATCAAATACGACTCAGCGGGGCAGCAACAGTGGGTTGCTCGTTACAACGGACCCGGGAACAACTGGGACCAAGCTTTTGCTGTCTCCGTTGATGGCTTGGGCAATGTTTACGTGACAGGAAATAGTGTCGGGTCCGGCATTGGTTATGATTACGCCACGGTCAAGTATAACCCGCTAGGCGAAGAACTGTGGAATATTCGCTACGACGGTCCAGCAAATGGCTTAGACGCCGTCAATGCAATGGCGATTGATGGCTTAGGTAATGTGTATGTTACGGGAATCAGCTTAACCGCGGGTACAAATTATGATTTCGCCACAATTAAGTATGTGCAGACCCTCTCCACACCTACACCGAGCCCATCTCCGACTGTCATTCCCACAGCCACTCCGAGGATAACGCCAACGCCCACGCCACGACCGCACCCGACTCCCCGGCATACGCCGACGCCGCACCCGAGGATGTAAGTCTTGCGGTCAGCCGTAGCCGTCTAGAGGAAAGAAGCCAATCCTTGGTTATCGCATCAAATCTTCAACGCGTTAACAATTTAACGCGCGACGCCGATTTTCCGTATAACGCAGCGCGGAATTCCAACACCAACAGCCACGCCACGCCACGCTCGCACACCACTCCGCGGCATACGCCCACGCCGCATCCACACCCGACGCCGCGCCCGAGGACGTAAATCCGAGGTCACGCCATAGCTGCCTAGACGAACGCGGGCAATTCTTAGTCGACGCTTCAAAGCTTCAAAGTCTGAACAATCTAATACGGCGAAGCCATTTTCCGCGTAACGCAGCGCGAAATTTTGCGAAGTACCTGAGTGAACAGCCAGAAAAGGAATCATCGAATAAGAGGGAGAAAGAAGGATGCAGTCAACGAAATCGATCGTCTTTTTGATTTTTTCATTGAGTGGTTGTGGTTTGGGGCTGCTCGGATTCTTTGCTGATTCGCAGATGCTTGGGGCACCTCCTAGGGGAACCGGTGACGATAACGAGCCGTCGCCGTGCCTGAGCGGAGCGGCGATTCAGGTGTCGGCAAGTCCGTCCCCAATCACGTTGGGACAGTCGAGCCTAGTAAGTTGGTCTGTAAATCTCCCGAGCGAATGCCGTACAGGTACAGGTAAAGTTGAATGATGCACGTGTGGCAACGACTGGGAACCGGTCCGTTTCTCCTGTGCGAAGTACGGCGTTTACGATTGTGGTGAGTGAAACGCGGTTGGGTGTGTATGGGGAAAAACGCGCATCCACACAAGTGGAGGTAGGGTATCCGTCGCGGGTACTTATCGACCCGAAGACAGCTGACCCGGTAGGAGTGCTGATCGACGTCCTCGCCAATTCGAGCAATCCGGGACAAACCATTGAGTTGTGCGACGTGGATCTCGATCTGACCGGTCATTCTGGGTTAGTCATTCGTGATAATACATCGCTGATCGGATCGCCTGCATGCGAGCGCGGACCACGACGTTATGGGCCACGAATTTTCGTCACTGACGCTCACAGGGGTAGCACAGCGTTATTTGAGATTCAGGGCGACAACGTGCGCGTGTCCGGTTTTCGCCTCGAGGGACCAACAAGCGGTGTTGGCAGTGGCGACGACAATAAGGAGAAAGCTATCTTGATTTCTCCCGTTGCGAGCGCTGAGCCTATTCATAACATCGAAATTTCCAATATGGAGGTATTCCATTGGAGTGGCGTCGGTGTTCAAGTGAATGATAACGTGGATATGGCAGAGCGTGGCCGCCTGTTCAATACGAACCCTGGCGCTGTGCACATCAAGGGAAACTTCTTCCATCACAATCGCCACGACGACGGCGAGGGCTACGGGGTGGATGTCGCCAACGGCGCTTATGCGCTAATCGAGCAAAACGTGTTTGACGAGAATCGCCACGCGATTGCTGGCGGCAGCAGAAATTGCAGTGAAAAAGGTAACGATTATTCCGGCTATACGGCGCGCGATAATTTGATTCTTACTGGTGGTGGACTGCATTGCCATGTTGTTTGTTCGCACACTCACCAGATCGATATGCATGGTGACGGAAACGCGTGGTCAGTAGGCTGTGGGTGCAAAGGAGGGGATCACTGGTATAGCGTCAACTGTAGCAATTGGGAGTGCGGGACAGCCGGGGAGACTATCATCATTGAACGTAACACAATCCTGTATACCAAAGGCCTGGCGATCAAGATTCGCGGCAATCCGGCGGATAAAGCGGTCGTCGATGGGAATGTCTTCAGGCACGGCAGCCGCGGCGATGCGATTGGACAAAATGGTGATTGTGGCCAGGGCGATAATATTAGGACCCCGATCGATGTCCGATCGAACAATGTATACGGCGTCGATCCCACAACTGAGCTGGCGACCTGCGATTTTGTGGGGGATGGACAACAGGACCAGTTCATGGCCACAGGCATTACCTGGTGGGCATTTTCAACACTAACAAGCCAGTGGCGTTATTTGAACACCATGCCACAGAGGTTATCGGAGCTGATCCTCGGAGACGTTGATGGCGACGGCGCGTGGGATGTTACACTGAAGCCAAAGCCAGGTGAGCTGTTGCGCGGATGGTACTCCAAGAGTGGGACGAGTCCGTGGCAGCTTCGAGTGACTCAAGGACCGCACCTACCCTGAAATGGCACCTACTTCCGGCGCTACCGCCTGAAGCGTGACATCGTCTTCAAGTTTCCGCGTAACGCGCCGCAAAATTTTACGAAGTACATCAGTGAATGGCCGGAATGACTTCTCCAAACAGAACTCAATGAAGGCCAAAACAAGAAAAAAAGATTAAACTTATGAAAACTCGATACATTACATTCGCAACGGTCCTCCTGACGCTTGGCTCCTTTGCACTTCCAATTGCGCAAGCTGTGAATCCACCGCCGGATGGAGGTTACCCGGGTGCTAACACCGCGGAAGGGCAAAATGCCCTTTTGAACCTCAATACCGCCACCGGCTTTTACAACACGGCCGTTGGGTTTCGGTCACTCGAGAGTGACATACAGGGTGCCTTCAATACAGCGATTGGCGCTGCAGCGCTTTTGACCAACACGGCCGACCAAAATACAGCGAGTGGCGCGGGGGCGCTTGCAAGCAATACCACCGGTGCCTTCAACACCGCCACTGGAGCGTTTGCGCTCTATAGCAACGCAGGAGCCGCTAACAATACTGCTACCGGCGCTAGCGCGCTCTTCAGCAACACCAACGGCTTCAACAACTGCGCATTTGGGACTGATGCACTCTCTCATAATACCACCGGCTTTTTCAATTGTGCCTTAGGTGCGGGCGCGCTGTTTGCGAATGCCGCTGCTACCAACAATACGGCCATCGGCGCGAACGCTCTCAATGTGCACGCAGCTGGCGATAACAACACGGCGATCGGATCTGGTGCACTGTTAGCTGATACCAATGGCGGCAGCAACACAGCCATAGGCACAGGCGCCCTCTCTAACAACACCGCGGGCAATAATAACATCGCGATCGGCATTGGAGCCGGCGCAAACGTGGTTACAGCCAGCGACACTATTTGTATCGGCATCGCTGGGGTCGATGTGACCGACGGTTGCTATATCGGACATGTCTTCCAAGAAGGCATTGATCCAGACAACTTCATTATGGGGATCGATGTTAACGGAAAGGTGGGCACTCACGCCGTCGCGTCCGGCATGCGGCTTACCGACCTTTTGAAGGATCATGAGAAGGTCACGCAATTGGAAGCCAGCGTGGCAGCTCTCACCGCCCAGCTCAAAGAGCAAGCTGCACAGATCCAAGAGGTCAGCGCCCAAATTCAGATGAGCAAGCCAAAGACAAACATTGCGCTCAATAACCCATAAAAGAGGAGTGGATAGAGGTTGTGGCCGGGGTCATCGACTCCGGTCACAACTAGCGACAACAAGTCAACAATGAAAATCAAGATCATCCCATTTGTTCTAGTAGTTCTCGCGTTGTTTCCGGGGGCGCAAGCTGTCACTCCGGGGCCCGACGGTGGATATCCAGGAGGCAATACGGCGGAAGGGCAAAACGCCCTTTTAAGTCTTACTACCGGCACTTACAATACAGCAGTTGGTTTCCTTTCACTCGAGAGCGACATCGCAGGCCGGTTCAATACAGCAATCGGTGCCGGAGCGCTCCTTGCCAATGTGGGAGACCAATTGGGGCACGGAACCCTAAATACGGCCATTGGTGCTGGAGCGCTTTTGAGCAACACCACCGGCCTCGACAACACGGCAAATGGAGCGTTTGCCCTCTTTGCCAACACAACAGCCAGCGGCAACACAGCCACTGGTACTGCGGCGCTCCAGAGGAATATCGTTGGCGGGGGAAACACAGCGATCGGTCAAGCCGCGCTGAACGAGAATACGACAGGCAGCTTCAACACCGCAGTAGGTACAGCCGCGCTCCTCGTCGCCAGCGGGAGCAGTAACACGGTGGTGGGCTCTGGCGCCGGAGGAAACGTTGGTAATGCCAATAACGTGATCTGTATCGGGCAAGGCGTGGCAGGCGGAGATGTGAGCGATAGTTGCTACATTGGGAACATCGGCGGCACTCCGCAAGGCACCGGCATATTCGTTACTGCGGATACCACTGGCCCACCCGGTACTGCTGTGAAGCTTGGTTACCAGGTTTCTTCACGACGCTACAAGGAGGACATTAAGCCGATCGATAAAGCCAGCGAAGCGCTCTACACGCTGCAGCCTGTTTCCTTCCGGTACAAGGGGGATGTGGATCCGGCGCATGCCCAGCAGTACGGCTTCATCGCTGAGGACGTGGCGAAGGTTAACCCCGATCTGGTGGTAAACGACTCTCAGGGAAAACCTTCGACTCTGCGCTTCCTATCCATCCAGGCAATGTTGCTCAACGAGTTTCTCAAAGAGCACACAAAAGTTGAGCAACAGCGAGTAACGATTGCCGAGTTGAAGTCAACAGCCTACCGGCAGCAAAAAGAGATGGAAGTTCTTAAGGCCCAGCTAAAAAAGCAGACAGCGCAAATTCAGAAAGTGAGCACGCAAGTCGAGATGAGCAGATCTGCAACAAAGGTAACCTTCAATAATCCGTAGAGGAGGAGTGGATGCAGATTGTGGCCGGGGTCGCCGACCCCGGCTACAGCTGCAACAGGGAATCATCAATGAAAATCAATATTATTCCATCAGTTCTAGCGATCCTCGCATTTTCGTCAATTGCACATGCCGTCAGCCCGGCGCCAGACGGTGGATATCCCGGAGGCAACACTGCCGAAGGACAACAAGCCCTTCTCAGTCTCACTACCGGCACCTACAATACGGCAGTTGGTCTCTTTTCACTTGAGAGCAACGCCACTGGCAATTTCAACACGGCCATTGGAGCTGGCGCGCTTCTCGTCAATACCGCCGACGGAAATACAGCCACTGGCACCGGCGCGCTTTTAAGCAATACCACAGGCAGCAGCAATACAGCCGATGGAACATTCGCGCTCTTTAGCAACATTGACGGATCCAAGAACAGTGCTTTCGGTTGGAATGCACTGGCGTCGAATACAACCGGTTTCGGCAACACGGCCAATGGAGCGTTGGCGCTGCGTAACAATACCGAAGGCGGCACGAACACGGCCACCGGAGTCCAGGCCCTTTTTACGAATACGACTGGCCAAGACAACACGGCAAGCGGCTATCAGGCGCTTGCCCTTAACGATGGAGATCCCACTAACAACGAAGGATCAGCCAACTCGGCTTTCGGAGCGTATGCGCTTGGCAACAGCACCATCGGGGAGAGCAACAGCGCCTTCGGTTGGAGCGCGCTGGGATTTAACACGATTGGCTTCGACAACACGGCCATCGGTGCTCTCGCGTTGTCTAGCAACACTGAAAACCATGCCAACACCGCCGTTGGTTTTGCCGCGCTCGAACACGCCACCGGTAGTTTCAACACCGGCGTGGGTGATCAAGCCGGCTTCAACGTCACAACCGCAAATAACGTGATCTGTATTGGCAGCGGCGGTGACAATATCGACAATAGCTGTTTCATCGCAAACATCTACTCCAACGTGCAACCGGTCATCGGGATCAACCCCGACTACGTCACCATCGACTCCAACGGCAGACTCGGCCGATCGAACCTGAATGGGTCGTCCCGTCGCTTTAAGCACGACATCCACCAAATGGACAAAGCCAGCGAAGTAATCTTCGCACTTGAGCCGGTAAGTTTCCGTTATAACAAAGAGTATGACGCAACAGAGCGGCCTTCCTTTGGTCTGATCGCCGAGGAGGTCGCCGAGGTGGCCCCGGATCTGGTGGGACGGAATCGCGAGGGCCAAGCCGATTCAGTTCGCTACGAACAGATCAACGCCATGCTGCTCAACGAGTTCCTCAAGGAGCACCGTAAAGTGGAAGAACAAGGAGCGATCATAGCTAAACAACAAAAGCAGATTGAAGCTCTCACTGCGGGCCTTCAGAAAGTGAGCGACCGGCTTGAACTGAACAAACCCAGGCCAGAGGTCGTCCTCAGTAATCGCTAAAGAAGAAACCAGATTAGGAACAAGAACATGAAAACTACAACCCCACGAATCACAACTTCAATTGGACGGCCGTTTTTGCGGTCGAGGTTCATTTTCATCGCCCTCGCGCTTGGCTCACTTGCGTTCGCCCAGAGCGCGCAGGCGGTCACACCTCCGCCGGATGGCGGCTATGCAGGAGGCAACACGGCGGAAGGCCAAAGCGCGCTTCAGAGCCTCACGAGTGGCGTATACAATACGGCAGTTGGTCTCTTTTCACTTGAGACCAGCGCCACTGGCAATTTCAACACGGCTATTGGGGCCGGAGCGCTCTTTGCAACCACTGCTGATGAAAATACTGCTACCGGCGCAGGGGCGCTATTCAGCAACACCACCGGCGAGGCCAACGCCGCCCATGGGGTATTTGCCCTATTCAACAATACTGAAGGCAGCGACAACACAGCCAGCGGGGCCCAAGCGCTCCTGACAAACAAAACCGGTGAGGGCAACACGGCGACCGGCGTCCAGGCACTCTCTTCAAATGACGGCGACCCTGCTAACATGGAAGCATCGTTCAATTCCGCCTTTGGAAACAATGCGCTGTCCGGCAACACCACCGGCTACGGTAACAGCGCATTTGGCGCGGGCGCATTAGACCTGAATAGCAGCGGCAGCTATAACACCGGGGCTGGTTTTCGGGCGCTTGGCAGCAGCTTTGCGCGGGGCAACGGTGCCATCGCGACAGACTTCAATACGGCTGTCGGTGCTCTTGCGCTTTCCCATAATACTGGAGGGGCTCTGAATACAGCGGTTGGTGGTCAGGCGCTCCTCAGCAATATCGATGGCCAAGATAATACCGGCATTGGAAGTGGCGCACTCACTAATAATACGAGTGGCTCGTTGAACATTGGACTGGGCGTTCAGGCTGGGGGCAACGTGACAACAGCCACTGGCGTCATCTGTATTGGACAAGTGGGTGGCGAGAACATCAATAACACTTGCTACATCGCAAACATCTATTCCAACGTGCAGCCTGTTGTCGGGAACGATCCCGATTACGTTACCATTGCCAGTAATGGCAAACTTGGCCGTGGCGGTGTGTCCTCGCGACGCTATAAACATGACATCCAGCCAATGGACAAGGCGAGTGAAGTGATCTTCGCGCTTAAGCCAGTTAGTTTCCATTACAATAAGGAATATGATGCCGCGCAGCGCCTCTCCTTTGGGCTCATAGCTGAGGACGTGGCGCAAGTGGATTCTGACCTGGTAGGCCGCAATAAGAAGGGCGAACCTGAATCAGTCCGCTACGAGCAGATCAACGCGATGCTGCTCAACGAGTTCCTGAAGGCACATCGCAAAATGGAGGGCACAACAAGAACAGATTGAGGCCCTCACGGCAGAACGTCAAACTAACAGGCAGAGCAAATCCAAAGAGTGAGCGCGCGGGTCGAATTCAAAGGTCCCGCGACAAACGTGGTTCTCGACAATCGGTAAAGACTGAGTGCGCCTGAAAGCGCCGTCGATTCGCAGTGTTGATTTTGCTGTCTCAATGCAGACTTGATTTCGGTCCGGCTTTCTACTTGAATCGGAGGCGTGCCTGTTGATGATCAGGTGACGTCACTGACCGGGCTTAGCGAAAGAGCGCGAAACGGAGATGTCGCATTCGCGACGACCCATTGGAGCGTGGTGTTAACGGCCCAAGGCGAATCAGCCGCCGCGCAGGAAGCACTTGGGAAGCTCTGCCGAATTTACTGGTGGCCGCTTTACGGCTTTGTCAGGCGACGCGGCTACAGTCCGGAGGAAGCGCAGGATCTTACCCAAAGTTTTTTCGCGCAACTGCTCGAGAGAAGGGACCTGGACACAGTCCGCCGGGAAAAAGGACGGTTGCGTTCCTTCCTTCTTGCCTCACTCAAAAACTTTCTCGCCAAGGCGCACCGTCGCATGATGACTCTCAAGCGCGGTGAAGGTCGACCGCTCGTTCCGCTGGAAGAGTTACTCGCACGCGAGCAGGCGGATCTTGAGCCAGCAGACGCGTTGAGTGCCGAACGAATTTATGAGCGTCGCTGGGCTTTGGCCTTGCTGGAGCAAGTCCTCGCGCGACTCCAGGAAGAGTATCGGGTTGCAGGTCCGACAGCCGCCGATTTATTCGAGCGGCTGAAGCAAATGCTGACTGAGGAACCCGGCCGGCTGTCGCAGGCGCAGGTCGCGCAAGAGTTGAATATGAACGAAAACGCGGTGAAGCAGGCGTTTTATCGCCTGCGTCAGCGATATCGGTTGTTATTGCGTGAGGAGATCGCTCACACTGTCGCGGTGCCGGGCGACGTGGAGGACGAGTTGCGACACTTCATCGCTGTATTGCAAACATAAGAGCTAACTCACGGATGAACTCGAATAAACACGAACTATAAAATGACGAAATCCGAATGACGAACCAATGAAGCCACCATTAAGAGAAGCAAATGCTCGCATTTTGGACGTCACCCGTCATTTAATCATTTCTTTCACCATTCGACATTGGTGCTTCGTCATTGCGAGGTTTCTCCACGCAGATGCAGAGAGCTGAGCCGACAAATTCGAGCGGAGTTTGCGGCAAGTGTGGGAGCAAGCTGTTCGCGGACGCGCCGCAGGGACTCTGTAGTTTGTGTCTTTTTAAAACGGGTCTTGGATCGATCCTGGAAGAGTCAGTAGCCACGACGCGGGGCGACTCTTTGGAATCCGCAGAAATCCAGATGGAATTCGGCGACTACGAGCTACTGGGGGAAATTGGTCGAGGCGGTCAGGGCGTCGTTTATCGGGCGCGCCAGAAAAGTCTCAACCGGCCAGTTGCGTTGAAAGTAATTGGACTTGGCCGATGGGCCATCAAAGCACACGTGAAACGCTTTCGTCTGGAAGCCGAAGCGGCTGCCAGGCTAAACCATCCATGCATCGTTCCAATTTATGAAGTCGGCGAACGCGAAGGCGCTTGCTATTTCAGCATGGGATTAGTCGAAGGCGGACAACTCGACGCGATCGTTAGGCGCGAACCCATGCCGATCCGGCAGGCAGTGGAATTAATGGCCAAGGTGGCCCGCACCGTGCATTACGCGCATGAACACGGCATTTTGCATCGGGACATCAAACCAGGAAACATTTTGCTCGATGCAAAAGGCGAACCGCATCTCACTGACTTTGGCCTTGCCCGATTGGTCGAATCTGAGAGCACCGTCACGCGCACGCTGGAAGTGATAGGCACGCCCAGTTACATGGCGCCGGAACAGGCCCTGGGAAAGAACGCGGATGTTAGCGGCGCCACAGATGTGTATGGCCTTGGCGCTGTCCTTTATCAATTGCTCACCGGTCATCCGCCTTTTGCCGGTGGAACAACCTACGAGACCATAAAGTTACTTTTGGAAACCGAGCCGCGGCCACCTCGCTTGTTAAATCCGAGAATAGATCGCGATCTTTCCACTATATGCCTGAAGTGTCTGGAGAAAGATCCACAGCGCCGTTACTCGTCAGCTCTTGCGTTCGCAGAAGATCTTGGGCGCTGGCTAAGGCACGAACCAGTCCACGCCCGGCCCACTGGAATTTTCACGCGAGGAAGGAAATGGGTGCGACGCAATCCAACAACTGCGCTTTTGGCAGCGTCGCTGATGGGTCTGACAGCGGCGGTAAGTGTGATTGTTTGGAAAAGTGACCTATTCCGCCGCCCCGCAGCAGCCGGAATCGCAGTACTTCCATTTGAAAATCTGAGCAACGACAGAGAGGACGCCTTCTTTGCAGATGGCGTCCAGGACGATCTTCTGACCAAGCTTGCGAAAATTGCCGATCTCAAGGTCATCAGCCGCACCAGCGTGATCGGATATCGCGGTAAACAGAACACGCGCCAGATCGGCGATGAGCTTGGCGTATCCCACGTGTTGGAAGGCAGCGTCCGAAAGACTGGCGCGTGGCTACACATAAACGCGCAATTGATCGACGCCCGCACCGACGCGCACATCTGGGCGGAAGAGTACGATCGCGATCTGAAAGACGTGTTCGCGGTTCAAAGCGAGATTGCGCAAAAAGTTGCCGGGCAGGTTCACGCAAAAATCTCACCCGCTGAAAAGCTAGCCATAGAGCGTCCACCAACTGCCGATCTCACCGCCTTCGATCTTTATAGCCGCGCCAAGAATCTTTTTCTGGCTGCGGCTCAAAGCAGCAGCGGAAAAGCAGATTTCCTCAGGATGGCCGATCTGTTGAATCAGGCAGTCACGCATGACCCAACCTTTTTCCAGGCGTCTTGCCAACTGGCCCTGGTCCATGATCAGCTTTACAATTCCCATCTCGATCGCACGCCCGAGCGTCTGGCGCTGGCGGAGGCAGCCATCGAATCAGCGTTTCGCCTGCGTCCCGATGCAGGTGAAGCACATCTTGCGCGCGCGGCTCACCTTTATCGCGGTTACCGTGATTATGGTGGCGCTTTGGCCGAGTTGGAAACTGCTCGACAGACTCTGCCTAATGACGCCCGGCTATTCGAACTCAAGGGTTATGTTGAGCGCCGCCGCCCTGGTGGTGATCAAGAGGAGGCGTTACGCAACCTTGAGCGCGCAATCGATCTCGACCCGCGCAATGCTTTCATCCTACAACAGGCTTCGGTTAGCTACGAATATCTTCGCCGCTATGCCGACGAAGAGGCCGTACTGGACCGCGCGCTCGCGATCGAGCCAGACAGCGTCGAAACGAAAGCCGCGCGGGCGGAGGTGGAATTTAATTGGAAAGCTGATATCCATCCCTTGCATCAACTGATCGATCAGCTTCGCGCCAAAGACCCTGGTGCAATCCAAAACGTCGCCGATAGCTGGCTTTACTGCGCACTGGCGGAGCGCGACTCCGCCGCCGCTGCCAATGCTTTAGCAGCGCTCGGTGAAAACAGCCCTGGTAACGAAACGGTAAGATACAGCCCGCTTTTCATGGAAGGCTTTCTTGCTCGGATGGCACACGATGATGTCAAGGCACATGCCGCGTTCGCTCTTTCGCATACAGAGCAGGAGAAACTGGTTCGTGCCCATCCTGACGATGCTGGTGCTCTATGCATGCTGGGTTTAATCGACGCCGGGCTCGGGCGTAAAGAGGAAGCGCTGCTCGAGGGTCGTCGCGCGCTTGAGCTGCTTCCCGTAGAGAAGGATGCGATCAGCGGCAAGCACATAATGGTGGGTTTAGCCAAAATCGCTGCATGGGTTGGTGATAAAGATCTCGCCTGCGAACAACTTGCCCGCGCCAGCAGCAGTCTTCCGAGCGGCGGCCTGACCTACGGTGAGTTAAAGCTGCTGCCGTGGTGGGATCCGCTGCGCGGCGATCCATGCTTCGAAAAAATTGTCGATTCCCTTGCGCCAAAGTGAATTCCGGAAACGGATAACACGGATAGGTAAGGACGCAACCGCTGGCCGCGCCGCTCTTCTTCTGTCCACTAAATGCGCGAAACGACGCGAAAACTTGAGCAAGAGACACCCATTTCGCTTCTTTCGTGTGTTTCGTGGGCACCATTCTTCTGGATGAAGCCACGCGCCGCATGTGCGCAATCCGCGGTTCTGAAGGTTTCTGCATTTTCTGCGTAACCTCGAGCGGGCTTTCGGTCTGGTACTCAGTGAACCGCCAGAACTGGGTTCTCCTGAGAGAGCTCAGAGAACGCCAAAACAAGGAAAAAAGATTAAACCTATGAAAACTCGATACATTACATTCACAACAGTACTCTTGACGCTTGGCTCCTTTGCGCTTTCTCCAATTGCGCAAGCAGTGAGTCCTGCGCCGGACGGTGGCTACCCCGGGGGCAACACGGCTGAAGGCCAGAATGCCCTTTTGAGCCTTACCACTGGAGGATACAATACCGCCGTTGGTGTGCTTTCGCTCCAGACCGACTCCACTGCCAACTTTAACACTGCTCTTGGCGCTGGAGCGCTCGTTGCGAACATCGCAGACCAAAATACCGCTACCGGCGCAGGGGCGCTTTTAAGCAACACCACCGGATTCGCCAACACAGCCAATGGAGCGTTTGCCCTCTTTAGCAATACGGAAGGCAACAAGAACACTGCCACCGGGAACAGTGCGCTCTTAAGCAATACCAGCGGCGGCGACAATACGGCCATGGGTTTTGACGCACTCGAAAATAATGCTGTCGGCAGCGAGAACACGGCCGTCGGAGCGGGGAGTCTCGCGAACAACACCCAGGGCATTAGCAACACTGCCGTCGGCGCTGACGCGCTCTTTGCGAACACTGGCAGCTTTAACACGGCTGTCGGAGCGGGTGGCCTAGAGGACAACACCACCGGTAGCCAAAACACGGCCTTCGGTGTTATCGCACTCCAACATAATACGACTGGCAGCTCCAACACCGGCAACGGTTACGGTGCGCTCGCTAACAATTCAACCGGCAGCAATAACACAGGCGTCGGCCTCTTCGCACTGGAAAACAATTCGGCGGGCGAAAACAACACTTCGATTGGCTCGTCGGCGCTCCGTAACAACAATGCCGATAACAATACGGCCGCCGGCGCTGGGGCGCTCGTAACCAACACCACAGGTACCCAGAACACGGCCACCGGTGTAGCCGCGCTTAACAGCAATACAGAGGGAGGCTTCAACACGGCTAGCGGTCTGGGGGCGCTTCATGAAAACACAATCGGCAACAGCAACACGGCCGATGGCATCAACGCGCTCTACAATAATACCACCGGCAGCCTCAACGTTGCCCTGGGAGATCGAGCTGGCTCCAACATCACCACCGGTAGCAACAACATCGTCATCGGGGGTGGTGTGCTTGGCGACGCCGGTGATGAGAATACGATCCGAATCGGCGACCCTGCCGTACAGACTGCGGCCTATATCGCGGGCATTGTTGGCGCGACCGTTCCAGCAGGTGCCCCCGTTCTCATAGGAAACGACCATCGGCTTGGCACCACGACTTCCTCAAAGCGTTTCAAGGAAGACATCAAGCCAATGGACAAAGCCAGCGAAGCACTCCTGGCGCTCAAACCGGTTACCTTCCGTTACAAGAAGGAGATCGATCCGGCCGGCAGATCGCAGTTTGGTCTTGTAGCTGAAGAAGTAGAAAAGGTGAATCCGGACCTTGTGGTGCGCGACAAGAGTGGCGAGATCTACACGGTACGCTACGACCAGGTAAACGCCATGTTGCTCAACGAGTTTCTCAAAGAACATCACAAAGTTCAGGAATTGCAAAAGCGAATGGGAGATGTCACCGCGCAGTTCAAAGAGCAGGGCGCACAGATCCAAGAGGTTTGCGCGCAGATTCAGATGACCAAGCCGACAAGAAAGGTGGTTGTTAGTAATCCTTAGAAGAGGAGTGGATACCAGTTTGTGGCCGGGGTCACTAACCCCGGCCACAGCTGCAACAAAGAAATAAAATAGACTGACAAAATTAAATCACATGAAACAAGAAACTGGAATCGAAACAGCATCATTTCTTGCCCGCCTGCATCGATGGCATGGCGAGCAGGTTCTCCTCGCAGTTGGCCTCCTTGCCATCTGCCAAATGGCGCAAGCGGTGAGCCCGGCGCCAGATGGCGGCTATCTCGGAGGCAACACGGCGGAAGGGCAAAACGCCCTTCTTAGCCTTACTAGCGGCACATACAATACGGCAATTGGTTGGTTTTCACTCACGAGCAACACCGAAAGCGGATTCAATACAGCCATTGGCGCTGGGACTCTCTTTGCCAACACAGCGGACCAAAACACGGCCGCTGGAGCTGGGGCCCTTTTGAGTAACACCACCGGTCGTCAAAACACTGCCAACGGAGCATTTACTCTGTTTTCGAACACGACCGGTAACTTCAACACGGCTACTGGCGTTAAGGCGCTCTTTATCAATACAGACGGAGACAACGACACGGCCATCGGTTATTTTGCACTCTTTAGCAATACCACCGGTAGCTTCAACACGGGCATCGGAGGGTCTGCGCTCGGTAACAACTCCACCGGCGACGAGAACACAGCCATCGGCTTTGAGGCGCTCGATGGGAACACCTCCGGCGCCAACAACACTGGTGTTGGCTTTACCGCTCTCGCTAACAATAGCGCCGACAACAACACGGCCGCCGGCGCTGAGGCTCTTATAACCAACACCACCGGTACCCAGAACACAGCCGCCGGGGTTGCCGCGCTCTACAGCAATACAGAGGGAAGCTTCAACACGGCTAGCGGTCTGGGTGCGCTTCATAAAAACACAATCGGCAACAGCAACACGGCCGATGGCATCAACGCGCTCTACAATAATACCACCGGCAGCCTCAACGTTGTCCTGGGAGATCGAGCTGGCTCCAACATCACCACCGGTAGCAACAACATCGTCATCGGCGCCGGTGTGCTTGGCGACGCCGGTGATGAGAATACGATCCGGATCGGCGACCCTGCCGTACAGACTGCGACCTATATCGCGGGCATTGTTGGCGCGACTGTTCCAGCAGGTGCCCCCGTTCTCATAGGAAACGACCATCGACTTGGCACCATGACTTCCTCAAAGCGTTTCAAGGAAGACATCAAGCCAATGGACAAAGCCAGCGAAACGCTCCTGGCGCTCAAACCGGTTACCTTCCGTTACAAGAAGGAGATCGATCCGACAGGCAGATCGCAGTTCGGACTTGTAGCTGAAGAGGTTGAAAAAGTGAATCCTGACCTTGTGGTGCGCGACAAGAGCGGCGAGATCTACACGGTACGCTACGACCAGGTAAACGCGATGTTGCTCAATGAGTTCCTCAAAGAGCACAAAAGATTCGAGGAGTTAGAGTCCACTATTGCGAAGCAAGAGACCACCATTGCCCAACAGCAAAGAGAATTCCAGGCGACTACCACACGGCGGGAGAATGAAATTCGTGAGTTCATTGCGAGCCTGGAAAAACAGGCCGCTCAAATCCAAAAGCTGAGCACCCAGGTTCAGATCACCAAGTTCGCCCGTCCTGCGGCAGGACGGATCCGCCCTGCTGGACCCGCAACAGAGGTCGTTCTCAATAATCCGTAGAAGAGGAGTGGATACAGTTTGTGGCCGGGGTCGGCGACCCCGGCTACAGCTGCAACATGAAGCAATCAATGAAAATTGAAACACCTCGACGCAGCGAGGCGGCTACGACAATGCCAAACATATGGTTGATCGCGAACCGAGATCGCTGATCTCGGCTACAGCTGTTTCGCAACTCCCGCCCGGCGGTCGCGCCCTACTTGTCGCGCGCAGCCTTGACGATTTGGACGAAGCTGCGCGGATCGAGGCTGGCACCACCGACAAGGGCACCATCGATGTCTGGCTGGATCATCAGTTCGTGCGCGTTCTCCGGTTTAACACTCCCACCGTACAGAATGCGCACGCGCTCGGCCGTCGTGTCGTCAGCCATTTTGTGCAGGGTGTGGCGAATGAACGCGTGGGCTTCTTGTGCTTGAGCGGGCGTCGCATTGCGGCCGGTGCCAATGGCCCACACCGGCTCATATGCAATCACCGTTTCCTGCAATTCCTTTGGACTCAAACCAGCGAGACTGCCACGAAGTTGGATTGATAGTATTTTTTCAACATTGCCTTTATCGCGCTGCTCGAGCGTTTCCCCAATACAAACAATGGGACGCAGCGCTGCATCATGCGCGGCGCGCACTTTGCGATTCACGATTTCGTCAGTTTCACCAAACAACCTACGGCGTTCGCTGTGTCCGAGAATGACATAGTGCACAAACAAATCGCGCAGAAGCGCGGCGCTGATCTCACCGGTAAAAGCGCCGTTCTTCTCCCAATACATGTTTTGCGCCCCCACTTTTATATTCTGCGCTTTGCCGAGTGCTTCCATCACTTTTGCAATTGCAGTGAACGGTGGCACGATCACGACTTCCACATCGGTGATGTCACCCAGGTCCAGCAGCATCGACTCGACAAATCGCGCGGACTCCGCCTGCGTCATGTTCATCTTCCAGTTAGCGGCAACGATTTTCTTTCTCATGTGATTTGATTCATGGCTACGGGCTCAGAACTGAAAATAAATGAAGGGCGTGTAGTGGGGCGGAACAAATAAGAGGACGATCGCAAAAGTGCAACCATAAGCCGCTGCGAAGACTGGGGCAGGCCACCGTCGCCATGTTTCAGCAAACCATCGGCGAGAATTGAGCCAATGAATTAAGGCAAGTGCGCCAATCAGCAAAAGGAACCAGCGGTGGAAATGTTCGTTACCACCGCCGTGAAACAGAGTGAACTGCTTTAGTATTGTTCCCGCGCTACTGAGGTCATGCGCGCGGAAAAAAATCCAGGCAACGCACACCACATAGATCGTAATCGGCCAGGCAAACCAGCGCATCGCCCGCGCAGCCCACTTAAGACCGTCCGTAAGGCGGATCCATTCGCGATGAATGAGGAGCGCCGTTCCATGTAACGCGCCCCAGATAACGAACGTCCATGCAGCTCCGTGCCAGAGTCCGCCGAGCAGCATCGTGATCATGACATTGCGGTAAGCAAACCCGCGCGAGCCGCGATTTCCACCAAGTGGAATGTAAAGGTAATCGCGCAGCCAACTCGAGAGACTAATGTGCCAGCGCCGCCAGAAATCAGAGACGTTCCGGGCAAAGTATGGAAACTGGAAGTTGTTCGGCAATTGGTACCCAAGTAACCGGGCAGCCGCGATGGCCATGTCTGTGTATCCGGAAAAGTCGCAGTAAATCTGGATTGCGTAGAACAGCACACCAATCCACGCGCTCGTTGCCGTGAAGTTCGCCGGATGAGCGAAGTACCGGTCGACGGTCGGCGCGACTCCATCGGCGATGCAGGCCTTCTTGATGAATCCCACCAGGAATAACATCACCGCGCCACGCACATCGACATTGGAAAACTTCTTGACCGAAATCAGCTGCGGCAAAAAATACACGGCGCGGACGATTGGCCCCGCCACCAATGGCGGGAAAAAACTCACGAACAACGCAAGATCGACAAAATTCGAAATGGGGCGCTGCTTGCCGCGGTACACGTCGATCGTGTAGCTCATCGAGTGAAACGTGTAGAAGCTAATGCCGACCGGCAGAAGAATGTTGAGCGTGCTCACGCTCGTCGGTAAACCGAGCCAGGCCAGAAAATCGGACCCCGAAGAGATAAAAAAGTTAAAGTATTTGAAAAAAACCAGGACGCCGAGATTGACGCACACGCTGGCGGCAATCCAGAAGCGCCGCCATGCCGGACTTTCACGGCGTCCAAGCATTTGTCCGACGATGTAGTCAACCGTCGTGGACCCAAGGACTAGGAAGGTAAACTTCCAATTCCAAGCCGCGTAAAAAACATAACTGCAGAGGAGAAGCCACACCTTTCGCGCGGTGTTATTGCGCACCGCCCAGTAGACGATGAACACAACCAGAAAGAACCAGAGGAAACGAAATTCAACGAAAGACATTCGAACAGAGAATGGGATACGGAGTTAAACCGGTCGCCATTGGTTTTTGATCACTTGATTTCGCCTGCTTGCGCAAGCTCCACGAAATTCGCCGCCACAACGTGCGTGAATTCTTCTGCTCCCGATTTAGTTAGATGTTGCCCATCGCGACGCACGCTGCTGTGATAGAGGTTCGGATAAACTCGGGGGTTATTAAACGCCATCACAACGCCGGGGGCCTCTATACGTTCCGCGGCCATGGTAATTTGCGTTGTGTTTGGCGTGATTAAAAAGACTGGCGCGGCTCCAATACTTCTGACTTCTTGCGCGCACTGCCGGTAAGCCTCGACGGCGTAGGGTGAAAGCGGACGCGTCCCGGCTTCTACCATCGCCGCCGCGAGCCCACGCTCATACGCTGCGGTCTGGCTGGGAGACATTCGATTCGGTCTGGTGACGTAACCATCGCCACCCGCGCCAAGGTAGCTCGCGCGACGTTCCTTTGTGTCGCGGCCCAAAAAATAATGTAGAACATCAGCCGCTCTTGAGACGTTCGTATAATTTCTTTCAACCTGCGTCGCATAGAACGTCAGCAGGCTACGCGTATTTTTCTCGTCTTTTTGACGCAGAACAATGTCGTGAAGCTTCGAAGGATTCGGCAGCCAAAGCGGATCCGTGCCGGCATCGGTAAGTTTTCGTAAAAGGAGCGATACCCGCTTCCAATCGGCCCAATAGAGCGCACGTCGGCTGGTTTGGTTCTCGGGGGACCACTTTGTTTGCAGTTCATCGTATTCAATGAAAACCCATCTCAAGTTGCGCGGCTTCAGGTTTAAGATCTGTTCAAGCAGATAAGCGGTTTCCGGCAAATACATGCCGCCAATACCGAAGTTGAAGCTGTGCGTCGCCAGCCCACTCTCGCGTGTGACGCGATCAAAAATAGCGGGCGAGATCTGAAAGTAGACGCGGCTCGACCCAATAAAGAGTGTGTCAAATTCATCCTTGTGCGCGGAGAAGAATTGGAATTTCTGCGAGACCCCCCCGTCGATTTCTGGAAACGGCAGAACCGCGTGTAGACTTATGCAGGTTACAAAGAATGCGGTTACAGCAATGGCCGAATTAGTCAGTGCCTGGATCACAGGCTTGCGGCCCGTCGGTTTGCCTGGCGCTGGAGGTTCCAGGTGAACCTTCGAAACGACCTCGCGAACTGGCACAGCTTATTTCCTGTCGCTTAAGGCAGCCACGCCGGGCAATTCCTTGCCCTCCAATAACTCAAGCGACGCGCCGCCGCCGGTGGAGATGAACGTCATTTTGCCGGCAAGCCCGGCCTGTTTCACTGCGGTCACAGAATCGCCGCCGCCTATGATTGTCGTCGCGCCCAATTGGGCAAGCGCTTCTGCGATTGCAATTGTTCCCTCGCCGAACTCGGGAATCTCGAACACGCCGAGCGGCCCGTTCCACAGAATGGTTTCGCCCCTGGCGATTTCCTCCTGGTAAAGTGCAATCGTCGCCGCGCCGATATCGACTGCCTGCCATCCATCACTGATCCCATGCTGTGGCGAGAGTCGACTTGTGTTTCGCATGTTGGCGCCGGCGCGAATTTCCTCTGCTTCCACGGCGTCAATTGGAAGCAGAAATTTTACGCCGCGTTTCTTCGCCATCTCGAGAAGCTCGCGCGCAAGATCGAGCTTGTCCGACTCGACCTTGCTTGCGCCAACCGGAATCCCTTCCGCCTTTAGAAACGTGTTTGCCATTGCGCCACCAATCAAAATGACATCGGCTTTTTCCATTAGCGCCTTCAAAACGCCGATTTTATCGGAGACCTTGGAGCCGCCTAAGATGACAACGAAAGGCTTCGCCGGATTCTCAAGGCCGTCACGCAAGTGTTTCAACTCTTTTTCCATCAGGAAACCCGTGGCCGACTTGTCCACAAATTTTGTGATCCCCACCGTGGAAGCATGCGCGCGATGGGCGGCGCCAAATGCATCGTCGACGTAAAGATCGCCGAGACTGGCGAGCGCTTTGGCAAAATTCGGTTCGTTCGCTTCTTCCCCGGGTTGGAACCTCAAGTTCTCGAGGAGCGCAACGTCGCCGTCGTGCATATGTTCGACGATTTTCTCTGGCACTTCACCAATCGTGTCGTGACTGAAAATGACCGGCTGATGGATCAGCGAGTGCAAATAATCGCCGATGGGACGAAGCGAATATTTTTCAACTGGCTTCCCCTTGGGCCGGCCAAAATGCGACATCAAGATCGTTTTCGCGCCGTGCTCTCGCAGATAGTTGATCGTGGGCAGGCTTTCGCGAATCCGCGTATCGTCGCTGATACGGACCTTGCCGCCGCGCAGTTCCGTCGGGACGTTGAAATCCACCCGGACCAACACGCGTTTTCCGCGCACATCGAGATCACGAAGTGAAAGCTTCGTCATTTCCTAAATGAAAACGATTACAAGCAGGAGCACGAGCAAGATTAAAGGGCCTATTTCGCCAGCATTTCCATCAATTCTACGCAGCGATTGCTATAGCCCCATTCGTTGTCGTACCAGCCGACCACCTTTACGAACCGATTCCCAAGCGTAAGCGTTAATTTGCTGTCGAAAATGCAGGAGTGTGGATTGCCCACGATATCTTGCGAAACGAGAGGTTCATCGCTGTATTCGACCACCCCTTTGTAGCTTTTAGCCGACGCAGCTTCTTTGAACCCCGCATTGATCGCATCCACAGTCGCGTCCTTCTCCAGCACAGCGGTGAAATCAGTTACCGAGCCGTCTGGAGTCGGCACACGAAACGCGCCGCCATTCAGTTTCCCTTTCAATTCCGGAATGACTTCGCCGATTGCCTTGGCTGCGCCCGTGGTAGACGGGATGATACTGATCGCTGCCGCTCGCGCACGTCTCAAATCCTCATGCGGAAAATCGAGGATGCGTTGGTCGTTCGTGTAACTGTGTATGGTGCTCATGAATCCATGCGCGATTCCGAATTTGTCATGCAAAACCTTCGCCATCGGCGCGAGACAATTCGTGGTGCAGCTCGCGTTGGAAACAATCTTGTCCTTCGCAGGATCGAAGACGTCGTCGTTCACACCGATACAAATCGTTACGTCTGGGTTTTTTGCCGGCGCGCTGATCAGCACTCGTTTGGCGCCTGCTTTTAAATGCAGTTCGGCTTTGTCGCGGCTGGTGAAGAACCCGGTCGACTCGAGCACAACATCAATGTCCAGTTTTTTCCAAGGCAGGTTCGCCGGATCGCGGTCCTTCAGGATTCTAATTTTGTGCCCGCGTACGATGATGTTTTCGTCGTCATAACCGATTTCGCCGTCGAATTTGCCGTGCACTGAGTCCCATTTGAGCAAATGCGCGAGGGTGTGCGTATCGGTCAGATCATTGATGGCGAGGACTTGCTGGACTTGTTTTTGTGTCATGGCGCGAAGGACGTTGCGTCCGATGCGCCCGAAACCGTTGATTGCGTAGTTGGCCATAGAAATAGTTAAAGGGTTAATGGGTTGAAGAGTTAAACCGTTACGCGGAAAAACCTCAACGTCCAACTCCGAAGCGGTGGGATCGGCATCTTGCCGATCGGGAATCGGGTGGAAGCCGATGGCAAGGCGGGAGTTGAGAGCTGCAGCTTAAGCGCTGAGCGTTGTATTGTGAGAGTCTGCATCGCACTACTTATTGCTTGGTCAGTCTTTTCCCTTCAGATCGTCCACGCCAGCCCGACGAAAACGATTCTCGTCCTGGGCGATAGTCTTTCTCAGGGTTTCGGACTCATGCCAAGCGAAGCCTATCCGATGTTGCTCGCAAAGAAGTTACGCGCTGCCGGCTTGAATTTTCAGGTAACCAACGCCAGCGCGGCCGGGGGCACCACGAAAGGCGGCCTGGAGCGGCTCCCGGCTCACCTGAAACGCAAGATCGACATCTTCATTGTGGAGCTCGGAATCAACGATGCTTTTCGAGGAGTGCCAGTCGATCAAATCCAAAACAATCTTCAACAGATCATCGATAAGGTGAAGGCGCGAAATCCACGTGTGCGAATTGTGATCGCCGGAATGCAACTACCCAATTACGCAACCGACGATTACGTTTCCGCGTTTGGCAAAATGTTTGCCGATCTCGCTGCCAAAAACGGCGCGGCGCTCGTACCATACCTCCTCCAGAGCGTGGCAGGCGATCCCTCAATGAATTTGTCCGATGGAATTCA
Source organism: uncultured Verrucomicrobiae bacterium (assembly GCA_963840135.1). Taxonomy (GTDB): domain Bacteria; phylum Verrucomicrobiota; class Verrucomicrobiia; order Chthoniobacterales; family UBA10450; genus Udaeobacter. The sequence continues at coordinate 89,710 of CAWIXX010000017.1, read as the reverse complement.
TCCGAACGCAGACGGCCAAAAGATTCTTGCCGAAACCGTCTGGCACGTGCTCGAACCCATAGCGCGCCAGATAGCGGTCATCCCGAGCGCAAGCGAGGGACCTCGATCCTTGATCACACAAATGAGCTCGTGTGATCCACGAGCGAGCATGAGATCCTTCAGTTTGTTGAGGATGACAGCGCGCATAACACGACCGTTATGCAGGCGTCGCACGTTAGTTTAAGAAGAAGTCAAAGAACCATGGACCCCGCACGACCAAACGATCCTGACCCAGCCGACCCATTCACTCCTGAGCGGGCCGATCACGCCGTCCTGGAAACGATCGAGATCGCCACCGAAGGCGAAGATTGCGATGATTGTGTGCGCAAGCTGCGACCGGTACTGAAGAAAATTGCTGGCGTGAAAGATGTAAAAGTCGATCTGAAGCATGAACGTGTCATCGTCACGTTTGACGCGCGGAAGACGCATCCACCCGATCTTCACGATGCAATTCTGAACAGCGGATACAAACCGGGACCGACGGCTGATTGAGTGGCGCACACTCAATGGCGGGTCATACCGAGCGGAGCGAGGGACCTCGCAATCCAAGCTTGAAACACGCTGGCTCGGATGAAGATCACCCTTTCTTTGTGAGGTCCTTCACTTCGTTCGGATACGACGCAATTAAATCGCCGGTTGTTGTTGGGTAAGGCAATGAAATGCGCCCAGTCCCCAAATCAGTTCGCGGCAATCAATCCCGATAACGCGGCGATTAGGGAAACATTCGCGAAGGATCGACAGTGCAGCGTGATCGGCAGGATCGGCGAATGTTGGCACCAACACGCAGGTGTTTGCGATGTAGAAGTTCGCATACGTAGCCGGCAGGCGTAACCCTTCTCGCATGATCTTCTTCGGCATCGGAAGCGCAATCACCTCAATCGCGCGACCGGCAATTTTCATCGCCTGCAGACGCGCGAGATTCTTCTGCAGCGGCTCGTAATTTTCGTCGTCGAGATTTTCTTCGATAACAGTCACAACGGTCGATTCGGAGACAAACCGCGCCAAATCGTCGATGTGGCCGTCCGTATCGTCGCCAGCGATTCCGTCGCCGAGCCAGAGAATATCGCGAACGCCCAGGTAATCCCGCAGCCGTTGTTCAATCTCTTCGCGCGAAAGATTTGGATTTCGATTTTTGTTTAATAAACACGATTCGGTGGTAAGCAGCGCGCCCGCGCCGTTCACATCAATCGCGCCACCTTCCAAAATCATGCCCGGATAAAACACCGGAACATCGAGGATTTCTGCAACGCGCGTTGGCGCAACTTCATCCAAATCGAATGGCGGATATTTGTTTCCCCAGGCGTTGTAATCCCAGTCCACGACCGCAAGTGAAGCCGGCGCGCCCGCGCGCCGCACACTTTGCCCCGGTTCGGGGGCGACACGGCTCCAACGCCCATCGCGCGTCAAAAATATCGGTCCGTGATCACGGCACCAAGGCTCGTTTGTGGGGACCAGGTGAAAGGAAATTCGTTCCGTCGGTAATCCGCGTAACACTTCGCGCGCTTCGGCTTCGTGCATGGCATCGCGGATATTGATGCAAACTTGCTCCGATTCGATCAGCGCCTCGACCATTGCTCGCAGCGCGGGCATGACACGGTCGAATGAATCCGGGAAACTGATTCCTTCGCGCCGCGGCCATGAAAGCCACGTTGCCGCGTGCGGTTCCCATTCCGCCGGCATGCGATAACCGAGAACCGCTGGAGTTTGCGAAGGTTTTTCCATGGACGCCAACGTTCAACGCCCCTCGCCCTGCGTCCAACCGCAAAATGGTAATCGTGCTCCCCAGGCAAAAGCGCCGCCGGCCGACGGCTCGTCGCTCCGCTAGGGGTTGAGATCGACTTCGGTCGCTACGATCCTTGCGCAGTCGCCGGTTTGTAAATCGCACCAACGATGACCCCGGTCACGATCATCTCAATGAAACCGCCGATGCTAATGAGCACGAGAAGTTTTGCTGGAAATGGTTGCGTCGCATAAAACGCGCAACGCGCACTGACCGCCAGGATCTCCAACATGATCCCGAGACGAACGCCTGATGCGATTCCGCCTCCGGCGAAACCGCTGGCGTAAATCATGACAAAAGAAAGCGCCAAACCTGCTTGACCAATAATGATCCAGTGAAACAGGCTCATCACCTCTTCGCGCGGTCGAAAGAGACTTTGCGCCTCAGCGAAAACATCTTTCAGCAGCACGCCGTTATAAAACCAACCCCACAAGAAGATGAAGATAAATGCAGCAATGAACGCGATGATGAATCGTTTCATGAATTTAGACCCGGGTCGTCGCGGGTGAGCCGGGCTTGTAAATCACGCCAATGATGGCTCCGGCGACCGCGAATTGCACCAAAGCGCCCACGTTCCAGCCCCACAGAATTTTATTCGTAATCGGTTGCACGGCGAACGTGATCAGATGAGCGCCCACGTAAACCAGCGCAACGAAGAGGCCCAACAGCGCACATGTGCCCGCGCCACCTGCGGGTACGAACTTGGCACAAAGCAGCGTAAGAAAGAACGCCATCACGATATGCCCCAAGATCAGCCATGGGAAATCGGGCTTGGGTCGAAAAAGCGTTGAGACTTCCTGGTGCGCGCCTTGCATGAGCGTGCCGTACCAGATGAATCCAAACACGAAGATGAAACCGAATGCGGCGAAGAAGGCGATAGAGAATTTTTTCCAGTCCATAATCTCTTTCTGTTGAGGTTCTTGTTAAATCCTAGGCGCCCTAGGATCTTCATCGCAAAACGTGTGGCCTGTGTCGATTCAAATCTTAGCTGATGGCATCAAGAGCAACGGCTACGAAGCCGTCGCCCCTTGACGCTGCAGCCCGAGCTCGCGCAAAAGAGTTACATCCACATCGGCTGCCGGGTTTTTCGCGGTGAGAAGTTTGTCGCCGTAAAAAATCGAATTCGCGCCTGCGAAAAAACAAAGTGCCTGACCCTCGCGCGACAGCCGGGTGCGCCCTGCCGCCAGGCGAACTCGCGCCTTCGGCAGCGCGATTCGTGTTACCGCAATCAGACGGACCAACTCAAAGATATCCACTGGCGCTTGCTCGGCCAATGGTGTGCCAGGCATCGGCATTAAACAGTTGATCGGCACGCTTTCGGGAGCCGGATCGAAACTGCTCAAGACCTCCAGCATTCGCAACCGGTCGGTATCTGTTTCCCCCATGCCGATAATCCCACCGCAACAAACCGACATGCCGCTTTCCTGCACTGCGGCGATGGTGTCGAGCCGGTCGTGAAACGTATGCGTGCTCACAATTTCTGGATAAAACTCGGGAGAAGTGTCGAGATTATGGTTGTAGGCTGTGACTCCGGCAGCTTTTAGTTTGCGCGCTTCCACGGAACCGATTTCTCCGAGCGTCACGCATACTTCCATGCCGAGCTGGCTAACTTCCCGAACAATCTCCAGCACGCGCTCAAATTTTGCCGAACCATCGCGCACGCCGCGCCAGGCTGCGCCCATGCAAAACCGCGTCGCGCCTTGTGAGCGCGCCCGCTGGGCGGCAGCCATGACATCGTCCAGAGATAGTAAATCTTCGCGCTCAATGCCGGTGGAATAACGAGCGGACTGCGCGCAATAAGCGCAGTCTTCGCTGCAGCCGCCGGTCTTAATACTCAGCAAACTGCACCGCTGCACTTCTTCGCCACGCCAATGCTGAAGATGAACAGCGCGGCTTTGCGAAATGAGGTCAAATAGGGGCTGATGATAGAGCGCCTCGAGCTCACCCAACTTCATGGCGTTCGGATGATAAACGACAGAATGACGAATGACGAATGTCTATTGCCGAAAGAATGACTAAATCCGAATGATGAAAGAAAGGGCCGTGCGCATTTTCGTCACTTGACCATTCGAGCTTCCTTCGTCATTCGTGCTTCGTCATTTTCAATTCACCCACTTGCCGCCGTCGGAAATGAGGATTGGCAGCTCTTCCATCATGAACTGGGTCTTGCCAATGGCGCCGAGCATACGCACGCCGGTGGCCGCGTACCATTTTTTCGACATCTCTTCCCCGGTGTGGCAGCCCCAGCTCTTGACGTAAGCGTGACGGGCGAAAATACGGCGACTGATCTTGGTCAGGTCGTTTTCGTGCAACCACGACTTACAAGCGCTGTCGATGTTGTTGCTGTAATCGAACATGAAACACGCCCGGTTCGAGTGGCCGAAATATTCAAAGCCGATGATCTTCACCTGATCTCGCGGCTCGCCGTTGTTTAGATAGTTGATCACCGCTTCGCCGGGGCCAAACCAGACGAGGTTGATATTAAGTTTGTCACGCACGGTGCCAATAAGACTGATCAGATCCTGCTTTTCCTGTTTGGCGCGGTCCTCATAACCCTGCCGGTAAACCAGCCAGGTGATCTTTGCGTCCGGCCCGAGCTCGGTTCGTAATTGTTCGGTGCGTAAACGGGCAGCCCGGACAAAGTTCGCCCACCAATGATCATGCGGATAAGTCTTGTACTTTTCCCACTGATACATGGATGGTCCTCCGACGAGAATGACGTATTCACCCTGTGTCGGCTGAGCGGCTTTCGCACCGAGCGCGAGAAGCAACAGAAAAGAAGCAAGCAGAAGGCGTCTTATCATCGCAGGCACACTATTTAAGCGCCTCACGAGATTTCGCAAGTTGGTAGAGCGCGATCGCCGATCGCGCCGGGGGAGGTGTCCATATTTACGGACGGTCTTTCCGCAACCGCGGAGTCCCTAGCAATCCCGTTCAACTTCTCCGCCCACCAGATCCTCCCATGTTTGCCGCTCGCGAATCAGCGCAAACTTGTCGCCGCGAACGAGCGCTTCCGCCGGCAAGAGACGCGAATTGTAATTCGAAGCCATCACAAATCCGTATGCGCCAGCGCTCATGATGGCGAGCAGATCGCCTTCATGTAGTTCTGGCATTTCCCGATCCAGCGCAAAGAAATCGCCTGATTCGCATACTGGCCCAACAATATCGATCTTCTCCCTGCCGGCGTCTGACACAGACGCCCTACAGACCGGCACGATCTCGTGATAGCTTTGATAAAGCGCAGGTCGAATCAGGTCGTTCATGCCGGCATCGACAATAGCAAATTTCTTCGCGCCTGTTTTTTTGATGTAACGCACGCGGGTCAGCAATACGCCAGCGTTTCCTACAAGGAAACGGCCAGGCTCGACCAGGATTCGAATGTCAAGCTCGCGCAAGGGTGGAACAATTGCCTCAGCGTAATCGCGGACGCTGAACGCAAACGATTCGTTGCCGTGCTCGCGCCACCATTTGCCCGATCCGCTCTCGAGTGCGCGCTGGTAAATAATTCCCATGCCGCCACCAACGCTAAGGAATTTGATTCCGTATTTTGATTTCAGCTCGCGCACGATCGGCGCCACTTTTCCGATCGCGCTGGCGAAGGGCTTCGCTTCTGCAATTTGCGAGCCGATATGCATTTGCGCGCCAACGATCTCGACATTGCGCATTTTTGCGGCTTGCTCGTAAATCGCGCCGATGCGCTCCAGCGCGATACCGAATTTATTTTCGTGCGAGCCAGTTGAGATATACTGATGGGTGTGCGGATCGACATCGGGATTTACGCGCAATGCAATCGGCGCGCGTGTTTCTCTTGAACCTGCGATCCGATCGATGTGGTCCAACTCCGCTTCACTCTCCACATTGAAGCTGCAAACGCCCTGCTCAAGCGCGTATTCGATTTCCTCACGCGACTTCCCCACTCCTGCGAACGTGCACTTGGCGGGATCGCCACCAGCCGCGAGTACGCGATAAAGTTCGCCGCCCGAAACGATGTCGAAACCTGCGCCCGCGTCGGCGAGCAACTTCAGGATCGCGCGATTTGAGTTTGCTTTGACTGCGTAACAGATCAGATGGTCCAAGGGCGCAAGCGCCGCGTTCAGGCGTGCGTAGTGATCGAGAATTGTTCCGGCGCTGTAAACATAAGTCGGCGTGCCGAGTTGCTCCGCGACGCGGACAAGATCGACGTCCTCGCAGTAAAGCGTGCCGTCGCGATACCGAAACGAGTGCATCTGCGAATCTAGCGGCAACGAGCGACGAATTCCAAATCGCGCGCGTTTTTGTGCGCTACCCAGCCAGCCTCAATGCAACATTGACAATCGCGATCAAAGCGACTCCTATCAAAAAACTTGTCAGCACAAGTCTTTTGCCATGCTTGAGCATTTCTCCAACCACGGCATGCGTGGCCAGATACACAAATCCGCCGCCGACATGCGCCATGATTAAGCCGAGCCAAAAAGTCGAAACTTTGCCCAGCCACAGCATAGCGATCGCGCCCCCGAGAAGTGTAGTTGCTTCGACGGCAGCCACCCAACCGAGCGCGGTCGAGGGTCGCAGTCCTGCGCCGATCAAGAGACTGCCCAGCGCGAGACCTTCCGGAACCTTGTGAATGCAGAGAGCGGAGAAGAGCGACCATTTTGTCGCATCCATTGAGGGCGCTTCCTGTTGAATCCCCAAGGCCAGACCGTCGGTAGTGCTGTGAATCGCCAATGCAACAATTAGCGCGGTAGCGATCTCGCTGAAATGCCGTGTCGCATCGGCGTCGAAATGGCTGGCCGCGCAGGCGGGGCAAACATGATGGACATGTTTACTGATCAAGAAGAACAGCAGGTATCCGCTAGCGGCCGCGGCGACGACTGGCCAGGCGCCGCTGTCTTTCAAACCTTCGGGCAAAATTGCGAAGAGCGTTACGCCCAGCAGCGTTCCAGCTGCGAAGCTGATCAACGCGCAAAGAGGTTTGTGTTCCAGCCGCAGTGAGGTGCTGATCGCTCCCCCGGCAAGGGCAAACACATAAGCCGCGACGACCTGCCAGAGTGCGCTAACCATTTACGAACTCGCGACCGATTCGTGATCTTCGCGGCAATGTTGCGTCTCGATCGTGACGTGAACCAGTTCGTGATGTCCACGCAGCAACGCCCGATAGGACTCGCAACTCTTCGGTTCGTGCGCCACCACAGAGATGATCGCCGCGTATTTTCCGATGCCGACCTGCCAGACGTGCAAATCGGTCACGAGCGAATCGCCATCACTCTCCACTGCCCGGCGAATTTCGTCAGGCAAATCGGAAGAGGACGGCGTTCGATCGAGCAAGATGCCGGCGGTATCACGCAAGAGCGTATAGGCCCACGAAAAAACGACACCGCTCCCAACAACTCCGACGACCGGATCGAGCCACGCCCATCCAAAAAATTTTCCACCTGTTAGCGCCGTAATCGCGAGCACCGAAGTAAACGCATCGGCCAGCACATGCAGATACGCTGCGCGCAGATTTAGATCATGATCGTGAGTGCTACCATGACCGCTTTCGTGATGGCGATCAGCGAGCAACACTGCGCAACCGAGATTTACGAGCAATCCGACGCAAGCGATGCCGATCGCCTCGTTAAAATGAATTTCCAGTGGAACAAAGAGTCGGTGCACCGATTCGCCGGCCATCAAAAACGCCACAATCGAAAGCACGACGGCGCTGGTGAATCCTCCAAGCACACCGATTTTTCCCGTCCCGAAACTGAATCGCGCGTTGCCGGCTTGCGTTCTGGCGAAATAGTAGGCCGCGGCCGTGATCAAAAATGCCAGGACATGCGTGCTCATGTGCCAGCCATCGGCCAGCAACGCCATCGAGTGCGACGTCAACCCAACCGCGATCTCGACAACCATCATCGCGGCGGTAACACCGATCACGATCCGCGTCCGCCGTTCCGCATGCGAAAAATCCGGAACGAAATCGTGTGTCTTCCGGAAACGGGAATGATCTGATCCGATGCATGCAGGTCCAAATTAGCGCGATTATCGCAACTTCAGCTTAAAAATCGTAGCGACCGTTCGTAAGAGTCGTGGTGTTGTCCAAAATTGCGGTGCTCCGATACCTTGCGCCACTTGTACCTCTCGTCGGCAAAGCTCGTGAGATCAAAACAGATATTGACCGAAGCTTCTTCCGTTGAAAACCATCAGCATCATTTCGACGGTTTTCGCTCGCCGCCTTTATCCATGGCGAGCAGCTCGGAGACGGTGACGAATTTGAATCCTTTTGCGAGAAGGGCGTCAAAAACTTGCGGCATCGCCGCAATCGTCGGCGGGTGGATGTCATGTGACAAAATGATCGACCCCGGCCGCGCTCCCGCGATGATGCGCTGCGCGACGACGTCAGAGCCGGGTCGCTTCCAGTCGAGTGGATCAACGTCCCACAAGATGACTTTGTAACCGAAGTCGTGATTTACCCATATGCGCTGCCGTCTCGTCAGTTCGCCATAAGGAGGGCGCATCAGCTTCGGTTTTATGCCGGCGGTTTTGAAGATGAGATCGTCTGTTCTTCGCAGCTGGCTTCGAACGGCCTCGTCCGAGAGCTTCGCAAGATTAGGATGCGACCACGAGTGATTGCCGATTTCGTGTCCCTCTGCGACTTCGCGTTGGAGAACGGCCGGGTTCTGCATGACGCACTCGCCGAGGACAAAGAAGGTGAGTTTGATGTGTCTCTCCGCTGCCATCTCCAGCAGCTTGGGGGTGTTGGTCGCGTGAGGGACCATCATCAAAGGTCATCGCAATATACGGTCCATCGACGTTAACTTCCGTGAACGTAATTTTCTCAGTGCTCGAAGGATTCGGCGTAGGCGAACTCGCTGCTAATCCCGAATCTTGCGCAGCCGCGGCGGCGTAGGCCGACAAGATGATGGTGAGAGCACATACAAAACGTCGGGTCATAAGCGTAACAACGATCGAGCAACCTCAAAACTCGTAGGCCACGGTGCCGTAGAAACCGCGACGCTGGCCAAACTGCGGTGCACCGACTCCGATGCCGCTGCCATCGCGGAGTTCGTAGATTTTATCGAGAATGTTCAGGACATCGAAGCGGATTTTGATGGCTGTCTTCTCCGTGATCTGGATCCGGCGCTGCAAGTTGACGTTGAATGTCTCATAGGGGTTAACCTTCTGCGTGTTAGCAAAACCGCGACGCAATCCGTTTCCATAGAGTCCGTCGATGCCCGCTCTCCAATCCTTCCATGTGTAGGAAAGACCCGCCGAGCCGGTGAAACGCTGATCGTGGTCGAGGAAGACCCAGTTCTTTTTGATGAAGGCGAACTCATCCGGGTCGAATAAGAATTGTGCGGAACTGACATTTGTTCCGCGTGCCCATTCGTAGGCTGCGTTCAGATAGGCCTGGAAGCCGCCTTTGTCATAGTTCGCCGTGAATTCGCCTCCGTAAATCTCGCCTCGCTTGTAATTGAACGACGAAAGAATAAGCGCCTCACCGAACTGACCTTCGTCCAGCACCGAGTGCGAGCTTTTATAGAAGCCATCGATGCCCACATTGAGACCTTCGGTAATCTTCTGCGTTACTCCCGCGTCGAAATAATGCGCGCGCTCCGATTTCGTGACGGAGTCCTGGCGAATGGCGGATTCGTTAGTTGTGCCGTCGAACTTTGAGATCGTGCCTTGTTCGACATTTTCCAGCGGCGGTGGTGTGAAATAGCGCGCGTAACCAGCGTGCAACGCGGTCCCTTTAAATGGCTCATAGACGATGTTGATCCGCGGGCTGAGCTGGTTTTCATGCGCGAACGCGTCCACGATGTCGAAGCGGCCGCCGAAATTGATTGTCAGTTGTTCGAACGGTTTATATTCATCCTGCAAATAGAATCCGTAGAAATAGCCGTACTTGCCGGAGTTATCGACAATGCGCAGTGGGATGTCGCTGGTCTGGTTGCCATTGGCATCGGCCGGGAAAACCAGTGTGGACGTTCCGACGGTGGCATGCTGCGCGGTTATAAGGAATCCGCCGCGGAGCGTGTGTTGATCGTTGAGTTTGTAGCTCGCGTCCAACGCGATTCCATTCGAGAAAATGTCGCGATCAACGCGTGAGGCAACGCCGTTGAAAATGAGATCGCCGGTATTATCGGGCCGAAACAGGACGGAACTATAAAGGGTGAAAACCGACGCCTGCATATTGAAATCGTCGATCTTCTTTTGATAGGCGAGAATGGCATACGCATCCTGCTCGACCTGGGTCTCATTGAGCGCAGCGGAATTGAATTTCGATCTTCCCATGTCGACGAACTCTGGCGTTTGGCCGGGATTATTCGGAATGTCGAAATCGCCGTGATAACCGCTGGTCAGCAACACGAATCGGCTGGTGTCGTCGATAATGTAAGACGAATACCCAAACATTCGATATTGATCGGTGTCGTCGTGGAGAGGGTTGGCGGTGCCCGTCGGATTCTCGATCCCGATGCCGTTGTGCAGGTAACTCCCGGTCCAATAATAATTCAGCTTCCCAGCCACACCCCCGTACTCAAAACTCGGCATAATCGTGTCGAAGCTTCCGCCATAGACCGATGCATCGCCCTCTTGGAAAACGGCGCCGTTCTTCGTATGGATATCGATTATGCCGGTGTTGCGAAATCCAAATTGTGCCGGCAGAGCGCCGGTAATGAGCGAAATGTTGTCCGCGAAGCGGGTCTCCAGTACCTGGCCAAACCCCGGAATACTTTCCGGGATCAGCACGTCGTTGATGCGATATTGTAAATTTGCATGCTCGCCGCGGACATGAAGCTGCCCGAACGAATCCTGCGCGACACCAGGGAAACGCAACATCGTTTGGTTAAACGGCGCGTTTTCGCCTTCCGCCTGCGATTCGAGTCGGTCGGGGCCGACGGTGTAACGGGTGGCACCGAGACTCGGGACGATCTGTTCACGCGTGATGTCCATCTCCTGACTTTGGACGATGACTTCTTCAGCCGTGGCAGTGCCGGGCGTTGCCGTGGTCGAGGGGACAGGGCTTGGCGCGGTTGTGGCGGCTTCTTGCGCCATTACAATACTCGCCCAGAAAAGCAGCACACTTGCTGCGGTTAAAAATCTTTTCATTGGTAATTGTTTGGAAATTTTGTTTTGAAAATTGAATGGTTCGATTGCTTAACGAATCCGTAAGGCAATATGGAAACGACGGCTTGCACGAGGCACTGTAGCCACGCCACTGTGCGACGCGCAGGCCCGAGTTGTTAATCACCCGCGCGCCGCGTCGCCCAGAGAGCGACGACTACAGGCTGCGTGCTAACCGCGCGCGGGTGGCGCATGCTCGAAAATGCATGCACCAAGAAAAGGCGATTGAACCCAGCACGGGGTCAACGCCGGAATTTTTGAAAATTGAATGGGGGGGACCGGTGCGCTGACCAATGGCGGATCAGCAGGATGATCGTAGCTGCCGGCAGCGATCATTGTCGCCGCGCAATTGTGCTCGACACGATTCGCATCCTTGTGGACGCGCTGATGCAATTGCGGTGAAGCACCTAGCGCGAGCGCCCAGAGGAATCCTCCGGAAACAAGCGCCGCGACAAAGGCGCGTCCGTAGCTATTTGAACGCGCAAACGTGCTCATCGCGCAGCGACCTTGTAGCTCCGTTGCCATTCGCGCAAGAAATTTCTGCGAAGCGCACTAATTCTAGGAGCGAATTTATTGCAAATTCGCTACAAACTGGGCAGGCTCGGCGGCATTATCAAGACAAGACGCTCTCTCTTGTATCTTCTCGGCCGCCGTTCGTCTCCAAAATCAAGGATCTTAATCCGAGCCGTTCGACTCACGCTCTTCTGGATCATAGTTGCCGCCGCCGAGACCGCATTCGCAGTTACGACAGACCCAGCATCACTGCCCGCGGAGCAAGGCAGCGGGCCGCCAATTCCCCTTGGAATCAGCGCAAACCCTGGCGCCACCAATCAGACAACTGGAACAGGACAGGCAGGTGAATGGCTGGGATTTAAGAAGGACTCGGGCGTTTACCTTGGCGGCGTATTGGCGGCGGACACAAACTATTTGATCTCGGGCGGCGAACAACCACGCTCATGGAGTTGGGATAGTTTGCTCATTCTCAGTCTCGGCCTGGATTCCGAGAAGCTCGTCGGTTGGAAAGGCGGAAAATTCGGTATCGATTTTTTGCGATTCGACGGGGATCCTACAAATCAACGGGCTGGCAGCGTGCAGGGATACAATTCGTTGCCCGGCCTACCGCCATTACATCGGTCGGAACTTTATCAATTGTGGTGGCGGCAGGAGCTCTTCGACGGAAAGCTCATCCTCCGCGTCGGAAAAATGGTGCCAACGGCTGATTTCAACAATGTTCTGCGCCCCGTTCCGATGCAGGACCAATCCCTTTTCATTCCCTCAGTGTCCGGCCTCCTTTTCACGCCTGTTTTCGTGAATCCTACACTGCTTGGCGTGATGCCTGGATATTACAACTCCGCCTGCGGAGTGACGACCACCTTTGCACCAACGGAAAATTTCTATTTTTCCTACGGAGTGTATGACGGGAATATCGCCAACGGCACGCAAACCGGGACGAGAGGGCCGGAGTTTAATGGGTATTATTTCAATATTTGGGAGGCGGGCGCGGCGTGGCAGATCGGGAACGACAAGTTGCCCGGCTCATTCGGCGCCGGCGCGTGGCATCAATCCGGGCAATTGCGCGCGGGAAACGTAACCGAATCCGGCGCGACAGGTGTTTATCTCTTCGGTTCCCAGCGAATCTGGCTTCGCCATCCAGGGAAGGACAACAGCGGCATCACGGGTCTTTTCCAGTTTGGCGCAAACAACTCGGAAACGCTGCCCGTGAATCAGTTTTTCGGATCAGGTCTAACGGCGTTCGCACTCGTGCCGGGAAGATCGCAGGATTCCGCGGGTGCCGGCATGGCGTTGTCCTGGCTCAACGGAAATATTTTCCAACGCAACAGTGAATTAATATTTCAAGTGTACTATCAAGCTCATATTGTTGCCGCCACGTATGTCGAACCGGCGATCAGCTACATCCCGACGCCGGGGGCCAATCCCGATCCGCTGGGAGCCAAACGCGATCTCGATGCCGCGTGGGCAACCACATTGCGAGTTACCGTTCTCTTTTAATTCGAACGCGAACCGCATATTCAGCAACCTCTCAGAAAACAAATCATGAGCTCCCCAGCCATCATCATCGCCACCATCAAGCTTCGTCCCGGGATGGATGCCCAATTCACCGCCTGGAAGGCACACAACGATCTTGTCATCGGAAAATTTCCCGGCTTCGTTGGCAGCGACATCATTCCGCCGACGAAACCCGACGGCAACGAATGGACGATCATCCTGAATTTTCGATCCAACGAGGACCTCGTAGTCTGGCAGAAATCCAAGGAACGGGCGGAAATCATTGCCGAAGGGCTTCCGCTTTTTGAAGGGAGCAACTTCAGCGAAGTTGTACAAGTCGGAGAGAGCGGAGAGCGTCCCGACAGCAATGTGACCGAGGTGATTTTTTCCAAGATCAAACCCGGCAAAGAGGACACCTATCGGGAGTGGGCGGCGCGCATCCAATCGGCCCAGGCCAAATATCCTGGTTACAAAGGCACGTTCCTGCAGCCGCCGGACGAGAAGGGAGGATTTTGGACGACTATCATGCGCTTCGACTCCACCTCGCACCTCGAGGAATGGATGAACGCTCCGGAACGCAAGGAGATGTTGAGCGAGTCCAAAGCTTTCATCGAACACGAGCAGCTCACGCGCTTGGCCACGTCGTTTCCCGGATGGTTCCCGACAGATCCAACAACAGGTCAAGGGCCGCCGAATTGGAAAGCTGCTATGCTCGTGCTGCTGGGGCTTTTTCCTATTGTGATGCTCGAAAGTTTCGTTGTCATGCCCCGCCTTGCGAGCCTGAATTTTTCACTGGCCTTGTTCATTGGCAATGCCATCAGCGTCGCATTGACGACTTGGCTGACGATGCCGGTATTCATCAAGGCGCTGGACTGGTGGCTCTTCCCGAAGCCGGATGCGCCGAAAAGCGTGCATTTGAAAGGCACACTCCTTGTCTGCGCATTTTACGCGTTATCGGTTGCAATCTTTTGGAAATTTGTGTGACATACGAGGACGCCGCGCATCGGTCTGTTCCCCTTCTTCGAGAAAACAACAACCCCCCATTTCCCCTCTAGAACAAACCCACACAAACCCATAACCACAACCAACCACAAATTACGTAAGCACACCAAATCCCGACCACGAAAAATTCCTGCGCCGAGCCATCGAGATGTCGCGGCGCGCATTGCCGTAGTGAAAAGGATGACTCATGAAGGAAGAAAATTCATTTTCGCGCCGCGGCTTCGTGAAGGGAACCGCTGCGGCGGCCGGCGGCCTGTTACTTGGCCGCAGCGGCCGCGCGGACACTCCGACAGGCACGCCCATGGACATTGACGCGCTGAAGAAAGCCTGCAAAGGCGTCGTCGCCGCGCGGGGCGACGCGAACTTCACCGAATTGATCCACGGCAACTTGTGGAATCGGCTGATTCCCCGCCGCGCGCCGCAGATCGTGATCCGGGTCAAGGACGAGCAGGACGTTATCGCCGCGATTCATTTCGCGCGGGAAAACAAATGGAAGGTCGTGGTCCGCGGCGGCGGTCACAATTGGTGCCAGCCCACGCTGCGGAATAGCGGCTTGCTCATCGACCTGAGCGAACTGAACAAGGTCATCTCGATCGATGTGGGGGCCCGCAAGGCCGTCGTGCAGCCGGTCATCAGCAACCGGGACATTCAAAAGGTTCTCAACGCCAAAGGCCTCGCCTATCCCAGCGGCCACTGCCCGCAGGTCAAGCTGAGCGGCTATCTGCTCGGCGGCGGCATGGCATGGAACCAGGGCGTCTGGGGCTCGGGCACGGAAAGCATCGAGGCCATCGAGCTCGTGACCGCGGAGGGAAAACTCATCACGGCGAGCAAGGACGAGCACGCGGAATATTTCTGGGCGGCGCGCGGATCGGGTCCCGGATTCTTCGGCGTCGTCACGCGATACCATCTCAAGCTGCATCCGCTGCCCATGGCGATCCACGGCAGCAACTATTATTATTCCATGGACGACGCCGCAGCGGTCGGGGGCTGGCTCGGGGAAAACGCCGCGAAAATTTCGCCCGCAGTCGAACTGAGCCTCTTCCTGCGCGAAGCTCCCGCGGATCTCAAGGAAAAGACCGCCGCGCAAGGCGGCAAGGTCGCCATGGTGACAGGGGCGGCTTTCGCGGATTCCCCGGAGGAGGCCAAGGCCATGCTGAAGCCGCTGGAAGACTGCCCGCTCCGGCCCCGATGCCTCTCGAGTTCGTTCGCCACTCCGCTCGTTTTCGAGCAACTGTTCGATGCGTCGGGAGCGCTCTGGCCCGAGGGGCTGCGCAGTCGCGTGGAGGCCACTTTTTCAAACACCTCGCCGGGCGACCTCGCGAAGACGGTGGGCGGTCACATGACGAAATGCCCGTCTCCGATCACCGTCATTTTCTTCGCCATTTTCACCGGCCCGAACGTTCCGGCCGTTCATCCGGACGCGGCTTATTCCATGAGCTCGCGGGTTTACGGCGGACCATGGACGATGTGGAAAGACGCCGCAGACGACACGGCGAACAGCCAGTGGCATGACGAATGCACCGCGCTGCTCAGGCCCTTCAACATCGGTTATTACGTCGGTGAATCGGACACCGTCCACAGGCCGTCGAACGCCGTCCAATCCCTCTCGCCGGAAAACTGGAAACGACTGGCCGACCTGCGCGACAAATACGATCCCGACGGCGTGTTCTTCGGCTACTTCGACGGTCTCCTCGACCCAAAGCCGTCATGATTCAGCGATTTCCATTCCGCGTTTTTGCACCAGCGTTGATCGCCCCCATTTCCCCCCAAGAACAAACCCACAATCAACACAGAAAACCACAAACACATGAGCACTGCAGATATTGAAAGTAATGAGTATAAAAAACAATTCCTCCACGAGGCAACCCGGCTGGCCATCGAGTCGGTCGAGAAAGGATGGGGCGGACCGTTCGGAGCCGTCATCGTCAGAGACGGCAAAATCATTGGCCGAGGCCAGAACCGGGTTCTTCTGACCGGAATTCCGGTGTATCACGCCGAAGTAACCGCCATCATGGACGCCTGCGCCCGGATCAATTCCAAAGCCCTTCTCGGCTCGGATTATTATGAGGGAAATCTGAAGATGATTCCGCGTCCCGAAGGCTCGCCCGATCCAGTTCCCGAGCGCGCGCAGATGCTCAAAGGCTGCGACCTTTACGTGAATGGCGCGCCGTGCCCGATGTGTATGAGCGCTATTTATTGGGCGCGCATTGATCGGGTGTATTTCGGCACAAGACTCTCAGACACCAGTAAGATCGGCTTTGACGACGAGTTTCAATACACCGATTTCAAACTCCCGTGGGAAGAGCGAAAAGCCATCAAATGTTTTCCAGATTTTGAACGGGAATTCGCCTTGAAGGCCTGCGAGGCCTGGCAAAACAAGAAAGATCGGCACCCATACTGAGCCTAAGGTCTGCAAGATGACAACGGTATGGGGGGTGACGCCAACTATGAAGCGACGCGACGTCGTATGGTCTGGAACGATCGCATCCCGGAGCGATTTCCTGACATCATTGTTTCGGTTACATCCGACGCCGATGTAATCGAGGCCCGATGACGACGAGGCAAACGAGCGGTGGCACCACGAAACGCTAAAGTCGCTCGAATCGATCACGCGTGGCCACTACATGGGAGAAACTGATCTGCTCGCATCGCCCACCCGCGCGGCAGAATCGCTCGCGCCCGGCGTCTGGCAACGGCTCCGGACGATTCGACAGCGGTATGATTCCGACGGGGCGTTCTACGGCCACATTGGCCAGACGTGAGACGCGAATTCAGAGCATTTAGCCCAAGAGGTCGGATTTTAGTCGCCAGCTTTTTCCTTCGCCACAACGCTTCGCTGAAAAGCGACGGGATGGTTACGTTCAGAAACCTTCGAGCCTGCTGCTCTTTCGCGGATACGGCGCGCATACGCGCTGTTCTCCACGTAAGTCTCCCAATCGGAGGCAACCAGACCGAAGTAGAGGTGTCCGAGATGCCGCCAACACTCCAGCATGATCCCTCGCTTGAATGGCTGCCCTTTGGCAGTCACAACGATGCAATTGTTCTCGCGCCATGTGTTTGGATCATATTCGCCCCAGCGCAGCTCGAGGCTCTTAAGGTTCAATTTATCGAGAGCGAGAAGCAGGTCCTCCGACCATTGGTAGCAGTAACCGCGTTTCCTCAGGCCGTGATAAATGAGAAAATTATTGAAGATTGGCGTGCCAAACATGCGGTATTCTCGTCTGAGCTTGCTTACAGTGACGAACGCGCAGTCAGCCAGCAGCTTTGCTTCGTCACGATTTACTCTCGGTGAGAGGGAAGCGAGTTGGTCGGTCAGTTTCTCGGCATTGGCCGCATCATTTTTTGACACTTGAAACGAGAAGGGCGGCTGTTGTTCGTTGCCTAGAACCGGCCTGTTCCACGCCCCAAAAATTACGAGGACAACCCCAAAACAAATCACCGATCGAATTTGGCATTTCATAGCACGCGCTGGGAAAATCATTGCTTTACGATGTTAGCGCAAAGTGAGTTCGATAAATTCACACAGTCTCTTCGTCGAAAAGCCAGTATTTGTGTGTATCGTATTGAAGCATCAAGCAGATGTGCCTCGCCACCGTTGATGTTAATGCGGCGAACAGAAGATTTGCCTGCCCCTGATTTCAGCGTAATTCTGAAAACTTTTATATGCCCGACCGCGCCTATCTTTATCCCATCGATCCGGAGTTAGTTCCCGGCGCGCGTAATGCGATCAATGTCTGCCTTCGATTAAAGCCAGAGGAGCGGATCACAATCATCACAGACACCGCGACTCGCGAGATCGCGGCGGCGCTCCAATCGGAAGTGGAGCGGGTCGGTTCGGATTACAGTTTATTTGTGCTGGAGCATCATGCGCGACGTCCGCTGAAATTCATGCCGGAGATTATTCTGGACGATCTGGCCCGCTCGCAGGTGTCGATCTTCGCAGCTCAAACGCAGCCGGATGAGCTCCCCGCACGCACGCAGATGACCAGGGTCGTGAACAATCACAAAATCCGGCACGGTCATATGGTAAACATAAACCGACAAATCATGCTCGAAGGCATGCGGGCCGACTTTGTGAAAGTTGACGACTTGAGTGAACGCCTGGTCGAGCGTGCCCGCAAAGCTGAACGGATTACCTGCAAGACGCCGCACGGCACCGAGTTTGAAGCTGAGCTTTCCCCGAATTTGAGATGGCTTAAAACCAGCGGAATTATCACGAAAGACAAATGGGGCAACTTGCCCGGCGGCGAAATTTTCACCGCGCCGCTCAATACTAACGGCGTCTTCGTTGTTGATGGCGTGGTTGGCGATTATCTCTGCGAACGCTTTGGCGATCTCGAATCCAACCCGCTCACCATCGAAGTGGAAAATAATCGGATCCGCTCTTTGAAATCGGAGAACAAGGATTTGCGCGATGAATTTCGCGCCTACACCAGCACTGACGAAAACAGCAACCGTGTAGGGGAATTCGCCATCGGCACGAACACGGCCTGCACCCACGTGATTGGACACATTTTGCAGGATGAAAAAATTCCCGGTGTCCACATCGCTTTTGGCCATCCCTACGCCGAGCACACCGGTGCCAACTGGGTTTCCAAGACACACATCGATTGCGTCGGCCGCGATTTCGACATCTGGTTCGATGGCGAACAGGTGATGAAGCGTGGGAAATTTTTGGTATAACTCAGCAAATGATTGCTTGTATGCGCGACAGACTCGAGCGCACACCGTTTATCCCGTTCCTCATCCGCGCATCAGATGGCCACGAATATCCGGTGCCCAGTCGCGACCATCCACATATCTCGCCACGTGGTAATCGTGTTGTGATTTTCTTAGACGAAGGACTCGCTGTGCCTCTCGGGCCTATTCACATCAACGGCATAGTTGATCAGCAGCCTAGCGGCGAATAGCTGGGCTCGGATCTGGATTCATGGATCCGCAGCTTCGCCCTCGATTCAACGCGGAGTTCACACCCGACAAATATGCGGGGCTGGTGGGCTGTGTGAATGGGACCGAAAAGTGGCCAGCAGACTTCCGGATTTCAGAAACACCAGTTTTCTTGACGCGCGATTTCACCGACGAAGTCACGCGCGCGGCAACTACAATTGTCGATGCTACACGCACCCCGGAGTTCGTGAAGCAAGCAGCGTTAGCCGTTCCGAAAGCATTAGAAGTCCCAAACGAGTCGGCACACCCAAATTTTCTCGTCGTCGATTTCGCGATTTGTGAAGAAGGAAGAGAGCTCGTTCCGCGCCTGATTGAATTGCAAGCTTTCCCGAGCTTGTTCGGGTTTCAGTTGTTGTTGCTGGGTTGCATCCGAAAGGCGTACCCGGTGATCCCACGGAGCTGGACCTCGTCATTTGGTGGAATCAAAGACGAGGCGTATCTCAATTTCTTGCGACGCACAATCATCGCCGATTCGGCTCCGGAAAATGTCGTCCTGCTGGAAATCGAGCCGGAAAAGCAAAAAACCCGGATCGATTTCGCCGCGACGGAAAGACTTCTTGATATTCGCTCGGTTTGCGTGACGAAAATCAAGAAGCGCGGCCGTCAGTTATTTTACGGTCGCGACGGGCGTGAAGTGCGCATCGAGCGCATTTATAATCGAGTAATTTTCGATGAGCTAATTCGCCGTCCCGATTTGAATCTGCCGTTTCGGTTTCAAGACGATCTTGATGTCACGTGGGTAGGCCACCCGAATTGGTATTTTCGGATCAGTAAGCATTCATTGCCGTTTTTAAAGACCGAGCATACCTCGCCAACTTTCTTTGCCGACGAATTCCCGACGAGTGAAAAGATCGACAATTACGTTTTGAAACCGCTTTATTCGTTTGCCGGACATGGCGTGGACATGGAGCCAACGCGTCAAAAAATCGCGGCTATAGAAGATCCCCATGAATGGATTTTGCAGAGGAAAGTCGATTACGCGCCGTTTGTGGCGACGATCGACGGACAGAAATCGAAGGCCGAAATTCGGATGATGTTTGTTTGGCCGGACAACGACCGCGATCCCACTCTGGTGAACAACCTTGTGCGAATGAGTCAGGGCAAAATGATGGGTGTCGATTTCAACGTTGAGAAAACCTGGGTCGGCGCCAGCATCGCGCTCCACGAAGGGTAACGCAGCTGCGCCGGGAAACGCCAACGGAGTTCCCTACCGCTGCTTCTCCATCATCTGTCGCACTTCAGAGGAAGTGCGGACGGGCACCACTTCGAAGTCCATCAAGTCTTTCCAATTGTCGGTCCAGGCCCGGAAGAGCGACTCGTTCTCCGCCCGCATCAGTTGCCAGCAGGTTTTCATATCAACATCAATCCAACTCGAAACGTATTCGAGCCCCTCGGGCATCATTCTGCCTTTTTCGCGTAGCCGCTGATAGATCGCAGGCACGTCTTTGAAGTGTTCAACGACCATGTAAAGCATGCGTAACTCCATCGCGCGATCACGCCGGTTCGGTAGAAACAGTCGCTTCGCCCGCTCCCTGCTCAAACGCTTGCTCCACGGCCCGCCAGGGAAGCATCGCGCATTTGACCCGCTGCGGAAAATTTCGCACTCCCCTCATCACGCGGAGATCACCCAGAGTTTTGGGCCCTTCAACTGCGTCATTTGTCACCATATCGTGGAATGCGCGGAGCATTTCCATCGCTTCCGGGCGACTTTTCCCCTTCAATTTCATCGTCATCATTGACGCCGACGCCTGGCTGATCGCGCATCCGCTCCCAGTAAACTTGATGTCCTCCAAGCCACCGCCAGCATCGAATTTGACTGCGAGGTGAATTTCATCGCCGCACGCCGGATTATCGCCATGCACGAGAACCGCGGCATCGGGCAGCTCTCCGAAATTCCGCGGCCGGCGCGAATGGTCGAGAATGACTTCCTGATATAGCTCTTCGATTTCCGGGATCATGAAAAGAAACGCGCAGCCTTGTGCAGGATTTCAATCATTCGATCGATTTCCTCCATCGTGTTGTAAAAATAGAAACTGGCCCGCGTTGTGCCCGACACGCCGAACCGTCGCATCAACGGCTGGTTGCAATGATGCCCGCCTCGCAACGCCAGCCCGTATTGGTCGGCGAACGTGGTGAGATCGTGCGGGTGCGCCGCTTCCATCACAAATCCAACCAGGGCGCCGCGCTCCTCGGCTGGTCCAAAAACGCGTGTCCCCGGTAATTCGTTCACGCGATCGAATGCATATCGCGCCAGTTGAGAGTCATGTTCGAAAATGGCTGCGCGCCCGATTCGATCAAGGTAATCAATCGCCGCGGCGAGACCGATTGCGCCGGCGATATTTGGCGTGCCGGCTTCGAACCGATGTGGTGGTTTCTTAAACGCGCTTTTTTCCAAGGCGACGCTCACGATCATTTCGCCGCCGCCGTGCCAGGGCGGCATCGAATCAAGAATCTCTTTCCGCGCGTACAACACTCCAATGCCAGTCGGGCCACACATTTTGTGTCCGGAGAAGGCCACGAAATCGCAGCCCATTTCCCGCACATCGATCGTCAAATGTCCGACGCTCTGCGCCGCATCGACGAGTGTGAGTGCGCCGACGGCGTGCGCTTTCTCACACAACTCGGCCACGGGATTAATTGTGCCCAGCGAGTTAGAGATATGGGTAAACGCAAAGAGTTTTACCTCTGGCGTCAGTAACGCAGGCAGCTGTTCGAGATCCAAAGTCCCATCATCCAGAACCGGCACAAAGCGCAGCCGCGCTCCCGTTCGTTCCGCCAACAACTGCCACGGCACAAGATTGCTGTGGTGCTCCATTTCGGTCAGGAGGATGACATCTCCTTCGTGAATAAATTTTCCGCCCCATGCCTGGGCCACCAGATTAATGCTCTCAGTGGTCCCACGTGTGAAGACGATTTCGTCCGCGCTCGCCGCGCCGATGTATTCTGCAACGCGCCGCCGCGCTTTTTCGTAAGCTTCTGTCGCACGCGAGCTCAGCGTGTGCAGGCCACGATGAACATTTGCATTCTCATGCTCGTAAAAGTTCCGAAGCGCCTCGATCACCGCCCGCGGTTTCTGGGAGGTGGCCGCGCTATCAAAATAGATCAGAGGATGGCCGTGGGCCTGTTCACGCAGTATCGGGAAATCTTCGCGAAGGGCCTTCCAATCGACAATGCTGCCAGCAACCTTGTGCACGCCATAATCTGCTCCGCGCGGCGCTGCGCGCCACTCCTATTCGAGGG
Organism: uncultured Verrucomicrobiae bacterium; assembly: GCA_963840135.1. Classification (GTDB taxonomy): domain Bacteria; phylum Verrucomicrobiota; class Verrucomicrobiia; order Chthoniobacterales; family UBA10450; genus Udaeobacter. The sequence goes on along the minus strand of CAWIXX010000017.1, from coordinate 67,611 downwards.
TGTGCGTTAGGGTGGAACGCGTTGTCCGCAACGCGTTGGCAAAAATTTCCGCCCTGCGGCTAACCCTTGCGCCTTCGGCGATTACTAATGGCATCGTCTTCGGAGAAGCCGATCCACCTTTTGCCGACGCGATCGTTTATCGCTATTTCAACTCTTCGTTAGTTTCTGCGAAGGCGTTCACAGCAAATTCCAAATCTTCGCGCGAATGCGCTGCCGACACCTGTGTGCGGATACGCGCCGTGCCATGCGGAACGACCGGGTAAAAAAAGCCGATGACGTAAACGCCTTTCTCAAGCATTCGAGCGGCGAACTTTTGTGACTTGGCCGCGTCACCAATCATGATCGGAACAATAGGATGGACCCCGGGCTTGATCGTCAGGCCGCGCTCGGTCAACGCAGCGCGGAAATATTTTGTATTTTCTTCAAGCTTGTCGCGTAGTTCGGTCGATCCGCCGAGCAGTTCCAGCGCTTTCAGCGACGCCGCAACCACCGGTGGTGCGATGGTGTTGGAAAACAAATACGGCCGCGAGCGCTGCCGCAAAAGATCGACGATCTCCTTGCGCCCACTGGTGAAACCGCCACTGGCGCCACCAAGGGCTTTGCCAAGTGTGCCGGAGATGATGTCGATCCTGCCCATGACACCGCGATATTCATGCGTGCCTCGACCTGTTTTACCGAGAAATCCGGTTGCGTGCGCGTCGTCCATCATTGTGAGGGCATCGTATTTTTCCGCGAGTTCGACGATTGACTTGAGATTAGCAATGGTTCCGTCCATCGAGAAACAACCGTCGGTGGCGATCAATCGGAAGCGCGCGTCTTTTGCAGCGCGAAGTTGCGCCTCGAGATCGGCCATGTCGTTGTGCTTGTAACGAAAGCGCTGCGCTTTACAGAGCCGGATGCCGTCGATGATACTGGCGTGATTCAATTCATCGCTGATCACCGCGTCTTTGTCGGTGAGCAGCGTCTCGAACAAACCACCGTTCGCGTCGAAACACGACGGATAAAGAATCGTATCTTCAGTGCCGAGGAATTTGGCAAGCGCTGTTTCGAGTTCCTTGTGAATGTCCTGCGTGCCACAAATAAAGCGGACGCTCGCCATCCCGAACCCATGGGTCTCGAGCGCCTCCTTGGCCGCAGCGATCAGTGCCGGATGATCGGCAAGCCCAAGATAATTGTTCGCACACATGTTGAGCACGCGCTTGCCGCCGGTGATCGCAATGTACGCATCCTGCGGACTCGTGATGACACGCTCGGTTTTGAAAAGACCTTGCGATTTAATTTCTTCGAGAGTTTGAGCGAGCTGATTTTTAAATTCGGAGACCATAGAGTCCACAGATTACACAGTGCGGCGCAGCCGCAACCAAATCGTCCTCGTTCTCGTAATCAAAACGGGAACTCGAGGATGAAGGACGAGAACAAGGACGAAAAATTTGCGCGAGGCGGCTGCAACATGCGTAAAAAAGCGCTTGCAGCGCTTGTGAATAACTGTTAATAAGTTCGTCGGTGTTTCGCCTTGACCTACGCTGAACGTCGTAACCTTGCCTGGGCCATTCTCGCGGCGTTTATCGCCATCATTCTGCTCAGCGGCTGCGGGACAAGTCGGCATGCTCTGCCGGCCTATGAAGCACCATTGGCAAAGACGGATTTTCAACACGTGCGCACGACCGCGTACACGCACACCGAGTCAGACCATCGCGAGTACGGGAATCACAATGCTCTCGGCGGAGAGTTGCAGGCGGCTGGCCCACCCATCCACCGGGCCGAAGTAACGCGGCGCGCAATTCCTGTTGGTGATGCGCCACGCGCTATGCCCGTGGACGAGACGGGTTCGTATTCACCACAGCTCCAACCATTCTCGATGGAAGAAAAGCGAACGGTCAAGCGCACGACGAAACGCGGGACGAAAACAGCGCGCACCGTGAAGCGCGCCGTTGTAGTCGCCAAACCGCGGATCGGCAGCGCTGCGGCTGACTGGTCGCGCTGGCCTGCGGGAACGACTTTTCGTCTGTTATCGACCAGTCAAATTTATCGCGTCGACGATTACGGCTGGGCGCTCGCTGGCCGCAACACGATTGATCTATACATGTCCAATCAACGCGAAATGAATTCGTGGGGCGCTCGCCAGGAAGGCATTCAGATTCTGCAGTGGGGCGATCCCCAGGAAAGTTTGCAGTTTCTTCGCCGGCACCAGGATTACAGACACATCAAGCGGATGGTGCTTGAGCTTGAAGGCCGTCATGGAGAAGCAGCCGCTTTGCGGTAGCGAATCTGGGTAGCGCACGAACATCCGCAGAATTCGCGTAATCCGTGGTGCTGTGAGAGATCCTTCGACTGCGCTCAGGATGACAAATTGCCCCAATTGAGAACGATTTTGCCGGAGTTGCCTGACTTCATCAATTCAATGGCTTCCTTGAATTGCGTGTAGGGGAAGCGGTGCGTAATCACCGGCGAGATATCCAACCCCGACTGGATCATGGCGGTCATTTTGTACCAGGTTTCGTACATTTCCCGGCCATAAATTCCTTTGATGGTCAGCTGATTGAAGACCACAAGGTTCCAATCAATTGCAGCGCTGCCAGGCAATATTCCGAGCAGCGCGATATTCCCGCCGTGAAACATGTTCGGCAAAATATCCGCGAACGCTTTTGGATTGCCGGACATTTCGAGCGCGACATCGAACCCTTCCTTCATGCCGAGCTTCTGCATCGCTTCGGCGACCTTTTCCGTACGCACATCCAACGCCAGATCGGCGCCCATTTTGCGCGCGAGATCGAGGCGATATGGATTGACGTCCGTGATCACGACGTGACGCGCCCCGGCGCGTTTGCAGATCGGAATGGCCATGCAACCGATCGGCCCGGCACCTGTAATGAGCACATCTTCGCCGACCAAATCGAACGAGAGCGCAGTGTGCACGGCGTTGCCCAACGGATCGAAACAGGAAAGCACATCGAGCGAGATCGAAGGATCTGCGTGCCAGCAGTTGTCTTGGGGAATCGCCACGAATTCCGCCCACGCGCCGGGGCGATTCACGCCCACACCCTGTGTATTCGGGCAAAGATGACGTCGGCCCGCCAGGCAATTGCGACAATGTCCACACGTGATGTGCCCCTCGCCTACCACGAGATCGCCCTTTACAAATCCTTTCACATGATCGCCGACGTCGTGGACAACGCCGACGAACTCGTGGCCAATTGTCATCGGCACGGGAATCGTTTTCTGCGCCCACGCGTCCCAGTTGTAAATGTGCACATCGGTGCCGCAGATCGAAGTTTTCAAAACGCGAATGAGCACGTCGTCGCCGCGGACCTCAGGCACGGAAACTTCCTCGAGCCACAATCCGGGCTCGGCCCTGGCCTTCACGACGGCCTTCATCGTTTTCTGCACACAATGATGTTATCCGCAGATTTCGCAGATTCACGCAGATTCCTCAGCACGCGTTTCAAGCTGGCGCGAATTAACGCGAATAGAGATGTGTGCATTTCAGTTTATCTAAGGTTGTCTCGAATTTCGATATTCGATTTTGAAATTCCGGCCCGCTGGCGGTCGGCCATATGTCTTGCCACCAGGACGCCGTCTGTCCTATTCTCTCTAACGGTGTGAAAACAGCGCCGGTTCCGCCTCGTCGCGAAGCGGAACACGCGGGCGGCGCGCATCGCGCCGTTGTCGCTCTGGCAGCTGCCGCGATCCTGGTTGCCGGCGCGGCTGCGTTTTTCGTTTTTCCGTCGCTGCGAATCCATCTGGCAACTGCCGGATCGACTTCGAATCCTGCAAGACCGGATAAAAGCATCGCCGTGTTGCCGTTTGAAAACCTGAGCGGCGACCCGGACGACGCCTTTTTCGCCGACGGCGTGCAGGACGATGTTTTGACCAAGCTGGCAAGAATTTCCGACCTCAAGGTCATCAGCCACACCAGCGTGATGCATTACCGCGGTAAACAGGATCTGCGCAAAGTTGGGAAGGCACTGGCCGTTTCACACGTGTTAGAAGGAACCGTGCGCCGCTCCAACGGCAAGGTGCACCTAAATGCAAAGTTGGTAGACACTCGCACCAACACGCACCTCTGGGCGCAGGAATACGATCGCCAACTGAATGAAGTGTTCGCCATCGAGACGGACGTGGCGCAATCCGCCGCAAATAGACTAGGAGCGAACGTTTCAGCTCACGAGCAGATCGCCATTCAAGAACGACCAACCAAAGACCTTGTTGCCTACGATCTTTACGTTCGCGCTACCCCATTGATCGAAGAGTCTCTCTATTATGGCCTCAGCAGTGAGACAAACCTTTTCAAAGCCGTCGAGTTGCTTAACCAGGCCCTGGCGCGAGACCCGGTTTTTCTTCTCGCGTATTGCCAGTTGGCCAGGGCCCACGATGGGATCTACTGGACAGGTCTCGATCACACGCCCGGCCGTCTGGAGTTAGCGAAGTCGGCAATCAACTCCGCTTTGCGACTGAACCCGGATTCGGGCGAGGTGCACCTCGCCTCGGCTCTGCACTTTTACTATGGTTACCTCGATTACGACCGCGCCCGGGATGAGCTCGACATCGCCCTCCGCACAATGCCAAACAACGCGCGAATCTTTGAACTGAACGGATACATCGCTCGAAGACAGGGGCACTGGGATGATGCCGAGCATAAACTGGAGCGTGCAATGGAGTTGGATCCCCGAAATGATGATGTCCTTTTCGGCGCAGGATTTACTTATCTCTGCTCACGCGACTATAAACGAGCCAGAGAGATTTCTGATCGCGGCCTTACCCTCCCAACAAAGAGCAATTACGCGCGGCTGCTGCCTGCTTGGATCGACTTCCATGAACGAGCCGGTTGCCAGCCATGGCATGATGTTCTTGAAAAGATTCTCGCGGAGAATCCTGCGTCGGCGAGAGATCTGACACGCGGGCGTTTTTTTGTCAGCTTGTACGAACGCGATCCCGTCGCCGCCGAGGCCGCGCTCGCCACACTGGATTATCCGGTGATGAATGCGAGAGGCATAGGCAATGTCAAATTTAGCCCGGCTTACGCGCATGGGTTGGTCGCTCGCATGAAAGGAGACGAAGCCGATGCCTACGCCGCATTCAGCGCCGCTCGTGCGCAGCAAGAAAAGGCAGTCCGCGCGGCGCCTGATGATGCTTCGAAGCTCTGTTTCCTGGGTTTGATAGACGCATCTCTTGGGCGGAAAGAAGAAGCACAGCGCGAGGGCCGCACGGCGGTCGAGCTTCTCCCTCCAACCAAAGACGCGCTCAACGGTACGGAAGTCCTCTACTTTTGTGCGGTGATCTATGCGTGGACCGGAGAGCCCGACCAGGCGCTCGACCAACTGGAAACACTCGCAAAACTCCCCGCAGGCGTGTCCTACGGCGAGATCCGTCTCGATCCGTTCTGGGACCCGCTGCGCGGTGACCCGCGCTTCGAAAAAATCGTTAATTCCCTTGCCCCAAGATAGCCTATTCGTTTTCTACTACGCCGTAACGTCCGTTCCGCAGATCGACGTTTTCAAAACGCGAATGAGCAGATCCTCGCCATGGACTTCAGGGATGGGAACTTCTTCGAGCCATAATCCAGGCTCGGCCTTGGCTTTCACGACGGCCTTCATCAGCTTCTGCACGAGAGGAAATTAGGCGAATCAAGAACGCATGAAAGCAGGAAAGTTTCGCCCCTAGGTAGTCCATGAAGCAGCTTTGCGGGGCCTAACGCTCGGTCGCATACTATTACAGGCTTCGCTCGGCCGCTCCCTGGCAAAGCCATCCGTCTGTAACGCTATTCCGGCGCTGGTAAAGACGACCACGCCGGACACACTTTTAGACAACGCAGCGCAGTTGTTGGGTTACGCGACGGCATCGGTAGCAAGACAACATTACACATTTGTCATCTTTAAGGTTGACATTCGAGCTGCGCTTCTGATAAAACTCCCGCGAACGAAATGAGTAAACGGCCAGAAATGAGACGTGATGGTACGACCTTCGTCCCGCGGGTGCGGGGTTCCTCCGAAAGTATTTCGCGAGTAGCCGAGGGATACATCAGGAAAGGCCAAAAAAAATGAAAGAAAATTAAATATGAAAAGTGGGAAAATTATATTCACAACCGTCCTGTCCGCGCTTGTTTGCTTTGGGCTTCTGCCCCGAGCGCACGCGGTCGGCCCGGAGACGCCGGATACGGCGTTAGCCGGAGGCAACACGGCGGATGGGCAAAGCGCCCTTGGGAGCCTAACCACCGGTCAATTCAATTCGGCATTTGGCTTCTTGTCGCTCCTAAGCAACGCCGACGCGAGCTTCAACACTGGTGTCGGCGCTGGCGTGCTGCTTGTCAACACGGCAAGCGAAAATACGGCTGTTGGCGCGGGCGCGCTATTCAATAACGTAGATGGATCGGATAACAACGCAGTCGGTGCCTTCGCGCTGTTTAACAATGTCAGCGGATCCTTCAATAACGCCCATGGGCGCGACGCGCTCTTGAATAGTACCGGCGACCAAAATAATGCGATGGGCGATGACGCCATGTTTTTCAACACGACGGGCTCCTTTAACACAGCGGTCGGTGATGACGCACTCGATAACAACGTAGACGGTAATTCTAACGTCGCTATCGGTGACGAGGCCGGCACCGGTTTGGGACCAAGCGTCAATAACTGCATCGCGATCGGCGCACCTGGTGCAGGGCCTTTTGCTACCTTTGATAACACCTGTTTCATCGGCCAGCATCTTCGGCCAGGCGGTTAGCGACCCCGGCAGCCAAGTGCCAGTGTTTGTCGATCAATTTAACAACGTGGGCGTCTTCAACATGTCGTCCCGAAAGCTCAAACACGACATTCAACCGATGGACAAGGCCAGTGAAACGCTGTACCAGTTCAAACCAGTAACCTTCAAATACAACAGCGACTGGAAAGGCACGACACAATATGGTTTGATAGCCGAGGAGGTCGCCGAGGTGGATCCCCAGCTCGTGGTGCGGGGCAGAGATGGTGAAATTATGGCCGTCCACTACGAGCAGATCAACAACATGCTGCTCAACGAGTTCCTCAAAGAGCACAAAAAAGTCGAGGCACAACAAGCGACCATCGCGGAGTTAAAGTCAACCGTCGCCCAGCAGCAGAATGGAATGGAGGTTCTCACGGCCCAGCTGAAAGAGCAGGCCGCTCAAATCCAAAAAGTGAGCGCGCAGCTTGAAGTTAATAAAGCTTCCCCGCAAGTAGTCACGAACAAACCCTAAAGCTGCGATGTAAAACGGCCTTGCGTGCTAGGCACCGAGGCGATTTGGAAAGGCGTTCGCCCCCCGTGGCGAACGCCTTTACCTTTTTAGCTTCCTTCTTGTAAAAGTTAGCCCGAACGTTTTCGGGAGTTTGTTTTCGCACAGGCGTTCCCACTGACTGGTGCGCCAATTGTACATGTACCTAGGATGACTAGCTAGCCGTTGTAGGACAAGGCACTACAAAGTTTTCCTACACCATCGGCTTCCTATCTTCTTGACGGATCATCCCCAATTTTGGCAAAAGCCTTTGCGAAGGAAATGAAAAAACGGCCAGAACTGAGACGCGATGGTACCAGCTTTTTCCCGCGGGTGCGGGGTTCCGCCGAAAGTATTTCGCGAGCAGCCGGTGCGGCAGGGATACCTCAGGAAAGGCCAAAACAATGAAAGAAAATTAAGTTATGACAATTCGGAAAATTATACTTACGACATTGCTATCTACGTTTGTTTGCTTTGGGTTAATGCCCGGAACAAAAGCGGTCGAACCGGCGTCGCCAGACACCGCCTTAGCCGGAGGCAACACTGCGGACGGGCAGAACGCCCTCTTAAGTCTCAGCACCGGCACTTTTAACTCAGGATTCGGTTTCGATGCAGTCGTGCTTTTAAGCGATGCCAGCTTTGACACCGGTGTAGGCGCAGGCGCGCTGCTTCAAGACACTGGCGGCACCAATACGGCCGTCGGTGCGGCGGCGCTTTTAAGCAACCAGATTGCCTCCTTTAACAACGCAGTCGGTGCTTTCGCGCTGTTTAACAACGACTCAGATGGCACCGGAGCTGCGGAGTTCAACAATGCCCATGGCCGTAACGCACTGCTGAACAATGTGGACGGCGACGAAAATGAAGCGTTCGGTGATGACGCCATGGAAGAGAACACGACGGGCTCCGAAAATACAGCCATGGGTGATGACTCGCTCGATTCGAATACAACCGGCAGTGACAACACCGCGGTGGGTAAAGAGGCCGCAAATTCGATCATCGACGGCCATGACAATGTCGCTATCGGTCACAATGCCGGAATTGGCATCGTACACAGCAGTAACATAATCGCAATCGGCGCCGAGGCTGCAGGCATTTTTGCTGACGATGGTCCCACCTGCTTCATCGGCAGCATCTTCGGTGAGCCCACTGGGGACACTGGCAGCACCACGGCCGTGTTTATCGATTCAAATAACAACCTGGGCACCATCTCCTCATCCCGGCGCTACAAACACGACATTAAACCGATGGACAAGGCCAGCGACGTCATTCTGGCGCTCAAGCCGGTAACCTTCAAATACAACAGCGACGTGAAAGGCACGCCGTGCTTTGGTCTAATCGCGGAGGATGTGGCCGAGGTGGACCGCGACCTGGTGGTGCGCGACAAGAACGGTGAAGTCAAGACCGTGCGCTACGAGCAGATCAACGCGATGCTGCTCAACGAGTTCCTCAAAGAGCACAAGAAAGTCGAGGCACAACAAGCGACCATTGCGGAGTTGAAGTCAACCGTCGCTCAGCAGCAAAAGGGAATGGATGTTCTCACGGCCCAGCTGAAGGAGCAGGGCGAGCAAATCCAAAAAGTAAGCGCGCGGCTCGAAGTGAGTAAGCCGGCAGCGAAAGTGGTTCTTAAGAATCCATAAAACTAGTCGAATGTAGATAATTTATCTGTGACCGGGGCCCAGAGAGCCCGACCAGGCGCTCGATCAACTGGAAACACTCGCAAAACTCACCGCGGGCGTCTCCTACGGCGAGATCCCTCTCGATCCGTCCTGGGACCCGCTGCGCAGTGACCCGCGCTTCGAAAAAATCGTTAATTCCCTTGCCCCAAGATAGTCTATCCGTTTTCTACTACGCCGTAACGTCCGTTCCGCAGATCGACGTTTTCAAAACGCGAATGAGCACATCGTCGCCGCGGACTTCAGGAACAGGAACTTCTTCGAGCCACAGCTCCGGTTCGGCCTTGGTCGTCACGACGGAGTTCATCAGCTTCTGCACGAGGGAAAGTTAAGCGAATCAAGAATGCAGGAAAGCAGGAAAGTTCGCGAATGCGAGTGCCTGGTTCACTCGTCGGAATATCGAAAATTTCACGTCGTAGTCGGTAACTATCCGACCGGCAAGTCGCTAAAGCCGGTCCAAATCCTTGCTGAGGCATCTCTGATAACAATATTCGCATTGGTTTTCTTATGGAGTTCGGTTTCGCGCTCTTAGGCACCGCGCCTCAGCATCCAACCATTACTTGTTAAGAATCGACCGTTTCTTCTTGACAGATCGTCGGAATTTTTGACAAAACGTTGCGCGAGGGAATTCGCTTAAGCGAAATGGGAAAGTTTTTTGAAAAGTTTACGCCTGCGGTTCCGTTCCCGCCTTCGTCGAGGTTTCGGCGGGGCAGACACTGCGGGATCAAGGGTAATGGGGATTAAGGGCTAATAAACCTGGATGAGATTGAGAAGACTTTTTCCTCGGCAGCCTCTCTCCGCCTCTTTCAGGGCAGCGTGACTCCGAAAGGTTTCGGAACTCACATAACCAAACCCGCCGGGGAGAAAAACAACAAATACCATGACACCTCAAAAATTACTAAATCATCTAAACCCAACCTCGCTTTTATGGCGCGGCTGGGTTCTCATCCTCCTTGTGGTTGGCAGCTTTGCACTTTCCCAACAGGTGCAGGCCCAAAGCAACACGGCACTTGGGCAGAACGCCCTCTTAAGTCTCACCACCGGCACATTCAATACGGCAGTTGGCTTCGATTCAGTCCTGCTCATAAGCGATCAGAGCTTTGACACTGGTCTAGGTGCGGGGGCGCTGCTTCTCGACACTGCCGGCTCGAATACAGCCGTTGGCGCGGGGGCGCTATTCAGTAACAGCACTGCCTCGGATAACAACGCATTCGGTACCTTTGCGCTCTTTAGCAATACTACTGGAACCTTTAACAACGCCCATGGCCGTAACGCGCTGTTGAACAATGTAGATGGTAGTGAAAATAATGCGTTCGGTGATCTAGCCCTGAATAGCAATACGTCAGGTGGCACTAATACAGCAGTCGGTGACGACGCGCTCTTTTCGGTGACCACGGGCAATTCTAACACGGCTCTGGGGGATGAGGCCGGGACTAACTTAGTAGATGGCGAAGGTAACATCTATATCGGCGCGCAGGTGAATCAGGGTGATAGTGATGAAGTCGAATTCATCCGCATCGGCAACGATACGGCTTTTGCTTTTCCGTATGACACCTTTATTGCCGGCATCTTCAATCGGGACGTTGATGTGGGCACCGCCGTGCCTGTGTTCGTCGATGACACTGGAAAGTTAGGCACGATCCTGGTCGACGCCGTTGGAAACAAGGTGGCTACGCCTCAAGCCATGCTCAACGAATCCCGCAATCAACAAAAGAGGATCGCAGAATTGGAAGGCACTGTTGCGCGTCTCGCGGGGATGGTGAAAGAGCAGGCCGCGCAAATCCAAAAGGTCAGCGCGCAGCTTGAGATGAGTAAACCTGCGCCGCAAGTAGTCACGAACAAGCCGTAAGGCTGCGATGTAAAGCGGCCTTTGTGTGCCAAGGCACCGAGGCGATTTGGAAAGGCGTTCGCCCCTGTGGCGAACGCCTTTACCTTCTCCTTCACTCGAAAGCATCGGCTTTGGCCAAGTTGAAGTCGGTTTTCGAACGACGGAAAGATTCGCGCAGAAAGTATGATGGCTTCGAGTTTGCGGGCAGGTTTCATTTGACTAGCTGCTGGCCTTCCATTTTGTTCGCCGAATTAGCCAACGCCGCGTCTGATATGAAAAAAATTTCTATCCTTTCGGTGGTCGTCTCTTTCGCAATGATTTGCTCCTGCCAAAAACAAGATTCAGCCGCTGAACAAGAACTTGCCCAACGGAAAACGGAACTGGACGCACGCGAGAATGCGTTGGATGAAAGAATGAGCGCCTTGGATGAAAGAGTCAAAGCGTTGGATGAAAGAGTGAAAGTGTTGGCCGAAAATCAAAATGCATTGGCGAACGCCAGCACAAGTTCTACCGGGGTTCAGGGCGACCCTCCCGACCCCGCGCAGGAGCAAGCTGAAAGAGAGAGGATACAACAGTTTTCCGCCGAGATGCGGGCCAAGATGGCCGACCCCTCGCGGCTGAACTCTGCAAGAGTTGAGAAAGAGAGACGAAACCAAGACCGGCTCGCTGAAAGGCAGCGCGCGCTGGACGGGTCACAGACCCAAAAGCAGCGTAAGACGAAGATGTTTAGCGGCGCAGTATTTCCTGCGCCGGCAGCTCCATCTTCTACGGTAGAAACGACGGCGCCAACTCCATCGCCTACGCCGTAGCAAGTCCGACGCGCTATCTGCGCGTTTCGGCCGCTGCTGCGTGATATCGGTGTAACCTGCTACGGTGGAGAAGTCGCATCCGCGCTTTCTTCGAAGCGCTCGCTCCGGCTTGCGTAGCGCCCCTTCCTTCGAGATGATGCAGTGCATGCCTACGACGCTGCAGCAAACTGGGACGAACGTCCTTACTTCCCGTTCCGTTTTCATTCTGCGGTTCATCAGCACGATCGCGCTTTGGACAATCGCTCTGCTGATCATGTTCACCGGTTACGAGGTCTTGTTTTGGCTGCTGATCAGCTTGTTCGGAATGATCGGCCTCTTGGAATTTTACCGAATGCTGGATCACAAGGGTCTGCCCAATTTCAAGGTCACTGGAATGATTTGCGGTGCCGTTTTGCTAGCCGGGAGCTTTTATTATTTCTCAAAGATTGGACCAGCACATTCCTATGATTTCGAAGTTGCCGTCCTGTTGTTTTTTTTGCTGACCGTCTTCGGACGCCAGATGTTTGCTCGCCTTCGCCATGACGAGCCGCTGCAGACGATGGCTTATACTTTGTTCGGTCTGCTCTACGTGCTTTGGCTTTTCAACTTTATCACCAAAATTGTCTATCTAACACCGCGCTCGAGCACAGGTCAGGTGACCGGGCAATTTTATGTCTTGTATCTGATCGCAGTCACAAAATTTTCCGACATGGGTGCGTACCTAACCGGCAGCGCAATTGGGCGGCACTTGATGGTCCCTCATATCAGCGCGAAGAAAACGTGGGAGGGTTTTTTCGGCGCGATTGTTTTTGCGCTGCTGTGTAGCCTGGGATTGTTCAAACTGATGCCGGGTCATTTGTCGGCGCTGAACTGGACGCACGCGACAATCCTCGGAGTGCTTCTTGGCTTCGCAGCAGTGCTCGGCGATTTGGCCGAATCAATCATCAAGCGCAGCACAGATGTAAAGGACTCTGGGAATCTGTTACCAGGAATCGGCGGTGCGCTGGACCTTGTGGATAGTCTGCTATTTACCGCGCCGCTTTTGTTCTTCTACCTGCGACTGGTGATTCGGATGCCGTAGCTAAAAAATGACAACAGAAACTTCGGGAGAGCGCAAGCGTGTTGTCATTCTCGGCGCGACCGGATCAATCGGCGAGAGTGCGCTGAAAGTGGCACGCGATATTCCGGAGCGGATGGAAATTGTCGGGCTGGCCGCCAACAGTAACGCTGAAAAGCTCGCGGCGGCTGCGAATGAAACGCGCGCGCAATCTGTTTGCCTCGTCGATGAAACCAAGATCGACATCCTGGCACGCGAGCTTGAGTACAAGCCGCGAATTCTTGGGGGACAAGAAGGACTACTTGAGACTGCCCGCCTAACGAATGCCGACATGGTGCTGGTCGCAATCGTGGGTACGGGAGGATTGCGTCCGGCGCTGGCGGCGATCGAGGCTGGAAAAGATCTCGCCGTTGCGAGCAAGGAAATTCTGGTGATGGCGGGCGAGATCGTGACCCGCAAGGCTCGAGAGAATGGCATAAACGTCTTGCCGGTGGATAGCGAGCACAACGCGATTTTTCAGTGCCTGGAGGGCAAAGACTCTTTGGATGTCCGTCGGATCATTCTTACCGCCTCTGGCGGACCATTTCGCGAAATGCCGCGAAAAGATTTCGATTCGATCACACCCGAACAGGCGCTCAAGCATCCGACCTGGAATATGGGACCAAAGATCACAATCGATTCCGCGACGCTGTTCAACAAGGGTTTGGAAATGATCGAGGCGCATTGGCTTTTTGGCGTCGAGATGAAGCGCGTCGAAGTCGTGATACACCCGCAGAGCATCGTCCATTCGATGGTCGAGTTCGCAGACGGCTCCACGCTCGCCCAATTGAGTTACTCGAACATGTGTTTCCCGATCCAATACGCTGTGACCTGGCCGGACCGCGTCCCGAATACTTTGCCGCCGCTCGATTTCTCGAAATTGTCCAGGTTGGAATTTTTCACCCCGCGCTATGAAGATTTTCCCGCGCTAAACCTGGCACGCCGGGCCGGCGAGACCGGTGGCACGTTGCCTGCCGTCATGAACGCCGCAAACGAAGTAGCGGTCGCTGGATTTTTAGACCGGCAAGTGCGCTTTCCAGACATCTGGCAGATTGTCGAAGAAGTCATGAACCGCCACACGTCCGTTGCGCACCCCGATCTGGATGCCATATTGCAGGCCGATCAGTGGGCGCGTAAGGAAGCGCAGGGACATGTTAGATCGGTAAATCGTTAAAAGAATTACAACGGCAGACACGATGGCGTGTCCAATCAATGACTAATCACTGATCACCTGTTTCTAATTCCAATGCTATTGCACATTGTTCGAGTCGTTTTCATCCTGCTGGAAGTCCTCATCCTCTTCAATCTGCTGATCGTGGTGCACGAGCTGGGGCATTTTCTGGCGGCCCGCTGGAGGGGGCTTTACATAGAAAAATTCGGCGTCTGGTTCGGCAAACCGCTCTGGAAGAAAACAATCAACGGCGTCCAATACTCGCTCGGGTCGCTACCGTTCGGTGGCTTCGTAGCGCTTCCGCAACTTGCGCCGATGGACATTATCGAGGGCAAAGCCGATCTGGACCGCGCAAGGCTGCCGAAAATTTCGGCCCTCGACAAAATCATCGTAGCCATCGCCGGGCCGTTGTTCAGCCTGCTGCTGGCGCTTTTCTTTGCGGCCATCGTCTGGGCCGTCGGCCATCCGGTGAGCGAAGCGGATTCGACCACGGTGATTGGTTATGTTTTGCCCGATTCCCCGGCACACAAGGTTGGGTTGCAGCCCGGCGACAAAATCCTGTCAGTGGATGGCAAACCGGTCAGGCGCTTTATGGGGATGAACGACAGCGTGAGCTGGGATGTGGTGCGAAGCGAAGGCGACAAGATTGCCGTAAAATTCGAGCGAGACGGAAAAGTGCAGACCGTTTGGGTGGAACCTTACAAGGCAGAGACGCGTGGATGGCGCAGAAAAAGCGTGCGCCAACTGCTCATCTATCCAGCAGAGACACCGATCATTGACAAAGTGGAACCGAACACACCGGCTGCGGCAGCGGGGTTGCGCTCAGGAGACATCATTCGCGGGTTTGATAAGACACCGATCTACAATCCCATCGCGTTGCTGGAATACATCAGCAAACATCCTGACGATCAGCTGGTTCTTCATGTGGAGCGCGGCGGCGCGAAGTTTGATGTTCCGGTAAAACCAACGCTTCTGCCTACGAATGGCGAAAAGAAGCCACGAATTGGAATTCAATGGGACACGACCGGAATCGTGTCGATCCAGCACCCGAATCCGATCGAGCAGGTTTACAACAGCGTGACCAGCACGTTAATGACAATCGGGGCGGTGGCCTCACCGAAGTCGGACGTAAAGTTGCAGCACTTGAGCGGTCCCGTCGGGATCGGTCGCATTTACTATCTCCTTTTTCAAAGCGAACGCGGCTGGCAACTCGCGCTGTGGTTTAGCGTGATTTTGAATGTGAACCTGGCGATCTTGAACATGTTGCCAATTCCAGTTCTCGATGGCGGCCACATTGTATTGGCGATCATCGAATCGATCCGCCGCAGGCCGGTGAACATGCGTGTGCTGGAGGTCGTACAGACAAGCTGCGCCGTAGTGATCATCGGTTACATGCTCTATGTCACGTTCTTCGACCTGCAGGATTTGCCGTTTGTTCGCAAAGGGCTTGACCACTTCGAAGCGCACTCGGCAGCGAAAGATCCGCAAACGCCGTAGCCAGCGTGCGTTGCACGGAACCGTGCGAAGCTTAAAATCTTGCCGTGACGATGAGGCCTAGGTCGTCGACCTGGCGCTTGTCGTTTTATTGAACGACGTTGAACTCCTACAATGCGTGAGCTGTCATACTGCGAAAATCCATTCGTTTATCGCCGTCGCAAAACGCGCGAGGTGAAGGTTGGTGACGTCGGTGTCGGCGGTAACAATCCAATTCGCGTCCAATCGATGATCACCTGCGATACGATGGATACCGACGCGTCGATTCAACAGACGATCGAATTGGCAAATGTGGGTTGTGAGATCGTCCGCATTACTGCGCCGACCGTGAAAGATTCGCGCAATCTTGAGCACATCGTAAAAGGTTTGCGGGAGCGCGGCTGCAAAGTGCCAATCGTCGCAGACATCCATTTCAAGCCGGAGGCGGCCATGGAAGCCGCGAAATGGGTGGACAAAGTGCGAATCAATCCAGGCAACTACGCGGATTCCAAGAAATTCGTCATTCGCGAATACACTGATGAACAGTACGCCGCAGAATTGAATCGGATTCGCGAACGGTTTTCACCGCTGGTCGATCTGTGCAAAAAGCGCGGTATCGCCATGCGCATCGGCACAAATCACGGCTCCCTTTCCGACCGTATCCTGAATCGCTACGGAGACACGCCGCTGGGCATGGTGGAAAGCGCGCTCGAGTTCGCCCGGATCGCGCGCGACTTGGACTATCACGATTTCATTTTCTCGATGAAAGCGAGTAATCCGAAGATCATGATTGCGGCGTATCGGTTGCTCGTCGCACGGCTAAACGAACTTGGCCCGGACTGGAATTATCCGCTGCATCTCGGCGTAACCGAAGCAGGCGAAGGCGAAGACGCACGGATCAAAAGCGCAATCGGAATTGGTTCGCTCCTTGCCGATGGAATCGGGGACACGATTCGTGTGTCGCTTACCGAGGACAGTCCGCATGAGATTCCGGTGGCGAAAGCTCTGGTTGAGAACATCAAGAAAACGCCCAACGCCCAACGTCCAACGCCCAACGCTCAACTGTCTTTTGACCCATATTCATATCAGCGACGTGCAACAGATACAATAGCTGTAGCCGGGATCGGCGCTCCCGGCCAACGAGTTAAACTCGGCGGCGCAGAATTGATTCGGGTAGTCGTTAGGCGAGCTAACTTCGACAAGATCGCGCATAAGATCGACAAGATGGGCGATTACAAGCCTGAGATTATCTATGAGAATGCGCGCATCCAGGAAGTCGATCCGCACGACGAAGATGCAATTGCGAAACTAAATGCTGAACGAGCAACCCAATTCGTCACCGTGAGAGACGACGTTGATCTCGCGATGATTCCGGCGTTTCGGTTACTGGCCGCACGCTTGCACGCTCGGCATCCCATCTTGTTAAAAGATGTTTTGGATTGTAGGGCGTCTGTGTCAGACGCCAGCGGAGATGGTGGCGTTTCACAGAAACGCCCTACAGATTTTCTGCAAACGCTTCTCACTGCCTCCACAACCATCGGCTCCCTGCTCTGCGATGGAATTGGTGACGCGATTTTGGTGCAGGGCGAGGAAGCCCCCGGACAGGCGTTGCGCTTGAGTTACAACACCCTTCAAGCAGCCGGGTCGCGGATTTTCAAAACCGACTATGTCGCCTGCCCTTCCTGCGGACGCACCTTATTCAATTTGCAAACCACTACGGCGAAAATCAAAGAGGCGACATCGCATCTCAAAGGCGTCAAGATCGCGATCATGGGCTGCATTGTGAACGGGCCGGGCGAAATGGCCGACGCCGATTTTGGTTATGTGGGCGGCGCTCCGGGCAAGGTGAATCTTTACGTCGGCAAAACCGCTGTGAAATTCAATATCCCCGAAGTGGAAGCGGTGGAGCGGTTGAAGGATTTGATCCGCGAGCATGGCAAATGGGTCGACTCTGCCCGACAGGGGAACGCTTTGGAAACAGTTTCCTAGCAGCTCCCTTCGATCTGCGGAGGTTTGACTCCTCTTCGGTCTCTGCGATACTTCCTCGCTTCTCTCCCCGGAAAGCCACTCTTCCATGGATAAAATCCGTAATATCGCCATCATTGCGCACGTCGATCACGGCAAGACGACGCTTGTTGATCAATTGCTGCGACAATCCGGCACGTTTCGCTCCAATCAAAAGATTGAGGAGCGCGTAATGGATTCAATGGATTTGGAGCGCGAAAAAGGAATTACAATTCGTGCCAAGAACGCGTCTTTTCACTGGAAAGGTTACCGCATCAACATCGTCGATACGCCCGGCCACGCCGATTTCGGCGGCGAAGTTGAGCGGATCATGAAAATGGTGGACGGCGTGCTGTTAGTCGTCGATGCGCATGACGGACCGCAGGCGCAGACGCGCTTTGTTTTGCGCAAGGCGCTGGAAAACAAACTCAAGGCCGTCGTCGTCATTAACAAGATCGACAGGGAAAATGCGCGTCCACACAAGGTCCTCGACCTCGTATTCGATCTGTTTATCGAGTTGAAGGCGACCGACGAACAACTCGACTTCCCAATCATCTACGCCAGCGCAAAGGACGGCTTCGCCACGCGTGAACTGCAAGAAAAGTCCGAAGACATGACACCGCTTTTCGAAGCAATTGTACAGCATGTGCCGCCGCCGAAAATTTCAACCGAGCCATTTTTCCAAATGCTCGTATCGAACCTGGATTACAGCGATTACCTTGGGAGAATTGCGCTTGGACGCATCGTCAGCGGTCGCGTCGTGGTCGGCGATTCACTGGTCTGCATTCACCGCGACGGCCGCCGCGAACGAGCTACCGTCACCGCCCTGTTCACCCACGAGGGATTAGAGCAAGTTGAAATCAAGCACGCGAACGCCGGCGATATCGTTGGGCTAACCGGTTTCGAGGATATTTTCATCGGCGAAACCGTAACCGATTGCGAGGAACGCGCGCCACTTCAGTTCGTCGATATCGATCCGCCAACGATTCGGATGCGCATCCTCGTTAACGATTCGCCGTTTGCTGGGCGCGACGGAAAATTTGTAACCGCGCGGCATCTTCGGGAACGGTTGCTTCGAGAAACGCGCGGCAACGTTTCGCTTCAGGTCAACGACACCGATACCGCAGGCGCATTTGAGATCAACGCACGCGGCGAAATGCAAATCGCAATCCTGGTAGAACAGATGCGCCGCGAAGGCTATGAGCTGATGGTCTCGCGCCCCGAAGTGATTTTTGGGCGAGCTGCCGATGGTGCCCTGCTTGAGCCACTTGAAAATCTGTATGTCGATTTACCGAATGAAAATCTCGGTGACATCCTGCAATCCATCGCTAATCGCAAAGGCGAGATTCTCGGCATGGATCATCACGCATCGCGTGTATCAATCGAAGCGGTCATGCCGACGCGCGGCTTGATTGGATTCGAGACCGACCTGGTCAACCTGACTCGCGGACAAGGACTGATGAGTCACCTTTTTCGCGAATACGCGCCGTTTAAGGGCGAAATCGGAGGACGCGGACGTGGTGTAATGGTGTCGATGGAATCCGGGATCAGCACTGCTTACGCGCTCAACAGTATTCAGGAGCGCGGCCGGCTTTTCATTGGGCCGCAAGAGGACATCTACGAAGGAATGATCGTAGGCGAAAACGCGCGCCCGGAGGATTTGCCAGTCAATCCGTGCAGGGAAAAGCACCTCACCAACATGCGCAGCCAGGGCGAAGGAAAAGGAATTCAACTGGAAGCGCCACTGCGGATGACCCTGGAGCGCGCGATCGAATACATCGATACAGATGAGTACGTGGAAGCAACGCCAAAATCGCTTCGCTTGCGCAAGCGTATTCTCGACGCAAATGCGCGGAAACGCGCTGCCGCCACTGCCGCGTAGCGTTACAGTCCTGCAATCGCGGATTTTACTCGACCGTGACCGTTTCTTCGGCGGATCCGAAGCGACTTACTGCGCGTAATTTCCATTCACCAGGCGCGAGTTGCCAGAAAAACCTGCTGTCTGGCTGGGGGAAAATTCGCTCGTTGTTAACAAACCATTCCACGTCGCTCGCCACCGCCGCTGTGAGTTCGACCATCTGTTGCGAGGGCGGCAGGACAGGATCAATTTCGTAATGCGCGTTCGGCGGCGGACTGGTGATGCGAAAATCGGACCGGACATGCGCGCCGATCGTGTTGTCGCGGCTCACACACCACCGGGTGTACGCGTCCGGCAATAGCAATTTTCCATCGCTCGCAAAATAATCTGCTGAATCTTCACGCGGTTCCGTTCCTGCCAGGAAGAGTTCATTCAGTTTTGCCTGACTGAAACGAGACGGAAGCGACCCTGTGGTCTTGCAAATTTCGCGGCGCACGAGCCTGTCGTTCTCCTCCGGCGGATCAAGAGGGTGATCGCGCCGCAGTAACTCCTGGATTACCGCCGCCCAGAGCGGTGTTGCCGCGCGCACGGCGAACGTATCGCGCATGGGGCGTCCATCGAAATTTCCTGCCCATACTGCGACGGTATGCTCTTTGTCGAACCCAACGGTCCACGCGTCGCGAAAGCCACTGCTTGTTCCCGTCTTTGCAGCTATGCGTTGCTCGAATGCCAGCGGCGATCGCGGCCCAAAGCTTTTCTGTCTGGCGTCGTTATCACACAAGATGTCGTTCACGATTGCAGTCGCCTCCTTCGACGCGATGCGGGTCACCGGCTGATGCTCGCCCGCCAAAAATTTCGCGCGCATCGCAGTCCCTCCCCGGGCCAGTCCCGCATAAGCAGCAGCAAGATCGACAAGGCGAGTTTCGGCATTTCCCAAAACAAAACCGGCGCCGTAGTCCGCCAGGCCCTGCGGAAAATCGAAGCCCCATTTTTGGAGCTGATAAAATGCCGGGCGCGCTCCGAGCCGGCTTAGCGCGAAGACAGCCGGCACATTAAGCGAACAGCCGAGCGCCTCCCGCAAGCGCACCGGTCCAAGATAATGATGATTGTAATTCTGCGGATCGTAATCGGCGTACTCATCACGGATTGCATCGGGTGTATCCGGCAGCAAACTCGCAGCGGTGAGCTGCCTCTTATCGATCGCGTCGAGATAGACAAACGGCTTCAGCGTCGATCCACAACTGCGCGGTAGCGTAGCACCGTTGATTTGCGACACGGCGTAATTCTCCGAGCCAACCATGGCGCGAATTGCGCCGGTGGCGTTGTCGACAACAACCACTGCAGCCTGCCTGATATCGTGCCGATTCAACGCCGATAAATGTGAGTGAACCAAGCGTTCGATTGTCGTCTGCAAATCCAGATCGAGCGTTGTAGTCAATGTACCGCGCAATCCCGGGTTCCGAACGATCACGGCATCGACAAAGTGTGGCGCAAGACGCAGCGGTTCGACGTGTGCGATTTTCGGTGGCGATGTCAGCAACGATTGTTGATCGCGCGTGATGACTCCCAGCCCAACAAGCCGGGCGAGCGAGCGACTGTATTTCCGGCTCGCTTGCTCGGGATGTCGCCACGGATTGAATCGCGTCGGCGCCTGGGGCAAACCGGAGAGAAAAATTGCTTCGCTCAATGTTAAATCTCGCGCCGGTTTGCCGAAGTATGCTCGAGCAGCCGCTTCCGGCCCGATTCGCCGATTGCCATAACTGCTGCGATTCAAATATTCGGCGAGAATTCGTTCCTTGCTCCACCGGTGTTCGAGCTTCCACGCGATAATCGCCTCGTAGAGTTTTTTGCTCCAGCTGCGTTGCTCACGACCGGTCGCTAGTTTCACGAGCTGCTGCGTGATGGTCGATGCGCCGGAAAGAAGATGACCCGATCGCAAATTGCGCGTGCACGCGGCAGCTATTGCATGCCAGTCGATACCGCGATGTTCGTAAAAGCGCCGATCTTCCAAGGCCACCGTGACGCGCGGCAGCCACGGACCCATTTTCTCGAGAGTAATCGGCAATTGAGCGCGCGCTTCCGGCGACGCGACCTCGGCAATTTCACGACCGCGGCAATCCAGTAGCGTCAAGGTACCGACCGGTAGGTTTTTGCAACTCGGCAGGGATTGGCAACCACCAGACGATTGCCACCGCCACCACGAAGACGACGACTCCACAAATTGCCAATGAGCGCGAGCGCAAAACCCTGAGGAGCGGTATTACTCGGCGGAAATGACGCATAAACTTGAAGGCGAGAGCCCCGAGAAACGGCTGTCATACATCGGTGCGACTTGCGTGGCAGGCCAGCGGAACATGCCCGCCGCCGTTGCGCGTGCCAGAATCGAATACGTGCCCGAGCCCGGATCGACTGTGTCAAAATAAAGGAGCGCCGAGCGATCGCGCATCTCGGAGTACGACAATCCAAGCAGTCGGTCCTGCGGATCCGGTGGCGGAAGCTGGAAGAATTTCGCAACGAGCGCGAGATTTGGATTTACCACCTCCAGACCGGCCGGCAAAGCGTCTTCCAGCGCTACGAAATTCTGAAGCTTGCGCGTGTTCAGCCGGTACGTGATGAGCACTTGATCACCCAGCTTAAACGGAGCGTCGGAAGTGCCGACTCGGTTTGGATCGGTCAAATTTTTGACCACGCGTTCGATCCGAAACCCGCGATCGACGCGGTCGGTATCGACTTCGTTAGTCGAGTATTCGGCCTGCAGCAAAAACGTAAGGGCACCTTGATTCAGTCCTCTGATTGCCAAATCGCCGTCGAGTTTGTGATCAAGCCACGCGATTGCCCGGTTGTTCTTTGAAAGCACGCCTGGCGGCTGGATGCCATTCGACAACTCCGGCGCCATTTCCGAGCCGAGCATGGATTTGAACGCCAGCAGCAGCCAAAGATTTTCCTGCGTCGAAAGCGAACCTGCCGCATCCATCAGCTTCGCCATGCGTTCGCGCGCCTGTTGTTTCCTTTGTTTCGTCCAGAATGGAGGCGAGATGACATTAAACGCGAAGGCGCGCATTGCCTCGGTGCGAGTCATTGATGTAAACGTCGCAGGATTAAACGCGCGCTCTTTGATCGGCGTATCGATTTCGCGCAGGAGTTGCTGCTGCTCGCGAGCCATGATGTTTTGCTGATGCAGCCCAATTGCGAGCAGAGCCCGCTCTTCATCGCCGCCTTCGTTGCGGTGCAGATAGAGCTCCTGCGACTCGTTCCGGAAATCATCGTGGCTCTCCGACTGAGTAAGCACAAAGAGTGCAAAGCACTTTTCAAATCGAGACGCGGGAATCTGGCCTTTGAGGATCTTGTTTACAGCGCCGCTAAGTTTCTCTTGCAACTCCGCAGGCGCCTCGAACCCCGCATTAATGGATTCATTTACCGACCACAGTGCCTGGCAGGTCACGAAACCGTTGCCTGTGTCGCCACCAGGCCAGTACGGAAGCATTCCATTACTCAGCAGCGAGTCGGCATATTGCTTCATCCCGCGTTCGAGCGTAGCGCGATATTCCACGTCGCGTTCCTGCAAGTCGGGTAAATAAGTCAGCAGATTTGCCAGCAAACTGTAGCCCAGAAGTTTCGTCGAAATCTGTTCGAAACATCCGTGCGGATATTGGAGAATCACCGGCAGTCCCATGATCTCGGGCAGCCAGGGCGAAGTCGAAATCGTCGTGCTGAATTGACCGCGGCCATGTTTCCATGCATCAGGCATCACTTGATGCGGATCGAATTGCGGACCTTTGAACGAACCGGCCACGCTTTCCTTGCGCACGATCGTCGGCGGTTGCACAGGGAGTGTGATCTCCACCGCGTCCGTCATTTTGTTGTTCGATTTCGAGACCGCTTCAAAGCGAACTTTTGTCGGCACGAGATTGACGTCCGCGACTTTCGCTTTGAATCGGAACACTGTCGGCGCGTCGCGATGGGCGGATAGCGTTGCACTATCTACGCCGAGTAATTTCAAGTTTGCATCCGTGACGCAGCGCACTGTGATTTCATCGTTGTCGATGAAGTTTTCCCGGGTAATGGCACGCAGTTCGACTTCATCGCCGTCGCGCAAAAAACGCGGCAACGCTGGATCGATGAGGAGCGGTTTCGATATCTTTCACTGTCTGCGTTGAGTCGCCGCCAAACTGGTTCGCCTTCGTCTGGCCGACGGCGACGATCCGGTAGGTCGTCAGATTGTCCGGCGCGGTGAATTCAAACGTCACCTTGCCGTCAGTGCCGGTTTTCAGACTCCCCTGCCAAAAGGCGAGTGTGCGAAATTCCTTGCGGACATTTTTGGTGTTTGAGACGGCTTCTTCGCCACCGTCGCCAATAGTGAATCCTTTTTGCGTCAGGCTGAGCTTCGCCAGGTCATCGATGTAGCCGTGGAGCGCCTCGTAAGTGCGTACGGAGAAAGGATTCCTTGGATAAAATCTGGCACCGATCGCTGGCAGCTTCCAATCTCCGAGCGTTAGCACCGCGTCATCAACTGCGAAGACCAGAAGATCGACGTCAGGAACCGGTTTGTTTTCCGAAGTGACGCTCACGTCACCGCGCACCGTTTCACCCGGTTTCGCGGTCGCACTTGCAAGATGCGGCTCGATTTTTAATTCGCGATCCGGCCGGCGCACTTCGATGTCGCTATAGGCGAAGCGTTCTCTCGGCAGCTCCTTGTCGCCGCCGGGTTTAACGAGATAGATCGAAACCGTCGCATTCGGCGCGTATTCCTTTTTGATGGGCAATTCGATTCGGCCTGCGTTGCCCTTTACTGGAACAAGCAGTGTGTCGAGTACTTCATCTGTTTCGACTGAAACCCAGGCAACGCCGCCAAATGGCGCTTGTATCGTAAACGCAGCTTTATCGCCCGGCAGAAATGGTTCGGCACGGTGCTCGATCTTGAACGTAGTCTCGTTGATCACCGGAAGTTCGGCCGGCTTTTCACCCGTGACTGTCGTTTCGTCGCTCACGAGCGGCGTTTTGATTTTCGGCGCGCTGACTGCGACGACGTATCGTCCTGTCTCGGTAGTCGGGAAAATCAGGTCGGCAGGCGTTTTCGATTCTTGTGACGCCACTTTCGTAAACTGGTCGGTATTGCGGTAGCGATAAACAAACGGCGCGATCTGCTCCTTTACCGTCTTTGTAGTGACATGAAACAGGTCGGCCTGAACAACAACACCGCTAACTTTTTGATCTTCTGGATCGAGAGCGTCGATCTCGACCTTCACTCCCGCCGCCCAGGCTCCGTCTGGCCAGAAGGCTGTGTTTGTTCGTTCGCACGAACGCCGAGACGCGTTTCGGAAGAGAAGAGCGTTGCCATATCACCGCCCGTCAGCGTTTGGCCGTCGACTGAAGTCACATCCACACGCCAAATCACGCTTGCGCGACCAACCGCGGGACTATCTTTGAATGGCGATTCGCACGTGAGCGTCGCCAGGCCGTGCGCATCGAGTTTCGTGTCCCCTTCAATTGTTTTTAGCTCTTCGCTGTCAACGTCGAGCCGCGGTCCGACTTCGGCGTAAGCGTTGAAACGCTTTCGATACGACCCTTCCTCTTCGGCACCATACTCAGCCGATGTTGCCCAAGTCGCTTTCCAGTGGATTCGCGCGCCGACGTTTGGCGCGCCGTGAAAATATGCAGAGGAGACCTGGGCGTGCGCGGTTGTACCGACTTCCGGACTGGTTGTTTCCACGATGACGGAGAACAGGGGCACGCGATATTCCTGAACGTTGATTCTGGTTGAGCCCTGGTAATCGTTGCCGTTCACACGGCAATCGATCACATAATCGCCGAGCTTTGCCTTTTCCGGGATGCTCCACTCAGCTTCCCATCCGCCATAAGGTGAAAGCGTCACTGTCCCCTCACCCACGGTTCGGTCGCCATCGCCGGCTACTACTCGCCAATGCACATCGACCACGCCATGCCAAAGTGACCTCGCCTCACTTGGAATGGCGAGACCAGTGCTGGTAATGTCCCGCACAATTCCTTTCATCTTCACGGTCTGTCCCGGGCGGTACAAATTGCGGTCGGTGATAATCTCCGCTTGAGGTTTTCGATCAGGACGACTGTAGTCGCTCCCGGATGGATACGATGTGCCTTCGACAAATTGCAGCGCCGGACCGGTCGCAGTGTCCGCGATGAACAGATGTGCGTTCTGAACTTTGGGATCAAGCGCTTTGGGAAGAATCGAATCCTTCGGGAACTGCGCGATGCCGTCCTTGTCGGTAACGGCGCGTGCGAGCTCGATGTTCTCTTCGGTGACGGCGCGCACCGTTACGCCGGCGACGGAGTTCGCATCGGACATTTTCGCCAGACGCAGGATGACGGTCGTAGGCGTTCGTTTTTGCGTTAGCAGATAGTCATTAACGCAAATGATCGAGCGATTCCCGACGATCCGGCCCTCAGGGAGGCTCGCGCTCGCTTCGAAAAGATACGCACCAGCAAATGATTCGTTTGCTGGCGGAGCACAACGAACATCGCGTCGCGTTTCGACATCGCCGCTCGTCGCATCGAATGTGCCACTGGCCGACACCGGCAATTGAAATGCGTCGACGAGCAATTCAGTTTGGAATTGTTTCGAAAAGCCGGTGCGTGGATCGATTACGACCTTACCGGTGACAGGATCGGTAGCATCCTTTTCAAATTCCCGGACGCGTGCCGTGACTGCTGACAATTTTTCTGGTGGGATGCGCACCAGTTTCCATGTCACCTGCGGCGTGTTGATCTGGAAGAATGCAAAGCGCAACTCCTGACGTGCACGCGCAAACACCTGCGAAGAGGGAAAGACAAGACACGATTCCTTTGGGCGAAAGGTCGCGCCCCAGCGCGATTCAGCAGCAAGTCCATAACCGCGGTCGCCCTTCAGTTCTGGCGAAATCGTAACTTTATAACGCTGGGTAGTATCGAAACTACCGGTGATTTCGACCTCGCTGCCACTGGCGAGGAGTTTCATTTTCTGCACCGCAGGCTCGACACGGATTCGTTCCGGCGTCGCTTCCACCGGATCGATGTCATCGTTGAACTTGATACGAATCGACGGTTCCTCGAGAGCGTGATTGAACGCACCGACCCATTCGACCTTCAGCGGCTCGGTTTTTCCGACTGGGATCACTCGCAAATAGCGAAGCGGACGACGGCTTTTCGCGTCGAGTAAGCCATTCACGATCAAATCGAACGTGTGCCCGACGGGAAGTGGCTCTCGTGGCGCGACTCTGAACCCCGTTGCTTCCGGCGGGCCCGCGCTCTTCTCCTCGGTCGTTTGGATTACTTCGACAGGAAAACGCTCGTGCGAATCGCGCTCTTGAAAATAAATGTGCTCAGCAGCTTCGGCGAGTTGAACTGCGTAAGTGGACTCCAGGTAAATTTGCGGGCGTGCGGACAGCTCCTCGCGTTCACCGAAATCACTGGTGATCGCAAACTTTGGCGTCGTAAATTCGGCGCTCCAGTTTTTCACAACGAACGGTTTCCCCTTCGCGTCCTTCAGGCCGGAAGCGAGGGTCAACCGGTGATGCGCACCGGCGACGACGCCGCTGACGGTGAACGCGCCTTCCGTCTGGCTTTTCCAAAGGAACGTGCCGTCGAGTTTCGGTTCGCTAGTAAACGGCGGAAGCTGATTGCCAGCATCGATAAGATCGGGAGCCACTATCGCCACTGGAAACGTGATCGTGATCTGACTCCCTTCTGCGATTTCACCACTAGACGGCTCGATCACGATGCCGCCGGCATCGGGCTTGGCATTTGAACTTTCCTCTTCCTGCTCGTCCTCAGCGCCCGCTGCAGCGGGCAAGTCAATGGCAAGCCCGCAGCATAGAAGAAGCCAGATCGCTACGCAGAATCGGCGGTTCATTCGTGTTCTGGCGCCAATTCTCGAATCCGGCGAAGATCGGCATCCGCCTCATGTATTTTCCCGATACGGCGTTCGCATTGCTCGCGTTCGTTTAACGCCACCAGGGATTCATTAATTTCAAGGGAGCGAGTTTGCGATTCAATCGCTGCTGCGAAATTTGCGCGCTGTCTTTCAAGGACACCCTGGAAGAACCATTTCGCCGAATCCCTTGGCTCCAACTCCGTAGCGATGCGAACCTGCTCCAGTGCCTCTTTTGCCTGGCCCAAACCATTCAGATCCTGCGCGGCTTCGAAGTGCGCGTCTGCCGATTTATCATTAATCGCAAGCGCGGCTCGAGCGTCAGCCAGGGCCAGGGTGAACTGACGCAGTTCTCTCAAAATTTTCGAGCGCACAGTAAGCGCCTCGGAATCCTTTGGATTCACCAAAAGCCGTGTATCCAGTGCGCTGAGCTCGCGAAGGACTTGCTCGCTAACGTGTTTGTTCTCTCCACGACGAAGGTCTCTGCCAACTTCCAATTTTGCCGCGTCGTCCACGCGATCGACATCGAGCAATGCCTCGGCAGTTTGGATGCGCGCGCGCATCGATGCCGGCTGGAGTTTTAGAGCGCGTTGGGCGTCATCGAGCGCCAGCAACGGTCGTCCGGCCAGAGTGAAAATGCGCGCTCGCTCGAGCAAGAGTCCCGCGGTTGCGGGATCATTAGGCGATTTCGCAATCTGCGCATCGAGCGCTTTGATTTGCGGCAGGAATTCCTGCAACCGCTCGAACTGCGGGAGCCATTCCTTCACTTCCGGGTCGGTGGCATCCATTTTGTTTGCCTTCGCCATGTCGGCATTAGCCGCGTCCCATTTGTGCAGACGAAGGAAAGCGATTGCGCGCGCGACACGCCGCGCGGCTGAATCCTGGGCAGCGATTGCCTTTGTTCGATAATTCGCGTGATCTTCCCAGCGCTGCTGGGCCGCACATAAATTTGCCAGATTATCGTAATCGGTCGCGGCATCTGCGGGCCGAGGCTTCGACGCGAGGAAGGCAAGCCAATGCCGCTCGGCATTCTGATAATCCTTGCGTCCAAAGCACAGGGCGCCGCGGAAATCTTCAATCGCCGCCGCTGGGTGCCGGATTGCTTTTTGCCATGCGTCGAGCGTTTGCTCGAGTCGATCCCAGTCTTCGGTTTCCAGTTCCGTTTGTGCAAGTGTCTCCCAGACATCGGAATCGTTCGGAGTGATGGCGAGAATTCGCCGGCTCAGCTCGACAATTGCAGGTTTGTCCGCGGCGTCTTTGGCTGCTTCCAGCTGGGTTCGCAATTGCGAAACCTCCTGGCCCGCGCCGAATCCCGTAACCATGGGATCGATGCACAATGCCAGCAAGAATGTAAATGTAATGAGGCGGGGCAAGGGGACCGCATTATGGACACCGTCGCTTCAAGTTTGCAATGGCTTTTGCTAGGAAGTCCGATTCGGCTTGGACGCGATGCTGCGTGATCGATGATGGAATTTGCGAACCTGCCATCGCTGCGGTTCTTTGCAGTCCGCGATCGGCAATCCAAAATCCGCAATTACTGAAATGTCCCGCCAATACACATTGCAACGCGCGCCGGCAGCGACCTCGATTCATGTCGATTACGCTGCCGAGCTAAATCAACAACAGCTCGCAGCAGTGACTGCGGCGCCGGGTCCGCTACTCGTGATCGCGGGTGCAGGCTCGGGAAAGACGCGCACGCTGACCTATCGCGTGGCTTACTTGCTCGAGAACGGGATCGATCCTCGCAATATCCTGCTTCTCACGTTCACGAACAAAGCTGCGCGCGAAATGCTGAGCCGTGTGGCTAATTTGCTGCCGGTGGACGCCAGCGGACTCTGGGGCGGCACATTCCATTCGATAGGAAACCGGATCTTGCGCCGGCACGGCAGCGCGCTCGGCTACTCAAGCGCTTTCACCATCATGGACCGCGAAGATCAAAAGGATTTGATCGACGCCGTCGTAATTAGCGCAGGAATTGATCCGAAGGAGATTCGATTTCCGAAAGGTGATGTACTCGCGGAAATTTTTAGTTTTGTTGTCAATACGGAGAAGCCGGTGGAGGAACTGCTTGCGGACAAGTTCCCCTATTTCCTGCCGCTACTCGAGAAGATTCAGGACGTTCGAGAGCGCTACGAAAAAAAGAAGAAGGCAACTAACTCGATGGATTTCGACGACTTGCTGCAAAAGACGTTGTCGATGTTTCAACAGCACGAACGAATCGCGGAAATGTATCGGCGGCAGTTTCAGTTTATTCTCGTCGATGAATATCAGGATACGAACAAGATCCAGGCTGATCTCGTCGATCTGCTCGCGCATGACCACCGAAACGTGATGGTGGTGGGCGATGACGCGCAGTCAATCTACTCGTGGCGTGGCGCCAACTTTCAAAACATCCTCGAATTTCCGAAGCGTTATCCAGAAGCGCAGGTGTTCAAGATCGAAATGAATTATCGCAGCGTGCCAGAAATTCTGGACGTAGCGAACGCGGCCATTGCCGCCAACGTTCACCAATTCCGCAAGCGCTTAAGCGCAACGCGCGAATCTGAAGCGCTGAAGCCTGCCCTTGTGGCGCTAAACGATGGTGCGGAGCAAGCGCAGTTTGTGGCGCAGCGAATCCTCGAACTGCGCGATGAAAATGTTGATCTCAACGACATCGCGGTGCTCTACCGCGCGCATTATCACGCCGTTGAGCTGCAGCTGGAGCTGTCACGGCGCGGCATACCTTATCAAATCACCAGTGGCATCAGGTTCTTCGAGCAGGCGCATATCAAGGATGTCACCGCGTTTATTCGCTTCGTAGCCAATCCTCGCGATGAAGTCGGATTCAAACGCATGGCGAAATTGCTTCCCGGCATTGGCAATCGCACCGCAGAAAATCTTTGGCAGAAATGGGCGGCGGACGTCGTAGCCGCGGGCGCTGACCGCGGTTCCGAAAAAGAATCAGCTGCCGCTGTAGCCGCGGGCGTTGACCGCGCCGCGTACAGCTTCGGCGAACGCCTCCTGGCCATGAACGTTGCCATGAAATCAAAGAAGGCGTGGGAGCAACTCGCGCACACCCTGGACGAAATCGCTCCAGGCGGTCAACCCAATATGCCATCGGAAATGATCACGTCTGTCGTCGAAGCGATCTATGATGATTATGCCAAAGCGAACTTCACAAACTATGAACTCCGCCGTGAAGATTTGAATCAGCTCGCAATTTTTGCGCGGCAGTTTAAGGACGTGCACGAATTTCTTTCGCAATTGGCGCTGATCAGCAACGTTGATGCAGAAGCCGCGTCAGTTCAGGCCGGCGACAAGGAAGCCGTCAATCTTTCTTCAGTGCACCAGGCCAAGGGCCTTGAGTTTCACACAGTGTTCGTAATCTGGCTGACTGACGGAATGTTTCCAAGCAATCGCTCGCTCGATACACGCGACGCACTCGAGGAAGAACGGCGTCTATTTTATGTGGCCATCACGCGCGCCCGCGACGAATTGTATCTCACGTATCCGCAAATGCGTCTGAGCGGAGGATATGGCGACGTTTTCCAGCGGCCCTCGCGTTTTCTGCAGGAAATCCCAAACGAGCTCCTCGAAGACTGGCAAGTCCAACGTCGCTGAATTCATTGTTTAGCATTTCGGCGAAGCGCTCAGAAGTCGATGAATCTCTCGCCGTTTGAGAAAACGAATTAGAATGAGAGATGTCTCGACTTCGCTCGACATGACAAGATGACGCATCCAGGACTGAATCTTTCATCGGAGAAAAAGATTGCGGGCGTGCTCGTGCCGTTGTTTGCGCTGCGCGGAGAGAATGATCTGGGAATCGGTGATATCGGCGCGCTCCGGGAATTTATCGATTGGGTCGCACAAATTGGATTCAAGCTTGTCCAACTCCTGCCCATCAACGAGACCGGGGCCGACAACAGCCCGTACAACGCGATCAGCGCAATGGCTATCGAACCAACGACGTTGCACCTCGCACCAAACTCGTCACCAGATTTAACACGCGAAGACTTTGATGCTGCAGTTGCTGGCACCGATCTTCGCAGTCTTCGTCTTGGCGAAGTAAAATACCGGCAAGTCAAAAAATTGAAACGGCGCATCCTAGAGAAAGCGTTTGCGAATTTCTCCGCTAACGCCAGCGAAGACCGTCAGTTGGAATTCGAAACATTTTGCGAAGAGGAAGCCGCATGGCTGCGCGATTACGCCTTTTTTCGCGCCTTAATGGAAGAGAATGAGGATTCCGCCGCTTGGAATCGATGGCCGGCGCAACATCAGTCAATAGAAAGAGCGCGAAACTGGTTACGTAGTCTGCCGCAAGATCGACAAGCAGGGCTGGCAGCCCGTCAAAATTTCTTCTGTTATGTGCAGTGGATTGCGCACCAACAATGGCGCGCAATCAAATCATACGCTGAGGAACGCGGCGTGGCACTGATGGGCGATATTCCATTCGGCGTCAGTTATTACAGCGCTGACGTTTTCGCTCGGCCGGATGACTTCGTGCTCGATTTGTGCGGCGGAGCGCCTCCCGAGCCCTACTTCAAAGACGACGCATTTACCCAGAAATGGGGACAAAACTGGGGTATTCCGCTGTATCGCTGGGACAAAATGCGCGCGAACAGCTTTGCGTGGTGGCGGCAGCGCGTCCGTGCTGTCCGGCGCATTTTTCATCTCTTTCGCATTGATCACGTGCTTGGATTTTATCGCATCTATGCCTTCCCGTGGCGACCGCGGAAGAACAAGCAATTTTTTCCGCTCGATTGGAATCAAATGCTCGAACGAACTAACGGCCGCGCACCACGTTTCGTTCCACGTGACGACGAAACCGCCGAAAACTCCGAGGCGAACAAACGCGAAGGCGAAGAATACTTGCGCGTTGTGCTGGACGAAGCCGGGGCCACGCGAGTGATCGGCGAAGACCTCGGCCTTGTTCCTGATTACGTACGACCAAATCTGCGCGCGCTCGGGATCGCGGGATTTAGAATCCCGCAATGGGAGGTTCGTGGTGAACAAGTCACGCCCGGGAACGAATACGAGCGGCTTTCAGTTGCGACTTATACAACGCACGATCACAAACCGATCCGCGCTTTGTGGGAAGACGCTTTTGAGCATCCGACAGCAACATCGGAACAATCACGATTTGATTTAGCAAAAATCGCCGTCTTCGCTGGGTTCGATCCAAGAATCGACCGCGTCGATTTTGAAAAAGACTTTTACCCTGCAATTATGGGAGCGCTTTTCGGAAGCGAGGCATGGCTTGCCATTGTCATGATCACCGACCTGCTGGGGCGCAAATACCGTTTCAATGTGCCCGGGACAAAGGCAAACTTGAATTGGACACGGCGAATGCAGCGCTCGGTTGCGCAGCTCCGTTCCAGCCGCAAAGAGCAAAAGCGAATGCGGCTAATCCATGAGCTGCTGGAAAAAACTGGACGCGTTTGAACGCGGCGTTGATCGCAGCCACTTCGCTCATGCTGACTTCTCAATCGGCGCGCCAACTCTGTTGCCCCATTCCGTCCAGGAGCCGTCGTAGTTCCGCACGTTATTTAGTCCGAGCAGATAAGTGAGCACGAACCACGTGTGACTCGAACGCTCGCCGATGCGGCAATAAACGACTGTGTCCTCGTTGCGACTGACTCCGCATTGATCGAAATAGATTTTTGCCAGTTCCGAAGGCGGCTTGAACGTGCCGTCGTCCTTCGTGGCTGTTTTCCACGGCATGCTCTTCGCCCCGGGAATATGGCCGCCGCGCAGGACGCCCTCCTGCGGATACTCCGGCATGTGCGTAATCTCGCCTTTGTATTCGCCCGGTGAGCGCACATCGATCAGCGGCTTGCCGCCTTTACTTTGCGCCAATGCTTCATCGAAGAAGGCGCGGATTTCTTTGTCGAATCGTTTCTTCGGCACTGGATAATTGGTCTTTGCATATTTAGGGACGTCGCGCGTCATGGGACGGCCCTCCGCTTTCCATTTGTCGCGACCGCCATTGAGAATTTTCACTTTCTCGTGTCCAAAGAGTCGGAACGCCCAGAGTGCGTAGCAGGCCCACCAGTTGGCTTTATCACCATAGAAAATGCAGGTTGTATCCGGTGTGATGCCATTACGGCTGCAAAGCTCCGCAAATTTCTCAGGCGAGATATAGTCACGAATCACCGGGTCTTGCAGATCAGCGCGCCAGTCGATGTGCACCGCGCCGGGAATATGTCCGGTATCGTAAAGAAGCACGTCTTCATTCGACTCCACGATCCTGATCCCATCGTCTTTGAGATGTTTCTCCAGCCACTCGGTCTCCACCAGCGCCTCCGGATGCGCGTATTGGGTAAGTTGTGTAACCATAAGAAAGAAACTTCAGGCGGCGCCCACAACCCGGCAAGGGGTTTTACAATTTCATCGATGATGGAGCCTCACGGTCATGCCGAAAACTCTGGTCGGACCGGGGCAAGCAATTTCGGTCAACGAGAAACTACAGTCTTAAAGCTTCTTTGCTTGCAAGAGCTTGATGGCGTCGCGCAACTCCGCCGCGCGCTCGTAGAGCTCTTTTGCAATGGCAGTTTCCATCTCGCGCCGCATGATCTCCAGCTTGGAAAGCGGGCGTTTCGCCTTCACTTCCTCGAGCCATTCGTCGAGAAATGCGATCTCGGAACTCTTGGACACCAGCTCCGGAAAGTTTGACTGTTGCAAAAAATCAACGATCGCGTCGCGGCCACACTCAATTTCAGCTATCGCCTCCACAAATTTACCCTGGCCGAGAAAAATGGACGCCTTCGCACGAGTGTTCATCATGAGCACGTAAGGACGGAATTGTTGGAGGCTCCAGGAAAATTCCTCGCGGTCTGTATGCTGGGAGACAAAGGTGAAAAGATCCAGGTTACGCTGTGTGTCGCGCACGACCCCTTCGAAGTCATTGATCTGAAAGAGGCTCAGATAGCGATGATAATATTGGATGCCTTCCTGTTGGAGTTCTGCGCAT
Source organism: uncultured Verrucomicrobiae bacterium (assembly GCA_963840135.1). Taxonomy (GTDB): domain Bacteria; phylum Verrucomicrobiota; class Verrucomicrobiia; order Chthoniobacterales; family UBA10450; genus Udaeobacter. The sequence continues at coordinate 33,667 of CAWIXX010000017.1, read as the reverse complement.
TGTTCGGGCACGAGCTCGTAGGTTTCGCCTTTCGCCTCGGCGCGCGCAGCCCGCCTTTGATGATATTCCAGAAGCGACTCACAATTGTGCGGACGCCGGCCATCCGGCCGACCGGCCAATTCCATTTGCAACACGCCGAGATCGACCCGCAGCTGTAATTTCTCACGGCCATCGAGCCCCGCGATTTTGCGCACCTTGATATTGCCGTTCTCGTGCGGCCAATCCTTCAGGATCGTATTGAGGTCCAAACTCATCGTAACTAAACATCGGACACTTAAGGTTGCCTTGTCAATAATATCGCAATTGGTGGAGATCTTGCGCTGCGATATGCGTCACGGGCGCGACCGCGTGCCGCCCTGGCATCCGGTTTTGCACCCGACACGTCTGCCGCTACAATGTGGAAAATGGAAGACGCGATCGAGTCGTTCATCCGTTTCCTCGCAATCGAGCGCGGTCTCTCTGAAAATTATCAGCTCTCTACCCAAAGATCGCTGAGTGAATTCGCGCACTGGTGTGCAGTCAGAAAAAAAATTGAAGACCCGCGCGCGGTGACATTGCCAGCAATTGGCGAATATCTCGCCGATCGCAAGCGCGCCGGACTTTCCGCTTCTTCGATCAAACTCATCGTAGTCGCGTTGAAGATCTTTTTCCGGTTCCTGGTGGCTAGAGGCCAGGTTCAGCGCGATCCGGCTGAAGCGCTGGCGCTTCCGCGGATCGAGCGATACCTCCCCGAAACACTGAACGAATTACAAATCGAGCAGTTCCTGGAAATGATCGACACGAATGCTCTTCACGGGTTACGCGATCGGGCGATGATCGAACTGCTTTACGCAAGCGGTCTGCGTATTTCGGAGCTGGCAAACGTGCGTCTTGAGAATTTCAACTTCGAAGAGCGAGTTGTACGGGTAACCGGCAAAGGAAACAAGACGCGGCTTGTGCCGGTGGGCCGTAAGGCATGCGAAGCGCTGGCAGCGTATCTGTCCACTGAGCGGCCGAAACTGGTGAAGCGCCGCAGCAGCAGCGAAATTTTTCTTTCCGAGCGCGGCACCAAACTAACAACAGTGCGCATCTGGCAGATCGTAAAAGAACATGCGCGACGCGCCGGACTCGAACAGCGCATTTACCCTCATCTTCTGCGACACAGCTTCGCGACGCATCTGCTGGGGAACGGCGCCGATCTGCGCATCATTCAGGAAATGCTCGGCCACGCCGACATTTCGACGACGCAAGTCTACACCCACGTCGATCAACAGCGATTAAAAGCTGTGCATCGCCAATTTCATCCCCGGGCATAACAAGCGCGATATCGGATTGTCGATTCTGGATGCTCGATGACTTTGCGTTTGATCGGGTATCGAGCATCGAGTATCGGAGCATCCGCGCTTGAGAGGCGCTGTTTATGAGACGAATTCTGTTGCTGATCATTGCGGCCGCCGTTGCGGCATATGCTGGTTGGTACTACTGGAATTTTTCCAAAAAGGTTTCGAGCGCTCCTGTGGCCGAGCTTCTCCCCCGGTACACAATCTTTCTGGCCCAAATGCCGGACTTTAATCGGACACGCGAAGAGTGGCGTCAGTCGGATATTTATCGGCTGTACAGCGAGCCGGCGGTGCAGGATTTTTTGCGCAAGCCCCTGGACAACATGCCAACCTCGAAAGCTCTTGGGACTCTGCAGGAGATCGAACAGCTGGACCCGAAGAACGCCTTCTTCGCCTTGACGTCCATCAGCGATAGCGCTCCAAGTGTTGTGGGCGGTTTTCGTTTTCGCGGGACCCAGGAGGACGCTGAAAGGGTCATCGGCAAATGGCGCGCGATGCTTTTGGAACAACGTCCAGGCACCAAGGGTGAGAAACTTCAGTATCAGGGCCACGAAATCGATGTGGTCACGGCGACTCCTTTTACTCTGGCAACAACGTATGATCGCCCATGGTTCTTCGCGGCGACAAACGTGACGGAATTAAAGACGCTGCTCGATCGCGTCGACCATCGTGCGAAAGATTCAGGGGAAACGCTTGATAAGGACGAAGCGTACCGGACAGCCGCCTCGCACCGGCCATCGAACTACGCAGCATTTTTCTATCTCCAACCCAAAGCATTTTCCGAGCGACTTGCCGCGTTGCGTGCTGCAGTTCAATCAAGCCCCACTCCCGGCGAGACCACCATGCTTGAAAAAATGCGGTCTATTACAGGTTCGTCGCGATTTGAGAACGGAAAAATACGCGACGTACTTTTTCTCGGAATGCCAAAGCTGGAGACTGATGGTACGCTCAACCGCTCCTCGCTGACGCTTGGAACAAAGGAGACATTTTTCTATCTGGCGATGCTGCTCAATCTCGGGGAAAAGATGGAAACACTAAACCAGGCCGCTACACTGGGCGGCGCGGCGCAGAAAGTCTTTCAGGACTTGGCCACCAGCGGGATCGCAGCCGATGATTGGAAGGCTGCGTTTGGCCTCGAGCTGGGAGCGCTGGCAGACTGGCCATCCAGTGCCCATTGGCCATCTTTACTTCTGACTCTGCCAGTGCTGGACATGGCCAAAGCCAGCAAGATCATCGAAGCGTTCACACGCGACGATGAAGGGGCAATCTGGACGCAAACGGAGAAGGACGGCGTCCGTTATTTCTCCAAACAATCGGCCGCCACACTTGTCGCAATCACTCCAACCATCGCGTTGTCTGACCGGATTCTTATCGCCGGTCTGAATCCCGTGTCAGTAGAAGAGGCCGTGAAACGCAGTACGAGTAGCTCGTCGGACCTTGCCAATTTGCAAACGTATAAGGCGGCCGAGCGATTGCTACCTGCGCCAACGAATTTTTTCTCATACGTGGATACTGCGCTGCTGTATTCGCGCCTTGATGCTTCGCTTCGTCCGATGTTGCTAATGGCGGCGGCGTTCGTGCCGGCAATAGCTCGTTCCGTTGATCTAGGTAAGCTTCCATCGCCAGAGGTGATTACGAAGCACCTGAGTCCGATTGTCTCTTCGCAAAGATATGACCGCGACGGCTATGTGGCCGAGTCCCTCGGGCCAATTACGTTAGACCAGGCGGCGATCGGGCTCGCCATCCTCAGCAGCGCCGGCACCGCGGCACGACAGCAGGCCGCCACGGGCTTTGGCAGTTGGGCGCCTTCTTCTACAGCCACGCCGCAGCCAGCGATAAGCAGCCCGTCGCCCACGCCGTAGGTGGGAAGCCCGCCGGAGACCTGGGCCATTTCGGCACTCTTTGGAGTTTCAGCCACGGGAAACTAAAGAAAAGTGCTGCAGTTGGGCAAAAACGTGCTATGTTTCTCACCTTATGGCTATTCTAAAGAAAAATGCATTCTCCCGTCGCGTTCCTGATCTGGTAACTGAGGAGCTGGTCGCTGTCCTCTCACGGCGCTCGTCGTTCGAATTTAAGCAGTTGTTCGACATCGTGCACGAAAATCTTCGGGCCCGGAACGCCGCCAGCGGTGGCGAGGAAATGCTGCGCTTGCGAGCTTATGAAAAATTGCAGAATCTCGTGGCGCGGGGCGCGGTCAAGAAGAACGGCAAGAAATACAAGGGGTTGCCTTCGGCTTTGGCCAACGCGATCGCTCAGCAGAATGGCCATCTTGCTGGTGTAAAATAACCGAACCCTGCTGGTTCGAGGGAGTTCCGGATGCTAGGCGAATATTTGCCGGTTCTCCTGCAAATCCTCGTAGCCGCCCTCTTCGCTGCCTCCGCGTTGGTGGTCAGTATGCTGGTAGGCAAGAGTGGAAAACGTACGCCTGCCAAAGATACTCCATACGAATGTGGCATGATTCCCCAGGGGGAACGACAGCCGCGCTTCAGCGTGAAATTTTACGTGGTGGCGATGCTTTTTATCCTGTTCGATATCGAGATCGTGTTCATGTACCCGTGGGCAGTCGTGTACCGCGACGCTATCAGACAAAGCAGCGTTATCTTTTGGAGCATGCTCAGCTTCATCACAATCCTGATGGTGGGCTACGCTTACGCGGTCAAAAAAGGGGCCTTGGATTTTAAAAGGTAAGGACGAGCAGAATCCGCGCCTGCAAATGCTCGCGGAGTGTTCTCGCCGCGAATCTCAATTAGGCGATCCCACATTCCTCTCGCGTCCCGGGTGTTGAACACAGCGCTTCCAATAGCCGGGCGACGCCATTAAGTCCATTGCCATCGGGCTTTCCGCCTGTTGCGAGAGGAACAACTGCTTCATTCGCTGCTGGATCCTGAACCCCCTTCGGGCCAACTGACGCCGCCAGTTGTTGCGGTAGGTTATATGATAAGTGGTGATGAGGAGTTTAAGGCGAATCGTTTCTTTTTTGCCGAGGGAGGATTGGATCGTGGTCGGTTGGGTTGTGGCTATCAAGGTGCTGCTGTTCTCTTTCGGCGCGAAGAGCTACGCGGTATTATGGGATAGTTACATAACGAGCCCATACCAATGGTTCGAAATATGGGATCAGTGGGATTTCGGATATTACCAGAAGATTGCCGAATTCGGGTACAGCGGCACCGACGGCTCCATAGCGTTTTATCCTCTGTTTCCGTGGTTGGTCCGTCTGGTCGCGTGCGTCAGTTTAAGTTATCTTGCGGCGGGATTTATCGTCTCCGGTATCGCTTCCATTGTCGCAGCGATCCTGCTGCGAAGACTCGTTCAGCTTGATTACCCGGCGAGCGTCGCAATGCGCAGCGTCTGGTTCCTTCTTATTTTTCCAACGGCATATTTCCTTCATATTGGATATAGCGAAGGCCTGTTTCTAGCTCTGGCGTTGGCTTGTATCCTGGCGGCGCGCGGCGAACGATGGTGGTTGGCGGGAGTGCTTGGCGCATTCTGTTGGATGACCCGCGCCACAGGCGCCGTTCTCGTTCCAACTCTGGCCGTAGAAGCGGCCCAACAGTATTGGGTGAGACGCCGGTCTTGTAGCCAGGGCCCTGTGGGCTGTTCGGCCTGGAATTGGAAGTGGCTCTGGATTGCGATCGTGCCTGCTGGCTTTGCGGTCTATCTCGTAATTAACTGGAGCGTGAGCGGAGATCCATTCGCCTTCCTGCAAGCCCGAAAGACGTTATTTGACCAGTCGTTCGCCTTACCGTTGACGGGAATTCGCCAGGCAATTTGGGCTCACTACCCTACTCCTCACGAAGCAGAAATGGTTGGCACACAGGAACTGTTTTTCGTAGCGCTGGGCTTTGTCTGTACGATCATTAGTTGGATCAAGCTGCGTCCGGCTTACGCCATGTGGATGGCTGGGTCCTGGATTCTCTGCGCGAGCGTTAGCTTTTTTCGGAGCATGCCACGTTACACACTAACGATGTTCCCGATTTTCATCCTCTTCGCACTGCTTGGTAGAAACCGCTTTTGTGCCGGCGTCCTCACGGTCTGGTCACTATTGTTTTTGGCGTTGTTTGCCGTGCTATTTGCCCGTGGTGAATGGGCATTCTGATGTTTTTGGAACTAAGACTCCAGGTGTGAAATTGCGAACGACTATTTTCTCATCGAATAACGATCGAGAACTCTTTGAGCCGCCAAAAGACGGATGCACGATGGCGGGAACTCCCGCAGCCGTCGTCGGTCTGGCAAAGAAAGGTTCTGACGCCGTTCCCCGATTTCTGCCGGTTCTGGTGGTATTGAGCGTCCTTCTTTGGTTCTATACCACGACCGGTGGGCGACAGGTTTTTGTTAAGGAGGTGTTAGGCGGTGCGTACGATTCCCAGGCGGAACATTTTCTGCAGGGTAATGTGGACGTCGATGTGGCAGCGATCGGCCATGAAGCAATGATCGTCGACGGCAAAGTGCGCATGTACTTTGGACCGTTCCCGGCTTTCCTTCGAATTCCATTGAATTTCGTCTATCCGGCAGGACATGGGAAATGGTCACGAGTTTCGGGATTTTGCGCGGGAGTCATTGCGCTGTGTGCCTTTGCAAGCCTGATGCGCATAGCCTTGAGCTTCTCTGCACTTTCCTTACGGGCCCGCAATTGGGTGGGAAACGCATGCATTGTCGGGTTCGCGCTCGGCTCGCCGTTGCTTTTGCTACTTGGAAATCTTTCTATCTACGATGAAGCGATCATCTGGGGCCTGGCGTGGTCGCTTGCTGCATTGTACTTCGCTCTTCGCTCGCAACAGGTCGAGACCAATGCCCTAACGCGTTCATTACTGGGATTCTCTCTGTGCGCCGCCGGAGCTTTACTTTCCCGAGTTACTTTTGGCATTCCGCTCATCTTAATCGCCCTGGTTCTTGCTCTTCGATTGCCACGAGAGAATCGAATAACCAATCTGTTGGCCCTTCTTCTTCCAATTGGCGCCGCCTTTGCGTTTTATATTTGGTTAAGCTACGCAAGATTTGGCAGCTTCGTTGGAGTAAACTGCGACTACTACGTCAACCCGGTCCATAACGAATTCGTGCGTAAATACGGCCTCTTCAGCTCGCGTCGTATTCCATATAGTCTCGCTGATTACTTCAGCCTGCGCTTTCCAAGCATCGAACGCCAGCCGCCTTTTCTCGTCGCCGATCGACATTCGTATAATTATCCTTCTCTCTTTTCCAACCCTGACAGCGAGGTATATCTTTCTCTCCTGTGGTCGTCCAGCTGGATGGTCTTTGCCGCCATTATGGGAATCACATGTCTGTTTCGCCGCAAAGGATTCAACCTCTTTGCGCGAGCGGCGACCGTGGCTCTACTTGCCCAATTTGTTTGCATCCTATCGTATTTCCTGCTCGCCCAACGTTACGCCACCGATCTCTATCCTTTCCTGATCTTTTGTCTGGTCGTCTTTCTTGGCTCAGGCGGAACAGCCTTACTGAGATCGCGTCATCTGTTAATTGGACTAATCGCTCTCTCGGTTGTCATAAACTCGCTGGCAACTGTCTCTTGGTTAATTAATGCTGACCAAAATGTGCCTGCCGAAACAAGAGCTGCGTGGGAAAAGCTGTTGGGCCGGGAAGTCTCCTTGAGAAATTGAAGTGAAGACCCTGTGATGACTGAGGACGAATTACTAAAGGCTCGCAATACCCGCGATCTTTGGATTGCACTTGGAGTATCGTTGTTTGCGGCGACCGCATTTTTTTTCTCGACCAAGGCAACCCTGCACGATCTGGATTACACAAATCAGATTGCGTCGGTTTTGCTCCATGGTCAGCTGGGTCTTCGCGAAAAACCGCCTGACTGGCTTAACGAGATGATTCCTTGGGACGGCAGATATTACTCGGCCTTTCCGCTGGGAGCAGTGCTTAGCATGCTTCCTGTGGCGCTCTTGAGAAACACGGGCCTGATCCAGGGCTTTCCCGGACATGTGTTGGCAGCCTTGATTGCCGGATTGTCCGTTTATTTCTTTTTCCGACTCGCGAAGGCATTCGGTAACGATTACTGCCACCTCAAAACCAAGTCATTAGCTCGCAGGACTATGTTGGCCCTGTTTCCGATTTTCGGAACATGGACCTGGTGTAACCTCGGATTCGGCGGTGCGTGGCAAATTGCTCTTGGCCTGGCTTTGCTGGGGCAAACCGCAGCGCTCTATTTCACGCTGGTCCGGCCATTCCCGTTCGTTGCAGGAGCGTTCTTTGCCCTGGCGTTTGGAAATCGCACCGAGCTTCTTATCACGTTGCCTGTTTACGTTTATTTTCTTTGGCGGCAGCCAAACGAAAAGCTGATCACTTGGAGGAACCTAAAACGAGGAGTTCAGGAAAACAGCCGAATGCTTATCCGTTTCCTCAGCCTGCCCGTAACACTCGGACTCCTGACTGCCGCCTACAACTTCGCGCGTTTCCATTCCATTTTCGACTTTGGTTACCTTCACATCCCGGAAGTGGCCCAGGAACCCTGGTATAAGCACGGGTTGTTTTCGATTCAGGCTATCCCTTGGAATATTTACACGATGCTGTTTCAAGGCTTCGAAAGTATTTCTTATTTTCCCTACATCATCCCAAACGGTTTTGGCTGCTCCATCTTTCTTGCCAGTCCTTTCCTATGCCTCCTATTTCGCCAAGGCGGACCATACAAGGTGGTAGCATGGATAGTGATCGCCTTCTTAACACTCGTGCTTTGGTTGCATGGAAACCCAGGCAGCTGGCAATTCTCTTACCGCTACGCCATGATCCTTGTTCCATGGATGTTCCTTTTACTGACAGGCAATGGCCCGGCGAACCTATCCGTGCCTGAGCTCTCGCTTTTCGTTGTCTCAGTTGCTATCAATGCAATAGCTACCTGGCAATTTCTCTGGACCGTCCAAATTCAGCCGTAGAACACGAACAGACGCTAATTGACTCGAAGAGCGGCGGACCGATGCCATTAGCTAGCTGTCCGCGTAGCCTTGGCGAAGACGGATCAACTCTCATCGATCGGCATTCGCATAGGCGAGAGCGAAGTCGACTGGCAGTGAGACGACGCAAAAAGTCTCGACGCCATCAACGCGGTTCGAGTAAAAACGTGCTTCTTCAGCCAACTTCACCAATGAAAAAGAAATCCGCTTCGCAATCAGCATTTTTGAATCTGTGCGTCTTGTTTGGATTGCTTGTCTTCATCGCTGGTGTCTTTCTCGCCATGTTTGCAGCGTCCGCTTCGGGGCGGATCCGCCGTGGCGAGCCGAACCCAAAAGCGTCGATTAGAACCGGCGGTGACGTGATTGGCGATAGGATTGTCCCCAGCCGCGCCGAAGATGAACCTTCCCAATACACGATAACATACGGCAGCAATATCATTGTGCCCGGGAACACCGACACCGGCAATCACTGCGTCTGGTGCGAGACACTGATCCCCCTGCCGTTTCCCTTCACGTTGTATGACCAGACCTTCGACGCCGTGAACGTCACCTCCAGTGGACGGCTCGATTTTTCATGCGTCAACGAACCTGCGAACTACACCGAAACGTGCCTGCCCGCGCCACCAAATAACTGCCTGTATGACTATACTATCTTCGCGCTATGGGCTGAGTGGAGTACGCTCACATATACGTCTGCTTGCTCAACCTGGGAAAACGGATGCGGCATATTCACCTCGATCTCCGGCAGTGCGCCAAACCGTATCTTTAATATCGAATGGCACGTGACGTACCGTGAAGGCGGGCAACCGGGCAATTTCGAAGTGCGTCTGTATGAAAACGATCCCAACAAGCGCTTTGACGTGATCTACGGCGCGGTAGGCGGAGTGACGAATACCTACGACAGTGCGGGCCTGCAAGGACCGATCGGCTTTTTCACCCAAGACTTCTGCTGGACTTCCCCGCCGCAGAACGTTTCCCGCACCTACGCAGTCATGCTACCCTGCACAACGCCAACGCCAACTCCAACCGGAGACATTACGGTCACCAATACCAACGACAGCAGCCCTGGTTCACTGCGTCAGGCGCTCGCGGATGCAAGCGATGGCGATACGATTAACTTCGATCCCTCGCTCAATTGGCAAACGATTGGCTTGACCAGTGGCGAGCTTGTAATTGACAAAAACACCACCATCATTGGCCCAGGACCGAATGTGCTCGGGGTATACAGGTCTTCACAGATAAGCTTCCGTGTCTTTCATGTCATGCCCGGCTCCGCCGTCACAATCAGTGGTCTCACGATTAGTGGCGGTGACGGCGGTCAGGAAGGTGGCGGCGGAATCTTAAACGATCACGCTATACTGACGATTGACGGCTGCGCTGTGCAGAACTGCGGCTCTAACCTTGGCGGCGGCATTTACAACGACGGTTCAGGCGGCAGCGCGGCCCTGACGATCCTCGACAGCGCTATCGGCGGGAATTATACCGTCAGTGGGAATTATGCCCAGACTGCCGGGGGTGGCCTTTACAACGATGCCGAAAATGGGGGCAGCGCGACGCTGACGATCATGAACAGCATCCTAAGCCACAACTGGGCGCTTAGCGAGGGCGGCGGAATCTACAATCACAGCGGGACGATGACGATCACCAATAGCAGCGTGAGCGACAATCAAGCTGGTGCGAATGATCCCTTTCCCGTGGGTTTTGGTGGCGGCATCTCTAACTATAGCACGCTGATGATTACAAACAGCACGATCAACAATAACGAATGCTGGGTCGACGGCGGCGGCATCTACAATGGCTTTGGAACCCTGACGGTCACCGGCAGCACCGTCAGTGAAAACCGGGCTGACGGTCAACATGATGGCATGCCGTGGGGTTGCCACGGCGGCGGCATCCTAGGCGCAGTGGCGTTCACTAACAGCACTCTCAGCAATAACTTGTCTAGCTACTACGGCGGCGGTATCGATGGCGGCGGTGCCATCACGAACAGCACCATTAGCGGCAACTCGGCTATTGTCGGCGGCGGTATTTCGACCTTCGGTGGATTGGAAATAGCAAACACGATCTTGAACAATAACGTAGGCACGAACATCGACGGCACCGTCACCTCTGAAGGTTATAACATAAGCACCGATGACGGCGGCGGTAACCTGACAGGGCCCGGAGACCAGATCAACACCGATCCGATGCTTGGTCCTTTGCAGAACAACGGGGGACCAACATTAACTCACGCCTTGTTGCCAGGGAGTCCAGCTATTAATACAGGTGATCCAAACTTCACTCCGCCGCCTTCCTACGACCAGCGAGGTAGTCCTTTTGTTCGAGTGTACAATGGTGGCATTGATATCGGCTCATTTGAAGTGCAGCCACCACGACGACCGACGCCGGCACCGAGATCGCGCCCCACACCGCCGCCTCGCCCGACACCGCGCTGAAGAACATAGTGATCGCTAAGCAGTAATCGGTGGTTGGTGGGGCAAGCGGCGCCGCCGCACCGAGTGAGTTGTGTCGTCGCGATGCTTGACACGAAGGCTGCGCATTGTGGTAGAAAGGGCGCCTCCACTTTCAGACTGCTGCCTATGAAATCTCCAATTTCCATTTTTTCGCCTGTCATTGCCGGATCGTGCATTGCTGCACTGAGTGCAATTTGCCCGGCAAACGCGCAGGTGAACGTTACGCAATTTCACAACCACGATTCGCGGGACGGCCTTTACATTGACTCCGCTTTCACGCCGGCAGCTGTTGCCAATCTGACGCGCGACCTGAACTTTGATGGCGCAATTGAAGGGAACGTTTATGCGCAGCCGCTTTACATCGAAGACGGCCCGGACGGCAAAGCAATGATCATTGCGGTAACCGAATCGAACAATGTGTATGCGCTCGACGCTCTCGATGGCAGCGTTATCTGGGAACGCAACGTTGGCGCTCCGGTGTCTGCGGGCGATCTTATCTGCACCAAGTTTGACCCGATGGGCATTACGGGCACGCCCATTGTCGATCTCGCTTCGCGAGCGCTCTTTCTGGACGCAATGACCACACCCGATGGCGGCGAGACTAAGAAACATCTCATCATTTCTCTTAACGTGGACACAGGTGACATTAATCCCGGCTGGCCTGTGGACGTGGAGGCGACAGCTTCATACAATGGGATCAACTTCACTGCAGAGATCCAACAACAGCGACCGGCGCTCGGCATCGTAGGCGGCATACTTTATGTTGGGTATGGGAGCATGAGGGATTGCAGTTGTTATTATGGCTGGCTGGTAGGCATGCCGATAGATAACCCGGCCAGCGTAACAGCATGGGCCGCGGCCCCCGGCCCTTGCCCCGGTCCCCACGGCGGAGCCATATGGGGAGTCGGCGGCGTCGCCAGTGATGGCAGCAATCCGTTTGTCACCACCGGTAACACTTTCAACCCTGCAAACTGGTCTGGCGGCGAAGCAGTGATTCGCTTCCAACCCGGGCCGGTCTTCAGTGGTGATCCTGCCGATTTTTGGGCGCCCACAAACTGGCAATCGCTCGATCAAGGCGACGCGGACTTAGGCGGCTCGGGTCCGTTACTGGTGGACGTCCCCGCCGCAACGCCTTCCCATCTCATTGTTGCGATGGGTAAGGACCGCAATGCGTATCTGATTAATCGAGACAATCTCGGCGGGATCAGTGCGCCGATAGACGAATCTCAGGTTGCCAGTAGCACGATCCTGCAGGCAGGAGTCACCTATCGAACCAAACAAGGCACCTATGTCGCGCTCCGCGCCAACAACGATGGCAACACCGTTCTCAAGGCTTTCCGTATTACCGCGACCAATCCGCCTACCATCGACATTGCCGGCGGGTGGAATGTGACCCGGGCCACTGGCGGTTGCGGCTCGCCCTTTGCCACCTCTACTGATGGAACAAATAACATGATTGTATGGGTGGTCGGCACGGAGGACCATCAAACGCAAGGCGACCAGCGATTGCACGGTTATGATGGGAACACTGGTGCGGTTATCTACGACGGCGGCGGCCCGACCGAACTGATGGCAGGAACCCATTACTACAGCACTACCGGCATTGCAGCTCGAGGACGTATCTATGTCGCCGGAGATAATAAAGTGTATGCCTTTGCCCTACCGGGAGGGACGCCTACACCTACACCGACGGTCACACCAACAGTCACCCCCACTACCACGCCGACGCCAACAGTGACACCGACTGTTACTCCAACGCCTACGGCAACGCCGACCGCGAGACCTACGCCGACACCCAGGCCTCGTCCAAATCCGCCGCCGCGCCCAACACCGCCGCGCTAACAGGCGAATTGAATAGAACTGTAGTCGCTGTAGTCACGCCCTGCCTGCCACGCCGGAACAAGGCGGGTGGGCCGTCTCCATCATGCGAATAGCAATGCGCAAGTGGACCCGGCCACAGACATGGAAGCCTCACACGATTGAGATTCGCCAATTAGGTTGGGCCACCGCGATGCTTGACAAGCAGGCGGCGAGGTGTGGTAAAAGGTAGCGCGCCACTATGAGACTGACATTTATGAAATCTCGAATCCCCACTTATTCGCTCGTCATTGCTGAATCGTGCGTTGCCGTTCTGAGCGCAATTCACACAGCAACCGCACAAGTGAACGTTACGCAGTTTCATAACCATGCTTCCCGGGACGGTCTTTACACTGATTCCGCATTCACGCCGGGTGCGGCCGCTAATCTGACGCGCGACCTGGACTTTGACGGTACAATTTCTGGCGTCGTTTATGCGCAACCGCTTTACATCGAAGGCGGCCCATGCGGCAGGGCAATGGTTATTGCCGTGACCCTATTGAACAATGTGTACGCGCTCGACGCCCTTGATGGCAGCATTATCTGGGAACGCAACGTTGGCCCGCCGGTGTCGGCCGCGGATCTGTGCAATCCCAAATTTGATCCTGTGGGCATCCTCGGCACGCCAATTGTCGATCTTCCCTCACGCGCGCTCTTTCTCGACACAATGACTACGCCCGACGGAGGAACGACCAAAAAACACCTGATCCTCTCCCTTAACGTGGACACCGGCGACATCAATCCAGGCTGGCCGGTAGACGTAGAGGCGTCAGCTTCATACAACGGGATCAACTTCACTGCGGAGATCCAACAGCAACGACCGGCGCTGGGCATCGTGGGCAACATTCTTTATGTTGGATTTGGGAGCATGAGAGATGGCTGTTCCTATCATGGCTGGCTCGTAGGCGTGCCGATAGACAATCCAGCCAGCGTAACAGCATGGGCTGCGGCCACCAATGCCGGCACTTTTGGCGGCGCAATATGGGGCGTCGGTGGTATCGCCAGTGACGGCATGAACCCGTTCGTCACGACAGGGAACACCAGAAACACTGGCGGCGTTTGGGCTGGCGGCGAAGCAGTCATTCGTTTCCAACCCGGCCCAATCTTCAGCGGATCGCCCACGGATTACTGGGCGCCTTTGAATTGGTTGGATCTGGACAACGTAGACGCGGACCTGGGTAGCTGCGGCCCATTGCTGGTGGACGTGCCTGGTGCAACGCCTTCCCACCTTGTGGTTGCAATGGGTAAGGACCGCCATGCGTATCTGATTAATCGCGACAACCTTGGCGGTGTCAGCCAGCCTATAGCATCACCTCAGGTTGGCAACCGCCCTATCCTACAGGCGGCTGTCACCTATCGTACCAATCAGGGTACCTATGTCGCTTTCCACGCCGAAAGCAGTAACCTTTCCGCTTTCCGTATTACTGCAGCCAATCCGCCCGCCATCGTCAACGCATGGACCATGAATCAGAACGGTCGCGGTTCGCCTTTTGTAACCTCTACTGATGGCACCAATAACATGATTGTCTGGATAGTGGGTGCGGATGATGGCGGCGATCAGCGATTGCACGGTTTCGATGGAGAGACTGGCGCCGTTGTTTTTGCCGGCGGCGGACCGAACGAGTTAATGGAAGGCACGCATCGGTTTAATGCTGGCATTGCCGTTCGCGGGCGCATCTATATCGCCAACGACAACAAAGTATATGCCTTTGCCCTGCCGGGAGGAACGCCGACACCGACACCTACGTGCTCACCTACACCTACAGCCACAGCCACAGCTACGTCCACGCCTACGCCCACACCTACGTCCACACCAAGACCTATTCCAACACCTAGACCTCGCCCCAATCCGCCGCCTCGCCCCACTCCCCGGCCTCGCCCAATTCCCCCGACATGAAGGCACAGTGATTAGTGAGCCGTGATCCGTGATCCGTGATCGGTGGAACGATCCGAAGCCCGACTAAATTGTGGCGTCACAGTCGTCACGGGGCTTGACAAGTAAGCGACGCATCATGGTAAAAGGGCGGACGGTACAGGCCACCGACATATGAAACCTCTATTTTTCATTTTCTCGGTTGTCCTTGTTTGTCTCTGGAGTGCAATTCCGCGGGCAAACGCGCAGGTGAACGTGACGCAGTTTCACAATCACGATTCGCGGGACGGTCTTTACATCGATTCGGCATTTACGCCATCTGCCGCCGCGAATTTGGCACGCGACCTGGATTTCGACGGCACAATCGTGGGCAACGTTTATGCGCAGCCGCTTTACATCGAGGGCGGACCGGGCGGCAGGGCGATGATCATTGTCGCCACGGAATCGAATAACGTGTATGCGCTCGACGCCCGCGACGGCAGCGTTATCTGGGAACGCAACGTTGGCCCTCCGGTGTCCGCGGACGATCTGGTCTGCACCAAGTTTGATCCCATGGGCATCATCGGTACGCCCATTGTCGATCTCGCTTCGCGCGCGCTGTTTCTGGATGCAATGACCACACCCGATGGCGGCGAGACCATAAAACATCTCATCATTTCCCTTAACGTAGACACAGGCGACATCAACCCCGGCTGGCCGGTGGATGTGGCGGCGACGGCTACATATAACGGTAAGACCTTCAATGCAGCGATCCAACAGCAACGGCCGGCACTCGGCATCGTGGCCGGCATTGTTTATGTTGGATATGGGAGTATGGCGGATTGCAGTGTGTATCACGGCTGGCTGGTAGGCGTCCCGATGGACAACCCAGCCAGCGTTACGGCGTGGGCCAGCGCGACTCATGGCGGTGCATGGCGCGGCGGTATATGGGCAGTCGGCGCGGTCGCCAGCGATGGAAAGAACCCGTTTGTCACTACGGGCAACACGTTTAACACCGGCGGTAACTGGGACGGCGGCGAAGCGATAATTCGGTTCCAGCCAGGTCCGATCTTTAGCGGAGATCCAAGTGATTATTGGGCGCCCACGAACTGGCTCAATCTCGACGGCCCAGACCTGGATTTGGGTAGCTCGGGCCCCTTACTGGTGGACGTCCCTGGCGCAACGCCTCCTCACCTGGTGGTCGCTCTAGGAAAGGATCGCAACGCATATTTGGTTAATCGAGACAACCTTGGTGGTATTAGCGCACCCGTAGCTTCAGAACACGTTGCCGATACCGAGATCGCACAGGCGGCGGTTACCTATCGGACGGAACAAGGCACCTATGTGGCTTTCCGCGCGAGCAGCCAAGTGCTTACAGCCTTCCAGATTACCGCAGCCGATCCGCCTGCCATTGTTGCTGCGTGGAGTGTGCAAAGAGGTAACGGCGGCTGCGGCTCGCCATTTGCTACCTCGACCGATGGCACCAACAACATGATTGTCTGGGTAGTTGGCACCGAGCCGACGCATGGCACTGGAGGTGATCAGCGCCTGCACGGTTATGATGGAGACACCGGTGCAGTTATTTACGACGGCGGAGGTCCAAACGAGCTGATGGCAGGCACACATAACTTTAGTACCACTGGAATTGCCGCGCGGGGCCGCATCTATGTCGCCGGGGATAACAAAGTGTATGCCTTTGCAGCGCCGGTGCCGACGCCTACACCGAGACCTACTCCAACACCGAGGCCTCACCCAAATCCACACCCTCGTCCAACGCCTCTACGCTAACGCGCGAGGTGCAGGCTTTTCGTAGAATTCTTCTATTCCCACCTTTTCCCAGCCATGTTTGACAGAAAACATCAGGCGCTTAGGGTTCGCGCTTGTGCGAGTGGATGATCAGCGCGATTCGTGGGCAAAATATTTTCAAGGGAACTGGAGGCCGTCTCAGTTTCGCTATCAACTATCCGCTCTCAGCAATTAACTCTCTGCCATGTTGGCTCTGATTTATCTGGCGCTGGCGATTTGTCTCGGGGACCTTCTCTGCCGACGATTTTACGAATTCATATCATTTGCGCACCGCTGCGCGGCAGCGGTGCTCGTTGGGCTGGTAGTCAGCTCTTGGTTTACCTATCTGGCCGGTCTGCTTTTCGCTCGCACGCAGCAGCCGCTTTTATGGGGCAACCTGCTGTTTTTTCTAACCACGGTCGCAGTGCTGACCTGGTCGGCACGGAAACAGAAGACTAAAGCACCTGCTCCGGGACGGACAGTCGGTTTATACCTACCGCGGCCAAGAGGTTCGAACATTGCTGACTGGGTGCTGATTACCGCATTCGTTGCCCTGGTATCCTGGATGATGTTTGCTTCGTTTAACACGACGGGGAGCAAGCTGCAGATCTCCAACCCCGAGTATAGCGATTTCGGACCGAACACTGCCATCATGCAGAGCTTCGCCGTGGGTCATAACTTTCCCACGGAGTATCCGCACTTCTCAGGCGACCGAATTCGCTACCACTTCCTCTTCTACTTCCAAGGCGGAAATCTGGAATTCCTCGGCCTCGATCCGGCGTGGAGCCTCAATGTGCTAAGCATCATCACGATCGTAGCGATGCTCATGCTTGTGATGGCGCTCGGCGAGGCGTTGTTTGATTCGCGCGCAGTCGGACGCGTGGGTTCTGCGCTTTTCTTCTTTTTCGGGTCACTCTCTTACGTTCCATTTCTTCACAAGCAGGGTTCAGTACGCGGGGCAATTCAAGCGATCCTGCACCTGCGAGAGTTTCTTCCAACCATATTCCCCTATCGTGGCGAAGCCTGGGGCACATGGTCGCAAGTAACGTTCCTTAATCAGAGACATTTCGCGAGCGCCATTGGAGTTTTGTTGCTGGTTTTGGTTTTTCTGACGATTCAGTATCGTGTTTTCTATGCCAGACGAGCTGCTGCCGCGACAGCAGCTAAGGCGCTAACCACCGATCCAAGTGCCTCGCAAGAAGGCGTCCCGGAGACGCTCCCGAGTAATGTGACTTCCGCTGAGAGTCTTCCAGGAACGGCGAGCGCGGTGCCTGCTACGCCAGTCCCGGAACCCAAGCCGCCAGCTGTCGTTACTGCCCAAACCCTTCGCAGTGCGCTGCCGGGCTTTGTTTTCTCAGGTGTCCTACTCGGTCTGCTGCCCATGTGGAACAGCGCGGTCTTTATTGCCGCATTCGCCATATTGGCCGTCCTATTTGTCTTATGTCCATTGAGGGTGCAGATGCTGGCGCTGGCGATCGCTGCCGGATTGATAGCTTTACCACAGATGCTCTACTTGAGCACCGGCAGTGGACGGGCGTCTATGCCCAAGCTGCTCCATTGGGGTTATACGCTTGATCATCCGACAGCTTGGAACGTTACGAAGTATCTTGGCTTCACTTTTGGCTTTAAGTGGCTGTTAATCGCGCTGGCGTTGATCTTCGCCCGCAGCCTCCAAAGGCGATTCTTCGTGGCAATTTCGAGCCTCATTGCGGTGGCTTTTTCTTTCCAGTTCACCATCGAAGCTCTGGCCAACCAGAAGTTTGTGCACATCTGGGTGATTATCGCGAATCTGTTTGTCGCTTATGGCCTCTGGCGCTTGTGGCGTTTATCGCTGGGCGGAACTACGTTGCCCGGAAAAGTCGCCGCGATTCTTCTCTTTATCCCAATCATCCCCGGCGGCCTTTTTGAATTCTTCCCGATTCATAACACTTACTGGAGTGAAGTTACTTTTAGGAACGATCCCCTCATTGAGTGGCTGACCAAGAACACCACGCCGCGCGATATCTTTCTAACCAGCCGTTTCGTAAATCACCCGATATTCATGGCGGGCCGCCGAGTCTTTTACGGCTGGCCTTACTATGCATGGGGAGCCGGTTATGATTCGACCAAGCGCGATAGGGCTTATTTAGACCTGTTCCAGACTCAGGATCCCAGGACGGTATTTCGCCTTTTAAAAGAGAACGGCATCGCCTATGTGGCATTCGATGACGGCGTTCGCCACCGCGATTTCGTCAAGCGACCGAACGAACAGGTTTATGCCAGGTATTTCACGAAGGTTTTTCAGGACAAGGAGCATAGATATGATTCGCTGACAATTTATAAGGTCCCCGAGACGGCGCCTTCTCAATTCAGATCGCTGCCCGAGGTTGGTACCAACATGTTTGAAGGTGGCAAGGGACCGGAAAACGGCCAGTTTGACTTTCCGCGTGGAATGACCGTCGACGCCTCCGGAAATGTGCTCATTGCCGACACGAACAACGGCCGCATCCAAAAGTTTTCACCGAGCGGAATGTTCCTTGGCGTCATTGGGACAAAAGGAGAAGGCTTGGGTGAGTTCCGACAACCGTGTGGCGTCGCCGTCGACTCGAGCGGCAATATTTATGTGGCTGACACGGCGAATCAACGTGTGCAGAAGCTAATGCCCAATGGAACTTTCGTGGCTGAGTGGAAGGGACCGGAGCCTAGCTTTTATGGCCCGAGTGACGTGTCAATTGGAAATGATGGTGCGGTTTACGTCGTAGATGAAGGGCATGCGCGGATAGTAAAACTCGACACCAACGGCACGGTGCTGGCTGTCTGGGGCGAAAAAGGAACGGGCGACGGGCAATTCAATAACCCAACGTCCGTGGCTGTCGATGCAAACAACGATAGGGTGTACGTCGCCGATCCATTAAATCGGCGAATAGAAGTTTTCGATACGAAGGGGAATTTCGTCGCCAATTGGTTAGTGCAGGAGTGGCGGCCGATACAAAATGCGTGGTACATGCAGCATTTGGCGATCGATTCAAAGGCAGGCCGTCTGTACGCAACCAGTACGCAAACCGACGAGGTCCTTGTTTTCGATCTAACCGGGAAAAAGATTGCCTCGTTAAGACCCAGACCCCCTGACAAGCTGGAAGGTGCTTCAGCCCTGGTGCTGGCGAACAGAAAGCTTTACGTGCTCTGCACTTTCGGGAACCGCGTGAGCCAGGTCGATCTGGTAGGGAAATAACGGTGATCACAACCAGTCATGATCATTCCACAGGCTCCATGTCCAGCTTTTCCGATTCCTGAACAAAGTTACGGCTAAAACTGAGAGCAAACCAAGCGTTGCGCACGTCTCGTATGCTACCTCGTCCTATCTTAAAGAGTAAATATCCACCAATTTTATTGTGGGTCGGCGGGCATTACCTTGCTTTTCATCGGCTACACTTCCGGACTCTCAATAATCCGCCGGGCTTCTACGTTGATGAATCAGCCATAGCCTATAATGCCTACCTCGTTTCACGCACAGGAGCTGGAGAATTCGGGCCGCACTTTCCACTGTACTTCCAGATGTTCACGGAGGGTTTTACACAATACGTTAGCCCCACACAGGTCTATCTTTTGGCGCTTGTCTTTCGCTTCGTCCCGCCCAGCATTCTCGTGGCTCGAATCTTCAGCGCATTCTGGGTGTTCGCCGCTTGTCTGTTGCTAGGGCTCTTGGCAAAGCGCATTTCTGGTCGGCTCACAATTGGGCTGATCGTCGCTGTGACCGCACTTCTAACACCGTGGTTCTTCGATATTCGCGGTCTAGTCTTTGAACCACACGTTGTCCCGTTTGCCGTCACCGTTTTCCTGCTCGCCGTTTGGTACGCTCAGACAAAAGAAAATTGGAATTGGTGCGTCATTGCAGCGCTCGTGGGTGCGCTAGCTCTTCTTACCTATTGCTACACCAGTGGCCGTGTGCTGGGAGGGTTGCTAGCGGTTGGCCTTCTCCTCTTTGCGACGACAAAGCGTCGTTTGATCGCTATCATCATAGTGTGGCTGTGCTACGCACTAACGTTGATTCCGATATTTGTATTTAATCGGCAGCACCCAGAAGCATTGCTAAGGCGATTGTTCGAGATCTCATACATCAGGCCAGGAGTACCTTGGCGGGAGATCGCGCCCGAATTTGTCCGCCGCTATTTAGAGGACCAGAGCCTATACCCTTTGCTCCTGCTAGGCGATCATCATCCGCGCCATCATGTCCAAGGTTCTGGCGGCGCCATCTTTTTCGCGACCTTCATCCTTGCGATGATTGGTCTGTTCTTCGTACTTGCGCGAGACTGGCGTGATCCATGGTGGCGATTTGTACTCTATGGACTTGCAGCTTCCATTGTGCCGGGCGCAATCACGAACTGGCCCTTTCATCAACTTCGGCTGATGAGCTATCCCGTCTTTCTGCTGGTGTTAACTGTCCCAGCGCTCGAATGGCTGTTTGCTTCGGAAGCGCGGAAAGTCAGCGCGCGTTCTAGCGGCCCCGAGAGTGGCAGTACCCAAGGTCCAGAGTCTACTCACGCCGCGGGAGGTGTCTCGCGCTGGGTTCGGCTCGGCATCTTGTTCCTGCTACTGGCAGGCATGCTGTTGGAAGCAGTGCGCTATCAAACCATCCTTCGCCGCGACGGACCTAAGCGCGAGTTTGAATTCGATGTTCCCTACAAGGCCGCGTACGATGCCGCTGTGGCACAGCCAACCCGGCCAATCTATCTGCAGGATGGGAAATGGGGCCCCGGTTACATAGATGCCATGTGGTACGCCACCATCGAGGGGAGGCCTAAGTCGGAGTTTGTCCATCTCCCGGATCGAGGCAGAGCCCCACACGGCTCCACTGTTATTAGCTCCGCAGACAACTGCCAAAACTGCCAAATCATTAAGCGAAGCGGCGTCTATCAGCTTTATCGAGCAAAATAGACGGCGGCGAATCCCATCACCGAGATTAGGGTTCGCACCAGAGCTCAAGGTCAAGCTTCTCTCCTGCATAAGCAGAACAAGAGATTTTGGGGAAGAAGACGATTGAACAAGAACTCGATTCTTTCCATGCCAAGCGCGAGGCGGTAAGAGATTGGAGCAGCGAATGGAGCGAATCCGTTGAAAGTTCCAACGTGACAAACCTTCCAGCCGGTTCGTTCGCAAATCGACTTAAGCTTTCTCTTATTGAAATGCGTCACATGTTGTGCCTCATCCAGCTTCGCAACTAACGCGTATCTATCTAAAAGCCGTTCAATCAAAGGCCAGGTACTTCGGTAGTTCGGGGTAGTAAGAAAGAGCTTTCCCCCTGGATTTGCCAGCTTGTAAAAGAGCGACAT
Organism: uncultured Verrucomicrobiae bacterium; assembly: GCA_963840135.1. Classification (GTDB taxonomy): domain Bacteria; phylum Verrucomicrobiota; class Verrucomicrobiia; order Chthoniobacterales; family UBA10450; genus Udaeobacter. Next base: position 12,181 of record CAWIXX010000017.1, on the reverse strand, counting down.
AACGTCAGCTACTTGATGCTCGTAGAGATGCTCGACGACCTCGATGCAGTAGATCCTGTCAAATGGCTTATCGTCCTTTAAGTCATCAAACTGGCCAAGGCGAAACTGGAGGTTTGGTGCTTTGAAAGCATCTGTAGCGTAGGTTATTGCTGATGGATTGCTGTCTATGCCGATGACGTCACCTGCATGGAGAGACAGGAATTGACTAATTGTTCCCGAGCCGCATCCCGCGTCGAGCACGCGCTCATGCTTCGCAGGCATTGCGATCCGTTCAATCAACCTGAACTTTGCTTCGTGCCAGAAACGCTGAGCGGCTCGATCGGACTTCAGAGCCCGGGCTTGATAATCTCCGCTAATGTGAATCGCATCGCCTTCCCGCCGTACCAGGTCGTGTTGGTCTGGTAACTCCATACCGATCAGCCAGGCGTGGCCAACGTCTGCGGCGCAGCTTTCAAACTGACGATTTGCTGGCTAACGCCGCGACGGTTTGTGTCCGCTCGCTTCCGGGAGCTTGCGTGAGTTTCTCATCCTCGGCACCCATAAGTGCCTGTGCGACGACGTAACGTGGACGATATTTAACCTCCTGGTAGATCTGCGCAATATATGTGCCGATGATGCCCAGGCTAATCATCAAGACCCCGCCTATCACCATCTCAAGGATGATCACGGTGGTAAAACCCGGCAGGGCGAGACCAGTGAAGTACAAAAGGAGGGCGTAGCCTGAGAATAGAATCGCACAAAGCAGAAAGATCCCTCCCAGAAGAGTAACTGCTTGCAGAGGGAGCGATGAGAAAGCTGTGATGGCAATCACGGCTAACCTGAAAAGGCCCAAAAAAGACCAGCGCGATTGTGTCACCCGCCGGCTCGGTACAGAAAAGCTTACCTGCTTTCGACGGTAACCGAGCCAGGTAATCATGCCTCGGAAGAAGGTGTTGCGCTCCCGCATATCCAGCCACGCGTCAATCACCTTGCGATCTAAAAGCTTGAAGTCGGAAGAGCCATATAGGTCGTAGCCTGAAAGACGGCTTAGAGCGCGATAAAAAAAACGCGCACCAATTTTGTTGATCAGCGGCTCTGTCCCCCGTGTTCTCTTAATCCCTTCGACAATGTCCCAATGTTCGTCTCGCCACAGTCGAACCATTTCTGGGATTAGCTCGGGAGGATGTTGTAGATCGGAGTCTATTACGATGCATGCTTTCCCGCCGGAGTAGGCAAGGCCTGCACAAATGGCCGCTTCCTTTCCAAAATTGCGGCTAAGCTGAAGCGCTTTTAGTCCTGGCAATTGCTCAGCTAGCTTTTCCAAAACTTGCCATGTGCCATCTGTCGAGCCGTCATCGACCACGATCATCTCCATCGGCAGACCAGTCTTCGATGCTTCCGAATGTATCAACGACAGATTCTGAGCAATCTGGTCGCTTTCGTCGTGTACGGGGATCAGGACCGAGAGAATTACATTGCTGTCCAGACGCGCATGAGACTCTGTTGTTAACGCGTGGCCGCACAGTCTGCAACGGTAACCGTCCTGGTCCAGTACGTGCATAAGAATGCTAATTAAGCATATCGCGGGACAATTCGATACGAAGCGTTCGAGACATTGTCAATCCACGTCTGGGGCTCTGCGTAGCGGACGGTTAATCTTGCTTGCAACGCTCATTGCTGAGGAGCGACGCGGTTGCATATCTTTACGCGAAGCCATCAAACTTGTCTGACATGGCCGTGTCGATTTGGTGACACGGTAAATAGGGGCGCCGTTAGCGGGGGATAGTCATGGTTCGCTCTGGCCACGGATTCAGACTTGCGCGCCTCATCGGAAACGCCTATTAGCTTTACCCTCATGATTCATCATGTCGTCCTCTATAAACTTAAACCCGAGGTCACCCCTGCCCGCGTGGAGGCGATGATGATGAATACGCGGATGCAGCTTCTGAAAATTCCCGAGGTCCTGAACATTAAATGTGGAAAGCGAATCGACCCCGAATTGCCGTGGCCGTTCTTCATCGCCATCGATTTTGAGTCGATGGACAAGTACGCAATCTTTCGTGAAGATCCCATTTTCGTGAAATTCACGGAGGAAGTAATCAAGCCAAACACGGAAGATTCCCTGGACTTGGACTTTGAGATGGATCCGGGCAAGGACGTTCGCTTTTCGTAGAGGCTAACGGTCACCTGCCGCGCTTCGGAGAGCATGCCCTGCCGTTGCTATTTTGGCGCGGAACGCGTAATCATCCGGTTCGATGCGTCTCGGCTATCTTTACTCCCGGTATCCAGTGCTTTCGCAGACGTTTTGCGACGCGGAGATGCTGGCGCTGGAACGGCTCGGTTTCGAACTCGAGATCGGGTCGGTGTATCCACCGCTTACGAGCCTTCGTCACGAGCATATAGCCTGTTTGCGCGCGCCCATTCATTACGCGCCGCCGCAGGAAATCTTAAAGATTTCAGAAAAGACCGCGAAAACGAACGGCGACTGGCCACGCGATCTGGTTGAGCGGCATGAACGAAAGTATGGCCCGGGTGTGAAGGCAGAGCAGCGCGCGCGTAATGCCCTTTACTTTGCCGACCATTTCAAGCGCCGCGGCGTGGATCATGTTCATGTGCACTTCGCGAATCGAGCGGCGCACACCGCGATGTTCTTGAAAGAGATTTCAGGGATTCCATTCAGTGTAACGGCACACGGACAGGATTTCATGAAGGACCTCGGCAATGATGACCTGCTGCGGGAGATTTGCGCTGCCGCGGAGTTCGTTGCGGTCGAAACGGATTACAGCCGCGACGTGCTGCGCCAACGCTGTCCGAATTCCGCTACGAAAATTTATCGTGTTTATAACGGGATGGACCTGACCCGTTTTCCGGCGCGGCATTACGAAATGTCGGAGGATACAGTGCCGCGCATCATCAGTATCGGCCGACTCGTTGCGTTTAAGGGATTCGAGTACCTCATCGACGCTTGCGCGAAGCTTGCGCGCCGGGGTCTCAATTTCACCTGTGAAATCATTGGCGATGGCCCGCTACGCGGTGATCTCGAAGCAAAAATTAGAAAGCTGAATCTGTCAGACCGGGTTCACCTGCTCGGCTCGCTGTCGCAGGGCGCCGTTCTGGAGAGACTCTGGGCTGCCGATATTTTCGCGCTGCCTTCGGTGACAGACACCCAAGGGGCCAGCGATGTTTTTCCAACCGTGATCATCGAAGCGATGGCTGCTGCACGTCCGGTTGTATCCACCCATTTGGCTGGGATTCCTGAATCCGTTGTTCATGGCGAAACGGGTTTGCTCGTTCCGCCCGAGGATACAATGGCGTTGGCCGAAGCGCTTGGACGACTTATACAAGACCCCAAATTGCGATTGCATTATGGTCGTGCCGGGCGCGAGCGAATCGAACAACATTTCCGAATCGAGCACACTGTGACGCCGCTTATCGAGCTTCTGCAGAAAACACCGGGCGCGTCACAAAGAAAAGCAACCCACTGGGGCGCGGCTACCTCAGACCCAGCGACAGCGGGCAATCAGATCGCATATCTAATCGATCGGTGGCCGGATAGAAGTTTGCCACTCCTTGACCGCGAGCTTGAAGAGATGAAGCGACGTAATGTGCCGATCGTCCCAATTGTGTGCGAATTGAATTCTCGGACGCGGTACACGCGAGCGATGGAGAAAATGGCGCCGTCGCTCGAATTTCTGCCGGATCCGATGGTTATCGAGGCCGAATGGCGGGCAAACCAGGCACTCGCGCAAGAACTGGAAGAAGATCGTGCGCAGCAGAGCGTGAGGGCGCCAAGCGCCATCTTTTTGCGCCAGGCGCGTTTTGCTCTCGCGTTGACCAAGCTGCAGAAAAACGTGTCGCATGTCCACGCAACGAGTTCCCGTGCCCTCGTCTGTGCGCTCATCTTAAAGAAACTTCTCAATGTTACCGTGAGCGCCACGATTGAGGCGCGACCGGCATTACCGCGAGAGTGGATCCAGAACGCGTTGTCAGAGTGCGTAGGCGGTCGTTTGCGAGATCGGCAATTAGTCCGCGGCAGTTCGTTTCTTGTTGATAAGACAACATTCCGTTCGGCTCCGCAGCGCGCGCTTGGACTGGTCAGTCAAAGAAGCGGGATCGATTTGACGGCTGGGACGCGTTTCTGGCAGGAATGGGCGGATCTACTCACGCGTTGGAGCGGCAGCGATCGAAAATCGAAAATCGAAAATCGAAAATGAAGAAAGCCATCCTACTCGCTGGCGGCGCCGGGACTCGTCTTTTCCCGCTTACGAAGATTGTCTGCAAGCAACTCCTCCCGATCTACGACAAGCCAATGATCTGCTACCCGCTGGCTACGCTCATGCTTGGTGGCCTGCGCGAGGTGCTGATCATTTCCACGCCAAAGGATTTGCCGATGCTGCGCGATTACCTGAACGACGGCGCGCACCTTGGAATTCGGATTGAATACGCCGAACAACCGAAGCCCGAGGGAATCGCGCAAGCTTTCCTGATCGGGGCAAAATTCATCGAGGGCTGCGGCGCGTCACTGATTCTGGGTGACAACATTTTCTATGGAAAACTCGACTTTTACCGGGACGCTTTGGCCATCAAGCGTGGCGCCTGCATTTTCGGGTATCAGGTGCGCGACCCGGAACGCTACGGCGTAGTCGAATTCGACGCGAATGGGAAGGCGATCAGCCTCGAGGAAAAACCGAAGGAACCAAAGAGTCACTTCGCGGTGCCGGGGCTTTATGTCTATGACGAGCGCGTCGTCGAGTTATGTCGAGCACTACGTCCATCTGCGCGCGGCGAACTGGAGATCACGGATTTGAATTTGCTCTATCTCAAGGAGAACCAATTGCATGTGAAGTTGCTCAGCCGGGGCATGGCTTGGCTCGATACCGGCACGACAACAGCTTTGCTCGAAGCAAGCAACTACATCGCGACGATTGAACACCGGCAGGGACTGAAGATCGCGTGCTTGGAGGAAGTGGCGCTTCGGACGGGATTCATCACGGAGTCTCAACTCGCCGCTACCATCAATCGATTACCGAAGGGCGAATATCGAGATTATCTGCGAATGGTCTGCGACGAAGGGCCCAGCGCTGGACCGGAACCGGTGGGCTAAGAGACCTGTGGCCGGGGTTCGTTGAACCCGGGCTGCCGCGGTCAGCGACCGCGGCTACAGTTATTTTGGTTGCTCGCGAAGCAGGTGACTTGTGTCCGCCGCCAACTTCGTTATCGCATCCGCTTCAGTTGCGTCGTAGTAGCCGCGGATATCGCCGTGCCGATCCACCAGCACCATCCGCGTGCTGTGAACCGGAATGCCCTGTTCGCCGCTGCCGTCCGAGACGGCAAGTTTAAAACCATCGTGCGAGAGTTTGTAAATCGCGCTCTTTGGTCCCGTAACGAAATCCCAGCGCGCTGGATCCGCCTGCAACTTATCCGCGTAACCGCGCAGAACCTGAGGCGTATCTTTCTCCGGATCGACGCTGAATGAAACCAGATGCACGTCGGTCTTTTCCAGTGGCTTTTGCAGTTCACTCATCCGGCTGCTGATCATTGGACAAGGCCCTGGGCAGGTTGTGTAAATGAAATCGGCGATCCAAATCTTCCCTGTCAACTGCGCGGAACCAAAGGGCTGCCCATTTTGATTGACCAGCTGAAATGATGGCACCGTCCCATACGACGAAACGGCCCGCTGCCTGAGTGCATTCACTTCGATGTGACGCAACCATAGCAATAGGCCGAGTGTAACAAACGGAATCAGGATGAGCGTGGTCTTCCACAAAGTCGAAGGCCTCGAAGAGGTACGATTCACTGCGATAGAAGTCGTATTCATGATTTTGTCAGAACAAGCGCAGCCAGCAACAGCGGCAGGTAAACAATCGATGTAATGAACAATAAACGCGCGGCTTCTCTGGTGCGGAGTCTCAAAAACCGCATGGCAACGGCAATAAACAAGCCGCCAAGCACCAGTTCGATCGCCAGATACGCAAAGCTGACAATTCCAACAAATGCAGGCAGGCCTCCCAGGATAAGGAGCAGAATGCAGAAAAACACACTTTGGCTGGCGCTGCGTTCGCCGGTGAGGTCATCGCTTGAAATCATGCGAAAACCCGCTCGTGAATAATCTTCGCGATACATCCAGGCAATCGCAAAGAAATGCGGCAATTGCCACAGTAAAAGAATTGCGAACAGGCTCCACGCGCCAGCGTCGATTGTTCCCCGGGCCGCCGCCCAGCCAATCACTGGCGGGATTGCCCCCGGGATGGCACCAACAACCGTGTTCGCAGTGCTGGCTCGTTTCAACGGCGTATAACCGAAGATGTAAATTATGATCGTTATCGCTGCGAGTGCTGCGCTCAGCCCGTTGCAAGCCAGCGCAAGATACCCAACTCCAAAGATCGACAGGATAAGGCCAAGTGCGAGCGCTTCGGCTGGTCGCATTCGACCCGCCGGCACTGGTCGCATTCTGGTCCGATTCATCAGCGCATCTGCTTTGCGTTCCCACCACTGATTGAGTGCGGCCGCCCCGGCAGCTGCGGCCGCTGTTCCAAACACGACGCGAAACAAAGCGGCATAATCGACGGACGGTCCCGATCCGAGATAAAAACCGACCGCAGTAGTCAGCAACACAAGCGACGTCAACCGCGCTTTGACTAATTCGAAGAGATCCGCAATGAACCTTTTCCGCGCGAATGCGTTCCCCGCATTTTCCACTTCGATTGCGGCGGTTTTCATGCCGGAATTGGGAGGGCGCGTTCGCCAGACGTAGCGTATCGAGACAACGCAAGGATTCGCAAGCAAATGGCCGAAATACTCACGCCAAAAGATAGCATGATCGCCCCTACTGCGACATGCGCCGTGGCGATGTCCGCAGCTTTGTTGCTCCAAATTGTCCAAGCGCCCAGTGTCAGCTGAACGAGAAGAAATGCGATCCACCACATCGACAATTTCCTGAGCGCGGGAACCTGGCGCGCGTCTCTCCAAACGCGCGAACAAAATGTAATTACACCGATCGCAATCAGCAGCGCGACAAAGCGATGTATCATTTGCAGCCAAATTTGGAAAGCATCCACGTCCGACAAACCACGCGCATCTCGCCAGGCGTTGATCTTTGCCAACGCTGTGGCGCTTGTATCCGGAATCCACGCACCGTTAGCCGTGGGAAAATCGAGAATCGACAAGTCGCGATGCTGATGGCGCATTGTCGCCCCCAGCGCAAGCTGCACATAAATCGCGAGCGTGACTACAGCTGCAGTGTTTCGAATCGTCGCAATGTGGAACAACGACAATGGAGGGCCGAGCTCCCGCGAGCCCGGGCTTTGGACGACCTCATCGCGGCCTGGCGTCGCAGGAGCTTCGCCCTTCAAATTAACTGCGTTGTGCCCAAGCGACCACCAGAAATTCGTCGTGACCAGGGCGATCACCACAAGCAGCGCGAGAAACGCTTGCGCGACGCACGCATGAAAGATGCCGATTTCGTCCTTCAGCATCGTGACGCGCAAACCACCGAGAATGCCCTGCAAGATTACGCCGGCAAGCGCAATCAGACCCAGATTGCGGACCCACGTGCGGCTCTCGCTGCGCCAAAGCCAGATCGCCAGAATGATCGTGAGGAATCCAACTGCTGAAGCAATCAGGCGATGTGTATGCTCAAACAAAATTCCGCCGACCCATTTTGAGACGGGAAACAGAAACATGTTGTAGCCGAACGTGGTCGGCCAATCCGGCACCGCGAGACCGACGTTTTTGCTGGTGACCATTCCGCCACTGCAAATGAGGAGCAGTGCGGCTACGCAGATGAACCACGCGAAACGGTTAAGCCACTTATTGTAGCGGCGGTCTGTGACCGCCGTGCTTGCAAGGCTCCGTAAAGACACAGCACTCAACGATACGTCGAATGACGAACAAACGACAATGCGGCGGCCACAGACGCGCCGCTACAGTAAAGAGACTACCCGCCGGGAGTCGGCGACGCCGCAGGTTGAGACGGTTTGTTTTGAGGCTGCGGCGCGCCTGGCGATGGCGAAGGAGCGGCGCTTTGCGAGCCGGCGGCCAATTCGGCGCGTTCTTTCAGCCAGGCTTCGTAATCCTGCGGCGTATCCACTACGAGCGTCCCTTTCATTCCGTAATGCCCCAGACCACATAGCTGCGCGCAAATTATCTCGTTCGTCCCGGTCTTGATGGGAGTGAACCACACCGGAATCAGCGAACCGGGGATTGCATCGCCACCGATCCGCATGCTTGGCAAAAAGAAATCGTGGATCACATCCTTTGAGGAAAGTTCAGCAACGACTGGTCGATTCACCGGAACATGAAGTTCTCCAGCCGTTACGATATCGTCTTTGCCGGCGGGATCATTCGGATCGAGGCCAAGTGGATTTGAGTTGCTTTCAAAACTGATATCGCGCCGGCCAAACTGTCCATCCGGCCCCGGTAGGTGATAATTGAAGCTGAACTGCTGCGCGACCACATGGACAAGCAGCGCGTCTTTGCCCGGCGGAAACTGATTCACGCGCTTCGCCCAAAGTGGAATCGCGAAGCCGAGCAGGAGCACCGCCTCAATCAAGACGACTGAAAATTCCAGATGCGTCGAGATGCCGCTGGTCACACCCAGGTGATTAGCACGAGGCTGTCGCCCCTTTCTGAAGCGAATTAACGTGAAAATAAAAAACGCGGACCATCCAACGAAAAGCGCCCCCATGAACCACTGGCAGAACTCAAGGATGTGATCGATTTGATATCCGTGCGAGGAAGCGTTGGGCGGTTGCCCCAGAAATTCGTTGATCAACGCGAGGCTACTCATACTTACTCAGATCTTCCTCGGTGATCTCCTGGTGCGGCTCCGCAGGCATGCGTCCATGCCGCCAAAGATGAAAACTGAAAGCTCCAATTCCGCCCATGACGGACATCACAGCGCCAAAAAGAAACCAGATCGCGACCGCCATGTGCTCGGTCGATTTTCCATCCTTCGCGCCGTAGCAAAACGGGCACGCGAGCGCCTGTCCGACCGGCGAGAGGATAAACAAAAGCAAAGCGGACAGAATCTTTGTTTTCATGTGATGATCCGCAGCCGTTTCATCTTCCGATAGAACCAAACCCCGTAAATGATCAGCGCAACGGCGGTCACAAAAGCTGCGATCGCGCCCGCGAGATAAATAGGCGCACCTTCCACTAAATCGACCCAGACGCACCAAAGTCCGACTCCTAGCGCAAGCAGCGTCGAAAAGATGATGAAAACGATATGGAAGCCTTTAAGGGACATTTAGTGAAAGATCGGAAAGTCGTACCACGCCAGTAATATAAGCCAGAAGAGGCCCATCACAAAAAAGCCGGTGAAAATCAGAATGCGGTAAATGAGGCGTTTTTCCGCAGCCAGATGCATGAAAACCGCGGCAACGGCGGCCGCCTTGATCGTGGCCACCAGCATGGCAATGGCTATGTTGGCCTTGTCAGTACCGAAATGGACGTATGATAGCGCGACCGTGATTACGGTAAACGTGAGCAGGAGCGCGCCCACCATCAGATAACCTCTGACGTGCTTTTGTATGCCGTGCGCGTACTCCTCGTATTCCTTCGGGTCCTGCGAGATATCAGGTGGATTGTTCATTGGCTCAGAGCAGATAAAATAGCGGGAACACAAAAATCCAGACCAGGTCGACAAAGTGCCAGAAAAGGCCGCTGACCTCGACGCGATTCGCCAGATGTTCAGGGTTGCGCTGGTAAAGTTTTTTGCTGACCGGCAGCCACATGTAAATAAACACGATGACTCCGCCCAGCACGTGCAGGCCGTGTAAACCGGTAATTGTAAAATAACTGGCGAAATAAGCGCTGTGAGTTGGCAGAAACATCGTTGCACGCTGGACATCCGCCTTCTCGATCGTAGCGATTTTGTCAGTCACCGGCAGCGGTATAAAGTGCGGCCGATCCATCGCCGGATCGTCGGGATCAGCATTCACCGGATCCAGTGCGACTTCGTATTCCGTTGCGTTTTGACTATGCAGGTGTCCGGTGATCTCGATCCGCGGTTCGAGCCCCTTTTCAAGGCGTCGTTCGTTACCCAGATATTTTTCGTACTTCGCGAGTGCATCCGGTTTAATGTACGCGCCGAAGTGCTCGAACTTCTGCGGCCATTCGTAAGCGAGCTTGACGGTCAAGAAAATCAACCCGCACGTGATCGTGGCCAGCATGTACCACCAATAGGCCCGATAGCGCCTCATCTTCAGCGCTGCCCACGCCAGCACGACGGTGACCGACGATATGATGAGGATCGCCGTATTCATGGTGCCGACTGGGACGTTGAGGAGCCCATGCGGCCAGGTCCCCGGCGCCGCGTCGATGCGCAAGAAAATGTAGGCTGAAAAGAGCGCGCCAAAGAGCATTACTTCCGACGCGAGGAATAACCAGATGCCAATCTTGGCGTTCCAAAGTCCAGTGTCGGGACGATTGGAAACTGTATACGGAATTTCCATCGGTAGAACTTAGGCCAGAACTGGTTCAGCGGGCGGTTTTCGGGGAGTGCGCTCCGCCGGTTCCACCGGTTCGTTCTGCATCGTGAAATCGCGTTCGCGACCGGGAAGACTGTATTCGTAAGGACCGCGATAGGCCACGGGAGTATGAACAAAATTTCCATGTGGCGGTGGTGAAGGCGCAGTCCACTCCAGGGTGGTCGCCTCCCACGGATTGTCGTTCACTTTTTCGCCGTGCTTGATGCTCCAGAAGAAATTAATGATGAATGGAATTTGGGCGAGCCCCATCGCCCAGGCTGCCCATGAGATCGGATGGTTCCATTGAAAACCGGTCAATCCCCAAATCGTATGCTCGTTCGCGACGCCCCATCCTTGTCCGCCATCGAACCAGCGTCGATGCATTCCGGCCATCCCCTGCAAAAACATCGGCAAGAAAATTAGGTTCATGCAAATGAGCGTTGGCCAAAAATGCACTTTGCCCCAGAACTCGCTCATCTTTCGGCCAGTTGCTTTCGGGAACCAATAATAGACGCCAGCGAAGAGTCCGAAAATTGTGCCCGGCGCAACGATGTAATGAAAGTGCGCGATGACGTAATAGGTGTCGTGCAAGTAAAGATCGGCTGAATTAAATGCCAGCGGGATGCCCGTGAGACCGCCAATTCCGAACATCGGCAGAAACGCGATGGTGAAAAGCATCGGCACATTGAAGCGAATCGAGCCGCCCCATAGCGAAATGAAAAATGCACTTAAGATAATCACCGATGGAATGGAGATGAGCAGTGTGGTCGTTTGAAAAAATGCGCTGACCGCCGAGCCCATGCCGGTGAGCCACATGTGATGCGCCCAGACAATGAAGGACAGAAATCCGATTACCAACACGGAAAAGACCAACGATTTGTATCCCCACAGCGGCTTGCGCGAGTTGTTTGCCAGAATTTCTGCCACAATACCGAATGCTGGTAAAATCAGCACGTAAACCTCCGGGTGCCCGAGGAACCAGAACAAGTGTTGCCACAAAAGAGGGCTCCCCCCGCCGCTGATCGACATTGGCACGCCATTCACAACGAGCCCGCTCGGCAGGAAAAAGCTGGTATGGGCGAGGCGATCCATCAATTGCATGACGATCGCAGCCTCGAGCGGCGGAAATGCCAGCAATAACAGAAATGCTGTGACAAATTGCGCCCAAACAAAAAACGGAAGCCGCATCCAGGTCAGCCCCTTCGCGCGCAATTGAATGATAGTGGTGATGAAGTTGACGGCACCGAGCAACGATGAGGTGATCAAAAAAATAAACCCGATCAGCCAAAGCGTCTGACCATTAAACACCGGATTATGTCCCGGGCCGGTATCCGCAATTGCCGCGAGTGGTGTATAAGAAGTCCAGCCACTTTTTGCCGCACCGCCCGGCACGAAGAAACTGATGAGCATGATCACGCCCCCGACGCCGAATGCCCAAAAACTTGCAGCGTTTACCTTCGGAAAGGTCATGTCTGGCGCGCCGATTTGCAGCGGCACGACGAAATTTCCGAATGCCGCAAATGCCAGCGGCACGACTCCGAGAAAGATCATGATCGTGCCGTGCATCGCGCCTAAAGAATTGTAGAAGTCGGGCGTCATTTTTCCGTCTGGCATCGAGCCGGGGCCAAAAATGTGCGGAAGAAATTTGCCTATCACCGGCAGCGCCTGCCCAGGATAAGCCAACTGGAAGCGCATCAACATCATCAGGCAAAAGCCAAGGAACAGGAATGCGA
>CAWIXX010000016.1:0-178150 GCA_963840135.1 uncultured Verrucomicrobiae bacterium | reverse complement strand
AACTCAATAAAATCGGCAGGAGCACGCCGAGGCCGAGCGCGAAAAACCAGAGCGCAGGGGCCGGTGTGCCAGCAGGGCGTTGGAGGCGCGCCTCGCGCGCGGCAAAGCGCGGATCGAGCCGCATCCAGTCCTGATGACGACGTTCGAGCAGCAGGAAAACGGTGGCCGTGACCGCCCCATAGATGAGATGCCCGAGGAGCGAAGAGAGCGCGTTGGCGGCTGCCGCGGTGGTCCAAGTGAAGGAAGCTCCCAGCCAGATGGGGAACAGAGTCAACGTGCCGACAAACCACCAAGTGATTCCGTATAGCATCCCCCAACCGACAGCCGCGCTCCAGTCCGGCGACTCGCGCTGAAAGAGCACGCCGTAGCCCGCGCCGATGGCGACACTGATGGCGAGATGGACGACCAACCCGAGAGCGGATGATGTGCCGCCAGCAAGGCGCGCTATCCAAGGCAACCCATCCACCGCCACGATCTGGGGCCAGAACACGAGCCCGCCGGCGAGCCCCGCCACCGCACCCCGGCCTAACGAGAGCAGCGTGCGCGAGCCGGGCCCTTCCGGCTGCCGATTAATCGGATCACTATCGATGAAGAAGCCGACCCAGAGTCTGTCTAAAGCGGCGTAGATAACGCCGACGATCAGGCCGTAAACGATATGACCCATGAGTGAGCCGAACAGCTCTTGTCCTCGCGCGAGCGACCAGTCCGGCGCGTGCCCCTCCAGTAGCGGCTTGAGGGTCAGCGGCCCGAGAAACCACCAGAAAATGCCGTAGGCGAGGCCCCAACCCAGACTCGATCCGTACCCGCGAACGTCGCGTTGAAAAAGCAATCCGAACGTCGCTCCGATGATCACAGCGATGACAAAGTGCAGCGTCTTTCCAAGTCCGGGCGAGGAAGATCCTACCATGCCGGCGATAAGCGGAAAGAAATGCGCTTTCGCCATCCATTGTCCGAAGGCCCAGCCGCCGACGACACCAGCGAGCCCTCCCGCGACAAGTGCGCGTGCGAGACTGAACTGCAGCGGCAGGCGTGTCGCCTTCTTCGTTCCTTCGCCCTCCTGCGCACTCGACTTTGGCGACGGCTTTCCCACAGACAAAGCGCCGAGCACCAGACCGAGCGGCGCCCCAAAGACGAGCAGGTAACCAACCAATTCGGGAAAGTGCGCGCGGGCGGCGTCCAGCATTCCCATTGCTCCGTGCGATGTAATTCGCGGCAGCATGCATGCGGGTCCGGCCAGCCAGAGCAGGAACGAAAAGGCCAGAGCCCAAAGCAGACCAGCGCCAGGCGTCGTGGCCCGTGAGCGCGTCATGAGCGCGAAACATCCACCCAGAACCGCACCAAGTAAGATGGCCACCACTCTCCAACCTGCCGGAGTCAGACCGACACGTGCGAGTACGACAGCGCCCAGCGCGCCAATGACGCTGCCGATTACTAAGAACAAAGCAGGCGATCTCCTCATGCCTGGGATTTCTCGCCGGGCGGGCTGAAGTCGATCGTTTGAAGGATGTCGCGCGGGAAGAACAACTCGATCGTCCAGTCTCCCACCACGCGCACCTTGCGTTCGAGTCCCGGGAGCTTGATCAGATAAATGCTGCGCCAGAGGAACCACGCAAAGAAGCCGCTGAATTTATAACCCTTTATTTCCGCGCACGCGGTGTGGTGGCCTACGACGCAGAGCGTGCCGAGGGAATCAAAATGAAATGGCTGCAAGGGCTCGCCAGCGATGCTAGCACACAGGTTACGGGCAAGCGTGCGCGCCTCGCGGATCGCAAATTGCGCAGTCGGCGGACACGACTTGCCCGTCTTTGCGTCGGGCACGATGGCGCAGTCACCCAGCGCCCAAAGCCCGGTGTGACCTCGCACCGCAAGCGTGTTCTCGACGAGAACGGCGCCGCGTTTGTCGCGCTCGACCGCCAACTCTTTTAACAAGGGGTTCGGCGCGGCGCCGGCGGCCCAGACAAGCGTTTCGGTGGGAATCTCCAACTGGACAGGCTCGGGCTTCTTAGTCGCGTCCGTCTTTTCCAGCTCCATGCGCTTGAGCACGACGACTCCGGGACGCGCCGCAGATACGCGCGCGTTGAGCTCGAATGTCACGCCGCGCGCCCGCATCCGTTCCAGCGCGTAGTCGGCCAGGGAAGCGCTCAACTCCGGCAAAATGCGTTCACGGGAGTGAACGAGCACGACGCGCAGATCGTCCGCGGACAAGTTTGGGTAATCCGCGAGCATTCCTCGGGCGAAATCATTCAACGCGCCCACCAGTTCGGCTCCGGAGAAGCCACCGCCGGCGACGACAAACGTCAAGAGCGCCCGGCGACGCGCGGGATTTGGTTCCGCGTCGGCACGGTCGAACGCGTCGATAACGTGATTGCGGATGCGGATCGCGTCAGCCAGCGTTTTGAACTCGAGCGCGTGCTCGGCAATGCCATCGCCCGGTGGCAAACTGGAAACCGCACCCAATGCGAGAACGAGATGATCGTATGGCAGCGTCTCCTCGCGGTTGGACAACTTGACGCGACGGTTCTCGAGATCGATGCCGGCAACCTGCGCGCGCACCACGCGGGTGCGATGCAGGCTGCTGCGCAAAGCCGTGGAAATATGTGTCGGCTCCAGGCTACTGCCGGCCACTTCGGCTAGCATCGGGGTAAAAAGGAGCGCGTTGGTTTCACTGACTAGCGTGAATGCCACACTTGGATCGTCGCGAAATTCTTTCTCCAGGTTCATGGCCGTGCTCACCCCAGCGAAGCCACCGCCGAGGATGACGACGCGCGTTTTTACCTCTGGCGATGCAGGCTCGGGCGGTGCCGGTGTAACGCCGAACAGAAGCTCGGTCAGCCGCACAGCGCCGGTCGTGAGCAATCCCAGCGCGAATCCGAAAAGCAACCAGCCGACAAGCGCCGGAAAGAGCCTACGCATACCCTCGGCCGTCCACTGCGGTGTCTGGCCAGCGAGCAGCGGCAGGAGAACAACGTTCAGCGCGCCCCAGATGGGTAGGCCGAAAGCGGCAGTCGTCATCGCGCGGTCGGCGGCCGCGCCAGCGTCGCGGGTCGGCCGCGGCAAAGCCAACGCGTAAGCTGTTCCCAACACTGCTCCGACAGCGAGGCCGAGGGAAATGCTACCAAACCCACCCGCCAACAAGATCCCGCAAAGCAGGCCGCAGGCGAATCCAGGCAACGCGCGTCGTAATATCGGCACTACGCTTTCTCCACTCTAGCTCGAACCCGGTGAAGCCCGGTAGCTCCGTCTGGCACCTGATCACGGTATTCGCTGATTTGAAGTTGGCCGTTGCCGTCGGTGGCGCGAACTACGAGTCGGGTTTCACCTTCTTCGTCTGGCGTCCATTGGTAGCTCCACAAACTCCAGCTCAACTTGGTTCCGGGTTTGCTAATCTCAGCGTCAACCCAAGTTTTGCCGTCATCGCTGCTAATCTCCACTTTAGAAATCCCGCGGTCGCCACCGAAAGCCATCCCGCGTAGCTCGACCGTTTTCCCAACTTGAAATGGCGCCTCGAAATGGTCGCCCCTAACTTGCGGCGCATCGAAACGACTGTGAGTTGGAATCGAATCGCCCTGGCGTCCCCAGCCCTGCTCTTTGTAAAACCCACAACCATGACGCCGGTGAAGCCGGCCATCGGCTTCATCCAGCAGCTCGATGCGGGTAAGCCACTTCGGATTTTTCTCGCCGTAAAGGCCGGGCACGATCAAGCCGGAGCGGAAAACCGTGTCGCTGCGGCAACGGCTCGCCGTTCATTTCGTAGGCGACCAGCGTTGTTGGCTCCATCGCCTTCGGGAACCGAAACGTCTCGTAGTAGCCGTCGGCCGCGCGAAAGAGAACAGTAGTGACGTTAGGCTTTCGGCTTTACCTGCGCGAGCAGAGTCGGCAGCGGGACGCCTTTCCAAATAGCGTTCGAGCAAAGGCCGCTGCCTACCCCGTAGGAAATACAAAGCAACGTCGTTTCCTGCTCAACGGCCGGCAGCGCGGCAATGTCGGCGAAAGAATAAACACGCGGGTTTTCAACTTGGCCAACAATGTCCAAGCGCCACGAATCCCGTGCGATATCAGGATCAATGAGGTTTTTGGAAACTTGGTAAAATTCGTCGTCCGGTCGGATCGGCGTGATTTTCTGGACCTTAGGTCCCCGATATTGGCGTCCGTCGTAGCTAAATGTGCCCATCCGAAAAAGCCGGCGCAAAGTGCTCCCAAGAGCGAGCGCCAAGGCCGCGCCAATTCCGAGCGCTACAAAACGGCGACGACCGACCGATCGCCCAACCGCGATCTCTTTTCTCATCCACACCCGCTGGGTGCAACGGCCTGGTAAGCAGGCCGTAGAAAAACATGATCCCAATTCCGCACACGGAAAATGAAATCAGCATCTCGATCGATGCGATCACGTGCGCGGCACCTGGCGGAAAGCCACGGTAATTCGTGACAAGCGTCGGCCAAAGCAAAGCAATGAAGAGAATCGTCGCGGCTAAGACACCAGGAATTATCAACAGCCATCCACGCGGATCGAACAACGCATTACCGGTAGCGCGCGAACCATTGCGTCGGTCGCGTCGTCTAAGATAGAACGCGTAGAGCACACCGCCGAGGCCCGCAACAATCAGTTGTCCGGCCAAAGCGCCGAAAACTCCTTGGAGCTTGAGCGGCGTATAACCGCCCGCGCGCACGAGCGAGCCAATAAAGAACTCGACGGTAAGCATGGGAAAGACTCGATCGAAGATCAGCTCCGTCGGCGTCGGCCAGCCAAAAAACAGTCGGAGCAGCGCCATCGTCAAAAGCATTGCAATCCCTGCCAACACCCCGGCGAAAAATCCCCAGATCAACGTCTTGAGCCAGTGACGCCGATCGGCTGAACGAGTTAACGCGTTTAGCATATCAAGAAAAAAACAGCCAGAGATTCTTCATGACAGCGACAGGGGACATTATCATCTCGCCCGATTAGTCGCGGCCGCAAGCGATTCCTTAACAGATAAGAACCGAAAGCCCGACCAATTCTCTCCGGCCAAAGCCAGTCAGGTCCTAGCTCGGGAAACTCACCCTTGTGCTCGTGCGTCTCGATCACGTTGCCAGCGTCATCGTAAACGCGAATCACACCGCGTCACTGGCTGTAAAATAATGAAAATTTGTCTTGGGCTCGCGTTCTGCGGTGTTACGTTCTTTTGAACATTGAGCGATGCCGACCCCGCGCCGATCTTTTTTATGCCTAACCAATGAGACCAATTCCAGCTGAGGTAAGCGCATTGATTTCGGAAACGGAGCGCTATTTGCAAAAGCTGCGCGTTGTGCTCGCCCATGAATTCTCAAAGCAGGAGACAGCAGAGCCACCTCCCGCGGCACATGGCACAAATTTGTGCCATGTGGAACAACCCGCTCCATTCGGGCGGCGAGCATGTGCGTCGCTGTCGCTGAGGCCTAGCCAACCACTTGAGCCGGAAGTCCACCCGCAACTTGGGACCCTGCGCTAAGACTGCCTAACGTTACTGGAATTTTTGCAAAAGCGTCAGGTAATCGCCGCCACAACCAGCACCGGGAAGCTCACTCGCCGTGGCGACAAACACACAAGAAAGAATTAAGCGCCTGCTCGCGATTCAAGGTAGCCGTTTGACTGCCCAGGCACGGTGCGCGTAGTGCCGCCTAACGAGACTCGCATGGGTAGGCAGTTCATTAATTCCCATTTCGGATGTGCAAAAGAGCGGATTCGAGCGAAAGCGCACGAACGCCGCCACTAGTTGAAACATTCCTCAAACGTTTGTCTTCGGTGACTAGTGTCAGATTGTCATACCGAGCTATCAGGAAATACAACATGTCGGAACCTTTCAGATCTGGTAGCGGCGACACAAGAATTTTAGAAATTAACTTCTCGTCTATAGCTATTACATGAAGGGGAAGATTCGGAAACATTGACGGCAATATAGGCTGACCCACTAGCTTTCCGGGTTCGTTTTTAAAATGGATAAAACAAGTTACGACATACTCCGCGTACGCATGAGCGGGAATGTAGACCGTGGCCTTACGCGCTGCGAGTTCGCGTACAAATGCAAGAGCGGAATTATGCCTCGGTCGGAATCGCAACAATGCGTCCATCATCACGCAGGCATCCAGGAGGAAAGATTCTTGCATGGCTAATCGGGCCTAACATTAAAGTGCCGAATCGGATGGACGATGTGGGCCACCTAACTAGAAAGAGATAAGCCACGGCAGCGTGTCGTGGCGAACACGCTGAACTTGCTTCGTAATGGAGCCGTTGGCTTCATCGATTGGTTAGATCATTGATCTTCGATTGGTTTGCCAATATACCTTGGAGGCTTGGCTGTCTGCTATAGCTGATTAACGTAATTTACAAACTCCTCACTGAACCAATGCGAGTATTCACGCGACCAAGCGCGAATTCCGGGAAATCTGTTGATCAGGTCACGCATGGGGATTTCGACCTCACGCCACAGGCGTGGATCCAGATGCCCCTCCACCTGCTGATAATACAATTCCCTAAAGATATGAAACAGCTGCAGTGTGAACGCGTTGAAGGTTCTTTGGTCGGCCCCTTCAAGAGATTCGTAGTCTTGGAGACCGCGATTCCACACGTCAGCTAAATGCGGATGCGTTGCGAGTTGTCCTAGCCAATCATTGATGGTGCCCACAGAAGCCAGTCGCGCTGAACGTGCATTGCTTCGGATTTCCCTCGCCACATAAACCAGAGAAATGACGACGGCAAGTGCGCCGACGATTTGGCCGATTGCACTAATCGCTTCCCAGTTCACGGCATGATCTAACTAGAATTAGACGGCAATTTGTCGTCTATTTCTGTCTCCATAGAGGGAAGTGTCCGTTAAAAGGCGGCAGGATGGCAAGCTGGGTCATTCGCCGTCCGGCAATCAAAAACGATTCTGGCGCGATCCTGTGAAGCGGGCCGTTGGCTTCATCGACTGGTTAGGTCTTTCACGCTTCTCCAACTGACTTCGCGATAACGAAGCCCTCGAACCCAACAGCAGATTCGATAGTCCACGCGTGATAGCCCTCCTGCTCCAGTGTCGCAATGTATCTCGCTCGATCGTCGCTCCAGTGCTGAAACCCATCGTGGAGTCGCCACCATTCAGCGAGCTGATCGCCGACCTCCTGTATAAGCTCCGCAATCGGTGTTTCCGTGATTTCGAGGATGATGCCTCCCCCTGTGTGAACAAAATGATAGGCCGCGACTTCGGAGAATCTGACTTTTGACGTCTCGTCTGATTCGTCTGAGACGAAATCGAGGACAATTTCGCCACCGAATTTGCTGACGGTGTAGCCTTTAAGGTGAAAATCGTGGAAGCGCACACTCTGAGACCTAACGAGACAGAGATAAGCCACGGCAGGGTGTCGTGGCAAACCAACCGTTACAAGACGCATTGGGCGACACGGTGCGCGACATCATTGAATATTGGGAGCGCAAAACCGGAGAGATATTCACGTTCGCGCATTTTCAATGAGGGCTTGGTTTCGTTTCGTCATACTTTGTGAAGACTTTTTCTAACACATCTGCAGTCAACTCATAACCGTCTAGAAGTGGATACCCTTCCCACCGCACAACGCGATTTGGATCCAAAATCATAACGTGAGGCACAGCTGAAACTTCTAGTTCCTTTTTGGTTCTCCCCCGCGTGTCGATAGCTGAGAAATACTCGATCTTTGGGGATCTGAACCGTGAAACCGTATCTAGTGATTCGTCAGAAATACCGATGACCACAAGTTTGTCTTTGTATTTCTTTTGAAATTCGTTGAGTTCAGGAATCGCCTCTCGGCACGGTCCACACCAAGTAGCCCAAAAATCAATTAAAACAAATTTGCCTTCAGTAGATGGTTTTTTAGAAAGCCACCTCTCTACGATAAGTTCTGGAGCCTTTTGATTGAGAATTGACTTAGCCCACAGTTGCTTCTCGTTTTGGCTGTTGGAGTCGATCGAAGCATCGCTCTCGTTTTGGCTGTTGGAGTCGATCGAAGCATGGCTATTGACGACGGGCCCGAGACTCTCTGTTCTCGATGGGATGCTCGCTGTTTTGACGACAAGCACGGTTATCGCCAAAAAAAACAGGCTGAACACGCCAAGCCACTTGAGGGCTAAGCGGCGTTTTTCTTCGGCAGTTCTCAAAACGGTTTGTTTCTGTTCTTCAGCGCATAATTGCTCCTTGCTGCCGACTGTTGCGCCGCAGGCATAGCAAGAATTTGCCGCGATCTGAAGAGGTGCACCGCAGTTCGAGCACCAGCGATTCGAGGGGGCATGGGCTGGGAGAGTCATGGGCGACGGCGAGATTGCTGAGTGATTCGCCATCGGGCAATCAAAAACGATTTTGGCGCGATCATTTTTGTCGTTGCCGCGTGGAAAGCAAAAGATAGTGCTGGGAGCAGTCGATAGGACACGGACCTAGCGAGAATATAAAGCTTTTAATCTAGGAACATGTTCCGCCTCAAAATATCTAGATTATCCGCATCGCAGAAAGCAATATCGCCGCCGATTGCGCTCAATAATCTGCTTTTTGCAGACGGCACTTCTGCCCCAATTAGTCCCCGCGACGTTCCAATGACGGTCGTTCTAAGGTCGAAGCGTGGATCGATATTCAAACGCGCTATATTTAATGGGTGATAGCCAAAGCCCAAAAAACAGACGCGAGTTGCTCCGGTCAGAGCATCGCGCCCGGCTTGAACCTGAGCTTCTTCGTGAAGAAGCGTGATTCCGCTGGCCGCGCCGACGTTAGCAAGGCGATCTGGATCTGGACGGTATTGGTTATAGCCCTGAAGCGGATACGATGAATAGCTACATGTGCTCAACTGTCCGTAAATATGAATAATGGGAATTGCCGCGAGAGCTGTCGCGCATTCATCGAATTTTCTGTTATGCGAATAGTGCAGGGCATTCAGGAGATAATGCTCAAGGGACCGGTCGTAGTTGAAGGTTATAATCTTGAGTTTGTTGTTGCCAAATTCTTCAAACCTGGAATTTAGTTTCCCCCACAGATACCTATACCAATCGCCACCACGCAACGGATCTGGCTTATACAGTCTTGATTCGTCCTCAAACGGAATCAGACAATAGGCGATCGCAAGCTTGCCCACATCCAAGAAATCGGGGCGGTCCTCCAAGAAAGCATCGACCGATGAGTGGCCCGATCTAAAGAACGCATCCCTGAATTCAAAGAATTTGTCAGGTGAATGACTGTTATTCTCGGCGAGAACTTGACAGGCTTTTGCTGTCGGATGCGAGAACTGTTCGTAGATTCATGCGTTTAATTCGCTAGCTGTAGGAAACCCGTAAGGGCAACTCGCTCCTGCGCCAAGAATCAAAACCGTGGGCGTGGTGATCATCAGGCCGCGTTTATAGGTGTAACGTTCACTTTTCGACAAGCTCGAAACGGATCGATCTTATTCTTCAGGAATCTGTCATGAAAATTTCTGGTTTTGGCCTCCGGGTAGCCAAGGAGCGGCCTATGCAATGGCAACGATCTTGCGATCACCCTTGGCAATCGGTTTGATTGACCAATAGTCGCGAGCCGCCTTCTCATCGACAATCTCGAAATAGTGATCCTTCACCACCGCGGGGCTGTTGCCCATCTCCAGCGCAACCTGGCCTTCGTTCTTGGTCAACTCCATGCGGTAGCTGCCGAATGAATGGCGCAATCCGTTGCGCTTCCACTTCACACCGGATGCTCTCACCACCTTCTCGATCCGGTTGTCTGGAGCGATGTCGAAAATTGGACCCGATTTCACCCGATACGGCTCGAGCCATGCCACCAGATTTTCGTGCATGGGAATTTTGCGCTTGCGATTTGTCTTGGCGATCGCCGCGGGCACGATAATAGCGCCGCGGATGAAGTCGATCGATTCCCACAAAAGTCCCTTGTGCAATTCTTCACGGCGCACACCACCAAACGCGAGAAGCGCAATGTAAGGGACGAAGTCTGGCGCGGCCGCGTTCAACAACCGCGCAATTTCCGTTGGTGTGTAAATTTCTACATCGCGACGTCGAATCTTGTAGGTGCCGAGCGCATCGGCCGCGGTTTCCTCGTTGGCTCGCAGCCATCCCTGCGACTTTGCGAAATTGAACAGAACAACGAGCATCCGGCGACGGTTGTTTTTCGCCACCAATCCTATTTTCATCACGTTCAGGTACTGGCGAAGATCGTCCGGTTGAATGCTGGAGAGCGGGCATTGGAAGTTTCGCGCGAAGTCACCGAGCAACGTTCGGATGTCTTCCAGATATTTCTTGCTCATGCCTTCAGCCTCTTTCGCAGCGCGGAAATTCTCGAATGCTTCGGTTGCGCTCACTAAAGGCAAATCGACGTCAACGGTTTTTTTGTAGTGGCGCGCGGCCTCGACAATGTGCGCTCCGCCCAGGATCTCGAATGCGCGTGCGTATTCGTGCGCGATGGTATGCAGCGGGAGACCGGTCTGCACGCACGCACGCTCGGCTTCGACGTAGATTTGTTTTTCTCTGCCGGTCAGCTTCAACGCTTCCATGTCGCCGGCGGCAAGCTGTTGCGCGATGCGAAGCGCTTCGCGTTTTGCAACATCAAGTTGTGTGAAATTGCGACGCATTCGGCCGGTGGCGCCGATGTAGCTCACGCAATAATTCGAGGATCCCCGATTCTTGACCTCATAAATCTTAACGACTGCATGACCTTTCCTGATCTCAATCGGGAACTTCTCCACGCGTTTCTGTCTGCTCATGTCATCATGTTAGGCGTCATGCAGGCGTCATGCAAACGCTTTCTAGAGGGAAATTCCCATGGTAGACGGCATGGATTGCGGATCCGGATGGCAACCGGATTTGCCTCCATTCGCGCAAAGACGGAACGGCGGGATAAGGGCTACGCTTTGCCAGACGCAGGCACCGTCACGGGAGCGCTGCTGCTCGATTTTTTAAAATGAAGCTGATTCACGCGGCGACCGTCGCTTTGAGAAACTGTAACGAGATAGTTATCGATTTTGACCTCCTCGCCCTGCTTCGGCAGGTGACCAAGCAGATGAGTGACGTAACCACCGATGGTGCTCACGTCGGCGCTCTCTAATTCTAGTTTGGCGAACTCGTTCAACTCATAAAGGCCCAGCGCGCCGTCCACAGTGAATTCGTCTGCATTGATCTTACGAAACTCTTCCTTTTCGACATCGAACTCGTCCTGGATATCACCGACCAACTCCTCGAGCACGTTCTCCAGGGTTACCATGCCAACCGTTCCGCCAAATTCATCCACCACCAGGGCCAGATGCGCGTGCTTGCTCAAGAATAACTTGAGCAATTTCTCCAGCGGCATCATCTCAGGGATGGGAATTATATCGCGTTTGATCTTCAAAAGATCGGGATGCTCCGCGCGTATTATGGTGAGCAGTTCCTTAATGTGGATCAGGCCGACCGTGTTATCGAGATTCTCGCGACACAACGGAAACCGCGTGTGCCGGGACTCAATTGCCTTTTTCACATTCGCTTCGAAACCGTCTTCCAGATTGAAGTAAACAATTTCTCCGCGCGGCGTCATGATGTCGCGCACCACGCGGTCACGTAGATCCAGCACATTAAAGACAAGCTCGCGACCAAGAGGCGTGACCTCGGCGGATTTTTCGCTTTCACTAACAATCAAGCGCAGTTCTTCCTCACTATGGGCCAATTCTCCCTCGGCGATGGGTTCCACACGAATCACACGACGCAGCACCCAGTTGCTCGCAGCGTTTAGGAACCCGATCGCAGGTTTAAAGATTGCGTAAAACCATCTCAACGGCGCACTCACAAATAGCGCGGCAGCCATGGATTTGCGGATGGCGAGAATTTTGGGGGCTTGTTCCCCCAGCACGATGTGCAAAAACGTGATGGCTGAAAAAGCCAACGCAAAGGAAATCGATTTGATTACCGGCACGGATTCGATTCCTGCCAAAGCGAAAAACGGTTGGAGCATTCGCGCTAGGAAAGGTTCCCCCAGCCAACCAAGCCCCAGGCTCGCCGCAGTAATTCCGACCTGGCAGGCAGAAAGATAGGCGTTCAGATTGTCCTTAATCTGTTTCACGAAGACCGCTTGCCTCACGCCTTCGTCAGTCAGCGTCTTGATTTGGCTGTCGCGGATTTTGACCAGTGCAAATTCGGCAACGACAAAGAATCCGTTGATTAATACCAACGCGGCAACGGTCACCAGTTTGGCGATTAGGACGATCAACGGGTCCCAATGCCTGGCTACTACATCAGCAATGGGCGCCAGGAGCAATAATGAGGGGAAGTTCATCCAGTAGATTTGCATAGGAGCCGGTTTGTGACCGGCCGATTCACGCGCCGCACAGCGGCGCGCCTACGCTAGAAAATTTACCAGCTCGACTTGGTTACCCCAGGAATCAAGCCTTGTGAAGCCAGCTCACGGAACGTCAAGCGCGATATCTTGAACCGGCGAATAAAAGCACGCCGGCGCCCGGTGACTTCGCATCGGTTCACTACACGGGTCGGACTGGCGTCACGCGGCAATTGGGAAAGGCCGGTATAGTCCTTTTTCGCCTTCAACTCCGCCCGCAACGCGGCGTACTTCTTCACCGTCGCGCGTTTGCGCTCATTGCGATTGATCCAGGAAGTCTTGGCCATAAAGAGTGCTGACTATAATGCCAGCGCCATGATTTGCAACAGGTGCCCGGTTCAGGGCCGATTAACCCAAGGCGCTTGTTCGTCGTCGTTGCTTAACCAGCGTGTTGGTCGCCCGGCGGCCACTGGATGACGCGGAACCCCGCTTTTGCTTAAGTGATTGCGTCCGGTTCAGGCTGTCCTGCAACACCTTAACCAAATCGACAACGTTAGTTGGCGCGGGCGGTGTCGGCGCTTTGGCCGCGACTTCTCGGTTCTGCGCTTTCTGCTCGATGATCTCCATCAAGGCCGTCCGGTATTCGTCGCGGTATTTTTCCGGCTCCCACGAAACTGCCATACTGTCGATGAGCGCCTGTGCCATCTTCAATTCCTTATCGCTCACGGCTGTAGCCGAACCATTCTTCAAAACTTCGGCGCCCAATATTTCGCTGGCGAAGTGCATCAACTCCAGAATCAAGAAAAACCCATCTGGTTTGACCGCGGCCAAATGTTCTCGGTTGCTGATCACGACCTTGGCAATGCCGATCTTGCCCGTCCCGCCAAGCGCCTTATGCAAAACTGCGTAGGCCTTTTCCCCACCCTTTTGCGGCTCGAGAAAATATGGTTTGTAGAAAAACTTCGGATCGACTTGGTCCAAATCCACGAAGTCGGTAATATCGATGGAATGTGTCGACTCGATTCGCACCTTCTCGAAGTCCTCGTCCTTTAGCACAACGTAACGGCCCCGCTCGTACTCGAAGCCCTTCACGATTTGGTCGGCTGGAACTTCCTTTGAGTCTGCCTCAGCCACCTTCTTGTATCTGATAGGACTGAGATCGCTGGAACGAAGCTGGCGGAAACTAATCTTCTCCTCGCGCGTAGCTGGATAAACCGCCACGGGAATATAAACCAGCCCGAAGCTGATACTGCCTTTCCAGGTAGGACGCATGGATAGGAAATCCTTTTTCCACAGTAGCTTGAGCCTGTCAACTTCCGAGCCCCTTGTGTCAGCCTAACGGAATTTGCCTTGAAACTTCGGGAAACAGCCTGATGTTGAAACCTAGCGCATGAGCCTTATCGCCAGTTTCATGAATTTGGCAGGGCCGGACCTGATCGTCATCCTGTTGATTGTCCTGGTCTTGTTCGGAGCGAAGAAGTTGCCGGAACTTGCCCGTGGAATGGGCCAGGCGGTGAAGGAGTTTCAAAAAGCAAAGGACGAATTCAACGACGAACTGCATAAGGCTGGAAAGTCTGAGACTGAAACCGCCAAGTCTGAAGTGAAACCGGCGCAGTCGACTGTGCCCCGAAGCGAGAGCCAACCTGCGAGCACCGACGGGAAAGCCGATCAAGCGTAAGGAAACCTCGTCCCAAGGTAAAGCGACGCGAGGACGCGCGCGCACTCCCAAAGCTTCCGCGAAACAGAGCGGATGTCTTCTACGATTTTCGCACGAAGTGCTTTCGGAATGCGATGAGTCCTCGCATCGCTTTAGGGACTATTCGTAGAATTAAATCGGATCGGGCTCCTACACGTTTGACCAAACGCGCGATTTACGGCAAGATCGCGCCTCGTTTATGACTGAACCCGATTTACGCGCTCGTATCAAAGAGATGCTTGTAAAAAATTTGATGCTGCAAGTTACTCCGGAGCAGATCGGAGACGATCTTCCACTTTTCGGAGCCACCGGGCTCGGTTTGGATTCCATCGATGCGCTCGAGCTGGTGGTGAGCATGGAGAAAACGTTCGGGGTCGGTGTGCCAAGCTCGGAAGTCGCTGGCAAAGCGCTTCAAACCGTAAACACAATCCACGATTACATTCTCGAAAAACGGAGCGCGGCCGCGTAAATTGAGGTGACGGCAGTCCTTGCCGATTCCACGTGAACATCCTCTACGTAGAGAGCAGCCGCAGCTGGGGCGGCCAGGAGTATCGCACCTGTCTCGAGATCAACTGGCTGAATGCTCACGGGCATCAGGCATGGCTCGTCTGCAATCCGGATAGTCAGGTACACTCAAAAGCCTCTGAACTCGGCACTCGCCTTGTGACTATGCCGCTCGGCAGTCGGGTTGATCTGTTTTCCTCATGGCGGCTCTGGCGATTTTGCCGGCGAAACGGCATCGATCTGCTCAAGACCTACAGCTCAAAAGATCACTGGCTTTGTCTGCCGCTCTATTTTTGCGGGATTCCACTTAGCCGGGCACGCTGCATCACCGATCCAATCGGAAGCAAGGGACGCGCATTTGTCTTCAAGCACGGCTGTTCGAACATTGTGGCCGACGCGTCGGTGATTAAACGCGAACTCGTCCAGGAACACGGCGTTGATCCTGCGAAAATTGAAGTCATTGGTTCAGCTGTCGATTTGGAAAAATTCAAGCCGCCGCGCGATCGGATGAAATTCCGTCGTGAAATCGGCGTCGGCGCAGACACTCCGCTCATTGGAAACGTCGGAATGATCCGGCCGGATAAAGGTCAGCTCATCCTCGTTGAAGGAGCCCCTTTTGTTTTGGCTGAGCGGTCCGATGCGCGTTTCGTCGTCGTTGGTCAGGGCACCGGCATCCTAAAACGCGGTATCAATGTAAGAAACGCAATCGACCGCGCCGGACTCGCCGACAAGATCATTATGGCGGGATATCGGTGGGACACGCCCGATATTTATGCCGCATGCGACATGATTGTGATCGCTTCACTGCGGACTGAAGCTTCTCCGATCGTGTTGCGCGAAGCCTTTGCCAGCGGACGTCCCGTCATCGCGACAAAGGTGGGCGATATTCCGGAAATCATTGAGCATCGGCAAAACGGTCTGCTCATTGAGCCGGGAGACAGCAAGGCGCTCGCAGCCGCGATTCTGGAATTTATTCGCGATCCAAACCTAGCTGCGCACTGTGCAACGAACGGCCTCCGCTATGCCAGGAAGCATTTTTCATTCGATGAGATGATGAAAGCAAAGCTTCGAGCCGACATCGCTCTTGCAGGAAACTGCATGGATCACGAAACGCCTGCCAACACGCCGCAGGAGATTGGTTCTCGATCGGAAACTCTCACGCAGTTGAAGCGGAATTGATCGCATCGATCAACTGACGGAATCGTCCGAAGTTATTGCGAAAAGGCGTAAGGATCAGCCGAGGCAAGTCCCAAATCGCAGGCTCATTTTTTTCCTGGGGCAACGCCGTGGCCTGAACGATTTCGCCCTTACGCAGTATATCGGCGAATTGCTTGTTAAGATCGACGATCGCGTTTTTCGACAAGCGATCGTTCATCCGAATTACAAATCGATCCCCTACCCAGCGCGCTGAATGATAGATTTTGTAGAAATGCAAAATCTCTGCGACCGCTTCCCGAACAGTGCGTGTGATTTTGAAGAAGGAAAGATCTTCCTCTGAGATCAAGCCGCGTTTAAGGAGACGGTCGGTAATAAACTCCATCCACAGTTCCCAATAATTTCCTCGTGGCCGATTCAGCAACACCACGGGAATGATCCGGGCTTTGCCGGTTTGCATCAGCGTGAGCACTTCAAATGTTTCATCAAGTGTGCCGAAGCCTCCGGGAAACATTGCGAACGCATGCGCCTCCTTCACAAAATTCAACTTACGCGTGAAGAAATAATTGAGCGTAATCAGTTTGGGATCGCCTTTGATGAATTCGTTGGCTTGCTGCTCGGATGGGAGACGAATGTTAAGACCGAAACTGTGCGCGCGGCCTGCGCCCGCCTGCGCCGCGCCCATGATTCCATCGCCGCCACCGGTGACCACCATGAAATCGTGCGCCACCATCTCACGCGCGAATTCCTTCGCGACGTCGTACACCGGTGAATCGACTGGAGTGCGGGCCGATCCAAAAACGGCGACTTTGCGCAAATGCTGAAATGGCGCGAAGACCTTCGCCGCATTGCGCATTTCTTTTATCGAACGATTGATCAATTTGAGATCCGCCACGCTCATGCGATCGCGGGCTATCTTCAGCGCGGTCACGATCATTTCCTCGATCAGTTCGGGGGATTCGCTGGCGTCCCAATCGCGAACCAATTGTCTCACGCGGGCATCGAACGGCGGATCGACGCTCCATTGTCGCCGCGTTGGCTGATCGTGAATTGCGCCCCCGGTAAAATCCTCTTCCATGATGAAAATGTATCCGCAGTCGACGCCAACTGCATGTTTGAGAATCCTGGCGACTCCCCTTCGGTCGCCGCGGCCACCTCCGGCGTGGCAAGGACGTTTGCAATCAGGACGAAATCAGGTCCTTCAAAATGTCGCGCATGTGACGGATAGGCCAGCGAATAATGACCGGCGTTATCAATGAACCGCGCTTTGCAGTTGGGCAATCGCTTTGCGACTTCTTCCGCCAGGCGAACTGAGAAAGCCCGGTCCTGGGTTCCATGCCAAAGGCGAACCGGAACGTGCACATCTTCAAGACAAAATCCCCATGGCTGCGCATAAATCTGCGCGTCCGCCATTACGCCTTCAGCTGAGCCACGCCAGGCGCGGCGCTGGCTTTCAAAGATGGCTTCGAACGCTGCTGCATCCCGCAGACTTTCAGCATCGCATGGTCGCAACATCAACATCTTCAAAAGTAACGGCCGAAGGCGGACAGGCGGCCGCAATGCAAGAATCGGCCGCGCCATACAAAACAACCTTCGCAAGAGTTGCGGTCGCGATCGATAAAGCGCCAGCATCCAGCGGTAAAGTGGCAGCAAACCCTTGGCATCTTCGAGTTCGGCCATGGGAATCGCGCCGCAGACGATTGCAATTGCCCGGACCCGGTTCGGCATTGCTGTGGCCGTTGCGTATGCATAGGGTGCGCCGCCGGAAATTGCGAGCATCCGAAATTCCCCAATACCCAGATGGTCTAGAACTCCTTCTACAACGTGCGGCCAATCGCCCAATTTTCGATCGCGCTGCAAACTCGATCCGCTAATGCCCGGTCGGTCAGGTGAAATGATACGGACGCCAAGTTCTCGGGCCGGTTCGTCTGTGAGTCGCGCCATGGTGCATGAGCTCGGCCAGCCGTGACAAAATACGACCGGCACTCCATTTGCATCGCCGTATTCTTGAAACGCAACGACAGCACCGCCCGGTAGTTGAACCAAATCTTCCTTCGTCATCTTAAAAGAGGGCCAGGTCTTTTTTTAGCGCTTGTATTGCAAGCCTCCAATCTGTAAGGCACACTGTAGTGCGAACAAGGCGCCGTGGCCTTTCGCATCATTGGTTATGAATGATTACTCACAACCCCCCGCGGGAAAAATCTCGGTGCACGGCAACGGGCTGGGCGCACCGTCGCCTGAGGAGGTGGAAAGACGCGCCAGGGAAATTGCGATGATTGATGAGCGCAACCCTGACGAATTTACCGAAGCAGACTGGAGACAGGCTCGCCACGAATTGATGGGAGCGGAAAATAACACGCCGCCGGAAGAGACCCCGGACAATGCCGATCTTACGGAGGAGTGGAGTGTAGTGGCCAGCTCCAAGGGCCACCGAGTGCCGCGTCCCGGCACCGAGGAAGAGGAAACGGTAGGCGAGCATTGCGTGATCGACGGTCTCGAGGAAGCGACTCACGACCAGATGCTCGAAGCGCGCCGAGAAGAACTCGAACAAGAGGGAGAAATTCTTTGAGTCCAGTTTCAGCCGAAGCCGCCACCCGCACGGTGGCGGCCAAATCAGTTCATCTTCATCCTGGCTCAGTGCGTGTTGAGCGCTTGCTTGCTCGTTTTCATCAAATCAGAGACTTCACCACTAGTCTGTGCGCGGGTCTCGAACCGGAAGATTATGTCGTGCAATCGATGCCCGACGTAAGTCCGACAAAGTGGCACCTCGCGCATACGACGTGGTTTTTCGAAACGTTTATCCTCAAAAAGTTCAGTCCTGGTTATCGCTCCGAAATCCCGCAGTACGCTTATCTGTTTAATTCATACTACAACGCCGCCGGCGACATGCATCGGCGCGATCTACGCGGATTAATTTCGCGCCCGACGGTGGGGCAGGCACAGCGTTATCGCGCATCGATCGATTCGCATATTGACGATCTGCTTTCCGGCGCGGACGAAAAGCTGCTCGATGAAATCGAACCGATCCTGGTTCTCGGCTTTCATCATGAACAACAACATCAGGAATTGCTAGTCACCGATATCAAACACGTGTTTGCGCAGAACCCGCTTTACCCGGTGTTTCGTGAGCCGAAAACTGGAGGGCGGAACTCTGCGACGCCGGGCTCACAGAGTTCGCCCCTCCAATTCGTCGATTTCGACGAAGCAACCGTTGAGATTGGCCATGACGGTCGCGGATTCGCCTATGACAACGAAGGAGCCGCTGCATCGAGCGCTGGTTCTCGCATTTTCGCTCGCTGCACGGCCGGTAACAAACGGCGAGTACCTGGCATTCATCGAAGACAATGGTTACACGCGCCCGGAATTCTGGCTGTCACTCGGATGGATGACCGTGAACGAATCCGCTTCAGGCGGATGGCAGGCGCCGCTTTATTGGACGAAACGCGATGGCGCCTGGTGGAACTTTACTCTCTCAGGGTTTCGCCCGATCGATGAATCCGAGCCTGTGACGCACGTTAGTTATTTCGAAGCTGACGCGTATGCGAACTGGGCGGGCGCGCGACTGCCGACTGAGTTCGAATGGGAGCGCGCTGCGTTGGATTACCCGATCGAAGGAAACTTTGTCGAGGACGAAAATTTTCACCCACGCGCACTAGCCACCTCGGAAGACGATAAACGCCTTCACCAAATGTTTGGCGATGTTTGGGAATGGACGCGCAGCGCCTACTCGCCTTATCCAGGTTATCGGGCGGCGCCGGGCGCACTCGGCGAATACAACGGCAAGTTCATGTGCAACCAGTACGTTTTGCGCGGCGGCTCCTGCGCCACCTCGCGCAGTCATATTCGCCGAACTTATCGCAATTTCTTCCAACCGGAAAAACGCTGGCAGTTTACAGGGATCAGACTCGCACGCGATCCACAATGAATCGGTAAGGCGCGACCGTCGGGCACGCGCCGAACGATAATGCCATAATGACTGCGCACCCACTAACGGCCTTACAACCTGCTTCTACGGCTCCTCCGGCAACTTCTGATTTGCTGTCGGACGTGATCACCGGCCTTTCTTCCGATCCACGCGCGCTCCCCTGCAAGTATTTCTACGATGAGCGCGGCGCGGCCTTGTTCCAGAAAATCTGTGAAGTGCCGGAGTATTACGTCACCCGTACCGAGATCGATATTCTGAGTAGACATCATGCGGAAATCGCGTCGCAAATTGGGCCAAATGTCGAGCTTATCGGGCTTGGTACTGGCGCGGGTACCAAGACGCGGATTCTCATCAAAGCGCTCGAAAAGCCCGCTGCTTATATCCCGGTCGATATCTCTGAGAAGCAACTGCGGAAATCGACTGCGTCTTTCCAAAAAATTTTCCCCAAGTTGGAAATTCTGCCTGTGTGCGCCGATTACTTGCAGCCCGTCGTGTTGCCTTCACCGCGTCACAAGCCGGCACGTAACGTTGTTTATTTTCCCGGATCAACCATTGGCAATTTTGAGCCGAATGAAGCGCTGGAGTTTCTGCGCCGCATTGCCAATGTTTCGGGTCGAGGCGGAGGGCTGCTGATCGGCGTCGATTTGCAGAAGGATCAAAATGTGATCGAAGCTGCCTACAACGACAAAGACGGCGTCACGGCACAATTCAATTTGAATTTACTGGCGCACATCAATCGCGAGACCGGTGCAAATTTCGACCTAAGCCGGTGGCAACACCGTGCTATTTACAACTCTAAAGCAGGCCGGATCGAGATGTATTTGATCAGCGCGACCGATCAGACGGTCCGCATACAGGATCAACAGTTTCATTTCCGCGCCGGTGAAAAAATTCTGACCGAGCATTCCTACAAGCACACGCCTGAAGGTTTCATCGCGCTGGCTGGCCAGGCGGGATTTGATTTCGCCAAATTCTGGACTGACGACGCGCGTCTGTTTGGCGTATTTTATTTTGTAATCGCAACGTGAGGCAGACAATCTTGTCTGCCCGCTCGCGCATTTGCGGACTAAGGACTTGCAGGCAGGATTGCCTGCATCACTACCGCGATGAGCGCCCTCGTTAAACTCGTCCGATGTGAGCAAGCGGTACGCGGACGCAATCGCGTTGCATGCAACTAATCTCTCCATCGAACGCGGCAAGACCACCATTCTCATTGGGCCGAGTGGCTGCGGAAAATCAACCTTGCTACGATTGATCATTCGTTTGATTGAGCCCGACTCTGGGTCGATCGAGTTCAACGGCGAACCGATCACAGCCGATACGATCGGTGCTCTTCGCCGGCGAATTGGATACGTGATCCAGGAGGGCGGTTTGTTCCCGCATTTGACTGCGCGCGCCAATGTTCTGTTGATGGCGCGCCACATCGGGAAATCCGAGGACGAAATGCGGAACAGACTCGCCGACTTGTGCGATCTGACAAGATTCTCCGTCAATTTGCTCTCGCGATATCCTGTCGAACTTTCCGGAGGTCAACGGCAACGCGTAGGGTTGATGCGTGCATTAATGCTTTCACCGGAGCTTTTGCTACTCGATGAGCCGCTCGGCGCACTGGACCCGCTGGTGCGGGCTGCTTTGCAGAAGGATCTCAAGGAAATTTTTGCGCGGTTACAGCAGACGGCGCTCTTCGTCACCCATGATTTGGCTGAGGCGGTCTATTTTGGCGATGAAATCGTGCTCATGAATGACGGCCGAGTCGTGCAAAAAGGCTCAGTCACTGATCTGCGCGAGAAACCAGCTGACCCTTTCGTGTCGGAATTCATCAACGCACAACGCGGAGTCACGCTGACATGAACGCGCTCCGCGCCACGGTGGTAGGGCGCGACCGGTCCCAGCCGGACGGGCATCTGGCGCGTCGCGCACAGACCGGCGCTCTCTTGCCGGTATTTTTAATCCTCGTCGCAGCAGTTTCCCCGGCATCAGCGAACCCGATCGTCATCGGCTCTAAGAAATTCACCGAATCCTATGTTCTAGGTGAAATCGCCCGGCGCGCGTTAAACGATGCGGGCGTTGCGGCGGAGCATCGCCAGGGAATGGGCGGCACGATCATCCTTTGGCAAGCGCTGCGCGGTGGGCAAATCGATGCCTACCCGGAATACACAGGAACAATCGCGCAAGAGATCCTAAGAAACAGTCATCAACCATCGTTTCAGGAAATCCGAGACGCGCTGGGAAAATTCGGCGTTGGCATGACGGAGCCTCTTGGGTTCAACAACACTTACGCACTGGTCATGCGGCGCAGCGAAGCACAACGACTGGGCGTTCGCACAATCGGCGATCTGCGAAAGCATCCGGAGCTTAAGATGGGGCTCACCCATGAATTTCTTGACCGCCAGGATGGCTGGCGTCCGTTGCGCGAGCGCTACGGGCTTCCTCAACAGAGCGTCATTGGGATTGATCATGCGCTCGGTTATGCCGCACTGGCCAACGGCTCAATTGACGTAAAGGACGCTTATTCGACCGATGCAAAGATTGAAGAAAACGATCTGGTGGTTCTCGAAGACGATCTTCGGTTTTTCCCAAAGTATGACGCCGTCTTCTTGTTTCGATCGTCCACGTCTCCCGATGCAATCAGTGCATTGCGCCGGCTCGAAGGAACGCTGGACGAAAAACGCATGATTCACCTGAATATGGAGGCCGAGCGCACGAAAAATTACACTTTCGCCGCAAACTTGTATTTTGAAGACGGCGGAAGATCGACGAACTCCGTGGGCGAATCCTTTCCGCACAAGCTTGCGCGCTGGACGCTGCGCCATCTCGAGCTTGCAGGCTTTTCGCTGTTGCTTTCAGTGATCGTCGGAATTCCGCTTGGCATTGTTGCCAGCCGCGGTGGAGTCATTGGGCAGGGAATTCTTGGCTTTGCCAGCATTGTGCAAACGATCCCGTCTCTCGCCCTGCTGGCATTGCTTGTCCCTGTTCCTTTTTTCGGGATCAGTGTTCGGTACTGCGATCACTGCCCTGTTCCTTTACGGGTTATTGCCGATCGTGCGGAACACTGCGAGCGGCTTGCAGGATATTCCGCGATCGTTACGAGAGTCCGCCGTCGCTCTGGGACTGAGCCCATTCACCCGGCTCTGGGAGATTTATCTGCCAATGGCATCGCGCTCGATTCTCTCGGGAATTAAAACCAGTGCGGTAATCAATATCGGCACCGCAACGCTGGCGGCATTGATCGGTGCCGGAGGTTTGGGGGAGCCGATTCTGAGTGGCCTTAACTTGAACGATCACGTCACAATTCTGGAGGGCGCAATTCCTGCAGCGTTGCTGGCTTTGCTTGTGCAATGGTTCTTCGACGTCCTTGATCGCGTTCTGATTCCCAAAGGCCTGCGATTGTAATGACGCAATCAATGTGGAGGGCGGAGCTCTGCGACGCCGGGCTCACGGAGTTCGCCCCTCCATTAGTTGTAAATGCGATGTAGGGTACGGATATGCCAATTGCTTCGATCAATCCGGCTACGGGTGAAAAGCTGAAGGAATTTTCCCCGTTCGACGATGCCGAAATCGAGAAACGTCTGAAGCGCGCCGAGAACGCGTCCAGGAAATATCGTCGAACTGCCTTTAGCCAGCGCTCGGAACTTATGGCGGCCACGGCCGAGTTGTTATTGCTGGAAAAAGACAGGCTTGCAGAAATCATCACACTCGAAATGGGAAAGTTGTTCAGGGCATCCGTAGACGAAGTCCTGAGATGTGCACGCGGCTGCCGATTTTACGCCGAGAACGCGGAGCGTTTCCTTGAGGACGAGCCTGCACAAACCGACGCGGCCCGCAGTTATGTCCGTTATGAACCCCTGGGACCGGTCCTCGCCATCATGCCATGGAATTTCCCGTTCTGGCAGGTGTTTCGATTTGCCGCGCCAGCCTTAATGGCTGGAAACGTCGGTTTGCTGAAGCATGCGTCAAATGTGCCGCAGTGCGCGCTTGCCATTGAACAAATACTTTGCCGCGCGGGATTCGATGACGGTGTTTTCCAAACGCTCCTCATTGAACCAGAGCAGGTCGAAAAGATAATTGTCGACCCGCGTGTGAAAGCCGTGACGTTAACGGGCAGCGAAAAAGCTGGAAGCGCGGTGGCAAGCACGGCTGCGCGTCAGATCAAAAAAAGTGTGCTCGAGCTCGGCGGCAGCGATGCATTTATCGTGATGCCAAGCGCGGATTTCGAAAGCGCGCTGAGCACTGCGGTCAAAGCCCGCACCATCAACACCGGACAATCGTGCATCGCAGCAAAGCGATTCTTCATTGCAGACGAAATTTACGATGAGTTTCTTGACCAGTTCGTGGATCGGATGCGCGCGTTGAAAATTGGCGACCCAATGGATCCGGCTACTGAAATTGGTCCGCTCGCGACGGAACAAATTCTGGAAGGCGTGCACAATCAGGTCCAAAAATCGATTGCAGCAGGCGCAAAATTATTGACCGGCGGAAATCGGATTCATGGCCCCGGATTCTTCTATGAACCAACTGTCCTTGTCGATGTGCCAAGGGAATCGCCTGCTTACCGCGAAGAAGTTTTTGGCCCCGTCGCATCCATTTTCCGGGTAGGCGATGCAGCTGAAGCTGTTGAGATGGCAAACGACAGTTCGTTTGGTCTCGCTGCCAGCGCGTGGACGAATAATCCCGAGGAACAAGAGCTCTTCACGTCTGACCTGGAGACTGGAATGGTTTTCATTAACGCGATGGTCGCCTCCGATCCGCGTTTGCCATTCGGCGGCGTGAAGCGTTCCGGTTTCGGCCGCGAACTGGGCGCCGCCGGGACTCGCGAGTTCACAAACACGAAGACAATTTGGATTTCCTGAGAAGCGAGACCGGGACGATTCACCAACTCCAGGAAACGCCACCGTAAAAGGAACGACCGTCGCCGGGATGAAAAATTTCAGGATTCGGTTCCGTGCGCGCGTCGGCGATCACATCGATGGAGGCCGCATAGTGCTGATTTATCAGGTTCCTGCAATCGATAAAGACTGAGAACCCGTTGGTCCGTCGAAATCCCGCACGGAAACCAAGCAGCACATAAGTATCCGCAAAGAGCGTGTTCGCCTCATCAACTGGATAACGTGAGAGGTTACACTGCAGGTTCGGGCCGGCATAGAAACCAGACGGGCTTTGGTAAAGCAATTGCGCTTCATAAACGTGAACCGGAATTCCCGGGAGGCGATTGTCGCCGTAAACAGCGTTCTGATCGAAATGGAAATCGTTGAGCGTGTAGCTCTGATCGAGTGACAAACGATCGCCTGCGCGATTCGACTGCTTTGGCACCAGGATATCCCGAAGCAATTCAACTTCCAGGCTTGCCTCGATTCCTTGATGAATTGTGCGCGGGACATTCCTAGTGCCAATATCGTTCCCGAAGGCGTCATTGAGCTCGAGCAATTCATTACGAAACCACGAGCGATAAAGCGACAACTCCCACTCAAACCGCGAATACTCTCCGCGAGTTCCGACTTCGATGGTCCAGGCGTGTTGCGGCGACAGCGGCGTGTAAACAACGCTGGAATTCGGACCTTCATCAAAATCGACCAGATTGTCCAGCGAAGGCGGTTGCCAACTGCGACTGAAATTCACAAATGCCTGTGTCTGGCGATTGATTTCGTAAATCGCGCCCAGCTTGGGATTGAATCCCCAAAAATTTTGCCGATTTGATTGATTTCCTGCTTCGTCGGTGAAGAACTCGTCCTTGAAATGACGCTCCGCGAAAATCGCCTGCGCTCCGGCGAGGATCGAGAACCGCGGTGTGAGATACAACTGGTCCTCGAGATAGGCTGGAACATTTATCGAACTGCCTATGCCTCGCGCAGTCGTTGCACCTGTGTGTCCGAAAATATTTTCGTAATTTTGGGTGGGCTCGTTTTCGTACTGTGGGCTCAGACCAATTGTAAGAATATTTCGTTGGCCAAAGAGTTCGTGACGGCTAACGAAATTCAGGATCCCGCCAAAATTGTCCGAATAAAACTGCTCGATCCCTTCCCGAAAGTCCGGCGAAAAGAATCCGCGGTTCTCAATATCGTGATGGAACCAGAACACACCGACATCGAACTGAATGTCTTCAGTCCGAATGCTTAGCTTGTCCGCCAGGCGAACGTTCGACAACTCCTTGTTCCAATCCTGGGCTATTGCGAGCGGATTAGCCTGCGAGGGATCGTCTTCCATTTGTGACTTGGTCAAACCGCCAGGCAGATTCCGATTGGTCCGGTCCAACGTAAGATAAAATCGATTCTCCACCTGGTCGCTGAACTTGTAACCGAGATCGGCAAAAAGGATTTCTGTGTCCTCGCGGCTATGCTCTCGAAAGCCCTCGCGCTCTCGGAAATCAATCGCACCAAATTCATCGAACTTCCCTTGCACCGCGCCGCCGCTCATGTCGCCACGGAAGAAGCCGATAACTTCCCCCTTCAAGCCGGACCTGGAATGGCGCCGCATCGTACCCAGTAAACGGCACGAGATTGATTGCCCCGCCAAGGGTCAGCGCGCCGTATTTAAATGCATTGGCGCCCCGAAAGATTTCCGCGTGGCTGATTGTCGCAACATCAAGATCCTCGAGAGTTGCCTCGCCATCCCCCTGGTTGAAGTTCAAGCCGTCCATTAAAAACATCACGCCGAGTGGCTCGTCTTCAGATGTGATCCCGGACCCCCGAATTGAAATCTTGGAAACTTCAGAGCCGTTTTCCGATTGAAGGAAAACGCCTGGGGTTCGTTGCAGCAAATCTTCGAAGTTTGACGCGCGACCGAGTTCCATGTCGTCGTTCGTCCTGACTGTGAAGGCGCCCGGAACTTGCGTTTTCTGCTTCGCAGATTCCTCGGGTGACCCCGAAGTAAGCGATCCTATCGCTTCTCCCGTGACTGTCACTGTCTCGGTTTCCGAAGGCGCAGGTGTAGAGTCCTGAGCGAGAACTTGCCTTGCGCAGTTGGCAATCAAAACGATAGCCCAGAAACACGAACGCAAGGATCTCATCGACCTATTCACGGCACCCTGGCTTTCCATTCTGCTGCCGTTCGCTTGCTAATTTTTTGCGGTGTATTGCGCCTGCGCCCCTTGAATCGCGATGACCCAACTGCTGTGATTGCAAGAACGCTCCAACGTCGCCACATCGAGTCCAGATCAATCGCTCACCGGAAGTTGCTTCACAAATCGCCACCCGTTTCGCTCGTAACCGAGCGACTCGTAAAATTTGTGGGCATCTTCTCGAGTAAGCCGTGTATCCAAGGCGACGCGCCTGATTCCTCTTTGGGCGAAATCTTTCTCGGCAGTTGCAATCAACGCGCGACCAATTCCGCGCCGGCGCGCCGTGCTCGATGTCACCAGCGCAAGGATTCGACCGGATCGGATCGTTATGCTCATAGCTTGCATACGTGAGCGTGCCGATCATCCCGCAAACGCAGCCATCCATAATCGCGACAAAGGTCTTGTAGGCTGGGTTCGACAAAATCAACTTCAGGCGCGTCTCCATTTCTGTGCTGCTTGGTTTCATAGCCGAGTTCGCACATCAGCACGGCAAGCTCCGGACGCGTCCATTCTAATTCCGCATCACGAATCCAGCATCCAGTATCGGACATCTATTCGACGGCTCTCAATCGCGGCAATAACTGCTCCATTATCGTCGCTACCGATTCGTCAACGCTTTGCCGATCCGTGTGAACAACAATCTCGGGGTCCTCCGGAGCTTCGTAAGGTGCATCAATGCCGGTGAATTCGCGAATCTGGCCGGCCCGCGCTTTTTTATAGAGATTCTTGGGATCGCGCGCTTCGCAAACTGCCAACGGTGCATCAACGAAGACTTCGATAAACTCCGAATTGCCTTCCAGCGCAATCTCTCGCGCGCGGCTGCGATCCATCCGATAAGGTGAAATGAACGCCGTGATCACCACCGTGCCTGCGTCAGCCATGAGCTTGGCCACTTCGCTCACGCGGCGAATGTTTTCCACCCGGTCGTCCGGAGAGAACCCGAGATTTGAGTTCAATCCGTGCCGGATGTTGTCGCCGTCGAGCACATAGGTATGCATGGCGCGCTGGAACAGCTCGCGTTCGAGCGCCTGTGCAATGGTCGACTTCCCAGCGCCAGAAAGCCCGGTTAACCAGATCACCGCGCCCCGATGACCGCTCCGCATTGCCCGGGCGAGGGCCGTTATTTTCCCCTCAGTCCAGAAAATATTCTTGCTCTTTGCGACAGTGCGATCCGTATAAACGCCGCCGAAAATCGTTCCACCACCACAGATCTGTCCGTCATCTATGATCACAAACCGCCCGAGATTCGGAATGCGATCGTGGTTGTCGATGACGAGTGGTGCGCGGGTTTGGATTGTAAGTCTGCCGGTCTCGTTTCGTTCCAATTGTTCGCGTCCGTCGCTCTTCGTCTCCAGTGTCGAAGAATCCATCACTCGCTCGATTGACACGACCTCACATTTCACGTCCTGAGTTGCCAACCGGAGGCCGTATAAATGTCCAACCCGCAGCGGTTCGCGCACGATCCAGAAAAGGTCGGCATGAAAACGATTTGCCTCGATCGGCGTTTCATTTTCATGCGATGCGACATGGCCGCGCTCGACAAAAATCTGCTCGCCGAGCGTGATCCCGATCGAATCTCCCGCGACGGCCGGACCGTTGTTTTCCTGCGCGTTCCAACGCTCGATTGTAGCGACCACGGACGATTTGTTGGCCGGTGAGAATACCAACTGGTCCCCCACCCTTAGCGTTCCTGTCTCGATCCGGCCCGCAATAATCCGCCGTCCGTCAAAGCGATAAACATCCTGAACACAAAAGCGAAGTGGAAGATCGACCTCTCGCTGTTGCGGCTCCAGCAAGTCGAGTGCTTCAAGAACACTCGCCGCGCAGTACCATTTTATTTTCATACTCGCGCGCGCGACATTCTCGCCTTCTTTGGCCGACGCCGGAATGAACGTCCGCGCGTCCAACCCAAGCTCGCGAAGAAACTTCCGATATTCCTGCTCGATCTCGCGAAATCTTTTCTCAGAGTAATCCACGAGATCCATCTTGTTTACGACGACAACGACATGCTTGATGCCAAGCATGCTCAGCAGGTAGGCGTGACGCCGGCTCTGTTCACGCACCCCTTCGTCCGCGCTGATCACAAGGATCGCTGCATCCGCTCTGGATGCGCCCGTAATCATGTTCTTCAAAAATTCCTTATGCCCGGGGGCATCGATGATGGCGTAACGGCGCCGCGTTGTTCGAAAAGGAATCTCCGTGGTGTCGATGGTGACGTTTTGCTTCTGCTCTTCGAGCAATGCGTCGAGCAAAAAGGCAAATTCAAATTCCATCCCTTCCGCGGCGCACGCTTTCTTCACCTGCTCGATTTTTCCCTCCGAAAGCGAGTCCGTATCATGAAGGATTCGTCCAATCAGCGTGGACTTGCCATGATCCACGTGGCCAACGAAAACGACCTTGAGCTTGGGCTCGACGTCTGAAGTTGGACGTTGAGCGTTGGGCGTTGGGCGTTGGACGTTTGCTTTACTGGTCATAGAAACCCTTTCGCCCTCAGTTTCTGCATCGCGTTCCGCTCGTAATGGTCCTGTGCCCGCCCGGCGCGTTCGGTCGTTTTTGTTGCTTCCAGCTCGGCAATGATTTCGTCGATCGTCGAGGCTGTGCTCTCGATGGGATGCGTGATGGGACTACAGCCTAACGATCGAAATCGTTTGCCGTTCCGAGCGAAATACATTTGTGGGATGGGAATGTTTTCCCGCTGGATGTAGCGCCAAACATCTACTTCAGTCCAATCGAGTAAAGGCTGCACACGAACATGTTCGCCTTTTGAGGCTGTCGTTACGAATTGGCTCCAGAATTCAGGCGGCTGATCCTTGTAATCCCATTCAAACTGCGCGTTGCGCGGCGAAAAATATCGCTCCTTCGCTCGAGTCGGATCCTCATCACGTCGAATGCCGGTGATCAGTGCGTCCCATTTGTATTCCGCGAGCACTTGCTGCAAGGCTACTGTCTTTAACTCGTGCGTGACCGTCACCGGGTCGTGTGTCTCATAACCAATCCCACGCGCGCGGGCTTCGGTGTTGATCTTAACAATCAGATTCAGGTTGTGATGTTTTCTTGCCCATTCGCGAAACTCCAGCATCTCCGGAAACTCGTAGGTCGTGTCGATGTGCAAAACGGGAAAAGGAACGCGCCCGAAGAAAGCCTTGCGCGCAAGCCAGACCAGAACGTTTGAGTCTTTACCCATCGACCAGGGCATCGCGATTTTTTTAAAAGTGTGATACGCCTCGCGGAAAATAAAGATGCTTTGGTTCTCGAGATCGTCGAGATGAGTGCGCTGGATATTGGTCATGTCTAGGTAGGGGCGGTTCTATACAATCGGCAGGCGCATGCTGCAAGAAAGGGACAGCGAAGTTCCAAATCCCAAGCCCCATAATTTCCAAGGAAATCCCAACCTTCAATATTCAAATCAGTACCGCGCCATTACTTTGGTATTTAGCCTTTGAAATTTGTTTGGAACTTGGGGTTTGGGATTTGGAGCTTATTATTGAGTTGCGTGTTCAAAGGCCAATCTTAACTTTCCTTATGCCTGAAACACGTGCCACAGCGTACGATTCAAAAATCGAAGGCAATGTCATTTTTACGCGCTTCGATGCAGCGCTCAACTGGGTACGCAAAAACTCGCTTTGGCCGATGCCGATGGGCCTGGCCTGTTGCGCGATCGAGTTGATGGCCGCGGCAGCGTCGCGCTTTGATATCGCGCGGTTCGGCGCAGAGGTGATGCGCTTTTCGCCGCGACAATGCGACGTGATGATTGTGGCCGGCACAGTCACCTACAAAATGGCGCTGGCAGTAAAACGAATTTATGAGCAAATGCCGGAACCGAAATGGGTGATCGCGATGGGCGCATGCGCTTCGACCGGCGGCATGTACCGCTCCTACGCCGTCCTGCAGGGAATCGACCAGTTGCTTCCGGTGGATGTTTATATTTCGGGTTGTCCGCCACGCCCCGAAGCTTTGCTTGCCGGCCTGATGAAGCTACAGGAAAAAATTTCGTGGGAACACTCTTTCAGAAATCAGAAGCCGGAACTGGCTGAGAAGCTCGAAGAAGCGCTCTCATGACCCCGCTGTCATTCCGAGCGAAGTCGAGGAACCCCGTTGCGAGGCCGATTGTTTTCACCACGGGATTCTTCGACTCCGCTTCCTTACGCTGAGAATGACACTATTGCTATGACTGGCAAGGAGCTACTCGACTCGTTAGGCAAAGCGTTTGGGTCCAAGGTTCAGCACGCGACCGAATTTCGCGGGGAAATGACCTGCGCGATTGCGGCTAGTGACCTGCGTGAAATCGCAAAATTCTGCCGGGATGAACTTTCGTTCGATTACCTAATCGATATCACCAGCATCGACGATTTTGGCGAAGAACCCCGGTTCGAAATTGTCTATCATCTTTACTCAATGCCGCACGCAGCTCATCTGCGCTTGAAGTTAAAAGTTCCCGAAGAAGCCGGCGCTGTGGATACCGTCTCCGACATTTGGCCGACTGCGAATTGGCACGAGCGCGAGATTTACGACATGATGGGAATCAAGTTCAACGGGCATCCCGACCTCCGTCGCATTTTAATGTGGGACGGCTATCCGTTCTTCCCGCTGCGAAAAGATTTCCCGCTGGAAGGGCTCCCCAGCGAAATGCCCGATGTCGCTTTCACAAAAGTAACCCCCCTGGAAGGTGGCCCCTTCGTGACCGTTCCGAGCACTGCCACATCAAAAGACCGCGAACCGCGCGCCCGGCCGCCGGAATTGTAAGTCTAATGCTGCGCGCCCGGCGGTCGCGCCTACCACTACGCGGCTGAGATGGGCGGGGCCGTTTCAGGCTTCCGCGTGGCGGCCATTACGTCCGGGCGCAAGGTTTCTTCGCGCGGAATGATCGTCGTCGTCTTTTGGCCCGGCTTCGGATAGGCAATCCGACTGTGCAACATCATCATGAGCGTGAACCGGAAGCGTTCGGCGATAATTTTTAAATCGCGAAGCGTCAGATCGCAGTCGTCCAGTTGCCGGTCGCTGATGCGCTCCTCGATCAGCTCGTTAACGAGCGTTTCGATTTTTTGAGGCGTTGGTTTCTCGAGACTCCGTGAGGCACTTTCGACAGTGTCAGCCAGACTGACGATAGCGCTTTCTTTCGTCTGCGGTTTGGGTCCGTTGTAGCGAAAACTCTCTTCCTTTACCTGTGGAATATCGTCCTCGCGCAGTTTCATGATCTTGCCGCCAGCTCGCGCATCTTCGTGCTGTTGAAGTGCGCGTTGGTAAAAATAACGGACAAGTGACGTGCCGTGATGCTCCTGGATAATATCGATGATGCGCTGGTTAAGCCTGTATTTAAGGGCAAGATCGACGCCTTCCTTGACATGCGCGATGATGATCAAGGCGCTCATCGTTGGCGCGAGGTCATCATGCGGGTTGCGTTCGAAACTCATGTTCTCGGTGAAGTATTCCGGCTTCACCAGTTTGCCGACATCGTGGAAATAGGAGCAGACGCGACAAAGCGTTGCGTTTGCGCCGATCGCTTCCGCCGCCGCTTCGGCGAGGTTGGCCACGACCAGGCTGTGATGATAAGTCCCGGGCGCTTCGATGGTCATGCGTCGCAGCAACGGATGATTGAGATCGGACGCTTCCAACCAGGAAATGTCCGTTGTGACTTGAAACAGGTTTTCAAGGATCGGCAGGGCGCCGCCAACCAGCGTGGCAGTCAAAATTCCGTTGCCGACAGCGAGGGCGCTTTGCAGTCCGATCATGCCCCAATCATTGGCCGTGGGATAA
The DNA here is from genome assembly GCA_963840135.1 of uncultured Verrucomicrobiae bacterium. Lineage (GTDB taxonomy): Bacteria > Verrucomicrobiota > Verrucomicrobiia > Chthoniobacterales > UBA10450 > Udaeobacter. The sequence continues at coordinate 145,826 of CAWIXX010000016.1, read as the reverse complement.
AACCAATTGATCGGTCCGATCAAACCAAACGTCAGAGACAGCAGCCAGATGGCGAGTCCCGACTCCAAAGCCCGCGCGGACCAATTGGCCGCGCCGGCGCACCTGTAATGTGAGGGAGACTGCTGTGAATCCGCTGATCAGACTCGTTATCAGCAGTGGCGCGTCAATTGGGCCGAATAACATGCTGCTCCATAGACTTACAAAAAACGCGGAGTACAGCCCGTGGTGGCGACCCAACAACACGCTCAGCACGAGCGGCGCAAAGGCATAGGGAGTGATCAACCCCGCCATTTCTGGCCTCAAAAATCGATAACTCCCGCTGTTACAAAGCACCAGCAGCAGTTTGGTGACGGCCAGTTGCAGCAGAATGACGCCAAAGATGAGAAGGATGCGCGAGCTTCGTGAAAAGCTCTTGGGCTGGTTGATCCACAGCTGAGTAATCGCCGTGGTCAGGACCAGCAGCGCAATGATAAAATTCTTGGTTGGCTCCGGTTGCTGGCCGCTAAAGACGAGAAACGCCAGTCCACCAGCAAACACCGCAAAGATCACGACCTTAATGAAAGGCGAGTATTCCAGATTGCGCTTCAGTTCGCTGCGCCCCCGGCGGCGCCGCATTTTTCGCGAGGCGAGGCCCCGTCTGATGAGTCTTCCGCGTTTGAAAAAATCGAACATTTCGTCTTTTACTTGCGTGGTGATGGCGCAGGCGATCTGTGCTGCTGATAGGCGCTAATAATGGCGCGCACCAATTCATGCCGCACGACGTCGCGCTCGGTAAAATACACAGTAGCGATTCCGGGGACAGCCTTTAATGCCTGCAATGCTTCCACGACTCCGGAGCGCTTGTTCGCCGGTAAATCAATCTGTGTAACGTCGCCGGTCACCACGCATTTGGAGTTCAAACCAATTCGCGTCAGCAGCATGAACATCTGCTCCGTCGTAGTGTTTTGCGCTTCATCCAGAATGACAAAAGCATTGTTCAACGTGCGCCCGCGCATGTACGCCAGCGGAGCCACTTCAATGGTCTGCCGCGCAATGGCGCGCTCCATTTCCTCTGGTTCTAACATTTCACGCAAGGCATCGTAAAGCGGACGCAGGTATGGCGTGATCTTTTGTTCGAGATCGCCCGGGAGAAAACCGAGCGCTTCGCCAGCTTCCACTGCGGGTCGCGTCAAAACGATACGGGCTACCTGCTCTTTCTTAAGCGCCGCGACTGCCATGGCGACGGCGAGGTAAGTTTTTCCCGTGCCGGCCGGCCCAATTCCAAAAACGACGTCGTGCTTTTGAATTGCCTCAACATAAGCCCGCTGGTTTGCGCTTCGCGCAACAATCGGGGGCTTGCGTGACGAGGTAGTGATTTTGGTCGATACAACATCGCCCAGATTCTCATCGCGTTCTTCGCTCACGACCTTGAGCGCATAATTAAACTCGTGCTTTTGAATGTCCACGCCTTGCTGGCGCGCTTTGTCGAGCTGCTCAAACACCTGCTGCGCTTTATCGACGTGGCTGGAGTCTCCTTCCAGTTTCACCCAGCCTTCGCGGGTGGTCACTTTCACACCGAGTGAATCCTCAAGGTTTTTCAAGAGTTTAATGTCATTGGCGTAGAGCGACTGCAAAGCGCGCGGGCTCTCAAACTGAAGGGTGCGAGTTTCAGTCATCGGCAATTCGTGGACATCGGCATCTTTGCCGATTGCGTATTGGCTAAGAGCTAATGCCACTAACCCTACCGCTACCGGAAACCATACACCAGCGCCCAATGCGTGCGTTCTTCTGGGGATTCCTCCACGCTGACGATGATAAAGTAACTGCCGGTGGTCTTCGGAATGACGTGCGCAGCCGCAAAATGGCCTTTCTCCCAGCTGTCTGACTCTTCCGCCAGCTTCCCATCCGAATCGTAAATATGAACGGACACCTTCGCCCGATCGACTTCGGTTCCCAGCCAGAACCAATATTCGTTCCCTTTGAATAATTGCTGTCGCACCGCTTTTTTTTCACCGGAAGCCAGGTCGCCTCCCCAGTAGTCCTCACGCACCTGAAATCCTTGTTTTACATATGGTTCCGCTGCCTGAAGAGCAAACGACTGAGCGTCATCCACCGAGGCGCAAGCCGCGCGCTGCATGATGATGACGGCCGCCAGCAGGAAGCTGCTGCGTAAAAGAACTTTCGCGAAACGGTTCATCGAAATTTCCTAATCCCTCGTGACAATGCCGGCGCCGAGCCGCGTCGTGATCTCATTGACCTTCTTAACTGATTCGGCAGGAATGCGCGCGCTGCCGACGTCAATGAGAGGCTTCACTTCGCCCAGGGCGTCTTGAATTTGGTGAATGATCGGAAGATTAAACTCAGGCATCGCCTTCAGTCTTGTCTGAAAATAAGACAGGAGATCGGGCTGATGCAGAAGCTCGGCGCCATCGGCGGAAAAATGCTGCTTCACCACAGAAGTCAATACTTCCGTCCCACGCAGCCACCCGCCCAGACTGACGAGCTGCGATAATTTTTCGTCGTGCACTTCATTCATTGCCTGTTGCACGCTGTTTTGGGTGCGATCCAGCTCCTGCCGCACATTTTCCCAATTACGTTTATCTGCCGCCTCGATAATCGCCTTGGCATGTGGCGTGATCGAATTTCCGACGCCAATCCCCTTCGCCAATGCCAGGACGCGCTGGCCAATCTCCTTTACTGTCGGCGCGTCTTGCGCTTGCACCGCGATAAAACCATCCGCGATCACCGCCCCCAGCAGGAGGGCGATGCGCGGCCGCTCGGTGAAATTTGGTCCCTTATCGCTGCGGACGTGTTCCTTCCAATTGACCGCACCGAGCTTGTTCAGTGCCCCGAAAATTTCGTTCGGCAATGGCACCACAACGTCTTCCACAGTCGTGGATAATTGGTTAATATTGATGTGCTGCGGAGCCTGCGCGCCATGCGCGCACAGGGCAAGGCCACAGACGGCAGCTGCAATTAACTTCAAATGTTTGGTAAACGGAATCATTGGGAGCTTCGAATGTTGATTTCGGGTTCGTATTCAGGATTTAATGAAGCGAACCTTAACCAAAACCGCTGCTGTACACAAATCGCTACTCTAAACATTTTGGATCGTCTTAACCGCAACACCCCATCGCCTCTGAGGCGCCGCAGCCTGCGTACCTTATGGACCTAACCCGGCTAGAGCAGATCCTCGACCGCGCATCTTCGAGGCGGATCACGGTAATCGGCGACTTGATGCTCGATGAATTTGTCTGGGGAAAAGTGGGCCGCATCTCGCCAGAGGCTCCGGTACCGGTTGTGGAGGTGACCGGTGAATCATTTTACCCCGGTGGCGCCGCCAACGTCGTGCGTAACTTGCGCGAGTTCGTGGACCGCGTCGCGATTATCGGTTTGCTGGGCAAAGATCGCAGCGGCGAGCAACTCCGGGAGTTATTGTCGGAACAAAAGATCGATACCTCTAATGCCGTTGAAGAGGCGACGTTTCATACCATCGTTAAAACCCGCATCATTGCGCGCCAGCAACAGGTTGTTCGTGTCGATCGGGAAAAGTTTCTCGGGCCATCGGCGTCCCAAATTGCAGAGGTCGTGGCCGGCGTCCGAAAGAATATTCCAGAGATCGACGCCATTATTTTCGAAGACTACGGCAAAGGTTTTTTATCGACCGAATTGGTTTCGCAGATCGCGGATGCTGCGCGCTCAGCCGGCAAGATCGTCGCAGCGGATCCCAATCCCCGTAACCTGGTCGAGTGGCGCGGCCTGACAGTAATCAAGCCGAACCGCACTGAAGCTTTTCTCGCCGCTGGTATTGCCAGTGGCGATCCGGATACCGATCCGTCCCAGGATGCGGATCTGAAGCGGGCCGGCGAAACGCTGCTTAAAAAATGGGAAACAGAAAATGTCCTCATCACCCTCGGCGAACACGGCATGATGCTTTTCCAAGAGAAAGAAGCGCCGCACTACATCCCCGCCAAAGCGCAAGAGGTTTTCGATGTCTCGGGCGCGGGTGATACAGCAATCGCTCTCTTTACCCTCGGTCTCGCCTGCGGAGCGACCGCGACCGAAGCGGCGGAAATCGCCAACCATGCGAGCGCTGTCGTGGTGAGCAAGCTTGGAACAGCAACTGTGACACGAGATGAATTGATGGCCAGTTTTCAAGAGGATTCCAAAGGTGGCTAACGAGTTGTCAGCTGCCGTTTTTATCGATCGCGACGGCACAATCATCGAGGATGCGGACTATTGTTCCCATCCAAAACAAGTGAAGGTTTTGCCTGGCATTCCCGAAGCATTACGGCGTTTAAAATCAAAGGGCTTCAAACTCATTGTTATTACGAACCAAAGCGGCATCGGTCGCGGCTTTTTCACAGTTGACGAGTATCGCTCCGTTGAGTCGGAAGTTTCGCGCCAACTGGGCCATGGCTTGATCGATGCAACCTATTTTTGCCCCGATGTTCCGGGTCAACATTCCAGTCATCGCAAGCCATCGCCCGGAATGATTTTGCAAGCCAAGCGAGATCACCAAATCGATCTGACGCGTTCGTTTTTTATCGGTGACAAGGAGATCGACGTCGAGTGCGGTCGCAACGCCGGTGTGCGAACAATTCGGGTTCAAACCGGACTTGACCGCGACATCAGTGGCAGCGCCGCGGATTGGACCACAAAAGACTTGCCCGCCGCAGCGCAGATCATTTTAGGCCAACGGTTATGACCATCGATCTCTCGCATGAGTAAAGCGGTTGGAATTATTCCGGCCCGATGGGATTCTACACGATTCCCTGGAAAACCACTGTATCCAATTGCTGGAAAGCCGCTTTTGAGACATGTCTGGGAACGCTGTCTGTGCGCTAAAAACCTGGATTTGGTTGTCATTGCGACCGACGACATGCGGGTCGCCTCTGCAGCTTTTGAGTGGGGTGCAGAGGTCGCACTGACGTCGCGAAGGCACCGCAGCGGCACGAATCGAGTCGCTGAAGTGGCGAGGAAAACAAAGCAGTTCGCATACGTAATCAATATCCAGGGCGACGAACCGCTGATCGATCACCGTTTAATCGACAAGGTTGTCCAAAAATTACGGTTGGATCGTAATCTGGGTGTGGTGACGGCTGCGCATCCATTCGAGGATCCGGCGGATGCCTCTTCGCCACATCAAGTAAAGGTCGTTCTCGATCTTTGCGGCAACGCTCTTTATTTCTCTCGCGCGCCGATCCCGGCCCCACAGAACGACGATCGCGTGGCGTTGGCTTCCAGCCAATCGAATCCATCAGCAAGGACGCCGACGCCACGCGGCCGCCGCTCCTTGTTTCTTCGTCACCAGGGAATTTACGGATTTCGCCGCGAGACGTTGCTGCAATTTGTGAGATGGAAACCAAGTCCGCTGGAACGCAGTGAATCGCTCGAACAATTGCGCGCACTAGAAAATGGTGTAAAGGTTCATGTGCTCGTTACTGCTACAGGATCGCCCGGTATCGACACGCCAGAAGACGCAACGGCGCTGGAGCAAACGCTTGCCCGCGCAAAGCGGAGGACGCCCTTGTGAAATACATTTTTATCACTGGCGGTGTGATTAGTTCCCTGGGCAAAGGATTGACCGCCGCGTCTCTTGGAACGCTCCTCGAAGCACGTGGTCTGCGCGTTGTTCTCCAAAAATTTGATCCGTATCTGAACGTGGATCCCGGCACGATGAATCCCTTCCAGCACGGCGAGGTCTACGTGCTGGACGACGGCGCAGAAACCGATCTCGACCTCGGCCACTACGAGCGTTTCACCAATTGCGTCCTAACGCGGCACAACAATCTTACCAGCGGTCAGGTGTACGAGTCGGTTATTTTAAAGGAACGCCGCGGCGATTACCTCGGTAAAACGGTGCAGGTAATTCCGCACGTCACCGATGTAATCAAAGGACGCATCCGTGAAATTTCAGACGAAAGCAAATACGATGTGGTCATCACGGAAATCGGGGGCACAACGGGTGACATCGAAGGCCTGCCGTTTTTGGAAGCAATTCGCCAATTCATTCTCGAAGTCGGAGCGCCAAATGTGCTCAACATGCACGTCACGCTGGTTCCATACATTAAGGCCGCGCACGAACTGAAGACGAAACCAACCCAACAAAGCGTAGCCAAGTTGCGCGAAATCGGTTTGCAACCGCAGGTCTTGATTTGCCGGACTGAGCGGATGCTCGATCTCGATCTGCGGCAAAAGCTCTCAATGTTCTGCAGCGTCGCGGAAAAAGCGGTAATCGAAGAACGCGACGTCGCGCACACAATTTACGAGGTGCCCTTGACGCTTCATGCGGAAGGTTTGGACCAGTTGGTGTGCGATCTTTTGGGCTTAAAAACCCGGCAGCCCGATCTCGCGGGATGGAAAAATTTTGTAAAGCGAGTCATTAGTCCCGCGAAGCGTGCCAGAATTGCTGTGATCGGCAAATACTTCGATGTCCGGGACGCCTACAAGAGTATTTACGAGTCGCTCACACATGCTGCGGCAAGCGAAGATTGCGGAATCGATCTAGAACTCATCGACGCGGAGTCGCTGCAAGAGGGCGTCGACGGCCAATTAAAAGATGTGTCTGGTGTTTTGATTCCCGGCGGTTTTGGCCTTCGCGGCGTTGAGGGAAAAATCAAGGCTGTGCGTTTTGCGCGAGAGCACAAGATTCCATATCTCGGACTTTGCTTGGGAATGCAGGTGGCGACGATTGAGTTTGCGCGAAACGCCTGCGGCATCAAAGACGCCAACAGCACCGAGTTCGACAAAAATACGACAGAACCGGTGATCTCGTTGCTGGAAGAGCAGCGCGGCGTCAAGAACATGGGTGCCAGCATGCGTCTGGGCACATGGCCGACGAAAATCGCCATAGGCACGCTGGCCGAAAAAATTTACGGCCGTGCCGAAGTGATGGAGCGCCACCGTCACCGATACGAATTCAACATGAAATATCGCGACCAGATGAATGAAAAAGGCTTCGTCATTTCCGGTACATCACCGGATGAAACGCTGGCCGAGCTGATCGAGCTTCGCGATCATCCCTATTTCGTTGGTTGCCAATATCACCCTGAATTCCAAAGCAAGCCGAACAAACCGCATCCGCTTTTCAAAGGATTCATTCAGGCGTGTCTCGAATATCAGAGTCGTGCGACGCGCGCTCCAGGCGATCGAGAATCGCCGCGCCGAGTCCCTGAGCAGGAACTCGTTCTGCAACAATAAGATCGAGATCAAGCGCGTCGAGCTCGCGCAAACAACGAAATAAATTCGCAGCGGCTTCGCGTGGTTCTTGTGATTCGCTTAAGTGGCGGGCGGCGACAAAACGCTCGGCGTTTTCAATCGGGTTCCACGCCAACAACGCGCAACGCTGGTTTGCTTTCACCGAAAAAGAATTTGCGTTGTTGATCAGACGAAGCGGAGTCTTCGGCGCGTAGTGCGATCGTAACTGCCCGGGCGCGGTAATTCTCTTCGGCGCCATGACGATATCGATCTTGCCAAACCCAGCGAGTTGTTCTGCAGTTACTGGACCGCGGCGCAGGATATCGATCTTACCGTCATGCACGGCGATAATCGTCGATTCAATGCCGTGCGTGGTCGGGCCAGCGTCAATGATCAGGGGGATGCGTCCGCCAAGTTCGTCAAAAACGTCCTGGGCAGTGGTGGGGCTGATCCGACCGAACTGATTTGCGCTCGGCGCGGCAAGCGGTTTCTCGAACGCAGAAATGATTTCAGCGAAAACCGGATGTGAACTCATTCGCACGGCGACTGTGTCGAGCCCGGCGGTGACGATCTCAGGAACAAGCGGCTGTCGATCCAGGACGAGCGTCAGCGGCCCAGGCCAGAATTGCGCGATGAGTCTTTTGATGTGCGCGCGAGAGCGATTATCGATCTTCGCAACGCGCTCGAGCCAGTCTTCGCCAGGTAAATGCACAATCAGCGGGTCGAAACGCGGTCGCTCTTTCGCTTCGAAAATTTTTGCGACCGCAACAGGATTGAGCGCATCAGCCGCGAGTCCGTACACGGTTTCCGTTGGAAGCGCTACCACTTCGCCTTTGCGCAGCAGCTCAACCGCCGCAGCTGTGGTGCGTGCTTCCAGCGCGCTGCGATCGGCAGGATGCCGATGCCGCGAGCGGCGATCATGGATCGCCGCTACAATCTCGGTTTTCACGTTGGCAACTTTGCGGCCAGCACGCTTTCGCTTTGTTTTTTACGAAATGCTTCCAATTTTTTCTGAATCGCTTCGTCAGAAGTAGCCAGAATAGCGCCGGCGAGGAGGGCAGCGTTTTTGGCGCCGGCTTCGCCAATAGCCAGCGTCCCCACCGGGATCCCACCAGGCATTTGTGCAGTCGAAAGAAGCGAATCGAGTCCCTGCAACTTCGATTGAATTGGCACTCCTAAAACCGGGAGCCACGTGTGTGCGGCGATGACTCCGGCCAAATGCGCCGCACCACCCGCGCCGGCGATGACGACGCGCAACCCACGCGCTGCCGCATTGCGCGCAAACTCAGCGGTCGCGTCCGGTGTTCGATGTGCGGAGAGAACGCGCGCCTCGTTAGGCACGTCCAGCTCATGGAGCGTCTCGACGGCATGACGCATCGTTTCCCAATCGGATTTACTGCCCATGATCACAGCAACTAACGGCTTCAATTCAGGCATGGGCAGATTTTAGGGCCATTCTGTGAAACGCCAAGTGGCATTGGCATCCAGTCCGCCACTGGACGGACTCGCCGGGGGGAGCCAGTGTCCCATCGTCAGAGATGCCTATACCACGGTTAATGCGATATTGCGCTTATGAATCGCCATGGCCGATCGATTGTCCTCATCGGCATGATGGGAGCGGGTAAGTCCGCGGTTGGGCGTTGTTTGCAATGGCGAACAGGTTTTTCGCAATTTGATACCGATGAAATGGTGAGGTCTAAGTTTGGAATGCCGATTTCGGAAATCTTCTCCACGCACAGCGAGGATGAGTTCCGGGAAGCAGAAACGGAGGCCCTTCGAAATTTATCCCCCGATCAAGGTGCAATCATTGTGACTGGCGGCGGAATTGTATTGCGCGAGGAGAACGTCGACCTTTTGAAACGATTTGGCGTAGTGGTGTGGCTGGAGGCGGATGAAAAAACGCTTTTCAAACGAGCCTCACGGACCGGCGATCGACCGTTGTTGCAACGCACGAATCCGAGAAAAGCGTTTACCCAAATGTTACGAGCACGCCTGCCACTGTATGCAAAGATTGCCGATATCCGCATCAATACATCGGAGCTTACAGATGAAGAAGTCGCGGTAGCAATTGTGAGTAAGTTCAAAAAGTATCGTCGCAAATCAACGCCGGTTACCGTGTGATGACCGAGACAGATACATATTCAATTGATCGCGATAGCTCGCCGCTGGAACTGAAACAACGACTGCTCTCATTTGTGCGCGCGATTGGTTTTGACTCGTGCCGCATCGCAGCCTGCAGCTCTCCGCCGCATGCAAACGAGTTTCGGATTTGGCTGCATGACGAAGCACATGGCGAAATGAGTTACATGGAGCGTGGGGAAGAAAAGCGCTGCGACCCGCACAAGGTTTTGCCAGGCGCCAGGGCGATTGTTGTTTTGGCGCTGAATTATTTCCAGGGAAGCAGGAAAACAGGCGACACGCCTGCAGCTGCAGGCAAAATCGCGCGCTATGCCTGGGGCGATGACTATCATGACCTGATCGCAAGTAAGCTCGATAAGATCGACGGGTTTCTTCGCGAGTCCGGCGGGCGTCAGAAATGTTATGTCGATACTGGGCCAGTTTTGGAACGCGATTACGCAGCCCAAGCCGGGATCGGTTGGCATGGCAAGAGCACGATGCTAATCGACGAACACCTGGGGACCTGGTTCTTTCTCGCAGAGGTTTTGACGACTCTCGAACTGCCGCCGGATGAGCCCGTGCCAGATCGCTGTGGAACGTGCGAGCGCTGTATCAAAGCCTGTCCTACCGGTGCAATCACGGCCCCACATCGCCTGGATGCACGCCGCTGCATTTCTTACCTGACAATTGAACTTAAAAGTTCCATCCCGCTGGAGCTTCGACCGCTGATCGGAGACAGAATTTTCGGTTGCGACGATTGTCTTGATGCCTGCCCATGGAATCGTTTTGCCCAGGTATCGCGCGAAACGGCGTTCTTCGCGCATCCCTCAACAGTGGGCATACCGCTGCGCGATTATCTCAGTTTGAGCGATGATAACTTCCGCGTGCTTTTTAGGAACTCGCCGATCAAACGGATCAAACGGCGCGGTTTTCTGCGGAACGTCTGTGTCGCATTGGGCAATGTTGGCAAGCCATCCGATTTACCCGCGCTTGAGCGCGCGGCAGGCGATCTCGAGCCGCTAATCGCGGAGCATGCGAAATGGGCGATTCAGCAGATTCGGTCTCGACACGAAATCAGTGGGTCCCTTTGGGAGACAAGACCGGCCTCATCCAGGCAGACCGCAGTTAATTGAATCCAAAGCCGTTGCTCGGCGCATCGTAGAATTGTTATGAACGGGATTTCGTTTGCAAGAGTCAAACAACCGACTAATTCTGACGTCTTCTCCGCGAGAACCCCTCTTCCAATGCATCAAACCGTGAGCACACCTGCGCCCGCGCCTTTGACGGTGAAACAGCGTCGTGCCCGGCGTAAAAAGCAAATCATTTACGGATTGATCGCCCTGGTCGTGCTCTGGATCGTCGGTTCGATTATCTGGGGCAAACGGGAGAAACCGATTCCCGTCACAACGGAGACGGCGATTCGCAAGACCATCGTGCAAACGGTTTCGGCAACCGGGAAAATACAACCTGAGATTGAAGTCAAGATTTCGCCCGAAGTTGCCGGCGAAATCACTGAATTGCCCGTCGATGACGGGATGCGAGTCAAAAAAGGCGACTTGCTGCTGAAAATTAAACCTGACTCCTACAAGGCGCTTCTCGAACAACAGGAGGCGGCGATCAGCGCAGCGAAAGCGACTAATCTTCAGCAAAAAGCGACGATGATGAAAACGGAGCACGACCTCAAACGGGCCGAAGACTTGTTCAACAAAAAGCTGATCTCAGAGCAGGAATACAACGCGGGGCAAGCAGCTTTTGACGTTGCCAAAAACACTCATGAAAGTTCGCTCCACGAAATCGAACGCGCGGAGGCAAGCTCGAGCCAGGCACGGGATCAACTCTCCAAGACCACGATTTATTCACCGCTGGACGGAACGATCACCATTTTAAACAGCAAACTCGGGGAACGTTTGGTTGCCACAGGGCAATTTGCCGGCACAGAAGTGATGCGCGTAGCCGACCTCACCCACATGCAGGCTATTGTCGATGTGAACGAGAATGATGTGGTGAACGTCAAGCTCGGCGACAAAGCCAGCGTGAAAATCGACGCTTACGGCGATCGCAAGTTTAAAGGCGTGGTGCAGCAAATCGCCAATACCGGAAAGACGACTGGCTCAGGCACGCAGGAGGAAGTGACAAATTTCGAGGTGAAAATTCGCATTGACGATCACGATGTGGCATTGCGTCCCGCGCTCAGTTGTACCGCGGACATCCAAACCAACGAGGTGAAAGATGTCGTGGCCGTGCCGATGCAGGCCGTGACCATTCGCACGGGCGAAAGCAATTTGAGTCCAGAAGAAATCGAAAAGAAAAAGCAGAAGGTCGCGCAGCGGGACAAAGGCGACAATAACGCGGAGTTCGTCGACGAACATGCGGAAAAGGCGGCGCAAAAAGAAGAACGCGAAAAACTCGCCAAGGTTGTGTTCCTGAAAAAGGGCGGCAAGGCGGAGATGGTGAAAGTGACGACTGGCATTTCCGATGACACTTACACGGAAGTCAAGAGTGGCATTAAGCCCGGGGACGAAGTGATCTCGGGCAGTTACAGCGCGATCAGCCGAAAGCTGAAGGAGGGCGCGAAGGTAACCCTCGACAAAGAAGGAATAAAATAGTCTCGACCAGCGACTGTCGAGGTTGCGATGGAAACTCGAAATTCAATCAGGCCGCTCGGCCCGGTCGTGATCGACATTGAGAATATCACCAAAGACTACGTCATGGGCGAGGAAGTCGTGCGCGCGCTGCGCGGTGTGACCTTGCAGATACGCCGCAACGAATACCTCGCCATCATGGGACCAAGCGGCAGCGGTAAATCGACGCTCATGAACATGCTCGGCTGCCTCGATACCCCCACTTCCGGCCGCTACGAGTTCAGCGGCAAAAACGTTGCCGAAATGGATGACGACGAGCTTGCAGCCGTTCGCAATCGAGAGATCGGCTTCGTGTTTCAAACGTTTAATCTTCTGCCGAGATCGACATCGTTACGTAACGTCGAGCTGCCGCTCATCTATGCCGGGGTCGATCCCGAACGGCGCGAAGCACGCGCGACCCAGGTGCTGGCAGATGTAGGCCTGGGCGATCGCATCCATCACAAACCCAATGAACTTTCCGGCGGTCAACGTCAGCGCGTGGCCATCGCGCGCGCGCTCGTGAACGGACCATCAATTATTCTTGCCGATGAGCCGACCGGTAATCTCGATTCCAAAACCGGCGATGAAATCATGGAGTTGTTGGAGAATTTATATCAGCGCGGTAACACAATTATCCTCGTCACCCATGAACGAGACATCGCCGCTCACGCGCGTCGCACGGTGCGCTTGCGCGACGGACTCATCGAGATGGACCACGTGGGATTTATTCCCGAGCTCGACATGCCGGTTGCAGGATAATCCCGCATGAAACGCTTTCTCTATGAGCTGAGCGAAAGCTGGAAAATCGCCGCTGCGCAAATGCGCTCGAACCTTACGCGTTCAACGCTCACGGCGCTCGGCGTCATTATTGGGATTATTGCCGTGACGTTGATGGGCACCGCCGTGAACGGGATATCCATAGGTTTCGATAAAAGCATGGCTGTGCTCGGCGATGACGTTCTCTACGTTACGCAATGGCCGTGGAAGCCCGTGGACGATTGGTGGAACTACCGCGACCGCAAAAAAATCAAAACCGAATACGCAGAGACCTTAAACCGAATGATCGCGGCGACCCCGAACTCGAACCTGGTCGTCGCAGTGCCGACATCGAATTTCACGCGATCCGTGAAATATGGCGGTAATCAGGTGAACAACGTCTTCATTCTCGGGACAACGTCCGATTTTATCGTAACATCGACAATCGATTGCACGGTGGGGCGATTCTTCAACGAACTCGAATCGCGCGGCGGCGCGAATGTTGTCGTGATCGGCTATGACGTGGCCGACGCGCTTTTCCCGTCCGAGAGCCCGATTGATAAATCTGTGCTGATCAACGGTCAGTTGTTCAAAGTCATTGGCGTAAACACGCGACAAGGCACCTTTCTCGGTTTGTTCAGTTGGGACTCGATGGTCGCGATGCCGCTAGGCGCGTTTAACAAATATTTCTCGGCCAAGAGCGAATCGGATGTGCGCGTGAAAGTAAAAGACAAAACCAAACTCGCCGAGGCCAAGGATGAGCTCACCGGTTTGATGCGGCGCGCGCGTGGATTGCCACCGGAGAAGAAAGACGATTTCTCGATCAACGAACAGCAGGCCTTCAAGAGCACGCTCGATCCCGTGAAAAACACAATTGCCATTGCCGGACTCTTTATCACCGGCTTGTCGCTTTTTGTCGGCGCGATCGGAATCATGAACATCACGTTCGTTAGCGTGAAGGAGCGCACGAAAGAAATCGGAACACGCAAGGCGCTCGGCGCGCGCCGACGAACGATCCTGCTACAGTTTCTGATCGAATCGACAGCGCTTTGTCTCCTCGGGGGATTTATCGGTCTCGCGTTTGCGTATCTAATGTGCTTTGGGATCGGCAAAGCTTTTCCCTCTTTTCCCATTCATTTCTCGGTCGGTCTGGTGCTCGTCAGCATGATCGTCTCAATATTGACCGGCTTGTTCTCGGGATTCGCGCCGGCTTGGACAGCGTCGCGGCTCGATCCGGTCGCCGCGCTCAGATACGAGTAATCGAAATGTTATTTCGTGAGATCATCAAGATGGCCGCGGCTTCGCTCGGCGCGAATAAACTCCGCTCCGCCCTGACAATGTTGGGCATCACCATCGGTGTCTTCTCAGTGATTTCAGTCATGACGGCTATCGGCGCATTACAGTACTCGATCGAGAATGGCATTAGCTTTCTTGGCTCCAACATTTTTCAGTTTGCCAAGTATCCTGCCAATGTCAGCGCGAGTGGCGACGTCACGGAAAAATTTCGCAACCGTCACAACATCACCTATAAGCAGGCGCTGCATTATTACCGATTGATGGAAGGCGAGGCCCGCGAGATTTGCCTCAAAAGTTTTGGTTACGAAGTAAAAGGCCAGGCGGTCTACGACGGGATCAAGACAACGCCGAATCTTCTCATTGTGGGAACCAACCAAAGTTTTCTCACTGCGAATGCTCACACACTCGGTTATGGCCGCAATCTAAACGATGAAGACGTCGAGTTTTCGCGGCGCGTGATCGTCGTTGGAAAGATCGTCGAGAAAAGACTGTTCCCGCACGAAACGCCGATCGGCAAAGTCATTCGCGTGAGTGGACACACCTACACGATCGTCGGCGTGCTCGCAGAAAAGGGAACGGCCTTTGGCCAAAGCCAGGACGACGTCGTTCTCATGCCCATCACGCGCTTTTTCGAGGATTACGGCGAAGCCAAACGCACCGTCAACATCGCCACGCAAGCGTTCACGCAAGACACTTACAATCGTACGTTCGATCGCGCCATCGGCGCCATGCGAATCGCGCGTGGCTTGCGCCCCGACCAACCGAACGATTTCGAGATTTACAGCAACGACTCGCTCAAGAGCGCGTTCGTTAATGTGGCGGGATACGTCCGAGTGGGCGCGTTCGTCGTAAGTTTCATCGCGCTGGTCGCAGCTGGAATCGGCATCATGAATATTATGCTGGTGAGCGTGACTGAACGCACAAAGGAAATTGGCGTTCGCAAGTCGATTGGTGCCCGAAGCTACGATATTTTGCGGCAATTCTTGACCGAGGCCGTTTTCATTTCCGAAGCGGGCGGCATTCTGGGAATTATTCTCGGGATCATCGTCGGAGACCTGCTGGCAATGTGGCTTAAGGTGGACCTGATTTTCCCTTACGGCTGGGCGATTGCAGGTCTTCTTGTCTGCTCTGCAATCGGGATCGGCTTCGGTCTTTACCCCGCCTACCGTGCCGCCAGCCTCGATCCCATCGAAGCACTGCGATACGAATGAGCAGCCCTTCGTTTCGTTTTATCTCGACTCGCCCGCAGCTAATGGGCGAAACAGATTGTCGCCGAATTGTGGTTAGATGATTTGCCGTTCCGTGCAAGGTGGCCCCACATTAGAAGCTGTCCGCTCCACACTGGGAAGATGCTCCCACCGGAGCGACTTCATATAGCAGTCAGGCGCGGCCACATCATCGGAGTCATCGTCGGCTTACTGGCTGCGCTGATTGCGTTCCTGCTATACCACTGATCCCGTGTCCATTAACTCCGAAAATTTGAGCGGACTCTTGGCCCTACTCCAAGCCAAGAGCCTTGAAGGTCGCATCGACATGTTTGAAATGAATGTCGAGTGAGCAAAGCCGATCGATCTCCGCCGGTGAAAGTTTCGCAGTGATTTCAGGTTCGCGTTTTGCGTTTTCGGCAAATGTCCCCTCGCCTTTCCAGGTTTTCATTGCGGCGCGCTGCACCGCTTCATAGGCAGCTTTGCGTTCCGCACCGGCGCTTGTGAGAGCAAGTAGGATCGACTGGCTAAAATACAGACCCTTCGTCAGGGCGAGATTTTGTTGCATCCGGTCGGGATAGACTTGCAACTTTTCGACAATGTCACGCAGCTTCGTCAGCATGTAGTCGAGCAGGATGCATGAGTCCGGAAGAATAATTCGCTCGGCGCTGGAGTGGCTAATGTCGCGCTCGTGCCAGAGGGCGACATTCTCCAATGCAACAACAGCGTTGCCGCGAATGACGCGCGCCAAGCCGCTCAATCGCTCGCTGGTAATGGGATTGCGCTTGTGGGGCATCGCCGAGCTGCCTTTTTGCCCTTCGCCAAAGAATTCTTCCACTTCCAGTACTTCAGTCCGCTGGAGATGACGAAATTCAGTTGCCCAGCGATCGATGCTCGACGCGATAACAGCGAGTGTGGTCATAAATTCTGCGTGCCGGTCGCGCTGCACGATCTGGGTCGAAAGCGTCGCCGGCTTTAATCCGAGTTTCTCACATACCGTTCGCTCGATTTTTGGATCGATATGCGCGTGCGTGCCGACCGCGCCGCTTATCTTCCCGACTCGAATCCGCTCACGCGTCTGTGTAAGACGCTCTTCCCCGCGGCCGAATTCGTCATACATCAGCGCAAGTTTCAGCCCGAACGTGATTGGCTCGGCATGCACACCGTGGCTGCGCCCGATCATCGGGGTCATTTTGAACCTCCGCGCCTGGTTCGCGATCGCCGTTCGCAGAGATTTCAGATCGGCCAAGAGAAGCTCGCACGACTCATTTAGCTGCACGGCCAGCGTCGTATCCAAAATGTCTGACGACGTAAGTCCCTGGTGAATCCATCGAGCCGCCGGCCCGACCGACTCGGCAACGTTTTCGAGAAAAGCAATCACGTCGTGATTCGTCCGCCTCTCGATCTCCAGGATCTCGGGGATCGAAAAGCGCGCACGCTTCCGAATCTCGGCAGCGTCCTCCTTCGGAATTTGGCCAAGTTCCGCCATCGCCTCGCAGGCGAGAACCTCGATATCCAGCCAAATCTGAAATTTGCGCTCGTCCGACCAGACCTTGCTCATCTCTGGCCGGGAATAACGATCGATCACCGTATAAACATAAAGTTTCAGCGATAATTTCCAAAGTGAAATCGCAAGGCAAGCGTACAGTGGAACTCAACAGTCGTAGGGCGGGCGCTTCGCCTGCCAACCTACGGCATTTACTTCACGCATCCTCTGAATTCTGAATCAGGCGCAGTCTCCGAGACCGCCGATTGATGTGTCGGGACTAAGCCAAAACCAGCCGACACCCGCCTGAGGCGGGCCGCTACAGAATTCGCGCGGCTAACAAACGCGAGCGCGCAGGAAGCGTCCGTTATCTTGCAGACGCACCCGGCCGCTGGCGAAAAGGTCTGCGACGGTTGCGACCGTCTCTCTGCTGCTACTCGCGCACGAGCTGACTGCCAGGATGAGATCACCCAGTGACAGGCCCGAGAATTTTCGTGGCTTTAAAATTTGCCTATTTCTTTTCATACGATTGCCGCCGTTTCGGGAAGCAATTCCAATACCATCTCCATTTGTGAATATCTCATCCATAAGCCCTATGCAGTTATTCATCTGTTATGCACTTTATGACTGACCGCTCGCCGACACTTTTGTTCAATTTTAGAACACAAAATCCGCCGCTCGGCTTTTGCAAACGAGGTTCGCGCAAGCGCTTGCCAGCGGCTTAGTGTGCAGCACTGACGGGACTCAAGCGGCGGAAATTCGAAACTCGAAGCCCGAATTTCGAGTTTTCTGCAGGCTGCTTATGCGCCGGAGCGGGGCTTCATCAGCCGCAGACTCAACATATACAAAGCCGCAAAAAGGGCGATGACCAGCAGGATACCTTTGGATTGGCCATGGATGAACCGAACCAGCGCGTCCGGATTGGTTAAAAGCTCCGGCTCGAGGCGGTAAGCTTTATCGCCAAGATAAGCCAGAATCCAACACCACAGGGCCGATCCGGCAATCGTTACGAGACTGAAAAGTCCGAAGTTCATCCGAACAATGCCGGCCGGAATCGAAATCAAATGCCGAATCACGGGGAGGAGCCGTGCAAAAAAGACCCCGCCTGCTTCGTAGCGAGCCAGCCATTGCTCGGCTTGCTCCAGTTTTTTCGGCGTCAACAGCACAAAACGGCCATACTTTACGATCAGTGGACGTCCAATTAATCGCGACACCCAATAAGTGATGGCCGAACCGAGATATGACCCGAGCACGCCTGCGAGCACCACGCCTATGAAACTGAGTTTCCCCTGCGCTGCCAGGAATGCAGCGGGCGGAATGACGATTTCGCTGGGAACAGGAAAGATGGAACTCTCCATCGCCATTAACACAATGATTCCGACATAACCGCCGGTGAGCACCCAATGGAACCAAGTTTCAAGAAGATGATGCATATTGTCATTCCGAGCGAAGTCGAGGAATCTCTCGACGTCGAGCGGCAATAAAGGTCGCCCTAGTTCAGTCTAAAAACGAAAATCCGCAATCCCAAATTGAGATGTCGATCTACCGGCGCGTTCTTCGTTACTACAAACCGTTTCTGAGGCAAACGATCCTCGGATTGTTTTTGTCGCTGCTCGGGGTTGGGCTGAATCTGCTGAAGCCATGGCCGTTTAAGCTGATTGTGGACGATTTCCTTCGTCCGGGTCCGGCCGCGCAAACCGACTGGCGCACCTGGATCCCACTGCTCTGTCTTGCTCTCATTCTGATCCAGCTTTTTTGGGGAATGACGAATTGGATCACGAACTATCTTTTTGTGAAGATCGGTCTGCAGGCATTGCTCAAATTGCGTACCGATCTCTATTCCTATTTGCAATCGCTCTCGCTTAAATTCCACGATGCGCGCCGATCGAGCGATTCCAGTTTCCGCGTCGCGTACGACTCGCAATCAATCCAGACGATTTACAACAAAGGGTTCACCAACGTCTTCGCATCGGTAATTACGTTGATCGGAACCTTCCTCATTATGCTGCGACTAGACTGGCAGCTCACTCTGGTTTCTCTTGCGATTGTTCCGTTAGTCGTTGGCACGATTTATCTGTTTGCCCAGCGAATCCGTCGCGAATCGACATCCATCCAGGAACGGGAGAGCGCGGTCCTTACGCAAGCCCAGGAAGGTCTCAGCTCGATTCGAATGGTCCATGCATTTGGTCGCGAGGAATTCGAAGTCCTCCAGTTCCACCAGCAAGCGCGGCAAAGTTTGCAAGCCAATCTGCGCCTGACTTTAACAAACGTTAACAGCGCATTGGTGATCAGCACGTTGATGGTTATTGGCACGGCTGCGATGTATTACATCGGTTCGCTGCACGTTTTACGCGGCACGCTCACCCTCGGATCGCTGCTCGTTTTCAGCGCCTATTTGCTGATGCTTTATCAGCCGCTTGAGTCTCTCACCTACACCGCCTGGGCGATGGAAGGCGCCACTGCCGGCGCGAAACGCTGCTTCGAGGTGTTGGACCGGGAGGATGATGTGCGCGATTCACCGAATGCCGTTGCCATTTCGTCCGCCCAAGGCGCGATCGCATTTCAATCCGTGAATTTCGGGTATGCAGGCGATCGGCACGTCTTGCGCGACATCAATCTGCGCATCGAGCCAAATCAGATTGTCGGGCTGGTGGGCGGCACCGGCGCAGGCAAGAGCACATTGATGAGTTTGGTGCCGCGATTTTACGATGCTTCCACAGGTTTCGTGATGCTCGATGACCGTGACGTACGGGAGATCACAAAAAAAAGTTTGCGAGCGCAGATCGCGATCGTCTTACAGGACACACTGCTTTTTTCCACAACCGTACGAGAAAACATCGCCTACGGCCGGTCCGATGCCACAGAAGAAGAAATTATCGAAGCGGCGCGGCGGGCGCAGGCAGACGAGTTTATTCGACAGATGCCGGACGACTACTCCAGCGCTGTAGGCGAACGGGGCGGCCACTTGAGCGTTGGCCAGCGTCAGCGCATCGGTATTGCCCGCGCATTTTTAAAGAACGCGCCGATCTTGCTGCTGGACGAACCCACGTCGGCGCTAGATCCCACAACCGAAGCTGCGATCATGGAAACCATCCAGGAATTAATGCGCGGCCGGACAACTTTGATCGCGACGCATCGTCTGGCGACGATCCATGGCCTCGATCAAATCATTGTGCTCGAACACGGGCGCGTGGTCGAAAAAGGGCGTGGTCCGGAGCTGATCGCGCGCGGCGGGATTTACGCCAAACTGTATGCATCGGGAAAATTCCCACATCATGAGGTAGCGCATTGAGCAACGTTAGAGAAGATCGACACGTCGAAGGCGACTGGTGGCCGGATCCGATTCCGCCAAACGTCGAGTTTGGCGAGGGATTCTATTGCGAGAGCGCGCAAATCTTCCGTAAACTTCGGAGCAAAAGATCAGGCGCGGTCGTTATCGGCAAGCATGTTTCGTGTTACGCGGGCTGTTCGTTTTCCGTCGGCGAACACGGCGAGTGCACCATCGGTGATTTCACGCTGCTCAACGGCGCGTTAATTATGGCGGATGCGAAGATCGAGATCGGATCGTATTGCCTGGTTTCGTGGAACGTCGGCATCGCGGATTCCGATTTTCATCCGCTGGAGCCGGCCCAGCGTCTCATCGATGCGCAAGCCCTGGCACCCTACTTCAAAAATCGGCCCGCACGTCCCAAATTGAAGACCGCTCCGGTGAAAATCGCCAACAACGTCTGGATTGGTATGAACGCAGTGATTTTGAAAGGCGTCACCATCGGCGAAAACTCCGTCGTGGCAGCCGGATCGGTTGTTACGAAAAGCGTGGAGCCGAATACGGTAGTTGCAGGGAATCCAGCGGTAGTCGTTAGAGAGTTGTCAACGCAGTGAGTAGCAAGGGAATTTTAGCATCGTCGTCGGAGAAGCCGCTCCATCTCTTCGAAACTCAAGGGTGGAACGCGTTGTCCTCAACGCGTTGATCGCTGCAATGAAACGCAAGCGCATCGTCGTCATGGGCTTCATGGGGTCAATGCCCATCGCGGGCGTGATCTGGCAGCACATCCATTACATCGTCGGACTACAACGACTCGGTCACGATGTTTATTACATCGAAGATTCAGCTCGAATTCCCTACAACCCGGAAACATTTGAAGTCACTACTGAATTTGATTACACAGGCCGCCTCCTGGAGGGGTTGGCGCGAGAATTCGAATTCCGGAATCGCTGGGCCTTTTGCGCGCGTTACTTGCCGGGCAATCCCACTGCTGGCCTGCGATTAAAACGAATTCGGCAGCTTTATCGCGAAGCGGACGCGATCCTGAACATCTGCGGCGCACAAGAATTCAACGACGATCTCCTCGTCTCCGATCGCATTCTGTACATCGAGAGCGATCCCGGCGTCGAGCAAATCAAGATCGATAAGGGCGTGAAATCGACAATTCAGTATCTGGGACGACATCATGCCCTTTTCACCTTTGGCGAAAACATCGGTACCAAAAGCTTTCCTGTCCCGACTCACGGACTCAAATGGCTGCCGACGCGGCAACCTGTGGTGACTGATCTCTGGCGAACAAGACGTGCCCCTTCTGGCGGGCCCGTGTTTACATCCGTGGCCAATTGGTCCACCAGCGGGCTGAAAGACATTACGTGGCGTGGCAAAAAATATCTCTGGAGCAAATCGCGGGAATTTCTCCGGTTCATTGCCGCGCCGAAAAGGGCGGGCGAGACATTTGAATTGGCAACCAACATCGAGCACGGCGCCACTCGCGCAAGATTCGAGCTAAACGCGTGGCGGCTGACTTCGCCGCTGCAAATGAGCGTCGATTATTGGCTCTATCGAGACTACGTCCAGCGCTCCAAGGGCGAGTTCACCGTCGCCAAGGACCAATACGTGCGCCTAAATACCGGATGGTTCAGCGACAGGAGCGTCTGTTATCTGGCAGCAGGCCGACCGGTTATAACTCAGGAAACTGGCTTTACGAAATTTTACGGCGGCGAAGTGGGCCTTTTATCCTTCCGAACCCTCGGTGAAATTGTCGACGCCGTGAAGCGGGTCAACGCTGATTACATGAAACATTCCCGAGCCGCTTACGCCCTGGCTCGTGAAGTGTTCGAGGCGAAAGAGGTGCTGAAATCCATTCTCGACCGCGCGGGGATTTGAGAGGTGGCGTAAACTCTTTTTCGTCCATCAGAGATTTGAACGTAGAAAGCATGTATCGTGTCTGTTGTGTCCGAAAAGGCCACTTGCTAATGCAAATCCGAACCTTGATTTTCGAGTACGCTATTTAAGTTTGCAGCCTTTCCGCCTATGAAGCGTCTCCTTGCTTTAATTTACGCCACCTTACTGTTTGCGCCGGTTTTGGGCGCGCAGGAAAGCACACCGGCACGTCCCCCGATGGAGCCACAAGGCCCACCGCGACCGGATCCGTGGAGATCGAGCCCGCCTGCACAGGAGGCAATTCCAATCCCGGTTCCGATGGCCCCACCGAAGCCTAACGGGCCCGTTCAAAAGAGTTTGGTGAGGATTACGGCAACTTCGCTGGATCCGGATTACAAAGCACCTTGGAACGCTGGGACGCTCGAGCGCGGAGTCGGTGCCGGCTTCGTTATAAGCGGCAATCGCATTATGACAAACGCGCACGTGGTTGCCAACAGCCGTTACCTCACTGTCGAGCGTGACGGCGATCCCAATAAGTATCCTGCAAAAGTACAATTCATAGCGAATGATTGCGATCTTGCATTGATCACCGTGTCGGCTCCCGACTTTTTCAAAAACATGCTGTCATTGCAGCTTGGCGGGATTCCTGCACTGGAATCGACCGTCTCGGCGTACGGTTATCCAATTGGAGGCGAGCGGATGTCGGTCACGACCGGGATCGTGTCGCGGGTTGATTTCCAACTCTACACGCACTCGTCGGTGGATCAGCATCTGGCGATCCAGATCAGCGCGCAGATCAACCCGGGAAACAGCGGCGGGCCGGTAATGCAAGACGGCAAAGTCGTCGGCGTAGCTTTCCAAGGTTACAGCGGTGATGTGGCCCAAGGCGTGGCTTACATGATTCCCACACCGGTGATAAAGCGGTTTCTGCAGGACATCAGTAACGGGCATTATGACGAATATCCCGACCTTGCAATCACCTACGCAAAATTACAAAATCCAGCCCAACGAAGATTTCTCGGATTAAAAGATGACGATCGCGGCGTCCTGGTGAGCTCTGTGGTCGCGGCCGGACCATCAGGCGGCATTCTTTACCCGGGTGACGTTCTGCTCGCGATCGATGGTCATCCCATCGCCAGCGACGCGAATGTCGAACTGGAAGGTGAGCGCGCCCAGTTTGAAGAAGTCGTCGAGCGAAAGTTTAAGGGCGATTCGGTCAAACTCGACATCTTGCGCAACAAGCAGCCGACGACGGTAACAATCAAATTGTATAAGCCGTGGCCGTACTCGATCCAAGGTCACAGCTACGACGTGCGACCGCGTTACGTCCTTTATGGCGGCCTGCTCTTTCAACCGTTAAACTTGGACATGCTGGAGGCGTATCGGACGGCCGACCTGCGAGTCCGCCATTTCTTCGAATTTTTCGTTCTCGACCAGCTTTACCTTCAGCACCCCGATGTCATTGTGCTGGCCAACATCCTGCCAGATCCGATAAATACCTACCTCGCGCCGTACCGCGGCGGCATTGTCGATGAAGTAAATGGCAAAAAAATTCGGACGCTTGACGAATTGGCGAACGCTCTCGCCGAATCGCCGGAGCAGTTGATTATCCGAATGATTGGAGACGGGCCTCCGCTAGTCCTTAATCGAAGTCAGATAGAAGCTGCACGCGAACGAATCAAGACGCGCTACAACGTACTGAAAGAGCAAAATCTCGAGGACCAACCGGCGTCAAAGGCACCCGATCAGGGAAACAAAATCTAAAGATGACCAGGCATTCTCTTATCGCTTTTGGGCTAATCCTTTTCACAGTCAGTGGGGCGCTGGGTAAAAAAGAATCCGCCGTACCTTCCGCACTGAACAAGCAAAAACAGCTGGCGCTCGTCCGCGTAAACGTGACAGGACAGTCCTACGATTACTTCCGACCGTGGCAGAAGAAAGCGCCGTTTTCAAAGCGCGCGCTTGGCGCAGTTTTGTCTAAGGGCCGTGTCCTTGTGACTGCGGACCTCGTTACAAACCAAAATTACGTCGAGCTCGAGCGTGCCGAGTCTGGCGAAAAAACCGCGGCCACTGTCGAGGTGATTGATTACGAAGCCAATCTTGCGCTCCTCCAACCAGTGGAAAAATCGTTTCTCGATGGAATCACTCCGCTTGAAATCGCCCTGGACACGGCAGTGGGCGACCGGCTGGCTGCATGGCAATTGGAGCCGACCGGCGCGTTACTAGCGACGGAGGGCTTGGTCACAACTGTCCAAATGATGCCCTATCCGATCGACCTTGGGGAATTTCTTACATACCGCATCAGCATCCCGATGCAATATCGCGAGAACAGCTACACGGTGCCGCTTGTTAAGAAAAACAAGCTTGCCGGCTTGCTCCTGCGCTACGATTCGCGCTCCCAGCTACTGGATGCAATTCCTGCGCCCGTCATCACACACTTTTTAAAGGACGCTGAAAGCCAGAATTATCGCGGCTTTCCTTCCGCCGGCTTCTCCTTTTTTCCGACCCGCGATCCCGCGCTGCGTGAGTTCGCCGGAGAAAAAGGCAAGAATGCCGGGGGAGTCTATGTGACGAACGTGGAGGCTGGTACGCCAGCAATGAAAGCGGGACTCCAGGTCGGCGACATGGTGACTGCAGTCGCAAACAATGAAATCGATCAAAACGGAAACTACGTGGACCCCCTCTATGGCAAGATCGAGTTCACCAATTTGCTGTCCGCGCACGGGTACGCCGGCGATGTTGTTCCTTTTCGCGTTGAGCGGAACGGCAAGCCTATGCAGCTAAATGTCACACTCGAACACCGGGACACGAAGGATTACGTCAGCCCGCCGTACAATCTCGATCAACCGCCGCGATATTATGTTCTCGGTGGCCTGATTTTTCAGGAGCTTTCCCGTCAATATCTCAAAGAATGGGGTCCGAACTGGCAAAGAGAAGCTCCGCAACGTTTAGTTTACCTCGACCATTTCCAATCCGAGCTATTTCCTGACAGAAATCGACGCGTTGTCATTCTCAGCCAGGTCCTTCCAGCTAACAGCACAATTGGATATGATGAGCTGGCCTATTTGACCGTAACGAAAGTGAACGGCAAAGAGATCAAATCGTTAGACGACCTGGCCGAAGCGGTTAAACACCCAATCGACGGGTTCATTAAAGTCGAAACCGAAGAAGACCCAAAACAAATCGAGCTCGACGCGGCACAAGTCGCCGCCGAAGCACAAGATCTCCAGGACAATTACGGTATTTCCGCGCTGCATCGGCTTAATTGAAAGAATCGTGCGAGCGATTCTGCGATGCCCCCTCTGAATTGCACTTCCAGCGCGCGAGTGAGTCTATTTAATTGCCAGGCGGATCTATAGCGATTTCGGCTGTGCGCGGCTTGGCTAAGAACCGTTCCACTTCCTCATTGTAGGTCTGGAACGGGTCACTCATAACGAGAAAATCGCGGTTATCGCAGGCAATGGAATCCCAGTTGATAACATAGGGGGAACTGCAATTCTGAAAAAAAGCCACTGCTCGAGCGCGACCTGACGCACGTGTATTTGCCGGCGGAACATGCGTCGCACTGGAACGCCGGACATTGCTGTTCCACTCCGCAATTCGCTTACCAGGCGTGACAGCAAAGAACAAACCGCGAAGCGGATCGATGTTGTGGTATTCCAGGTCGACGCTTTGTAACCACGGATCGTCCCAACGCAATCCTTCTGACTCGACGAATGCTTCCAGCAGCCATTTCTTCGTGATCCAGTCGACCCCGCCGATCAGCGCTTGATGGTTATTTGCAATTGCTTCGAGAACAAATCCCCAGTTTTCCAGTAGCCAGTTGGTTTCTGCGCTGCTATTGCGCAGGTACTTTTGCGCCAGATGATGAAATTCCCACTGCACGTCGAGTGCACCGATGGTCTTGCCGTTCTCGAGATGAACAATCCATTGCTGAGTCAGGTCTCGGGATATGTCGCGAGTACTCTGCACGGCGTCGGCCAGGACCAGATTTCGCGGCAAACGGCCGTCCTCGAGCAACGACAAAACGCAAGCCGTTGTCCCGATTTTTAGCGCCGTGGCGTACGGGCTCATGTTTGAGTCGCCGATCAGCAAGTGGAGCCGCCGGTATTTTCGGTAATCGGCCAGCGGCTCGTCGCGCGCGTTGATGATGGCGCGGTTGAATTGCACCCACTGATAAATGTCGTTCACGATATGATCGGCACGCTGGCTAAGCTGGAAATTGACCTGGGTCGCCGGTTGCGGCGGCTCGAAATCAAACGCCAGCGGATTCGACTGACCGACGCGGCCGGCACCGGTAAAGATTTGCCGGGTCGCCAGAAAAGTAAGCAGCGTTCCAAGAATTGGTGGCGTGAATTGCGCCTCCCGTTTCATCAGGTAATTCTCATGACAACCAAACGTGGCGCCGGTATGGTGATCGACATTGTTTTTGATAAACGAGACCCGATCCTGCGCGCCTAGAGCAATCAATGAGGATTGCAACAAGTCGTCTCCGGCCAATTCATAAGCCACCAGATCGTGCAGGTGCAGACATTCTGGCGACGCGTACTCGATGTGTCCCATGTCGAGATACAGACGCCCGCCGTTGCGAAGAAAACCTCCGTTGCCCGGTGGTTCTTCGTAGTCGCGGTAATGCAGATCGATCGTGCCGGCCTCGGCGTTTCGGAAAAGATGGTTTTTTACCTTCGCTGGCCAGAGCTCGGAATTAACATGCGGCTCTTCTTCACTCAGCAGGCAGCCGTATTCTGTTTCGATTCCAACGATCCGGTCCATTGAAGCAATTTAGCGAGTTAACGAGTGAGTGATTTAGCGAATTGGAATCACTAAATCATTGAATCGCTAAATCGCTAAATATTTTCCTGTCCTTGAACCGTGCCCGAAAAAGCCCAAATTTTTTTCATGGAAACGGTTGCCCTCCGCAGTCCTTCTGAAAAAGTAGGAGGTCTTTTTTATTTCGGCCGGATGCTGGACAAAATTCGCTTGCACGCCAAAGGCGAATTACCGCCGGACTATCACGCGAACCTTGGAAAAGGATTCGACGAAAAATGTGCGAACTTTCTCCGGATCAATTACGACCAACTAGTCGAGCGTGTGAAACGCGGCGGAAGGGACGAAGAAATCCTGCAATGGTGTTTGGAAAATGGGCGCAGGCCGGATGAAACCGACGTTTACGTTTGGAACGAGTTCATGCGCAAGCGCGGATGGAACGACGAAATCTCCCAAATATTGAAGCGCCGCAAAAAAGAAGCAGGCATGACTGACAGATCGGAAATTCAGACATCGTTCCAATTTATCGATGCCGACGAAGGGCGGTTGCCAAGGGAGTAGCGTCTGCGTGCGGCGGCGACTCCGCGACTACGGTGCCCCTGCCATTACTCCGCCAAGGTATCGATTCGTTCGGCAAGACCAAAATCAAGCTCGGTCAATCCGCCTTTGCTGTGGGTCGAGAGAACCAAACGGACTTTGTTGTAACGAATATCGATGTCCGGATGGTGTTCCTCTTCGTCGGCCACTTCGCCCACTGCGTTTACGAAATCAATCGCATCAGCAAAATCATCGAACTCAAACGTGCGTTCGATGTGCTTCTTCTCCAGTTCCCATTCCGGGATCTTTTTCATTCGCTCCTTGAGCTCGCCTTGTTTGATGAGGTCTGCCATAACGGGACAACGAGTAACACCCGAAAATCGTTTTGCAACGCCAAAACGAGCGGCATTTTTTGCGGGCAAATCGCCGCCCAATTCAATTCGATGTTCAGGCGATGCAATGTCGCTCCGCAAGTATAGTCGCCTCGCCATTTTTGTAAGGGACAGGGGAAGGGTGAGGGTTATTTAGGCAACTGTTATTTGCGGGATCCAACCCCTCACCTTTGTTCTCTCTGCTTTAAAGACCCAGAATCTTCCTGAGATTTTTTGCAGAATCGAAGACTTCCACAGCGCATGCTCGGGCCTGTTTCGATAGTCGCGGCCAATCACGCAACACTTCTTTCACTGCCCCTTCCGCTTCATCGATGTTCCGGATGAATCGAAATCCGCTTTCATTTGGAAGATATCTTGTTGCACCCGTATCTTCCGTTATCACCGGCCGGCCCAATGCAAGAAACGCCGCAGCACGATCGCTTACCCAGCCGGTTTGCCAGGCTACATCAACGCCCTTAATGGCCGTAAATTCCCCAAGCCGGCTCGCCATGTATCGACGATACGCACTCGGCGTGCGCGCAACCCGGTGAGGATCGACAACGCGCCAGCCAAGCTGTTGCAAACGCGCCCTCTCCGGATCGTCCGGGCTGATATTCATCGCCAGTTCGAACTGCGCCTCTGGCACGCGTGCTGGTAAACCGAGATAAGGTTCGAACATGATTCTTTTGGACAAGTCGGGGAATTCTCCCGCCACTTCTACGGCACCGCTCCAGTACCATTGCCCAATCGTTGTGAATTTAGACAGCCTCGGGCGAGGTTGGCTTTGCAGGAGTTTCGTGTCAGCGAGCGGATAAAATGTTTTCCAGTTCAGAGATGATTTCGGCAACTGGCAATCACTTCCCTCTACGTTGAGGCCGATCGTCCAAAATTCGTCGTGATACGACTGACCCAGCTCCATTTTGGTCATCCAATAAAAAATTTCGCTTGGATCCAGATCGCAAAAGATCCGTCGACCAAATTGCAAAAGAAATGGCGGGTGAATCGAGTAACTGAGATTGAGCAGCGTGTTTGGGCCGGCGAGTCGATCAAGCAGCGCTTGTTTCGACATTCCGATACAACGCATCGCGTCGAGCTCATGCGTGCTCGCTGGCGGTCTCTGGTAGAGCAAACAATATCGGCCGGCCAATCCATGCGCACGCAGTTGCCGCTGGAAGTTGTCGATCCTGGCCTGATCGGCCTCCGGGTCATCTGTCGCCGGCAACAACTCCAGCCAGATAGCGTCGAGCTTTAATCGCCGCAGACCGAGCATCCATTGCAGAGGAACGGAAAAATTTCCGCCGCCTTCGCGATATTTTGCGGCAAAGCCGCATCCCAGGAAAATCGTCACGCGAGCAGAATCCTCATTCTGCTCGCGTGCTCAAGCATGAAGCCTGATAATCCTAGAAAATGCGGCCGTGCTGAATATGCGCTCTACCAGTGAACACCTGGGGCTGCCTCGGCTGACCGGTGCAAAGGTTCGCATTTGGTATCGGAATCACGGAGCCAAGGAATTGCGGCTGGCTCCGCACGTTCAATTCCTGCTCCAAATCGTAACCAAAACCAATCAATTGCGGTTCATGCAGAAAGGTGCTGTAGATAAGCATGCCCGCCGGCCTGCCGCTATCGCGAATGCCTACGGGCAGCGACAGGTTCGGGTAACCCGCAACCGCGGGGCCGGTCGAGTTCGTCAGGTGTGGCGCAACAATCGCATCGAGATTATCGGCAGCGAGCGCATCATCAATTCCCGAGCGCGCGGTATTTCGAGCATGTGTTCGCGCCGCTATATAATTCGGATCGTTGGGATAACCGGGCAACTGTTCCGATTGTTCGAAGACCTCCTGACCGTAATAAACCAATTCCTGTTCGCAATGCGCATTGTTGAAAGCAATCAGGTCAGCCAGAGTTCGCATGTTTGTATGCGTGAGCGTTGCGAGATAATCCGCAATTTGGGCCCTGAATTCATACAGCAACGCGGTAAACTCGTCATCGGTGTAGGCGAACACGTCACCAGTATCGGTATCCACAATAGTGGCGCCCAGGCTTTCCATCACAGCTAACGCGTTCTCCGCAAACGCAACCGTCTCTTCGTCGCCCGGGATCCCGCTGCCATAATAGCTGTAATCGAAAAAGCGAACATCGCGTCCGATCCGTGCACCCTGGAGCGAGCCCCGCTGTAGGAACTGTGTGTAATCGCTTGGCAGCTGATGCCCAATCACTTCGCCAAAGGGCGACTGCAACGCGCCGAGTAGTATCGCAATGTCAGTAACGCTGCGTCCCATCGGGCCCGCTGTGTCCTGCTCATGGGCAATTGGAATGATCCCATCTTGCGAGACGAGTCCAAGAGTTGGTTTCAAGCCAACCACGTTCTCAACGGCGGATGGCCCAGTGATTGATCCGTCCGTCTCAGTGCCGACCGCTACCGAGCACAAGTTCGCGGCCGCACCGTTGGCCGAACCAGCGCTTGATCCCCACGATGTATAGCTCAGGTCATACGCGTTATTCGTACCTCCGCCCCGAGCGCTCCAGCCAACCGCGAGAGGATACACGTTGTCGTTACCGCGGAAGTTTGCCCATTCACCCAGGTTCGCTTTCCCAAGGATTACTGCGCCAGCTTCACGGAGCTGTTGAATAATTACCGCATCCGCCGGCACATCGGCTACGAAGCAGAGCAAGCGACCCCGCCGTCGTCTCCATATTATCGTCAGTCGCAATGTTGTCCTTGACCAAAACGGGAATCCCGTGGAGCGGACCGCGAACCTGTCCCCTGCGGCGCTCATTGTCGAGATGTTGCGCGATGGATACAGCATTGGGATTTGTTTCGATGACTGAATTAAGCAGAGGGTTCAGCGACGCGATACGTCTGAGATAACCCTTCACCAGCTCCTTGCTACTCACCTGGCCCGAAGCCATGGCAGCTTGGAGCTCGGGAATCGCTCGTTTCAATGAAAAGCTCGAATCATGCCATGCGGCTAAGGCGGACGCGAAACAAGCGAGGTCAGTCCGCCGCCTAGCAGCGCTGGCGCTAGTGGCGGCTGTCGTGCCGATAAATTTTCGGCGCGTGATTGTGTGGTCGTGGTCAAGACGATTCGGGCTTTGCTTATTCATAATTATTCTCCGGTGCGCTGTTTCGCGAGTGAACAGACGTGGGTTTGATTGTTGGTGTTGCACGGACAGAGGACTCCGCTTCGGTCGATTCCTGCCCGCAATGCTTCGCATAGCGACACATGCGGGTGGATCATAGGCTGGACGATTTCGCGCGGTCGACTCCATAACCCTGCGTCAGCAGATCGTTTCTGATCTTGCAAGCGGTCGGAAATTTTTCCAGTTTTCTTGCGCTATTTGACCGCTGTGCTCTTCCTCCGCAAATTAGTTGTTCTTCACGGGCGCCCGTAGCTCAACTGGATAGAGCATCTGACTACGGATCAGAAGGTTAGTGGTTCGAATCCTCTCGGGCGCGCCATATCTTTTGCCGTATTCTTGTCCCCAAAGCCTGCTCTTGCGAACGTCGCCCCAAATTTTTGGGCGAGGTCCATTCACCAATCCCCGCAAATCAGACAGATACGTTACCTGTTAGGGATGCCTTTTGATCTGGAAGCTGAACAATTCTCGCTCCGGATTGTTGACCGGATCGTATTCCACAAACCCGTTCTGCACAGTCGAATTGATGCCGTAGCTTGTGACAGTGAGAGTTTTTCCATCGGCGCTTACATCCAGCACGTTGTAGTTGAATGTGTCCGGGCTGTAAAAGTCAGCTGGTTGGCGCAGTCTGTCTGCATGCGGATCGCCGGAGCGCCTGACATTCTGCAATCCATGATAACCTGCGAGGCCGATGGGTTCGAGGTTCTCGGCGATCTGAGCGTTGGCAATGCTGTCCGCGAGTTTCTTTACCAGGGCGAAGCTATGGTTCGAAATAAGGTCTGAGCCAGTTGCGCCGAGGGGGCCGCAAACGATTTCGAAGCAGTATGGCACCTTTACGTAGCTCGCTTGAACACCAGTCTGACCAGTCGGCGAGTAAAACAATTCGTTGATTCGATTCTGATGGTCGTCTGTTGCGAGGAAAACCACGTTGTGGACCCGATGATCAGCGATGAATTTCAAAAGCTCATTGCGCTCCGCGCGATAACCGCCCATCCATGATTTTCCGCCATCACTGTTGACAGGCGCGTAGGTGCTCGGAGCCGGCGTTAATGTGAGCGTCGCGCCGCTGGCAATCGTGGCGTTGTTATTGATCGAGCATGTCGTACCGTCGGTGTTGATCGCGTTGATGGTCGTATTCGCGGGAACGCCTGTGCCGAAAACACCCTGACCTGCAACAAGGCCGACCGTGCTGGCGACTGTGACCGTCCTTGAGTTGTTCGTTGAGCCGGTGGTGACGATCGAGCTAATCGAGCCAAGAGTGCCGTATTCCGCAGTCGTCGGCGGATTGACCAGTGTCAGGCTGCCGCCGATTGGCCCGATCTGGTCGATTGGATCGGAAATGTTGATGAATTTCCAAGTTGTACCTGCGTGTTCCGTGTCTAAAAGCGTTTGTTCCAACCACGCAAGCTGCGTGGCACCCAGCATTGTGCGGTTGGGATTGTCGGCGCGCGAGCCAGTCTCATCGGCGTTTGCGGCAGTCTTCATCCGGATGTCGCGATAGGAGCGACAATCCGTGTTGATGAAGATTGCGTTCCTGCCCCATTGTTGAGCGAAATAAAGTTGGCGTGTGCCATTCGTGCGTGGGTCCAATGGCGCGTTGATCAGGCCACGCTCCTTCGTTGGCTGGTAGTTCTCGAAAACTTGCTGCAAAGTTTGAAAGCCGCCGCTCTTGTTCAGGAAGGGAACGCTCCCATCATTGGGAGTTACATCATTGACAGAGTTGCGTGCATCCACGCCTGCACCGGTGGGAAAATCGAAGGGCGGGCTGCCAGTGGTGCTGCCGACGCCTCCGCCTGCCGGAGCACCGCCGTTGATGTATTGTTTGTTGCCGAGTTCGTGGTTGTCATACGCAGTGTAATTGCCCTGACCAGCGAAGAATGGTTGCAGGCAGCTCTGACCAGCGATGTTCACGGGCACAAATTGCTCGCGATATTTGCGCGAGAAGTCATCGAACAACTGCAGCTCAGTCGCCGTTGGAACAGTGACCGTGGGATCCGGAATGTTCCCGGTGCTATGGACAGCTGGCGATCCGATGCTCGCGGAGGTTTCATATTCCGTGTCTCCGTCGAACATGAAGAAATCCAAGTTCTTTGCCGGTACCTGGCTTGCGAGGGCATAAGGACGAATCAATCCATCGCAGTCACCGCTGAACCCAAAATGGACTAGAGCATTGGCTGTCGGGTTCGGAGCGCTCTTGAACTTGCCGACGTTACTTGTGACCGAGGCACTGGTGGTTTGGAACCGGTAATAATAAACGGTTCCTGGCTCCAAGCCGCCGACATTGCTCTTCACGGTGTAATCAGTCGGCGAACCAGCAGTCCCCGCCGGTAATGTAGTAACTCCCATAATGAAAGTTGGGTCCTGGCTGATTTGCACGTTGATTGCCGTCGGTTGCGGATTGGCTTCGTCTTTGGCGCGGGTCCAGACGATCACGTCGTTGGTTGTTGCATCGCCGGCAGCGACCCCGAGAAAGGTGACATCGGCATCGGCACTCGTGGTTTTGAGCATGTAGCCCGCGACGAGCGCCAAAGTTACGATCCGAAATGAAGCGAAGTTTTTCATATTATGCGTTCTTGGTTTGTTGGATGATTGCTGAAAAACGCCGAAGTAACTTGAAGCGTGTGGCAATTTGAAGGCGTTCTTGTAAAACTTTCGTGACGCTTCCGCACGACACCTCGTACGCCTGGTCGACTGCACGCATGGTCGGTGCGACGCCGCGGAGCAGAGTTTGGCGCAATTGCGCGAGGCGAGTAGTGAACTCGCTATCGCAGGGGCGACGAAATTAAACGATCAATCGTCTTCCGCCGGCCCTACTGAAAATACGGACGGATCGTGGAGTATTTTTTGTCGCCAATTCCATTTACTTTCTTTAAGTCGTCGGCGCTGCGAAACGGTCGCGCGGCAATGATTCGCGAAGCCATAACCGGCCCAACGCCAGGAATCATTCTCAATTCCTTTTCCGTCGCGGCGTTGATGTCGATCCTGCCAAGCTCGATTTGTTCTTTCGCATGCGACTTCTTGGCCTCGACCGGACCCACATTGGTTACCGAATGGCGAAATGCACGCGTTGCGGAAGGCGTATTCGCCAGAGGCAATGTCCGGGGTTGAGCGTTCTTTTCGGTTACGAAAACACTAAAAGGCGTCGGCTTTTGAGCGCGGACATTTAATCGCTCGCCGTTAACGCCCCAGCCTCCAATTCTCTCCCGCTTTGCGTCGTCTTCGAATTGTTGAAGTTTTTCTACTTCTAGTCGCGAATTTCTCAGACCCGGCGGCACCGCTTTGAAGCCATAGTTTCGTGCAAGCCCGTTGCGAACCAACTGCTCGCCAAGATCACCATCTTTAGTCTGCACAAATGCGTAAAACCGCTCGAGCTTGCTGTGACCCATCGCATCCGACATGCGCGTAAAAACCGTAAACGGCTCGGACAATTTCGCGCGGGTAAACTCTTTGGCTGCCTGGCCCACTTCGATGGCCTGGGGCACAGTGATCGCAAAGTATTTTGCCTGTTCAACGAGACGCGCCGGATTCATTTCGTCTGTTTCAGGCGCGTCAACCATGTACAGGCGAAAAATGTATTCACTCGCGCCTGAGCTGGCGTGAAAACTGTCACCATCATTCGCCGGATTTGAAATCAGCCTGCAATTCTCCAGGACGATCCAATCTTTAGACTCGCGTGCGCCAGCATCGACCCCCGCCACGCAAACAATCGCAAGGGCAAGGAGTCCGATCTTGTGGCGCAATTTGGTAAATTGGCCAGTCGCGAACCTGCAAGCGGAAATCATATCCGACATCACAATTCAATTAGGGCGTCGGGAACCGCGCCAGGTGAGCTGCGTACATCGCGACGATTCCGCCCAACACACCGCCGGCAATCACGTCGCTGACGAAATGATAATTCATCGCCACAAGACTCACGAGCATCGAAGCACTGAAAACAATGACTACGACTCGTACAGTTCGATTGCGGGGCATTGCGATTAGCCAAACAGTAGCAAAGGCCAGAATTCTTGTAGCGTGGCCGGACGGAAAACTGCCGATGTCATCGCCACGCTGAAATGGGTGGAAACCGTACGTTCCGGTGCCGATTAGGGATGGATTATCGTGAGTCCAAGTTTCCGGCCAATAGCGACCGAAAACATCGCCTAACGAGATGCGGAAATCATCGGCAACAATCAGGCTGAGACACGCGACAAACAGTGTTTTCTGCCAGCGCAGAAATGATCCCCACGCCCGCCGAACCATTAAAATCGTCAAAACGAGAGCCGACCAATTCTGCACTTCTGGCGGTGGATACGTGAGCCATCGAAAAACCTGAATCGTGTTGATGTGATGGTGATAGACAAAGAACGCCACCGGGCGATCAATCCAAAAGTAACAGATCAACACGCCAACGACGCAGAAGGCCGCAGTGATCAACGTGCGAAGCAGTAATGTGCGGTATTCCAGTTCGGGACTCGTTCTCACGCCGGCACCTCGAACTGGCTCATCAGCTTGAAGGTCTCGTAGCGCTTTGCGATTTCTTCCGTCGAGAGTGTACGCAGACGCTCGAGACTAAATGCTTCCACGCAAAAACTGGCCAGCACGCTGCCGTAAATCATCGCTTTCCGTAAGTCATTAAAGTGCACTTTTTTCACGGTGCCCGCGAGATAGCCCGCCATTCCGCCGGCAAATGTGTCCCCTGCCCCGGTTGGATCATGAATGTCTTCCAGCGGATACGCGCCGCAGTTGAAAAATTGGTCGCCTTCACCGAAAAGCAATGCGCCGTGCTCGCCTTTTTTTATCGCGACGTAATCTGGACCCATTTTTCGAATGTTACGCCCCGCCTTGATGAGACTTGTCTCCCTGGTGATTTCGCGCGCTTCGCTGTCGTTTAAGATTAGGAGATTCACGCGCCGAAGGAGTGCATCGAGGTCTGGCCGTGCTGTCTCGATCCAGAGATCCATCGTATCGGCCACAACGAAACGCGGCCGCTTCATCTGGTCGAGCACATGCGCTTGCAGCGAGGGCGCGATGTTGGCGAGCAAAACGAAATCGGTTTCACGATACGACTCCGGCAACACCGGTTTGAAATCTTCGAACACATTCAGTGCAATTGAGCGTGTCTCGCGCGTATTCAGGTCCCACGAGTATTGACCGGACCAGCGGAATGTTTTTCCATTCGCACGCTGCACGCCTTCGCTGTCGATCTTGCGCGATTTCCAAAACTGAAATTCGGATTCCGGAAAATCCTTGCCTACGATTCCGACCAATCGAACCGGTGAAAAGAAACTTGCGCCCAGCGCAGCGTAGGAAGCCGATCCGCCTAACAAATCGGAATGTTCCTCTACCGGGGTCTTAACTGTGTCAATTGCAATCGAGCCAACAACGAGAACGGACATGGTCAGAGTTAAATAGTTAAAAGGGTTATAAAGGTTAAAAGCCGTCGTCAGTAATTAGTGATCTTGCTAGGCAAGCATATCGGTGGCGCAGCGCGCGTAATCAACAATGCTGTGCGCCTTGAGCAAGGCTGAAACCATGACAACGCGCTTCGCCCCGGCATCGATCACCTGCTGAAGATTGTCGATGTTGATTCCGCCTATGCAGAAGATTGGGATGCTCGCATCCAGATGAACTCGCCTGATATTGCCTAATCCGATTGGTTTGTAATCCGGTTTGGTTGGCGTGGCGAAGATTGGACCAAACCCGATGTAATCAGCGCCCTCGCCCCACGCTTTGTGCGCCTGGGCCAGACTGTGTGTCGATTTACCAACGATCAAATCTCTTCCGGCTTTTTCGCGCGCAACAAGAATTGAATCGTCGTCCTGGCCAACGTGCACGCCTTCGACGGGAACTCGCGCCGCGATCTCGGCGTGATCGTTCACAATCAGTGGCGTGCCCGATCGAACAGTGATTTCATGGATCTCAGACGCGAGCTGGATCAGCTCGTCGATCGATTTTTCTTTTCCGCGAAGTTGAATGAGATCCACGCCACCGGTCACCATTTGTTCAGCCACACGACTGCAATCCCGCAGTCGCGGGGTGTAACCGAGATCAATGATTCCGTAAAGGCGACATTCGGATAGCGCTCTCATCGTCGCAGCGCAACTTTGTAAGTGCGCATTCCGGTCCTCGCAAATTACAAAGCCCGCTGCTCGCGACTGGATGCGGTCCTACCTTGGCGCTGTAGTGGGAGATTCTCCCGCAGAATATCGAATCGAATCGTCGCCAGTGGTAATCACTTCGCCGCTGAAGGGCGGCGCCGGTTTTGCCGGAAAGAGCGGTCGCAAGACCGCAAATGTTTGCGATACAAACGCAATGGAGACGAGGATGAACACTGCTGCACACTTCATGTCCGCCGCTCTTAGCAAGATCAAGCAGCATGGCAAGTAAAATTTTTTCGCGATCACGGTAATTAAGGACAAATAATGCGACTTATGATTCGCTAAAACGTGACATCCTTCGAAAGAGCTTTCTAACTTTGTAACTTTTTAACAATTCAACCTTGCGAAGCCAGATTCTAGTTTGCGATCTCCGGTTTCAGACTAATTTTGCACGCCGATGCCACAGTTTGCATACCGTGCCCGTGACGCACAGGGAAGTTTGGTTGAGGGCGTGCTCGATTGCCCGGATCGAGCAGTCGCCATTCGACAAATTGAATTGCAAAAATGTATTCCGGTCCGGATCGAGCTAGTTGGACCGGAGGCCAAAACGGCGCAACGAGACGGCGTTGCGCCCACCGCTCCCACGCAAAATCTAAAAATTCCGCACGGTCAGTTACTCGTTTTCACCGAGCAGCTCGCCCATTTACTGCAAGCAGGAATGACGCTCGACGAGGGGCTATCAGTATTGGCAAAACGTTTAAAGCAGCCACGCGTCCAGCTAATGACGCACACGCTGCATCAGGCGCTGGTCGATGGCCGCAGTTTTTCACAAGCATTAAGTGGGCTGCCGCGGATTTTCCCGCCGCTCTATGTGAACTTGGTGGCTGCCGGCGAGGCGAGCGGAGCTCTGCCCCAGATTCTGCTCCGTGTAGTCAAGAGTTTGATGCAAGCCAAGGAGCTGCGAGACCGCGTGCAGGCGGCACTGATTTATCCGGCATTTCTCGCGCTGGCTGGCGCCGTTCTTATTACGATTTTTATCACGTTCATGGTGCCACAGTTAAGCGGATTCATGGCACAAACTGGCGGGGCGCTTCCGTTGCCGACGCGGATTCTGATGCATATTCATCATGCGATTACGGGGTACTGGTGGGTTGGCGTGCTGGCGGGGATTAGCGCAGTCGTCGGTTTCCGCGCGCTTGTTCGCAGCGATGAAGGACGCATCGGTTGGGATCGTTTCCAGCTGATGATTCCCGGATACGGGAGGGTCATTCGACATCGTTACTACGCGCAATTTTCGCGTACGCTGGGAACATTGATCGAAAATGGGATACCTCTGCTCCGCGCGCTCGATCTGGTAACTGAAATTGCAGGGAACCGATTCCTGGAACAAAAACTGGGCGACGTGCGCAAGGCGGTCATCGATGGCGCGACGCTCTCCGCCGCTCTGCAATCGCAAAAACTGTTCCCTGATTTGTTCACGGACATGATGTCAGTTGGAGAACAAACAGGACATTTCGCTGAAACCATGCAGGCTATCGCCGACGTTTACGAGCGCGAGTTGGACAAGACCGTTGGCTTGATCTCGCAACTGATTCCGCCGGTTATCATCGTCGTGATCGCCGTTCTGGTTGGTCTGGTTGTTTTCAGCATTCTGTCGGCCGTATTCGAGATGACACACAGCTTGCAAATCAGGCCGCATTGAAACTCAAAGCTTGCAATCGAGTCTGTGCTCGAATAATCTCGCCCGCCTAATGTTAGTTCGCGCTGTCTTTGCGATATTGTTCGCCACGATTTGCCGCGTCGGCGCACAGGAAGCGTTCACCGATGCTCTCCCGCCCGCGGCGGACGCGATAACGGCAGATCAGCCAGTCCCGGAGAGCGCGTGGCTGGATCTGCGCCAAAGCGCGTCTCAAAATTCAAAAGCACAGAACGCTCCTGCCTGGGTTGAAGCAATGACCCTTCTGCCAGCTGAGACGACAGAAGGCGCGCCCATGTCTAAAAGCGTCTTTCGCATTCGCGTCACGCAACCGAGCCCCGACTATCAGGTTCTTTTTTTCCGCCTGTTTTTCGATGACAAGGCAGATCAGCAGCCCGAGGTAATCGCCTGGGACGAGTCTGGCACACACGTTTTGCGCTCTGGCACGCTTGGGGCGGGAATGAATCTGCCGAGCTCGGATTCGGTCCTTATTCCGATGACAGGCGCGTCTTCCATCGATATTGAAGTGCCCGGAGACGGCAAGACGGTGCGAGCAGCCTATCTGGATTGGATGACCAGCAGTGAAGTCGTGCATCCTGTGAACGCGGAACATCGCGATATGATTCCAGAACCCTTCTCATCGGTGCCGACACTGCACGCGCCGCCTGACGACGTGGAGAATTTTGGGACCGTTACGGCAACCCTGTCGTCAGAGACACTCCGTATTAACGGACAAACTCAAGAGAGCGCCGCATTTCAATTTCCGATCGAAGCACAACCGCTGACAGCTTTGTTGACCTTCGAAATCGCCAATCCGCGCGTTGAGGCTCCACCGGAAGTCTATCTCAATGGCCAGAACATTGGGCCTGCTTCCCTGACGCTGCCCGATCTTGCTGATCCGGCGTACAGGGGCGAAGTAGAACCGCTCTCCACGCAGATGCATTTCAACTACACCGGGTGGCTGCGCGCCCAGAAAGTTGTCCCGTCCGCGAGCTTAAAAGTAGGCGCGAACGATTTGGTGATTGTCAATGGCGCTGGCGCCGGAGCTGCGGCAATTCGCGCCACGCAGATTCAGTTAAAATATATCTGGGACAAGGCGGATTATCTCTTGCGCACCGGGCACTAGAAATTCTTGAAGAGCAGGGTAGTGTATCCGCGCACGGAAGGGGGAGGGGTAACTCCTTTTATCTAAATGAGAATCAAAAGAAAACAACGGGGCTTCACGCTGCTCGAGATCATGCTCGTAGTGAGCATTATTGTGATCATATTGGGAGTGGCGATTTCAAAACTGGGTAACACGACTGCCATCGCAAAAACCATGCGCGTTCAAGCGGACGTCCAGGCAATCAAAACACAACTGCAGCTGTATGAGAGCATGAACGGCTTTTATCCAACGACTGAGCAAGGCCTGCAGGCGATGGTGACCCAGCCGGACAAGGATCCGAGACCTGCTCGATGGTATCAGTTATTCAAAGAGGTGCCACAAGATCCGTGGGGAAACGGTTACATTTATCGCTGCCCTGGTCTCAAAAACCCAGGCGGCTATGACCTGTACTCTGCCGGGCCGGATCGGCAGGCTGACACTGCAGACGACGATTGGGGCGGCAATTAACCGGCCCGAAGTTTCAATCCTAATTCTTGGCGCCGGGTGCCGTGCCAGCCGACTTCGAGGCGCCTCTTGGGCTTCGTTGAATTAGACCTCGCGAATGGGGGTTTCGAAGCTCTCGCGTAGGTGGAACCAACTTTTGCATCTCGGGAGGCACGTTAGCGGGTAATCTTGGCGAGGGTGGACTAGGGAGATTAGGCATGGGTGGCGCGAGCGTTCTTGCGGCTAGGGCAGTGTTTGGCGCGGACTGCTGCAGCAGCGCCTGGTTAAATGTGATTGTCGCAAAATTTCCGTCCTTGCTAATTGTCACCTTCGTCGCACCGACGCGCTCCGACCACTCAATATTGGCGATACTATAGCCGTCCATAGATCCTTTGGTGGTAAGGTATTTCTTGAAATTGTGATCGGAAGTCGAAGCGATCGTTACCAAATCGCCATCGGGTGAACGGGCAGCGTTGGCCACATAAAGATCTTTTGCAAAATCGGGCGTGGCCGCGGGCGCTGCCACTGCCGTTGCGATCGCAAACGGCGAATTGTCCACCATCTTCGAGTAACGATCGTAAGTGAATCGCGGCGGAAGGGCATCCTCCGCTTGAGCACAAATCACTCCAAGCAGAGCGGCGGCGAACATCAGCGTAAGTGAATATTTCATAGATGGATTGGGGTATTATTACTTCGTTCGTTGTGCTGGAGCAAACCAGCGGGCGATTTTAAATTTGCCGCGCATCATCGTGGGATCGCTGCCATCAATCGCCAGACTAACATTTTCAAACACGATGAAAGAATCCGGTCGCTGCACATCATAAAGGAAATGAATGAGCGGCGCCCACGGACTCTTTGTTTCAATGGAAGCAAAAGCCGTCTGATGATATGGCGTTGTTTCCCCGGAACCGATCGCGGGATTCTCGATCAAAACATTATATTTGCCGGCTATTTCCTTTAACTGATCGAGCAGTGCGGAGGCTTCTGCGGGATCCTTGAGAGGTGGTTGATGTTGGCGAATCCATTCGTCGCGTTTTGTCCAAAGGTCTCGTTCTTTCACGTAAAGAGCTTGTTCGGCCAACGTTGCCCTGCGCGCCGATATCTGCTTTTGTGCGCTCGCTAGCGCGCCGAAAACCCAGTCCAAAATGAAAAAATTGAGTAACGCAAAGACCGTGCCGGCAGCTACCCATGCGAGCACACGCTCGCGCGGATTCATCCGCTGATACCATGCCGGCATCATCGTGGCTTCCCCTCCAATCGGAACTGCGCATGGTCATTCGGCAGAATGCGAGGTGCAGCCATGTCAAATTGAAAGACTCGCAAATCCGGATTCTTCTTTATCTTTTCGATGAACTGATAAGCCAGAGCAGTTGTGTTCGCCTCGCCATCGACGGCAATCTGACGCGCCGACTGGTTGTACGTCGTAATTCGCACCTCGGGAGATGGCAGACTTTCGAAAAGGTGCAGCAGAATTTCGACCGGGTAAAAACGCGCATCGATCGCTGGAGACAGTGCCTTCCAGTTCGCTTCCGTCGCGCGGACGAACTGCGTCTCGGGAGCGTCGTGTGCAACGCGCGCGTCAAACCGCCCTATTTGAAATCGGAGTAAGCCCAGGTACGCAAACAAGAGAAACAGAAGCGCAAGGTAAGCGCCACCGATCCACACCAGCCGCTTTCGCCATCCTGCCCGCCTGATCAATTGTGAGC
The DNA here is from genome assembly GCA_963840135.1 of uncultured Verrucomicrobiae bacterium. GTDB lineage: Bacteria > Verrucomicrobiota > Verrucomicrobiia > Chthoniobacterales > UBA10450 > Udaeobacter. The sequence goes on along the minus strand of CAWIXX010000016.1, from coordinate 104,133 downwards.
GACGGCGGCGCCAGCTTTCTGGCAGCAGATTCAATTTAACTGAGGCGGGTGGCAGCTCGACCCCAACTATCTCAGTGGGGCCGGCGAGGATTCCCTCCACACAGTCCCGCATCTGATAGCAGCTTTCGTCCAACAAGACATTTGGAAAGGATGCATTAATGCCTTGCAGCTCGGCACTCATTCGCAACTGTGGCAATTCAAGTTGCAGCTGGTCCCCATTGCCATTTTCAAGCACGCGCGCAAGGCTCAGTTTGCCGTTTTCTGTCATGGCGTAAACCAGCGCCTCGCCTTCAGGATAAATAAGGACAGCATTTCCTTTTGGAGCGTATGTGCTGGCGCGCTGCGCTGCATAAACGGTGACCTGCCGCGGAATAAAACCGCGGTCGAGTAATGGAGCGGCAATCTCGGCAAGGTGTTCATTTCTGATCGCCACAGCCGAGACCACACTTTCGTTTTCGTCTTGCTCGATCACTTCGAAGTCAGTGGTCACCTCCTCGGCCGAGAACGGCAACACCTTCTCGATTTGGATCCGAATCATTTCCGCAAACTCCGCCGGATCGACGCTCGGCAGGCGAAATCGTTGGGCGAGCACGGCAGAAACAGGCAGACCGAGGACAAAATCATCGGTCGCTGAAAGCAATGGCACAGCTTCGCCCAGCGTCTGTAACTTGCGCACGTTCCACGAGCCGTTCTGGCCAGCACTGCCTGCAGCCGCCTCGCGCGGCGATGCGGCCGTGGATGAACGCAGAAAATTCCATCCATGGGCGGTGGGAATTATGAAAATGGATGGCATCCCTGTCTCGATATCAAAGCTCCTTCCAACTGATCGACTAAGGACGACCGCCTGCGGTGACGCCTCCTTTGATACTATCATCTGAACAGTACGCTAACGTCGCCTGACTTTCCTACGCTCGTAACGCGAAAACCGGTAAATTAAATCCAAGCAGGTCTTAAGCTATGCATCTGGCGGCTGGATTTGTGGCTGCAGGTTGAGACCAAGTGCTGCCTGGATCTCTAGCGGTAACTGGCCGCATGCCGCTCCACTTAGCCTCAGGCCCCCGCGGCCGCTGCGCTGAGTTGTAAATCATCAGCAGTTCCGTCGATTCCATCCGGACCTTGCCGCAGTTGTAGAAACTGATCAACCCTGTCATCGTCCCCCTACCCTAAAGACTCATAAAGCACGCAACATATCCCGCGACGCCCACCCAAGATCGAGTACCCGTCCACAGTTACTGACGAGTAAAATCTTCGTCCCAACCCGGCTTGGAAGTGAATTCAGCCCATCCACAGACCTTCTTTGAGATCCTCCACTGAAGTCAGTGCGCATGCGGCGGTCGATAATCATCGGTCTCTGGACACGCGTTTAGGTGGTGAAGTACCTGGCGGCGACATCCAGTCGAGCAAAGAGTCTACCATCGTGTCAGCATTATTCAGCTCTACCCCTTTAAGGCTGAGATAGTGGCGCAAAATTTCCTTAAGCTGTCGTGTTATCGACTCCTCCTGGCGCGAGCAAGTTTAAATTCAATCGACCGCACTCGCCAATCATCTTGACGTCGTAACCTTCATGCTTGCCCATTTGTCCGTGTAAGTTCGCAGAATCAGGCTTGATCAGCGGATGCAACGCCACGTCAGCGCCGGACGACGCCATGGCTTCGGCGTCCAAAACGCGGCTTGCGTTGCCCGAAACCGCAAGACGCGAATTAATATCCAGCGCCCACGAAATGACCATTGCGCTGAGTAAGAACAAAGCCCAAAGCGCAAGCATTATCGCCGCGCCACCGCGCAATTTCGAGTTTGGAGCCTTCATTCTCAATACGGCGTCCGCTTCAACGGAATAATCGCTTCCCAAGGCACTGGTGAATCACTGCGCCCCACGGTCACCTTCACCAGCCATGGCATGTGGGACGTGTCTGACCATCGATCGATCCAGGTGTTCAAGTTTGGATTGAAGTAACTGATCTGGAGACTGCTCACATTCTTAATCAATGGCACCCAAGTCTCGTGTCCTTCTCCCACGCCAGAATCATCCTTGGGTTTTCGCAAAAAACCGAGGTCGAGCCGGTCGCTCTTTTCGCTTTCCGGTTTTAGCCCGAGCGTCACTGTGAAGTCGCCCGGCGCGTAGCGAGTCAGAAGCCCCGGGCCGGCGCTGCAACTCCACCGTACCCAATCACGCTCGCGATCATTAACCTTAAGCGGTTCACCATACATTTTCGATCTAACGGGACCGACGCTTTGCCATTCCGTCGTAAGAAGATCGCGCAGTCCGTCGTACTGCGAATCTCTGGCGGCAATATCCGATGAGAGGCGCAGCGCCGTCATGTTCGCTTGCACAAAACGAAAAATCGCCAGCGACATTAGCCCGAGGATTCCCACCGCGAGCATGATTTCGAGCAACGTGAAACCGCGACCGCGCCGATTCGCCCATTCCCCGATTCGCCGATTCCGTTCTCTACCCTGGACGGTAAACATAAAACTGAACCTGTTTTGACTGGGGAACACCGCCCTGCTGCCACTGAGCCGTCAATGTGACAAGGTAGATTCCGTCGAGAAGCGTATTATCCGGTTCTGTCAGTTCCGCTGCCGTGGCTTTTTGGACAACCTTTATGCCTCCGTAATTGGTGTCGACCTTGAATTCCTTGGAATCATCAGGAACACCTTTTGTGGCCTGAATTTCTGCCATGCGATTCGACAAAATCTGTCGCACCACGCCTTCTTCGGCGTTGATTGTGCTCGCATTGAGGCAATTCTCGACCGCGTGTCCAAGTGCGATGACACCGAGCGCGAAAATCGTGATGCCAAGAAGAACCTCGTACAGGGCAAAGCCGTTGAGGCGTTGAAGTGTTGAAGCGGTGAAGCGGTTAGGCTTCGCCCGCTTTAACGGTGTAACGCTTAAACGCTTTAACGAAACATCATCGGACCGCATAACTTGTAATCTCCGGCCGTCCCGTTAGCGGCGAGTAATTCGCCGTCCATGAACCAGCGGGACCTTGAAAGCGGACGATTGCCGGTTCGCAGGTACCCGATGGCCAGAAAATCCATTCAGCCGGATATTTTTGCGCCAACGCCACCGGAAGCGAGAGTTTTAGCGTGCCTCCCCTGCTGAGACGAAACTCAGCCTTTGCTTTAGCTTCCTCATCTTCTGCAAAAGCTTCCGGTCGCACCATGACATTGTTCTTACCCCAAACGATCAAGTAAGGACGACGCTCGGTGACGCTTAGCAACTGCGCCTGACGCACAAGATTGTTGAACTCATCCAGCGATTGCTTCAGCCGCCTGTTTGCTATCACGCCGCTAAAGCTAGGCACTGCCAATACCAGTATTAACAACAGTATGAAGATGGCGAGAGCAATCTCGATTAAAGTAAAACCCCGGGCTCGTTGCACCGCCGGAAATTACTCGTTTCACCGCAAATCACAACAGTGCCCGCTGGGCATTTCGGTCTTTTTGCTCCTCATACGTCGGCGACGCGGCAGGCGGAGGAGATCAATACCGACCAGGGGCGTAACCGTGAACTGCGGTAAAGGCGATCGTTTGCGTCCACCAAGCGGGATCGGCGCAATAGCCCAGAAAAGTGTCAACCGATGCGTTGCCTAGTTTGCCAGAGCTCATCAAGTCCTCGCGAAGTTCTTTGACTGTGAGTGTCCAATAATCTGCCCACAAACTGGTCCCGTTGTAGATCGCGGTTTCTGCAGTGCCATCGATTCGCTCGAGTCCTAAGGCTGCCAATCTCGACGCCAGAGTCCGACCGATTTGATAATCAATTCCTTGCTCACGTGACCATGCAAGCCAACCACTCCAGAACGCACGCACCTCCGGCGGCTCGGCGATCGTGACCGGAAGGAAATCCGGTTCGATCAATAGGATGGCGCCTCCAGGTCGCAAGCTTGCAACGAGATTCGCGATCGCCTTTTCGGGGTCGGCAACATGGTGAAGCACTGCACGAGCCGTTACGAGATCGAAGCTGCAAGGCTCCACTGGCCCGGCCATGATATCAGCCTTGTGAAACTCCAAATTCGGCAAATGCACATCGACGAGCGAAAGATCGAGGTCGACTGCTATGGCTCGTCCATCTGGAGCGACCTGCCGTGCCAGCCACGCCGAAATCGAGCCGTTGCCGCAGCCAGCTTCCAGTGTTCTCGCGCCTGATTTAACGACGCCGAGCGATTGAAGATATCGACGATGCATGGGATCGAGTAATTCCGACATCAACGCGAGTCGCTGCCCTTCGCCCTTAAGATGGTGACCCAAAACATATTCCGGCACGGGGGGTCACCGTAAGTCGCCAAGATATTAACGGCAAATGATTGGCCAAAACCGATTACGCGCCGCAATCAGCCGCTAAAAAAAAGCAATCAAACGACAGCAGCGACGCCGCCTTGTGATAAACTTTGAGCGGAAATGAAGCCTGCTTTGCGCATCGGCATCGTTGTAGCTGCACTTTGCGTGGCGGCGATGCTTGTGTGGCAGGGAATTACCGCACACGGCGCGCCCGATCCGACGCGCCCCAACACCAGCCCTACCGTGGCATTTCTGGACATTGGGATCCTGGTCTTTCGCGAGGGCTTGGAATGTATCCTGGTCCTGGCAGCGATCACTGCGAGCATGACAGGCGCTAAGCGCAGCCATCGCCGTCCCGTTGCGTTCGGCGCGGGCCTGGCATTTGTCGCCACCTTAATCACGTGGTTGATCGCAGTCCGTATTGTTGGCTCACTCAGCGACAACATGTCAGCACTCGATTTACAAGCCGCCACTGGGTTGCTCGCAGTCCTCGTACTGCTCGTCATCATGAACTGGTTCTTTCACAAAATCTATTGGGGAGGCTGGATTCGCGCCCACAATCGCCGCCGCAAGTCGCTACTCGACAATGCACGCACGGCTGAGATCTCCCAGCGGCGCCTGTGGCTCGGATTGGTCCTGCTCGGATTCACGTCCCTTTATCGCGAAGGATTTGAAGTCGTCCTTTTTTTGCAAAGCTATCATCTGCGACTGGGCGGCGCCGTGGTGTTGAAAGGCGCGCTGCTGGGACTTGTCCTGACCGCGATGGTAGCAGTATTGACCTTTGTTCTTCAGCAGCGTCTGCCCTATCGGAAAATGCTCATCACTACCGGCATTCTCCTCGGAGTCGTGTTGCTGGTGATGGTCGGCGAGCAAGCGCAGGAAATGCAGCTGGCACATTGGATTTCCACAACTGAAATTACTTCGCTTAAAAACTATATGCCGCCCTGGATGGGACTCTGGTTTGCAGTATTCCCTACAGTTGAAACGCTCGTGGCTCAGTTGATTGCGGCCGTTTTGGTAATTGGCTCATATTTCGCAGCGCGGCGCTTTGGCGGCGGCGAACCGGGTGGAACAGCGTTGGAGACGACTCCCGCTGCCAGAATGGCTGCGATCAACGCTTAACAGAGATCCCGCAGAGCTTTACAAAAAGTTGGCGTAGCAGTTTCGCTGCGTTCGCGGGTGCGATTCCAGTTGAACGAAGTCGCAGGCTTTTCACCTTAGGCGGATGATTATGCCTGGTAGCCGTTCTCTTTGGCTGGTTCAATTCGTTTTCGGCATCTCCGTATTCCTCTTCTCACCTTCTCTTCGATCAGCTGCCTCCCCTACTCCCGTTCCGGCTGGAGCCATTGATGAAAAATTGTTCAAAGGAATGCAGTGGCGACAGATTGGACCGTTCCGCGGTGGGCGCGCCTTGACAATTGAAGGCGTACCGGGCGAGCCAGATACTTTTTATTTTGGCGCGGTCGCGGGTGGAGTTTGGAAAACCATTGATGGCGGGGCGAACTGGACTCCCCTCTTCGACAAACAACCTATTTCGTCAATCGGAGCTATCGCTGTCGCGCCATCGGATCACAATGTGATCTATGCAGGCACAGGCGAAGCGGCCATCCGCGGCAATACCACCTATGGCAGCGGAGTTTTCAAATCCATCGATGGCGGCAAGACATGGGAAAATGTTGGGTTAAAAGACAGCCGCCAAATCGGTGCGGTGATTGTCGATCCAAGAAATGAAAATGTCGTCCTGGTGGCAGCGCTGGGCCATGCATTTGGCCCAAACACAGAGCGCGGAATATTTCGGACCGCCGACGGCGGGAAGACCTGGACTAAAGTTTTGTCTAAAGACGAAAACACCGGTGGGATCGATGTCGTTTTCGATCCGCACAATCCGAACATTGTTTTTGCTTCGCTGTGGCAGGCTCGACGGCAGCCGTGGTTCTTTCTCAAGCGGCGGTCCAGGGAGTGGGCTCTATCGATCTGAAGATAATGGCGTGACTTGGAAACGTCTCGAGGGCAACGGCCTGCCCGAAGGAATCCTCGGAAAGATCGGTATCGCGGTTTCCGGTGCCGATTCCAATCGCGTTTATGCGATCATCGAGGCCAAGGAAGGCGGCCTTTACCGTTCCGATGATGCCGGGCAACATTGGACCCGTGTAAATGATGATGGCCGATTTCGCCAGCGCGCCTGGTATTTCAGCAAAGTCTATGCTGACCCGAAGTCCGCTGACACAGTTTATCTTTTAAACACTGGGCTATTTCGTTCGGTTGATGGCGGCAAAACTTTCAACTTATTGCCAGCACGTCACGGCGATCACCACGGGTTCTGGATCGATCCGCAAAATCCTAATCGGATCGCGAACGCCAACGACGGAGGCGCGAGTATCTCAATCGACGGCGGAAAAACGTGGACGACCCAAAACAACCAGCCGACTGCGCAGTTTTACCACGTTTCCGTGGACAACGCTTTTCCATATCACATCTATGGCGCCCAACAGGACAATACGAGCGTTGGCATTGCAAGCCGGACAGATTGGGGCGCAATCGGGCCCGCAGATTGGTTCACAGTCGGGAGCGGTGAGTGTGGTTTTGTTCTGGCCGATCCCCGCGACTGGCACATCATTTATTCAAATTACGAAAACTCCATCGATCGTTACGATAAGACCAAGGAAGAAACGCAGGACGTGAGCGTCTTGCCTCTGGACAATTCCGGTCACGGTGCCGCCGATGTTGCTCATCGTTTTCAGTGGGTAACGCCGCTCACCCTTTCTCCGCATAATCCTGATGTTCTGTACACTGGCGCGGAATGCGTTTTCAAATCGACCAATCACGGACACAGCTGGACGCAGATTAGCGGTGATCTGACTCGCAACGATAAATCCAAACAACAGCCAAGTGGTGGCCCGCTAACTAACGACATTACCTCAGTTGAATATTACGACACTGTGTTTGCTCTCGCAGAGTCGCCGGTAAAAAAAGGAACGCTCTGGGTCGGCACAGATGATGGACTTGTCCATGTCACAACCGACGATGGGGAACATTGGTCGAAGGTCACGCCGAAAATGCCCGAGTGGAGCACGGTGAGCCTCATCGATCCGTCTCCTCACGACGCCAATACTGCCTATGTCGCGGTAGATCGGCACAGACTCGACGACTTCAAGCCATACATTTTCAAAACGACCGACCTGGGAAAAAACTGGAGCGCTATTGTGACTGGTATTCCCGACGGCGCGTACGTCCATGCGGTGCGCGAAGATCCCAGGAAACGCGGATTGCTCTACGCGGGCACCGAGCTCGGAGTTTTCGTTTCGTTTGACGACGGCGCGCATTGGCAGCCGCTCCAGTTGAACCTGCCCGTGTCACCGATTCACGATCTCGTTGTAAAGGATGACGATCTTGTCGTGGCAACTCACGGGCGCTCGTTCTGGGTACTCGACGATATTACACCGCTGCGGCAGCTTGGCGCGCCATCTCCCCAGGCCGAAGTGATTCTTTATCAACCGCAAACCGCAGTGCGTTTGCATTATCCGGAGGAGTTCGATAAGCGCCAGCCGGTCGGCGATAACCCGCCGCCAGGCGCGATTATCAATTACTATTTCAAGACCGCGCCGAAAGACGAAGTCTCCCTCGATATTCTGGATGCTTCGGGCAAAGTCGTCAGGCATCTTTCCAGTAAAGAGAAAAAAGAAAGCGAACAACCGCCTGAATGGCCAGACCGGGTCGAGCGAGCAAAAACAATTCCGGCAAACGCGGGGATGAACCGCTTCGCGTGGGACTTGCGCTACAATGATCCCACACAGATACCCAATGCGTTTTACTCTGGCGTCGGACCAAGAGGACCCCTTGCGCCGCCTGGTGATTATCAAGTGAAACTGACTGTCGGTGGCAAGTCAGAGACTGCGCCGCTGCATCTGCGGATTGATCCAAGAAACAAGGGGGCAGAGGCCGCCGTGCAAAAGCAATTTGCTCTGGCGACGCAGGTAAATGATTCCATGTCGCGATTGCATCAGGCCGTCAACGAAATCCGCGATCTAAGGTCGCAGATTCAGGCCTTGCACAAACGTTTCGGAGACGATCCGAAGCTAAAACAGGCACTCAAGGCAGCGGACGATCTCGATCACAAAATGTCTGAGGTCGAAGAGAAACTCATCCAAGTGAACATGAAAGGCTCGGAAGCAAACCTCGCCTTCCCCGATATGCTGAACGAACGCTTTGAAACATTCAGCCACACAATCGAGTATGGCGACACAGAGCCCACACACGGACAACTCAACGTTTCTCAAATGTTGAGCAGCCAGTTGGAAGAGCAGTTAAAGAAATGGGCGCAGCTGAAGGCTGAAGATGTGCCGAAGGTAAGCGAACTGATCAAGCAAGCTAATCTGCCCGCGCTCATCATCACGGAAAAGAAAAGTGAATCGTGATCTATGACTCTGGGGAGCAAAGGCTGCCAGCCTGTAGATCGCGGCAGCTTGCCGCGAACATTTTATGTCATTCCGACCGAAGTGCAGGAATCTCTTACTGTTCTGCTTTCCGGCGCTAACCATACTCAGAAATGTCTGGAGATGGCTCGGCTTCGTTCGACATGACAACCAAGATCGACAAAGCAGTCGTGCTAGCAGCCGGGCGCGGCACCCGCATGCGCGAACTGACTAATGACGTTCCGAAACCGATGATCGAAGTGCGCGGCAAACCGGTTTTGCAGCATATCGTAGAAGGGCTGCGCGACGCGGGCGTGCGCAGAGTTCTAATTATTGTTGGTTATCATGCCGAAACAGTGCGGAATTTTTTCGGTGATGGTCAGCGTCATGGTGTCGACATCGAATATGTCACGCAAACCGTGCAGGACGGTACGGGGCGTGTTGTGAATCTTGCCCGCAGTTTTGTAGGCGATTCGCCATTCATTTTGAGCTATGGCGATATTTTGATCAGTTCGCTAAATTACAAACGCATCGTCGACCTTCCTGATGATTGTGAAGCGATCATCACGGTTACGCGCGCCGAAGACGTCAGCAAAGGCGGCGCGGTTTTTGTGAACGAGCAAATGGAGCTTGTCGATCTTCGCGAAAAACCAAGGCCAGGCGAACCGACAAGCCCGTGGTATAACGCGGGTCTCTACGCGTTTCGGCCGAGCATTTTCGAATTCATCGCACGGTTGAAGCCATCGCCGCGCGGCGAGTACGAACTAACCGATGCCATTCGCGCTCTCGCACAATCCGGCAAAAAAGTGCAAGCGCTCGAGCTAACAGGCGAATGGGCCGACGTCCGCGACCCAGAAATTCTCGCAAAGCTGAATCAACTGTAGCGGCGTCTCTAAGAGCGCCGCGCAATCCGAGGTCGCTACTTATAAATCGTTTCTGGCTCGGGTTCGGCAAGGAGCTTTTGAAAGCCTGGATCGTTCCGGATTGGGTCCCAGACGGGGTCGATCTTTAGACGTGCAACAGAAGTGAATTCTCCGGCAGGGATTGTGAGTAGTTGGCGAAGTAGTTTTACCGCCGCTTCAGGCTGGCCAATGTGAGCCTCGATTTGCGCTAGTCCGACAAGAAAACTCGCGCCGAGAACCGCATCTTTTTCAATTGGCATCGACTCTGCAGCTTCTCGTGCGAAGCGAAGCGCATCATCGTTACGCCCGAGGCAAACGTAAATCCAGGCTAACTCCGAGAACGAAGTGCTGTATTCTGACCGCCGTTGGGCCAGTTGGGCTTCGAGTAAAACACGCGCTTCCTCGCACTCGCGCTTTACTGCCGCATTTTGACCGGCAAGGACTTGAATCCCAATTCGCGCCTTTAACTGAGTTAGGCGTCCCTCGACTGTGTTATCCGGCGCAGCGTCCCACTCCTTGAGAGCGTCGGAAAAATGCCTCTCCAACACATTGAGATATACCCGGTTATCAATCATCTCGGAAATCACAATCTCATACGCGCCAACGGTTACTGTTCTTTTATTTGGGACTCCTTCCCATGCCTGCCTAGCATGCCGAATATCACCGGTGCTGGCGATGTAAGTCTGGCTAAGACGGAAAGCGACTCCCAGATGATGTGGATCGAGAGCTAAGGCATGCTTGAACCAATGCTCTGCCTCACTCCAACGACGAAGGTAGAGGTAGGTGCTTCCGATGGCATCTGACATCCATGCAGCGCGAGGGTCGAGTTCCATCGCTCGCTCGAATTCTGCAAGTGCGCGGCGCCACTCACCGCGTCGGCGATAAATAGCAGCCCGGAACGATATGGTGTCGGAGTTGTTCGGCTGGAGTTCAATCGCACGGTCGAATTCTCTCAGAGCGGTATCAAAGTCATGGCGACCCCAGTAATGGAATATGCCCATCGCCAGATGTGCCTCCGGCGAGTCTGGAGCAATCGCTAGTGCGTGTTCGACATTAGATTTTACCTCCTCCAATTGTGCCGACGTCAGGCGACCGACGTACCAGTGCCGATATAAGCGGTTGTAGGCCAGTCGCGCATATGCAAGGGCGAAGCCCGGATCACGCGCCAGCGCTTGCCGATAAAAGGTTGCGGCGCGGTCGTATGCTTCCCCTTTATATGCGCTCTCCGCCTCGCGTTCCTGGTATTCACCCTTCAGGAACAGCTCATAGGCTTCCGTATCGCGGGTTGGCGCTGCCGCCAGGGCAATCGACTGGCTCGGTGAAAGCTTCGCCCGCAACGCATCGGCAATCTCCTGCGCGACGTCGCTTTCGACAGCGAAAACATCCTTTAAGTCACGATCATAACTCTTTGCCCATAGATGCGTGTCGATGCGCGCGTCAAGCAGTTGCACATTTACGCGGACTTTGCTTCCAGCCTTTTGCACGCTGCCTTCGAGCACGGTGGCCACGCCGAGTTCGCGGGCCACTGTCTTCAAGTCTTCCGGCTTGCTTTTGTATTTGGCGGTGGAAGTCCGCGAGATAACTTTCAGGTCGCCGATACCAGCGAGTTTGGTTAGGATTTCATTCTGAGTGCCGTCGGCGAAATAGGCGTTATTCGGATCGGAGCTCAGGTTTTCAAACGGTAGGACGGCGATCGATTTCTCTGGCGCGTTCGGCGTCAATACTTCGGGCGCGACCGGCTGCTTTTCCTCGCAGAGTTTTTGGAAGCCGGGATCCGCGCGCAAAGGGTCCCAGATCGGATCGAGCCTAAGAAGGGCCGGCGTGAGGGCAAACGGGTACATCGGGCTATCATAGGGCGTTTGTAACAGCCCGGTGAGAGTGGAAATCGCACGGTTATTCTCGCCGAAGATCGTTTGAATTACCGCCAGGTTCTCTTCGAGGCTGGATAGGCCCTGTGGATCTTTAGCATGGGGCACAAGCATAACTGCGCGCTCCGCTGCCTTTAAAGCCGAGTCTTTCTCCCCAATCGCCGCATAAGCTTGAGATAGCAATACCGTAACGAGGATGCTGTCTGGTTGATCTCCGTAAAACCGCTCAAGTGTCTCGCGCGCCTGTTCAGCGGTAACCCTTGCTCCAGCCGTATCACCAGCAAGGTGCTGCGTTAAAGCAAGCACGACCTGATCAGTGGCCCTGTCCATCTCCGAATCAAAGTGGAATTCAGCCAGTCGGGTTTGCAGCAGTCGAATGAGCTCACCGTAATTTCGTTCAAGTCTCAACTGAGTCATCTTCGTGACGAAGGTATGCCAGGGAAAGAACGGCCAGTTTATGTCTGGTAGGGACCTGGCGGCTTCTTGCAAGTTACCCTCAGCCTGATAGATGCCGGCCTTTGCAGCCATCATATTCGGATCGTTTGGCGTAATATCCAGCACTCGATCGTAGAGCTTTAGCGCGGCCGGCAGTTGTCTAAGCATGGCGTAATTCCATGCTGTGTTGTTGAGTAGCTCCACATTACGTGGGTCAAGAGCTAGGGCTTGCTCGTAGTAGGCAACGCTTTGATCCAAGTGTCCCTCGTATTGGGTAACTCGGGCGAGGGCATATGGCACCTCGCTGCTGCCGGGTAACATTTTACTTACCTGGCTGAACGTGGTTTTGGCAAGCGCGTAATCTTGCAGGACCCAGAATTGGTAATAACCCAAGGCGAGCAGGGTTTCAGGCGAGTTTGCCTCCAGTTTCTGCGCGGTCTCCAAAGCACGTTTCGCGGCATCGCTGCGAGCGGCGTCAGTAGTGTCGACCCGGCTAAAGTAAAGCATAGCGTCCGCTCGAGAAAGCCGCGCCCAGGCAAGCGCGAAGTTGGGGTCAAGCTGCACCGCCAGCTCAAAAAAACTGACGGCCTTCCTTCCGAAATCGCGGTGATTGAACGAGGAGAAGAAGCGAGCCTGAAAAGCCACGCCACGCAGATACGCATCGTAAGCCTCAGGATTGTGTGTTGGTTTAACTGCCAACGCTTGCTCCTCGCGACCGGTTAGCTTCGCCTGTAACGACTCCGCAATTCGTTTGGCGATCTCGCTCTCGACACCGAAGATGTCAGTCAGCTTCCGGTCATAGGTGTCTGCCCAGAGATGCGAATCGGTTTGGGCGTTAACTAACTGCACATTGACCCGCACCTGGTCGGCCGCTTTTTGCACGCTACCCTCAACAATGTTCGCTACACCAAGCTGCTTAGCGATCTCGGCGAGATTGCCAGGTTTACTCTGATACCGCTGCGTCGAAGTGCGCGAAATCACTTTCAAGTCCGCGATCTTGGCCAGGCGCGTCAGGATTTCCTCCTGAATGCCCTCCGCGAAATAGGCGTTATCCGGGTCGCGGCTAAGGTTCTCGAATGGGAGAACCGCGATGCTCTTCCCCAGAGATGAAGAAACTGCCGGCGGAACATTGTGATGGAGGCGTTGGAAAAGCAGGACCCCAATGACCAGCACCAGGACCCCGATGATGAAAAAATCAAGTTTGCGACCGGTCTTGCGAGTGATCGAACTGCCAAGATCGACATCTTCTTCGCGTTTGATTCCTTCCGGCGTCAGCTCGAATGCCCAGGCTAGAATCAACGCCACGGGAAATCCAATAATGAGCGCCAACACCACAAGACGCACCGCCCAATTCGGAATTTCGAAGAACGGAAAAATCTGGCTGGCGACCTGCATCAGTAGCCAGGCCACCACACCGTAGGCAATCGCGACCTTGTAAACATTGCGCCGCTTAAGCTCGGCAAAGAAGCTGGGCCGAGCTGTCTCATTGCCCCGGGTCAATTTCGACCGGCAGTTTTCGATCCCTTCCATTAGCTCGCGCGCAGAGGCCGGCCGCTCGTCCGGATCCACCGCCAGCATGCTGCGCAGCAGCTCTACAACAAGCGCGGGAACCTTCCGGGTAACAAGTTGCTGGACCGGCAAAGGCGCTTCTGTCTGGCAGCGGCGAATTTCTTCGACGTTAGCCCCGGCACAAGGGAGGCGCCCGGTCAGCGCGAACCAGAGGCTGGCGCCTAACGAGTAAATGTCGCTGCGCGCATCCACCCTACTGCCAGCGAACTGCTCTGGACTGGCATAACTGGGCGTGCCAACAAATCCGCCGTGAGTCAGATCCATTTCTCCAAAGCTCTCCGCCGTCACCTTGGCGAGACCAAAGTCGATTACTTTTACTTCGAACCCCGCGCTGGAATCCTCACTGCGAGTCAGCATGATGTTAGCCGGCTTCAAGTCGCGATGGATCAAACCCTGATTGGCCGCAGCAATAAGGGCCCGCGTGACTTGCACTCCAATCTCGAGCACTTGCGCGACCTTCAGCGGACCCTCCCGCCGAACGCGCGCTTCCAGCGTTTCGCCTTCCACCAGTTCCATTGCGTAATAGCAACGGTCTGGCTCTGGCAGCGTACCAAAGTGGTAAACCGCAGCAACATTCGGGTGGCGCAACGCCGCCGCCGCGCGCGCCTCGCGCAAAAAGCGCTCGTGCATAACCTCAGAGTCTCCCGCTCCGAACGGCACCTGAATCACTTTTAACGCCACACTGCGATGGAGCACATTATCGCGCGCCCGATACGTTGCGCCCATGCCGCCTCGGCCTAACTCCCACAACGAGCCATCTTCGCGGCGCGCAATCTCGAAGTCGCCGAATTTGTTTGGAATTTCTGTGGAGTGCCCGATTTCTAGTAGACAAGCGGGACAAACTTCTCGTGTTGCGTCACCGGAGATTTTTGCTCCACACTTTCTGCAAACCCCGTTGGCGGTCATAATTTGGCGCTCGGTTTATATCAATTTCTCATTGCTGTGTAGAGAGCAAAAGAGGCGGAATCCACGAGTCTGATTTGGATCTCCACTGATGTACTGCAGGAGATCCGACGCGACGTTATGCGAAAAAATGCAGAGGCTCGTTGAAGGGCTTTGCGACACCTCCTGCAACTGCGGCTCACGTCCAGGCGCGTGAAGCGGGGGAAGACCGGTTCGTTCGTCCTGGACATGAACCCAATCGTGTTCGGTGTAACTTACGTAAACTTCTCTGTCAGCGGCGCCGCTATCCCCGGAGTTGATTACGTCCACCTTGTTTCCCCGGCTCACATCGGACAATCCGGCTACGGAGTAATCTTGGTCCAAACCTTGCCTGACCCCAGGGCGTCATCCTTCCGTCAACCGTATAGCGTTGTAGTGACCCTAGAACCGGACCCAGGATATGCAGTGGGCGAACCTGGCTCAGCTCAAATGATGATTAAGCCTTCAATCTTCAGCAGCCAGCAGGAACGTAGCGCTGCGCTGTCTCCGGTAAGTTTTCGGGGCGGCGCGGCGTCGTTACGTCCTGGCTTTGGCAACGTCGAAAGCTTTTGGCGTTGTCCGACAGTTGAATTGTTGACGTCAACGCGCCTGTTCGGCTGCCTCCTCTGACGGCTCTTCGCCGATTTCTTCTTCAATTTCACGGCGCCAGTCGTGCGAGAGCCAGGAACGCAGTACGCCATAAAGCAGATATGCGAGAAAAAGAACTGCTGGCATCCACTCGTAGTTTAGCACCGTAAAAATGAGTACAAGAATGATAACAAGAAAACGCGGGATCGATTTCTTGGTCCTCCAATTAATCGCCTTGAAGCTTGGATATTGAAACCGGCTGAACATCATGAAGGAAAGAAAGAGCAATAACGGCGGCAGAACGAACCGCCAGTTGCCCAGTTGATGTTCACCTTCAGCAAGCCAAAGGAGAAATAACGTGATCGACGCAATCAAACCGGCCGCCGCTGGAATGGGAAAACCCGTGAAAGTGTTTCGATGAGTGGCTCCGTTGTTCTTGGCTGCCGCGGAATTAAAACGGGCAAGGCGCAACGCTCCGCACATCAGGTAAATGAACGCAATGATCCAAGATGCTCGCGCAAACTCCTGTAATACGACACGGTACACCATGAGCGCCGGGGCAAGTCCGAATGACACTATATCGGCGAGCGAATCGAACTCACGGCCAAACGGACTCTCATGCCCGCCCAACCGCGCAAGGCGACCATCCAGAAAATCAAATACGAACGCGCCGAGAACACACCAGATAGCGGTGTGAAAAAGATCACTGGCCGCATCGGGATTAGACGCCTGTAGCAGCGCGCCCTCAAGAATTTTGAGCGTGGCCGTGAATCCGCAAAACAGATTTCCCGCCGTCATTAGATTTGGCAGGAGATAGATTTTAGATGGTTGTTCGTTCATCACTCGGGCAGACGCGCGATGACTGTTGATCCTCCGGAAACGTGATCGCCTGTTTTCACTAGGACTTCAGCTTCGAGCGGTAAGTATAATTCCGTCCGCGAACCGAAGCGAATCATCCCAAAGCGTTCTCCCTTTTTCAATTCATCTCCAACATTTGCCCAAGCCACGATGCGCCTGGCAATCGCGCCGGTCAGTTGCCTAACGACAATCGTTCCTCGCGAATTTTCGAGCGCCCAAGTCATCGCTTCATTTTTCTCCGAGCAATCTGGATCGCGAGCATCGAGGCAGAGACCTTCGTGATGCTGGCGATAAACGATACGTCCAGCGATCGGCGCTCGATTCGTGTGAACATCGAAAATTGACAGGAAAATTCCTACGCGCCGCGTTTTTGTTTTAAGAACTTCCTTCTCATCCAGTTCAACGATGTCGCTGACCCTGCCATCAGCGGGAGCAACAATCAGATTCGGATCTGCCGGCACCGGACGATCCGGGTCGCGGAAAAAGGCCACTGTAAAAAGAAAAAACGCTAGAAAAACGAGCGTCAACCACGCCGAGATAAACCAAGTCGCCACAGCGCCCAAAGCCAAAATCAAAAGAATCCAGCGTCCTTCCAAGAGGGTTTGCGCACGCATCACAGATCGCATTTTCCGGGTTCAAAATCGCATGGTCAAGCAGCGAGAAAAAAGCCTCTGGAATCGGTCCTCCCGGCGTCTCTGGCCGAACACAACATCTTGAGTTAGGATTAGTCTTTGACCCAATCCCTAGGGTAAGCAATCCAGAAGTTACCCACGAGATATTAGTTGTTCATCGGGACATTTTGGATATCATGTTACAAGGCTATTTCCGGCCTTAATCTATGCCAAAAACTCAAGAAGAAATTCCGGTCGAAAAATCATCCGACCGGAGTTCGACTGGAATCGGTGCAGGACAAAAGTACGACGCCGCGCAAATCGACAAATTGGAAGGCCTCGAGGCGGTTCGAAAACGGCCTGGAATGTTCATTGGCGATCCTGATGAGCGAGGTCTGCACCATTTGGTTTTTGAGGTTTTGGACAATTCGATCGATGAACATCTCGCCGGGTTTTGTACAAAAATAGAAGTGACCGTCCATGTCGATGGATCGCTATCGGTTCGTGATAATGGCCGTGGAATTCCCGTAGATATTCATCCCAAATGGAAAATGCCGGCGATCGAGCTGGTGCTAACAAATCTGCACGCTGGCGGAAAATTTGGACAAGGCGCCTACAAATATTCCGGCGGTCTCCACGGCGTAGGCGCGAAATGCACGAACGCGCTTTCGGAATGGTTCAAGGTGGAAGTATCGCGCGACGGCAAGGTCTATCACATGGCTTTCGCCAAGGGCAAGACGACGGACAAACTCACTGTCATCGGCGAGGTCAAAAACAAAAAGACCACTGGCACACTGATTACGTTTCTTCCCGACCCGACGATTTTCACCATCACGACGGAGTTCAAATTCGAACGTCTCGCAACGCGGTTGCGCGAACTGGCGTTTCTCAATCCCGGTCTGGAGATCACGCTTACGGATGAGCGCGCCGACCCGGCCAAGACAGAAAAGTTTTTCTACAAACACGGCATCGAAGAATTTGTAAAGCAGCTCGGCGAGAACAAACAGGTCCTGCATCCGAAGCCGATCGTCATCTCGCGACAGCGCGATGAAGTGTTTATCGATGTGGTGCTGCAATACAACGACAGCTACAACGACCAGATTTTACCCTTCGCCAATTCGATACCGAATCCGGATGGTGGCACGCATCTGACTGGCTTCCGAACAGCGCTCACCAAGGCCGTCAATCAGTACGCGAAATCAAGCAATTTTCTCAAAGAGAAGGACCCTTCGATCTCCGGAGACGATGTGCGCGAAGGATTGATTTGTGTGCTCAGCATCAAGTTGCCTAATCCGCGCTTCGAATCGCAGACCAAAGTGAAGCTCGTCAACACTGAGATCGACGGGATCGTAAACTCAGTCGTCTACGACGGGTTGATGACTTTTTTTGATAAGAACCCGCCAGTCGCACGACGGATTTTCGACAAAGTGCTCACTGCAGCGCGCGCGCGGGAAGCGGCTCGAAAAGCCAGGGAAACAATTCGCAAGGGCGCTCTCACCGGCGGCGGGTTGCCTGGTAAACTGGCTGATTGCTCCGAGCGCGATCCGGAACTGACTGAGCTTTACATCGTTGAAGGCGATTCAGCGGGAGGCTCCGCCAAACAGGGACGCGACCGGCGTTATCAAGCCATTCTGCCGATTCGCGGAAAATTGATAAACGTGGAAAAAGCGCGCGAGGATCAATTTCTTAAGAACAATGAGATCCAGTCGATGATTACGGCTATCGGCGCCGGGATCGGCAAATCGAAAGAGGATGGTAACGGCAAAGATGAAGGGCGTTTCGATATCACCAAGCTGCGCTACGGCCGGATTATTATCATGACAGACGCGGACGTCGATGGATCGCACATTCGCACTTTGTTGCTTACCTTCTTTTTCCGGCAAATGACCGAGCTGGTGCGCGCGGGCAAGATTTACATCGCGCAACCGCCCCTTTATCAAATCAAGCGAAAGAAACGCGAAGAATATGTGGATGACGATGCCCGTCTAAATAAAATACTCATTTCGCTGGGCGCAGAGGACGTGCGATTGAGAAATTTGGCCGATAACAAAGAAATCCCGGCGGCCCAACTGAAGGATATTCTCGAGTCTCTCGAGAAACTCGCAAAGCTAAGCGAGGCAGTGCGCCGCCACGGGGGTGATTTTGAAACTTATCTCGCCCAACGAAACGCGACGTCGGGCAAGCTTCCAACGTATTTGGTGAAAGTGCGCGAGGGAAACGAGGAGACCGTCTATTATTTTCACGACGAAAAGGCAGTCCGCAAATTTCATCAGGAGAATCTGGACCTGAATTTGTTCGACGCTGAGCTTGGTCAGGAATTGCTGCCACTGAGCGAAGCGCCAGCCCGGACAGATGGGAGCCGCAGACGCGGGAGACTGGTCGAGCTGCACGAATCGGCTGCGATCGAAAAAATCATTGCCGAACTTGCTCGTAAGGGTCTGAAAGTCGCCCACTACGCGACCAGCGACCAGCCAATCTTTGAGTTGATCGAAGGCGAAGGCGAAAAGACGGTTTCGCATGCACTGTTTTCAATCCCGGAAATCCTGGAGAAGATTTTGGAGATTGGCCGCCGCGGAGTGCAGATCAAGCGTTTCAAAGGTCTCGGTGAAATGAACGCCAAAGAGTTGTTCGAGACCACGATGAATCCGGAGAAACGCAAACTCCTGAAGGTAGACCTGAACGACGATAACGCCGTCGATGCCGATAAAATGTTCACGATTCTGATGGGTGATGTCGTCGAGCCGCGCCGGCAATTCATCGAAGACAACGCACTGAATGTGCGCAATCTCGACGTTTAAATTCCAAGATGGGAGGCTTGTTTCACAAACTACGCCATCCGCGACGCTGTTACGTTGTTTGCACAATTCCGCGTTCGGGTAGCAATTTGTTGACGGACGGCTTGCGCGCCACCCGCCAGGCCGGCATGCCGAAACAGTTCTTCCTCCCAAAGTCTGAAGGCCGCTACGGTGCCCAACTCGGACTGAACCCAAATGCTGATTATCCGGGTTACGTGCGCGGCATCGTCAACACGAAGACAACCCGCAATGAGGTGTTTGGCTTTAAGCTAATGAGTTGGTATCTGGACGATTTCCTCGCCCGACTGCGAGACACGAGTGCTTTTGGCGGCGCTGCGACGAATGATCTCGTCATGTTAAAAAATGTCTTCCCACGCCTTCGCTTTGTGCACATCGTTCGGCGCCACAAACTGCGACAGGCGCTCTCCACGGCACGCGCGCTTCAGACCGGTCTTTGGAAAGTCCAGGAAGGAAAAACCGCGTTACGCGAACCGCAATTCGACGCGGAGTTGATCGAACAATCTCTTCGCGAAGCCGAACGGCAGGAAAATATCTGGTACACATTTTTTCAGCGAATCGACATTGCTCCCTTCCAAGTCGAGTACGAAGATCTATGCCGGGATTATGAGGCAACCATCCGCGGTGTGCTGGATTTCTTGAAAATTTCGCTGCCGCGCGGTGCGCGAATCGGTTCTCCTGTGACAGTCAGACAAGCCGATGAAACTTCGCGGGTGTGGGAAGAACGCTTCCTTACCGAACGTCCTTCCACGTACTTGCCAGCGCATGGGTAAATCCAAGCATCATGTTTAATCCAAACGAGAAAATTGAACCGATAAATGTAGCCGAAGAAGTATCGAGGTCCTTTCTCGATTACTCGATGTCGGTCATCATTTCGCGCGCGTTGCCTGACGCGCGCGACGGACTCAAGCCATCGCAGCGCAGAATTCTCTACGCGATGCACGATCTCTCTCTTTTTCCGGGACGACAGCACCGCAAATGCGCGAAGATTTGCGGTGACACCAGCGGAAATTATCATCCGCACGGCGAAGCGGTGATCTATCCTACGCTAGTCCACATGGCCCAGCCGTGGGCGATGCGTGAAAGACTTGTCGATGGCCAGGGCAACTTCGGCTCGGTTGAAGGCGATCCGCCCGCGGCGATGCGTTACACCGAGGCGCGCATGACGCATCTCGGCGCCGCGCTCATGACCGACATGGATAAGGACACGGTCGATTTCGTCCCAAATTATGACGAAACCCGCACCGAGCCCACGGTTTTCCCAGCCGCCTTTCCAAATCTGCTCGTTAACGGCGGAACCGGCATCGCCGTGGGCATGGCAACGAATATTCCGCCGCACAATCTCACCGAAGTGATCGACGGAGTCTGCGCGCAAATCGATGATCCGGAGATCAGCCTCGACGAGCTGATGAAGCACGTAAAAGGGCCGGATTTTCCCACCGGCTGTGCGATCTGCGGCGTGGCAGGAATCAAACAATATCTCGAGACCGGCCGCGGCAGCATGAAAGTGCGCGGCAAGGTCGGCATCGAAGAGCTCAAAGGCGGCAGGGAACAAATCGTCATCACCGAAATTCCATACAACGTCAATCGCGCCACGCTGGTTGAACGCATAGCGTCGCTGGTAAACGAAAAAGTGCTGACAGACATCAGCGCCGTTCGCGACGAGTCGGATGAAAATACGCGGGTTGTTATCGAGTTGAAGCGAGACGCCAATCCGAAGATCGTCATCAACAACCTCTACAAGCACACTGCGATGGAAAGTTCCTTCGCGGTCATCATGCTCGCGATTGATCATGGGCGCCCCAAACTGCTTTCGCTCAAGGAGGCAAATGCCTGCTACATCGAGCACCGACGTGAAGTCGTGCTGCGCCGGACGCGCTTCGAATTGCGCAAAGCGGAGGAGCGCGCGGAAACGCTCGAAGGTTACCTGATCGCGCTGGCCAACCTGGACGAATTTATTCGAATCGTTCGCGGTTCGGCCAGTCGCGATGAAGCGCGAGTAAAGCTGCTGGCCTTCGAATTCACCAAGCGGCAGGTCGAGCAGATCGGCATCTTGATTCGCAGCGAGGCTCGCCTGACAAACGGACGTTACGCCTTCAGCGAACAGCAGGCTGACGAAATCCTGAATCTTCGCCTGTATCAGCTCACCGGGCTTGAGCGCGAGAAGATCAATAAGGAATACAAGGAACTTCTCGAATCGATCAAAGATCTGCGCGACGTTCTGGCCAAAGAGCAACGCGTTTTCACGATAATCAAAAAAGAGCTTCGCGAGATTCGCGACAAATACGGCTCGCCGCGCCTGACGGAAATCGTTCCCGATCAAGCCGAGATTAACATGGAAGACCTTATTGCGAACGAAGGTTGCATTATCAGCATCACCCATGGCGGTTTCATCAAACGCACGGCGGTGAGCGCTTTTCGTGCGCAGCGGCGGGGCGGCAAAGGCGTGATCGGAATGCAAACGCGCGAAGGCGCCACAGAAGCAGAGGAAGGCGATTTCGTAGAGCACCTTTTCACCGCGACCACGCACGATTATCTGATGTTCTTCACCGCGGCGGGGCGCGCGTACGTGGAAAAAGTTTACGAAATTCCCGAGATGGGCCGCGCCGCCAAGGGACGCTCGATCGCAAATATTCTCGAGCTGAAGCCTGATGAAAAAATCGCCGCGACGATCCGCATCCAATCCAAAAAATCCGGCACTGGACCAAACACCGTCGATCAAACGTGGGACGAAAACCTGCACATCGTGTTTGCTACGCAGTCGGGCATCGTTAAGAAATCGAATCTTTCCAATTACGCCAACGTCCGCCGCGGTGGAATCATTGCCATTCAAATCGAAGAAGGTGATCGGCTGATCGATGCAAAGCTAACGAATGGGAATGACGAAATCGTGCTAATCACGAAAGACGGAATGAGTTTGCGGTTTCACGAAGAACAACTGCGCGACCAGGGCCGCAACACGGTTGGCGTCTGGGGAATTCGCCCCGAGAAAGGCGATCACATCGTGGCCATCGCCATTGTCGATCCAAACGCCATGCTGCTGGTGGCCGGCGAAAATGGAATCGGCAAACGCACTGGGTTCGATGATTATCGCCGGCAATCACGTGGCGGCAAAGGTATTATCACCATGAAAACCGGTGAGAAAACCGGCGATGTGGTTGGCGCGCTTACCGTCCGCGAGAGTGATGAGATGATGCTCATCACCAACAAGGGCCAGATGGTGCGTACGCGGGTCAAAGAAATTCGCGAAACTGGCCGAAATACGATGGGCGTAAAATTGATGGATCTCCGTAACGCCGAAAAGCTTCAGGCGATCGCGCCGGTCGTTAGCCAAGCCGAAGAAGAAGCGCAAACCGCGGAGGCGTCCGCGGAGAAATCGTAGAGCTAGCCGATAGAAAGCGGCGGCGGAGCACCGCCGTACTCCACGAAGATGACCGCGTTAGCACACGCTCATAAAACGCGACCGCGTTGCGGAGTGGCGGCGCTGGCTTCTACCGATCAGTAACCACCACCCATGCGCTGCGTGGTTGTTGTCGTTGTTTGCGAGGGTGGTGCCACCGGCGTCGTGACGGTAGTCTGGCGCGTTGTGGTAGTAGTCGCCGCGGGTTCGCTGGCACAGGAGACCAGCATCAAAGCGACAACAGACAGCGCCGAACCAAGTATGATTACTCTTTTCATAGCATGAATTGTTTCTTCACAAGACGATTCGTCGCAAATCGCTTCGCCAGACGTATTAAAGCAAAGAATTCTTTTTAAATCTCGATCTTTGCGCGCCGCTTCTTTAGGTCTCCACGCTTCCGTTTCGATTCGAGAATTTTCCTCTTGAGCGCACCTGGCCTCGGCGATCTTCGTCGTCGCTCTTTTTCGCGCTTCGCGATCTCGGCCACACGCTGTTCTTCGCGAGCGCACTCAATCGCATCCAGCAATCGTTCTCGCGCCAGCTTGCGGTTCACCGCTTGCGAACGCGAATCCTGCACGGTCACGCTGATTCCGCTTGGTCCGTGACGCAGCGTTACAGCAGTTGCAACTTTGTTTACGTTTTGACCACCCGGTCCACTGGATCGCGCAAAGGTTTCCTCCAGGTCGACATCGCGAATATCAAGGCGCTGCATTCGCTCGGCTAGCGCGTCTTTCGACATGGCTCTCGCCCAATCATTCCGTCTTAACTTCGGGAACGTTTTCCCGTCCGTAGCGAAGAACGCGCGCCATCCAGATCAATTCATTTAGAAATTTCTCGAGGCGCCGGACATAACTTTGATCGAGCAAATTTCCCTGCTCATCGAAAAGCTTTTGCACGTTTCCGAAATTCACGTCCCAAAAGATTGTTACCAGGCCTAGCTCGCGCATGACTGGCAGCAGCGCCTCGATCACTCGCGCGCCGCCAAACGGCCCCGCCGAGACACCGCAAATCCCGACGGCCTTGTGAATGTACTCCTCCAGATTCATATCGAGTGCGTGCTTCAGGAGGCCGGGATAACCATGATTGTATTCGGGAGTTACAATAATGAGTCCGTCGCTACGCTCGACGGTCGCTGAGAATTTTGGGTCCTTCATTTGCTCGCCTGCGTCATCGAGTTTCAAAGGAAGCTTGCACACGTCGATCAGCTCCGTCTCGACACCCGCCCGTTTCTTTGTTTGCTCAAGAACAAAGCGCGCAGCGAACTCAGTTCTCCTTCCCTTGCGGGAGGTCCCGAGAATCACCGGAATAAAAAGCGGTCGCTCCATTTCTGAATCGTAATTGGTAATTAATGATTCGTGAATCGTTTTCCGATGTAACGGTTCAACGATTTAACGATTCAAGCTTGCCGGAAAAAACCTGCCGATGCCCGGACTCGAACCGGCACGGGCCTTTTACGGCCCAACGGATTTTAAGTCTGATCGCCTCCCATCGTGCTTGACACTTGCTTGCCACGAACTTGACGCGAAACGCATCCTGCCCTGAACTCCCCGGCATCTTCTCCTGCCGTGTATTTGATATGAATGACCACATCAGCGAGAGGCACTTTTTGTTTCCTTTGACCCGCTCACGAAATTTCGTGTGAATCAGTTCCGTCGTGTAACTAAGAAATATCCGATTTCTGGATCGATCTTTCGATCAACTGACCGCAATGGCGCAATAGCAGCGTTCTGCAGCTCGGGCATCAATTCCGAGATTCTGTCCTTGGGCAGGACAAGGGCATCGAGCGCTCCGCCGTTCCATGCCTGAACCGCTTCATCCGGCTTGAGGAAACGCGGTTTCTGCAAGTAGAGCAGCATCCCTTCGTAGCCCCCGCCGCGGCCGGAAATGACTTCGTAACGCCAATGATGGGCGACAGCCTGTTCATTCACCGCGCGGCTGAAAACCTCGAGATGATCGGCGTGGTCACGATAATTGGACAGCACTTTTGCGGCGGTATAGCCGCCGGTAAACACGACCGAGAAGATCAATGCCACAGCGCTCCATTGCAGGACGCGCTCATCAGCTTGCTTTATTCGAAAGCCGCCGGCGATCTGCGCGGCGAGCAACAAGCAAAGCGGCGGCACAACCGGGTAAATGCGGTCGACGCGTTTCGACGGAACCAGCGACATCACGACAAAACCACCCAAGCTCCAGCAAACCAGCCACAAGATATCTGGCTCTGTCTGGCGGAATAGATTGCGAATTCCCGAGCGTGTTCGGCGGAAGGACAACACACCGAGTACGAGGATCAGCACGCTCCATGGCGCGAATTTATGCAGCAGGTGCGGCAGATAAAAAAGGACCGGTTCCGGGCGATGGACAGTTTGGCTGAACCGGCCGAGAAATTCCTTCATGACGACCTGCTCATAGAAGCCTGGGACGAACTTGATGCCGCAGATCACCCACACTGAAAATAACGCGATAGACGCAATCCATGGCCACCAGCCGCACCATGCATTCGCCCCACTCCGTTTCCCGGCGAGCCATTGAAACAGCACGATCCCTGGAAGCAAAAACGCGAAGACGATCGGCCCCTTGATGAACATGGAAGCGGTGAGCAGAGCGAACATTTCCCATCGCTCCCGCGGCTGCCACGACTCGCGTGCACGAATTTTTTGCCAGATCAAAAGTCCCAGCAGAAAGATCACCAACGCGAGCGGCATGTCGGTGCGCACCAAAGTCGCAAGGCGCACACTGAGTAGATTCAGGCCAAAGGCACCCAAGGCGATCAACGCTGCAACCGCTCCGTAAGCGGCAATCGCCGCGCGGAACAAGATGACCGCCAGTACCACTGCCGCCAGGAACGAAGGAAGCCGCCACGCAATATCCCACGACCGCGTGATCGCGAAGGTCGCAGCTGAAGCCCAACCAACGAGGGGTGGTTTTTGCGCAATCACTTTTGCATGCGGGGTCCGCTGAAAGAACCAGTGGCCTTCCTTGATCATCTCGAACGAAGTAAACGCCTGCTGCGCCTGGTCGTAATCGTCCAACTGCCACGGCAGATTCGTTAAGGCAAACAAGCAGATAATGACCGCGCTGATCAACCAAACCGTGCGCGGACTCTCCAGAAAATTTCTTGCCCATGAGGCATCCGTGCTCATTCGACGATGTCGTGTACCCCCGATTGCTAGTTACCACTGCGGTATTGCATTCGCGAGACTAAAACTCACGGCAGGAGAACTGGATTCGCCAAACATGCATCCCGATGAGGTCGACAGCGGAGATGTTTTGCCGTCCGGCCTGCGCGGCGTCAGCGGAGACCTCATGCGCCGAATCAACTCTGCGACATCAGCGGGTTGTGAGTGGAGCTGAGTGAACCCTGCAATTACACACATAAGCCGCGGGTGTTCGAAGGCCGGAGACTAGTTAGAGCCGCGTCCTTTGCCGTTAAAGCTGGCTAAAAGCGCAGGACATGATCCTATCTACGAAAAGGACATGGTCCTACTTAACAAAAATCGTTTTGTAATCGTTATTCCATTATGCGTTGTCCACAAATCGGTCCGATTACATTGCCCGACGGTTCAACGCATCTTCGACCAAGGTGACGGGGATAGTTTTAGAGACCAACAGCGCCTCCGGGCGCCATCGCACACTCTCGGCGATGCATCGCGCTACTTCTTTTTCTTCGCGATGCAAACGATAGGAGCGGCTATCCTTTTTTGGTTCGCCGTTCCGCTTTTCAAGCAAATTCTTCTAGACCCGGGCGGGCATGTGGCGCGACCGGAAAATTTGGTCTGGTCGTTTCACATTGCCTTCGGTTTTTGCGGCGCCCAACCGCCAGCCCCGGGAGATTCCTGAAATGTGTGGAATTTGCGGCAGTGTCGCCTTTTCCAGCCTAACGTCTCCCGAAGCCGCCCATCTCCGAGTGACGGCAATGCTCCGGTCCTTGTCCCACCGCGGCCCGGATGCCACCAGCCAGGTGGCCAGCGAGTTCGCGGTCCTCGGCGCGACGCGGCTGGCCATTCGTGGTCTGAACGATCAGCCCAACCAACCGATTACGGACGCGGAGAGCGGTGTGATAACGGTCTGCAACGGGGAGATTGACAATCATCGTGAGTTGACCCGCTGGCTGGAGGAACGGGGCCGCCCGGTACAACAGGAAACGGATGTGGCGGTGATTCCTGGAATGTATCTCGAACTTGGCGAAGCGTTCGCCAGGCGGCTCGTCGGGGCCTTTGCCATTGCGGTGTGGGACCCGCGCAACCAGCGCCTTACGCTGGTGCGCGACCGCGCCGGGGAACGCCCGCTGTTTTATGCAAGAAACCGAAACGAAATAATTTTTGCCACCGAGATTGCCGCCTTGGTCGCCCACGATGGCTTGCCGGTCAATCTCGATCAACAGGCGCTGCGAAAATATCTTCAGTTCGGAATCTTCCCCTCACCGGAGACGCCATTCGGCGAAATCCGGAAGGTCGCGCCCGGCCAATTTATCCAGTTCGATATCGGCGGCATGCGCCGAAAATCCTACTGGCGCTGGCGGATCAGAGAGACGCCCAAACAGCCGTTATCTCTCGACACGTTCGATCAAACATTCCGCACTGCCGTCGGTCGTCAGACCGACGTGGACGTTGACTTTGGTGTCTTTCTGAGCGGCGGCATTGACTCGGCGTTGGTTTCGGCGGTCGTCCGGTCGTTGTACCCGAAGCGTCCATTGAAAGCCTACACCTTGCGTTTTGAGGAACGATCGTTCGATGAAGGCCGCTTTGCCGCGGCGGTGGCGAAACAATTGAAAATGGAACTTGTAACGGTGTGGGTCAAACCCGGTGACGTGCGCGATGGATTGCGATCGCTCATCCGCCTGGTGGGCGAACCCCTGGCTGACCCCGCGTGGATTCCGGCGACGTTGCTGGCCCAACGCGCCGCCCAGGATGACAAAATGGTGCTTGTCGGGGAGGGCGCGGATGAATTGTTTGGTGGTTACCCGACTTACATCGGCGCGGGGGTTGCCGAACGCTTCGCGCGGCTGCCGGCCTGGCTCAAGTCCGCCATCCGCCGCGTGGTAGAAGCGCTTCCACTCAGCGAGAAGAAGGTTACGATTTCCTTCTTGCTCAAGCGTTTCTTGCAGGGTGCAGCTTTGAATGGCATCGAGCGACACCGGCAATGGGTTTCCAACATTACCCCGACGCTGCTGCGCCAACTGGGGGTGGCCCCGATAGACTTGGAAAGCCATGATGCGGCTGATGGTGATCTACTGAACCGGGCCCAACTGTGGGATTTGGAAACGCTGCTCGCGGAGGGGTTGCTGACCAAGTCCGACCGCGCGAGCATGAGTTCGGCGCTGGAACTGCGTGCACCGTTCTTAGACGAAGCGGTAATGGAATTCGCGAAATCGCTTCAAATCAAGGACCGGGTGCACGGATTCAAAACGAAGGTTTTTCTGAAGCGTTATGCCCGGCGTTATCTGCCGGATAACATCGTGAATCGGCGCAAGCGTGGCCTCTCGGTGCCCATTGCCACCTGGTTGCGCGGCCCGCTGAAAGAATGGGCGACCGCCACGTTGGAAAAGGGGGGCCTAGAACAGGTCGGCATTCAGACGTCCGCCGCCATGGCACTCTTGTCCGAACATTGCCAGCGCAAAGCCGACCATGCCCGCACCCTTTGGACCCTGCTTGTCCTGGGGGAATGGTTGGATTGGGTGGCGACGGAAACCGACTGCGGCCAAACACCCCGAGGTAGTGACGAACATTTCCACCAATCCCGCCTGGTAAACTTAGTGTAAAGACAGCACGCCCCCGGAGGAAATCCCAATCGTTGTCCAATCACAGGAGAACGTGCGGCCAGTTACTTGGCGAATACTTGGCAAATATATCGTGTTTTAATGCGTTTCCGTGCGTGACCATTCGCAAACACTAAAGTTGCCGAGCCTAACGAGTCTCACTCAGATAATTGCGTTTTCGAGGCTGCCGATGATGGGATTCGAACCCATACCCGGATTACTCCGGAACGGATTTTAAGTCCGTTGCGTCTGCCATTTCGCCACATCGGCGCTGCGCGTGCCGAGTTTAATCTTGTATTGCAGCCGGCGAAAATGAATTTCGCGGTCTGATAGCGCGGTGGTGGCGCTGCGTGTCGATCAAAAAAATCGACAAGAGAGTTACGGTTTCGTCTCGCAAGATCGGACAGGATTTCGAACGGCTCCTTTATGAACACGCCAACACTATGTTCCCCGTCGAAAACATGTGATTGCTCGTCACTGTGAATTGAGCGCGTTTCGTCCGGCGGGCGCGCAAGCGACTCGCTCGCCAGTCTCTCGTTGCGCCAAGCGAATCTTGTCTGCCGGGACGCGGCGCAGATTTCGGACAAGTCCTAGTTTCGACAGTGTCCAGATGAGCCACTTGGTCGGGTCAAATTGCCATGGCTTCACTCCGTTACGGTAGTCATGCTGAAATTCGTGGTGGTAGTTGTGATAGCCCTCGCCCATGGTGAAGAGGGCCAGGAAGAAAGAGTCGCGCGCGCTGCACTTGGTTGAATACGGCTGTCGTCCGATCGTGTGACATGCGCTGTTAATCAGAAATGTGCAATGCTGCAGCACAACGATTCGCGCGACCCCCGCGATCAAGAAACCACCGAGCGCCCCCTGCCATCCATTCCACAGAAAGCCGAGGATTGCCGGGATGCCGAAGCTAACCAGAACCGCGATCCACTGAACGTGTCGATCTTGCCAGCAAACGAGCTTGTCTTTCTGCAGGTCGGCTACGTTGTCGTACGGCTGATCGGTATTCAGCTTGAAAATCAGCCATCCGATATGCGCGTGAAAAAACCCTTTCGAAATACAGTACGGATCATCGTCATGATCCACATGCTTATGATGACGCCGATGTTCGCTCGCCCACATCAAAACCGAGTTTTCAAAGGCAGCGGCGCCAAAAATAAGTGTGAACAGCCGGATCGGCCAGCTTGCCTGGAAAGTAATGTGCGAGAAAAGCCGGTGGTAACCTAAGCTGATGCTAAGGCCGCAAGCGGCAAGCATCGCAAAGAACAGTACGACCTGAAACCAATCAAGCCCGAAAAACCAAAGATAGAGCGGGACTGCGGTCAATGCGAGAGCCAGCGTGCCAATGAGAAAGGAACTGGTTAACCAATTGATACGATCGAGTGGCAACCGGAAAAACAGGCGCTCGGACCGCATGTTCGCTTTATGGGGAAACGTGAAGTTCCCTGCGTCTGTTTCTTCACTCATGGACATATTATCTTTTCCTCGCTAAAAACGTGCCGAGAAGTAATCCGAAAAACGGCGCGATTACTGCCCAAAGCGGGCAAAATAAAGGGTGAAGCGCGGCGATCATGGTTGGCAATTAGGAACTTTCGTTCACGCCGTCTGGTCGCCCTTGTTCCAGCGGCTCAGCGTACCGATTTGATTGGCAGCGGTCTCGCGCTCCAACGAATCCCACGTGCGGAAGCCGGTCCTGCCGTTTTTCAGCGCGCGCAGAGCCGCTTCATTCGTTCCGTATAATCCGAGCGCCGAACAAACATTGCCGACGCTGAGCTCGAGATGACAGCCGAGGGGAGTTTGGCGAAAGACAAATTCTCCGACAGACGTTCGTAAAGTCGAGATCGCTTTATTGGGGTCTGCGATCTGTCGGTGATAGTGCTGGCGATAATTTCTTTTCGCCGGTCTGTGCTGCAAAGCGAACAGGGCACCATTTTGTGTGATAGTTGGTTCCATAATCTGAGGTTTACGCCCGTTTGACGTCATGGGTCGAGACTGGCGGTCATTGAGATATTTGTTTTAAGCAGGCGGGCGATGGGACAGTTTGTTTTTGCCGCGATCGCCGCATCCATGAAACGCGCTTGAGAGGCGTCCGGAACGTTCGCATGGACGTCAAGTTGGATGTGCGTGAGAGTCCAGCCCGCAGCTAAATCTTCCAGTGTTGCGGTCGCGGTGGTTTCAATACGCTGCGGGTGAAAACCGCAAAGACCGAGCTCATTGGACAGGGCCATCGAAAAACACCCGCCTAACGAAGCGGCGATCAGTTCGTCCGGATTGGTGCCCAGGCCTTCGGCGAACCGCGTCCGAAAAGAATATTGCGTTTCCGCAAGAACGCCGCTTTCAGTCGATAAAGTCCCTTCGCCCTCTTGAAGGTTTCCTTTCCAAAGAGCTGCAGCGATTCGGTTCATAAATGGCGAAGCAAAGTGTTACGCTTCCGCTCGTTTTCCGGCCAATATCTTCTTAGTAGCGCGTCATACTTTTTGAGTATAGCCGTCTGCCTGTGGCCGACCGCGCTTGTTATTAATCCGCAATCCTCTTTGCATTAAAGTGCCAAGTCGGTTTACGATGAGCGTCTGAACTCCGATGGAACTTCGTCATCTGCGCTACTTCGTCACCGTTGCGGAAGCGCTTAGCTTCACAAAAGCCGCCGATAAGCTGCACACTTCACAGCCTTCACTCTCACGGCAGATTAAGGACCTTGGAAGAAGAGCTTGGAGTCCGACTTCTCAATCGCACAAAGCAACTGGTCACGCTGACAGAGGAGGGCCGTTCCTTTCTCGCCGATGCCAAACGCCTTCTTACTCTCGCAGCCGAAACGGTCGAGTCCGTCCGGCGATTGCACAGCGGCGAGATTCGTGCGCTCAATATCGGGTACGTCAGCAATCTCTTTTACGATTTGCTGCCAAGGACTCTCGCCTCGTTCCGTCAATCGTTTCCCAGTGTTTCGGTTAACCTCTTCGACATGTCGTGCGGTGATCAATTTCGCGCGCTCGAAGATGGCAAGCTCGATCTTGGTTTCGTTGGATTACACGAACCAATTGCGCGGCGCGGATTGGAATTCCGAACCATTGCGTCCTACAAAACCGTCGCCGCTTTGCCAAAAGACAATCCGCTGGCGGGCGAAACGACGGTCCCGCTAAAAGCTCTCGCGCCCATGTTTTTCATCGGAATGTCGGAAGCGAGCTATCCCTACTACCGCGAATGGCTAACCAAAACCTGTCACCGCGCCGATTTTATCCCGAAGGTTTTGCAGGATGTCGATCTTGAACGAACGATGATCCACGCCATCTCCGCCGGTTTGGGTGTCGCGCTTGTCCCCGAGCAGCTTAAAAAACTCCCGCACAAAAATGTCGTGTTTCGCCCAGTCACGCCGGCCGTGGCGACGGAGGCTTGTGTCGCGTGGAAAGGCGAAAATCCGTCCGCTCCTTTGAAAGCATACGTGGAAATCGTCGAGCACGTTGGGCGGAGCATCCGTTGATCTGCGGAATGGCCGCGCCTAAATGGAGGTCGCGATTCTGTACGAGGAATTCAGGAAACGTGCGATAGTAATGTATGTCGCGTTCGCCCTTGATACACGCCGCTGGACGCACCGACTCGATCCAGAGTGATCCGACAGTGCAAAAACTGCGGGTCCGATCAACAGCCCGGGTTTGATTTAGGGGAGCGACCTTTCTTTCAACCTACGGACGAGAAGTCGGACGCCGAAGCGTTGCGCGACTGGAAAAGCGAACGCGGCGCTCCCTAGCTATCAGCCATTCCTTTGAACTTTGCCGTTCAGCCGCGATGCGTTGCGGTTGATGGCGTTATAATTTCATCAGTCGAAATTCCGGGTATCGCCATATGCCTCGCCGAGCGGAGAAACATGGTATTGCGGTGCTTCCAGGATGGCTTCCTTACTCACGTTCACAAATACCTTGGATTCCTCGTAACTGATCCGGTCGATATGCTTCGGTGAAATCACGATCTCCTTGCCGGAATACCAATGGCCAGTCTCTACAACCAGGTGACAAATCGTCCAACTCCTGTCGTCCATGATAAAATCAATGACGTGGCCGATCGCTCCTTCGCTGGTTTGGATGGGGTAGCCGCTAAGAGCCTGTGTGCTTTGCAGATGAAGATCGTCGCTTCCTGGTTCACTCGGCATAAGATGCGGCGGAGGAGGAGCCTCTGGGAAACCGCCCGCGCCCCACGTTTCGCCCCCGTCCCAGTATGCCTGATATTGTAGCGAGACTGGCTTGTGCGACTCACTCGCGGGACTGTTTTCAATCTGTTGTCGAGTCAGATTCACGAGCAGGCAGTCGGCGTCTTGACGCAGGTTTCCGAAAGCATGGGGAGAAATCAGCACCAAGCGGCCCGATAGCCATGAACCTGTGTCCGCGACAACATAGCGGATAGCCCATTGTTGATCATTAAAATAGAAGTCCTTCACGTGGCCGATGTCGCCGTCAGAGGCGCCGAGCTTTTTTCCGTAAAGCTGCCTAAGGCTTCGCAACATAACTTTATCCTTTCTGACGACGGGTTTGATCTATCCAGACCGTGCGACCAGATACTTGAATTCGCAAGCGCCGGCCCAAAATGCCACAACGGCGAGTGCCAGCGAGGCCTGATGCGACCCATGATGCCGTCGCCAATCAGCAACAGCGCGCTGAGCTCAATGACACGTGATGTGCAAAGCGAGCGCAAAGCAGACGAGTGTTAGTGTGATTAGTGCTTGTGGAATGCTTGGTTTCATATCCGGGGGGTTCGGAAAAATCTCGCTGGCTTGTCGAGGCAATTCGCCGCCAGCTTGAATCGCTGATTCGAGTTCGAGAAACGCTATCGGCTTTTCGTCAGCAATGACGATGAATGTCTTTTTTGGTACGACTTAAAGGCTCAGCCCTTTGAGCGGTCGGATTTCGCAAACATGGATTATGCTGACCGCTCGTTCTTCTGCTTCCAGGCCCGCAGCCATTCGTCAGCTTTGCGCTTCCCGGCCTCTATCTCTTCAGCGTCTCGCATCAATTCATTTCTCGAAGAGCAGTTCCCCGGCGCGGAGTGTGGCTTTGACGACCGCCTTGATCAGCGTGACGCGCAGCTTCCCTTCTTCGAGTTCGAGGATGCCGTCAATCGTGCAGCCCGCCGGCGTCGTTACCGCGTCTTTCAACAGCGCTGGGTGGTCTCCCGTCTCCAGCACCACCTTCGCTGAGCCCTTCATCGTCTGCGCGGCCAGCAACGTGGCCACGTCTCGCGGCAGGCCGACTTTAACTCCCGCCTCTGCCAGCGATTCCAAAATGATGTACGCAAACGCCGGACCGCTCGCCGAGAGTCCGGTAACGGCATCCATGTGCTTCTCGTCGACCACCACCGTGCGGCCCACCGCGTCGAACATGGCGCGGGCCATCTCCAGATGCTCAGCTGCCGCGTGTGCACCCCGGCAAATCCCCGTCATTCCGCAGCCCACCGCCGAACACGTGTTGGGCATCGCCCGCACGACGGGAACCTTCGAGCCTAGGTGGTGCTCGATGTAGCTGGTGGGCACTGAAGCCGCCACGGAAATCACCAGTGCTTTCTCACCAACATGCGGCCGGATCTCCTCGAGCACTTCACGAATCAGTTGCGGCTTGACGCAAAGCAGCACAATGTCGGCCCCCGCGACAGCTTTGCGATTATCGGACGTCACCCCGACACCAAGATCCTTGCTGAGAGTGGCCGCTTTATCGCCGTGGAGTACCGTTGCACTCACACGGTTTGCCGAAAACAGTCCCTGCTTGAGATACGCGCGAAGAAGAATGCCCCCGAGTTTCCCGGCGCCGAGGACAGCGAGTTTCTGGTCCGATAGTTTGCGTGTCATGGTCCCAGCATTGTTGACGACAACGCTTCGAGGGTCAAAGGCGCAAGATGATGCTTGAGCTCGAAAAGCGCATACCCTGACCATAGGATGGCGCCGCGTAGGCCCCTATCAAAAGACTGTTAGCCCGTACTAATCCGCGCGGGGATGGGGATGAATTCATGATTCTTTCTCTACGGACACTTCAGTCGCTTTGATTATGGCGAAGACGGCATCGCCTTCTTTGAGGTTCATCCGCTTTGACCGAGCCGGTTGTGATAATCGAAGTCAGCGGGCCAGCGGCAGTGTTGATAACAATTTCTGAGACGACCTTGTCGGATACAATCTGCTCAATCGTGCCGGGTAAATGATTTCGGATGCTCGTGCTCATAACAATAAAGATCAGCTACGGCTCGGTTGTAGCAAGGCAATAACGTCGTCCAGACTCCAAATATCCCCACTATGCAACGTGCACAAGATTCGGGTCGACTCTGACAATAAGCGGTGAGCGCGATGCACCAAAATGCCTTGGCTCAATCCGCCAGCGGTGGCTGATCTTGGTCTCGTGATTTCTTATGAAAGCGGCCATATTTCTCACCTTCCTTACCTGCCTCGTCCTGATTGCCAGGCAACTGCATCGAGCACCGGAAGGGTTCGAAGATGAAAAAGGCTTTCATTATGGCAGAAGACACGTTCGACCCCGGGCGCTTCAAAAACCTTTTGAACACCCTTCCAGGGTCAAAGACAGCTGAGGTACTTCGAGCGTTCTAGCGGCCTCCATCGTGACAACTTTTTCACCATCACCCCTGAGGGAGCGGTTGCGCGAGCGTGTCCACGTTCGATTGCTCGCTGGATGACCCGGACGAGCTTGAGCATCAAGAAATGGGCAGCATTTGGCAACTTATGAGTAGGTGCAGGGCCGTCCTAGGATGATAGTTGATGCTAACAAAGAAGGTAAAATATGAAGAAAACGATATTCGTAACAGCGATATGTGTCGGACTGGTCGCTATGATGAGTGCCCGTGCCGCCGAGAAGGCTGAAAACCCAAGTCTTGCCATCCTGTCGGACAACAAGGCCGGCGCGAGCGAGAAAGTTAGTGCAATTAAAGCCTACGTTCGGAGTGTGGAAAAGAATATTTCCTCCTCCCAACGCAAAGAACAGATGCTCTCCCCCGGTGAGCTCAAGAACGTAACGAATGAGAATTGGACGAAGATCCATACTTACTCTGATGGTGCGGATCTGAAGCGGATGAAACTCTATCCGACGGCTGGCTCACAAAGGACAGAGGAGTTTTACTATCACGATGGCAAACCGGTCTTCGTCTTTCTGGAAGCGAACGGAGCTGGCAAAGAGAACCACGATCAAAATGCCACCGGAGATAAATACTATTTTACCGATGGAAAATTGATCGCGGCCACTGCTGCCGACGGCAAATCGATAGATGTTAAAAGCCCAGAAGCGGAAAAGATGAGCGAGAAGTTGCAGAAGGAATCTGAAGCTTTTCGAGCTGCAGTAAAATAATTTTCCGGGATGCTGTGCCTTGTGAACCTACGTTGATTTCAACGTAGGTTCGCGTACTTAGGTCTACGAACAGCGGCCACGAAATACACAAGGAGCAGCCTCAACTTGTGATCGACGCAATCCGGCAGGTCGTTCGAGGCGGTTCGTAGCGGCGACCGTCAGTTCCCGCGCAGGGTTCGGCCTTTGCGTTGGTGACATATCATCCTGTCATTGCCTTGCGGAGAGCAAAAACGGCAGACTGCCTGTCGATAGTGCATCATCACGATTGACACTTTGGCTTGCCCCTGAGCGTGTGCTCATGAGATTCTTGTGAGACTCCTATGCCGTTCCGGCAAACCATCGCAGCAAAGATTTTCGGGCTCGCCATAATCTTGCTGTTACTCACCATTGGGCTTGCCTGTTTTTTGCTGTTTGAGGTAACGCGCACGACGCAGGATCTCACGGTCGTAGCGAATTTCGATGTGCCGCTCACGCAGTCCGTGGCGCGGCTGCATGAGTTCGGGCTTCGACGACGTCTTGCGTTTGAACGTTGGTTCGGCGCCCTGAACGCTGCCGAGCCAAATCCCGAAATTGTTGCCGAGGCAACCGAGAATTACGCGCTGTTTACTCGCAAACTTACAGAAGAATT
Organism: uncultured Verrucomicrobiae bacterium; assembly: GCA_963840135.1. Classification (GTDB taxonomy): domain Bacteria; phylum Verrucomicrobiota; class Verrucomicrobiia; order Chthoniobacterales; family UBA10450; genus Udaeobacter. The sequence goes on along the minus strand of CAWIXX010000016.1, from coordinate 67,773 downwards.
TTCCGCAGCCCGACGCATCATTGGCGCCTATCCGAAGAATGCACCGGGCAGTCAGACGCTAGCCGAGGTAGCGACACTCCTGGATCAAATCGAACCTGCCTATGAGATTATCAATAATCGCCAGCGCGAGGTGCTCGACATGCAGCTCGCCGGTCAACATGACAAGGCTAATCAGCAGTTAAACCTGCTTAATGACATTCAACGTACCGTCCAAAATGAACGCGAGTCGGTCAATTCGAAAATGGCAGCGTGGAGCGCCTCAGCTGCGAAGGCAACCGAGCAACGCGAGCGGCGTGTGTTCTGGTTAACGATTGCTGCGACAACGTCCACGGTGTTGCTGGGCGTCACCGTGGCAGCGCTCATTACAAACCGACTTAGCAGACCTGTGCGGTCGTTAGCTATCGCTATGCGCGACGTTCAGCAAGGCAATCTCGATATACAATTGCCGGTCGGTTCTACTGATGAAGTGGGCCGACTGACGGATTCGTTTAATTTTTTCGTGAAAGAATTGCGCTCGAAGGAGCGCATGAAGCAGACCTTTGGCAAGTACATCGACCCGCGAATATTGGAGCACGTGCTTGCGCAACCCGGTGCGGAGGCAGTAGGTGGCGGGCGGCGCGATATGACCGTGTCGTTCGCTGACCTGGTCGGATTCACAAGCTTATCGGAACGGCTGACTCCGTTGCTCATGGTGACGCTACTCAACCGGCACTTTGGTTTGCAAGCCATCGCGGTCCAGGAGCACCACGGCGTCGTGGACAAATTCGTCGGCGATTCGGTCATGGCGTTCTGGGGTCCTCCCTTCGTAAAGCCGGAAGAACATGCGGTGCTGGCGTGTCGCGCCGCACAAGCCCAGTTGGGCGCGCTCGACGCTCTGCGCCGGGAATTGCCGGACATCACCGGATTACGCCGGGACTTACCCGCCATTGATCTGTGCATTGGCATTTGCACCGGCGAAGTCGTAGTGGGCAATATCGGTTCGGACAACACGCGCAGTTACACCGTGATCGGCGATACTGCGAACCTTGCCGCGCGGCTCGAAAGGGCCAACCGCGTCTACGGCACGCAAATTCTGGTTGCCGAAGCGACCGCTCAGATGACCGGCTCCCAGTTCGAAATGCGCGAGATCGATGCCATCTTTGTCAAAGGCAAGACAGAAACCACGCGGGTGCTTGAATTGATGTCTGCGGCCGGGCAATTATCGGAAGAATTGGCACGCTTGCGCGAACGCTATGAGCAAGCTCGGCGAACGTATCTCGCCCAGGAATGGGATTTAGCTGAGGCGATTTTCCGCGAATGTCTCCAAATTCGTCCGAATGACGGCCCGTCCCGTGTCTTCGTTGAGCGCATTCAAGTCTTACGCCGAAATCCTCCCGCCAAAGATTGGAATGGCGTATGGCAACTGGTAGAAAAATGATCAGGCCTGGTAGTTCAGTCGCAGTTTTGCGCGGGGATGTTTAGTTATTTCGGCTTTTCCGCCTGGTGGTACGATTTTGTCATTGCCGTGTGGCAAGCAAAAAAGCCATGATCCAGCGCCCGAAGTAACGGGATTAGCTCATTCAAAACTTCAACGCAGACGAAATGCCCACATTGTCTTGTCGATTCTCATACTCATGAACGGATATATTACCTGGATCCTCACTGGAGTTATTGCGTCCTTTAGTATCTTAGCTCAAGCGGCATCCCAGCCCAAGGAATCAGGAGCTGATTCGGCCGATCGACTCTTTCAGCTTGGGAAGTTTGCTGAGGCTGGCGAACTCTACTCGCGAATCGCCGCTCAAGATCCTAACGACTATTCAGCAACCCTCCAGTTGGGTCGCATCGCGTTGCTTTCCAACCGTCTCGATGATGCGCAGAAATGGCTGGAAAAAGCGATCACCCTGCGGCCAAATGACACCGACGCCAAAGTCATGCTGGCCGAGGCGTTTTATCGCCGCGACGATTTCCAAAAGGCAGCGACTGCGTTGAACGGCGTCAACGTGAGCGGCAACAAGCTGGTTATTGAGCAGTATCCGACGCTGAACGTTGCGATGTTGGAAAGCTTCAAGGCCCAGACGCCTTATAAATTGCAAGGCAACGGCACAAGTACGCGTGTGAAGTTCTTAAAGACCGATCCGCTGCCGATCCTCAACGTGCGTGTAAACGGCGGTAAGGAAGTCACCTTCTTCATCGATACCGGCGGTTCGGAGGTCACGCTCGACACGGACTTCGCCAAGGAGCTCGGTGCTCCGCAATTCGGCGAGGTGCAAGGTACCTTTTCCGGCGGGCAGCACACTGATGTCCAGCTTGGGCGGATTGAGTCACTGACCATCGGCGATTGGACCATCAAAAATGTGCCCACCGCAATGCTTCCGTTGCGCCAACTTTCGGGAGGATTTGGCGTGAAACAAATCGACGGAATCATCGGGACGACTTTGTTTTACCATTTCCTGGCGACCATGGATTATCCGCGCGGCGAGCTTGTGCTGCGCCGGAAGGACGCCAAAAGCCTGGAGGAATTTAAAAAGTCGCCAGGCAAAAGAGTCGCGGTTCCGATCTGGATGGCGAGCGACCATTTCATGGTGGGTTGGGGTCGCGTGGAGACGCTTCCGCCCACACTGCTTTTCGTTGACTCAGGATTGATGGGCGCGGGTGTTAAACTGGCGGAGTCGGTTATCAAGGCAGCCGGAATCAAGCTTGAGGAAAACAAAGCTGAAGAAGGCGCCGGCGGCGGTGGGAAGCTGAAAATTGTGCCATACACCGTGCATCATCTTTCCTTCGGAGACATAAAGGAAGAGAACGTCCCCGGTCTCTACGACGGACCGTTCCCTTGGGAAAACATGTTTGGCTTTCACCTCTCGGGCATGATCGGCCACGATTTCCTCAAGCCTTACGCGGTGACCTTTGACTTTACTAACATGCAGATTTTCCTGCAATAGACGCACGGATCACAGCATGTGCGACGGACCCGGGACGGTTCATAATCAAGAGGCCGCTCTTTAGCAGAGCCGCGCACTTAGTCCGTTGCGTCTGCCATTTCCCCCCGTCATCGGCGAAATTCAATTTCGCGATGGAGGGGAGATTTCATTCGCTTGAAAACAAGTCTTGAACTTCGGTTCGCAAATCTTGTAAAAGGCTCAAGATGCCAAAGTATTGGATGATAAATAGCCGGAGCCAGGGCGGCGTTGGACCTGACGTCAGCACCGATGGCATGACTTATTGGGTCAGCGACAAACAGGGACTCACCGACATTAAGAACTGGCGGAAAGTTACCGCTGCGAACTTTCAGAAGCTACTGGTGGCCACGTCGGATAGGTTTCCGAAGTATGACCAGGCGGAGAACGAGAAACAAAGCCACGTCACGATTCTTGTTCATGGTTATAACCAAACGTTTGCAAAAGCCGCAGCGTTTTATGAGAAGCTTTGCGGCAGCCTTTTTGACGGTCCAGACAGTCTCGGGCTTTGCATCCTGTACGACTGGCCATCACGCGGCAGTCTACTGGGCTATGAGCCTGATCGCTCGCATGCACGCCTGTGCGCTCAGGATCTAACAGATGTGTTGAGCGCACTATTCGATTGGCTGACCAAGAAACAACAGCAAACCATAGATAATCCTGCGAAAGCCTGTAAAGCGAAGGTATCCCTAATCGCTCACAGCATGGGCAACTATGTCGTGCAAAAAGCGATGGCAGCGGCGTGGACCCGTAAGAATCAGCCGCTACTCGTTAGCCTCATCAATCAACTGTTAATGGTCGCTGCCGATGTCGATAGCGATTTGTTCGACGAAGGCGCACCTGACAACAACGATGGCAATGCTGAGGCCAATCTCACCTACCGAATCACGGCGCTTTATACTGGACGCGACACTGTCCTCGGGGCGTCGGCCGGTCTGAAGCATTTCGGCATGCGCCGACTGGGTCGAAGTGGTCTTCCTCATCGCCCACCTTTGGCGGATCCATCCTCACCGACGGACAATGTCTGGGACGTGGATTGCTCGAGTTTTTTCAAGTCGGACGTCGGAGACATCCATGGCGCGTATTTCCTAACGGACGGCACCATTGATCTAATGCGCCATGTGTTGCGCGGACTGGACCGCGGCGTTCTGGAAACGCTTGGATATACCAAAGGCACGGCTTGGCCGTAAGCAAGTAAAGGCGAATTGCCAGGAAGTCATCTCAAAGATAGTTTGAGGCCGGCTCCCCACGGACTGTTGGCAGTTTTCTCCCGCGAAATGAATCGACAACGACAAATGGCGGTCCGCGCGCCGTTTTTGGGACCTATCAGAAGGTGATTGCTTTCCTTTCAGCGAGTTCCTAGAATCGGCGCTCACCTGTAAAAACGAAAGGAATCGCTTATGCGTTTTTCACTCTGTCTTGCAATTGGTCTCCTTATGATCGCTTGTGCTCAACAACCTCCCGCCCCGGGTCCCACGCCCCAGCCGGTCAATTGCCCAGGCATGACATCGCCAGATCAGCAGCTTCGGGCTTGCGTGCTATCTGTTGGAACTCATCCCAACCCTCCGTTCAACGAATCGCGAGTGGAGATCCGCGACATGAAAGACGCGGTCCTAGCGACAAAAGACTTTAAGTCCCCAGACGGCGAGCACGGACGCAACGTTCAGAAAATGGAGTGGTCACCTGATTCGCAGTTCTTCGTTTTCAGCACGGCAAGCAGCGGTGGTCATTCGCCCTGGCATTGGCAGACTTACTTTTACGATCGCAAACGAAAAACATTCAAAGAAGTGGACGACTTCACAGGTCCTGTCATCAAGCGAAACTTCAAATTGACTGCTCCCGATTGGATCGAAGTCCAGGTGCAAGGCACTCCTAGTGATCCCGGCGATATTAACACTGGACATTCCGTCAAGCGGCGCCTGAGTACGCTGCATTAGTAAATTTCAAAGTCACTCGGACGAAACAGCCATCTAACAAACTATGCCAAAGAAAAAACGCCCTTTGAAACGTGCTAAGAAAACGCGCTCAAGAGTTTCGCGAAAAACAAAGGCAAAGAAGCCACGCCGTGCAAAACCGACTCTGAAAGGCCGAATAGCTCGTGCAAAGAAGCTCGAGGCCTTGGATGCAGGAAAACCTACCTTCCAAGTCCTGCCGCGAGCTTTGACAGTAGCGCCTGACAATGTCTCCACTGCTCCGCCACCAGTGATTACCGGCTCCGTCGGTCGTTGGGAAAAAGGCGCGCGCAATCTTCAAGCGGACGTGGAAACTGTGCAGCGCCTCTTGGAAACGGCGGCACAAAAATTACAAGCTCCTGACGTTGATCCGAAGGGTGTTGATGGAAAGATTGCGCGGCAGTCTGCGAAATCGAATACCGTCGCTGCGATCGAAGCTTTTCAGAAGCGTTCCAATATTTCGATTGATGGATTAATTGAACCAGGCGGGCAGACGTGGCAGGCACTCCTGCAAGCCGCTGGCGGCACCTATCCTTTACCAAACGGTGATCCTCAGACTTACATAAAGGAGATCTCGGTAAGCCTCGACGATCCTGATCATTGGCTCACTCTTACCTGGACTGGGCCCAATGCTGATAGTCAGGAAACGGGACCATTTAGAACGTCACCCGGCGCAGGTCTGAGAGGCCTCAATTGTGATGACGAGCCAACGAGTCGGCGATCGGGCTCCAAATGCACACCCAAAGGAACTTATCCCGTACAAGGCTTCCAACGAAGGCTGAATAGCGATTCTCGTGCGACATACGTCACATGGTTCATGCAGCGCCGAGGTATCGCGCTGCATTATTTCCCCAGCGTGCCTGATTACGCAGCTTCCCATGGTTGTGTACGAATCGAGTTAGAGGACGTAGCACGACTGATCCAGAACAACTCACGAGTAGACGAGACCCAGGTCATTGTGAGCGGAACTTGGACAAAGCCGCCAAAGCAATGGAGCTAGACCTTGGTTTCTAAGCTTGCGGGAATTGACTCTAATCTGAGCGTCGGATACATCAGGTCCCATCGACGCATAAACGGCCCGACAGCAGGTTCGGTTAAGTTTCGCCCGCACCCTGCAGGAGTGCCTGCCAGGTCTGACTGTCAGGCTCAATTAATCCAGTAATCGAAATATTGGAGCGACTCTGAAAAGCTTCGATCGCAGCCACTGTGTTCGACTTCGCTGACTGTCGCGCAATCTTTCCATCAGCACCCTTCGGATCCAGCTCAGGTGCTTGTAACCTTTGCGCCGCCGCTTCCAGGAGGCGTTGCACAGTTTCGACATCGGCTTGAAGATTGCGCGCGCCTTTTTCCCAGCGGCCGACGGAGCCGGTAATCACTACCTGCGGAGTGGTGCTGCTGCCAGCATCGGGCTCGGTGCTCCCTGCACCTTGCAGGAGGGCCTGCCAGGTCTGACTGTCAGGCTCAATTAATCCAGTAATCGAAATATTGGAGCGACTCTGAAAAGCTTCGATCGCAACCACCGTGTTCGACTTCGCTGACTGTCGCGCAATCTTTCCATCAGCACCCTTCGGATCCAGCTCAGGTGCTTGTAACCTTTGCGCCGCCGCTTCCAAGAGGCGTTGCACAGTTTGGACATCGGCTTGAAGATTGCGCGCGCCTTTTTCCCAGCGGCCGACGGAACCAGTAAGTGCAAGCGTAGTGCTGGCAACGTCAGGCGGCTCGGGCGTCGGATCGGGAGCTGGTTCCGACGCGAGAGCGGCGGCTACATTTGCATCCAAGAAAAGGCCTTTGTCCTTGCGGTTACTCAGGATTTCGACGGCTTGGTCCGCGTTATTTTTCATGGTGTTAAAGTCAGCCTGGGTAAAGAGAAGCTCGGTTTGATACCATTGCGCGACTTCGGGTTTCTGAAGCTCCTTTTGCAGGTCAAGCAGCCGGTTGTAGGTTTTGGAGTCCATGTGGCTGATTTTTTCCAGAAGATGATAAGTCTTGGCGGAGTTGCCGCTGATCAGGCCGGCGTCGTTGTCTTTCAAGATCGTCCGATCGACTAGAACTGCATCGGGTGGGATCTGTTTCAACTGTTCGGCAGCCTTCGCGGGATCGCTTTTCTTACTCTCGCTTTTTAAAATCCCATTTTCAATCCACAGATAAATCTTTTCCGAATGCATATTACCGCTGAAGCGATCAGCCTGGCTCATGATGAAGTCCATGAGGACCATGTCGGAGAGATCTCTGATTTGTACGATTTGCTGAACAGCAGCCTGATTGAGTTTACCGCTCGCGTCTTTGTAGTTTAGCTTAAGCGCGCTTTGGGTTGGTTACTCTGGCAAACTCAGACGAAGCCGCAAAAGCGCCGGCCCCACCTAGGTCGCTCAGATGCGGATAACTTTCTTCACCGGTGGGATTGGCCTGTAGAGCACCGTAAAGCTGTTTTCCGTCTTGGGTATAGAGGCTCGGGTTACTATGGGCGTCGTCCAAGGCTCTCAGCTCCGTCCACTGTTGTCGGTTATTCGATCCGGTTGCGTTTGCCTTGCCCAAATCAGCCAATGGTTTGTGTGCGGACACGTCCATCGTGCGGACGATGGCAGGCTCGACATGGCCCGCATCAAGAAACCGCGACAAATGATAATAACCGAGAATCGAGGGGCTATAAGTAAAATGAGTTGGAATAGACTGCTTATACTTCGCTATGACCTTGTCGTCACCTGAATGGGCCTTTCCTGTATGGGCTTCGGCGTAACTGAGACGGCTCACCCCCGGGGGCAACTTGATCGCATGAACATTTAATCCGGGCGAAGTGCTGTAGGTCTTTGGAACTAAGACAATATCCAACCCCTCTTTCGTCTTGCCGTTGTAAAAGTCTATCCCAGCGAGTTCCTTTTCCTTCTCGATGTCCTTTTTGCCATAAATTTCTGGGTGTCCCGGAAAAGTCGAAGGTCGGGTGGCGAGCTCGACTGTTCCGCTTGGAGCCACGTGTTCGGTGATTTCCCGTTCACGAGGCGTGTTGAGATCAGGCTGTGGCGGCGTAGGAGTCGGCCCGGGGTTGTCCGGGGGCGGCGAGGGCACAACGGGCTCGTTGACGTCCGTCTTGCCCTGGGCGGCCTCAATCTCTTTTGCGTAAAGCTTCTTCATCGTCCCCTCGAAATCGAGGTCGAGCTGAATATCTTTGGAGTCCACTCTGCTTTTGAGCGATGCTGCTTGCTTAATGAGGCTCGCTTTCAGCTTATCGTAGTTATCGCCTGAGATGTGGACGGCATTCACAAAGTAGTCCTTAATCTTTGCGTCCGAACCTGGTTCGCTATCCTGCATCAATCCCGCCAGCCATTGCAATCGATTGTAGATCGTTTGATCAATGTGATGGGTCTCGTTCAGGATCGGAGTGACCGAGATGGAATTCGTTCCCCACATCATCCCATCGTCGTTATCCTTGTACATGATGCGCTTCAGCGCTAGCAGCGGGCTTACTGCTTCAGCCTTGTCTTTGTCGCTGATCTTGTCATCCCACTTTACCTGGCCTTCGGTGGTCACATAGTGCTGCAAAACTGCGATGCTGATATTGCCGAGGCGGTCGACCTGCCGAAAGATTGAATCCAGGATCACGCCTCGGGTCATGTCTTGCGCCAGCGCCAAATCCTGAAGAGCCTTTACGTCGTTCAAGTCTAGAATTTTTGCTACCGGCTCTCTTGAGGCGAGAACCCTGTAGAAACTGTGGCCTCTAATTGCACCGACCGTCCAATAGTCTTCGGGACTGCTATTTTCTCCTCGCGGATTCTGGGCTAGAGACCCATAAACGAGCTTGCCACCCGAGAGAACTACTTTTGGATTGGCCGACTTTGCCATAGATCGCAGATCAGCCCAGGCTTGCGTACAACTCGGATGGCCGGTCGTTCGGGCCTGATCCCCGACCTTCTCAAACTCCTGAATATCCATCGTTCGATAGGCTGCGGGCGGCACTTCAACAAGGTGGCCCAACAGCCGTGACACGTAAAAACAGGCGAGGCCTGACTCCGCCATAGTGCCGACCTTGAACTTGGCAACTTTTTTTCCAGATCTCTTGTTGCTGTATTTTTTGGTGACACCGGCTCGATACGGGCCCTCCGTTTTTTCGAACGTCTCTTTGCTCAACGTTGGAGGAAGCTGATAAATTTCTATTCCCGCTGAGGTATTGTGAAGCTTTGGAACCACTCCTACACAATCGGGCCCGCTCGAAGCTTGGAAATCGAAATTGCCGAGCTGATCTATCTCTTTCTTGTCATGCTTGGTAAACCAGTCCGTCGCAACCGAGAGCGCAACGTCCTTTTTAAGCTTCACATCAGGAGGAGTAAACGGAAACCGAACCAACCGTTGAGCGATTTCTGTAACGCCATTAGGCGTGGGATGTTCTAGCAATGGCGGATCCCCAAGAGGGAGCGAATCGTCCGAAACAGAATTCATGTTTCCGCCCTCAAGTGCTCATCGATGCGTACCAAAGACCGAATATTCACCAAAAACTCCTGTACGAAAAGGTAAAAATGGATTCAGACGAGGAATTCTGTGGAATCGACGCTTGTCCGTTCATATATGGACGACGAAGTGGCTTAGGAAATGGCGCTGTTTGCCAGTATTAGCTTGGTGAGAGTATTTAAGATTCGAATAAGAACCGATTGACTTTGCTAAACGGAGGCGCGGTAAGAGTATAATTATGGCGAAAGAGTGGTACATCAGTTTTCACGGTGGCGACGAGAAGATTTCCTTAAACAACATTCACGTTTATTCCACTGACGGGAAGGAATTACGGAAAGCTTTAAACAAAAAGAGTCTCGGCGCAGACGTTAAGCTTCGTGAGCTACGAGGATTCATGTTCGGGCCAGACAGGAACCTGTACGTAGTTAACGCGTATTTCGAATACAGCGAGGTCCTGAAGTTTAAAGGCGCGCCTAACCAAGATGGGCAGCACGACTTTGCTGAGGTTTTCGTGAGGCGCCACGTGGACATGAACCCCGGAATCAATCATCCGTTTAACGTAGCGTTTGATTCGAACGGTGATCTTTACGTCTCAAGCCAAAATACGAGTCTTGTGGCGAGATATCACGGGCCTGCTGGCAAACAGGGTCAACCAGGGCTGCCAATGCCTTTTCCTCAGAGCCTTGATCTCGATCGGTATTTGCCTCCCGGTACCTTTGTTCCGTCAGCGAAGCTTGCGGCAAGCGGTGTCCTCGAAGTCAGGGAAGCGATTTTTGCACCGAATGGCGATTTGTATGTCGCGGATCGTGCTGCCGATTGCGTACGGGTCTATGAGGCTCGGACCGGTCACTTTTTGCGAAATCTCATTTCGCGAAGCGATCAGCTCGATAAACCGATCCATTTGTTGCTCAGTCCAGACGGCCGTTATCTTTTTATTGGAAGCGGCGGTAACGATTCAATTCTACGACATGACCTTCGCCAGAACTCCACGAAGGTTTTTGTCGCGTCAAAATCCGGTGGTCTTAATGGCCCAGCCGGAATGGCATTCGGTAACGACGGTTCTCTGTACGTCGCAAGTCGCAATACGAATGAGATCCTCCGTTACGACGCCAAAGACGGTCGACCATCCAGCAAGCCATTCATCAAGGACTTGGCGGATAATCCCGAGTTTTTGATGCTGGTAGGTTGAATCCTTCCCCTCGGTCAAACGCATCATCCTTAGACCATTGACGGCACGATCGAAATTTGGTTTAACAAATGCCTGTATGAAGAACTACCTCACAATAGCCTCCCTCGTTACTTCACTGCTTCTAGCTAGTTGCGCCTCGGTAAACACCGCGCATACGCCTCCGGATGGTAGCGCGGAGAAAAATGCAATCCTGCAGGCAACTCAACGCGCATTAGCTCGTCAGGGCCGCAAGAATCTAGTGCTGGTCGTGCCGTACCTGAAAGTCCATAATGGATGGGCTTGGATACAGGTCAATCCTCAATCGGCAAACGGGAAGCAACATTACGAATCGCAGTCCGGACTTCTGCAAGAGAAGGCGACGAACGAATGGACGCTGTTGGAATGGATGCCCGCCGAGGAAGGAACCGATTACACGAAGTACTTCAAAAACCTGAAGGCCAAATACCCGGCGGCACCGCCAGATATCTTCCCGCAGTAAACCTAACGAATCGGGAGGCACGCGTCGGCTAGCCAGCCGACGAACTCAGGCGGGCGGTAGATTTTCCCGCCATTGATTGAGCTTCAATGTCGGATCAATCAGATCTTTCCGCCGCATAAACGGCACACCGTTCTTCATGGCTGAGCCAGAATCACTCGCAACCGTAAGAGGACCCGACAGGCTCTTGTCGTACAGTTCAAAGTGCAGCATATCGCTAGGCACTTGAATTCCGATCAAATGCCCGACGCTGGCGATTTTCTGTCCCGCCCTGACTGTAGCGCCAGCAATGACCTCAGTCTTGCTTTGAATCTCTCCATAACGGGCAAGAAAAGGTCCATGATCAATCTCCAAGGCAAAAGTTTCACAGTAAAATGGATACGGGCCTCGTGTGACCACGCCGTCAGCTACAGCGTGGATTGGACTGCCCTTGGGAAAGTAAAGATCACAGCCGGCATGCAAACGGGCACCACCAGCCCGCGGGGATGCAAACGCCCGAGGTCGTTCTTCCCAACTCTCGCCGGGAACAGTAGGAAAAGGAAAAAGCCATTGAGAAACGTCCAAAACATTTTCCGGTGCAGTTGGCACTTTTGCTGCAACACCCAGTAGCGTGGTCAACGTCTGGCTGTCTGGCGCAATAATTCCGTCCACCGCACTGGTGAAACGGCTCTGAAAGGCTTCTATCGCCTCCACAGTGTCTGACGTTGCAGATTGTCGCGAGATCTTTCCATCTACTCCTTTTGGGTCGATTTCCGGAGCTTCCAAAATCTCGGCAGCCGTTTTCAAGAGGCGTTGCACGCTCCTTACATCGTCCTGAAGATTGCGCGCACCTTTTTCCCACCGCCCAACCGAAGCCGAGATTTCTGAACTCATGATCCACTCGCCAACTGCATGCGCATCTGGAGCGTAAGGCTACCTCTTCATTTCGCAAAAGTCGAAGCTGATACTCGTCGTGCCTATTGGGGCGAAGGCTCTCCGCAAGCTAACCCTCTTGACCTACCGGCTCCGGCTCATCTCCTTTTCGGAAAATCATCCACACACCGGCGAGCACCAGGCACGCGCCAAGGAGCGACCAAATGGAGAATGTCTCGCCGCCAACTGCCCAGCCCAACGCGACGGCACCAGGCGGCGTGATGAGCGAGATCGCCTGTAGCCTCGCTACAGTCATTCGTGGCAATAGCCAATACAGAAGCAAAAAGGTGAGCGCCGAGCCGATTACCGCAAGGTAAAGCAGACAAAAAATCGACACGACGCTCCAATGAAACTTCAAGGGATTTCCTTCGACCATAAATCCGATCAAGAGCAATGGCGCTGCACCGAAAATCATTTGCCAGGCAGCAATCATCCCCGGAGCCAGTTGGACCGCACGCGCCTTGAGCAACACGTTTGAAAATGCAGCGCTGGCCGCTCCCAGTATGATGCCAAGCCCGCCCCAGAAAGCCATAAATCCGTTGAAGCCGAGAAGACGCTCGCAAATCAGTGCCACGCCGCCCAACGCGAGAAGTGCGCCCAGAAGTTTGGGCAGCTGGAGTGGTTCATCCGGAAGCATTGCATGCGCGGAAAGCATGCCGAAGATCGGGATGGTTGCCTGCAATACAGCTGCGAGACCGGAGGAAACGTGTAGCTCGCCCCAGAAAAGCAGGCCGTAATTTACGGCAAACATCAGAACGCCAGTGAAAGCCAGCAGCAGATAATCGGACCCACGCCGCGGTAACAAACCCACTCGCCCGGCGGATACGGCGAAAAGAACAATGATCGCGACCAGGAAACGGATACCCGCATAAGAAATTGGCGGCAGATCGCGCAAACCGATTTTGATAACGAGCCACGTCGAGCTCCAGACAACGCAAAGCGTCAGCCACGCCACTGGCACGCCCCATCGGCGCACCCGGCCGTCGCGCCCTGCCACATCAATCGATGTGCGCTTTCTATTCATCTGCGTGCGACCATCGCGCCTCGATTACTAACCGTAAAGTCGCCTCGTGCGCGATTGACACTTTGGCTTGGGCTCATCAGAGCTGGCCGGCGCTATGAAAAGACTCGTTAGTCTTTAGAGTCTTTAGAAAAAGAGTTGCAAAGATTTTGCTTGCCCATTAAAGCGCAGCCCGTTAGACCAGACCCTTCAACGCCCTAACCCGTATAATATCACTTATGCAAAACCTCCTCACCTGTCCCCTATTACTGCTCGCGCAAGTCGACTATTCGTATTCATCACAGGGCCAGGCTCCCAGCCCAGCCGTATTAATCGCCGAGTTACTTATCGCCTTATTCTTGATTGTGGCGATGTGGAAAGTGTTCACCAAAGCTGGTCGCCCAGGCTGGGCCGCCATCATCCCGATCTACAATATGTACGTATGGTGTAAAATAGTAGGCCGGCCCGGTTGGTGGGTGATTTTGATGCTTATCCCATTGGTGAATATCATCGTAGGAATTATAGTTTGCATCGACATGGCAAAAAGTTTTGGCAAAGGCGTCGGGTTCGGAATTGGCATCGCTCTACTGGGAATCATTTTCCTTCCGATCCTCGGCTTCGGCAGCGCTCAGTACCAAGGACCGTCGGCGGCGCCAGGGTTGGCGGTCTCTCCGCCACCGCAGCCTGCCTAGACCGTCTTAAACAGACTCAGTCCCGCACTCGAATAAGCGAGCCATGCCCGTTATAGCCGGCATCGGGGATGCCAGCCGCCGGGATCACCGATCCCGGCTACAAGCGCTCTAGCTTACCCATTTTGGGTTCCGCTTCTCGTTGAACGCGGCTATGCCTTCGCGCGCTTCCTCCGACTCGCGCGCTTGCATGTGATACTTCAGCGCAAGATCGACATCTTCTTTTACGGAGCTGGACCAAAGCTTTTCGATTAATCGTTTCGTTTCTCCCAGCGCACCAGGGGCGCCTTGCAAAATCGATTGCGCAAACTTTTGCGCTTCATTCATCAAATCCGCTTGCGCGACAACACGATTCACGAGACCTATTTCCTTTGCGCGTTCCGCGCCGATCAACTCCGAGCTTAACACCAGCTCGCGCATGTCTCGTTCCCCTATCTGCCGGCGAAGAAACGTCATCACCAGTCCGGCCACCAGTCCGCGACGCACCTCGGGATAACCGATTTTCGTGCCTTGTGCTGCAACAACAAAATCGCACGCCGACATAATCCCTGCGCCACCTGCAACTGCTGCGCCATGTACAGCAGCGATCGTGATCAGACGGGTTTGGCTGACGGCAATCAAAGTGTTTGCAACCATCTCGGCAGTCGCATGCGCCTTTGTCTGGTCGGCTGCTTCCTTCAAATCCAACCCCGTGCAAAATGCCGCGCCTGCTCCGCGCAAAATGATCACGCGCTCCTGCGGCTGGTCGGAAGCAATCTTGATGGCGGCGTTTAGTTCACTGAGTAACTCAATCGTTAAGGCGTTACGGCGCTCCGGTCGATTGAGAGTAAGAAGAGTGATTTGCGGCGTTTGCTTTTCGATAAGGACAGTTGGCATGAGGTAAGCGCAGATTACGCAGATTTTCGCAGAATTGTAGGGCGTTTCTGTGAAACGCCATTTTGCGGGCGGCGTCTGACACAGACGCCCTACAATTGTTCATCTACACCTGGATTACGCCAGTGTGGAAATGCGCCTGTGGCGTAGGTCGCGTGGCGTATTGCAACAAACGAATCAGAACATCGCGCGTCTCGTGCGGTTGAATAATCGCATCCACCCAGCCGCGCGCCGCGCCGTACCGGATGTCGGTTTGTTCTTCGTAACTCTGCTTCACTTTTATGCGGAGTTCTTCCAGTTCTTCGTGTGTCGCTTTTTTGTCACCTCGCTCCCGTGCGCGGGCGAGAATCGCAAAAACAGTGTCCGATGCCTGGGCCGCGCCCATCACGGCGTAGCGCGCAATTGGCCAGGCGACAATAAAACGCGGGTCATATGCCTTGCCGCACATCGCGTAATTCCCCGCGCCAAATGACCCGCCGACAACGACGGTGATCTTGGGCACAATGGAATTGCTGACCGCGTTTACCAGCTTCGCACCGCTGCGAATGATTCCGCTCTGTTCTGCGTCGCGACCTACCATGAAGCCGGTAACATCCTGGAAAAAGATGATGGGCAAGCTTGTTTGATTGCAGTCCATGATAAAGCGCGCTGCCTTATCTGCGCTGTCGGGATAAATGACGCCACCCATTTGAATTCCCTCTTTTTTCGTTCTGACCTGCAAACGCTGGTTAGCAACAACTCCTACCGGGCGCCCATTAATGCGCGCGTACGCAGTTACAATTGTCTTGCCATAGTCGGCCTTATATTCGTCCACAGAGTTTTCGTCCACGATTGTGGCCAGTAGATCGCGCGCGTCGTACTGCTTTTGCCCATCGAAGCTGATCAAATCATAAACAGTATCCGGGTCTTTCGCCGGTTTGAATGCTTCTTTGGGAGTCCTCGACGTTTTGGATTCTTTCGCTTCAGGCAGCAATCCAACAAGTGAACGAAGACGTTTGAGGCAGGACGGATCGTCCTTTTCAAAAAAGTCCACCGTCCCGCTAATTTCGGCATGCATCTGCGCACCCCCTAGTTCTTCCGCGTCGACAACCTGGCCAATGGCTGCCTTGACCAGGGAAGGACCAGCGAGATACAAGCCGCTGCCTTTTGTCATCAAAATTTTGTCGCAAAGGACAGGAAGGTAGGCGCCGCCGGCCACACAGTTACCCATGATTGCGGCCAACTGAGGAATCCCAGCCGCTGAAATGACCGAATTATTCCGAAAGATGCGGCCGAAATCGTCCTCGTCTGGAAAGATTTCGTCCTGCATCGGAAGGAACACGCCTGCAGAATCGACCAGGTAAATAATGGGAAGCGAGCACTCAAAAGCGATGCGCTGCGCGCGAATCACTTTTTTGGTCGTTTGCGGAAAGAAAGCACCAGCCTTTACGGTGGCGTCATTTGCAATAATCATGCACGGAACACCCTCGACGTTGCCAATGCCAGCGACGACTCCGGCCGCCGGAATCTTTCCCCATTGTTCGTACATTTTGTAAGCAGCCCAGAGACCGATCTCGAAGAACGGCGATTCTTTGTCGAGCAAGCGACTGAGTCGTTCGCGCACAGGCAACCGGTTCATCTTTCGCTGACGTTCGTGGCCAGGCTTGCCCCCACCCTCACGAAGAACGGCCTCCTCCTTTGCTATCGCGGCGCAGTGAGCGCGCAACAATTCACTACCGGACGACGCTGACGAACGGGACATAACGCGAAACGCTTAATCCGCGAAGGCGACTGAATCAAGCTATAGTCGCGGGCATTCCAACACGGAACGACGCCTTTCAACCGCCGTTGAGGGAAGAACTGAGGAAACCGCGGATTACGCGGATGGCACAGGATCAAGAAACAGAGAAAAAATTATCAGGATCGTGCCCGAGAGCTTTTTGATCTCGACAAGGTTGTCAGATGCTCGCCACACTCCGCCTATGAAAACACGATATCGGCTACATCGTTGGCGGTGTAGCAGGCGAGAGCAACACCATCCGGATCGGTAACTCTGATATCACCAACACTTTTATCAGCGGAATCAGTGGAACAAACTCCCCAGGGGGTGTTGCGGTCTTTTGTAATTCAGATGGCAAGCTGGGTGTAATTAGCTCCTCGGCGCGATTTAAGGAGGATATAAAGCCAATGGGCAAAGCCAGCGAAGCTATTCTAGAGTTTAAACCGGTCAGCTTTCGTTATAAGAAGGAAATCGATCCTCACGGCATCCCGGAGTTTGGACTCATTGCTGAGGAGGTAGAAAAAATAAACCCCGACCTGATCATCCGTGATCGGGAGGGTAAGCCCCAGACCGTCCGCTATGAACAGGTCAATGCGATGTTACTCAACGAGTTTCTCACAGAGCATCGCAAGGTACAGGAACAACAAAGACAAATCGACTCCCTTAAGGCGGAACTAAAAGAACAACGGGATCTGATTCAAAAAGTGAGCGACAGAGTAGAAATGACGAAATCGACGCAATTACTCACAAAAAATCCGTAAGCAGGCGATCTTTGTAGCCACGGCATAGGTTGCCTCGCGTGGCTACGGCGCGCCAGGCACAGCGAGGCGGCTACAAGTGCCAGCTAAACAAGCTAAGGGAAGCAAATGATAGAGGCGCAAGGTCCAGATTGAGCGCCTGTTTCAATCTTCGTTTTCTTTGTTGCCTTCTGTAAGACTTCCGGCCCTTTCTTCCTTAAGCATGTCTTCAAATGGCCGATAAAAGTTTGCATAGAACGGATAACGCCGGTCGGCGTGTTCAGGAAGGTAGCGCCAATGTTTGTACATCCAGAGCCAGGGCGCTGGATTCTTTCGCACATACGGTTCAAAGGAATTCCAACACGCTTGCGCGATTTGTTGATGGGTCATCCCGGCTGTGTTGCTGATCTTCGGGTGGAAGATAAGCCTGTAACGCCCATTCGGGAGCGGTTCGCAATGCGCGGGAATGATCGGGACACCGGTGCGTTCGTTCAACCAGGCATGCGCGGAAGTCACGCTTGTTTTTAATCCAAAACAATCAATGGCGACCGTGCCCTGACTGGGTGGAACGGTGAGATCAACCAGCAGCGCAGTGCGCCCTTTTCGTCGCAATGCTTTGTAAAGCCGGACGATTCCGCGCTCGCGCGGAATGAGCTCATGCCCGGATTGTTCACGCAGTTTTTTGAAAATCGGATCGAGCAATGAGTTCTTAAATTCCTGTGAGATGATTGTGCCTTTGAGTTCCAGGAAGCCACCGGCCAGACTGAGCCATTCGAAGTTGCTGTAGTGATAGCAGGCGACAATGAAGCTGCGCTCCGCTCCGGTGTCACGCATGGTTTCTTCGACGTTCTCCAGTTCGATATACCAAAGGAAGTTTAGTGGCGTCAGGCGCGGGCTCCACAGCAAATCAACCATGGTTCGCGCGAAATGTTGAAATGATTCACGGACAATCTTGCGTCGCTCACGGGCAGATAACTGGTCGCCAAATGCGACCTCCAGGTTGCTTAGCGCAACATGGTATAGAGACCGATCGAGAAAGCTAAGCAACGCTCCGGCCAGCTGAGCAAGGCGATAGCAGGCCTTTCGGGAGCATAATGGGATTAATTTTGTCGCCAGAAAAAGACCTGCCCACTCCAGGCGGTATCGAATTCGCTTCCAGCGTGAGCGCATTTCTCACTTTGAATGACGAAGCTTGAATGTCTAATCGCTTCGCGAGCGTGAATCGTCACATCATTTAGCCGACAAAACCGCGAATTCGATGTAACCCGCCTGATGCGCGTAACAGTCTAACCAAAGAAGCCGTATTTTGCCTTACCAACCCTGGCCGGGATTGGCCACCGGAGGGAGGCCCTTGCGAAATTCTGCCTGTTGGCGCTGCGATCGCATCTGCTCGTCCGCATCCCGTGCCTGCTGTTCGGGACTCGGACCTGAACTACAGCCAAGTAGCAAGAGAACAAAAACTGACGCAAGAAGAGCAAGAACCGAAGTCTGTTTCATAGGGAGGATTCAATCATAAGCAGGCTGGTGAACGCAGCAAGGTTCCAAGCGTGATTCGTTAATTGTTACCCGCCTCAGGCGGGTTCCATGGGATTGCGATTGAACGATCAACGTGGCGATGGCCATTGGTTATTCGCGTTGTTTTTCCAATGCCGGATTCAGGTAGTCGCGCTCAAGAGCTTTTAAGCGTTGAAGAATCTCATTCAAGGCGAGTTCGTTTTTCAAGTTGACTTGATAATCGATTTCGGAGCGAAGCCGATCTTTGTGAGACTGCCGATTTTGCGACATCAAGATGATCGGTGCTTGCAACACGGCGAGCATATTGATCGCAGTGCTAAGCAACAGGTAAGGGTATGGATCAAAGCCGTTGTTGGTCAGCAGCAAGGTGTTTATCAATACCCACACGTTGAAAAAGAGCACCGCAGCAATGATGAATTTCCAACTGCCGCCAAACTCGGCAATAATGTCGGCCGCGCGATCTGCAAACGTAAGCTGCGCCGCTTCTTCCACGTTCACGTTGCGGGTGGCGCTCCGACGCAAAAGTTCGTCGGTGTGCCGCAATCGGTTGGCGAGCGCCGTGAGCAGTTCCAGCGCGACGTCCGGGCTGCTGCGCACGAAGGAAAGAAAATGCTCGCGCGAAAGGACAGCCAATCGTGCATCCTCCGCGACGATCGCATCCGCCGAGCGGCGTTGTCCGTCGAGCAAGGCCATCTCGCCAAAGAAATCGCCGCGGCCAAATTCGGTTAGCGTCATGTCGCGTCCATCGGTGGCTCCGACGGAAATGCGGACTTTACCCCCCTCGATCAAATACATTGCGTCCCCGTCGTCGCCGGCGCGGAACAAAAACGTTTTGGCTTTGCAGTCGATACTCTGCAGCAACTGACATAATTTCCGGGCCGCCTCGTCATCGAGCGACTCGAACAACGGCACATGGCGGAGCGTGTCGATGGTCATTACAGCAAGGCAATAGAACGATGAGTAGAATAGCGGCAACTCACGCTACAGAGAAGCTCCAATTAAGTAATGCGCCTGGTCTTACTCTTACTCCTGCTCCATACCCGAACGTCATCACCTCGATTCAGGGAAAGCCCATTGAAATTTTTGCATGGCTGTGCTCCAACAGTTCTGATATTGCTGCGAGTGATTTTCGCGGAATCAGGAGTCAAAAGAAAAAAATATGCTTCACCTCATTTGGTATATCTTCGTCGGCTTCCTCGTGGGTTGCGTGGCCAAGGCGCTCATGCATACGCATCTATCGATCACATGGACAGTGGTGCTCGGTATTGTCGGCTCGATCATCGGAGGCGCCGTGACTCATCTGTTTTACCCGCCCAGCGCGGGAGGCAAATTTCATCTCGGAGGATTGATTGTTTCAATCGTTGGGGCGCTTCTCGTTTTGTACATTTGGCACAAGTTCAGACTTCAACTGCCACGGGGATAACTAGTCTGATTTGGAACCATTTTTCACGTGGTAGGGACGGACCGCCGGGGCCGTCCGCGGCTGTTCCTCGGCGGCCCTGCCGATATTTCAAGGCGAAATTGACTTGGATCAGTTCGACTCTAGCTTTGGATTGCGCTCGCTCGCGCTTTCCGAATTGTGAAAAGCGTCCTCTTTGTTTGTACAGGTAATATCTGCCGCAGCCCGATTGCGGAAGGGCTTTTTCGCCGTCTGCTTGGCAACCAAAAGGACATCGAGGTTATTTCGGCTGGGGTGCACGCGGTGCGCGGCCAACCGCCAAGTCTTTATGCAGTTGAAGTCTGCGCGGAAGGAGGCGTGGACATTAGCAATCTGCGCAGTCAGCCTCTGACAGCAGGGCTGGTCGATCGAGCGACACATATTTTTGCCATGACCGGCGCGCACCTTGAGACAATCCAAACATTGTTTCCTCAAGGCGCTGAAAAATCGTTCTTGCTTCGCGAATTTGAAGAGCCGGGCACTACCGTATGGCGCGATGTGCCGGACCCAATCGGTCTTGGTCGCGAAGTGTACGAACAGTGTGCCGGCATCATCAAGAACGCCTTGCCAAGCGTGCTCGCATTTGTCGAACAGGGCCAACTGGTGCGGCCTGGTGCGACGCGCGCACGCGAGCTATCGTCTCATCCGATGGACCATCTTCCTCACCGCATCGAGACTGGATTGACCGGTTCGAAACCTCAGCCCCGTTACGGCGACGCTTTGCGCAGAGTCGATCCGGAAATCTTCGATGCCATCATGGCCGAGGAAAAACGTCAGCGCGAGAACATCGAATTGATTGCGTCCGAAAATTTCACCAGCCGCGCAGTCATGGAAGCCCAGGGCAGTGTGCTGACAAACAAATACGCCGAGGGCTATCCACGAAAGCGCTGGTACGGCGGCTGCGAGAATGTCGACATTGCCGAGCAACTGGCCATTGATCGCGCAAAACGGCTGTTTGGCTGCGAGCACGTGAACGTGCAGCCGCACAGCGGCGCGCAAGCGAACATGGCGGTTTATTTCGCCCTGCTCAAACCGGGTGACAAGATTCTGGCGATGAACCTGGCGCACGGCGGGCACCTGACGCACGGACATCCCGCGAATTTCTCCGGTAAATTTTACGCCGTCTCACAGTACGGCGTTAGCGACAAGACCGAGCAAATCGATTACGACGCGTTGCAAAAACAAGCCGAAGAAGTCCGCCCGGCTATGATCACCGCCGGCGCGTCCGCCTATCCGCGTATCATCGATTTTCCGCGACTGCGTCAAATCGCGGATTCGGTTGGCGCGGTTCTGTTCATCGACATGGCGCACATCGCAGGTCTCGTAGCAGGCGGTCAGCATCCAAGTCCGATCCCGCACGCACAATTTGTCACCACCACCACGCACAAGAGTCTACGCGGACCGCGCGGCGGCATCGTCATGTGCGAAGAGAAATTTGCCAAGCAGCTCGATGCGACCGTTTTCCCCGGCGTGCAGGGCGGCCCGCTCATGCATGTGATCGCGGCAAAAGCCGTTTGCTTTCATGAAGCGCTTCAGCCGCAGTTCCGCGAATATCAACGGCAGGTTGTACTCAACGCCAAAGCGCTTGCCGCCGGCCTGGCCAAACATGGTTATCGCATCGTCTCGGGCGGCACCGA
Source organism: uncultured Verrucomicrobiae bacterium (assembly GCA_963840135.1). Lineage (GTDB taxonomy): Bacteria > Verrucomicrobiota > Verrucomicrobiia > Chthoniobacterales > UBA10450 > Udaeobacter. The sequence continues at coordinate 46,224 of CAWIXX010000016.1, read as the reverse complement.
TAATCATTTGATGCTCGTCGATCTTCGCCCAAAGGAAATTAACGGCAAAGAAGCACAGGAAGTTCTCGACCGGGCCGGCATCACGGTTAACAAAAACGGCATCCCATTCGATACCTATCCAATCTTCAAGCCGGGTGGTATCCGGGTCGGCACGCCTGCCGTCACAACGCGCGGCATGAAAGAAGAGGAAATGCTGGAAATCGCAGACCTGGTCGCTGAAGCGCTCACGAATCGCGTCGATGCCGACGCGCTGGAGAAAGTGCATCGAAGAGTCCTCGACTTGACGAGAAGATTTCCACTGCCCATCTAATCTCGAATCTTTTCTGGACGTTTCGTTTATGAATCCAGCTGCCGATCAACCGGAACCTAATCCGCTGCGCGAAGGTTTGTCTGCGCGGGCTGTACCGCAGCCATGCGCGATTGTGATCTTCGGAGCCACCGGTGATCTCACCCATCGCAAACTTGTCCCTGCATTGTATAACCTCGCCGCCGATGGCGACCTGCCGCCGGCCGTGACGATAGTCGGCTTTGCCCGTCGGCCAAAAACTGATGACGAATTCCGGGGCGAGCTTGAAGAATCAACGCGCCAGTTTTCGCGACAAGCGGTGCGCGACGAAATCTGGAAAAACTTTGCGCAATCGATTTTTTACCACCAGAGCGAGTTCGAAGACGAAGCTGGCTACAAATCATTGGCCAAACGGCTCGACGAAATTGATAAGAACCACGGCACCCGCGGCAACCGTCTTTTTTATTTCGCCGCTGCTCCCGATCAATTCGAGCCGATTCTTAAGCACCTGAAAGCCGCTGGCTTAAATGAGACCTGCAAAGGAAGCTGGGCACGAGTAATCGTGGAAAAGCCTTTCGGTTCGGATCTCGCCTCAGCCCTCGAACTCAATCGCATCATCCACAATTCCTTCAGCGAAGAACAGACCTACCGGATCGACCACTTTCTCGGGAAAGAAACCGCGCAAAACATTCTTGTCTTGCGCTTCGCCAACGCGATCTTCGCGCCCCTTTGGAACACGCACTATGTCGATCAAGTCCAGATCACTGCGGCGGAGACGCTCGGCGTAGGAACTCGCGCCGGATATTACGAAGACGCAGGTGCGCTGCGCGATATGGTCCAAAATCATCTGCTGCAACTTCTCTGTCTTGTGGCGATGGAACCGCCTACGGACCTCAGCGCGGACAGTATTCGCGATGAAAAGGTCAAGGTCGTGCGATCGCTGCGTCATTGGTCGCGCAAGGAAATCGCCACCGAAGTTGTTCGCGCTCAATACGCCAAGGGCGCCATTAACGGTGAACCGGTCGTCGGTTATCGGCAGGAGAAAAACGTCAACCCGGATTCACAAACCGAAACATTCGTCGCGCTTCGGTTGTTCATAGACAACTGGCGCTGGGCTGACGTGCCGATTTATATGCGCGTCGGTAAGCGGCTTCCGAAATCGGCCACAGAAATTTCCATTCATTTCAAAAAGGCGCCCGCCGTCCTGTTTAACAAGGATTTGAGTGATCTAAATGTGCTCGTGATTCGAATTCAACCGGACGAGGGAATCTCTTTGCGCATCCATGCCAAGGTACCGGGCACCAGCTTTCGCATCGAGCCGGTAAAGATGGATTTTCATTACGGAACCTCTTTCGGGAAAGCAAGTCCTGAAGCGTACGAACGCTTGCTACTCGACGCGATGAGCGGCGACGCCACGCTCTTTGCGCGCCGCGACGAAGTTGAGCAAGCATGGGCGTTCATCGATCCCATCGAAGAAGCATGGCACGCGAAGAAGGATGCGCCTGAGTTGTTCTTTTACCCTGCCGGCTCGTGGGGACCGGAAGCAGCGGATGATTTGCTCGCCCGTGACGGCCGGGCGTGGAGAAGATTGTAACCGATGCCTGCTATCGCTGAAGCATTCTCGTTAGGTCTTCCGGTCGAGGTCAGCAAGATCGATCAGGAGCTGAAAAAACTCTGGCAGGAAAGCCAAGGCGCCACCCGCGCTTCACTCGTTAACCTTGCCGTTTATAGCGAGGACGCAGGCTCTCTAAACAGAAATACGCAGTTGATGGCGAAGATGACTGAGAACCACGCCTGTCGCGCCATCGTCATCGAAGCTGACTGCGAAGCAAAAGAAAACCGTGTAGACGCCTGGATCAGTGCGCACTGCCACGTTAGCAGCGTCGGAAGCCAGCAGGTTTGTTCGGAACAAATTTCATTTCTGCTCAAAGGCGGTTGTACGGCCTTACTGCCAAGCATTGTTTTTTCGCATCTGGATTCCGATTTGCCGTTCTATCTCTGGTGGCAGGAGGAGTTCCGCGAGCCGATGGATCCGCAGCTTTGGACATGGGTCGATCGAGTCATCTACGATAGCCAGCGGTGGGAAGATTTTCGCGCGCAAATGGGCTTGTTAGAATCCGCGGAACAGGAAGCGAATCAGCGCATCGTGCTTTGCGACTTAAATTGGACGCGCCTGGACAATGTCCGCTTCGCGCTCGCGCAATTCTTCGATCATCCTGCCTCGCATCACAATTTTGCCAAGATCAACAAGTTGAGAATCGACTTTGCGCCCGGCTATCGATCGACGGCTGTCCTCTTTGCCGGGTGGCTTGCGGCACAATTAAACTGGCAAAGTGAGAAGACAGATGTGGCGAATAAGCCGTCATTCGTGAGTCCGGCTGGCCACAAGATCGACGTCGACCTGCGCGAACGGTCTGGAGAACCGATCGGCGAAGTGGCCATGGCAACCGCCGACCTAGAATTTCTGGTCACTCACGCCAAATGCGGAGATCTCTTGGAGGTTTCGCGCGGAAAGCCGGGCGAAAAGCGAATGCCCCAATTGATGCCCGCGGGAAAAAACGATCCAGTCAGCCTGATGAGCGAAGAATTGATGCGCGGCGGACCGCATCACGTGTACCTGCACGCGATCAATCGCGTCCGCGATCTATTGTAGCCGCGGCTCCGAGAGCCGTCGGACCTCGTGTTTTTCGGGCAACCGTCCACAGGGCGGTGGTTACAACACTAGGCCATATTCGCGCCAAGCAACGCACACAACTCGCGCGCGTTCTTCTCAATTGAAAACAATCTTTGCGCCCGCTCATATCCCGCGCGGCCAAGTCTTTGCCCTAACGATCGGTCGTTAGTTACTTTTTCAATCGCTCCAGCGAGCGCTACTATATCGTGGGGTTCCACGAGAAAACCTGTTTCGTTATCAACGACCATCTCCGGAATCCCGCCGATCGTGGTTGAAATAACCGGCAAGCCGGTCGCCATCGCTTCCATGATCACCGTAGGCAAATTGTCCATGCCGCCCTCGCCTCGGGCACGCTCGGCAATACGAAAACGCTGGCACCAGCGAGACGTTCCCTTAGTTCATGTTGCGGTTTTGCGCCAGGTAACTGAACAAGCTCCTGCAGTCCTGACTCCTCGATCTGCGCGCGTAGCTGATTCTCGAGCGGACCCTCGCCGAAGATCTCACATCGAAACGATCTTCCGTGTTCAACAAGCAGCGCACAGGCACGAATCAAATTGGCAAAGCCTTTTTTGGCGATCAAACGGCCAATCGCAACGATCAATGGCGGATCAGAGGAAAAATTCGCACGTCCGAATTCAGCCAGATTCAAGCCATTGTAGATGCGATGGACTCGATCTGCGCGTTCCGGGAAGCGTTCTCGCAAGAACTTCTCCGAGTAATCGGTTTCAGTAATAATCACGCGCGCTGCGCTGACAAGTTTGTCCAGACCGATCTCGAAATTCCTTGGCGCAAAGATGTCGTTGGCGTGCGCGGTAAAGCTAAAAGTGATTGGAAAAAATTTGGCGATCCAGAAAGCGGTCCGCGCCGCCATCCCAGCAAAGTGTGCATGAACATGTCCTATTCCCGCCTCTTGCAGACGTAACCCAACATAAACAGCTTGATAAAGGCGAAGAAAATCGGTGCGCCGGCCCCACTCATCGAGAGCAGCAATGATTGCTGGACTGAGTCTTCTCTTTTTCGAAGCCCGCTGAACTTCATCCAGCAGTTCCTTCTCCTCAGGCAGATAATGCACCTGCTTTACGATGCGCGCGTCCCAATCTTGCGCTGGCTCGTCTTTCGGATTCCGGATTGAGAAAATTGGCGGCGCAACGCCTTGTCGATAAAGCTCCGCAACCTCGCGATAGCAAAATGTTTGTCCAAATGAGGGAAACCGCTCAAAAAGATAAGCGAAGGACGCCATGGCTTCGCTACGTTAAACCGTTGAAACGTTGAAGCGGTTTCTTCATTCGGGCTGTGTCATTCCTTCGGCATTCGGCATTCGTTATTTCAGCCGTTCGTGTCAATTCGTGGTTGATTTCTCCTCACCGGAATCGGTTTCCCCTTCTCATCGACAGCGACCAGAGTAAAGACGCCGTGTGTGACGCGATGATCCTCGGCGGTCATGTGACGCGTTACCCATACCTCTACCGGGATTGTCATCGAAGTTCGCCCGATTCTCTCTACCCGCGCGTAACATCTAACTGTGTCCCCTACCCGTACTGGCCGGAGGAACGACATACCTTCCATTGCCACCGTAACAACGCGCGCTTGCGCAGTTTTCGCCGCGAGAATTCCGCTACCCAAGTCCATTTGCGAGGTCAACCATCCGCCGAAAATATCTCCATTCGGATTGGTGTCCTTAGGCATGGCAATCGTTTGAATAACCAGTTCGCCTCTGGGTTGCTCGGGCATAACATAATCTAGTCCGTCAGTCCGAGCGAAGTCGAGGAATCCCGATCAAAAACCTGTTGTCCTGCCATGGAGTTCCTCGACCCCGAAGGCTTTCGCGGCTCACGCTGACAGCGATTATAGGATCAACATACAATCGCCGTAACTGTAGAAATGGTAACGTTCGCGAATCGCCTGCTGATAGGCGCGTAGCACAAACTCGCGGCCAGCAAACGCGCTTACCAGCATAAGCAGAGTCGAGCGCGGCAAATGAAAATTCGTCAGCAGAACGTCGACGGCTCGAAATCGATATGGTGGGTAAATGAAAATGTCTGTCGAACCTTCCTGAGCGATGAGCCTTCCATTTTCGCGCCTGGCGGATTCCAAAACGCGTACGACGGTCGTACCCACGGCCGCGATTCGTTCGGCGTCATTGATCCTGCCAGCGGCGGAAGCCAAGATGGAAAACCGCTCGGCATGCATGCGATGCTCGGCGATGTTGTCTGAGCGCACAGGCAGAAATGTCCCGGTCCCTACGTGTAACGTCACTAATGTGTGCGGGATCTGGCTCAAAATCTTCGGAGTGAAATGAAGACCCGCAGTCGGCGCTGCCAGCGCACCAGGTGTGTGCGCAAAAACGGTCTGGTAACGCGCTGCATCCTCGGCGTCGCTTTCGCGTCGGATGTAAGGAGGCAACGGCATCGATCCACCCGAATAGAGATCGATATCTTCGCTTAACATCACGATGCGCTCGCCTTCGGCCGTGATGTCCTCGACGCACAACGCCGCCCCCTCGATCATTGCGGTAGCGCCTACCCGCATTTTGCGACCCGGACTGACGAGACATTTCCATCGCAGAGGGCTCAGGCGTTCAAGAAACAAGAACTCGATAACGCCGTCGTCGGAGAACCGCCGCGCCGACAGCACCTGTGTATCATTTAGAACGAGGAGATCACCTGGCCGCAAAAATGTTTTCAGATCGTGGAATTGTCGATGCTCGATCGTTTGGGTGTCACGGTGCAGCACCATCATTCGAGAATCGTCGCGGCGCTCTGCCGGTCGCTGCGCGATCAATCCGCGTGGCAAATCATAATCGTAATCGCTTAGCAGCGCGCTCATCCGGTGACTTGAAGTTACTGTAGCGCCCGAACCTTTGCACAAGGGGAACGTCTGCTTTGGCTGGCTGTACACTTTCGCTTTTGTTGAAGGAGGCGCATATTTCCTGTGATGGACTCAACGAACCGCGACGCGGTTGACGAACTGCTTCAGACCTACGGTGAAACAGGTGGCATCAATTACCTTGCCGCCGCTGCCAGCCTCCCCTCGCGCCTGGCGATCGAAGCCGCATGTACTGAGTTAATGAGCCTGATGTTTCCGGGTTTTCGGAGCGAAGCACTCGTGAGCTCGGAAGATCTCACCGACATAACTCGCGTTCGCGTCAGACGTTTGCATGCACGATTGAAAACAGAAATTTGCAGAAGCCTTGGCAAAATTCCGCCCGATGAACCAACAGAAGCAAAGGCAGAAGAAGTGTTGAGCGCGTTCTTGAAGGGCTTGCCGGCCGTGCGTCGTCTTCTTTGGACAGACATCGATGCGGCTTACGAAGGCGATCCGGCTTCGAAAAGTTACGAAGAGATCATTCTCGCTTATCCCGCGCTGGAGGCCATCGCAATTTATCGGATGGCGCACCTGCTATACGATAAAGTTCCTCTTATTCCGCGGATCATGACCGAGTGGGCGCACAGCCGCACCGGCATCGATATTCATCCCGGTGCAGAAATCGGCTCGCATTTCTTTATCGACCATGGGACGGGCGTAGTCGTTGGCGAGACTACCAAAATCGGATCGCACGTGAAACTCTATCAAGGCGTGTCGTTCATTGCGCGCTCACTTGGAGCGGGGCGAGCGTTGCGGGGGCAAAAACGTCACCCTACAATTGAAGACGGCGTTTGTATTTATGCGGGAACCACGATCATGGGTGGCGACACCGTCATTGGCGCCCATTCCACCATCGGCGCCAATGTTTTTCTGACAAAGAGTGTTCCGCCGAACTCGCTCGTCTATTACGAAGAAAAAGACGTTGCGATTGTGCAAAAGCGAAAGAAACCGATTACGACCGCACCCGATGAGTCGCGAATGAATATGCGCGCACCTCAAGACGCCGCTACAACACCGACGAGCATGAGCAAAAGTAAGAGAAAGAATAAGATTACGAATCGATGATCTACCTGGATTACAACGCAACAACGCCGCTTTGCGACGTGGCGCGCGAGGCGATGCTGCCATATCTGGGCCGGCTTTTTGGGAATCCATCGAGCGTACACGCAGCCGGGCGAGAGACACGCGCGGCCATCGATAATGCGCGCGACAAACTGGCCGCATTGCTACGGGTCAAACCGAACGAAATAATTTTCACCAGTGGGGGAACGGAATCATGCAATCTCGCCGTGTTCGGCATCGCGCGCTGTCGCATGCAAGGCGGCGGTCACGTGATCTCAGCCAAGACCGAACATCACGCTGTGCTGAACGCTATGGAACACTTGGAAAAGCATGAAGGTTTCGAAGTAACCTGGCTGAATGTTTCTCGCGATGGAATAATCGATCTTGATCAACTTGCTGATGCGATCCGGCCTGAGACGAGACTTGTCTCGATCATGAGTGCCAACAACGAGACGGGCGTGATTCAACCGATCCGCGAAATTTCACGCATATGCCGCGAACGCGGTGTCCTGCTGCACATGGACATGGTGCAGTCGTTTGGGAAAATTGATGCCGACCTTTCCCTGGTCGATGCCGCCAGTTTCGCTGCGCACAAATTCTACGGACCAAAGGGCGTTGGATTTCTTTTCTTGCGCAGTGGTCTTTCGATCCAGCCGATCATGTTCGGCGGCGCGCACGAAAATGAGCGGCGACCCGGAACAGAAAATGTCGCGGCAATTGTGGGAATGGCAGCAGCGGCGGAATGGACGTTGCGTGGTTGTGAGCAAGAACAGGAACGTGAAACTGGATTGCGCGATGGACTCTGGACCCGAATTGCTGAGAACGTACCGGACGCAAAACAGAACGGCGCGAACGCGCCGCGGCTGGCAAACACGCTGAACGTGAGCCTGCTCGGAATCGATTCCGAAATGTTGCTTATCGCACTCGATTTGGAAGGCGTCTGCGCCTCGAGTGGCTCGGCCTGCATGGTGGGATCGGTCGTTGCGTCGCACGTTTTGCTCGCCATGGGTCTGCCGATGGAGCGTGCGCGTTCCGCAGTTCGATTTTCGCTGGGTAAATGGACAACGGCCGATGAAATCAAAGCGGCAGGAGACGCGGTGCGGAAAATTGTTGATCGCCTGAACACGCGAAAGAGCGCCTATGCCGTTGCTTAGGCAGCTCGAGTTTGCCTTTCGTACTGTGGCCGGGATCGCTGATCCCGGCCGCTTCGGTGCACCTCAAGATGCCGGGGTCACCGCCCCCGGCTACAACAACGCCAAACTAAATCTCAATCTCGAAGAAACAGCGCGCGAGTTGTTAGGCTCACTCGGTGCAACGCGAATCGCCAACGATCTTCGCGTCGAATGGAATTCGCGCCTCAAAACAGCTGCCGGACGTGTTGATTATCATCAGAAACTCATTTCGCTAAATCCGCGGCTGTTTGAGCATCCTGCCGAAATCGATCGCACGCTGCGGCATGAACTGGCGCATATTCTGGCCCAGTTTCGCGCCGGCCGGCGGAGGATTCCACCTCATGGGAGCGAATGGCGACAGGCCTGTCGCGACTTGGGTATCGCCGACGAGAAGCGCTGTCACAATCTGCCGTTCCCTGCGCGAACTTACGCCGCGCGGTTCATTTATCGCTGCCCGAATTGTCGTCAGGAGTTTCAGCGGGTCCGCCGCGTGCGCCGCGCAGTTGCCTGTCTCGCCTGTTGCCGTAAACACAACGGTGGAGAATTCGATCTGCGGTTTCGGCTTAAGCTCTGTAGCCGGGATCGGTGATCCCGGTCCACTTCAGCGACCCCGACGATGCCGGGGTCGCCGACCCCGGCTACAGCTGAGGGAACCCCGCGCTTGCCATGTCGAGCGACAAAGCGAACATTTCTTCGTCGCTAAACTTCATTCTCGCTTTTGTCTCCCTTCGCCGCCTTCACCCCACGCAATTTCGCCTGGATGAACATGTCGATGTCGCCGTCCATCACGGCTTGGACATTGCTCGTTTCCGCGCCGGTGCGGTGATCTTTCACCATTTGGTACGGTTGAAAAACGTAGGAGCGAATTTGGCTGCCCCAGGCTATATCGCCCTTTTCTCCGTATTGCCGATCGATTTCGGCGCGCTTCTTATCCTGTTCGATTTCGTAAAGCTTGGCCTTCAGCATTTTCATCGCCAACTCGCGATTGCGCCCCTGGCTGCGCTCGGCCTGGCAGGCGACAACGATTCCGCTCGGCTTATGCAAAATCCGCACGGCAGTTTCGACTTTGTTGACGTTCTGCCCGCCCTTGCCGCCACTGCGAAATGTGTCGATTTCAAGGTCGGCAGGATTAATTTCTATCGGCGCGGTATCCGCAATTTCCGGAACGACATCGACGCTAGCGAACGAAGTGTGACGCCGCTTGTTTGCGTCGAACGGCGAGATACGCACCAGCCTGTGCACACCGCGTTCGGTCTGTAGATGTCCATAGGCGTAATCGCCGGTCACCAGCAAGGTGACCGATTTGATGCCGACTTCTTCACCTTGTTGAATGTCCACGGTCTGAGATTTGAAACCGCTTCGCTCGATCCAGCGCTGGTACATCCGCAGCAACATGTCCGCCCAATCGCACGACTCAGTGCCGCCAGCGCCCGAGTGAATCGTAACAAACGCATTCGCGGGATCGTTTTCGCCGGAAAGAAACTGGCGCAACTCGAATTCATCCAGCTTATGAGCAAGGCGATCATGTTCGGTCACGACTTCTTTCTCCGCTTGCGCACGAGAAGCAGGATCGCTTTCTTCCGCAGCCAACTCATGTAATGCGCCGAAGTCTTCGATCTCGCGTTCCAATTCTTGGAACGGGTTGATCAGCGAGCGAAGGCGCGACACTTCGTCGACATCGGCTTGGGCGCGCTCGCGATTCGACCAGAAATCAGGCGCGGCCATGCGCCCTTCAATTGCGGCTAGATTTTTCTGGAGCTTTTCGACGTCAAAGAAACCTCCGCAACTCGCGGACACGCGATTTCAAATCCTCGGCATCGGGGATGGAGACTTCCGTTGGCATTGCAAAAGCTAACCGAAATCACAGCGAATCGCAAAGGTGTGAAGAAGGGAGAGCGTTTTCCTGTCTTGGGGAGCTACCTGCGCGCGGAATTGTTCGGCTTTGGCTTTGCAGCGCGCGCCGGCTCGAGACGGAAAATTGTTTCGCCTTCTTTCATCAGATCGAGACGATCGCGCGCAACCGTTTCCAGATAGGTCGAGTCAGTCTTGAGCAGATTGATCTCGCGCGTCTGATGTGCGAGCAGATTTTGTTGTTCGTTTACCAGTTGTTGCAAATTGTCGATCTCCGCACGGCTCTGCATCAGTTTTTTGTAGGGGGGAACGAACAAACTCACAATAATGAGCCAGATCGCCAGAACCAGCAGCACCCGGAGAGTTCGGTTCAGTCGTTGCCACACCGTGGCTTCGCGGCGCGCGCGGAAATCGGCGTAAGTCTGGTCCACTTAGCGGATTGTAGCGCCGTATACCGCTTTGTCACCAAGTTCTTCTTCAATTCGCAGCAGCTGATTGTACTTGGCGATCCGATCACTGCGGGAAAGCGACCCGGTTTTAATCTGACCGGCGTTCGTCGCTACCGCAATATCGGCGATGGTGGCGTCTTCCGTTTCGCCGGAGCGATGACTGATCACGGTTGTATAGTGATGTTCCTTTGCCAAATCGATCGTCGCCAGCGTTTCCGTCAGTGTGCCGATCTGATTTACCTTGATTAAAATCGAATTCGCCACGTGCTCGGCAATTCCTTTCCGTAGAAATTTCACGTTTGTAACAAAGAGATCGTCACCTACCAGTTGAATTTCCTTGCCCAGTTTGGCGGTGAGTTTTTTCCAGCCGGCCCAATCATTTTCGGCGCAACCGTCCTCGATCGAAATGATGGGGAACCGCGCACAAAGCCCGGCATAGTACTCGATTAGTTCATCGGCAGTTTTCTTTGAACCGTCCGATTTCTTGAAAACGTAAACGTTGTTTTTGCTGTCATAGAATTCTGAGGCGGCGGGATCCAGCGCGATAAAGATCTGTTCGCCCAGCTTGTAACCGGCCTTCTCGATGGCGGTTGAAATCGATTCGAGAGCGTCTTCAGCAGAATTAAGATTCGGCGCAAATCCACCTTCATCGCCAACTGCGGTGGAAAGGCCTCGATCTTTCAGGACAGACTTGAGCGCATGAAAAACCTCGGCGCCATAGCGCAGCGCTTCCGAAAAACTTGGCGCGCCGCGCGGCATAATCATGAACTCTTGAAAATCGATGGGCGCATCAGAATGCGCGCCTCCGTTCAAGATGTTCATCATTGGTACGGGCAAAACTCGCGCGTCAGGTCCGCCGAGATACCGAAACAGCGGTAGATTTTCCGCGGCGGCGGCGGCGTGCGCTACTGCCAGAGAGACTCCCAGCAGCGCGTTTGCGCCCAAGTTGTTTTTGTTAGGCGTGCCGTCGAGTTCGATCAGCTTTTTGTCGATCTTCGCCTGGTCCAGCGCGTCCCATCCTTTGAGGGCCGGCGCGATCTTGTCGTTAACGTTGGCCACTGCTTTCTTGACGCCTTTGCCGCCGAACCGGCTCTTGTTGCCGTCACGCAATTCCCATGCTTCATGTTCGCCGGTGCTCGCCCCGCTTGGGATCGCTGCCCGGCCAAGTGCCCCGCTTTCAACGCGGACATCAACTTCAATGGTGGGATTACCGCGCGAATCCAAAATTTCGCGGGCACGGACTCGGCTAATGGTGGTGCTTGCCATATTCTCTGCGCGGACTAAACAGCTTTCCGCAGACGAGGCAAATCGCGCTTTAACCTGCTCTCCCAATTTTTCCGTTACACATGCCTTTTCGCGACGGCCGAGAGAGACCAAAAAGGAGCTTCGACAGCCAAGCGAGATTCATATTGGCAATTTCGCTGGGACACGCATAGTCTCAGCGATGATTCGTTTAGCCGGATTAGCCGTGATTGTGTTGGCAGGCGGTATCTTGGTTACCGTTGGCGCAGAGACCGGGCGCATTCCGGCCGACCAACTGGCAAAAGCCGCCAGAAGCGATTCGTTCAGTATTCCAACGCCGGGTGAACTTTTCACCGCGCTTGAAAAATCCGGTAAGATCAACTGGGCGGGCCAATATCGTGGACCAATTCCGGTGACATACAGTAACCGCGCGCAGATCGCTCTCAATCTCGGAGGTTTGATTGCTGATGGTTTTATCGCTGTGGAAGCAAAGGACGGTCAGCAGGTCAAAAATATTGGGTCAGACATCATCAAACTCGCAAAGGCACTCGGCGTCAGCGAAAAGCTGCTTGGTCGCGGCAGCAGCATCAACGAATTTGCCGAAAACAACGAATGGGACACGCTGCAGGAAGAACTCGAAGCGACGCAGAACGAAGTAAAATCCTCGATGCAATCGCACGCCGACCAGGACCTGGTAATTCTGGTAACGCTCGGCGGTTGGGTTCGAGGCACACAGGTAGTCACCTCGGCAATCATGCAGAACTATAACGAACAGAGCGCAAAAGTTCTCCGGCAGCCGGCCCTCGTTCATTTCATGCAGTCGAAAATCAACGAAATCTCCCCTGAATTGCGCAACGAGCCACTGGTCAAAAATGTCAATGAACAGGTCGGTAAGATTGAAAAACTGGTTTCGTTTCCGGAAGGCAAGGCACCTGATGTTGAACAAGTGCGAAAGATCAACCAGGCGGTCAGCAAGCTGATGGAGGAAATAGAAAGCAAAGAAGCACCAAAATGAATCGGAGCTTGCTCATTTCATTGTCGGTTCTTGTGCTGGCTATCAGCGGCACTGTGCGCGGAGACACAGACGCCGAGGTGCAGGCGCGTAAAGACGCACTCGACCTTGCGGCGGCGTTTTCAAACGACGGCTTCAAGGTCCGAGACGGACATTGGTGCGGGGTTGCCAAACCGCATGATCACTCGCTAGTCGCGGTGAATCTCTACGCAGGAAACCAGTATTGGTTCTCGGCTGGCACTACGGAACCGGCAAAGAAAATTGCAGTCAGCGTCTATGATGAGACGGGAAAACAGGTGACTACGGATAGTTATGACAATGGAGAAAGAGCTGCGGCCGGTTTTGCGCCGTCAAACAGTGGTCAGTACTTTGTCTCGGTCGATCTGCTTGAAGGCGAGCAAAGCAGCTTTTGTCTGGTTTATTCGTACAAGTGAACGCTGGTAATGTCATCCTGACCGTAGCGAAGCGGAGTCGAAGGATCCCGTGATTGTCAGCTTTGCGGCTTCGCAACGGGATGTCTCGACTCCGCTCGACATGACGGGTTGGTCATGACTTCGCTCCAGGTTTTCTATGAGGGAAATGTTCAGGGCGTCGGGTTTCGCTGGACCGTGCGTCACGCCGCCACAGGCTTTGATGTAACGGGCTGGGTCCGCAATCTGCCGGATGGGCGCGTAGAACTTCAGGTTAATGGAGAAGAAAATGAGGTGCGCGCGTTTCTCGATCGCATCGCACAAGGGGAGCTTCACTCGCTGATTCGCAAGCAAACGGAAAACAAATTGGAGAAACCGGTTACAGCCCGCGGCTTTGAAATTCGCCATGACTGACTCGCCGCGCCGTGGCCGCGCGGAGGCGGATCCAGCGGTCGCGGTTCACAGCCTAACGAAAATATTTCCCGTTCCTTTGCATCCCGCTCGCGGGATTGTCGCCGTGAAGGACCTCAACCTTCGGATTGAACCCGGCGAAGTATTCGGGTTGCTCGGACCGAATGGTTCCGGCAAAAGCACAACCCTCAAAATAATTCTCGGGCTGGTTTCGCCAACGCGCGGCCGCACGGAAATTTTTGGGCGTGACAGTCGCCTCGTGGAAAGCCGGGAAGCTGTCGGTTTTCTGCCGGAGAATCCGTACTTCTATAAATATCTTAGCGGAGAAGAAACGCTGCGTTTCTTTGGGCGCCTTTGTGGACTGCGCGGCGCTCGCCTAAAGAAACAGATAAACGAATTGCTCGAACTCGTTGGCTTGACCAGAGCGCGCAAACGGCGACTGGGCACCTATTCCAAGGGCATGTTGCAACGCATTGGCCTTGCACAGGCATTGATTCATGATCCCAGATTGGTCGTGCTGGACGAACCGACCGCAGGTGTCGATCCCGCAGGCTCACGGGAGATTCGTGACTTGATCCTCGACCTAAAGCGCCGCGGAATCACAGTTCTGCTCTCGTCGCATTTGCTTGCGCAGGCACAGGAAATTTGTGACCGGGTGGGCATTCTCGCAGATGGCGTGTTGGTACGCGAAGGGCGGCTGCAGGAATTGATCGCAATTGAAAATCAAACCGAGCTCGTCATTGCCGACGCTTCCACTCAACTCGTCAACGAAATCGAATCAGTGATCAACCGGTCAAACGCAAAGCTGATCGAACGCCGAAAATCGACGACCACGCTGGAGAGGTTGTTCCTGGAGGCGACAGCTAAAAATGACGAAGCACGAATGTCGAAGGACGAAGGAATAACGAAGCAAACGTGACCCGCCTTCGCCAAGGCTACGGCGCGGCAGGCGCACGATGAAACAGAAATGACAAACATCGAAAACGCTTCAACGCTTCAACGCTTCAGCGCTCCGACGGCGGCGAAGCCGCATCGCGCTTTCTCTGTCTCGCGGATCCTCGCCATCACATTCAATACGCTCACTGAGCTGACGCGTCTGAGGGTCTTTTACGTGCTCCTTGTTTTTGCGCTGCTTTTGATCGGCAGCTCGATCTTCATGGCGCAGTTCTCTTTTCAACAGGAGTTTCAAATCCTGAAAGACGTATCGCTCGGCGCGATCTCGATTTTTACGTCGCTGCTGGCGATCGTTGCGACCGCGCGACTGCTTCCTCAGGACATCGAAGACCGCACCGTTTACACCATTCTCGCCAAACCTGTGCCCCGCTTCGAATACGTGCTCGGGAAAATTAGCCGGCGTCCTTCTGCTGCTGGCAATCAGCACGCTGGTGATGAGCGCAGCGTTTTTAGTGGTGTTGTATCTGCGCGAACAAGCTGTGATTCACGCGACGTTGAGGCAAATGGCCGGCGCACCGCCTGAACAAATCGCCGATGCGCTCCGGGCGATCCGATCATCAGCCCTCAACATCGATATCTTTCCCGGAATCATCATCATTTACCTGAAAGCATGCTTGCTTGCCGCACTCACGCTCTTCGTTTCTACATTCGCCACCACGAACATTTTCACAATTGTGGTAATGGCTTTCATTTATTTCATTGGTCATTTGCAGGCGACTGCGCGCGAATATTGGCTGCAGGAACACAGCAGTGGGCTGCTGACCCGAGTCTTTCTCGCAATCGTCGCGCTGCTGTTTCCGGACTTGCAGGCGTTCAACCTGGTGGATGATATCGTCGCCGGCACGGCCATTTCGATGGCTATTTTTGCCAAGACAGCGCTGCTAGGAATTTTCTATACAACGATCTACACGCTGCTGGCGGCGTTCGTGTTCTACGGAAAAGAATTATGATACGGGCTCTTGTTGCGCTGGCGAGCTTGGTTGCGCTTGGCGGAATCAAACTGCCAATCGAGCGCGACCTGATGGCGCTTCATCGCCAGGAACATTTTCGTGGCGTCGAATTTAATCTCGATCTTCGCGAAAAACTTGGGCAACTCGGTTTCGTTGCTGCCTTGAGTGGATTTCGAGCGATCGTCGCTGACGCGCTTTTCATCCAGGCACACGTCGCATGGGAGCGCACAGAATGGGGCCGGATCTTGTTATTGTTCCGGCACATCACAACGCTGCAGCCCCGGGTCCTTCTGTTTTGGGACACGGCGGCGTGGCACATGGCTTGGAACGCCAGCGTGGCAGCGATGAACGACCGGACCCAGCCGCGGCTTGCGCTGCGAGTCAAAGCGCAGCGCGAATATTTTGCGCTCGGAAAAGACTTCCTTGAACGCGGAATAAAAAATAATCCTGATCGCCCTGAGCTGTATGAAGCGCTCGCCCGCCTATACAAGGAGAAATACAAGGACCACCAGCGCGCCTCCGAGTTTTACGCCAAGGCAGCGCCCCTGCCGGATGCAGCGACGTTCGACCGGCGTTTCTCAACCTACGAGCTTTCCTATTGCGAAGGGCGCGAGCGCGAGGCATATGAACGCTTGCGCAGCCTCTATGACGAAGGGGAGCAGGAACGGCTGCCGACTTTGATCGCGCGGCTGAAATTTCTCGAAGACAAACTCACGATGCCGCAGGATCAGCGGATTCCGGATAAAGGCCCTATCGGCAAGTAGTCAAAAGGCTGAGCCGTTTGAAGTGTCAAAGGAGCTTCAATGTGTCGAGCACGCCCTGATGCGAGTCGGGCGAGCAGCGGCGTCGAAGCGCAAAGAGGATCGAAGCTCGGCGTCTTCTTGGCGGCATTGCTCCTTCAACACAATATGAGACCAAGGTCTAATAGTCGGAGCCGCAAATCTTTCGAGCGTCGGGGCGATTTCGTTGTAAAGTTGTGACTTTTTAACGACTGAATAAAGGGTCTATGCGCTTCGCAATTTTCAGCGATGTTCACGCCAATCTCGAGGCGTTGGAAGCCGTGCTGGCTGACGCGCACGCGCGCAAATGCACGCGCTTCGTGTGTCTGGGCGATGTGGTCGGCTATAACGCCAACCCGAGAGAATGCGTGGAACGTCGTTCGGGAACTGGATTGTCCCGTCGTGAAAGGCAATCACGACGAGGCGGCGTCGCGCCTCACGCCTCCCGGCGATTTTAATGAAATCGCAGAGCGTGCCATCGCGTGGACCCGTGACCGTTTAGCGGAACAGGACAAGGAATGGTTGCGCGGCATTACCGCTGCAGTCGCGTGTGCACGATTTTACCATCGTGCACGCCACGCTCGATACGCCGGAGCAGTGGGGCTATGTTTTTAACAACCTCGATGCGGCTGCGAGCTTTACCTATCAACGCACCAACGTTTGTTTCTTTGGACACACGCATGTGCCCATGGTGTTTGTTCGGGACGAAAGTGTCAGGCGGGAAAGGGTCGAGCACGTTCGCATCGAGCCAGCCAAAAAGTATTTCATCAACATGGGCAGTGTGGGGCAACCGCGTGATGGAAACTGGCGCGCAGCGTACTGCATTTACGATACGGAGAATAACCTGGTCCAACAGTTTCGCGTAAAATATGATCTGGCGGCCGTGCAAAAGAAGATTGCTGAAGCAGGTCTGCCGCGGCTCCTGGCCGAGCGGCTTGCGATTGGAAGATAGGATCAGCGCGCCAGATCCGGATTTGCTTTGGCAACGCGTTGAGGAGTCGCCGCGGCGACCGTTCCACCTTTGCTAAAGGTGGAATCGGCTTCTCTGAAGACGATGGCGTACGAATCGCCGAAGGCGCAGTAATTTGGACATCCACTTTGAACCCGAAATCCATCCTGATCATCAAGCCCGGTCCGCTCGGTGACATCATACACGCGCTGCCCGCAATTGCATTGCTTCGTGAAGCGCATCCACACGCGGAGATTACATGGGTCATCAACCCGGAGCTCGCTCCTGTGCTCCGGGGAAATCCTGATGTGGATCATGTTTACCTTACGCCGCGTGGTGAGTTTCGAGGTCTCGGCGCACCGAAGAGTTTACTGACTTGGCTAAGCAAGACTCGGGAGCTCCGACCCGACCTTGTGCTCGATTTCGACGGACTTCTACGCAGTGCTCTTTTTGCAAAAATTACTGGCGCAAAAGAAATCAGCGGGATGAGTAATGTCTTCTCTGCGGCGACCTGGTTTTACGACCGCGTCGCCCAAGTCGATCGTCGCGGTCATGCTGTTGAGCGCTACCTTACGTTGGCGGAATCCGCTGGTGCCTCGGCCGGCGAATCCCTTCGATGCTCGGTTCCTAGTGGGGATCCACTACCACGCTTCGATCCGCACCCGCCGTTCGTTCTTCTTCACCCTTTCGCCCGTGCGCAGGATAAATCGCTCTCAAACGGAGTGATCGAGGAATTTTGCCGCGCGCTCGCGCCAACCCGCGTGGTAGTTGTAGGACAATCACGCCCTAAAATTAATACACCGGAAAATTGCGTCGATCTGACCAGGCAAACTTCACTGCTTCAGTTAATCTGGCTTATTCGGGTCGCGTGCTTTGTCGTAAGCGTGGAGAGCAGCCCAATGCACATTGCTGCGGCTGTCACAGGCAACTTGTTGTCCATCCACACCTGGAGTGATCCGCGCCGCGTCGGTCCTTATAATCCCGATGCCTGGGTGTGGAAACACGGTCAACTCTTCCGCGTCGGCGAACTTGAAACTGCGAAGATTCGAAAGCGCGGCCGTCGTTTCAGACGCAAAGATGTCGCATCCGTAGTCGAACTGATTCGTCCACTGGTTCCGATCGATCCGATGGCCGCTTAGCTTTGCTCTGGCCCACCACAGTAAGTAGCTTCAGAGTGCGTGTCAGGATCAGCGCGCGAACGTTTGCCTGAGAATCTTTAGCGTCTTTAACGACACCTCATAGTGCGTCTCTATCCCGTATTGCCCTCGGCCTCCGACTGCCCCTTCTTCGATATCCTTAGGTCCAGACCTCGGGACAAAGCCAACCTCCAAGGTGTCTCCCATTGGGTGAAGCTCCACCTTGTAGTGTCGCAGATCTCCGTATACGGGTTCACCTTTTGCCGTCTTCGTGCCTTGATGTTTCTCAAACTCTCGAACAGCGATTGCAATCGCTTGTGCCTCGCGGCCGGAGATCGCGATCTTTCCTTTCCATGGCGATTCCCGCGCTTCGGTCATTGCGTAAACCACAAACGAGAGGACAACGGCTAATGATATCAGCATGGATTTCATGGTATTGGCTCGGTGACACTACTGCGGGCTCAATTGTTGGCGGAGTGAGTCCGTTGCTTCAGAACAAATTCGGCAAGCGCCAAGTCTCGCGGATAAGTGATTTTGAAATTCAAGTCTTTGTTTGGAACGAGAACAACCTTGCGACCGAGCCGTTCGACCGCTGAAACCTCGTCGGTAACCGAAGAATTCTCTGCGTAGACAGCTCGATACGCGTCCTCGATCAACCGGCGCTCGAAAATCTGTGGCGTTTGCATGGCATAGAGCTGATGTCGATCCACTGAGCCGATAACAAAAAATTCGGCGTCAGCGTATTTAAGCGTGTCACTGATTGGCTCAGCCAGGCTGGCAGCAGCGTGTATCCGGCAGTGCTCGAGGACCAATTCGATTTGTTCCGCGGTGATCAACGGTCGCGCTGCATCATGCACAGCGACATATTTTGTAGCCGCGTCGAGATGATCCAGACCGGCGCGGACGGAATCCTGGCGATGTTTACCACCCGGAATGATCGACTGAGCCTTTTTGAGTTTTTCATCGCGGACGATCTTTTTTATTTCAGCCAGTCGATCTTCACGCGCGACGACAATGATCCCGCCGACGCACCCAGCGCGCTCAAATGCGTGGATGGTATGGGCGATGACCGGTCTGCCGGCGATCGTCGCAAACAATTTGTCGAAACCCATGCGACGACTGTCACCGGCGGCGACGATGATGGCGGTCAGCATGACTGCCACGTTGAAGCGTTGAAAGGTTGAACCGTTGAAGCGAAGAACGCCACTTTAACGCTTAAACGCTTCATCGCTTTAACGCGTCACGACAACTGTCGTGCCACTTCCGCGCTAAGCGCTTTGCCGTCAACGCGACCGGCTACTTTCGCCTGCAACGCTTTCATCACCGTGCCCATTTGCACTCGCGAGGTTGCGCCAGCTTCGGCAATTGTTTCGCGCACAATCTTCGAAACTTCATCGCCGCTCATTGGCTGCGGCAAATATTCGTTTAAGATCGAGAGTTCCTGTTTCTCCTTTTCCACCAGTTCCGCGCGGCCGCCTTTTTCAAAGCTCTCAATTGAATCTTGTCGTTGCTTGGCCTGTTTCCGAATGACTTGCGCCGCCTCAGCGTCGCTCAACTCGGCTTCTGAATCCGACTTTGCGATAGCAGCATATTTCAATGCAGACTTAAGCATGCGCAGAACACCCAGTTTTGTGGCGTCCTTGGCGCGCATCGCCTCTTTCAGGTCAGCGTCCACACGTTCTTGCAATGTCATGCCGAGAAACTACGTAGCCTGGGCTAATTGTCGATTTAGAGCCATCAAGACGCGTTCTGTGAAAGAGCGCGCGGCTACAACAGTCTTTCAGCTGCTTTTCGCACCGACTCGACATCAGCAACCGACATCACATCGATGCCTTTGAGAGTACGCCGCAATAAGCCTGCCAGCACCCCGCCGGGTCCTAACTCCACGAAGAAATCGCACCCAAGCGCAGCAAGCCGCTCCATGCAATCGAGCCAACGGACAGTGCCGGTGACCTGGTCCTGAAGAGTGCGACGAATTTCAACCGGTGTTCTCACTTCATCGCCTGTCACATTGCTGATTACAGGAAAAGACGGCGGTTGCATCGGAACGTGTTGGAGTACGGCACCAAGCTTCTCATACGCGCTTTCCATCAAGCGGGAGTGATATGCACCGGCAACATTGAGCATCGTGGCACGACGAATTCCGTATTCCTTCGCAACGCCGACCGCCGCTTCAACCTTGGCCAGCTCACCTGAAATCACAATCTGCCCCGGCGCGTTGATGTTTGCCACATCGACGTCTTCATCAGCGGCCAGTTGTCTGACGACATTTTCTTCCGCGCCGATCAATGCCGCCATGCCGCCGGATGTTTTCTCGCACGCCTCGTCCATCAATTCGCCGCGCCGCTGCACAAGCTGCAAGCCATTTGCAAAATCGAACGTCCCCGCCGCGGCGTGCGCGGTCATTTCGCCTAACGACAAGCCCGCCGCGCCGCCGATGGGAAAATTGCCGGCAAGTTCACGCAGGACCGACAAGCATGCGAGCCCGTGGACAAAAAGCGCAGGCTGACAATTCGACGTCTTGGTCAGATCTTCAATCGGTCCGTTCCATGCGATTTCGCTCAGCTTCCGCTCGAGAACGTCATCCGCTTTCTGGAACAGGTTGGCTGCGGTGGGAAATTGTTCCGCAAGATCGCGTCCCATCCCGACGGTTTGTGCGCCCTGGCCAGCGAAAAGCAGCGCGATTTTTTTTGGCATAGCGTTTAGTTAACGCCCTTCGCTGCCTGACGCGAGGGAGTTCTGTTTCTGGGGAGAGTGCGTTACTCAACCGAAATTGCTTGCGCGCGCTGGCTCACTCGCCAGCGTAAATGTTATCGGTTTTGCCTGCCTGAGGCGGGTAACCTATGTAACCTTGTAACTTCTTCCATGCCTTTTACGACGCGCGAAATTGAATCACCTGATCCCGTGACGCGAGTAGTTGCGGCGGACGCGGAGCTGCGGCACACCGATGATGACGACATCGGCGAAAAGATGGTCCTTAATATGGGGCCATCGCACCCGGCCACTCATGGGGTATTGCGACTCGTGCTCGAACTCGATGGCGAGATCATTACCAAAGCCACGCCGGACATCGGTTTCCTGCATCGTGGTGATGAAAAGATTGCCGAGAACATGCAATACAACCAGTTCGTGCCTTATACCGATCGGCTGGATTATCTCGCACCGCTATCGAACAATGTGGCTTACGCGCTTGCTGTCGAAAAATTGATGGACTGGGAAATCCCGCCGCGCGGGAAAGCCATTCGCACCATTTGTTGCGAAACGTCCCGGATCTCCTCCCATTTGATGGGCCTGGGAGCCATGGCTCTGGATCTGGGCGCGATGACGGTCTTTTTGTACACGTTCACCGAACGCGAGAAACTTTATAATCTTTTCGAGCTGTTAACCGGGGCCCGCTTCACCACCTCGTACACGCGGGTAGGCGGACAGATCCGCGATCTTCCGGAGAACTTTATTCCTCAGCTCAAGAAATTCCTCGACGGATTCATTCCGAGCCTAGACGAGTGCGATAAATTGCTCACGCGTAATCGCATCTTTGTCGATCGAACAAAAGACATTGGCGTGATCTCGAAGGAACGCGCAATTGCTTATGCCATTTCGGGGCCAAATTTGCGCGGCAGCGGGATCGAGCACGATTTGCGGCGCAAACACCCCTATCTCGACTACGAGCAATATGATTTCGACGTAGTGATCGGTAGCACTGGAGATTGCTATGACCGCTATCTTGTACGAATCGAGGAAATGCGGCAAAGCGTCCGGATCCTGCGGCAGGTAATAGATAAATTGCCGGATGGCCCCATCAACGTCGCCGATTGGAAAAACATGGCGCCGCCCAAATCGCACGTCATGACTAAGATGGAAGAGTTGATCCATCATTTTATTGTGGTGACCCAGGGACTCGATGCGCCGCCGGGCGAGGTCTATTTCGCGGCGGAAAACCCAAAGGGCGAGCTAGGCTTTTACATCAACAGCAGAGGCGGGGGCGTACCTTATCGCCTGAAGATCCGAGCGCCGTCTTTTGTGAACCTAAGTATCCTGTCTGAGCTTCTGCCGGGTTGCATGGTGAGCGACGTACCGGCCGTGCTGGGGAGTCTGGACTTCGTCATGGGGGAGTGCGACAGATGAACATGCTGCGATCCATTTCTCGATTTTTGCTCGTACTCGTGCTCGCGCTGGGCGTTTCGTGCACTCCGGGCAAACGCATCACGAAAGCCAATGTGGAAGAGGTCGAAGAGGGGATGTCGAAGAAACAAGTGGAATCCATTCTGGGGCACCCGACCTCCATCACCAATGATGATCTCGTTATCATGAAAAAAACGACCTACGTTTACCGGCAAGGCAAAGACTCGGTGACGATTGTTTTCAAAGACGACAAGGTGCAATCGAAGGAGAGCACATTGTCCAATTAGATCTCGCGATATCGTGGACTCGACGAACACGCGTGTTCCCGCCGAGTTAGAGCGGAAAATGGATGCGGCAATCGCGCGCTACCCGCATGAGCACCGGCGCAGCGCGGCGATGCCACTGCTTCACTTATGGCAGGAACACTTCGGTTTCATCAGCGATGACGCCGTAACCTGGATCGCTGCGAAGCTCGGGCTCCAGCCGATCAACATTCTCGAGCTGGTTACCTTTTACCCGATGTTTCGCCAGGAGCCTGCGGGCAAGACGCACATCCGCGTCTGCCGCACGCTCAGCTGCGCAATGGCGGGCGGCTTTCAGTTGATGGAAAATTTATGCGCGGCGACTGGAATTAATCGCGAACACCAAGGCGAGGGAATGCACAATCCCATTTCGGTTAGCGCCGATGGAAATTACAGCGTCGAGTTCGTTGAGTGCCTTGCCAGCTGCGGCACCGCGCCCGTTTGCATGGTAAACGAGGACCTGCACGAAAACGTTGGCCCCGATTCAGTCACGGACCTTCTCCGAAATCAAACCCCAAAAATCGGACATCGAACCCCGCCGCACCCCCTGGAGCGTCGATTGATTTTTAAGAACCTCGGACACGACGATTGGACCACAGACATCGACTGCTATCTGCGTGCTGGCGGTTACGAGCAATTGAGGCAAGCCCTAACGATGTCGCGCGCCGAGATTGTCAACAAAGTCAAAAACTCGGGCTTGCGCGGCCGCGGCGGCGCCGGTTTTTCGTGCGGACTGAAATGGAGCTTCATCAAACCGGACGAAAAACGGCCGGTGTATCTGATCTGTAATGCCGACGAATCCGAGCCGGGCACGTTCAAGGACCGCTACATCATCCACGAGGATCCACATCAGCTATTGGAAGGAATTCTGATCTCCTGTTTCGCATTGAATGCGCGCACAGCCTACATCTATATCAGGGGTGAATTCCCAGAAGGCGCGAAAATCCTCGAACGTGCTATCGAAGAAGCGCGCGAACACAATTTTCTTGGAAAAAACATTCTTGGCTCCGGATTTGACGCCGAGGTTTACATTCATCGCGGGGCGGGCGCTTATATCTGTGGTGAAGAGACCGGCCTGATCGAGTCGCTGGAAGGCAAACGTGGCTATCCACGAATCAAGCCGCCCTATTTCCCGGCCGTGCTGGGTCTCTACATGTGCCCGACGATCGTCAATAACGTGGAAACGCTTTGCAACGTGAAACATATCATCGCCATGGGCGGCGCGGAATATGCACGGCTGGGCCGGCCCAATAACACCGGCACAAGAATCGTGTGCGTAAGCGGGGACGTACAGCGGCCCGGTTATTTCGAAATTGAAGTCGGCGCCGTGACCATGGGTCAGCTCATTTACGAAATGGCTGGCGGATTAAGATCTGGCCGCAAACTAAAGGCAGTCATACCGGGTGGAAGCTCTGCGAAGGTTCTGCGGGCCGATGAGCGATTCAAACTGAAACAGCACCAGCCCGACGGATCAACGATCGAACGGGAGATGTCCATCGATGAGATCCCGATGGATTTCGATTCGCTCGCCGCCGCGGGTTCGATGGCCGGTTCCGGCGGTGTCATCGGTACTCGACGATTCCCGCGACATGGTTTGGGCGCTCAATAACATCAACGAATTTTATGCGCACGAGAGCTGTGGCCAGTGCACACCCTGCCGGGAAGGTTCTCTTTGGATGAAGAAAATCACCGACCGCATGTTGCGTGGCGGCGGGGTCACAGAAGATCCAAACACACTAAAGACTATTGGCGACAATATCGCCGGGCGCACCATCTGCGCGTTTGGCGAGGCATGCGCGTGGCCAACGCAAAGCTTTGTCCAGAAATTTCCCGAAGAATTCGCCGCTCGCGCGCAGAAGCCGATGCCACCGCCGCTACCGCCGGAATACACGTCCGAAGAGCTGATTGAAGAGGAAACGATTCCTACAGTTCCCATGGCGCACGATCCCGGGTGGGAAAAAGCTGGAGCGGCGGGCACGATTTAAAGCAAACCTTTTGTGAAAAGATAATGCCAGATCCAGTTCCATCGCCACAGCTTGTGAACGTCCAGATTGATGGTGTGTGGCATCAGTTTCCAAAAGGCACGCGCCTAATCGAAGCCTGCGAACAGGCTGGCAGTTTCGTGCCGCGCTATTGTTATCACAAAAAGCTCAGCTCACCCGGCAATTGCCGGATGTGCCTGATCGAGATGGGATTTCCAAGACTCGGGCCGGATCGCAAACCAGAGCTTGGCCCTGACAACAAACCGATCATCAACTGGATGCCCCGACCTCAAATTTCCTGCGCGCAGGATGTCGCAGAGGGAATGGGCGTCAGGACCAATTCTCCCCTGGTGAAGGAATGCCAGCGTGGCGTAATGGAATTCCTGCTCATCAATCATCCGCTTGATTGCCCGATCTGCGATCAGGCTGGCGAATGCCAGTTACAGGAGTTCAGCGTCGATTTCGGCACGAGTAAATCGCGTTTTCTCGAAAACAAAGTCAAGAAACCGAAAAACGTCGTGCTCGGGCCGCGTGTTACGCTCGATGATGAACGCTGCATTCTCTGTTCGCGCTGCATTCGTTTTTGCCAGGAGGTCGCGCACGACGATGTGCTTGGATTTGTCGATCGCGGCAGTCACACCCTGCTGACCGCGCATCCCGGCAAGCGCCTGGAAAATAATTATTCGCTTAACACGGTCGATATTTGCCCGGTCGGCGCGCTCACTTCCACCGATTTTCGCTTCAAGATGCGCGTCTGGTTCCTGAAGGAAACGAAAAGCATCTGCACCAGTTGCGCGACGGGCTGCAACACTATCATCGGCGCGCGCGAGGACGTGATCTACCGGCAGACTCCACGCGAGAACGATCACGTGAACTGCTGCTGGATGTGCGATTACGGACGACTCAACTTCAAGTATCTCGAAACCGAGAAACGTTTGCTCGAACCGCAGATCCTTTTCGAGGGACAACTCGCCTATGCCGACTGGTCTACCGCAATTGCGCAGGCGGCGCTTCAGCTAAAACAGTTCTCCGGTCCGGAAATTGCCATCGTTGCCTCTGGACGCATGACGAACGAGGAGCTTTGGCTCACCGCACAATTGGCAAAGTCGTTGGGCGCTCAATGGATCGACATCGTCCCCCGCCGCGAGCCCGGTGATGACATCCTGCTAAGCAAGGACCGCAACCCGAATACAAACGGCGCGCGACTCATTCTTGGATCGGAATCTGAACCAGGCGCGAACCTGATTGCGATCTCAGAGGCTGTGAAATCGGGAAAAATCAAGGCGCTACTGATTTTGAAGGAAAACGCGATGCATTTGGGCGTACCGGTTGAGCAACTGGCGCAACTCCCCGTGTTGATCATGATGAATGTTTTGTCGAATGAGGCGACCGAAAAAGCGACCGTCGTCCTGCCCGCGTGCGGGTTTGCCGAAAAACGCGGCTCGATGGTCAATGGCAAAGGCCGATTGCAACGATTGAATCGCGCCGTGCGTCCGCCGGGTAACGCGCGCGATGATTGGGAGATTTTGCGGGATTTGCTCCAGGCAGTTGGCGGTGGCGATTCCATTCTCTCCATCGATGATGTCTTTCGCCAAATCAGCGAGACAGTGCCGCACTTTACCGGATTGAGTTTGAACAAAGTTGGCGACCTGGGCGTGCACATTTTGCAAATGGAAGAATTGCCGCCGACCCATCCCAGCGACGAAGAAAAAATCGAGCAAGCGGTGGCGATGCAGGCAAGACGCCGCGGCGTCCGGCAACAGCTCGATGAAGTCCAGTAAAGCTGCAGCTGTGGAAACCCCGCAGGTTGCGAGATCACAATGAATTCCTTTTTCGTGATCACGTCGCTGCTGAAAATTGTCGGGATTCTTGTCGTGATTTTGACAATGGTTTCCTACGCGGTTTTTGCGGAGCGAAAGGTGAGCGCAGCGATTCAAGACCGCCTCGGACCGAATCGCGTCGGGCCGGCTGGTCTTCTTCAGCCGATTGCCGACATGTTCAAATTGCTGCTGAAGGAAGATTTCACGCCGCGCGCTGCAAACACATTTTATTACTGGCTTGCACCCTGTCTGGCGGTCATGCCGGCCATCATCACCATCGCGGTTGTTCCTTTTGGTAGCACACTATTCGGAGTCCCGATGGTGATAGCCGACGTGAACGTCGGAATTCTGTTCGTGTTCGCCATCGCTTCGCTAGGCGTTTATGGAATCGTCATTGGCGGGTGGGCGTCGAATTCCAAGTATCCGTTTCTCGGCGGAATTCGTTCCAGTGCGCAAATGCTCTCTTACGAGCTCTCGCTCGGCCTGGCAGTCATTCCCGTTTTTCTGCTCGTCGGCAATTTGCGTCTGACCAGTGTGGTGCGTTACCAGATTGAGCACGGCTGGTTCATCGCACCGTTCATCGGCGACTGGGCAAATCCATGGAAATGGTTGTTCGCCATTCCCATGCTCATTTCATTCCTCGTTTTCACGATCGCAATTTTTGCCGAGACAAATCGGTTGCCATTTGACCTTCCCGAGGCCGAACAGGAGCTCGCCGGCGGTTACAACACCGAATACAGCTCCATGAAGTTCGCTTTGTATTTTCTTGGCGAATATGCCGCGATGATCAGTGGATCGGCGGTGATCGTGACGTTGTTTTTCGGCGGCTGGCATTTTCCGGGAATTCCCGACGGCTCTCACGGGTGGATCTTCGGTCTGATAAATATCGCAGTCTTCTTCACAAAGGTTGCCATCATCATTTTTGTTTTCATGTGGGTGCGATGGACCCTGCCTCGATTTCGCTATGACCAACTCATGCGGCTCGGCTGGCTCTTCTTCTTCGAGATCGCGTTGGTTAACATCTTCGTTGTCGCCGGGATAATGGCCTTGCTGCCCGATTAACGCCGAAATACGAATGACGAATGGCGAAATCCAAAACGTAAGCTGCGGATGGAGATGTAATCGTCATTTGCGCTCTGTCACCGATTCGTCATTTGGCATTCATAATTCGTCATTTTAATCATGACCATCACTGTTCCACGACCAAAACTAAACTGGCGCGAGCGATTGTATTTGCCTGCAATCGTCGCTGGTCTGGCCATCACATTTAAGCATTTCAAAAACCTGCTGCTGGGACGCACGAAAGTGACGATGCAGTACCCTGAGCAAAAATGGGACAACCACCTGCCGGACTATTATCGCGGCGCGCCGGCGCTTGTCCGCGATGAAGACGGGCGTGTGCGTTGCGTCGCGTGCCAGCTTTGCGAGTTCATTTGTCCGCCGCGCGCGATTAAAATTATTCCGGACGAAATCCCCTCTGTCGATCGGTTTGCCAAAGTCGAGAAGTATCCTGAGGCATTCGATATCGACATGATCCGCTGCATCTACTGCGGAATGTGCGAAGAGGTTTGCCCCGAGCAGGCGATTTTTCTACGCAAGGATTACGCCATTACCGGCTACACGCGCGCAGAGATGGTGCATCACAAGGAGAAACTCCTGGAGATCGGTGGAGTCATGCACGGCGTCGTATTGAAATGGAACAAGAGGAAATGAATCGACAAATCCGAAATCCGTAATCCGAACCTAAGGCTGATGTCTCCGTTTCTGTTTTGGATTTTTGCCTTGCTGACAGTGATTTTCGGCGCAGCCGTCATCCTCAACCGTAATCCCGTGGCGAGCGCCC
This sequence comes from uncultured Verrucomicrobiae bacterium, assembly GCA_963840135.1. Taxonomy (GTDB): domain Bacteria; phylum Verrucomicrobiota; class Verrucomicrobiia; order Chthoniobacterales; family UBA10450; genus Udaeobacter. Next base: position 17,953 of record CAWIXX010000016.1, on the reverse strand, counting down.
TGAGCCTGGTCGTGTCGTTTCTCGGTCTCGCGGCGCTCTTCATTTCGCTAAACGCCTATTTCATAGGGATTATTCAAGTGCTCGTTTATACGGGCGCAGTGATGGTGCTTTTCCTTTTCATCATCATGCTCCTCGATCTTCGCGCCGAAGAAGGTCGGCGAATCAACTGGCTGGCCTCAGCAGGAGGACTCGCTGTCGCGCTAATCTTGTTGGGTCAGATTTTTTCTGTGGTCGGTCACCTTACGATTGCGCACAAGGCTTTTCCGCCACTGCCAGGCTCGACAATCGACGATGTTCGGAATATCGGCGCGGCACTCTTTGGGAATTACAATCTGCCATTTCAAATCGTGGGCGTCCTGGTGCTGGTGGCAACGATTGGCGTCGTGCTTTTGAGCAAACGCCAACCTCGATAATATGATCACGCTCGGCGATTATCTCATCGTAAGCGGCATTCTCTTCGTAATCGGATTTGCGGGCGTGATGCTGCGCCGCAATCTCATCATCATCCTCATGTCACTGGAGCTGATGCTGAATGCGGCAAACTTGTCGCTCGTCGCTTTTTCCCGGTTCCGCGTCGATTCAACCGGCTTGCCTGACTACGACGTGCAGGTCTTCGTTTTTTTTATCATCACTGTAGCAGCGGCTGAAGTTGCCGTGGGCCTTGCCATCCTCGTTGCTCTCTACCGGGCGCGACTGACAACAGACGTCAAAGATATCAGCAGCCTGAAATTTTAGCGATCCGATGAATTCATTTTTGCCGTGGATTATTCTGCTTGCGCCGTTGGTTAGCGCGGTTGTTATCACACTGTTCACGCTGCGCTGGAAAGCGGTGAGCAGTTTTATCTCGATTGCGGCGGTGCTCGTGAGTTTCGCATGCAGCTGTTTGATCTTCACGCAGTCCGGTATCGCCGCGGCTGAGTTCACCTGGATCAACATTGGCGGCGCCCTCAAAGTGCCACTGGGCTTTACGCTGGACCAGCTAAGCAAGACGATGCTTCTCGTCGTTTCCGGTGTCGGAGCAACGATCCATATTTATTCGCTGGGTTACATGCGGGATGACGAAGGCAGATCCCGTTATTTTGCGGCCCTTTCGCTCTTCATGTTCGCAATGTTCGGCATCGTTCTCGCGAACAATTTCGTCATGCTCTTCATCTTTTGGGAATTAGTGGGCTTTACCTCTTACGTTTTGATTGGCCACTGGTTCTTTCGCGATGCCGCCGCAGACGCAGCCAACAAAGCATTTATCACTACTCGCATCGGCGATTTCGGATTCATGATTGGGATCCTGATGGTTTGGATGGCGACCGGCTCCATCGTGTTCGCAGAGATCACGCCACGGATGCCCGACCTGGTAAGTCATCCGACATTTGTCACAATCGCCGCGCTATTGATCTTCTGCGGTGCGGTTGGCAAGTCGGCGCAGTTTCCGTTGCACGTTTGGTTACCTGACGCGATGGAAGGCCCGACGCCAATTTCCGCACTCATCCACGCTGCGACGATGGTTGCAGCTGGTGTTTACATGCTGGTGCGCGTCGCGTTCGTCATTCAAGCATCGCAGACTGCGCTTTTGGTCGTTGCCTGGATCGGCACCATCACCGCGACGATGGCGGCGTTAATCGCGACCCAGCAAAACGATATCAAGCGCATTCTGGCTTACTCAACGTTGTCGCAACTTGGTTACATGGTGATGGCTGTCGGTCTCGCCTCGAACGACGCGGCCATGTTTCACCTGTTTACCCATGCATTTTTTAAATCGCTACTCTTCCTCGCCGCTGGCTCGATCATCGTGATGCTTCATCACGAGCAGAACATCTGGAAAATGGGAGGACTTTCTCGCAAACTCCCAGTCACGTTCGTCACTTTCGCTATTGGCGCGCTGGCGCTGATAGGCTGTCCACCTTTCAGCGGATTCTTCAGCAAGGACGCAATCCTTGCCCTCGCCTACGAACGTAACATGCCGATTTTCATCTTGGGACTGTTCACCGCGTTTCTAACGGCCTTTTACGTGGTTCGTTTGCTGGTCATCGTCTTCTTCGGTGACACACGCAGCGAAGCCGCACGCCAAAGCAAGGAATCACCCCTCGTGATGACGGGACCGCTGATCGTGCTCGCGATTTTTGCCGCGCTGGGCGGATTTGGATTTTTCGCGCGAAACTTTCTCGCGCTTCCGATAGAAAAGGAAACGGGTTTCTTTGTTCCTGCCCTTGCATTCGGCGCACTAATCGTGGGAAGCGGGCTGGCGATTGGCATCTACCGCAGCCGAGCGAGCGACCCGATCGATATCGAGGTTCTGCGCCACAAGTTTTATTTCGATGAGCTTTACGCCTGGCTAATCAACTGGACACAGGAACTGCTCGCGCGCGTCTCGGCTTTCTTTGATCGATGGATCATCGATACTGGCGCAGTCGATGGCAGCAGCCGCGGAATCTGGGGAATCGGGGCGCTGCTGCGGCTCATTCAGCTCGGGAATCTGCAAGCTTACGTGTTTTTGTTCGGGCTAGGTGTTATCGCCGTCATCTATTTCGCCGTTTTCCGCTGATGGTTCTGTTTATCATTTTCTGCCCAATCATGGCCGCCATTTTGATCATGGCCGGCGCGCCTGCCCGTAAAACCGCGTTAGCCGCATCGATTCTGGCGTTTGCGGCGGCGTTGTTTCTCCTCGTGTCTTTCGACAGCGTCCAACACGATTTTCAGCACGTTACCTCCTTTACGATATCTCCCGAATGGCACCTGAGTTTCACGACAGGTATCGATGGGTTGAGCCTTGTAATGATATTACTCGCCACGATCGTCACGCTGGCCGCCGTTTGGTTTACCGGCACGATCGAGAGATATGAGAATGCGTTCTATGCCTGTCTCTTGTTTGTGTCCGGCGGCGCAATCGGCGCTTTTGCCTCGATCGATTTATTTTTCTTTTACGCGTTTCATGAGCTCGCACTGATTCCCACATTCTTGTTGATCGGAATCTGGGGCAGCGGAAATCGCGTCGCGGCGGCGTGGAAGATCACCATCTACCTGGCAATTGGCAGCTTTATTTTGCTGCTTGGCTTGATCCTGCTGTATCAAAGCTTCCCCGCCTCTACGCGCAGCTTTGATATTCGCGCCCTAACGGCTGCCGCGCGCCTCGGTCAGATCGGGGCGGACGCGCAGCGCCATGTTTACCTGCTGTTGCTTATTGGTTTTGGAATTCTTATCTCACTCTTTCCATTCCACACTTGGGCTCCGGAAGCGTATGCCTCGGCCCCAGCGCCAGCGGCGATGCTGCATGCAGGTGTGTTAAAAAAATTTGGCTTGTACGGTCTGTTGCGTCTGGCTCTTCCTTTATTACCCGAAGGATCGCGTCACTGGGCTGGTCTGCTTGTGGTCCTATTGCTCGGTAACATCATCTATGTTGGGCTCGTCACCATCGCACAGAAACGCCTCGATTGGATGCTTGGTTACTCGAGCGTGATGCACATGGGTTATATCTTCCTCGGAGTCGCCAGCGCCACGATCCTCTCCACGACAGGTGCCGTTGTGTTGATGTTTGCTCATGGCCTTTCCATTGCGCTGCTTTTCGCGCTTGCTGGAGAATTGCGAAAGCGCACCGACACGTTGGTTTTTGATGAACTGGGCGGCCTTGCCAAAGTGATGCCGTTTGCCAGCCTCGCTTTTGGCTTCGGGGTATTTGCTGCGATCGGCTTGCCTGGTCTCGCGAACTTTGCCGGGGAAATCATGATCTTTTTTGGTGCTTTCAAGAATGGTTGGGAGATGGATCGCTTTCACATCTTCCAAATCGCGACGGTGCTTGCGCTTTGGGGAGTGGTCATCTCCACGGTTTATATGCTGCGTGCCTATCGCAAGACATTCATGGGTGCTCTGAACGACCGGTGGAAAGAGATTGTCGATCTTCGATTCAGTCTCCGGCTTCCAATCGTGGTCCTGATTGGCGCGCTCCTTTGCTACGGATTCTTCCCGCAATTTCTTGTGCAAATGGTCACGCCTGTTCTTCGCACTTATCTCACGGAGCAACATCGCCCGAGCGCCTCGACGCAGCGGGGCGGCTACAACATTCAGCAGATCGCCTGGAGATGACCATGATCACGGCGCCAGAACTTGAGATCGCAGTGCTGGTGCTGGGGATGGCGATCCTGTTAGTAGAAGCGTTTGCCACGAAAATTGATAAACGGGTCCTGGCATTCGTGGGAATTGCTGGTCTCACGCTGGTTCTCGTGGCGAGCTTCTTCGTAGCCCCCGGTTCATCGACCAGTCAAGCAACAGGCTTCTGGAGCTTCTATACCGCAGATCGCCTGTCGATTTTCTTCAAGCGATTCTCGTTGGTTACCACAATCTTCGTGCTGATCCTGATGACCGACTACGCACCGGTACTCCGCAGTTCATTTCCTGGTGCTACACTGCAGGCAGGTCTTGGCGAATTTTTCGCACTGCCCATTTTCACATGCGTTGGGCTGATGTACCTCGTGTCAGCAATCGATTTCGTCTTCATCTTTGTTTCGCTGGAGCTGGTGACGATTTCCTTTTATGTGCTGGTCAGTTTCACCCGGCGCAATCCGATCACTCTGGAAGCGGGAACGAAATATCTCGTACTGAGCGCCCTTTCGACGGCGTTTCTCGTGTATGGGATAGCGTGGATTTTCGGAGTGACCGGTCAGACAAATCTACAACGAATCGCAGATGCGCTGGCAAATCCAGCGACAGACCGCAACGCAGCGCTGTTCGGCATGGTGCTTATCCTGGTAGCGCTCGGTTTCAAGATCGCAGCGGTACCTTTTCAGATCTGGGTGCCGGATGTTTACCAAGGCGCACCTACACCGGTAACTGCGTATCTTTCCGTCGGTTCGAAGGCGGCGGGATTCGTCGTGCTGCTCCGAGTGTTGCAGCCATTCCTGGCGCTGCCTCAAACGCAGCGCTTGATTGTCGTGATCGCGCTGCTGACTTTGATCTACGGAAATCTCGCGGCTCTGCCGCAGGCGAATCTGAAACGACTGCTTGCTTACTCAAGTATCGCGCACGCCGGCTATCTGCTGATCGGCGTAGCGTGTTTCGACGTGTCAGCCATAGGCTTTTACCTTGTCGCCTACCTGCTCATGACGCTGCTTAGCTTTGCAGTTTTGATAATTGTGGCTCAGCAAACCGGCGAGCAAATTGACGATTTTGATGGATTGGCAAAGCGTTCGCCCTTTCTCGCTTTCGCAATGTTGATAGGAATGATCTCGCTTGCCGGGGTGCCGTTCACGGCAGGATTCCTGGGAAAGTTTTTCATCTTTTATGCCGCAATTTTGCAGCACCAGACAGCGCTCGTCGTCGCCGGGGTGATCACCGTTGGATGCGGATTCTATTATTACCTTAAGGTCATTCGCGCAATGTATTGGCAATCCTCTGCCAGAGTCGACAAGATCCCTGTGAACGGACTGTCACGTCTGGCGATCAGCGCGTTGATCATTGCCACGATTTGGCTGGGCGTTTATCCGCAACCAATTCTGGATGCGTTAAAAAGATGAACGTTGAAGCGTTGAAGCGGCCCCACTTTAACCGTTAAACGGTTCAACGAGTCACCCGCCTTCGGCTATAGAGAGACAGGCGCGAGCGGCGCTCAGTCGCTCAGTTCGACGTTCCAGTACGCGAGATCGACGAAGTGCTTCCAGAGGTCGTGCTGCGGGGCGGCGAAAGTGACCTGGACGAACGGCCGCCACTTTGGCCGCTTCGGTTTGCGGATCAGGCTCATGTGCGCTTCGCGCGGGAGCCGGTTGCCTTTGCGCGTATTGCAGCTGATGCACGAGCAAACCACGTTCTCCCACGTGGTTGTTCCTCCGCGATCGCGCGGCACGACGTGATCCAGGTTGAGCTCGCTGCGATCGAAAATCTCGCCGCAGTACTGGCAGGTGTTCTTGTCGCGCTCGAACACGTTGTGCCGGGTAAATTTCACTTCCTTCTTTGGAAGCCGATCGAAAACCAGAAGCACAATCACCCGCGGGATACGAATCTTGAACGAAATCGTCGTGACGACTTCGTGATCCGGAGCGTTTGCCGACAAATCGCGCCAGCTTTCGAAATCGTGCGTCATGAAATTGTTCGCATCGTCCGATGAAACAATTTGGGCATGCCCCGCGTACACCAGCGCGAAGGCGCGACGCGCCGAGCAGATGTTCACCGCCTGCCAGAGGCGGTTAAGCACCAAGACCTGACTGTTTAACACAGTATGCACATCTCTACGGGAACCGCATTTTGCGGACTTCCACGTAAATTCGCGCGACGGTAACATTCGGGTTTTTCGCTGTCAACGGGAGCGGCATCAGCAAAGCGCGCGATTCTTCGAAGCTGGCTGTAAGCGCAAATTCATGGGAAATTGAATGTGGCTCATACGACGTATTTCCGCAAAATCAGCTTGTCGATTTTGCATCTGCTCATAACGTCGAGAGCATGGCAGGCCAAGGTTCAGCCGGCAATGTTCTCGCGGCGCTCTGCAGTTTCTTTATTCCCGGCCTCGGGCAATTGCTTCAGGGCCGGTTGCTGATGGCGATTGTCCAGTTTTGTCTGGCGGCGATTCTTTGGTTTTTCTTGCTGGGATGGGTCATCCATCTCTGGTCCATCCTCGACGCTGCACTTTTTAAGCCGCGCTAATAGGTCAACCACCAATTAACACCGCTCGCCTGTTAGGGTTCTTCGTTCGCGGTTAAATGAAAGCGCAATTTCCAGACGAGCAGACCAAGTCCGGCGAATTTCGGCGGCAGCCAGATGCGTTTCGCGAATGGGTCTCTAACGACGGATCTACCCCCTACCCCGCTGCGGCAGATCGGTATCATCTTTATGTTTCGCTGGCCTGTCCGTGGGCTAGTCGCACAGTCATTTTCCGGAAAGTTAAAAGGACTGGAGGAAGCAATCGGTATGACCATTGTCGATCCAATTCGCGACGAGGAGGGCTGGGCATTTCGCGATCCAAGCGGCAAAATTCCACCCGGTGCGCCGTTTGAATCAACTGATCCGATCAACGGTTTCCAATTTCTTACGCGAAGCCTACAAGGCAACCGATCCAGATTACAACGAGCGCGTCACTGTGCCGGTGCTCTGGGACAAACAAACAAAGAAGATTGTGAACAATTGCGAGGACGACATCTGCCGCATGTTCAACGATCGGTTCAATGATTTTGCCCGTAACAAAGACGTCGATTTTTTCCCGCAAGAGATCGAAGCCGAGCACGCGAAGTTCTCTAGTTTTCTACACGACAACGTGAACAACGGTGTTTACAGAGCCGGTTTCGCCACGCGTCAGCGGCCATACGAGATTGCCTGCCGAAAATTATTTGAAGCGCTCGATCGAACTGGAAGAGCGTTTATCGAAAAGTCGATATCTGTTCCGCAATCGCATTGTCGAAGCGGACTGGCGACTTTTTTGCACGCTGATCCGGTTCGACGTGGTTTATCACGGCCACTTTAAGTGCAATCTGCGACGCATTATCGATTACCCGAATCTTCAGGGTTACCTAATGGATTTATATCAGCAGCCAGGCATCGCAGACACTGTCAATTTCGACCACATCAAGCGCCACTACTACATGACGCACACTCAAATTAATCCGACTCGAATCGTTCCAATCGGCCCGGTGCTTGACCTGGGGAAACCGCATAATCGCGAGCGATTGAGTTAGGAAATTCGGGGCGTCGCTTGGCGCACACCATGCATTGCTCTCCAGAAGGCTTCGATCTGTTCCAGCGTGCGCCCCTTCGTTTCTGGAACAAAATAATAAGCGAAGAGCCACGACGCCACCGAAGCAAACGCATAGAGCAGGAATGTTGAGCTCGCTCCAAGTTTCTCGACCAATGTCAGGAAAGTAAGCGAAACGATCAGGTTCGAAGCCCAGTTGAACGTGGCCGCCGTGCCCTCGGCGAGCCCGCGAATTTTTAGCGGATAGATCTCGGCGATCAAGAGCCAGAAGATCGGTCCGAGGCTGATTGCAAATGAAGCGACGTAGCCCATCAGACAAATCACAGCGATCCAGGCGAGCTGTTCTGATGGATTTCAGATGCGGAAACTCAAGCCGACTTCCTCGGCTGCAGTCGTTAGGCCAAATTCGCGCTTGATAAAAATGAGTGCGCCCGAGATAACACCTGTGTCGTAGCCGAACAGAAGACCACCCAACGCGGCGAATGATGCTGCGACTAAACGAACCTGGTACCGCTTAGGTGCGCACCGCTCAACGCAGCAATCTCCTTGTCAGCCATAGCTGTCGATCTTACTCAGCGATACGACCGCGAGAAGTCTGACAACCGATCTCTGATTTCTCAAAGAAATTGGACGGCGGAACAATTCCGGTGTACGGGTTCCCCGGGGGAACGCGAAAATGAGCGAAGATCGAACAAAAGATGCATACAGTTCCGGTAAAAGTTTGCGGATTCTGGTCGTCGAAGACCACGGCGACACACTGCAAGCCTTATCCAGTCTGCTCACACATTTCGGGCACGAAATTTCCGTGGCCGATGATGCGGAGAGTGCACGGAAAATTATCCGTTCGAAAGATTTCGACGTCGTCCTGGCCGATATCGCTCTACCAGACGGCAGCGGCTATGATCTGGTTGCGGAGGCCAAGCGAAAACGACCCATTAAGGCCGTAGCGCTGACCGGATTTGGAACGCCGGACGATATTGAGCGCGGTAAGGAAGCCGGTTTCGATTTTCACCTGACCAAACCGGTGGACTTTCACGAACTGCGAGCCGTTCTAGGCCAGATCGCTGCGTAGCGGGTCACCACTCGCGAAAAGCTGGCCTATTAAAGCGCTCGTCCACTTCGAGACTTTCATCCCGAGTTCCTTGACGAGGAACGCCCAGCGGTCGGCGGTTTCTTCGATAATTTTCGTTGTCGGTTTGCCGGCGCCGTGGCCGGCTTTGGTTTCGATTCGAATCAAAGTCGGTTTGTCGCAACCCTGCGCTGCCTGGAGTGTCGCGGCGAATTTGAAACTGTGCGCCGGGACTACACGATCGTCGTGATCGGCCGTCGTGATGAAGCGTCGCCGGATAACAACAACCTTTGGTGATGTGATGGAGCGGCGAGTACGCGTAAAGATACGCGAAGTCACTCCGGCTTCTCGGCGCTCCCGTAATCAGATGTCCAGGCCCAGCCGATGGTAAATTTCTGGAAACGCAGCATGTCCATGACGCCGACGTTTGGCAAAGTCGCGCCGAAAAGATCGGGACGTTGCGTCATGCACGCGCCGACGAGCAATCCACCGTTGCTGCCGCCGCCAATCGCGAGCTTCGATGTCGATGTAAACTTGTTATCGATTAAATACTGCGCGGCGGCGATGAAATCATCGAACACGTTTTGTTTCGTGTGAAGCATTCCGGCCTCGTGCCAGTTCTCGCCGTACTCGCCGCCGCCGCGCAGGTTCGCGACAGCGTAAATGCCGCCCATTTCCATCCAAACCAGATTAGCTGGCGCGAACGACGGTGTGCTGGAAATATCGAAGCCGCCATAGCCGTAAAGGTAAGTCGGCGTCTGGCCGTCTCGTTTCATTCCTTTTTTGTATGAGATAAACATCGGCACGCGCGTGCCATCGGCGCTCTGGTAAAAGACCTGTTCGGTCGTGTAATCGTCAGGATTAAATTTCACGTTCGGTTTGAACAACAGCTCGCTTGCGCGCTTGTCGAAATCGTAACGGAAGATTTCCGTCGGCGTGGTGAAACTGGTGAACGAGTAAAACGTTTCGCGGTCTTTGCGTTTTCCAGTGAATCCGGCGGCAGTGCCGAGTCCTGGCAGCGCGATCTCGCCGTCAGCCGATCCGTCGCGCTTAAACAATTTCACCGCGCTGTGCGCGTCCTTTAAGTAAACCGCAACGAAACGCTCGCCGACCGAACTGACCGCTTCGAGTTTGTCTCTCGATTCCGGAACCAGACTCGTCCACTCTTCGGTGGCAGAGGTTTGTCTCGTGTCGATGGAAATGATGCGGCCTAGCGGCGCGTCCAGATTCGTCCGGAAAACAAACACCGGCCCTTCGTTGTCGATGAAATTGTATTCAGCGTCAGCCTTATCCAACAGCTCAACGACTTTGGAATTCGGATCGGCCAGGTTTTTGTAAAAGATGCGGTTCTTTGGATCGGTGCCGCGCTGCACGGTAGATGATGAGATAACGGCCATCGTCGGTGACTTCAGCATTGAAAAGCCATTCCTTCTGATCGGGCCGTTCGTAGATCAGTTTGTCGTGCGACTGCGGCGTGCCGAGTTGGTGGAAGAAAAGTTTGTGATTGTAAACCTGAGAGCGGAGTTTGTTTTTCTCGTCAGGTTTGTCGTAACGACTGTAGAAAAATCCGCTGCCGTCTTTTTTCCACGACGCGTTGGAAAATTTGACCCAATCCAACAAATCTTGTTCGATCCTTGCCGCTTTCCACATCGCGCACTTTCCATTGCTGCCAATCGGAGCCGGCGGTGGCGAGGCCGTAAGCCATCAGCCTGGCGTCGTCAGTCACATCAAGTCCGCCCAGCGCGATCGTGCCGTCCTTGGCCAGCAGATTTGGGTCGAGCAACTCGCGTGGCGTTCTCGGAAAAATTCGTTGTGGTATAGATCACATTCTGGTTTTGCAAACCGCTATTCTTCGAGAAGAAATAACGCCCGTCTTCCTTGAACGGCACGCCGAAGCGCTCGTAATCCCATATTTCGGTCAGCCGTTTCTCGATGTCCGTCGCGTTCCGGGATCGTTTTCAGAAAATCGAACGTGATCTTGTTTTCCGCTTCGATCCACGCCCGTGACTCGGGCGAGTCGGGATTTTCCAGAGGCCGATAAGGGTCCGCGACTTTTACGCCGTTGTAATCGTCGACCTGATTGCTTGTCGGCGCGGCTGGATATTTAAATTGAGCCTGTGCCGCCGTGTTTTGAACGAGCGCTCAACAGCCCTGCAGCCGCGAGCGCCAGAAATGTGCAATGCATAATTCCGGCAACTATGTCGAAGACCGGCGAGATGAGCATCTGTTTTTTCGGAGTTCGGAATGCCGATCCCAAAAAAGCGACATAGCCGAAGCCCGTTAGGGCGAGCTCGCCGAAGCGGACGGATTAATATGGAAGTCCAGAGCCAGGCGCGTTCTCGCTGAGTCCCACACTCACGGGTGCAGCCCTGAATTCTAGGCAAGATTTCCTGCCGGCATTTCTCTCTCGCCAAGTTGGCCAAAGCTGTTCCAGACTCGCCGGACTATGAGAGCATTAATCAAAATACGAATTCCATCGTTTCTCTTCGCCCTGATACTTGCGCTGGCCTGCTTTGGGCTTGCGCCCACAGCACACGCACAGAGGGGCACCATCGGTAACACGGCTACAGGAGTCGGCGCGCTGCAGAATAATACAACCGGCAACTATAACACGGCCACGGGTTATCGCACCCTCTCTAGCAACACAAGTGGCACGTCCAATGTGGGCGAAGGAGCTTATGCACTTGGTGACAACACGAGCGGCGACGACAACATAGGCATTGGCGAGAGCGCGCTATTTGATAACACGACTGGCACAGCTAACGTGGCTATTGGCTCAGGCGCGCTCACCAACAATTCAACCGGTACCGGAAACATCGCCTTGGGTCACAATGCCGGCGAATCCCTGACGACGGGCAATAATAATATCGATATCGGCTTTAACTTGACCGGCGTTAGGAACGAGGCCAATACCATCCGCATCGGAAACGGACAGACCACAACTTTTATCGCCGGCATCAGCGGGGCAACCGTTGCATCAGGTGTAACGGTTATCATAGGTACCGATGGTCACCTTGGCACACTCGTTTCTTCGCGGGATTTTAAGGACGCGATCAAACCAATGGACAAAGCGAGCGAAGCAATCCTCGGCCTCAAACCGGTAACCTTCCGCTACAAGCCCAATCTTGATCCCAACGGTATCCCTCAATTTGGCCTGGTTGCTGAGGACGTAGCAAAGGTAAATCCAGAGCTGGTAGCTCGCGACGCTAACGGAAAACCCTACGCAGTACGCTACGAAGCGGTCAACGCGATGTTACTAAACGAGTTCCTCAAAGAGCATCGCAAAGTGGAGCTACAAGAGCACAAGGCTCAAGAACAGCAGAAGGAAATCGATGCCCTCAAAGCAGAACTGAAAGAGTTGAAGGTCAATGCTTTCGAGTTTTTCTCCGTTGGAGATCACTAGTTGGATTGGTCGTGTTCATGGATCGGTTAAAAGCACCCGATTTCCTACCGCCTGCAAACTCTATTTTGTCCCTCAAAAGGGGGACACACTTGTGACTACTGGGCACCCTCTATTTCGATTCAATGAGCGCTCGCTCATCCGGGCATTCAAGATCGACGCTTTCCTTTTCCGGGTTCGTGGTGAAACGAATCGCGAGGTCGATCATGTTCGGTAGCGAAAGGCTGTTCGCTTTTGCGAAAGCTTTGAGATTTTGCAGCGTGGCCGGCCGCAGGTCCAACCTCCCGATCATCTTTCCGTCGGAGATTATATGCAATTGAGTTGGTTTCATACGCCCGCTGGGTTTGCGCCAGATTTCCAGCGCGCGCAAGACATATTTTCGGCGCGATTCTGTGACTTTTTGTGACTCAAATTTGCTCGCGGATAAGCATTTCATTCGCAAAAAGGCCGCGTTGCCTCGCTAGGTCGAAATCCTAGACATGCATAAGAAAAGTTTTGAGCTGGGCCGAATTTGAAGCCTTTCCTGCAACCGCGGGCAGCGACCGTTGTTTTAAACGACGCAGGTTAGGCAGCGACTGCGGGCCCCACGCGGTGCGGAGAGGCGGAGATAGGAGCTTGAGGGTCCGTGCTAATCATAAACACCGGGCCGGGATAGTCCCCGTTTGATTCCTGGCACCCGCAGTCAGCTGCCAGACTTCTACCCAGGACGGTAGGAATCTTTGGCTCCGAAGTGTGCACGTAATTTTTGCAAAAACGTTTTGATTCGCCCAATATCATTGCCCCATTGTGGAAATGGAACGATCCCGTCATGAGAAAGAGGAGCGGGATAACGTCCACGCCACGAAATTACCTGGGTGATTCTCGCAAGTAGATCTCTCTCAAGCTGAGAGAGCGTCATACCGGTCCGCCTTACGAGTTTTAGAATTTTGTGCCCGTCCAAACATTTTGGTAGTTCACCGGCTGTTACTTTCTTTCGTTCTTTCCAAGTTAGGCGACCTGCCAAATGCCCTTTGCACAAATTCTCGATCGCAAATCCCTCAGTGGCGTGATTCTGTCGGTAGGGCTGAGAGCTGGAAGAGTCAGCCGGAGAATAACGCCGCGATGTTCGGCCCGCATCCGGAGGAGATATACTAATGGAAGCACAAGAAGGAAACAAAAGGAGACACAAGAACAATGAACTTCGGTGATATAAAAGCTAATCAAGATTTAGCTCAACTACCAGGAACGACTGAACATCGCGTTCACCTCGTCGTAATGCACGGAATTCACTTTGCCACCAGCGCCGCCAGTGACCAAATCAGGACTTATCTTTTCTAGGTTGTCGGCAAAAAATCCGGCCAGATATCTTGATCGGCCATCGAATGTCGTTCGCTCAATGGCCATGCACCGGGATCAGCACAAAGTTGTGGACTGTTCCGTCGTTGAACAATCCGCTGCCGATAATCTCGCCACGATTGTTAACGGCGACGGTGAACAGGGAATCCAAGTCCCAGTTCGAGCCAGCCGGAAAGAATGTGGTTAGATCGATAGGCTGGCTGGTGGAATTGGGCCAGATAAAGGGACGACTTTTCGAAAAATCCTCATTATATCCAGTGCCCACGATCTGGCCGTTGTCACTGATGCCTGCCGCAAAAGCGTTGGTAAACTCGCCAAGTGTGCTCAGAATCACCGCCGGGCTCACGCTGCTGGCCCAGAATACCGCGCGGTCGGCGGAGAAGTCGGCATTATATGCGTGACCAACCATGTTTCCCGCACCATTGATGGCGTGACCGGGGAGGTCGATATCGGTGTAAATGAATTCGCCTCCCGGCGAGGCAAGTGCTACTGGGGTGCTCGTGCTGTTAGCCCAGAACGCGGCATGGCATTCAACGAAGTCTGCGTCGCAAGCGTCGCCGAGAATCTTGCCGGAAGCATTGATGTTGGAGGCCAGGCCGTGCGGAAACTCATCACTCAACTGGCGAAGATAGACAGGCGCTGCGTTGCTGTTCGGCCAAAACACCGCCTCCTCCACTGAAAAGTCCGCGCTAAAGAACTGGCCGACGATGTGGCCTGATGGATTGATGTCGTACACTTCACTCAAGAGGCCGGCCGGCAGACCGGGGAGTTCGACGGGTGCACTGTTAGTGCTTGCCCAAAACAAGGGCCGCTCAACAGAGGAGTCTTCGTTAAACGCATATCCCACGATCTCGCGCCGAGGGTTAATGCTTTCGGCGACACTGCCGAGACCAGGCAATGTGCCGAGATCAATCGGCGCGCTCCGGCTGCTGGGCCAAAATGCGGCGTGTCTGATGCCGGGTGCGAACTCCTTGTTGCCGACGATTTGACCGGACTGACTTATGTCGTTCGCCCGTCTCCCTCCGAGCTCGATCACCATGTATTGCACCTGCGGTGGTGCCTGGGGCGTGGACGGGACAAAGGTGCTCCTCGGTGAGTCAGCAGTTGCGGAAAGGCCCAGCCCCAGCGTGGCTAGGCAAACCGCGAGAGCCCAATGTGAGCGGCCGATTGATTTTCTTAAGTATAGAGTTGTCATTTTTTTTGTATTCATTTTTTTTGGTTGAGGTTGGATTGTTTAATATTCAGGCGGGGTTTTGCCGGACGCGCGCACGCCGCGCTTCGGTTACTCCACGGTGATGTTGAATGTGGTGTCGATGGTGAAGTTGAACTCGTCGAATGTGCCGCCAACATGGATCGTATGGCTTCCGGGTCTGAGCGGTGTCAGCATCAGATAGACCCCGGCATCGACGGCGAGTGACGTCGTGCCGGCGGGCGCGCCGAGTACATTGTCCGCCGGCAGGGGGCCGAACTCAAACAGGGGCGACTCCACGCGATAGGCGGCCAAGTCTTGCACGGGCACGCCGTCAATCACGGCAATCAGCCCTGACGTGTGATCGATGTGACCATTCGCACAGGCTCGCATTTCGGCTTCGTCATCCCCGTGGAACGGGTCCGGCTCGAGGACCGAGCACTCCGAGTTGAGAACCGGGACGAAGAGTGACGCCCCGGGGCGAATCGTCACATCGATGGTAACTCCGCCTGCCGCGGCCGCGAGGAAGACTACTTTTTTTTCTCCTTCAAAGGCTCCTCCGCTAATTAACGGGTGATAACCATCCACGACTGGAATGGAGAAGATGGTTTTCCACCACTGTGCTCCCCACTCGCCATAACTTTGGCCGCGATACGTGCTGCCGGGTGGAATGATGCCCGGGTTGGGATTACGCCCTTGAGCTGGCGACGCTGCCACGAGCAGGGCCAGGACGGTTGCTGTCAGTGCCGACTTCAATGCGAGCGCGCTGAGGGTTGTATTTAAACTCTTCATGTTTCTTCCATTGGTTTGAAGTCCGTGGTGGCCCTGTGGTTTCATTGTCATTTTTTTTGTATTCATTTTTTTGGTTGAGGTTGGATTGTTTAACTGCAATCCAGTTCTGCGCGGAACCAAGAACAAACCTTTAACAAGGCGCTTTGAACAGCGGCCTCACTTTCGGCTGACTCAAGGCTCCACTTGGATCCTGGAGATTGCGCTAAGCGGCGGTCCCAGCGAAGGTCCAGCCCCACGGGCTTCTTCAGCCCGGCCGAAGATACGTTGAAACGTCGGGTGACGTAACCGAGAGCGTTTTTATCACTCGCCGCGACAGTTTGTCGAGCCTTATTTCACGCCCTCCGCAATCCTGTGGGCATTCTGCCGCACGAATCGCCGATTCCAGTTCCAGAAACGCAGTCAGCTTTTCGTCGGCGTGCACAACGAACCGTTGACCGTCGTCGCGATGCGCGTCAGCCACGAAGATCGTTCGCCCCTCGCGATCCACGGTTGCGACGCAGCCCCAGCTCCAACCGCAGGCACTGAGGTTGTCCGCGACGACCTCTCAGTACCGTTTCACGGCTGCTTTCCATCGCAGAGTTTCTGGAAAGCGGGATCGCCGCGCAAAGGATCCCAGAGCGGATCGAGCTTTAAAAAGCGGGCGTAATGGGCGCCGGGAGGTAAATCAAGCTGTTATACGACGTTTGTAACAGCCGCGTGAGCGTTGAGATCGCGCGGCTATTCTCGCCGACCATCGTCTCAACTAACGCGAGGATCTCTTCGTAGGCGGGCCCCTGCACCCGATCTTTAATGCTCGGTGAAAGCATGATCGCACGTTCCGCTTCCTTTAGCGCTAATTCCTTCTCGCCGAGCACGGCGTTAGCCAGGGACAGGCCTGCCACAAGCAAGGCGTTGTCCGGTTGATTCTTGCAGAATGACTCCAGCGTGCTGCGCGCCTGTGCTGCGATAACCTTTGCCCCAGCGGTATCGCCGTTAAGGCGCTGCGTCAAAGCCAGCCAGAGCTGTTTACTGACTTTGTCAATCTCAGAAGTAAAGTGGAATTGAGTTTGCCGGGCTTGGAGCAACTGAACGGCTTCACCGAGATTTCGTTCAAGCCTCAATTGAGTTCTCTTGGTCCTGAAAGCAATCCCCGGTAGAGTTTGAGCGTTTATTTCTGATAACAATTTAGCGGCTTCTTGCAGGTTACCCTCAGCCTGATAAATGCCGGCTTTTAACGCCATCGCATCCGGATCGTTTGGCGTAATGTCCAGCACTCGATCATAGAGCTTTAGCACGGGCGGAAACTGTCGAAGCATGGTATAAGTCCCCGCCGCCTCAGAGAGTAACTCCACGTTACGTGGGTCCAGGGTCAGGGCTTGCTCGAGGTAGGCAATGCTTTCATCCCAGTGTCCCTCGCGTCGGGCAATATAGCCGAGGGCCATTGGTACCTCACCGCTGCCTGGCACCATTTTGCTAACAAGCCCGAACGTCGTTTTGGCCGATCCGTAGTCACGCAGCACCAAGTATTGATGATAACCCAGGGCCAGCAGGGTTTCGGGGGAGTTTGGCTGCAGTCTCTGCGCATTCTCTAAAGCTTCTTTGGCCGCATCGCGCCGAGCGACAGTGGTGTCGGCGCGCCAGAAGTAAAGAGTCGCGTCCGCGCGAGAAAGTCGTGCCCAAGCAAGCGCAAAATTTGGGTCAAGCTTCACCGCTCGCTCATAAAAGCCGATGGTTTTCATTAGCGCATCGGGCGAGAACACGATACGCGCGTGGAAAGCCAGGCCGCGCAAATAGGCATCATAAGCTTCCGGATTGTTTGTCGGTTTAACTGCTAACGCTTGCTCCTCGCGGCCGGTGAGCTTCGCTTGCAACGACTCCGCGATTCCTTTGGCGATCTCGCTCTCGACGCTAAAGATGTCAGTCAACTTCCGATCATAGGTCTCGGCCCAGAGGTGGGAATCGGTTTGCGCATTAAGCAACTGAACATTGACCCGCACCTGATCGGTCACTTTTTGCACGCTACCCTCAAGAATCGTCGCTACGCCAAGCTGCTTCGCGATCTCGCGCAGATTGCGAGGTCTGCTCTGATATTGCTGCGTGGACGTGCGCGAAATTACTTTCAAGTCCGCGATCTTAGATAAGAGCGTCAGAATTTCATCCTGGATACCGTCGGCAAAGTAGGCGTTGGCTTTGTCTTCGCTCCGGTTTTCGAAAGGCATGACTGCGATTGATTTCGCGGGAATCTTAACTGACTCGGTTTGCCTCCATGCTTTATTTCGAGACGGTCTCGCCGGCTCGCGATCAGCCCATTCCGTTCGCTTCAAACCTTCGGGCGTCAGATCGAAAGCCCAAGCGAGAACGAGCGCAATCGGGAAACCGAGGATAAGGAGAAGAACAACGAGACGCACCGCCCAGTTCGGAATTTCGAAGAACGGAAAGATCTGACTCGCGACCTGCATCAGTAGCCAGGCCACGACACCGTAAGCAATCGCGACCTTGTAAACATTGCGCCGCTTCAGCTCAGTG
>CAWIXX010000015.1:0-182261 GCA_963840135.1 uncultured Verrucomicrobiae bacterium | reverse complement strand
AAAAGAAATAAGACTTATGAAAGTGAAATTGGTTAAAGGCCGGATTGCAGTTAAACAATCCAACCTCAACCCAAAATGAATACAAAAAATAACAATGAAAACTAATTATTGGTTTAATCGAAATCGTCTCCTCTCAGGTCTGCGCTTCGGAACCGCACTGCTTCTCGTCCTATCAGTCCTCTTCATCTCAGCGAGTTCGTCGCAGGCCGAGCGTGCGCAGACGTATCATGGCACGCTTACGGGTCGTGCATTTTCTTGTGTGACGGCACTCCGGTTAACGGTCCCATCGTCACCGGTACGTGGAACGTCATCATCGATCCCCGAACTCCGGCTCAGGTTACGCTTAACGTATTCTACAACGGCGGCCACCACCTGGCGTTCGGGTACAACGCTTTGATGCAAGTGTCATTTGTCAACGGCGTCTACGTATTCTCGGGCTTTGGAGACGCCGCGGCGGCAACGCTCGATACGACGGCGAATCCGGCGACGTTCTCCTGGCGCGTCGAACTCGGTGTCAGCTGCCCAGACCAGAACCCTACAACTCGCTTAACCGTACTTTGGAGTGGCGGACCGCGGAGGTCGATAACAGCGGCTAGAGAACTTGGAGACCAATGGTCTCGTTCCTCCCCGTTCCATCCGGTATCCTCCGCCGTCCTTTTAAACTCACAAGAGGCGGCGGCTCCAGCCTTTTATTCCTCAGGCGGCTGGCGAGAAGGCGTTGTCAAATATTTTGCGACCTTCGCCGTCTAGTTTCCGTAGATGTCAGCATGAACACGACCCTACCTCAGAGAAAGATTCTTCCGGCTACACGCAATGGTCTACAGTCGGCCGGTGATGCAATGAACCCGAGTAAGGCGGGAGGTAAGCTGGGAAGATGCGAGCAGATTAAAGACTTGGCGGCAATGCGTCGCTACGAAGGGTGGCAGCGCGATTGCACAATCATGCTAGACTTTCTCTGAGAGTTTGCTCGCACGCGAACGGGCAGCACGCCAGAGAGCCGACGCACGTCCACAGACCCGACATCCAGTGCCGGCGGCTCAAAACGCCTTGATGAATCGGGCTAACAAAGAATCGCTCAACCCCTGGTGCCTCGAACACTTTCCAGCAGCCCCGAAACAGCTATCTCACATCAGCGCACGTAGATGGCCGCAGCTTCAACCCGGTGGTTAATCAGCGGTCCGCCAATATTGCCACCGCCGCCGTAGAAACTATTCCCACTATAACCGAAACCGCCCCCGCCAATGGCTAAGCCTCCAGCCGAGACATCGTAGACGCGCTGCAGTAAAATGCCGTTTGCACCAAGCGCAGCCGCTTGGTTCCGCAAGCGGGAGACGCCCAGGTCCATAAAAGGCCGATCAGGAAAAATCCAGCTCGTCCCCGCCGGGGAATCAATGATTGCTATCCGCTCAAAATGACGAGGCGGCACTTGGTAGACGCGCACTGCTTCAGGGCTGATTGGCGGCATCGCACTTCGCCGACGATCATGGGACGCGAGGCGCAACCGCAAATCAAGCAGGGCGCGACGAGCGTCGCTGCACAAAACCGGAGAAATTTCATACCAGATTAACATCGTGCCGGACCGCTAAGTTGCGCTTCAGCGTTGTAGCTGCAGATGAAAACGTTTTAGTATTTAGTGGCTTGGAGAATCAGAGTGATGAGCGGACTTCACTCACTGACGCTGCAAGAAAAGGACGCATTGGCGGTTCTCGCTGTGGCCGTGGACCGCTGTCGCGACGAAGACATGCGGACAATAGAAGTCTTAGCGTCGTTGGATTTGTTAGCACGACACACGTCGCCGCGCTCGCCGTTCGAGCAGTTTAAGGAATCTCTGAATTTCGCTATTGGCGACCCTTCGCACGCTGAAGGGCGATGGCAGAATGTGCATGCGTCATTGAATGCGATAAGGCGTGCGATTGGTGTCGTGTAGCTCCAGGGGTTTTCATTTCTCTAAAATTTGGTCAGTCAACAGGCGGAGACAAATCGCCTTTCCCATTCCAGGAACGCCGTCAGCCTTTTCATCGGCGTGCACAACGAAGCGTTGACCGTGACCACGATTCGCATCAGCCACAAAAAGATCGTTCGCCCGGTGGAATCCACAGTTGCGACACAGCTCCAGCTTCAACCGCCGTATTTCGGTGACGTTGCAAACACCTTGACGTTTTTTTGCAACTTCGCGCCGAAAAAACCGGAGAATACGAGTGAAGGCATTTACCAAATACAACAATCCCCATCAGGTTATGCTCTTCCGGGAGCCAAGCGATTCTTGAGTGAGTGGCTTCATTCCAATTTTATGAACATACTGTAAAGCTGCCGAAGCTGCAAGAGACCCGCCGAACAAAATCGCGCTACGGCTCCTTGAAATCGCCCTTGTGCTCGTGCGTTTCGATCACGTTGCCAGACTCATCGGTTTAGGTGGTAGCGGCAACCTGAAATGCGTAGGTGACGTTTCAGTGCTCATTGTTCTTTCTTGTTTGTAACTGCTCCGGTTCGGGAACGCCTCGTAGCTGCCGTATCTGCTCCAATTGCTCCTGGGTGCATGACTTTCAATTGCGAAATATCCCCCAGTCGCGGCGGTAGCGGCACTTGGAAGGCGAGAATTATTGGTGAAGGCGGCGTATTGGTTGTGGGGGTCGTGATCTCGAAGATGTAATTGCTTCCCTGCAGTTCGAAATTCGTTGGCGGAGGCGGAGCCGAACTCGGATTTGTGACACTCGTCGTTAGAGGGGCGGTGGCATTGGGAAACGTAAGAGTGACAGCCGTTGTCACGGTAGAAGGCTACGGTCGTGCCAGCCGGCGCGAAGGCGAGGGCGCCATCGCGGCCACGCGAGGGCGCGTGCGCTCCCCTACTTCTGAATGAGCAATACGTTGTGGCCATCGGGATCGCTCATCAGCGCACCTTTTGAAAATCCTGCCTGATTCTTTGGCATTATCACGACGCCTGATGAGACAAAATGAACGTGTGCGTCGCGTAATTTCTTCGCCAGAAGATCGAGGTCGTCCGTAGCAATCATCGTTTGCCAGTAAACAATGTCGTTTGCATGAACGTCCGCAGGAGGCGGCCGTCGATCGCGTGGCGTCAGGTATTCCAAAAACGCAATGCCGGGTCCGGAAGCAGCGCGCATCCCGGTGATGCGTAGATCGCTGCGAAAACCTGGTTCAAATGTTCCTGCTCAGTCCCAAAATTTTCGCTCTCGCGCGCTTTACTCAGTCCAAGCAAGTTACGATAAAACTTCAAGCTCGCGTCCGTGTTTGAAATCCCAATCGCGGTGTGATCGATGCCGAGGAACAGCTTGTCGGTTTTTTCCTGCCAGCGCAGGTCGCCTTTGCCCGGCGGAAAGTAAATGATCTCCAGATCGTGCTGATCGGGATCACGGAAATAGAACGCCTTAATACCCGCAGCGGCTTTGATCGATGGCGGCAAAGTCGCGGACCAGTCGAGACGAATTGCACTTTCAGTGCCCGCAACTTTTCGAAAGCCTGATCCATATCGCGCACTACAATGGCCGCGTGTTGAAACCAAAAGTCGTTGCTGCGCGAATCCGCGGGAATTGGACGACCTGGCGGAGCGAGGTACTGCGTTAGATCGAGATATTCGTTTCCAAGCTCCATCCGAACGATCCGCATCCGCGCGCCGAAAACGCCTTCGAGATGTTCGAACTCGTCCCCGAGGACTTCTACGTCAGAAACCTTCTGAAACGTGAGCGCGGAATAAAATTCCACCGCGCGATCCATATCGCTCACTGTCATTCCCAACGATTCGACGGAGATGAGTCGAAATGGATTTGTCCAACTTGCGCGCGGATCGGTTTTGACGATTGTTAGCGTCCCTGCGGCGACACGCGCGCTTACGGCATCCTTCGGCAATGCCCCGGCTAACATTCTTTGCCGCGAATTAAAGTTATCGACCGCAAACGGTTTGCCCGCGCGATAGCTGATTAGCATCGGACACAACACATCACCCGGTGTTCTTCGCACGCGCTCGACACTATCAGCCATTGCCTGCTCCCTCATCGCGATTTCATTTTTAAAGCGGCGGTCAACTAGCAGCCGGATAGGCTCGAGTTCTTTTGGCACCAGCAGCCGCGCACATACCACCAGCAACAGAATCGCCTGAGCTACGGCTGGCGGAAACCGGCGCGCCAATGGCCACAAAGGAACTTGTGTGTACGCCAGCCCCAGACCTATCGCGACGGCTATCACGAGATCAAACTGAGCACTAGTCCATACGCCGTCGCCGGTTCTCTGCAGGAAAAATGCCGCCAACGCAATTGCGATTAGACCGGTACAAAGCCGAACACTCCGATCATGCCATCTCGCACAGCCATTACAGACGCAAGCGACTAAACCGACGAACACCCATTGTAAGTCCTTAAAGCTGCCAATGGCCTTTTTAAGCGAATAGTGTCTCGGGGCCAAAATGTTAAGGAAGAAGTCGCGGCCAAAGCTGACATAACAAATCGCAATGCCAGTCGCGATCACGACAGCTGCTAAGTATAAACATTTTAGCGCTTCGCGCCGACGGTTCATTCCAAGCCATGCGAAAGCAGTCAAGGGCATTGCGATGATGTTGTGCTTAACAAACCCTGCAAAGGCCATCACGAGAACAGGCATGACGTATCCACGGTCTCTCGATCGCGCGCCGAGAAACGCCAAAAAACCGAAGGCCATAATGCCATGACTGAGGAGTTGTGGCTCATTCAATCCGACGTACAACCTAAAAAACCGGCTCATCATGGCTATGTAGAATGCAGCGCTGATTACCGCAGCCGCTTGAGTTCCGCCCAATCGCATGACGCTCAAAGCGATTGCTGTCGCGATCGCGATTACGGAAATCAAAGACAACAACCTCCCAGCTAAGACGGGATCACCGATGAGGCGACCGGCTAAGCCCACGATGTAAAAGGAAAGAGGGGGATAATTGTTTGTGATGAGTTGAGCGGTAGAGGGATAGAGCGGCATTTTACCCATGGCCGCATCAGCGAAATAAGCGTTCCACGCCTCATTGTCTGTAATCTCGATGTTGAGAAAGGCGCGATACACGGGCCAGATAAACGCCAGGATCGCTATAGCATAGAGTAGCCACTGAAGGAAACGGAGATTAGAGCGGGTTATGGATTTTTCTCCTATCCGTCTGATCTAGTGTACAGTGCTCTTTGAGGACCTCGTTGAGCAATTTTGTGTTCACCTGATTGTAGCGCACGCTGTCCGATCTTCCTTTATTGTCCCCAGTACCGATCTACACCCGGCCTGGCAAGTTGCTCAGCGGGTCAATCAAGGCACCGTCGTGGGAATCCACTAGTTAAGCCTAGCCTAATCTTTATATAGGACCTCGCCTTACATGCGGCCAGTCAGCTCCACAGTTTCCTCAATTATACTCGCCGCAAGCACGAGTCACAATTCAAGTTCCCACAAACGCGGTCAACTTTTCATCCGCACGCGTAACGAAACTCTTTCCGTTGTCGCGATGAGCGTCAGCATGTGGCGGCCCTTCGAGCTGCGGCGCTTCACGGACTGTCGCCCCCCGTAGCTGTCTGATCTGCTCCAGCTGTTCCTGGCTTATGACAATCGTCTGATACGTGTCGCCACGCTGCTGCTTCTCAGCGTCCCAGCCGAACACGCGCGCCGCGCTCTGCGCAAGGTCGCGTAGGTGCGCCGTGTTGCTAACTTGAAGCGACTCCGCGGCTTCAGCTGCCGCTTCTGCCGCCAATGGCGATGAAGCCAACGGCCTGATTACGTTGCAGGTTCAGAGTGTTTGTCACTACACCCTGCCGTGGTTTATCTCTTTCTCGTTAGGCGATAGCCGCTGGCTACCATTTGTTCCCTAAACTAGGAACGGCCTCGGCGGGGGTGACACGCGTGAGGCACTTGACTACGCTGCTAAGGTAGCTGAGTCCAAAACGTGGGGGAGTCCAGCAAGAATGCGAACCCGACGTACCGCCTCGCGGCGGCGGGTCGCGAAGCTGCAGAAGACAAGCGCCTAAGCCTCTTGGAAAGCATCTTCGATCCTACTTCACGCCGCCGACGTTCGCTGGTGAAGCCGGGTTGGCGTTGCCTGGAGATTGGAGCCGGACGCGGATCGATGGCAGTCTGGCTTGCTCAGCAGGTCGGTGAGAAAGGTCAAATAGTCGCGACCGACCTCGACGTGACCTATCTGGAGCGCCTTCATCTGCCGAACCTGGATGTTCGGCGCCACAATATTCTTGAGGACTCCATTGAAACACTTGGCCCGGGATTCTTTGATATGGTCTCGCTTCGATTGGTGTTGTTTTGGCTGGTGGACCGTCAAGAGGAGGCCATTCGGCGCATCGTGCGATGCGTCCGACCGGGAGGATGGCTCGTTGATGAAGACGGAGATTGGGGCACCGTCGTACCAGTCAATCCATTTCATCCTATGTACGAGCTTTATCAACAAGTTTGGAAGAATGGCGAGTGGTGGGCTGCTCGCGGATACGACCCCGAATTTGGACGGAAGCTCCCGGCGTTGTTTGAGCGCTGCGGCCTACGGGACATCCGGCACGAAGCGAGCACTCAAGTGCTAAGAGCGACGAGTCCGTGGGGACAATGGTGGCTCCAGACGCTCGAGGCAATGCGAGCAACAGACGAGGCTGCTGGAGTACTAACAGAAGCTCGTAGGAAGGAATACGACGTGCTCACCACACCGTGGTCTGACGCTTCGTTCTGGTTTCAAACTGCGGTGATACACGCCTGCTCGGCGCGGCGAGCCAGCTAGCAAACGTAACGCCACACAACCAGACGATGAAGCCAACGGCCCCAGATCGAATCATCACCAGCGAGCTTGCTATGACACCCTGCCGTGGCTTATCTCTTTCTCGTTAGATGATTGAGGCGGAGCTGAATCGCTAATAGAAAGCGCGGATTTAGAAAAACTTTGATGAATGTGGAAACGATCAGTGTCTGGGCACAGTTAATCGCGTCGATCGGCGTCATCGTCTCACTCTTTTATGTGGCGGCGCAGGTCCGGCAGAACACGCGCTCTTCACGCGCGATTGTGGTCGACTCCCTTGCCAGATCGATGCATGACCTTGCCATTGAGATGGCGCAGAATGACCAGCTTTTAACGACTGCCACAATGCTGAAAGACTGGAGCAGCGCGTCGGAGATGGAGAGAGCGCGTTATGCATCTTTTATGCTCGGGTACTTCAAGCTATTCGAGAATGGATGGTTCCAGATGCGCCAAGGGACGCTCGAACGCGATCAATGGGAGGGGTACGACGCATTCTTGCGCTCCGTTTGGGTGGTACCTACAGTCAAGACATGGTGGTCCATGAGGCGGACGTTTTTCGCGCCCGGATTTCGGAACTACGTCGAGAACCTTGAAGAAGCGCGCGGTGTCCCTTCGCTCGCGCAGCTTACGCGGACTGAAAAGTGATGCACGGAGAATCTAACCAGGCGATGCAGCCAACCGCGGACCGTCCGTGTGTGCAGTTTTTTCTGTAGACGCGCGGTTCATCAAATTTCTGAGGTCTGCGTTAAACGATGTGATCTTTTCGAGGATTATCTTTTTCATAGTCCGCGAATTTTCGCGCCCGTGTGGTTTTTCTGGAATACGCAGAATTACGTACGAATCGGTATGCAGGTTTTGCCTCGTCCCGCGTAAAGAAAAGGAGCACTTCGCGCGGTGCACAGAATGTGGCGACATGTTTGATCGTCGCAGCTTGGACGAAGTTTTGTTTCACTGCACCGACCATAAGCACCCGCCGGACATTTTGTGGCAAAAAACGCCGCGAAGCATTTTCCCAGTTACTGCAGATCGAGGTTGAGAATGTCAATATAAAGTCAATGAACGACCTTTGCGCTCTCCAAAAAAAACGCCATTATCATAGGTAAATGGGCCTGTAGCTCAGCGGTTAGAGCAGGGGACTCATAATCCCTTGGTCCCAGGTTCGAATCCTGGCGGGCCCAGCCGTGGCAAAGACTTTCGAAGTTCACGGTGGGATAGACGCAAACGGTCCGTCAGGAACGAATAATTTAGTACCATGAAAGCGTTGTTTTCGATCATTCTCGCCTTCGCCATCTCCATTGGCACGGTCGAGGCTGGACCTGCCAGGACGGCGAAAAACGTGGCTGCGAGTACAGCGAACACAGCCAAGAATGTCGCGCACAGTGTGGTCAAAGGTACAAGAAGAGCTGTGCACACTGTAGTCTACAGACTGACGCCGTAGCTTGAGGTTGTTCTTAGAACTCTTTGAACTCGCTGGGGGATCGGTGCGCCTTAATGGCGTTGTTCAGCGTTGGCGAACGGGCGGATCACAAACGGATGTGAACTTTTGTAACCGCGGCTGTGCCTCGACAGTTATTCCGGCGCATTTCAGGGTGGGCCAAGACTGGTAGCAGAAGAGTCTATTCGGGTGGCAAAGTGTTCGCGCTTTCCTGAATCAGCAAATCGAGTCTGTTGAGATCAATCGGTTTAACCAGGTGGTAGCGAAATCCCGCCTCGCGACCCTTACGAATGTCGTCTTCCATGCCAAAGCCTGTGAGTGCGATGCCAACAACCGGGCGCTTGGATTGCAGTGTTTGCATTAGGTCGATGCCGCTTCCATCGGGCAACCCTAAATCGCTGATAAGCACGTCAAATTGCTCCCTGGCGCTCAAATCGAGCGCAGAATGAAAATTCAGGGCTGATTGCACTTGATAACCGCGTCGCCTAAGCAAATTCGTAAGCGACCGGTTTGTGTCTTCGTGATCTTCCACAAGCAGAATCCGCATAGCTTGGCGTTTCGATTCTTTGGGTGAAACAGATGGCGCGATTTGGGCCGCCACTTTTTCGCACGTAGGAAAAACGAGGGTAAACGTGGAGCCTTTGTCTCGACCGGCGCTTTGCGCAGCGATTGTTCCCTTGTGTGCTTCCACAAGCGCTTTGCTGATGGCCAAACCTAAACCCAGTCCGCCCAGCTGTGTGCGGCCGCCCTGTTCAAAAGCATCGAAGATTTTCGGCAATGATTCCGGCTCAATTCCCAAGCCGCTATCTGCGATCTGAACATGGAACTGCCCGTGGGAATCGTTGCTCGTGGAAATAGAAATCCGCCCTTCGCTCGGTGTGAATTTCACCGCATTATTTATGAGATTCCAAAAGATTTGCTGTAGTCGCGCCGGATCTGCTTGCAAATACACTCTTGGTGCCCCGAGATTCAGGGAATGCATCAGATGTTTTCGGTCGATTTCGGGCTGACAAATCTCGAGAGCATTCTGCAGCAGGGTATGGGCGTCGACGACTTCAAAATTGAGCTGAACCTTACCTCGATCTATGCGCGTTAAGTCGAGCAAATCATCAATCAGTCGCGCTTCCAATTCCACGTTGCGCCGGATCATTTGCAGCGATTCGTGAATGCCCTCGGGCAATGCCGGCTCATTCTCCAGCGCAAGCGCGGACGCGAGCACTGGTGTTAGGGGTGTGCGCAACTCGTGACTGAGCATGGCGAGAAATTGATCCTTCGCCAGATTGGAGCGCGCTTTTTCAGCCAATTCCATGTTCGTTTTCTGCAACTCTTCCTGACGATTCTGAAGTTCTGCTGCGAGTGACTGAGATTGCTTGAGCAGGTTCTCCGTCCGGGTGTTTGCTTCAATTGTGTTAAGCACGATACCGATGCTTTCCGTGAGTTGGTTGAGAAATGCCTGGTGCGTCGAGTTGAAGCGCTCGAGCGATGACAGTTCCATGACTGCTTTTACTTCGCCCTCAAACAAAATTGGCAGGACCACAATATTCATCGGGCGGGCCGCGCCCAAAGCGGAGCTTACCTTCACATAATCGCTGGGCGCATCAGTTAGGAGAATCCGTTGTTTTTCCAGTGCAGCCTGTCCCACCAGGCTCTCGCCCAGCTTGAAAAAAGTTTTTACCCCGCTCTGTTCGTGGCAAGCATAGCTCGCTAAAAGCTTGAGCTCCGGTTCTCGCGCCGATTTATCCATCATGTAGAAAACCCCTTGTTGAGCTGGAACAACCGGGGCTAGCTCCGACAAAATCAGCTTGCCAACCGTTAACAAATCTCGCTGGCCTTGCAGCATTCGGGTGAACTTGGCGAGATTGGTTTTAAGCCAGTCTTGCTCCTTATTCCGCAATGTCGTGTCCTTCAAATTGCGGATCATCTCGTTGATGTTGTCCTTGACGGCCGCGACTTCGCCTTGCGCCTCGACGTGAATCGAACGGGTCAAGTCGCCCTTTGTGACGGCAGTGGCAACGTCGGCGATTGCGCGAAGTTGCGTCGTCAGATTCGCTGCCAACCGGTTCACGTTGTCGGTCAAATCGCGCCATGTGCCTGCGGCGCCCGGCACATTAGCCTGTCCGCCCAACTTTCCTTCAACGCCGACCTCGCGCGCAACAGTGGTAACCTGATCGGCAAACGTCGCAAGCGTATCGATCATGTTGTTAATTGTGTCGGCCAGCTCTCCGATTTCCCCCTTTGCCTCAACAAGGAGCTTTTGGTTGAGATCTCCTTTTGCGACTGCAGTCACAATTTTCGCAATGCCACGCACTTGATTCGTGAGATTGCGGGCCATGAAATTCACGCTGTCGGTCAGGTCCTTCCACGTGCCGGCAACACCCTTAACTGTCGCTTGTCCTCCCAATTCGCCTTCCGTACCTACCTCTCGCGCGACACGTGTCACTTCTGACGCGAACGAGTTGAGCTGGTCTACCATCGTGTTCACGGTGTTTTTCAACTCGAGAATTTCTCCCTTCACATCGACCGTGACCTTCTTCGAAAGGTCACCGCGCGCGACAGCTGTCGTCACCTCGGCAATGTTGCGAACTTGAGCTGTGAGGTTTCCTGCCATCATGTTTACGTTGTTGGTCAGGTCTTTCCAGGTGCCAGCCACGCCTTGCACATCCGCTTGCCCGCCCAGTTTCCCTTCGCTGCCCACCTCGCGGGCCACCCGGGTGACTTCGGATGCAAACGAACGAAGCTGATCAACCATCGTATTGATGGTATACTTGAGTTCCAGGATCTCTCCGCGCACATCGACAGTGATTTTTTTGGACAAGTCGCCGCTGGCGACAGCTGTCGTCACTTCGGCAATGTTGCGCACCTGTGCTGTCAGGTTGCCGGCCATTGAATTGACGCTTTCAGTTAAATCTTTCCAGGTTCCTGCGACTCCTCTCACGTCTGCCTGGCCACCGAGTTTGCCGTCTGTGCCCACTTCTCGTGCGACCCGCGTCACTTCTGAGGCAAACGAGCTAAGCTGATCGACCATCGTATTAATGGTGTTCTTTAGTTCGAGGATTTCGCCTTTCACATCGACGGTGATCTTCTTCGACAGATCTCCCTTGGCGACAGCCGTCGTGACTGCGGCAATATTTCGAACCTGGCCGGTCAGGTTACGTGCCATGAAATTTACGGAATCCGTCAGATCCTTCCATGTTCCTGACACGCCTTCGACGCGAGCCTGGCCACCGAGAATCCCCTCAGAACCCACTTCCCGAGCCACGCGCGTCACCTCCGAGGCAAACGAACGAAGTTGATCGACCATCACGTTAATTGTGTCTTTGAGCTCAAGGAATTCGCCTTTGACATCCACGGTGATTTTCTTGGTCAAATCCCCGGTCGCCACCGCGGTTGTTACAGTGGCAATATTTCGGACCTGATCAGTGAGATTACCGGCCATCAGATTGACGTTCTCCGTCAAATCCTTCCAAGTGCCTGCAACGCCTTTAACATTCGCCTGGCCGCCTAGCTTTCCTTCTATCCCTACCTCGCGCGCCACACGCGTAACTTCGGATGCGAAAGCGCTGAGCTGGCGCACCATCGTGTTTACGGTTTTTGCCGCGCGCAGAAACTCGCCTTCCAGCGCGCGCCCGCCGATTTCAGTTGCCATACTCTCGGATAAATCGCCCTTGGCGACAGCACCGATTACGCGCGCCATTTCGCTCGTGGGATGGACCAAATCCTCGATCAGATCGTTGACCGACCTCATCGCTTCCGACCAGGAACCGGACACCTCTCCGAGAGAGGCTCGTTGTCTAATCCTGCCTTCCTTGCCTACCACGCGCCGTACGCGCTCCAGTTCCTGCGTCAGACGCTGATTGATCCGGATTGTGTCATTGAAGGTATCCGCAATCTTGCCAGCGATCCCTGTCCAGTCGTCCGGTAGTCGTGCGGAAAAATCTCCGCGTTTGAATGCCGTCACGGCAGCAAGCAATTTCCTGCCATCGAGCTTGTCACCGTTGTTGAGTTGCGACCCATTTGCCGGTCGCATCCTGGGGGTAGAGACTTTTTTCTTCATAGGGAGTCAGCGGGCTCGGGGACTTCCGCCTTTGGAATTCCATGCGTATGATGGACTCATGTGCGAGCGCCGTAGAGAAATCGCATGGCTGGTCGCGCAAAGCCGTATGGCCTGCGAAAATATCGCCCAGGTAATCCTATTGAGGCCCGCAGGCTCCGCGTGCGAGGCATCGCCGCTAGCGGAGTGGAAGGCCTCGCAGCTGCGCCAATAACTGGTACTCAGACACAAAAAGCGAAGTTCGGGATCGCTAGGATGCGACCACCGGCATGCGGGATGCTCGTTGCCCAACCGACTATGACACCGGCAACGCCCGGAGACTGCGCAGACGGAAGCCAAAAAAGATTGCAAGAATGCCCAGCACAACAGCGTACCATGCGATCAGCCAAATCACTGCGGCGGCGCCAGCGACAGGATTCCACAGAAGCAACACGGCAAAAACAATTGATGCCAGCCCCATCAGAATCAGCAACCATTCGCCCTTTATTTCGTGGCGCAGTTTGACTGCCATCACAATTTCAGACGCACCAATCATAAGCGCCCAAGCTGCGATATAAATAACTAGAGCCAATGCCGTGACCTGGGGTGCGTGAAATGTAAGCAGTCCCACGATAATCCCGATAATTCCGATAACGAGATCCCAAGCCCAATCCGGGTCGGAACCGCGATGTCTAATCGCACCAGCTATGCGAAATATGCCGTCGATCAGCACCCACGCTCCAAAAAACAGCACGAGTGTTGCGATAGCCATAACGGGATGCGTGAACGCGATAACTCCAAAAACAATTGCAGCGATACCCCTTATCACTGGGACCCACCAATGACGTTTTAAGGTTTCAATCATCATCGCTCCGTTTTAGGGAGCGCTTTACGTCAAGGCAAGCACCATTTAGGAAATATCTATAGGTTCAAGAAACGACAGCTTCCCAGCCGTCATTTGCTCTTTCAGCATCGTCTTCGGAGAAGCCGATCGACCTTGTGATGCGATTCTTTGTGTCCAATCAAAGCCCGCACTTCGCGCCGGCTTCCGCAATGCTGGAGCGCGTTCGAACGAGAGACGCCAAATACGTATCGACAAATGGAGCGTTGTTGATCCGCGCGAGATTGGCAGGCGTCTGAAGACGCGAAAAAATGGCGTAAGCGATCTTGCTTCGCGGAACGCTCTTTTCGCCGTAGCCAGACGGAATGTTGCTCGACCAGTAACGGACATACTGGCCGTCCGGACGATTCTCCATGCCGAGGAAAATCGTGGAATGCCCATGCTCGCTTCTCCCGACCTGCCGCGACCAGAAGATTTTCATGAAATCGCCCGGTTTCGCCTGATTGAAATTATCGAAGTTCTGTCCAAGCTGCAGCTCGTGAAAGAGACGGGCTGTGCCGGGCCCGTTTGCGTTCCAGCGGCCCCAGATGCCTTCGCCATCGCGTTGATCGCGGATGATCAATCGCTCTAACGTAGAATAATCGAGCTGCAACTGGCCGTGCGCGCGCAAAGCCTCGATGGCCCTGATGAATACCAGATAGGTTGCCCCCGAGCAGAAACTCGGCGAGGCCTGCGAAGGTAGAGTGAAAAATTTACCGGATTCGAAGTGTGCCGAAGATTGGAGCCGGATCTTTGCGAAATGCGAGACAGAATAGCGGCCGCCTTGGGGCATCTGTCCGATTTGTTCAAGGACCAAACCGTTGTAGTCCCCCGCAAAGGACTCGGGCGTCGTGAACCAAAGAATTGCAAGAAAAACCCAAACTGCCAGTCCCTTCACGGCGGAATAAGTAATCATCAAAAGGCGATCTGGCAATGGCGTGGGCTCGTCTTAATTGGTATCCCGTGCGTTTGTCATTCCGAGCGAAGTCGAAGAATCCCTAATTTTAATCCCATTCCGTAAGAGATGTCTCGACTTCGCTCTACATGACAACGGAGAGCATCGACACTAGCGGTGTTGGCTTTGCCAGCTGACGTATGCTAAACGGAAACATGCTGCGTTTCACAAAAATGGATGGCGCGGGAAATGACTTCATCCTGATCGATAACAGAGCAGGGGACATCCATCTAAATGGCAGCCAAATCGCACGCCTTTGTGATCGCCACCGCGGTATCGGAGCGGATGGAATTTTGTTGTTGGAAAATCCATCGGACCACGCCGATTTCCGAATGCGCTACTTTAACGCGGATGGAGGAGAAGCCGAAATGTGCGGGAATGGCGCGCGCTGCTTCGCGCGTTTTGCAAACAAGGTGGCACGCGCCGAGGGCAAAATTTCATTTGAGACTCCAGCCGGCGTCATTTCTGCGGAGTTAGCTGGAGATCTCGTCACTCTGCAAATGACCGAGCCGACCGATTTGCGACTGAGTGTTCCTCTTCAAATTGGCGCTGATAAAAAGATCGTTCACTTCATAAATAGCGGCGTGCCGCATGTCGTTGTTCCGGTGTCACAAGTCGGCGATGTCGATGTGTCGCGAGAAGGTTCGGCCCTTCGCCATCATGAAGCGTTTTCGCCAAAGGGCGCAAATGTGAACTTCATTGAGAAGCGCGGAGCCGATAAGATCGCTGTCCGCACCTACGAACGGGGGGTGGAAGATGAGACTCTAGCGTGCGGCACGGGCGTGGTCGCGAGCGCGCTCATCTTTGCCGCCACTGAAAACGTGAAGGGTCCGATTGCCGTGATTGCGCGCGGTGGAGATGAATTGCGCGTCGGATTTGAAAAGGTCGATAAGCAGTTTCGCAGCGTCACTCTCACCGGCCCGGCCGAGTTCGTGTTTGAAGGAACGATAGAGATTTGACGTTCGCAGCCTTGGTTGGTTTGTCATTCCGAGCGAAGTCGAGGAATCTCTAATTTGGGGGAGAAATAATCAGCGATGTCTCGACTTCGCTCGACATGACAATTAGATGAGCGCCTCTACAGTTGGCCCAATGTTCCGCGGTACCTTCACGGCGTTAGTCACACCATTTCGCGATGGTGCGATTGACGTTGCCGCTTTCGAGAAGCTGATCGAAAGCCAAATCGCCGCCGGAATCAGCGGAGTTGTTGCTGTAGGCACCACGGGCGAATCGCCAACACTGTCACACGAGGAACGCCAGGAGCTCATCCGCCTCGCGATTGCAACTGCGAAAAAACGGTGCCTGGTTCTCGCCGGCACAGGTTCCAACGCCACGCAGCACGCGGTCGCCGATACAAAGATGGCCGAGAAACTCGGCGCTGACGGCGCTCTTCTCGTCGCGCCGTATTACAACAAGCCGAGCCAGGAAGGTTTGTTCCGTCACTTCAAAACGATCGCCGATGCCACATCGTTACCCATCATGCTCTACAACATTCCTGGCCGATGCGGAGTGGATATTGCGCCCGATACCGTGACGCGCCTGGCCAAGGAATGCCGGAATATTGTTTCGATCAAGGAAGCGAGTGGGAGTGTCGAGCGTATCAGCGAGTTGCGCGCGCGTTTGCCTGAGTCATTCACGATTCTAAGCGGCGACGATTCGTTGACGCTGCCGTTCATGTCGGTCGGAGCGGTTGGCGTCGTCAGCGTCGCTTCAAACGTGGTTCCTGCTGAAGTTTGTGCGCTTGTCCGAGCTTATGAATGCGGCGACGCGAAGTTGGCCTTCAACCTGCATGGTAAGATGATTCCACTTTTCAAGGATCTGTTCATTGAACCAAATCCTGTGCCGGTAAAAACAGTGCTTGGTTGGCGCGGCGCGATGTCCGGCGAAGTGCGTCTGCCGCTATGCGAGATGAGCGAAGCAAATCAAACGCGCTTGCGCAAAACCCTAGAGGAATTTGAACGAAGTAAATGAAACTCCTCACCTCCCGCCGTCGCTTTGCTACGGCGCGGCAGGCAATCAAGCTCAACATGCGAATCTTGAGAGACTAACGCGTGTCGCCTCTCTTTTGCCAGGGGTGAGGGTCTCGGCAAAATGAAAGAGCTTCCTGCGCGTGTATTGCTGATTGGCGCAGCCGGTCGCATGGGAAAAACTATCAGCGACCTTGCGGATGGCGACCCGAAAATCGAGATCATCGCGCGGTGCGATCTTGGCGATTCGATCGAGCCGAAGATGCAAAATTGCGATGTGGCTATCGATTTTAGCCAAGCCGACGCCATCACTGAAATCTGTCGAGTTGGCTTGAAACATCACAAGCCGTTGGTGATTGGGACGACCGGTCAGTCTAAGGAGCAACGCAGAATAATCGAAGAAACCGCGCAGTCGTTGCCGATCGTGTTTGCATCTAACTTCAGCATCGGAGTCAATGTGCTCTTCTGGTTGACGCGCAAAGCTGCCGAACAGCTCGGCGGTGATTTTGATGCCGAGATCGTCGAAACACATCACAAAATGAAAAAAGATGCGCCCAGCGGCACGGCCAAAACGCTGGCTGAGGTTTTGAAGGCAGCTAAAAAAATGCAGACTGAAATTCCGATTCAATCGATCCGTGAAGGCGACGTCGTTGGCGAGCATACAGTCATTTTCAACGGACCCGCCGAGCGCGTTGAACTGTCTCATCGCGCAGCGAGCCGCGAAATTTTTGCGCGAGGCGCCTTGCGCGCAGCAAAATGGATTATCGGAAGACCGCCGGGCCTCTATAGCATGCAGGACGTGCTGGGACTTTAACCGGGATCAACGATCCAGCTACAACGATGAGAACGGCTGTCGCCCTCGGATCCAATCTTGGCGATCGGCTCGAAAATTTGCGAGCAGCGCGACGGCAAATCATCGAGCTTGATGAGGTACAACCGCCCATTCTCTCTTCGGGGATTTACGAGACCGAGCCGGTGGATTGCGAACGGGGAGCCTCGAAATTTTTAAACGCAGTTGTTGAATTTGATTATGAAGGCGATCCCGTGCAATTACTTGAGCAACTGGTTCGCATCGAACAGTCATTAGGCCGCAAGCGCGATCATCAGAAAAACGTCTCGCGCACAATTGACATCGACCTGCTCTACTGCGGCGATCGCCAGATCGACAACGAACGACTGCAATTGCCGCACCCGCGGATGCACTTGAGAAAGTTTGTCCTCCAGCCGCTGACCGACATCCGGCCGGATCTGATTTTGCCGGGCCAAACAAGAACAATCGCAGATCTGCTCGCGGAACTTGAAGATCGTGGCGGCGTGGTTTCGCTGGCGAGCGACTGGTAAGCTTGGCCGCATTTGAAAAGCCACGCGGGGACGTGTGCGCACTCCAAGGCACTTCGTGCGAAATGTTCGGGAAACTATTCCCGCTTTACGAAAGTTTTGGAGTGCGGCGGGGCTCCGCCGCTTTCTGCTACAGCTTGCGTTCTCAAATTAGCGGCTGATCTTCCGACCAGATCGGATGAAAGATTTTCGCGAAATGAAGCAACGCGGCGAAAAGATCACCGCGTTAACCGCTTACGATTACCCGACGGCGCGTTTGCTCGACGAAAGCGGCATCGACATCATCCTGGTGGGTGACTCGTTAGGCATGGTGGTGCTTGGTTGTCAGGATACAACCGGTGTCACGATGGAGGAAATGCTGCATCACACCCGCGCGGCGGCACGCGGGGTTAAGCAGGCATTACTCGTGGCGGACATGCCGATCCACACTTACGACACACCCGAACAGGCTGTGGAGACCGCCAGGAAGTTTATCGATGTTGGCGCGCAGGCAGTGAAGCTCGAAGGCGGTGTGAGCCATGTCGCGCAAATCGAAGCGATCACAAAGGCAGGTATCCCGTTCATGGGGCACATCGGCATGCTACCACAAAGTGTGCGCGAGGAAGGCGGCTATCGGATCAAGGGTCGTACTCAGTCTGAAGCGGAAGCGCTGGTTGCCGATGCGCGCGCCGTAGAAAAAGCCGGTGCGTTTTCTATCGTGCTCGAGATTGTGGTCGCGGAAATTGCAAAGCAGATCACAAAGGCAATCGGCATTCCAACCATCGGTATCGGGTCGGGCAAGCATTGCGACGGACAAATTCTGGTCACACACGATTTGATCGGACTCTTTCCATGGTTCACACCGAAATTTGTTTCGCCCGAGGCGCGCGTGGCAGATGAAATCCGGCGTGCTGCCAGAGCGTTTATTGAGCAAACGCGGAGCAGTTGAAGGAAAAGTCAAAACGTTAAAGAGTTACAAAGTTAAAAGAAGGTCATAGAGGGAGACGGTGTAACTTCACGCTTTTACTTTTTGGCTTTTGCGCGTTGGTGCTTCGTTATTCCAGATGTGATATGTTGCGAGCCAGGTAAGCAATGAGAGTTTCCGATTTCGACGATTTTGACCGGTTGGAAACCGAAGGACTGCTCACGGGCAGCAGGGAGCGCAGCTGGCTCTGGTTTGGATTGATCGTTTCGCTCGCGATTCACTTCGCGCTCTGCGCTTACTTTTACCGGACGCGTTTCCAATCGGTGGAAACTATGGTTGCTCAAAGCGAGCAGACACCAACGTTTAAGGTCAGGAGCATCAGCACGTCGGACCTCGGCAAGAGTAGTACCGATCAGACAAATCCAGCCGCGAAACCAAACCCCGACAACACCGATGTGCAGTTGCCGGACGAAAAGAAATCGTTCGACAAGCTATTGCAGGACATTCAGGCCAGCGCGGCGCTTCCGGACGACATGCGGGACGTTTTGCCTGATCAACCCAAAGTGGACCAGCCAGAAGTAAATTCCGTGCTAACTGAAATTGAGCGTTCCACTGCGCAAAGTCTCGCCAGCGATCCAAACGCGCTGCACGAACAATCGCTGCTGAACAATAATTCGCAGTCAGGCCGTCCACAGCCTGCGCTCAGCGGAACAGAGCTGGCTACCAGTACGACGATCAAGCGTCCCAACACCTTTACCAGCAAGATGCCCGGTGACAGCGCTGGACCAAATAAAGGGCGCACCCCCGGCTTCAGCGATTTGGACCAACTACTTGCGCAAAAAGGTCCGCTCGGATCTGGTACGAAATTGCGACTGCCGGACGATCAGCTCTTCCAATATGACAGCGACGTGCTGCAAGCGAACGCCATCGGTCAGCTACAAAAACTGGGCACTCTCATCCAGCGCAATCCGAAGGCGACATTTTCGGTCGAAGGTTACACGGATTCATTCGGCACATACGAATACAATCTCGATCTAAGTCAGCGCC
Organism: uncultured Verrucomicrobiae bacterium; assembly: GCA_963840135.1. GTDB lineage: Bacteria > Verrucomicrobiota > Verrucomicrobiia > Chthoniobacterales > UBA10450 > Udaeobacter. Next base: position 162,963 of record CAWIXX010000015.1, on the reverse strand, counting down.
GCGCAGACAGTGTGAAGCGCTATTTGGTAGAGGCAATGCGTATTAATCCTGCGCAAATCGAAACGCGTGGTTACGGCCCGGCGAAATTCCGAGCGTCGCCAAACGGATCAATTGAAGAGCAGAGTCCCAATCGCCGTGTGGAAGTTGTGGTGCACACGAGCGAAGGGTGATGGGGAATTGCGGATCGCGGATTTCGGATTGCGGAGTTTTTGTAGCGCGCTCTGTGAGGCCGCTGTAGCCACGGCGCTGTGCCGCCGTGCCCTTAGCAACATCGCTCGAGCGCCTCGACACAGCGAGGCGTTTACAACGTTCTACCAGTTTTTAACCCACTGGGTGGAATCCGTCCCACTCGTTAGGCCTGCCGTGCTCCAGAGATCGAAAGTGGGATTGTAGCCCTGGTTTGGATTCACTTGGTTCGCGGTGGAATAGCCGTAGCTGTTTCCGAATGGATCGCGTGGATAGACCTTGTTGGCGTTGTCCGTGCCGAGCATGTTTGGCTTGAACTGCATATATGACTTGTTGTTCGGGTTTGGAACACCATCGAAATCCGGATCGCCAGCAAGCTGGCCATAAAGGTACTGAGAAGCTGCTTGGTAATTAGCCATGTTTATTGTCGCCTTAGCATCAAGAGTATCGGTTGTTGTCGCGTCTTTCGGATAGACACCATTATCCGCTTTGTAACTCTCGCAGGCCGCAGACAGTGCGGCGATTTCGGTTTCGGCACGCGCCCGGGCACCCTTCTTCTGAACGTAGCCGACGGTGCTTAGAACCAATCCAGTCAGAATGATGATAACAGCGGTGACGACGATTAGTTCAATGAGAGTAAAAGCCGCGTTGTAAAGGCGCTTGTGCCAACCGCCGAGCCCATTGGTCAGGCGTTCGCTGCGGCGAACGCCTCTACAACATTCGACATTCGTCATTCGGATTTCGTCATTCGCGCCGCAACCGCATCACGTTTGCTGCTGCAAGCCGGTGATGATGCTGATAAGCGGCGTAAAGAGAGCTAGCACGATCGTGCCGACAATCAGCGCCAGAAACACGATCATGATGGGCTCGAGCATCGATGTGAGGGCTGCAACCGCGTTATCGACCTCATCATCGTACACCTCGGCAATCTTCAGGAGCATTTCTGGAAGTTTACCGGTTTCTTCGCCCACATCGACCATGCTGGTCACCATCGGCGGAAAAGCGCGACTGGCTTCCAGCGGTTGAACGATCGATTCGCCTTCCTTTACACTGTCGTGCACGTGTGAGATCGCGGCGGCAATTACGGCGTTGCCGGCGGTTTCGCGGGTGATATTTAATGCCTGCAAAATCGGCACACCACTCGTGACCAGTGTTCCAAGTGTGCGCGCGAACCGCGAGATTGCCGTTTTGCGATTCAAATCGCCAAAGAGCGGCATGCGCAGCTTGAAACTGTCAATCACGAATCGCCCGCCTCGCGTGCGGCCAATGAATTTGTAAGCCGTCACTGCGACGATTACCGCCCCGACCAGAACAAGACCATGATCCTTTACGAGGTTACTCGTTCCGATAACAAACGTGGTGACGGCTGGTAGCGGTTTATCGCCAAGCATGTCGTGAAAGATCGCTTCAAATTTCGGCACAATGAACACAAGGAGAAACCCCATGATGCCCACTGCCATCGTCATCACAATGATTGGATAGACCATTGCCGCGATGACCTTGTTCTTAATCTTCGCAGCTTTCTCCTGAAATTCCGAAAGCCGGTTGAGCGCCATCTCGAGCACACCGCCCACTTCGCCGGCTCTGACCATGTTGACGTATAAATTGTTAAAGATTCGCGGATGCAGGGCCAGCGCGTCAGAAAAAGTGTTACCGCTCTGAACGGAATCGGAGAGCTTGTTAATTGTATTTTTCAATACCTTGTCGCGTTCCTGCTTTGCCAAGACGGTCAAACTTCGCACCAATGGCAATCCGGAATCAATCAGCGTTGCCAATTGACGCGTGAAAATCATCAGGATTTTTGGCTTAACCTTCGTGCGCTTGAAAAGAACAATTCCGGTCTTCGCGCGCGGTTTCGTCGCGCGCACCATCTTCGCCGCGCGGCGCCGAGATGCTTTGTCGTCGGGGCGGGCTACAGCTTCCTCGTAGACACTCGTTGGGAAATAGCCAGCCTGACGCAATCGGCCGATTGCGTCATTGGTCGAAGCGGCTTCAACTAACCCAGTCGCTTCTTGTCCCCGAGAATCGAGAGCTACGTAGTTATAACGCGCCATGGCGAGCGATTTTAGTTAACTCGGAACGGCATGTCGAGCATTGGGACCTGACGAACCAACAAATGACGAAATCCGAATGTCGAATGACTTCGCCACGTTAAATCGTCAAATCGTTAAACCGCAAATCCGATGTAACCGTGTAACGATTCAACGAATCACGCGCGCCTTTCGTCATTGGCTTACGTATATCTCAGCACTTCCTCGACGGTGGTGTCGCCAGCGAAGATACTGCGCAAGCCGTCCTGGCGCAGCGTTACCATTCCAAGCTCCACAGCCTTTTGCTTCAACGTAACCGTTGGCGCGCGTTCATTGATTAGTTCACGAATCGGATCAGTGATTCTCAGAAGCTCGTAGATTCCTTTTCGTCCTTTGTAGCCTGTGTTGTTACAAGCGTCGCAACCTTTACCGCAAAAGAATTGTTTTTCGCCGAGGTCCTGCCGCGAAATCCCTAACTCAGCCAGTAACGAGTCGCTCGGTTTGTAAGTGGTGCGGCACTGGCGACAGATGCTGCGCAATAAACGCTGTCCGAGGACCCCTTCCAGCGTGGACGAAATCAGAAAGGCCTCCACACCCATGTCGATCAAACGCGTGATGGCCCCGGGCGCGTCGTTTGTATGAAGCGTAGTGAAAACAAGGTGCCCCGTCAGCGACGCCTGAATCGCAATCTGCGCGGTCTCAAGGTCGCGCGTCTCGCCCACCATAATGCGATCCGGGTCCTGGCGCAGAAACGAGCGCAAAACGCGGGCAAAGGTCAGGCCGATGGCGTCATTTACCGGCACTTGCACGATCCCTTCCAGATCGTATTCGACCGGCTCCTCTGCCGTGAGGAGCTTCGAATCGATCGTATTGATTTTGCGCAGGCAGGAGTAAAGCGTTGTTGTCTTTCCAGAGCCGGTCGGTCCAGTGGCAATGAAGATGCCATTCGGATGCTCGATCATCTCCAGCAGAAAATTGTAGATGTAATCGGGCATCCCGAGTGCTTCGAGGTCGAGATTTACAATGCTGCGGTCGAGAACCCGCAGGACCAGGCTCTCACCGAATTGAGTTGGCAAGGTTGAAACTCGAAGATCGACGTTGCGTCCGGCAATCTGTTTCTGAATGCGGCCGTCCTGGGGCAACCGTCTTTCTGCGATGTTCATGTTTCCCATCACTTTCACGCGCGAGATCACCGGCAGAGCAAGATGACGCGGCGGCGGCGACATTTCATAGAGCGCTCCATCGACGCGATAACGGATTTTGAACTCGTTTTCGAATGGCTCGAAGTGTATGTCGCTCGCACGGTCCTGGATCGCCTGGTAGAGAATCAGATCGACAAAGCGAATGATGGGAGTTGCGTTTGCTTCGGCTTCGACCGACGCCTCACCGTCTCGCTCGCGTTCGCCTGAGGCGGACAAAAGCTCGCCAGCCTGGCCAAGCTGCTTGAGGACGTCTTCCATGCTCGTCGTATCGCTGCCGTGATACTGTTTGATCAGTCCTTCGATTTGATCCGGCGGCGAAACGACCACGTGAATGTCTTTACCGAGTGCAAAGCGAAGGTCTTCCGCGGCGTGAAGGTCAAACGGATCAACGAGCGCGACTCGCAATGTCGTTCCGCTCAGCTCAACCGGAAGAGCGCCGTGCAACCGAGCCAGCCCGCTGGGAATCAGACGCAAAATCTCCGGCGCGATGTCACGCTCGGTCAGGTCAATCAGGTCAGTGCCGAGTCCGTTTGCAATTGTCTGATAAAAGCCGTGCTCATCGATGAACCCGCCATCGATCATCGCTTGTGCCACGGTCTTTCCGTTCAGTTCTACTTCGCTCAGGACGTCTTCCGCTTGCAAAGGCTCGAGCACGCGTTGCTCGACAAAAAATTCGGCGAGCTGTTTATCTTTCATAGTTCAAATCCGTTGTAGGACAAGCGCATCGCCTGCCGGGCACTGATTTTGAATTGAAACCCTGCGGGTGGCGGGCGGAGCGCCTGCCCTACAAAATCTTGCGGCGCTATCCGCAATCGCCAACACCGAGACACGTGCGCTACCCGATCTGGAATTCACCGCGCCCATCAGCTCACGTCTCCTACTGTGATGGAAATCACCTCTTCGGCAGAGGTGAGTCCGGCCATAACCTTGCGGACGCCGTCCTCGCGGAGTGTGCGCATGCCGAGCTCGCGCGCTCGTTGGCGCAACGACAAAGTCGAGCTGCGTTTGTTGATCATGTGGCGCACGTCATCGTCGATCTCGAAGATTTCGAAGATGCCCATTCGACCTTTGTAGCCGATTTGACGACATCGGTCGCAGCCGACCGGCTTCATGACTTGCGCCTCGGACAACTGCCCGGGCTCGATTCGCAATGCGCGCAAGTCGGTCTCGCTAAGTTCTCCTGGTTGTTTGCAGTGAGCGCATAATCGGCGGAGAAGCCTTTGCGCTATGATCGCTCGCACGGAGGAAGCGACAAGGAACGGCTGAACACCGAGATCGACTAAACGCGCTACCGCAGAAGGCGCGTCGTTCGTGTGGAGCGTACTAAAGACGAGGTGACCAGTGAGACTCGCGTTCGTCGCTATGCTCGCTGTCTCGAGGTCTCGAATTTCACCAATCATGATGATGTTCGGCGCCTGGCGCAGAATGGAACGCAAGGCTGCCGGAAAGGTCATCCCAATCTCGGTATTCACCTGGACCTGATTGATGCCCGTCATTTGATACTCCACCGGCTCTTCCACAGTGATGATTTTGCGGTCTGGTTTGTTGATGTAATTGAGACAGGCGTAGAGGCTGGTCGTTTTTCCGGAGCCGGTAGGGCCGGTAACGAGTAAAATGCCGTCCGGCAGTTTGATCAGGCGTTCGAACGTTTCCTGATCGTCGGAAAAAAATCCAAGCTCGGGCAAGCCGAGCTTTAGACCGGATTTGTCCAGTAGACGCATCACCACGCTCTCACCGTGATTGGTCGGAATCGTCGAGACACGAAGATCGATTGGCTTCTTTTTGATTTTTACCTGGATGCGACCGTCCTGTGGCAGGCGTTTTTCTGCGATGCTCATCGAACCGGTCATGATCTTGAGCCGGCTGATGATTGCGGATTGCAAACGTTTCGGTGGCGCTTGCATCTCCTGTAGAACGCCGTCGATCCGAAATCGGACACGGAATTTTTTGTCCAGCGGTTCGAGATGAATATCGCTTGCGCCCGCGCGGTGGGCCTCGATCAGTAGCATGGAAACCAGCCGTATGATTGGTGCATCGGCTTCATCGATTGCGGTCGCTTCCCCGCCATCGCCAATTTCCAATCCGAGATCGATGTCTTCGCCGATTTTTTTCTGCAAGACATCGGCTGCTTCGTCGGCAGTCCCGTAGTATTTGATCAATGCTTCACGAATTTTCTGGGGACTGGTGCACACCAGTTCCAGCTCGCGTTGCAGAAGAAAACTGAGGCTATCGATTGTATCGATGTCGAGTGGATTGCCAACCGCCACCACCAGGCCGGTCTCGCCGAAAGCGACCGGGATGACCTTGAAACGACGTGCGTCTTCGCCCCGGATTTGATTGATGATTTGCGGCGGAATCACCATGGAAGAGATGTCGATCCAATCCATGTGCGCTTGTGCTGCGAGCGTGCGCGAGATCTCCACGTCGGAGACAACTCCGTCGTTGATTAAGACATCCACTACACCGGGCTCGCCGTTTAGAAGTGACCGCGCGCCGTCGATTTGCTGGCGTGTGATGACTCCGCCGTCCTCGAGGACTTTGAGCACGTACTCTTCGTTGTGTTGCACCGGAGGAAGGGATGCTTGGGCGCGCAGTTTACTGCAAAACCGCTAAATTTCCAGCGACAGGAAATCGATATGGACGCCGCGCTGTCCCTACCAGCACAATATCATTCCACGGTTACGCTTTTGGCGAGGTTCCGTGGTTTATCGACATCTCGGCCGAGCTCGACTGCGAGGTGATAGGCGAGAAGCTGAAGTGGAACGACAGCCAGGATGGGCATTACGTACTCTGGCGCTTCCGGTAACACGATAATTTCGTTGGCAATCCCTTTAAGGTGCTTCGGACCGTTCCCGCTGGTCACGGCAATAACGGGTCCCTTGCGGGCTTTCACTTGCTCGATGTTGTTCAGGTTCTTAGAAAAGACGGAATCGTCAGGGGCGATAAACACTGAGGGTAAATCGGGACGGATCAGCGCGATAACTCCATGCTTGAGCTCAGCGCTGGGATGCCCTTCGGCAAAAAGGTAGGTGATCTCCTTCATTTTGAGCGCGCCTTCGAGTGCCACGGGGAAGTTGAATTGCCGGCCGAAGAAAAGCATGCCGTTCGCATCAACATATTTTTTCGCAATTTCCTTAATCTGATCGTTCAGTTCCAAAACCGCTTCGATCTGGCCGGGCAACGCTTCGAGCGCTCCAATCACGCGGCTTCCATCAGTCGCGGAAAGGTTTCGCATCCGTCCAAACAGCAGTCCGAGAAGCGTCAGAATGGCAAGCTGCGACGTGAACGATTTCGTAGCTGCGACGCCGATTTCCGGCCCGGCGTGCATGTAAACTCCCCCATCACTTTCGCGAGCGATTGTGCTCGCGACGTTATTACAAATTCCCAGTGTGCGAAAACCTTTGCGCCTGCTTTCACGCAACGCGCCGAGTGTATCCGCGGTTTCGCCGCTCTGGCTAATGGCGAAAACCAGCGTCTCAGGAGTCATCGGCGTGTTGCGATGGCGAAACTCGCTCGCGTATTCGACGTCTGTTGGAAAGTTGGCAAGTCGCTCGATCAAATATTCGCCGACCCTTCCGGCGTGAAGCGCAGTGCCACAGCCCATAAGAACGATACGGCCGACGTCGCGAAGCTCGGGAGGTGTCATGTTCAAGCCACCCAGCTTGGCAGTGCATTCATCCGGGTTGAGACGGCCACGCATCGCGTCGCGCACCGTGTTTGGTTGCTCAAAGATTTCTTTGAGCATGTAATGGGGATAATCACCTTTTCCAATGTCTTCGGCGGTAAACTCAACCTTGCTGACCGGATGCTCGGTGCTGTCCCCCGCAAGCGACGTGATCTCGAATTTGTCTCGCCCCGCCGCGACTACATCGAAATCGTTCAAGTAAACTGCGTCGCGGGTGTAAGCGACGATTGCGCTAACGTCGCTGGCCAGGAAATTTTCGCCGTCACCCACGCCAAGCACAAGCGGGCTTCCCCGCCGCGCGCCGATCATGAAATCCGGGATATCGGCATGGACCAAAGTAATGCCATACGTGCCGATCACCTGGCGAAGTGCCGCGCGAACCGCTGCAAGCAAGCGCGCTTTTTTTTCCGGGACATCCACGGTGCTGGCGCATGATTCGTCGTAGAGTTTCCCAATCAAATGCGCGAGCACTTCGGTATCGGTTTCGGAGCGAAAGTTCGTATCGCCGCTGCGGATTAGCTCATCTTTGAGCGCCTTATAATTTTCGATGACGCCGTTGTGGACGAGTGCCAGCTTGCCGCTGGCGTCGAAGTGCGGATGCGCGTTTTGGTCGGTGACTTTGCCGTGCGTGGCCCACCGTGTGTGACTGACGCCCAGCGAACCGGAGACCGGTTGCTTCCTCATTAGTTGTGTTAGCGATGCGATGCGACCCGCACACTTGCGCGTTTCCAGACGACCGCCGTCTACAACAGCGATACCGGCTGAATCGTAGCCTCGATATTCAAGACGACGCAGCCCATCCAGTAAAATGGGCGCCGCTTGAGCGCGCCCAACGTATCCGACAATCCCACACATGTTTTTTGGAGTGTAGCGGTGCCCGCCTTCAGTCGCAAGATTCGCCTCAATAGAGCAGGCTGGACCACACAGTGCTGGGACAATGACGATGCACGAATGACGAATGACTAAGGAAGCTCCGACGCCGCAAATGACGAAGAGACATATCAAAGCTCTTTGTCATTCTTTCGGGCTTCGTCATTCGTCATTCGTCATTTATAAGGTGTCCGCAAGGTTATTGACCCCAAAACCGTTCACGATTGATTGATCCCAATGCAACACCAACCGCAGAGCGATTCGCTTCCGAAAAATCCCCGGGCGTTCGGTGCATTGCCGCCAGACACGACCCAGCAAACGCTCGCCATCGTCATGGGCGGTGGTGCCGGCACGCGTTTGTTCCCGTTAACAAAGGACCGCGCCAAACCGGCTGTGCCACTCGGGGGCAAATATCGCATCGTCGATATCCCGATTAGTAATTGTCTGAACTCCGGCCTGCGCTCTATCTATGTGCTGACTCAGTTCAACACCATGTCGCTGCATCGGCATATTCAGGCCAGTTACAAGTTCGACAATTTCTCGCGCAGCTTTGTGGACATTCTTGCTGCTCAACAAACGCCGACCGGTTCGCAATGGTATCAGGGAACTGCTGACGCTGTGCGGCAAAACATGCGCTATTTCCTCGAGCGTCCGTTTGATTATTACCTGGTTCTAAGTGGCGACCAGCTTTATCGAATGGATTTTCGAGAAATTCTTCAGCAGCACATCGAACTGGGCGCAGACATTACATTGGCCACCAAACCTGTCGCGCGGCGTTACGTTTCTGAGTTCGGCATCATGCAGAGTGGCGCTGACCGCCGGATTACGCGTTTCGTCGAGAAACCGACCGATGAAGCAATTCTGCAGGAAATGAAAATGAGCCGGGAGCTGCTCGGTGCCATCGGTTCCAATGAGGATGAAGAATTGTTCCAAGCCTCGATGGGAATTTACGTCTTCAATCGCGAAGTGCTGATACAATCTTTGCAGAACGATCTGTTCGATTTCGGGAAACATATTATCCCGCTATCGATCAAAGACCGGCATGTCAGCGCGTTTATCTTTAAGGGTTATTGGGAAGACATCGGAACAATCCGCGCTTTCTACGAAGCGAATCTGGATCTCACCGATGTAGTGCCCGAGTACAGCTTCTTCGAGCCCGAGTCTCCGATCTACACGCATCCGCGCTTTTTGCCGGGAAGCAAAATCAACGGCGCCACCCTACGGCAGGCGATTATTTCGGATGGATGCATCATCTCGGATGCGCACCTGGAACGATGCGTGGTGGGAATACGCAGCGTTATCCAAAGCGGCGCGACCATCCGGAACAGCATCGTCATGGGCGCGGATTATTTTGAACTAGGACAAACTGATTCGTCACAGCTGCCCATCGGTATTGGACGCAATTGCGTGATTGATCGTGCCATCATCGACAAAAACGCCCGCATCGCCGATGGGGTTGTGATTACGCCGGAAGGGAAACCGCCAAATTTGGATGCAGACAATTATTTCATCCGCGACGGCATTGTCGTGATACCCAAAAACGCAGTCGTCCCAGCCGGTTTCTGGATTTGAATGCGATCGGCTCCCCGACGATTGCAGACCGCCGCGGCGCAAGAGCCGCCATTACTTTGCCCCAACGCGTTCCACCGAGAACGCAATTGGCGCAAGTCACGCTGCTACCGTCTATCGGTCATCCCCGCGAACTGCCCTTGAGTTTCCCACGATTCCTGCTTGTTCCACGGGATCAGTGAGTCGTGACGGTCGTTCGGATCGTTGACCAGGGCAGTTTCCTTCTGCGTCGCGCATGAGGTCATGCGCTACCACGAATGCACACAGCAGAACAGGGACGACGATTGTTCGAAGGTTACGGACTTGTGCCAGCATAAATCACGTTGTCTCCAGGTTGCATTTGAGCGCCGCGCGCCAAACTGTTGGTCATGATATCGCCGATGGCGGTCGCCGGTTCAACTGAAGAAATGCGAATTTTTCCAATCAAAGCCCCGTCTCGCAGAACGAGCATCTCGGCATTCGACTCTACTCCGTGGCGAGCACCGAGATTCAATACCACGAAGTTATACGCCTGATTGACCGCGAGGACTGTGCCGCGCAACCCCGTTCGACGCGGTCCACTTTCCCGCACGGCTTCCCGCCGTTTTTTTTCTTGCTTCGGTTGATCTGCGCGCTCCTGCATGTCCTGGAGTTTTTCGGAAAGGAAAGCTTTTTCTTTTTCTGCGCTATCCAGTTGAGTCCGGAGATCATCGAGTTGCGACTGCAAGTCCGTGGCCGGTGCTGTCGCGGCGGGGCTGTCAGCCGTCGAAGCATTCGGATTTTCCGCTTTGTCCCCGCGCATCTGCAAAGAAGGGATCTCCTTCTGGTTCTGGTCTACTTTGGACTGTAGATCGGCCTTCTCTTTCTGTGTTTGAGCCAGCTCTGCCTCGGCTTTTGTGGCTCTGTTTTCCGCTTCGGCGACTTTGCTCTGTTCTTCCCGGGTGCCACCCTCCGAGGTATTCGGCTTCTCGTGTATATGGCGCTCGGCTGCATCGCGCGCAGCCTGTGCGGTTGCCACAGTTACGCGAAGCGCTTTCACCTTTTGAGTGTTTAAAAACCCGAAAAAAGCTGCCAATACGAGCAGTAAAATGGCAAGGCCAGCCACGCTTTTCGGCATGGTGGAGGATGCCGCCGATTCCCGATGCGCCATTGAGAGTGGTGCTTTTTTAAACGAATCGCGCAGAAACGCAATCGCGATTTCGTGCTCGAACGCTGCAGTACGAAAATAATCGAGTTCAATCAGATTGCGTTTCTCATCGTTTCGACCGATAAGACATGCCCGTGGGACAACAGCACCGTGTACAAGCCAAACGCAAGCGGCGTAAAGCGTATCTAGAGCGCAAGAAGGCAGCGCTGCGAGCCAGCGCCGTGCAACCGGCATCAGGCAAGCAGCGGGCAAAGAAGGAATCCGCTGCGGAAGCGTGAATCGGATTGGATCGCTGTCTTACGACCAGGGTTTGGTGATCTCGTGGCCGGAACATAGGCATGCCGCAACGCGCCCGTTATCTGATCGTCGATGGGCACAGCGTTATCTTTGCCTGGCCTGAATTACGCAAACTCCACGCGCGGCGGTCCTCGCTGGCCCGTGAAGCGTTGATCAAACGGCTGCGAGATTATCAAGATTGGACCGCTGTGCACGTGGTAGTGGTCTTTGATGGCAAAGGAAGAAAGGTCGAGGCGACTTCCGACCCGGCCGACGTTCAGGTATTTTATTCCCGCACCGGTCAGACAGCCGACGCCATCATCGAGCGACTGGCGAGCAAATACGCGAAACGGTTCGAGCTAATGGTGGCTACTTCTGATTCCATGGAGGCAGAGACAGTTGCGGCGTGCGGCGCAGAATGGATCTCGCCTGAGGCGTTGCGCGGGCTCGTTTCGAGTACGCGCCGAAATTAGGATCCTAATTTCTTCTCAATCTCTTTTACTCGCGCAAAAAGTTTTCCGAGTCGGTGGATCCAGGCAATTTGCCGCTGCGCTTCTGCAAGTGGAACCGCGGGAGAACCGAACCAGACGCCTCCCGGAACACTCTTGGAGATGCCGCTTTGCGCGCCAATCGCTGCGCCGTCGCCAATTTCGATATGGCCCACAATGCCAACCTGCCCCCCCGTTGTGACGCGCTCTCCCACGCGCGTGCTGCCTGATATGCCGGTCTGGGCCACGATCACGGAATTTTTCCCAATAATCACGTTGTGCGCGATTTGCACGAGGTTGTCGATCTTCACCCCTTGCTGGATCCACGTCCGGCCAAACCGGGCGCGGTCAACCGTCGTGTTTGCACCGATCTCGACATCATCGTCGATCTGCACGATCCCCAGTTGCTGGATCTTTTGCTGCCGGCCATCGGCCATTTCAAAACCGAAGCCATCCGCACCAATGACCGCGCCACTGTGAATGATTACTCGCGAACCAATCCGGCTTCGCTCGCGAATGGTCACGAGCGGATAAATCAAGCACGTGGCCCCGATTGTTGTTTCATGTCCAATGTAACTTCCAGCGCCAATAATTGTGTCATTACCGATTTCGGAACCGTCTTCGATGACCGCATGGGGCTGGATTGATACACGTTCTCCGAGGCGAACGCTTGAGCCGACAATTGCGCTGGGATGAACTCCGGGCGAAAACGTGATTGGTTTCGGTGCAAATTTGAGCACTACCTGCTCGAACGCCTTGGTAGGATTTGAGACGCGAACCTGGGCGGCGGTGAGCGGTTCGCCGAAATCGGGCGGAACGAAAACCGCCGAAGCCCGCGTCTTGCGCAAAAGGCCGATATATTTTCGATTGACGAAGAAACTAATCTCACCGCTCGTCGCTTCAGCCAGTGATGCAGCGCCAGTAATTTTCAGCTTTGGATCGCCAACCAATTCGCCGCCAGACATGCTCGCCAGTTCTTGAAGAGTGAAAGTCACGGGGCGGTGAATTATTAAGTCGGTGAACCGTTGAATCGTTAAATCGAAACGGTCACGGTGACTTTGTATGCTTTGGCCAACTCGCCGGGCGTTTGTCAATGAATGCCTGAACGCCTTCGAGCGCAGCTTCATCCATCATATTGCAGGCCATGGTCTGCGCAGCCGCTTCGTAGGCTGAAGCAATGCCCAGCTCAATTTGCCGGTAAAAGAATTCCTTTCCCATCGCCACAGCGATACGCGGTTTTGCAATGATTGCCGCAACAAGTTTCTCAACTTCGGCGTCGAGTTGGTCCGGTTCCGCGACGCGGTTAATCAATCCGCGCACTTTTGCTTCCTCGGCACTGATAAATTCGCCTGTCACAAGCATCTCGAAGGCCGCCTTGCGCAAAATGTTTCGCGAGAGCGCCACGCCCGGCGCCGAGCAAAAAAGACCCAGGTTGACGCCGCTGACAGCGAACCTTGCGGTGCTTGCTGCCACGGCCAGATCGCACATGGCCACTAACTGGCAGCCCGCCGCAGTCGCGATGCCCTGAACACAAGCGATCACCGGCACGGGTAATCGCTGAATGCCCAGCATCATCTCAGAACATTGACTGAAGAGCCGCTCGTAGTACTCAAGCGATGGCTTGGCGCGCATCTCTTTCAGATCGTGACCGGCACAGAACGCCTTGCCCTCGGCCGCGACAACGACCACCCGCACAGACGTATCTTCGGCTATCGCGTCGAATTCATGCTGCAGCGCTGCCAGCATCGCCTCAGATAAAGCATTAAACGCGTGCGGCCGGTTTAGCGTCAGCGTGACGACGCCGCGCACGTCCTGGCTTCGTAAGACGACGGGTTCCTCGCGCTCCTGCGGTTTCGCGGCCGGTGCTGGTTCGATTGATACAGAGGGAGCTTTCACGACTTGAACGTTCAAACGCTACTGCCGAAATCCGAAATCCGAAATCCGAAAAATTTAGTTTCCGTTTGCAGCGACTGGCAACATCATCTGGCAAGCTTGGAAGACTGCAAGCGATGGGCAGCCGGGCTTGACTACTCTGATTTATGAAGATCGTCGCGATCGCTAATCAAAAAGGCGGTGTGGGCAAGACCACTACGGCTGTAAATCTCGGCGCCGCGCTGGCCGAAACAGGTCATCGCATTTTGATTATCGATCTTGATCCACAAGCGAATGCTACCAGTTCGTTTGGGTTACAAGCAGTGGAGCAAACCAGTCTTTATGAGCCATTACTTGGCGGCGCCTCCATTACCGAAAGAATCTTTCCAACCGAACGCGAAGCCCTGTTCATTGTGCCTTCCGATCTCGATCTTGCCGGTGCCGAGGTCGAGATCGCCCGGATGCCGAATCATCTGACGCGACTGGCGGAAACGCTCCAGCCGTTGCACACAGATGAGACGTTTGATTTTGTTCTGCTGGATTGTCCGCCGTCGCTCGGAATTTTGATGACCAACGCACTCGCGGCCGCCGATGAACTTCTAACCCCAATACAGTGTGAGTATTTCGCGCTGGAAGGACTGGTAAAAATTGTCCGACTGATTGAGCAAGTGCGCGATTCGGGCGCGAACATGCGACTCCAACTCGGCGGTATTGTCATGACCATGTACGACGGCCGGACAAATCTTAGTGAGCAGGTTGTAGCCGAGGTGCGCCAGCATTTCGGCGAACGCGTTTACCAAACCGTGATTCCGCGGAGTGTTCGCTTAAGCGAAGCACCGAGTTTCGGAAAATCGATTCTGGAGTACGCTCCGAGTGGCGCGGCCGCAGAAGCCTATCGCGCTCTCGCCCGCGAGTTCATCCAACGCCACCCTCCGCAAGCCACTGCTCCCGAGTAATCGCGAAAACACGCGTTGGAAAATCCGCGAAACACCGTTTCCCGTTCGATTTTCATTGCGTTTTTCTCAACCACGCGGCGCGAGGCGATGTTGTCAGGGTGGATCAGCGAAAGCGCTGAAATCATGATTTGCCATGAGTTCGGCGAAACGCTCGACATCTTTTTCTCGAAATGGACGCAGAATTAATCGCGACGTTTCCAGAATCATTTGGTTAAACAAACACGAATTCCAAGGCAGTTGCGATTCACAATCGAAAGATGGTGACTGCCACTGAGGAATATGCGCGGCCGGCGCAACCGCCTGAAACGTCAAGCTTGGTCGAGGTACGCCAAGCGGCCAAAGAATGCACGGCGTGCCATCTCTACAAGCGGGCCACGCAGACCGTGTTTGGGGAGGGCCCGAATGACGCGGCGATCATGCTGGTCGGCGAACAGCCCGGCGATTACGAAGATCAGGAGGGTAAACCGTTCGTGGGACCAGCTGGAAAAATCATGGACCAGGCGCTGGAAGAAGCGGGAATTGATCGCAGGGAGATTTATGTCACGAACGCGGTGAAACATTTCAAATGGGAGCCGCGCGGGAAACGCCGAATTCATCAGAAACCAAATTCGCGCGAGATCGCAGCCTGTCGCCCGTGGCTGGAAGCGGAGCTGCGCCTTGTTAAACCGAGGTTGCTGGTCTGCCTCGGTGCGACGGCAGCGCAGGCGGTTTTCGGTCCATCATTCCGTGTTACTCGCGAGCGCGGGAAGGTGTTGTCGTCGAAGCTTGCTCCCAGAGCCCTCGCCACGGTGCACCCCTCGTCTCTTCTTCGACAACCGGACGAGGAATCACGGCAACGCGAGTATGAACGGTTCGTTGTGGATCTTCGGGCAGCGCGGAGAGCAGCCAGCAAAGAGTAGGTTAACGGCAGCGACGCCGCTCTGCATTGCAGCTGCCTCATTCGACCATCACGGCATCTCGCGTTTTGTACTCCGCTACGAACGCTTTACGAAACTGATCGAATGTTCCCTTTTCTACTTCGCTGCGCGCCTGATTCATTAAATTCAAATAAAAATGCAGGTTATGCAGCGTGATCAGGCGAAGGCCGAGAATTTCTTCCGCCTTGATGAGATGCCGGATGTAACCGCGCGAAAATTCACGACAGGCTTCGCATACGCAGTTTTCTTCAATCGGATTCTTGTCCAGAATGAATTCTGCGTTTTTTAAATTGATCGTGCCTGTCGCCGTGAAGGCAGTTCCGTTCCTGGCGAGACGTGTTGGCAGCACGCAATCAAACATGTCCATCCCGCGGGCGATCAACTCCAGCAGTTGCGGCGGCGTGCCGAGGCCCATCGCGTAACGCGGTTTATTCCCGGGCAAGAATGGCTCAGCCCATTCGACGGCTCGCATCATTTCCTCCTCCGGTTCGCCCACGCTCACACCGCCTATGGCGTAAGCATCGAAATCAAGATCGACAATTGCCTGCGCGCTTCCTTTTCGCAGATCCTCGAAGGTGGCGCCTTGAACGATGCCGACGAGTATCGAATCGGCGAACCGACGAATCGGCGAAGCGGCGACTCTCTCATTCGCCGTTTCACCGTTTCGCCGTTTCCACTCCAGGCACCTCTTCGCCCAACGCGTTGTCATCTCCGCGCTTTGAGCTGCATATTCGTATTCGCATGGATACGGAACACATTCATCGAGCGCCATGGTGATATCGCCGCCAAGCACCATCTGGATTTCCATGGCGATCTCTGGTGAGATGAATGCTCGCCCGCCGTCGATGTGATTTTGAAATTCCACGCCCTCCTCCGTGATTTTTCGCAACTTCGCCAGCGAAAAAATCTGGTAGCCGCCGCTATCGGTCAGAATGGGTCCATCCCAGTTCATAAAATTGTGGAGGCCGCTAAAATGTTTGATCACCTCGAGTCCCGGCCTAACGAATAGATGATACGTATTTCCAAGGACGATCTGCGCATTCAGTTCGCGCAGTTCCCGAGGGCTGACGCCTTTCACTGAACCTTGCGTTCCCACAGGCATGAACGCCGGCGTGTCGATCGCGCCATGCGCAGTCGTTAGGCATCCACGCCGCGCTTTCGAGTGTCGATCGGTGGCTAAAAGTTCGAAAGTTTTCTGCATCTCAATTAGAGATTCCTCGACTCAGCTCGGAATGACAAACGCAGTGTAAAATATTTTTTGCAGGCCGCGCTTTTCCCTCTATATTCACGATCCACCGCATCAGGCGCGTGAGAGAGTTTGCTGCGCGACCTGGGCGGGTTTTTTGTCGCCCCGCGCACAACGCTTTTGGCGGCGCTTTGTTTTTGAGGTTTGAAAAATGCCCACGATTAATCAGTTGATCCGCAAAGGACGCCGAAAGGTGTCGGTGAAATCGAAGTCACCCGCGCTGGTGGACTGTCCGCAACGTCGTGGAGTTTGTGTGCAGGTGATGACGCGCACGCCCAAAAAGCCGAATTCTGCGCTGCGCAAAGTGGCAAAAGTGCGGTTGACGAATGGCCAGGAAGTGATTGCCTACATTCCGGGCGAGGGGCATAATTTGCAGGAGCACTCGATCGTGCTTGTGCGCGGGGGACGCGTGAAGGATTTGCCGGGTGTCCGCTACCATATTGTGCGCGGGACGCTCGACGCGTTAGGCGTTGATGGGCGCCGGCGCGGCCGCTCCAAATACGGGGCGAAGCGTCCGAAAGCTGGTGCGGGCGGAGGTGGCGCAGCGAAGGAAGCCGGGGAAAAGAAATAATATTGGACAGGAAGACCGACAATGTCGCGACGGAAAAGAGTTTACAAGAAAAAGGAGCATGTCGATTCCCGTTATGGGAGTCCGGCGGTGGAGCGCCTGATTACAACGGTGATGAATCGCGGCAAGAAATCGCTGGCGGAGCGGATCGTGTACACAGCGATCGACAAGTCTCGCGAAGGTTCTGATTCGGTCGATCCGTTGGAAGTTGTAAATAAAGCGATCGAGAATGTCCGTCCGCGATTGGAAGTAAAATCGCGGCGCGTGGGTGGGGCAACCTATCAGGTCCCGATGGAAGTGACGCCTGCTCGACAAATTTCTCTGGCTACTCGGTGGATTGTTCAATACGCGGACAATCGCAAAGGAATGCCCATGGCGGAGGCACTGGCGCAGGAGATAAAGGATGCCGCAGCAGGCCAGGGGAACGCGATCAAGAAACGCGAAGAGACTCATAAAATGGCGCAAGCGAACCGCGCGTTTGCGCATTTCCGTTGGTGACGATTATGGCGACGGCGACGATGGAGCAGAAAAAGACCGCAGCGAAAAATCCAAATTCGCCGGATCGTAAGTTCCCGCTGGAACGAACGCGGAACATTGGCATCGCGGCGCATATCGACGCTGGCAAGACGACGATCACTGAGCGCGTGTTGTTTTATACCGGCATGATTCACAAGATGGGTGAGGTGCACGAAGGAACAACTGTCACCGACTGGATGGAGCAGGAACGCGAGCGAGGAATCACAATTACTTCCGCTGCGACAACCTGCACTTGGGCGCAACGAAAGGAAGAAGGCGTTTACAAGATTTTCGAGGGGGTCAAGGAGCGGATCAATATTATCGACACACCGGGACACGTCGATTTCACCGCCGAGGTGGAACGTTCTCTACGCGTTCTCGATGGGGCGATCGCAGTTTTTGATGGCGTCGCCGGCGTGCAGCCGCAATCGGAAACAGTCTGGCGTCAGGCCACCAAGTACAACGTGCCGTGTCTGGCGTTCATCAACAAAATGGACCGCGTCGGAGCGGACTTCGAGATGTCGGTGGATAGCATCCACAAAAAACTCGGCGCGAACGCGTGGCCGGTTTTGTTGCCGCTGGGCAAGGAAGATCAGCTGCGCGGCCAACTCGATGTCATCAATAAGAAGGCGATCATTTATTCCGAGGACGATCAGCTCGGATCGACCTACGAAGTCACCGATCTTCCAAAGGAATATGTTGAGATTGTTGACAAGGCGTACAACGATCTGGTCCAACAAGTTTCCAATCTCGATGATGACGTCGCCGAGGCCGTCATCCATGAAAAGCCGGTTACGCCTGAGCTGTTGAAAGCTGGAATTCGGCGACAAACGATCGCCAACAAATTTGTCCCGGTAATCGGCGGCTCCGCGTTGAAGAACATCGGCATTCAGTATTTGCTCGACACCGTAGTCGATTATTTGCCAAGCCCGCTCGACATTCCGCCCGCGAAAGGTCAAGACCCAGATACCGGGGAGCCAATAGAAGTGCCGACGGATGACAATGGAATCTTTTGCTCGCTAGCCTTCAAACTTTGGAGCGATCCGTTTGTCGGGAAGCTGGTTTTCTTCCGCGTTTACTCCGGCACGCTAAGTAAGGGCGACACGGTTTACAATCCGCGCACTAACAAGCGCGAACGGATTTCGCGCTTAATCCAGATTCAAGCGGACAAACGCGAAGACATTGAGACGTGTTACTCCGGCGATATTGCCGCCATCGTTGGTATTAAAAATATCACCACCGGCGACACGCTCTGCGATGAGGACCATCCGATCCTTCTCGAACCGCCGTCTTTCCCTGATCCTGTCATTTCGATGGCGATTGAGCCCAAGACAAAATTGGACCAGGAAAAAATGGCGATTGCGCTTCAGCGACTCGCAGAAGAAGACCCGACATTCCGCGTCTATACGCACGAAGATACCGGGCAAACCATCATCGCAGGAATGGGCGAGTTGCATTTGGAAATCATTCGCGACCGCATGTTTCGCGAGTTCAAAGTGGACGCAAACGCGGGTAAGCCGCAAATCGCCTATCGCGAAACGATCACCACGAACGCGCATGGCGTCGGCAAGTTGATTAAACAATCCGGCGGCCGCGGTCAGTATGGACACGTGGAAGTGGATGTGCGTCCGGCCGAGCGCAGCAAAGGTCTCCTCGTCGAGAACAAAATCGTCGGCGGCATCATTCCGCGCGAATACATTCCAGCCGTCAAAAAGGGAATCCAGGAAGCGGTGCTCAACGGCGTGCTCGGCGGCTATCCTGTTGTCGATGTAGAGGTCGATATCGTTTACGGTTCGTTCCACGAAGTCGATTCCAGCGAACTTGCATTCAAAATGGCGGCGATTTTTGCGATGAAAGATGGATTTAAGCAGGGGAAACCGATTCTGTTGGAGCCGATCATGAAAGTCGAAAACATCACCCCGGACGAGTTCCAGGGAGATATCTGTGGCGACCTGAGCAGACGTCGTGGCAGCATTCACAGCATCGAACCGCGCGGCAATCTCGCGATCATTCATGCCGAGGTTCCACTCGCCGAGTTGTTTGGTTACGCGACTGCCATCCGTTCACTTTCCAAAGGCCGCTCCAGTTACTCGATGGAACCTTCCCATTTCCAACCGGTGCCGGCCAATCTGGTTTCGGCGATTCTCGATCAGAAAGAGTCCAAATGAGTAATGGCCAGCGCATCCGGATTCGATTGAAGGCGTTCGATCATCGCATGCTTGATCAATCCGCGGTGGAGATCGTCGAGACTGCGAAGCGTACGGGGGCGCGGGTAGCGGGTCCGATTCCGCTGCCGACCTTAATTGAGAAATTTACGGTAAACCGTTCGCCGCACGTTGATAAAAAGTCGATGGAACAATTTGAAATTCGCACGCACAAACGGCTGTTGGACATCATTGAGCCGACGGCGAAAACGGTGGATGAACTAAAGAAACTGAATTTGCCTGCGGGCGTTGACATTACGATTAAGATTTAAGCGGAGGCCTTTCTGAAAGATTTGCGATTAGACGGTCATGAGCATCGGACTTCTTGGACAAAAAATTGGTATGACCAGCGTTTACGACGCCAAAGGTCGATTGTGTCCCGTGACCGTGATTGCGGCCGGCGATAACGTTTTGCTGCGTCGTTTGACTGAAGAGAAGGACGGCTATTCGGCCGTCCAGGTGGGGTTCGCCGTGCAGAAGGAATCGCGTGTGACCAAGCCGTTACTGGGCGAATTCAAAAAGGCTGGCGTGGAGCCGCAAAAATTCGTGCGCGAGTTTCGCCTGACCAATGATCTTCCGGAAGGCGAGATCAATTTGAGCGTTACGCAATTTCAGGCGGGCGACTATGTCGATGTGATTGGGCGATCGAAGGGAAAAGGATTTCAAGGCGTGATGAAGAAGCACAACTTTCACGGACAAGGTGCGGCACACGGTTCGAAAACGCATCGGCGCGTTGGTGCGGTCGGCAATCGTTCTACTCCGGGCCGTATTTGGAAAAACATGGGAATGCCTGGTCATCTGGGGGATGAACGCGTCACCGTCCAGAATCTGCAGGTCATGCAGGTGCGCGAAGCCGAAAAAATTATCTTGGTCAGCGGCGCCGTTCCGGGAGCGAATGGAAGTTATGTCATTGTCAGACCGGCGATTAAGAATCCGGCGGCGCAAATTACGGAGCATCAAGAGCACAGAAAAGCAGATCAAGCCGTGGCGGCGAAGAAGCCGGCCATAACCGTGCGATAAGAAATGAGCGCAAAAGTTTTAACCAAGGCCGCTGCCAAGGAAGCCGGCATTGAACTGATCGAAGACGGAAAAGGTTCGCAGGCCGTCCACGATACAGTCGTCGCCATGCGCGCGGCGCGTCGTTCCGGTTCAGCCAACACCAAAACGAAAGCGGAAGTGGATTTGTCCGGCGCGAAACCCTGGCGGCAGAAAGGCACCGGCCGCGCACGGGCTGGTTATAAATCTTCGCCGATCTGGCGTGGCGGTGGTGTCGTCTTTGGACCGAAGCCGCGAGACTATTCAAAAAAGGTTTCGAAATCCGTGCGACATCTGGCGTTCCGGAAAGCGCTGAGCGAGCGAATCAAGGCGGGTGATGTTTTAACGATCGACAAATTCGTTGTGCCGGAACTCAAAACGAAGTCGTTCGTGGGTTTGCTGAAAAAACAAACAGACGCCCGGAAAGTTTTGTTGGTATCGGATGCGTTTGATCAAAACACTTTGAAGTCTGGGCGCAACGTTAAACCGGTGACGCTTGCCACTGCTTCCAATGTAAACATAGAGCAGTTGCTAGCCTTCGAGAAAATCCTCGTCACCGAAAAGGCGCTGGAAAGATTGGCGGAACGGACTCGGCCGGCTGGAGGCAGCGAACACGCGAAGTAATGCCATGAACGAGCCGCACGAGATTATTCAAACCGCTTCGTTGACTGAAAAGTCGACCCTGATGAGCGAGAAGCAGAACAAGTATGTCTTTCGCGTGAGTCCGCGTGCGAACAAGATTGAGATCAAGAACGCAATCGAACGCCTGTTTCAAAAGAAAGTGGTCGATGTGAACACTTGTAATTACGCGGGTAAGGAAAAACGCGTGCGTGGACCGGTGGGGCGACGACCACGCTGGAAGAAAGCGATCGTCACGTTAAAGGAGGGCGAAAAGATCGATCTCATCTGACGAAGAGAAATCGAATTTTTGAAAGCATTATGGCACTGAAAGAATTCCGCCCATTAACGCCGACGCTCCGTTTCAAGTCGCTGCCTACTTTCGATGAAATCACAAAGTGGCGGCCTGAGAGGAGCCTCGTTGAGCCGAAGAAAAAGAGCGGCGGTCGCAACAGCTACGGCCGGCTCACATCGCGTCACATTGGCGGCGGACACAAACAGAAATATCGCAAGGTTGATTTTAGACGACGCAAGCACGGTGTCTCTGCAGAGGTTCTCGGGATCGAGTACGACCCGAATCGCTCTGCGCGGATTGCTCTTATCAAATACACGGACGGCGAGCTCAGTTACATTCTAGCGCCGAATGGACTCCGAGTGGGTTCGACGGTCGCTGCCGGCGAGAATGTCCCGCCCGATCTGGGCAATGCCTTGCCACTTCGCGCGATTCCGCTGGGCACAAACATTCACAACATTGAATTGAGTCCGGGTCGCGGTGGCCAGGTTGCGCGGAGCGCCGGGCAACAGGCGACGTTAACAAACATCGAAGGTGGTTACGCATTGGTGAAAATGCCTTCCGGGGAAATTCGGCGCATCCACGAAAACTGCTTCGCGACAATTGGCCAGGTCGGAAACGTCGATCACATGAATGTGTCGAGCGGCAAAGCGGGGCGTACTCGCTGGCGAGGACGTCGTCCCCACGTGCGCGGCATGGTGATGAACCCGATCGATCATCCGATGGGCGGCGGCCAGGGGAAATCAAAAGGCGGCGGCGGACGGCATCATCCGGTTAGTCCCTGGGGACAACTGGCCAAAGGATTTAAGACGCGTAGCAAACATAAACCGAGCGATCGCTTTATTTTGGAAAGGAGAAGACCGAAGAAAAAAGCGTGAGTCCTGGAGGGCGGAGCTCTGCGAGGCCGGTCTCGCAGAGCTCGACCCTCCACAATTCACTTGAAAATTATGGCTAGATCGTTAAAGAAAGGACCCTTCGTCGAGTTGTATCTTCTGGAGAAGATCGACAAGATGAACAGCTCGGGCGTAAAGAAACCAATCAAAACCTGGTCGCGGCGCTCGATGGTGACGCCGGATTTTGTCGGCCACACGTTTTTGGTGCATAACGGAAAGACGTTTATTTCCGTTTTCGTTACCGAGAACATGGTCGGTCATAAGCTCGGTGAATTTTCGCCCACGCGCGTGTTTAAGAAGCATGGTTCGCATACGGCGAAGGTGACGAAATAGTTTTAGCTGAGAGTAAGTTTTAGTCGAGAGTTGCGAGTTGATAGAGATGAGCCGTTGCGTTTTGCCAAGGTGAAACCATCGACGATCAACCATCAACTAACGACTCTCATCGTAATGGGTTGTGCGCTGGCCCAGGGGCTGGCGGCAGAGGGAAATAGTTCTTTGTCAAAATCCAAAACTGAAAACGCGGGAGCGAATGACACCGCAGTGGCAGGCGGCTCGCCTGCAGCGTCGGCGAATTCGCGACCAACACGGCTGCCTTCAGAGGTGACTGCGACGGGTTTGCTTCAGCAAAACGAGGATTTGCAGAGGCAATTATCAATTGCTCAGGAATCGCTGAAAGCGTTGACCAGCAGCCTGGCGGAGTCCAATGCGGAGGCGGAATTGTTTCGGCGCAAGTATTCCGATCTGCAATTGCAAATGGAGGCACTAGGGCTGGTGTCGGCGAACAAGGACCGGGCGAAGCTGGAGCAGCGTTTACTGGCGGCGGTGAGTGATCTTCAGCTCGCGCAGAAGGAGCGCGACGAAAATCGCGACCAGATGCTGCGGCTGGACGAGGCGGTGTTGTGTTACTTGAAAACGTCACAGAGCGCGGATGCGAAAGCGCGGATGGACGTGGAAACTCAGCTGCGCAGCGTCGACAAGCTGGTCACGAAGTCCGCGAATGCGCCGGATTTGCCGGAGCCGAGTTTGATGAACGGGAGCGTGATCAGCGTGAAGGATGAATGGTCCTTCGTAGTCGGTAACCTTGGCGAAAAACAAGGCGTCAAAATTGGGATGCCAATGCGGGTGATGCGCGGCGACAAAAGGATCGCGACCCTGCGGGTGATTGATGTGCGACAAAGAATTTGCGGCGCTGTGATTCAGGAAATGGATTCAAGGAAGGACAGAATAAAAGTAGGGGACCGCCTCCAGGTGGATGCGCAACCGAATGTGAGTTTGAAATAAGAAGACGAGCGAGAATCGAGAACCGAGAATCGTGAAACGGGAAACCGAGTTACGAATTTCGATTCTCGAATTACGGAACGAAACGAAAACGATGGAAGTCAGATCGATATACAAGTATGCGCGGATTTCGCCGTTTAAGGCGCGCGAAGTCACGCGTGAGATCCAGGGTCTACCGGTGTCGGCAGCACTCGATCTCCTCGCTTTCACGCCCAAGAAAGCGGCGTTCCTCATTAACAAGACGTTGAAGAGCGCGATCGCTAATGCCGAGAACAACGCCAACCTCAAGCCTGACGGATTGGTCGTGAAAGAAGCGGTCGTAGGCGAAGGTCCGACGTTTAAGCGGATCATGGCGCGTGCGCGGGGCAGCGCGAGTCGGATTTTGAAACGGACCAGTCATATTCGAATCGTGCTTACTGACGAAATTAAAGTCGAGACGCGCGAGACCAGGAAAGCGAAGCGCAAGACCGAAGAAAAAGCGGCGAAGAAGGCTGGTGGCACGACGGGCGCGGAAGGACCGGCAACTGAAGAGAAAAAGCCGAAAGCGAGAAAAGCACCGAAGAAATCGAAGAAGTAAATTTGTAATACTGACTTATGGGACAAAAAGTTAATCCGATTGGCTTTCGCCTGGGCGTGAACCGCGATTGGCGCTCACGCTGGTATGCCTCGCCTCAGGACCTGCCAGAATTTTTGCACTCCGATTTAGAGATTCGTAATTACGTGAAGAAAAAGCTGCAGTATGCAGCTGTCTCGAAAATTGTGATCGAGCGGGCGTGGAACAGCATCCGGGTAACCATTTTTACGGCGCGCCCGGGAATCGTGATCGGACGCAAAGGCGCCGAGATCGAGAAAATGACAGAAGAGATTTCCAAGATGGCACGGGGCAAGCAAGTCAAGATCGACATTCAGGAGATCAAGACACCGGAGCTCGATGCGCAATTGGTGGCGGAGAATGTGGCGCTACAGATCGAGCGGCGGATTGCTTATCGCCGCGCAATGAAGAAAGCCGTGCAGACGGCGATGGATTTTGGCGCCGAAGGAATTCGGCTCCGTTGTTCAGGGCGGCTTAATGGCGCGGAGATTTCGCGCTCGGAATGGTATCGGGAAGGCAAAGTTCCTCTGCATACGCTGCGAACAGCGGTCGATTATGGGTTTGCCGAAGCCAATACCGTTTACGGCAAAATCGGAGTCAAATGCTGGATGTGTAAGAAGGAGGAGGCCCCCGTTCAGCCCGCTTCCCCACCGCCACCGCCACCGCCGCCAGCTCCGGCACCAGAGCCGACTGCAGTCTAAGGAGAAATTTTTATGCCGTTGATGCCAAAACGCGTGAAGTATCGAAAGTCCCAGCGGGGAAGCCGCAAGGGAACCGCTTCGCGCAATCTAAAGATCGATTTTGGCGAATTCGGGTTGCAAACACTCGAGCGCGCCTGGATCACGAACACGCAATTGGAAGCCGCGCGTGTTGCGCTCACTCGTAACATGAAGCGCAAGGGCAAGCTTTGGATCCGTATTTTCCCGGACAAATCGGTAACTTCCCGTCCACCGGAAACGCGCATGGGCAAGGGAAAAGGCCAGCCCGAGTTTTGGGTCGCCACGGTGCGACCTGGCAATATTTTGTTTGAGTTGGACGGCGTGCCGGAATCGGTGGCGAGGGAGTCCTTGCGGCTGGCGGCGGACAAGTTGCCGGTGCGCACGAAGTTTCTCACACGGCACCATGTGAGGGCCGCTTAAGCGTCATGAAAATGAAGGAAATCACCGAGCTGAGCACTGACGAGTTGCTGACTAAAAGGCGGGACTTTCGCCAGGAAAGGCTTCACCTCCGGCTGCAGCAGCAGAGTGGCCAGTTGGAACAGCCAAGCAGGTTGCGCTTCCTGCGACGGGACATTGCGCGGATCGAAACAGAGTTGTCGCAGCGCGAGAAACAAACTGAAACGAAGTAACTATGGCTGACGAACACGAACCGCAATCTGCTCCCGCGTCTATCACGCGCGGCCCGCGTAAGACGCGCACCGGCGAAGTGGTTTCCAGCGGCATGAATAAAACAATTATCGTGCGCACGGTGACGCGTGTGCCGCACCCGAAATTCGGCAAGATTGTCAAACAAATGAAAAAATTCTATGCGCACGATGAACAGAACCAGGCAAAAACTGGTGACAAGGTGCGCATCATGGAGACGCGGCCGATGAGCAAGCTAAAACGATGGCGTCTTGTGGAGGTCATCCAAAAGTAACTATCGATTTTATGGTACAACTTCGATCCAGATTGGATGTGGCGGACAATAGCGGCGCGCGTATGGCCACGATGATTGGTGTCATTGGCAAAGCCACGCGTTACGCAGGAATCGGCGACGTGATTACTGCCAACGTCAAGGAAGCAAGCGCGAACGGGACTGTGAAGAAGGGCGAAGTGGTACGCGCAGTGCTCGTTCGGACCAGGCAACCGATCCGGCGCGAGGATGGGTCGCTGCTGCGTTTCGATAACAATGCCATCGTGATTATCGATAAAGATTTGAATCCCCGCGGCACGCGCATTTTCGGACCGGTCGCCCGTGAATTGCGTGAGCGGAATTTCATGAAAATTGTCTCGCTTGCCCCGGAAGTCTTATGAACCGCGTCAAGTCTCACGTTAAAAAAGGCGACCAAGTCGAGGTCATCTCCGGGAATTTCCGCGGCTCTTCAGGACGAATCCTGGCGGTGTTTCCGGCAAAACAGCGTGTCGTCGTTGAAGGCGTACGGATCATCAAAAAGCACCTGCGAAAATCCCAGGATAACCCGAGCGGGAAAATCGCCGAACGCGAGGGCCCCATTCATATTTCCAACGTGAAATTAATCGAGCGCGAGAAGAAGACTGAGAAAAAGGCGACAAAGAAATCGAAAAAGGAAGCAGAGAAGAAAGCGGCATGATCGAAACTAAGGAAATGACAGTCATCCCCAGCGAAGTCGAGGGATCCCGTAGCAGTGTCCTCGATTTCACCGCGGGATTCTTCGACTCCGCTTCGCTCAGAATGGCAGTGTGTTGAAAATGGAAAACGAATTTTATCGCGATTACAAAGAGCGCGTTATGCCGGCGCTGCAAAAGCTGCACGGGTACAAAAACGTACACCAGGTTCCGAGAGTCGAAAAAGTGGTCATTAACACTTCGGTCGGCTCGCAATCTGATGTGAAGCAGGCGCTGGAAGAAGCAAAGGCCGAACTGGCATTAATCACCGGCCAGCGCCCGGTGGAAACACTGGCGAAAAAAAGCATTTCCAATTTCAAATTGCGCAAAGACCAGGCCATTGGCGCAAAGGTGACCCTGCGCGGAGAGCGCATGTACGAATTTCTCGAACGCTTCATCAAAGCGGCGCTGCCACGCATCCGAGATTTCCGCGGCGTCTCTCCCCGCTGCTTTGATGATCACGGCAACTATACCCTGGGAATTTCGGATCAGTCGATTTTCCCCGAAGTCGAGCTGGATAAAATCAAGCGCAACATCGGATTTGATGTTACTATCGTCACCACGGCACAGACCGACGAGGAAGCCAAATCGCTGTTAAGCGAAATGGGAATGCCCTTTAGCGACCGGGTAAAGAAGCCCGCCGCGCAAGCCGCCTGATTTTCATGAGTACCGTTACTGATCCAATTGCCGATTTACTGGCGCGTGTGCGGAATGGCACGCGCGCGCAAAAACCGGAGGTGCTGGTCCCGTACTCGAAGGTCAAGGCTGAGATCGTGCGCATCCTGAAAGATGAAGGTTACATTTCCGATTACTCGATTGACACGAGCGCTGCGCATCCGCGCATCAAGATCGCGAACAAAATCGTAAATCGCTCGAGCGCCATTGCGGGGCTTCGCCGGGTGAGCCGCCCGGGGTTGCGACGTTATGTTGGTGCCGATGAAATCCCCCGAGTTTTGGGTGGAATGGGTTTGGCGATTCTTTCCACGTCACGCGGCGTTTTATCGGGACGCGAAGCGCGGAAGCAGAAAGTAGGGGGCGAACTACTGGCCTACGTTTGGTGACCATTTAACGAATCACGAACTCATGTCGCGAATTGGAAATAAAGCGGTCGAGATCCCAGACAAGGTCAAAGTGAATGTTGACCAGGAGGGAGAGGTCTCGGTGGAGGGACCGAAAGGAAAACTCCAGTGGAAACTTCCGCGTCAGATCCGGGCCAGCGTGCAGGATAACCGGGTGTCTGTGGTGCGGGAAGCAGAATCGCGCAGCGTGAAAGCATTACATGGGCTTTCGCGTAGCCTCGTGCACAACATGGTGCAGGGTGTGAGCGAAGGTTTCACCAAGCAACTGGAGATCGAAGGAGTTGGGTTCAAGGCTGCCGTCCAGGGATCCACGCTTAACTTGAGTCTCGGTTTCTCTCACCCGGTGCCGTTTTCGATTCCGAAGGACATTAAAATCACGGTCGCGGATAACACGAAGATTAAAGTCGAAGGAGTGGACAAAAAATTGGTTGGCCAGGTAGCAGCGGACATCCGCCGCTTTTACCCGCCGGAACCGTACAAGGGTAAAGGCGTTCGCTACACGGGCGAGCAGATTCGTCGCAAAGAGGGCAAGACTGTTCAATAATTATGGCGACGTTTCGTAAGGCAGCGCGACAGCGTGTTCATCAAAGGATCAGGAAAAAGGTGGCGGGCACGGCGCAACGGCCGCGGCTGTCAGTTCATTTCTCTGGCAAGCATGTTTACGCTCAGGTGATCGACGACAATTCCGGTCGGACGCTGGCCGCTGCATCGACCGCAGAGCGTTCTTTACCGGGGAAAGATAAAGCTGCTGCAAACAAGACCACGGCGGAACAAGTTGGCAAGGCGATAGCGGAACGCTCACTGGCGAAGAAACTCGATCGAGTCGTTTTTGATCGGGGCGGGTTCCTTTATCATGGCAAAGTGAAGGCATTAGCAGACGCGGCACGTGCAGGCGGTTTAAAATTTTAATTCATGGCTCAAACAGGTTCAGGCAGAAGACCGGACATGCGCAGGCAAGATAAGGCGCCCGCGGCAAGAGGTGATACGACCGAGAAAGTCGTGTTCATCAACCGCTGCGCCAAGGTCGTGAAAGGCGGACGGCGCTTCAGCTTCAGCGCATTGATCGTTGCTGGAGATCACGACGGAAAAGTTGGATGCGGATTTGGCAAGGCTAACGAAGTATCAGAGGCCATTCGAAAGGCTTCCGAAGCAGCCCGCAAGGCGATGGAAAAAGTTTCATTGAACGAAAACACGATTCCCCACGAAGTGATCGGCGAATATGATGGAGCGCGAGTCCTATTGCGTCCCGCATCGCCGGGGACCGGGGTTATCGCCGGCGGAGGTGTGCGGGCCGTAGCTGAAGCTGCCGGCATCCGAGACGTGCTGGCCAAGTCGCTCGGGTCAAGCAATCACGCCAACGTGGTGAAGGCGACGATCGCCGCGCTGAAATCGCTTCGCCGGCGGGAGGAAATTTTCAAAGTGCGCGGAATTCACTTCAGCGATGGAAAAGGTGAGCAACATGATGCGTCTCCATAATCTGCAACCGCGTCCCGGCTCGCGACATCGCGTGAAGCGTCTGGGTTGCGGTGAAAGTTCCGGCCACGGAAAAACCAGTGGCAAGGGTCATAAGGGACAAAAGGCGCGCTCAGGTGGGAGTATTCGCCTTGGGTTCGAAGGCGGGCAGATGCCGTTGATTCGGCGATTGCCAAAGCGAGGATTTAACAACGCCGCCTTTCACAAGCGGTACGCGATCGTCAACCTTGATGATCTCAATGCATTTAAAGCCGGGACTGCCGTTAACGAACAGCTGCTGCGCGAGTCGAAGCTCATCCGCGGGGATTTCGTGGGAATCAAAATCCTTGGTGGCGGAGAATTAAGGCACGGCCTGAAGGTAGAAGCCGATAAAATTAGCGCGTCAGCCCGGGAAAAAATCGAAAAAGCGGGAGGAACGATTACGCTGCGTGAGAAAGCAGAGCGTCCTCATGCTGCCGCGGCGTCCGAAGCTTCGCCGGAGAAGCCAGCTGGTGAAGCTGCATCAGAGGGGACACGGAAGAAAAAATCGTCCAGGAAGACCTCGGCCAAGGCAAAAAAGAAAGCATCGCGGAAGAGCTAGCTTCCCGGCACATGATGTTTCAAATTTAGCGGATGGTTTCGGCGTTTCTCAACACGGTCAAGATACCCGAATTACGCCGGCGCATCATGTTTACGCTGGCCGTGATCGTGATTGTGCGTCTGGGAGCGGCAATCACAACCCCCGGAGTCAACCAAGCTGTATTGCAGGAGTGGTTTCGCACCTCGCTTAGCCAACGCACCGGAGGTGGCCTTGCAGCGCTGTTTAACTTGTTCAGTGGTGGCGCGCTGGAAAATTGCGCAATCTTCTCTCTGGGCATCATGCCTTACATCAGCGCATCGATCATGATGCAGTTGCTGACCGCGGTGATTCCGCGGCTTGGGAGACTCGCGCGTGAAGATGGCGGCCGACAAAAGATCATGCAGCTGACTCGTTACGCGACACTCGTCTTGTGCATTTTCCAAGGATACTTGCTGGCGCTGTCGTTCCAGCACCCGGAATCGTATCACACCATGTTGCCGGGGATTATCGACACCATCAAGAACCTCGGGATTCCTCTGGTGGATGATCTCGGCTGGAAGTTTCGAATCGTAACCGTGGTTTCCCTGACCACCGGGACGCTTCTATTGATGTGGATGGGCGACCAAATTACCGAACGCGGCATTGGAAACGGGATATCGCTGATCATTACTGTGGGGATTGTTGCACGGCTGCCCGCCGCGCTCGCGCAGGCGTGGAAGACTTTTGTGCCCTCGGCGCAGACCGGATCGAGCCAGGTGAATCCGATGGTCCTTGTTTTGCTGGTATTGTTTTTGATCATTGTGATCGCCGCGGTGATCACGATTACGCAAGGCGTGCGGAAAATTACCGTCCAGTACGCCAAGCGCGTAGTTGGCCGCAAAATGTACGGGGGCCAAACGCAATACATGCCCTTAAAAGTGAATTACGCCGGCGTGATGCCGATCATCTTCGCCTGGGCTCTTCTCCTTTTTCCTGCAACGATTGTCAGCTACGCCTTTAAGAACAGCCCAATTGCCAACCGCATCGCCAACGCGCTTTCCACCGGCTGGCCTCATTACGTCGCTCTCGCGGCGATGATTTTCTTTTTCAGTTATTTCTGGGTCGCAACGCAGTTCCAACCAACTCAAATCGCAGATGATCTCAAGAAATACGGGGGTTACATCCCGGGTGTCCGACCGGGAAAACCGACGGCCGACTTTCTTGATTTCACAATGACGCGACTAACGTTTGCCGGTGCGATCTTCCTGACGCTGATAGCGGTTTTGCCAAGTCTTCTCAGCCAGGGGTTGAATGTGCCCATTATCACGGCGCAATTTTTTGGCGGCACAAGTTTGTTGATCATTGTGGGCGTCATGCTCGATACCATGCGCCAGGTGGAGACACACCTTATTCAGCGGCATTACGACGGGTTCCTGCGCAAGGGTCGGATTCGAGGGCGTTCCTTTGATCGCGCTACCTACAGTCGCGGCGAAGCGGCAGCGAGCGGCGCGCTAATGTGGTTGTACGTGGGGATCGCCGTGCTTGTAATAGCTGGCGTCGCCATTTTCCTCTACGGGCGATAGGTGAAAAGGCGGCTTGTTCTTCTCGGCGCGCCCGGTTCCGGCAAAGGGACCCAGGCAGAAATGATTACGCGCCAATTCGGGATTCCCGTCACTTCGCCTGGCGCAATCCTGCGCCGTGAAAGAGACCTCGGCACGCCGTTGGGAAAGAAGACCGCCGAAGTGCTCCAGAGCGGTGGGCTGGTTTCCGACAAAATCATCATTGAACTAATCGAAGACTGGTTGCGCCTGCATGGCGGCCACGGATTCGTATTCGACGGTTTTCCCCGGACGCTGCGACAGGCCGAAAGTTTGACTTCGATTTTGGCGCGATTGCGTACCGCTTTGGATTTAGCGATTTGGCTCGAGGTGTCGGAACAGACCGTGCGCGATCGCATTGCCGGCCGGCTCCAATGCGGCGAATGCGGCTTTACGACCAGCTCATCGAGTGCGCAGTTCGCAGAGCGTGCCGTATGCCCCTATTGCGACGGTCCATTGGTACGTCGGAACGACGACGACCTAAGCGTGCTGCAAACTCGCTTGCAAGAGTTCCGCACCAAGACTGAGCCGCTAGCATCTTTTTATGGAAAAATGTCGATACTACATCGGATCGACGGTAACCGCGATCGCGAGGCAGTCTTTAGCGATATCTCGCGGTTGATTGAAGACAAACGATGATTCCGATTAAGAACGCTAAGGAAATCGAGAAGATGCGGCAGGCATGCCGCACCGCGAGCGATATTCTGGATCGTGTTAGCGACCTGGTGCGTCCCGGCATTACAACAAAAGAAGTCGATGAAGGGGCAGCAGACTTCATGAGCGATGCGCATGTGAAAAGCGCATTTCTCGGCTATCGCCTCGGGCACCGCGTATTTCCCGGAAACATTTGCATTTCGCTCAATGACGAAGTGGTGCACGGCATCGGCAGCCATCGGCGGATTCAATATGGCGACATTGTAAAACTGGATATTGGAATCGTTCGGGATGGTTGGGTAGGGGACAACGCGACTACTGTGCCGGTGGGAATCATTGACGAACGTACCGACCAGTTGCTGCGCGTAACGGAAAATGCGTTGGCCCGCGCTATTGGCGCGGCCCGCGAAGGCAGGCGCGTTGGCGACATCTGTGCTGAAATTGAGGATGAAGCGCGCCGCTTTGGTTTTTCCGTCGTACGTGAATTCGTTGGACACGGGGTTGGACGAAAAATGCATGAGGAGCCACAGATTCCCAATTACGGGAAACGCGGCAGCGGTCCGAAGTTGAAGGCCGGGATGACGCTGGCGATTGAGCCGATGATTAACATCGGCACTTCCGACGTGAGATTGCTCGACGATGGGTGGACGGTTCGCACGGCGGATGGAATGCCCTCAGCGCATTTCGAGCACACGGTCCTGATCACGAAGGACGATCCAGAAATTCTGACATGGCGCGCAAGGACGCAATTGAAGTAGAAGGCACAGTCGTCGAACTGCTGCCGAACACCATGTTTCTGGTAAAACTGGCCAATGGCCATCGTGTCCTGGCGCATATTTCCGGGAAAATGCGGCTCCACTTCATTCGGATCTTGCCAGGAGACAAAGTTATGCTAGAGATTTCACCTTACGATTTGTCGAAAGGGCGAATTACCTATCGCCAAAAATGACAACGCGGAGCCGGCTCCGCGTTTTCCATTTCGCGGATTATGAAAGTACGACCATCAGTAAAAAGGCTTTGTGCCAGTTGCAGGATCGTGAAGCGCAAGAACGTGGTGCGCGTGATCTGCAAAAACCCGCGCCATAAGCAGCGCCAGGGATGAGCGATTTTAACTTTGTAACCTTTTAACTACTTGCCATGCCAAGATTACTAGGAGTCGAAATTCCGGCAGAAAAACGCATTGAGGCGTCG
This sequence comes from uncultured Verrucomicrobiae bacterium, assembly GCA_963840135.1. Lineage (GTDB taxonomy): Bacteria > Verrucomicrobiota > Verrucomicrobiia > Chthoniobacterales > UBA10450 > Udaeobacter. Next base: position 129,666 of record CAWIXX010000015.1, on the reverse strand, counting down.
CTCACTTATATCTACGGCATCGGCTTGGCCACAGCCAGGCGCATTCTGGAGCAGACGAACATCGATCCAAATTTGCGAGCAAAAAACCTTACGCCGCAGCAATTGAACGAAATCATTCACGCGATCACGAACAACAAGATCAAGATCGAAGGCGATCTGCGTCGCGACATCCAAGGTAACTTGAAGCGTCTGCAGGCAATTAACTGTTATCGCGGCATCCGCCATCGCAAGGGCTTACCCGTGCGTGGACAGCGCACTTCGACAAACGCCCGGACGCGCAAGGGGCCGCGGAAGACCGTCGGCGTTGTCCGCAATCCGGAAGCTAAAGCCGGCAAAGTTTAAATGACTCATTAGAATTATGGCTGACCCAGAGAATCCAACCAGTCCAAACCCGGAAGAACCGAAAACGAGCGAGCCCAATCAGTGCCGGCTCCGAAGGATTCCCGCGAAGGCGAGGCAGCTGCAGCTTCAAAGGCAGAGGTGCCGGCCAAGCCTGCAAAAAAAGCAGCCAAGCAAAAAAAGGAACAGCCAGCTGCCGCCGCGCCAGCAGCCTCAGAGAATCTTTCGCTTTCTGCTGATAACATCGAGAAGCCAAAGATCGTCAAAGCCAAAGGTAGCAAAAACGTTCACTCTGGCATTGCCCATGTGCTTTCGACTTTCAACAACACGATCGTGACGATCACTGACATGAAAGGCAACGTGATTGGGTGGTCGAGTGCTGGCAAAGTTGGCTTTAAAGGGTCACGTAAAAGTACTGCCTACGCGGCGCAAATGGTTGCGCAGGATGCCTCCCGCCAGGCGATGGGCCACGGACTTAAGGAAGTGGAAGTCTTGGTAAAGGGACCGGGTGCAGGGCGTGAATCTGCAGTCCGTGCCTTGCAGGCGATCGGGCTCGATCTCACTGTGATCCGCGACGTTACTCCTGTGCCGCACAACGGTTGTCGCCCACCAAAACAGCGCCGCGTCTAACGCTTTAACTTTTCAAAGCATCCTATGGGCAGATATACAGGACCAAAAACGAGAGTGAGCCGGCGTTACGGTGTGCCGATTTTCGGCCCCTCCAAGGCTTTGGAACGAAAGAATTATCCGCCCGGCATACATGGCCCGAGAGGTTCCCGGCGCAAACAATCAGAGTATGCGATTGCGCTCGGCGAAAAACAGAAGCTGCGCTATCAGTATGGGCTTCTCGAACGGCAGTTCCGGCGTGTCTTCGAGAACGCGCTGCGCAAGCGCGGCGTGACGGGCGAAACACTTCTCCAGCTACTGGAGACGCGACTCGATAATGTCGTTTACCGGCTTGGCCTCGCCAACACGCGCAACGCTGCTCGCCAGCTTGTGTCACATGGCCACGTGCTCGTGAACGGGCGCGGCGTGAATGTCGCTTCCTACAATGTGAAAGCCGGGGACGAAATCGCGATCAAAGATAAACCAAAATCGCGTCAACTGGTGCTCCGTAATCTTGATCTCACGCAAATTTTTCCCGTGCCCGACTGGTTAACGGTCGATCGCGATGCACTCAGCGGCAAGGTTGCGCACATCCCATCTCGGGAAGAGATACAGCCAATCGTGAACGAACAACTTATCGTCGAGTTGTACTCGCGGTAATCATTTCCTCGAGAAACCCCAGAGCTTTGTCATAGCTTTTGCGCTGTAGGTAGTGTGCCAACCGCGGATCGACGGGTTTGGGCAAACGCGTTTGCAGATCGTCGATTTGCTCTGAAATCGCTTTCAATTGCGCGATGTGTTTTGTTTGATCACGGCGGCTTTGCTCGTCGCGAATCACTGCGAGGCGTAATCGCAAGGCCTGCGCTAATTCGAGAAGAGCATTTTCCATTTTATTAACCACGGCGATTCGCGGTCACGAGTTCTGACCTTAGCGGCGACCGGAATCTGAGAGTAGTTGCCGTTTCGCTTCCACCCAATCCGACTCGGCGTCGCCCGGCAAGGCAAATCGACGCCGGCGCTCGGAGATGAAGTAGGCTCGGAGACGAACCGCTTCGTCCGATGGTTCCGGGATTCCGACGGCTTCGCGTGGTGTTAAAGCTTTTGTTGCAGCGCTCTTACCGGCGTTGGTCGCGCGCGGTTTTCGACTCGCAGTCCCACCGCGTGTGCGGCTCCCTTTACCAGCTTTTACTTTGAAGGACCCGCTCGTTGCCGGCGAGGTCTCATTTTTATCTTGGACAATTTTCTTTTTTTTCGGCACAGATTTTATCGTTGATGGTTTTACTTCGTTTACCGTTCATCGATTGGTTGGCAAGTGGTTTCTCGCGCTTCTTTGATCAAGGAGTAGATTTAGAAACGTCACGGGTATGAGACATTTTGTTTTCCGCTGGATCGCAACCACAATTGCGGTGTTTGTGGCTGCGCCGATCGTTGGGATCAACTACGGTGACCGCCTCGGTTGTCTGCTGGGAGCATCGCTTCTGCTCGGTATCATCAACGCTTTTGTTCGCCCCGTGCTTTTTCTGCTGAGTCTGCCATTAATTCTCGTCACCCTGGGCATTTTCATTCTAATTATTAACGCCCTGATGTTGAAATTCGTTGGCGAGATCATGCCATGTTTTGAAGTTCCAGGTTTCTGGCGCGCGTTTTTTGGTGCGATCATCATCTCGACTGTCAGCTGGCTGCTGAGCGCATTTTTCCGCGGCAGCGATGGACGTGTTCACGTGCTTACGCATCATAGCCAGATCAAGCGTGTTCGCGGCCGCGTGATCGAGCGCTAGCGAGGGAGCGCTAATGGTAATTCGAGATTCGAGATTATTAATTCGGAAGCCGGATCATCCGTCGCGCATTAACGCGCGAAGCCGATTTAACGAATCACGCGAGCCCGACCAAATACTTGCTCAGCCGAGCGCGTAGTTCGGTGCGCGCGCGAAAGAGAACGCTTTTCACAGCGGGAACCGAGAGATCGAGAACCTCGGCAATCTGGTCATAGCTAAGCTGCTCGTATCTCCGCAGCACCAGTGCCATTCGCTGGGCCTCGGGAAGTTGCAATATCGCCTCCTCAATCTTTCGCTGAAGTTCCACTTCCAGTAGGGAAGCATCCGGAGGAGACTGCGCCTCATCCTTCAACGGCGGATCTTCTGCGCCTGTTTCCGGTTGAAGGGGAACATGCGCGTGACGCTTTGCGCGGCGCAGTTCGTTAAAAACCAGATTGCGCGTAATTTTTAACAGCCAGGTCGTGAATTTTGCCCGTGGGACGTAGCGACGCGCGCTCTTCCAGACTCGAATGAATACCTGCTGTGCGATGTCTTCCACATCGGAATTGCTGCCCAGCATTCGTGCCACCGTGCCCGCCACCAAAGCTTGGTGTTTCTCGATCAGCTCCTCGAGCGCAATGGTCTCGCCTCGGCCGATAAGCCCCATGAGGCGCACGTCATCGGCGTCGTCTTCCGATCTCCCTTTGCTACCACGATCGTTGCCAGCCATCGGTTCATTTAGACGGTTGTCTGAGACAAAACTTGCCAGAAAAACGGCAACTAGCCAAAATTCGCCCTTCGCCAAGTTGGTAGCCATGGTTTTTGTTGCAAGGCTGAAGCGGCCTGTGCAATGCTTGGTTGTCGAGGGTTTGGCCTCGCGTCCGCATGAATTACGAGCTTATTCCGAAAGAACTCAGGCTGATCGCAGAAAAAGTTGAGGCGCAGCAGCGGATTTCAGAGGCAGACGCTCTCGCGTTGTATCGTGCCAATGATCTTAACGCCCTTGGAATGATTGCCAGCGTTGTGCGTGAGAAAAAAAACGGTAACTGCGCCACTTACATCCACAACCGTTACATTAATTACTCCAACATCTGTATCTTATCGTGTCAGTTCTGCGCTTTTGCTGCCAAAAAGCGCGATGCCCACGCATTCGAATATGCGATCGACGAAATTATTCAGGTCGTGAGGGATGCGCTCCCCCTCGGCGTTACAGAGGTGCACATGGTAGGCGGACTGCACCCCACGCTGAAGAAAGAATGGTATATGGAACTTTTGCAAAGACTTCGCGCACTTGATCCCAAACTTCACATCAAGGCTTTCACCGCGATCGAAGTCCGCCATTTGGCGCAGCGAATTTTCCGGATGCCGATCCGTGACACACTGGAAACTTTGCGCGCGGTTGGGCTCGGCTCGATCACGGGCGGCGGCGCGGAGATTTTCGATCCTGCTGTCCGCGACAAAATCTGCCGCGGCAAAGAAACCGCCGCCGAGTGGCTCGACGTTCATCGGACGTGGCACTCAATGGGTGGCCGCAGCACTTGCACCATGTTATACGGGCACATCGAAACGCTTCCGCAGCGGGTGGATCATTTGCGCCAGCTCCGGGGATTACAGGATGAGACAGGCGGATTCACCGGTTTTGTTCCATTCGCTTTCGAACCGGGCCAATCCCACGGGATCCTTGCCCAGATCAAGCGCGCCCCCGCATTCGAACAGCTTCGCAATCTCGCGGTGAGCCGCATTTATCTGGATAACATCGATCATCTCACCGCGTATTGGGTCAGCCTCGGGTTGCCTCTCGCACAGGTGTCGCTCAGCTATGGCGTGGACGATCTGCATGGCACGATTTTGGAAGAAAAAATCTTCCACATGGCCGGAGCAACCACTCCGCAGCAGCAGACTGTGGCTGCTCTCGAACATGCAATCCGCGAAGCGGGTCGCGAACCGGTGCAGCGTGACAGCCATTATCGGCATTTGAATGGCGTGGTGCAAACCGGCGGGCGTAACGAGTCGGAATTAGCCTGCGTGTGAGCGATAGGTGAAAAGTGCGAGGTGAGATCTGAGAGGAGAGAAGTGACAGACGGAAATCGCGAGCATTTACTTCTCACCTCTCACTAATCGCATCTCACATTGAACTCCCTCCGCATCGGTTGCGTAAAGTATCTCAACGCCTGCCCGCTCATCCACGGCTGGGAAGGCAACGTGGACTTTGATCATCCATCGGCGCTCTGCAATAAACTTGCGGCCGGCGAGCTCGATGTTGCGCTGGTCTCCAGCTTCGAATTTCTGCGTAACCCTATTTACCGGATCGTTGATGACGTTTCCATTTCCTCGGACGGACCGGTTTACAGTGTCGTTGTCGCGCACCGCGGCGAAATTGGCCAGATCGAAGAGATCGAACTCGATCCTGCATCAGAAACTTCTGCTAATCTTTTGTATTGTTTAATCGCGGAGTTCGGAATGCCTGCGCGCCTGATTCGGCGCACCACGGCCGCGTGGCCTGGCGCGGCGGAAATAAAAACAGGCCGTCGCGCGCGACTGCTCATCGGCGATCAAGCCATCCGTTTCCGACAACAGTACGCGAACGAATTTTCTTTCTGGGACCTCGGAGAACAGTGGCAGAAACCTGTCGGACTTCCGTTTGTTTACGCTCTCTGGCTTATTCGCCCCGAAGTCGGCGATCCAAAACAAGTCGCAAACCGTCTCCGCAATCTCCGAGATGGAAACCTTGCCACTCTCGATGATCTAATCGCAGACGCTTTAGCCGGGGCCGATGACCCCGGCCGGCGGAAGGAAGTCAATTGGGAATTCCTTTCGCGCTATTACCGTGAACATCTTCGATTCAGCTTTGGCGAAAAAGAAAAAGAAGGTCTGCGAGTTTTCGCAAATTTGTGCATAAAACACAGTCTGCTCCCAAAGCGCGACCTCGCGTTGCGTGTTGTTTAACGTGCGATTTCGTTCGTTAAAGAACTATTGCTTCGCCTCATCCAGACCAAGGTCGAGGTCGTAGAGCTTCCAGCCCAAACCTGTGAAACGAAACCGCAGTTTGATTCCCTCTCGATCGACCACAAAAGTGCGCGGACCGGTGAAGAATGCGTGTTTTACTTTTGACCAATCTTCAGTTCTACCGGTAGGGAACCGAAAGTCTTGCGGATGCCGGAGGTTCTTCAGGACTTCCGGATTAGATATCAGCGCGGCGATGCCCTCCGGAGTCACGTAAGCATCAATGATCGTGTCGATCAGTGTTGGTCCGAGGTTATTCCACCACTTGTGAGTTGCCGTCCCCTGAGCGAATCGCGCAACAAGCTGTTTCTTTAGCGAACCTCGAATAGCTGGAAAATCGATGCGTGAACTCAGTGCCACGCTATCACCAGACCGCAGCGCTGCGGTGAATCGCCAAAATGAAAAGTACGGCGACGCTCCGTAGACTAACAGAAGAAAAACGCCGATGAGCACTAACCAGCGGAATTTCATTTAATGTAATTGGCTGTGACACGGGCGGATCATTCGGCCCGATTCTCGATGTATCTTTAACCTGAGGGCACTGGCCCAATTTTCTTCCAATACTGAAGAATCCGTCCACTTCCTGGAGGAGACGTGACCCCCGTCGGGCGCGGGCCACCGGGCGGACCCCAACACGCGCGCTTGTGAGTTGTATCGAGAATCTCGTAGATGCCGCGCGTTAGTTGACCCGCATATGGACCGCCTTCTGCGATTGAATCAACTTGTTTGGGGTTCGTAGTGGGATTCACCCTAAAAGTCCCCGCTGGATGCGTACCAACGCCGCTCGCCTTTGGAAATCGGAATGTATTGTGATCGGTGATCAGGATTGTACTTCGCGCCACACTCGCAGGCACAGGTTTCCCGTCTACGACTCCGCGGGTTAGTTGCCACGTGCCCGACAATCGTTCGTAATCTCTCTGAACAGCTGCAGACTGCGTGGTCGAACCGCTTGGTCCGCCGGTTGAGCAACCCGCGGCGGTGAGTAAAGCGACACCCACTACGAAAAGCGGTATCGTTCTAATCATGGGGCTCTTTGCAGTGAAAATCGCTCTTTGTCGAGTCTGATCGCGAGGTAGTTACGGATAATTCATCGCATCTTGTCAGAAGATTTTCCGCAAATAAACTGATCGGTGCAAAGCCGCGTAGAAGGTGACTCAACGGATCCGAAGGTGCAGGGGGGCTTTACGCGACAAAGCCGCGTTGAGGGCAATTTCGCCGGTGAGCAGGCACTTGGAAAATCTACCCGGCCGCAAAGCCGATGGATCATTGCGCAGCCTGAAGAGCTGAATGCCGATGCGTCGGGAATTTCGTGGAGCGAAATTTGCGGTTCGGAGTGCATCGCGCGGTTACTTTTACGAAAGGGGTTTCGTGACGCCGAAGAGGTGAACGCATTTCTGCGGCCGCGCCTAAGCTCGCTGAGCGATCCATTTTTACTGCCCCAAATGCATGCGGCTGTTTCTCGGCTTCTGGCGGCCTTAGATCGACGGGAACGCATCGTGCTTTTTGGCGATTACGATGTGGATGGCGTGACATCGTTGGCATTGCTTGCGGAAACGTTGCGCGCATACGGTGGTGCTCCGGGATTGTTTTTACCGTTCCGCATGGAGGAGGGCTACGGTTTGAGTGCCGAAAGCGTCGAACGTTGTCTGGGACAACATCAACCCCAACTGCTGATTGCTATCGATTGCGGGACCTCATCGCTAAAAGAGATCGCTGACCTGCGCAAACGCGGAGTGGACGTGATCGTGCTCGATCATCATGAGCCGAAGTCAGCATTGCCCGACTGCGTAGCGATCGTAAACCCGAAAACAAGCGACTCCGTCTTCGAATATCTCTGCAGTGTGGGCATTGTCTTTAAGCTTTGCCACGCATTGCTGAAAACACGGCCACTGCCTAAGTTCGATTTGAAATCAAAGCTCGACCTTGTGGCGCTCGGCACAGTGGCGGACATCGTACCGCTTTGTGGCGAAAATCGTATTCTGGTGCAGCGCGGCGGGATCGAGATCGCGCAGACCTCACGTATCGGGCTGAGAAAATTAATGCAGGTTGCCGGGGTGCGTCCGCCAATTTTGCCTGAGGACATAGGTTACCGGCTTGGCCCGCGATTGAACGCTGCAGGGCGTTTGAGCACGGCTGAAAAATCTTTGCGCCTGTTACTTACTCACGATGACGGCGAGGCAACAATGCTCGCAGCCGAGCTCGACCAGCAGAATCGCGAGCGCCAGGAAGTGGAAAAACAAATTTTCGATGCGGCGATAAAAAAGATAGAGGATCGGCTCGAAGTGGCGCGCGACGCGGCCATCGTGGTTGGAGCGCCCGGCTGGCATCCGGGGGTACTTGGCATTGTAGCATCGCGGATCGCTCGAAGGTATCATCGACCAACCATCGTGATCGGCTTCGACGAGAACGGAATCGGTAAGGGAAGCGGACGAAGCATTGAAGGCTTCAACCTGGTGGAAGCTTTGAGCTGCTGCGCAGAGAGGCTGGACAAATTCGGCGGGCACGAAATGGCGGCGGGTCTTGCGCTGCACGAAGAGAGTTTCGATGTTTTTGCTGAAGGATTTCGAAAAGCTGCGCGTGAACTTCTTCCCGAAGAAGCTCTTCAACATTGCGTGCGACTGGACCATGAGCTGGCGTTCACGGAGATCGATCTAGGTTTTCTGCGGTGGCACGAATTGTTGCAGCCATTTGGGAATGGAAACCCCCAGCCGCGTTTCCTCGCGCGGAAGGTCGAGCCTGTGGCCCCGCCTCGGGTAGTGAACGATAAGCATCTCATCTTTCGTCTGCGTCAGGGCGATCGCCATCGCCGCGCGGTATATTTTGACGGTGTGGCAAACCAATTGCCGCCAACACCGTGGGACATCGCATTTCGGATTCGCGCGGACGAATATGAGGGCGAGACCCTGGTGGCCATGCAGATCGAGGCGGTGCGGAGTGCGGAGCAATCTTGAAGCGGTAAATTGGAGATCAAGTTATGTTACGCCGAGTTGTCATCCTGAGCGGAGTGAAGCGGAGTCGAAGGATCCCTTTGTGCGAGCATAGGGTAATGCCATGGGATTCCTCGACTTCGCTCGGAATGACGGGCCGTGAAAGCGTGACATGATCGACGTTTCAGAAAAACTTGAGGGATTGAATTGGATCGCACGCCCAAAACTTCTCGCGTTGCGACGTCTCGGCGTGGAAACGGTCGAAGATTTAGTTACGCATTTTCCGCGACGCCATGAAGACCGGACGGAATTTCCGAAGTTTCCGCGCGAAGAGAGTGATGTTCCGATTTGTCTTTGCGGAGAGGTGATCAAGACGTCGCTGCGGCGCTTCGGCGGTTGGAAGAAAATTTTCGAGGCCACGTTGCAAGAATCGGACCCCAACGCTCTGAGCGAGCCGCTTGTGTGCCGATGGTTCAATCTGCATTACGTGCAGAAGATGGTCGCTACCGGTCAACGCATGGTAGTCTTTGGTAAGCCGCGGCTGCGCGGAACGCGAATTTGCATGGACCATCCGGAGTTCGAGGTGATTGAGAATGACGAAGAAATCTCGATCCATTTCCGCAGAATCACGCCGATCTACCCCGCAACAGAAGGCCTTTCACAGCGCGTCTTGCGCAGCATGATTTACAGACTGTTGAACGAACTTCCATCGGCCTCTGCCGGATTGGAAACATTGGCACCAAGCAATCTTGTTCGTGGGGAGAGACCCGAAGCGATTCGCGCGATCCATTTCCCGGACAGCTGGGAAGCGCGTGACGCCGCGCGGGAACATCTAGTGCTCACTGAGTTCTTCATGATGCAAATGCTCATTGCATCGCGACGCGCTGATGCCTCAACCCGGCGAGGTGAGAAGCACTGCGGGGCCGGCGCGCTGCTCGATAGGTTTCTCAAGTCGTTACCCTTTGAGCTAACTGCTGCGCAATCCAAAGTGATCGGTGAAATTCGCCACGACCTGGCAGCGAATCATCCAATGAATCGTTTGTTGCAGGGCGATGTGGGCTCGGGAAAAACCGTTGTCGCCATCGCAGCAATGCTACTTGCCGTCGAGAGCGGCTATCAGGCCGCGTTCATGGCGCCTACGCAAATTCTGGCGGAGCAACATTATGATGTCTTGCGTCGCTGGCTGGAGCCGCTCGGCGTACGCATGGCGCTGCGAACCGCCGCTCGGCAGGAGGAAAGTGGGCCATTGCCATTGTTTGAAGGCGTGCAGGAATCCCGACGCGAAAGAGATCCGGGGAGCACAGGCTGCCAGCCTGTCGTGTCCGGCAGCCTGCCGGACACACGAGCGCGTGCAATCGAACGACAGGGCGGCAGCCAGTACTTCCCAAACGAAAGGCTCATCACAACGAACCAACCACAAATTATTATCGGCACTCACGCGTTGCTGTATGACAAAGTTTCATTTTCAAACCTCGGACTCGTTGTGATTGATGAGCAGCATAAATTCGGAGTTACGCAACGCGCCCAATTGAGCGCGCGCGAACCGGCGCCCGATGTACTGGTGATGACTGCTACCCCGATCCCGCGGACGTTAACGATGACTATTTATGGCGACCTCGATGTCTCGACGATTGATGAGATGCCTCGGAACCGTGGGAAAATCGTTACGGCTGTGCGCGATGGGTCGAAGCTCGGCGAGGTACTTGCCTTTTTGCGAACACAGTTGGAGGCCGGTCGCCAGGTTTATGTGATTTATCCGTTGATCGATGAAAGTGAAAAGCTCGATGCCAAAGCCGCCGCGGCCGAGTACCGATTTGTGGCGGGAACGTTTGCGTCCATTCCGCTGCGATCTGCTTCACGGTCGAATTCCGGCGCCGGAGAAACAAGAGATCATGGAACGTTTTCGCCGCGGCGACACGAACACGTTGATCAGCACCACCGTGCTTGAGGTCGGTGTAGATGTTCCCAACGCGACGGTGATGCTCATTGAAAACGCAGAGCGTTTTGGCCTCGCGCAGCTGCATCAGCTTCGGGGACGAATTGGCCGCGGAGAGTACAAGTCGTATTGCATTTTGCTTACCTCGGCCAAGGTGAAAGAGGCTTCGGAAAAACTTGCCGTTTTAGAAAGGACAAGTGACGGCTTCAAAGTGGCAGAAGCAGACTGGGAATTGCGCGGGCCGGGCGATCTGCTCGGCACGGCCCAGAGCGGGCTGCCTGCGCTTAAAGTCGGTAACTTAAGGACCGATGCGCACTTGATGCTGCGCGCGCGCGCAGCCGCGGTGTCGATTTTGGAGAGGGACCCGCGTTTGGAATTGCCTGAGAATCAACGTTTCCGGCGTTTAATTGTCGAACAACAGGGACGAACCTTTTCTAACGTTAGCTAATGAAAAACTTTGCGAAATTTTTGCTCTTTGTCCTGCTGGTGAGCGCGGGAATTTCTCTGCTTTACGACTACCGCCTGAAGCATGGCGGACTGAATCTAGCCTCCGGCCGAAAGCCGGAAAAGTACACGCTGGCGTCGAATCCCAGCGTGGACCCAAAACAAGTCCCGTCGCTGGAGGCGTTGAACCGGGAGCGGCGCGCACTCGTCAAAAGCGTGATCCCGTCAGTTGTGGCCGTGAAAACGTCAACGAAGGTTGCTGTCCAGCGTCAAAACGAGCTTGATCCATTCGAGTTTTTCTTCCGTAACCGGCGGCAATTTCGTAATCCGCGGGACGAGACCCTCGTGCAAAACTCGCTCGGCTCGGGTGTGATCGTAACAAACGAAGGCCATATCATCACAAACAGTCACGTGGTGACCGATAGAGAAGGAAACCAGGTCGATCAGATTGAGGTGCAATTGAGCGATGGGCAGACCAAGAAGGCGCGGTTAGTCGGCGCGGATTCAGAGGTTGATCTGGCTGTGCTCAAGATTGACGATCCGAACGTCAAACCGCTTAAGCTTGCTGATTCGGACATGGTGCAGCCGGGGGACTTTGTTCTGGCCATCGGCAACCCATTTGGATTCGAAGAAACGGTGACAGACGGAATCATCAGCTCGAAAGGACGACCGAACCGGACCGATTTTTTTGGAGATCTGATTCAGACCAATGCTGCGATCAATCCGGGAAACAGTGGCGGGCCGCTGATCAACCTCAGCGGCGAAGTGATTGGGATCAACACGGCGATCGCCTCGACGACGGGCGGTTCGCAGGGAATCGGTTTTGCGATTCCATCAAATACAGTCCGCACCGCGCTGGAAAGCCTGTTAAAGCAGGGGCGAATCATTCGCGGTTATCTCGGGATCCAGACTCGGGCATTACAACCCGATGAAACCAACTCTGATACGGACGGCGTGGCGGTCGCGGGCGTGACGCCTGGATCGCCCGCAGCCCTAGCGGGCGTTCAGCCCGGTGATGTCATCCATAAATTCGACGGACGTGACGTAAAGAATTTCGAGGCGCTGCGGACCTTCGTGGCCCAGACTCCATTGAATAAACAAGTGGACTTGGAAGTTCTGCGTAATGGAAAACCGCTTAAGGTGAAAACGCAGATTAAAGAGCAACCGATTGATTATCAAAGTTCGGGCGTCACGCCTCGACGAAACCAGCCAGAGCCACAGCCGCAACGCCCTGGGAAACCGAACGATCAAGAGGCCGCCGGCGGATCTCTCGCGTCAATTCAGGTGGAAGAGCTGACTCCAGAAACAGCGCAGCAACTCGATCTGCCTGCCAATGTGCGAGGGGTTGTGGTCAACGGCATCGATCCTGACAGTGGCGTCGCGGAATTGCGAAAAGGCGATGTGATCGAGGAAGTCAATCAACAACCGGTCACGTCGGTTGCGGATTACAACAAGATCGTTGCCTCACTTGATCCCAGCAAGCCGCAGGTTTTGTCAGTGTGTCGTGGTCGGATGCGCTCGTTCCTCGTCCTGCGTCCGCGGTAAAGTTGTAGCGGTGCTTGTGTCAAGCACCCCAGGCCGCATCAATCAACACGCGATGGCGTGACGGCGGCAAACGCCTGAGAGCATATCCCAAAGCGCGTCGAGAACGCGGTTCACCGAGACTTTCACTGATTCGAAATTATGGGCGTCCAGGTGACGGCTCAGCATTTCACGCTCGGCAGCGGAATGCTCGCGGTCTGCTCCGATGTGGACAGTGAAATACTCATAATGCTCGGGTTTGGTGAATCCATAATGCTTCTTCAGTCCATCGATTTTGGATTCACAGATTGACGGAATTTGGCTCTCGTACGCGTAAAGTGCCGCGAGGCCTTCCGCAGTCGATCGCTGCCCACAAACCGAACGGAATGTGTTGATCAAGTTTTTCGTCTCCGGTTGCTTCTCGGTTTGCGCCCGGTCGGCGTCTTCGACGCCGAGACCATCCGCAAATTTCTTCCAAAGCTCGGGATGATTCGGGGAGCCAGCTTCTTCATCGATCAAGTTGTTGAGCAATTGTTTCCGCGTGGCCTGATGATCGCAGTGCGCATGCACCGCCGATAGATACGTCGGAAACGCTGCGACGTGATGATAGTACCTGTTGCGCGTAATCCGTGAGCGCTTCTTTGCTCAATTCGCCACGCGTCCACGCGAGATAAAACGGATGTTTCAACAGATGTTTCTCCGCAATGTAATTGTCGATTTCTTCGAGATATTGTTTCATAAAATTCGTTTCAGCACCTCAATGTGCTTATAAACGCAGACTCAATTGCTGCAAGTGTTTAGTATCATTTCCTGGTAATAGTCCAGCGTCTTAACGCTGAGTCATCGATGAAGGCCTCGACCTCGTTAACAAACCGCCCAGCCTTATAAAGGCTGGGCTATTTTCTTTCGCGTCTATCGCCGCTGAGAAATGGGCTCACGCGGACTTCAAAATGTGCTTGATGCCGCGGACGGGAATCAAGACCCAGCCAGGCCGATTGTTCAACTCGTAGCCAATTTCGTAAACTGCTTTGTCCAGCAAATAGGCTTCGAGCATGATTTGGAGGTCTTCGCTGTTTTGCGGAATGAAGATGGCAGTGCCGATTGTCTTCAAATAGCTCTGCAGAAAGACGCTGCCCATGTGACGATACCAGAGATCGGCCCAGCGCTCCAAAAATGGCACATCTTCTTTGCGCATGGCTGGTTGCCACAGCGCGCTGTAGGCGGCGTATTGGAACGATCGCATCATGCCTGCGACATCGCGTAGCGCGGAGCGTTTCAGTTTGCGTTCGTTAAGCGGTCGCGCAGGTTCGCCTTCGAAATCCAAAATGACGACGTCTTTTCCGGTGTAAAGCAACTGACCAAGATGATAGTCGCCATGAATCCGGATTTTGGCGGCATTGGTGCGACGATCGAGCAGCCGTTTTTCGCGCGCCAGTATCTCTTGTTCCGCCCCGAGCACTTCCTTGGCTTCGTCGCGGAAAGCTGCCGGAAGGTCGCATATTTTCTTTTCCAAAAGAGTAAACGTGCGCCGCAGCGACGCCCGCATGTTTTGATAAACGGAGCGTTGGGCCATCGCATTGAATGGCTCCGGTCGGAACGCCGGATCATCGGAATTCGAGGCGAGCGCGAGATGTAACTCACCGGTGCGTTGTCCTAGCAAATTTGTTTTCTCAGGATGCACGCCGCCGATCAGCTCATCGAGCAACGCGCCGGGTGGCGTCGTTTCATTCTGAAGATCCGCTTTGCGGCCCAGTACACGCTCGTAATAGCGGCCGACTGCGTCTAAAGCGAGCGTCCAAACATCGGCTTCGCTGGCAACGGCGCGCTGCAGCAGACAAACAACAGTCGGTTCCGCTTTTGGCTGGCGGTATTCGATCGCGCCGACAAACGCCGGCACATTTGGGAACTTGGTGTGCTCTGTGAGAAATCGAGTTATTTCAACATCTGGATTGATGCCGTCCTCGAGCTTGCGATAAAGCTTAAGGAAAAATTTGTTATCAAAGAGCATCGAAGAATTGCTCTGCTCTGCACCCAAAACCTCAGAATTCTCGAAGCTGACCGGCTGATCTGGTTCGATCGTTTTGGCAACTGTGCCGACAAGTTCGCCGGCTCGCGCTTTCATTTTCTCGCCACGAACGATCGCTGTAAGGAATTGTGAGCGACACTTCGGATCCCAGATGGCATCAAACAGAATATTTTCTTCAGTGCCTTCAAAACGGGCAATAATCGCGTGCGGTGCGGCTTGAGAAATTGAGCGCGCAGAGTCTCCAGAAGCGATCTTGACCGGCAGCGCATAGGTTTCCGTTGGTCCATCCAAATAACTGACTTCGACAAACCAAAGTTGGGCGCCATCGGCATCCTCCGAGATCGAAGCCCGCTCAACGACTCTCAGATTGCGAAAAGTCCGCGCCTTTGAACCGAACCAGCGACAGGTCTGAAGGTACCGAGGCAAAATTTCGCCTTCGATGGCAGCGCGTTGGCTATTGGCCAGCAGCGTCTCTAGCTCCATCGGCGCATTGATTACTGGCACAGCTCTCTTTCTTGGCGCACGGCGTCCGTCGGTCGGCGCGTGCAGGGCGAACCAATAATGCGCGTGTGGACCGAGCGTAATGACGTAACGAGATTTTCTAACCGGCCGAAACAGATTGCGGCTAAACACTTCCATCGGCACGTAGCCAGAGAACCGTGAAAGGTCCAGTTCCACCGATTGGGCAAAGCGCGAGAGATTCACCACCACCAGAATGATTTCGTCCTCGTAACGGCGAAGAAAGGCGAGAACCTTGGGATTGTCTGGATAAAGAAATTCAAGCGAGCCGCGCGAAAACGCCTTGAAATTTTTCCGCATCGCGATGACTCGGCGTGTCCACCAGAGTAGGGAGGAGAGATTTTTCTGCTGATTTTCCACGTTGACGGCTTCGTAGTGATACTCCGGGTCGATCGTAATCGGCAGATAAAGCTGCTGCGGATTTGCTCTGGAAAATCCGGCGTTGCGGTCGGGGCTCCACTGCATTGGGGTCCGGCAACCGTTGCGATCGCCAAGATAAAAATTGTCGCCCATGCCGATCTCGTCTCCGTAATAAATGATCGGAGTACCGGGCATTGAGAACAGCAGAATGTTGAGCAACTCGATTTTGCGTCGGCTGTTTACGAGCAATGGCGCAAGGCGCCGGCGAATCCCAAGATTAATGCGAGCGTGCGGATCGGTAGCGTAAACTCGGTACATGTAGTCGCGCTCCTCGTCGGTGACCATTTCCAGGGTTAGCTCGTCATGGTTGCGCAGAAACATCGCCCACTGACACTGCTCGGGAATCGACGGAGTCTGATCCAGGATATCGATGATGGGAAAGCGGTCCTCCATCTGCAGCGCCATGAACATGCGCGGCATTAGCGGAAAGTGAAAATTCATGTGCGATTCGTCGCCGTTGCCGAAGTAAGCGGCTGCATCTTCCGGCCATTGGTTCGCCTCCGAAAGCAGCATGCGATTTGGAAATTTCGCGTCGATGTGGGCGCGTAGCTTGCGGAGGTATTGATGCGTTTCTGGCAGATTCTCGCAGCTCGTGTTTTCTCGTTCGTAAAGGTACGGGACAGCATCAAGACGAAGTCCGTCTACGCCTAGATCGAGCCAGAAATCGCAGACTTTTTCCACGGCATCGTGCACCGCTGGGTTATCAAAATTCAGGTCAGGCTGGTGCGAATAAAAACGATGCCAGTAATAAGCTTTTGCCACAGGGTCCCATGCCCAGTTCGAGGTTTCGAAATCCTTAAAAATGATTCGCGAATCCTTGTATTTTTCCGGGGTGTCACTCCACACATAGAAGTCTTTGTAGGCGAGATCGTTGCTGGAGATGCGGGCGCCTGTTGCTCGTGATGTTGATTGATCGCTGCCGAGGTCACCGACCCCGGCTGCAGCTACCGCGCGCCGGGATTTTTGAAACCACGGGTTTTGGTCTGAAGTGTGATTGATGACCAGCTCCGTGATGACGCGCAGATTTCGCGTATGCGCCGCATCAAGGAATGCGCGGAAATCATCGAGGGTGCCGAAATTCGGATTGACGTCGAAGTAATCGGCGATGTCATATCCGTCATCCCGTAGCGGTGACGGATAAAACGGCAGGAGCCAGATGGCGGTGATCCCCAGTTCCTGAAGATAATCCAGTTTCTCGATCAGTCCGCGGAAGTCGCCCATCCCGTCGCCGTCGCTGTCGCAAAACGTCTTGACGTGCATCTCGTAGATGATTGCGTCTTTGTACCACAACGGATCCACGCTCGTTTGAGTCTCCCCTTGCGCCATGCGTCTAAGTTTTGACGCACAAGACGCAATGCGCAATCACCGGTTGAACAATTGTTCGGCGCGAATCATGCGTCTTTTATCACGGTTGGAAACCCGTGGACGAAGTTGTCTGTGCAGTTTAAGAGACTAATGGCGAGTCCACGCGGGCTCCGCTGATTGATTTATTGCAAGTTCTTAAACTCTCATGGGACGATCCAAACTCATTTCTCCTGCGCGCGGCAAGCCAAGGAAACGCGCGCGCCTCGCGAAATCGGGCGCGCCGGCCGTCTCCGTCGTCCCGCAAGTCGAGCCCGGAGCTCCGAGTGACTTGGAATTAATGAAGGCGATCCAAGCGGAGGACCCCGATGCGCTCTCTCAGCTCTACGATCGGTACAACGGCATTTTGAAGGCGCTCATTTTGCGAGTGATTCACAACGAAGCCGAGGCCGACGATCTCTTGCAAGAGATCTTCATGGAGATTTGGAACCAGGCGAAAAACTTCTCTTCCCAAAAGGGCAAACCGCTCGGCTGGATGGTGACATTGGCCCGTCGACGGGCGATTGACGGGTTGCGGAAAAAGCAGGCGTATGCGCGGGCAGAAGAGCGTCTGCAAAATGAAACTGAACAACAGCCTGATGCCTGGGCACATAATGCCACCCAAGAGGAGATCGTGCTCAGTGACACGCGTGACCTCATTCGGAAAGTGATCGCCGGCCTCCCGCCAGCCCAACAAGAGGCTATCGACCTCGCATTTTTTCGGGGTATGAGCCAGCGCGAAATCGCCGCGAAAACGAATACACCCTTGGGAACGGTGAAGACTAGGCTTGAACTTGGACTTAAAAAAATCTATGACGGCCTCAAGGAGCTGAAAGGTGAACTTTAAGGAATTCCAGAACCAGTCACGGCTCTACGTCATTGGCGCATTGGAGCCGGAAGAGGTGGAGGAATTCGAAAAAGCACGCAAGAAATTTGGGAAAAAGGCCGAAGACTACATCGGCGAATGTTACGGTTTACACGAAGCATTTGCGCTGAGTCTGCGTCCGGCAAAAGCCTCCGGCACAATCAAAGACCGGCTCATGGCGATGGTGCGCGCGCGGAAGGAAGCGTAGTTGTGAGCCCTGGTCGCTCAACCATCCAGCTCGCGCAGGATAAATTCCTGAAGAAAACCGTAGAAGTTTATCTGGAACAGGCTCAGGTCCCTGCGCGATCCGATGGGTGAGCGAAAATGGTCGCTTAATTCGAGTTCGGTAAAGTTATTTTTTGCGGCGATGACCAGCCTCGCCTGATTGAGTGCGTTCAGCCAGGCGTCGGTGTGTTTGGCGGGAATATGCAGGGTACGATTCGCCAGGCTTTTTTCATTGCCATTTAGTTGTTCCAAATCGGCAGCCACGGTTTCGGTTGCGCTCTGAAACAGGCGCCGTAGTTCAGGTTCGACGTACTGCTCCCATTCTGCGCAAAGCTCCGGTTCTTTTCCATTTGTTGGGGAACTGAAGAGACGTTGCTCGGCAGTTGGTACTCCGTCTGGGCTGGCGCTTGCGGGAATCTGCCGAAGCAGCTCGGCAAGAAACGGGTCCAGCTCGGAGATCTCGATCTGGTCGTTGTGCCGGCAAATCTCCATATCAACTGAGTTTTTCCAAAGTGGCGAGCAGAAGATAGCCGTGTAACTGCTGCACATAAAGCTCGGCAGGCTCGCGCATGCCGGCCCACAAGATCGAACGTCCCTTTTGATGCACTTCCAGCATGTGTCTTTCGGCTCTCTCGCGCGGATAGCCGAACACCCGTTGAAAAACCATCGTCACGTAGCTCATTAAATTCACGGGATCATTGTGGACCACGACCTGCCAGGGAAGATCGAGATCTTCTTCCGAGCGCGTTTCCTTGGTGGGCTCCGCAGTCGTTACAGAGCCAGTCTCGTCCAAAACAAGAGTCGTTCCTTCTGTATCTTTGCTCTGCGCCCGGCATCCGACGCCCCGCCGTCGCTCGCGACTCATGGCAGAAACGCTAACATACGGCGCTCTCAGTTCAAACAAGCTGTAAGGTGCTGTAGTCGGGATCGGTCGTGCCGATTCTGGAATTATTAGTTCTGCCGGGTCATCGATCCCGGCTACAGTCACGAAGAATTTTTTTCTGCATCGCTTTCATTTTGCGCTTGGCAGCCTGTGTTCGATCGTCAAACCCGTGCAAATGTAAAAGCCCATGGGCGATGTAGAGGCAAAGCTCGCTGGCGAGCGAGTTCCCAAATGCACGGGCATGCTTTTTCGCGGTCTCGACGCTGATAAAGATTTCGCCATGTTGAAACGTCAGCACGTCGGTTGGACCCGTTTGATGCATAAATTCCCGATGTAACGAAGCCATTCGTCGATCCGAAATGAGCCAAACGAAAACCTCATGCAATTTATCCAAGTCCGTCGGTTTCCGTTTTTGCAATTGCAGACAGCGGCGCAACGCTTTCCCTGAGAATATCTCGAGATCAGCCACCTTGACCGGGCTTTTTCGCTGACGATTGCGCACGGAAATGTCCGGAGCTGTCATTCTGAGCGAAGCGAAGAATCTCAGATTGTTTCTGCTGGGCAATCCCAAACAATAATCAGAGGTGTTTCGCCTGGCTCAATATGACATGAGTCACGCCGGCGGTCTTTGCTCCGATTGAAAATTACGGGTGATCAACCGCGCGCCTTTATCGAACGTAAGATACGCCCAAGCCCATTGAAAAAGGACGACCAAGCGGTTCCGAAAACCGACCAGGAAGATGATGTGCACAAACAACCACGCCAGCCACGCGGGAAGACCGCTCAAATGGATGAATTTTAGATCGGCGACAGCTTTGTTCCGCCCAATTGTTGCCAGGCTTCCCTTGTCCCAATAATGGAAGCGCTGAGGTTTCCGCCCTTTAATCATTGCAAGAATGTTGCGCGCAGCGTGGCGCCCTTGTTGGATCGCTACAGGCGATACGCCCGGCAACGGTTCTCCGGTCTGATACGAAAAGTTCGCCAGGTCACCGATGACCTGAACTTCAGGGTGGCCGGGAATGCTAAGGTCATCGTTCACAACGATGCGGCCGACCTTGTCAATTGACGTGCCGAGTGTTTTGCCAATGAACGACGCATTGTTGCCGGCTGCCCAGATTTTCACACGGCAGGGAATGAATTCGTCGCCCAGTTGCACTCCGTCCTCATTAAGATTCGTTGCTCGCACGCCCGTGCGCACGTCCACGCCGAGATGTGTGAGCTGTTTTTGAGCGCTTTGCGATAAGTCCTCGGGAAAGGCAGATAGCAAGCGCGAATCGCCCTCGATGAGAATGACCCGCGCCCGGGACGGATCGATATGGCGAAAATCTTTTGCTAACGTGTGACGGGAGATTTCTGCGATTGCTCCGGCCATTTCCACACCAGTCGGTCCGCCACCGATGATCACAAACGTCATCGCCGCCTTGCGCGCCGCTTCATCGTTGGTTTTTTCCGCATATTCGAATGCCATCAGAATCCGTCGCCGAAGCTCGATCGCGTCCTCCAGACTCTTCAATCCTGGCGCCAGCTTCTCCCAGTCATTATGTCCGAAGTAGGAATGCCTGGCACCAGTCGCGAGAATGAGGTAGTCGTAGTCGAATTCCAAGTCGGTCGTCTTCACTTTTTTGGCCGCCAGGTCTACGGACTCCACTTCAGCGAGGATTACCTCTACGTTTTTCGATTTGCTCAACACGGAACGCACCGGAGCCGCAATGTCTGCCGGTGAGAGCGCCGCGGTCGCGACCTGGTAAAGTAAAGGCTGAAAAAGATGGTAATTTGTGCGGTCAATCACTGTGATCAGCACATTCCTGCCAGCGAGCTTCTTCGCGGCCTGAAGCCCGCCAAATCCAGCGCCGACTATTATGACGCGCGGTTTTCGGTTCTGTGATTCCTTCATCCTCGAAAATTTCAGCAACGTTCAACTCCGAAATGATCGCGGGTAAACGCTCCACGCACAACACTGAGCATTCAAGCAAAGCAGTTGGCGACAACAAAAGACGGTTGTTAAAACCACGTCGCCTATTATGTTTGTTGCCTTATGCCAAAGCCGATCGCTCGCAGTAAAACCCGCAAAGCAGTTGCAAAACGCTTTAAGATCACTGCGCGTGGCAAAGTGCTGCGGGCGCACTCTTCTCGGCGGCACTTGCTGTCAATAAAAAGTGCAAAGCGAAAGCGCCATTTGAGCAAGGCGGCGCGCGTGGACGAAACGGATGTCGCCCGCGTCAAGGCGAACCTGCCATTCGGATAAGAGCGCCGCGCTTTGCTTCAACGTTCAGGCTCAAGAACCAGAGTCTACTAATATCGGCGTGTGCCCACTGGCTGAACGATTTCTTCGCTCCGAGTGGTCGTTGCCGTCGTGCGTGTTGTTGTGACGCCGTACCACTGACGCGCCGCTTCCAGCGAATCTGGTCCCGGTTCAGGACTGTAAAGATCGCGACGGTTAACGAGTGTTGTACAGGAGTCCACTGTGGCCAAAAGAAAAACGAGCAAGAGCGACGCCAACCATTTCACGGCGCCGATGCAAACAGAAGCGTTGCACCTTGTCAATGTCTCCGCCTTCTCTAAGAAGGCAGCCGGGCTTGCGCAATGGCAACATTGGAGGAAAATTCGACCTCCGTCAGGGGCTATGGATTGAGGACTTACGAATCCCGCCAGGGCAGGAATGCAGCAACGGTAGTCTGATCCTCCTTGCCGTAGCTCTCTGGCGGACTTTTTGCGATGGGGGCGCGACCGCCGGGGCGCGCCGTAAACGGCTGAGTCATGAAGCTGCTAAAGACTAAAACGGCACGCTTTGCGCATGTCATTGAAGAATGTGGCAAGCCGCAGGTTTACACTCTTTGGCAAAAACCATCTACTGATCGCCACCTCCAGGCGGAGCTAAAGAAGAACCGAGTCATGACGATTCTAAACACCGAAAGCGGGACAGATTTCGGGATTGCTGGCTTCAAAGAGAGCAAAGGCGCCACTTACCTTGTTTTTCCCAAGTCGTTGAAACAGTTTGTGGACAAGCGTGTGGTCGGAATCGATTGGACGCTTGTTCGCGAATAGGCGCTATTTTTATCCGGGTGGCCAGGCCAGCGCGCGCTTGCCAAGAAGATGCACATGCAGATGCGGAACACTTTCGCCCGCATCTGGCCCGCAATTGATGACGACACGATAGCCGTTCGATAACTCGAGTTTCTTCGCCAGATCGCGCGCAACCAGAAGCAATTTGCCGAGCAGTGCGCGATCTTCATCCTTCGCATCTGCAAGACGGGGAACCACTCTCTTGGGTACGATCAGCACGTGCACGGGCGCTTGCGGATTAACGTCGTGAAAAGCGACTGCGTCATCATCTTCCCAGATAATTTTCGCTGGAATTTGTCGAGCGATGATTTTTTCGAAAATGGTCATGGCGTGAAGTGGTTAGTCACCTAGAGAATGAGGGTAAATCTGCGCATTCTGGCCGTAATTCAAATACGAAACGCCACGGATTCGAAGCTGTTCGGCAAGCTCCGTACATTAGCGCAGCGAACAATCGAGCCTCGCCATCGTGGGATCCATTGCAGAGGTTAGTCTTTCGCGCACAAAGCAGACAATTTCCTCGCGCAACGCGTCGCAAGCGCGTGTCCAGGTCTTCACTCCGCGCAGATGCTTCACACAAGCCTGCAGGGAGCAAAGCTGGAGGTTATCGGCGCCGATTTCAATCAGGCTGTTAATTCGCTTTTCCAATAGATCAAAGAACGCGAGCTCGTAACCGGCCCCAGCATGGTAAGCGATATCGAGCAAGGAGATGGAAATCGGCGGGGGCGCCGGCGCGAAAAAGGGCACAATCTCCTTGTAACCGATTGCCTTCAGAACATACCGCACGGTCTGCGACAACTGACTAAATGCGACCACGCTTTCGTCGTTTCGCAAGTGCAGGTAAAAAGCGATGCTTTCGGTCACGTGATCGGTCAACCACCAACTGGGGTAGCCAGCTTCGTTGGCCGCACGCCCGATCGCCGCCTGCAGCCAATCGCGATTGAACTCGAACAGTTGTCCCGAATCTGTGCGGAGATATGGAAATTCTTCTTTAAACGCGACCATGTTTCTTACTGGTTGGAATATTGGGTGAAGCCGGCCCGGGATTCTGGGCGGACTCAGTCGGAAATAATTCCCGCTGGAGCGTATTAGGTTTTATGCGACGTCCAAGGGTATGAATGGCATCCACAAACTGATCGACGTCCTGAAACTGCTGATAGACCGAAGCGTAGCGCAGATAGGCCACTTCATCGATCCCACGCAGTTTTTCGAGCACTTTGGTGCCAATTAGCGACGAGGGAACCTCACGGCCGCTCGTTTCAAGCTCGTGCACAATTTCATCCACTGTGTCTTCCAAGGTAAGAAGACTGGTGGAACGTTTTTCGAAAGCTTTTGCGATGCTGGCAGCCAGTTTGCGCCGATCAAATGGTTCGTGGGTTCTGTCACGTTTCACCACGCGCAGGTCGGAGCGCTCGATCTCTTCGTAGGTAGTGAAGCGATACTTACACTTCAGACATTCACGACGACGACGGATACTCGAACTATCCCGCGACTGTCGGGAATCGATGACCTTGTCATCACGAGACCCGCACTTGGGGCAACGCATAGTATGGAAATCCCAATTACCATACCATTCCTTGTGGTGTCAACGCTTCTTTGATTGTTTGTACGAATTAGCGGACCGGGCGAGGAAAACGAAGCGTCTTCGCTTGTTTTGCATTGAGCCGGTAGAAGGACGCGCTCGCAATTGACGCAACGCATCAGTAACGATACACGCATTCGAAATGCAAAAACGCCCAGCACGCAGCGCTCATTATGGTCCGTGGCTGGTTGGTCTCGGGGCTGCGCTGTGGGGGACTGAGAGCGCGTGGCGCATCCCACTCAATGAGTTGTTCGATGCCAAGATAATCGTGTTTTGGGAACACGTGCTGATTTTGATCATGTTCCTACCGATTCTAGTCCCGCGTCTAAAGGAGATTCCAAAAATCCGCGCACACACGTGGGGCTTTCTTCTATTCTCAGGCTTCGCCGGCTCTGCGGTCGGCACGATTTTCTTTACGCTCGCACTGAAGTACGGAAACCCGACCGTGGTGAATGTCGTTTTGAATATCCAGCCCGTTATTTCAACTATTGGTGCATTCTTGCTTTTCGGTGACAGGCTTGCCCATCGCTTTTTCTTTTATGCTGCCACCGCCGTCGTCGCCGGGATCTTCGTTTCTGTCACGCATCCAACGATGATCGGTGTCTCTTTCGAACGCGCTGGCCTCAATCTTGGCTCTGGATACGCGCTGATCTGTGCGCTTTTCTGGGGGCTATCGACAGTTGCTGGCCGCGGGGTGATGACCGGCATGTCACTTCGACTTGCGTCAGGCATGCGCATTGTCGTCGGCCTCGCGTGTATGACGCTGATTCTTCTCGCCTATGGCAAACTTCACGCCGCAGCGCTCTGGCCAGCGACGGCGC
This sequence comes from uncultured Verrucomicrobiae bacterium, assembly GCA_963840135.1. Classification (GTDB taxonomy): domain Bacteria; phylum Verrucomicrobiota; class Verrucomicrobiia; order Chthoniobacterales; family UBA10450; genus Udaeobacter. The sequence goes on along the minus strand of CAWIXX010000015.1, from coordinate 105,394 downwards.
AAGCACACGCCGGTAAGGCGATCGTCCTGCTGTTGTGTTTGGCGTCGATCTCAGGCGGAATTCCGCTCCTGATTTATTTTCAAGGATTGCATCTTACGCGCGCATCAACGGCCGGCTATTTCGAAATGATGCAAACACTCGCGGCGGTGTGCATTACATGGGGAATCTTCCATGCGACGCTTCACGCCCACCAGGTGATCGCAGCTTGTGTGCTGATTGCCGCGGTGGCAATGGTGCATCACGTGCAACAACGGGTTGAACATGCAGGTCAGCAAGCTGCGAAAAATTACTAGTTACGGTGGGATTACCCAATAATCAGTTGAGGTCTTACTTCCGTTGTATTTTAGGAGATGTCGTTTTGCTGCCGGATAATCATCGCGGATTAGCCAATACAAATCTTCCAGTACAGGTCTCTCAAGAAAGAGACGATGCTTTTTGAGAAAGTCCTCTTTCGAGGAGAAGGAAACATCGACCAGGTCAATCTTCCCGGGAAGCTGTTTCTCGTAATACAGAAAAGTCTGAATCTCGTCCAGATTTGTGTCTGGCGAGAATTGCTCCGGCAGACCAATCGAATCGACGTTGTATAGGAGTTTGCCTAGCAACAGGACGTTATCGTCGGAAGCAACGTAGATCGTCAACCGGTTGACCAAAGTCTGCAGTGCAGGCTTAAAGTTTTGATCAAAATCTTCTCTGTCCACATTGGGAGCGATAAATATTACGTGATCCAGTTTCAGGCTCTTGAGATTTGGATCGTTGTATAACTTTTCCAAAGCCAAACACACTAGTCTGCAGCCAAGACTGTGCGCGATGATGATAATTTTTGGCGGCTTAACTTCGCTGTTTATTGCCTCCAGCAGATCTACCAGATGCTTTGTGGAGCGAGGGATCTGAAGCACGTCGCGCGTGTAGCCGAGGACCGATTCGTTGCTCGCCCAATCGAACGTAAGAACGTTTGCGTCGATGTTCAGGGCGCGCGCGACCTGCGCGCAATGTACCGTGCTCACGGGAAATGAGGCCCGGTAGCCGTGGATCCAAATGACCAAAGGTTTTCCGGACTGAGCTTGAAGGAACTTGAGAAACGCCGGATAGGGAATCGAGTCGACCTTCCTGATCGCACTGCCGTCGATGGGCGAGCTGGATGGATGATGCTGCGGCACTTCGACGTTTATCAGGCCGTACGAAGCCTGTCCCGCGTATTCGCCAAGGTAGGTGACGTTCCCACCCGCGAGAGGCCCTGCTTTCCTATCGGTGACATAGCCGATTGTCTCGTTGAAATTTCGGCTAACCATGAACGGCCGGACTCTCCCTTGCAGAAGCCTTGTCAGAGCTGCACCGAGGTGCGCAGGAATCGGGAAGTAAGAAGCTGTAACTAATCCCAGTATGTAACAGAGAGCCGCGACAAGAACGACGAGAGCGGTCTTTTTTCGCACGAGGCTAATTTTATTTTGCGTCTGCGCTCGTGTGAAGCACAAGTCACGCGCGTGGACATCGATCCGCTTGATGCGTCCAGCCGTCGTGACGTACCAGGGCTAGACGATGTTTGCTTCCTTTGATTCTCTCTCGGGTGCGGTTTTCTCTGGGAATTCGAAACCGACTTTCTCGTCTTCCAATTTCAAGTACGCGGAAAACGGGCGTCCTCTTTTCGAGATGAAACCTTCGAGGAGATCGGTTTTCCCCGTTGCCAATAGCTTCTGTGCCTGCTCCCTTGGAATGTCCTTCCCGAGAATCGTTTTGCTTAGCTTAAATTTGCACGGCTTGCGGTCAGCCTGCGAGCGCTCACAGATGTAGCTATTCTCAGTTTCGAAAATCTTTCCGCCGCACTTTGGACATTTTCCAAGCGGCTCTTGTCCTGAGAAATCGATTTTGGCGATCGGTTCCCCGGGCTTTCGCTCTTTTTTTGGTTTTGATTCGCGCTTTTCGAATTCGAAGCCTACGTCTTTCTTGTCGGTAATCACCAGGAAGGCTTTGAAGGGTCTGCCTTTGCGCGAAATGAAGCGTGGGAGCAAATCGGTCTTGCTGGTATTGAGCAGTTTTTTCATCTGCTCGTGCTCCACCGGTTGTTGGAGGATGACTTTGCCTGCTCGAAAGTCGCATGTCTTGTTCGGGCCAACTGAATTTTCGCAGACGTAGCTCATTCCCAACTCGAACACGCGCCCGCCGCACTTTGGACATTTGCCAAGCGGCTCCTTTCCTGAAAAATCCACCGGTTGCGCGGCGCCGTTCTCCTGGCCATTGGGCCCGAAATCGAATTCAGCCTTGAAATCGTCGCTTAGCTTGAGCACCGCCGGGAAACGCGCGCCTTTCCTGCTGCGAAAGCCGCTCAGGGGCCCGACGTGTTTATCGCGAACGAGAGTCTCAAATTCCTCGCGGCTCAGCAACCGGCCGGCGATCGTCTTCCAAATCGTGAAGTCGCATTCCTCGTTCGTGCAAGTGAAACTCTTGAATCGCTCGATAATGGGCGAACCGCACTTTGGACACGTGCCGAACGGTTCGCTGTGGGGCATATGTTCATCGGGATGAAAATGCTTCGCTTTGCCGACAATTTCCTCGGTTAAATGGCGAATGTCGCGCATGAACGCGTCGCGCGTGAGCTTGCGATGCTCAATTTCGCGCAAACGAAATTCCCATTCGCCGGTGAGCTCCGGACTGGTGAGCTCGGGCACCGCACTTTTTAAAAGGGTGATCGTTTGAATCGCCTTTGCCGTTGGCTGCAGTTCCCTTCCTTGTCGCGTCAAGTAATGCGCTGAAATCAACGTTTCGATGATAGACGCGCGAGTGGCCGGTGTTCCGAGGCCTTTCTCCTTCATCGCATCACGAAGCTCTTCGTCTTCGACAAGTTTCCCGGCAGATTCCATCGCGCTGAGGATGGTCGCTTCGCTGTAGCGAGCCGGTGGCTTGGTCTGGTCGGTCTTAATTTCGATGCCGATTGTCGCGACGCGTTCGCCTTGTGTTACTGGCGGCAAATTTTCCTCCGGCTTTTCATTGGCCACTTCGCGCCCATAAACTTCCAGCCATCCTGGCGCGACCAGAATTTTTCCTTCCGTCTTGAACGGCTCGCCTTGGACACGCGTGATCCGAGTCGTGTTCTCGTATTGCGCAGGCGGAAAGAATACGGCCACAAATCGCCTCGCCACCATATCGAAGAGCTTTTGCTCATAATCGTCGAGCGAGCTTGAAATGGTGCCGGTCGGAATAATCGCAAAATGATCGGACACTTTTGCGTCGTTGAAGATACGTTTGTTGGGCTTAACCCAATTGTTATCGAGCACCTTTCGAGCGAATGGATTATCGATCTTGCCTAACGTCGATCTTACTGTGGGGAGATAATCTTCCGGCAACGCCCGCGAGTCTGTGCGCGGATAAGTGATCGCTTTGTGTTTCTCGTAAAGGGCCTGCGCGATTTGCAATGTGCGTTTCGCCGAGAAACCGAAGCGATTGTTCGCTTCGCGCTGCAAGGTCGTGAGATCATACAGCTGCGGCGCAATTTGTGTCGTCGGCTTCTTCTCTTCGAGCTCGACGATTCCATCCTTTCCACTGCACTTGCGCTGAATAGCGTCCGCAATTTCGCGATGCCACAATCGCGGCGCGGAGCGGTGCTCGTCCCAGAGAGAGCCGTTTGCAGAGTCAAGTTGCTGCTCAGCATCCGGCAGGTTCAACTGGAGCCGGCCTAGCAGTCTCTGTGTTCGCTCAATTTCAGCCTCTTCTTTCTTGAACGCTTCATCGAACCACCGCCCCCCATAGTCACCTGCCGCAGCGCGAAATTTACCGTTGATCTCGTGTAGCTCGCGCGCCTTGAACTCCTGAATCTTTCTCTCGCGGTCAACAATGATCGTGAGCGTCGGTGTCTGCACGCGGCCAAGCGAAGTCACTGTGCTTCCACGGCCGCCGCTGAGCCGCAACGTGAACGCGCGCGTTGCATTGATGCCGACCAGCCAGTCCGCTTCGTTCCGGCTCCGCGCTGCGCTGGCCAGTGGCTGCATCTCAGCGTCGCTGCGCAATCGGGCAAACCCTTCCCGAATCGCCTCGGTCGTCATCGATTGCAGCCAGAGGCGCTTAATCGGCTTTTTCGTACCCGCGTATTGGATGATATAGCGAAAGATCAATTCACCTTCGCGCCCCGCGTCGCATGCGTTGATGATGTCCGAGACATTTTTATCTTTGATGAGCTTGCGAAGAACATTGACGCGGCTGCCCATTTTTTCCGCAGGCGCGAGTTCAAATTCCGGCGGCATTATGGGCAGTTTTTCCATGTCCCACTTGTCCTGCTCCTTCATCGAAGCAGGTACAGCGAGCTCAAACAGGTGGCCGACCGCCCATGAGATGAGATATTTCTCGTTCTCGTAGTAATCCTTGCCTTTTTTAAAGCCGCCTAGCGCCTTGGCGATGTCGCCGGCAACCGAAGGCTTCTCTGTAATTATGAGAGACTTGGACATGGGGGCTGGCAATCGAACCCACTTACAGGACTTTTGCAAGTGGGAGACGTTTTTTAGGCACGCGTGCCCGAGGAAACCCGCATAACACAATACCTATCCCAGCTTTACAAAATATTTTCCGGGCAATTGTTTGACCAAACGTTTCAGTTCCAACTGCAGTAGCGTCGATGAAACTGCCGCGCTCGGCAGCTTTGTTTTCTCTGTGATTTCATCAATTGATGTCTCCGTCGCTTCGATGGCGTCGTAGATGCGGCGCTCGTCCTCGGAAAGAGGCGGCAAGGGGCGCGCGGCCGCTTCGGCGGACGGTTTCGCCTCAGGCAGAAGAATCTGCAGATCGTCCAGGATGTCGCTGGCGTCCATGACCAGCTTGGCGCCTTGCTGGATAAGACGATTGGATCCCATCGCGCTCGGCGCGTTGATATGGCCAGGCACAGCGTAAACGGATCTTCCCTGTTCGATTGCCTGCGATGCAGTGATGAGCGCCCCGCTATTCAAGCCTGCTTCCACAACAAGAATACCGTGACTCCAGCCGGAAATGATCCGGTTGCGCATCGGGAAGGTTTGACGGTCCGGTTCAATTTCCATCGAAAATTCCGACACGATCGCACCATTTCCTGTTCGAACTTTTTCAGCAAGCGCAGCGTTCTCCGGCGGATAAAGCTTCGCCAGTCCGGAGCCGATCACCGCGATCGTGCGGCCTTTTGCCGCGAGCGCCCCTTGATGTGCGGCGGTATCGATTCCGCGCGCTAGTCCGCTGACTATAGTCAATCCTGCATAGGCGAGTTGATACGCGAGCTTTTTTGCGGATTCCATTCCGTAGTGCGTAGTGCGCCGCGCGCCGATGATGCCGATTGCATGATGGTCGCGCTCTTGCAGTTCACCCCAAAGGTAAAGCACAATCGGCGGCGCATGAATCTCTCGGAGCGACTCTGGGGTATGACGGCGATTCCTGAGTGATGACTGTGGCGCCAAATTCGCGAATTCGGTCAAGCTCCGCGCCAAGATCGACGATCGACTCCCAGTTGCTAATTTGATCGGCCACTTCACTCCCGATTCCTTCGACTTTTCGGAGTTCGTTGCGTTTCGCTGTGAGAATTTGTTGCGGCTGCCTGAATACCTCCAGCAATTTTCGAAGTCGTACAGGCCCGACAGTTGGCAGCATATTGAGCGCGATACAGGCTTCCGTCGCGTTCATTTGTAGGCCGCAAGCTGCAAGCTCGCGCTATTTCTAGAAGGGAATTTCGTCGTCGTCCGGCTGCGTCGGCTTCGCCGACTTCGGCGGTGCGGCGGTTTTGCTGCCAGCGCTTGGGGCTACTCGATCTTCGTCGGCGGTTTCGCCTGTGGCGCCCCCGGGACGGCCACCCAGCAACTGCATGCTTTCGCCGACGACCCGAAGTTTGGTCCGCTTTTGCCCGGTCTGCTTGTCATCCCAGCTATCCATTTGGAGACGGCCTTCGATGAAAACGGGCCTGCCCTTCCTCAAATATTCGCCGGCGATCTCGGCCAGGCGCGCCCACAGCACAACATCGACGAAAGTAACTTCTTCGCGTCTTTCGCCGCCCTCAGTTGTGTAAACGCGGTTGACCGCGATGCCGAGATCGCACACCGCGCTGCCTTTGGGGGTATAGCGCACTTCCGGATCGCGCGTGAGATTTCCAAGCAGAATGACTTTATTAAAACTGGCCATTCCCGGCTTATAACCAAGTCACTTCGCTTTCGCCATCTTTTTCGCAGGCTTTTCCTTCTTTTGCTCGACTCGCTGGTAACTTTGGCGATAAACCTCCGGGTCGAGCTTGAATTTTGAGCGCAGTTTTGCAATCGACTGCGGCTCAGCGTTGAAGACAAAGTTAACGTAATATCCGGCGTTGAGCGGGCCGGCCACGTAGGAAAACGGGCGCTTGTCCATTTTCTGCACTTGTTCGATCTGGGCGCCTTCTTGTTTGAATTCGGATTCCAATCGATCGATGACTTCCTTGAGTGTATCTTCCCGGCCTTGTGTGTTCAGCACAAGCAGAGCTTCGTAACGGTGTTTCATGGTTCTTCAGTTTTGTTGAAAATGTTCATCGCGGAAATGAGATCATTGTCAATCGCGCATTTCACCGCTTCGACGGCGCGATCGATTGTGGATCTAACAATCGGCTTTTCCTCTTCAAAGAACCGGCTCAATACGTAATCGACTGATCCTGCAGGTGGAGCCTCTCCGATTCCGATTCGGAGACGGGGGATTTCTTCGGTACCAAATTGCATAATGACCGATTCGAGGCCTTTATGGCCGCCCGATCCACCGCTGACCCGCAATCTCAGGTGGCCGAGCGGCAACGCCATATCATCAAGCACCACAAGAATCTCGGGTGGCTGGATCTTGTAAAACTGCGCTATCTTCAGGAGCGGGTAACCACTCCGGTTCATGTAGTTCATTGGTTTTGCCAGAAACACATCACGGCATTTGGCCATCAGTGCGTCCCACTTTGTCGACTTCTCCCAAGTCGATCCAAACTGCGCGGCAAGCTGATCGGCTACCATGAAACCAATGTTGTGCCGGGTGGCTGCATATTCCGGCCCAGGGTTTCCCAGCCCAGCTACCAGACGAATCGACGATTCTTCCACGTCCGCTCAAGCCGCGTTCCGGTCCGCGCCGGACGGGCATTTTTCGCAATCCGCAATCAAGAAGGCTACTTCTTTTGCTCTTTTTCCTTTGGAGCCTTTTCCTTTGCAGCCGGCGCGGCGCCAGCAGCTTCACCCTCTTCCTTCTTCTCGGTGATAACTTCTGGTCCTGCTGCCGCGGCAGCTTCAGCCTCAACGGCAACCGGTTCTTCTTCGACAACTGGAGCCATGACGGAAAATGCCGTCAAATCCGCTGGCACCTTTGCAGTCACTCCGGACGGCAGTTGAATGTCGCGCACATGGATGGAATCGCCGATATTCAATTGCGACACATCTACGGTAATCCGATCTGGCAAATCACGAGGCAAGCACTCAATGGCTAGCGCCCGCAGGCTCTGCTCAAGCAGTCCGCCGAAAGTCTTAACGCCGACAGGCGTACCAGTCGGCTCGAGAGGGACTTCCGCCTGGATGGTCTCATCCATGGAAATGGCATGAAAATCGACGTGGACAATCTCACCACCCACCGGCGAATGTTGCACTTCCTGTACCAGCGCGGCCAGGTTCGATTTTTCGCCCGCGATCTCGAGGTCGACCAGGACGTTTTCGCCTGAGGCGTGACTCATCATTGCATTGATGTCCCTTGCGGCGACTTGCAAGGCCTGCGGTTTAACTTTTCCTCCGTAAATGACGGCTGGAATAATTCCGCGGGCTCGTAGCTTGCTTACCCCCGAGCGACCCACGTTGGTCCGTGGCTCTGCCTTTAATTTAACCTGTTTTGCCATTTGTTCCGTTCTCTATGTTAAACAGCGACGAGACCGACTCGTCATTATGGATCCGCTTGATGCCTTCGCCGAGAAGCTCGGAAACGCATAGCACCGTGGTTTTAAAACCTTTCACGGCGCGCACAGGCGTACTGTTGGTCGTTACTAATTCCGCAATTTGAGACTTTTGCAAACGCTCGATTGCGATATCGACCAGAACCGCATGTGAGACGCCAGCGTAAATTTTCTGCGCGCCACGTTTTTTCAAAAGCTCGGCGGCGGAAGTGAGCGTCCCAGCCGTCTCGGTAAGGTCATCGACCAACAGCACATCGCGCCCTTCCACTTCACCGATGAGATATGAGGCTTCGGTCTCCGTGGCGCTTCGGCGTTCCTTTGCCACGATTGCGAGATTCGCATGCAGTGCTTCGGCGTAAGCTGAAGCCATTTTGAGCCCACCTAAATCTGGAGAAACAACTGTTGTTTTCCCCTTAAGTTCTTTTCGCAAATACTTGATCAAAACCGGGAGCGAATAGAGGTGATCCACCGGGATGTCGAAGAACCCCTGCACCTGTTGCGCGTGCAGGTCCATGGTAAGGACGCGGTTCACGCCTGAGGCATACAGCAAATTCGCCACCAGTTTGGCCGTAATCGGGACCCGCGGTTGGTCCTTTCGGTCCTGACGAGCATATCCAAAAAACGGAATCACCGCAGTGATCCGGTCTGCGCTGGCGCGCCGTGCCGCGTCCACCATGATGAGCAACTCCATCAGATGCTGGTTTGTCGGTGGACAGGTTGGCTGAATGATGAAAACGTCGTGCCCCCGAATGTTTTCCTCAATTTTTACGTAAGTCTCGCCGTCGGGAAACGAGCTGATTGTCGCCCGGCCTAGTGGCACACCGACGTATTTGCAAATGCGTTCGGCCAGATCACGGTTCGCGGAGCCGCTGAAAATTTTCAATTCCGGTTGGAGCGCGAACATGGAGCGGCTAACTTAGGCGTGTAGCAATGCCCTTGGCAATCTTCAAAACTTGCCAAGCAAGTTTTCTGTAGCGAAGTTTTAGGTACCGAGTCCCCAAATGAATGCCGAGGTTATTCGAATAGAACGGCCGACAACAGATTCCCGGTTGTTCGCGCATACGCGCTGGGATACCATCCCCGCGTTCGCCGGCTTATTTCATCTGGCTTATTTCGTTGGACTGTTTTTTCTCTATCCGCAGGCACCGCTGTGGTTGATGCTGATTCTGGGGTTCATCTATTCGCTGATGGTCAATGCGAACATCAACGGGGTGGGGCACAACTTCATTCACAATCCCTTCTTCCGCTCCAAGACTCTGAATCGCATTTTTGGAGTCACACAATCGATCGCCTGCTGCTTCTCGCAGACGATGTACGACGCCGTGCACATGCAGCATCACAAGGGGAATTCCGATCGCCAGGACGAAAAGGGCGATACCATTGATTGGTTATCAATTTATCGTCACGGCCACGACGGCGAGGCGGAAAATCCTTGGAGCTACGTGTTCCTGGGTTTCTTTCGCGACGACGTGGGGGCGATCCGGAAAGAACTGCGCAAACGCAACAACGGCGATCTTTTCTGGGGCAACCTCGAACTGGCCGCATTCGCGACTACGCTCTTCGTGATGTTTCTGTTCAACTGGCGTTTCGTGATTTTTTACTTCCTGCCGTTCTGGTACCTCGGCCACTGCTTTAGTTATCTGAATGGTTACTATCGGCATTATGGAGCGAATCCCGACAAACCGATCGCCTGGGGTGTAAGCAGCTACGGAAAAATCTACAACTGGCTGTTTTTCTACAACGGCTACCATGCCGAACACCATTTCCGGCCCAAAGTGCACTGGACGAAGATGGAAAAATTCCATCAAAGCATCGAAGACCTGCAAAAACAGGAAGGTGTCCGCACAATCAGGCGAGCGCATATGCTCGGTTTTCTGGACCCTGATCTGCCGAAACGCGGCGAATCCAACCCCACGAGTGCAGCGGCGTTTGTGTCAAACGCCGAATCTAAATAGCCAGACTGAGCGCTCGCCGCGGCGAGCGCCCCTACAACGGCGTTATAAAGCTCTTGCGCAACTTTTCTTTCTTAGCTTCGCACTCGTCCTGCAAGCGACGCACTTCCGAGGCGAGCTGTTTCTCGAGTGATTGTGCCTCCTCGGAATTTCCAGAGATTTGCGCCTTGCGAATTTGATCTTTCAAGAAGACTTCTCTCTCTGCGATTTTCGCCCGATAAACAGAATCGACGTCGGCGATTTCTCTCTTCTGATCTTCGGTAAGCGAGATGGATGGTGACGCTTTCTCCAGTCGTTCCATCGCGAGTTCGTAAGCCGATTTCATTGGTGACCCTATTCTTACTCTTACTTGTGCTCTTTTTCTAATCCAGACGGCGCGCGTGGCAGTCGCGCCCCACAAAAAAACCGTGCCGAATTGCGTCTACAGAATCAATTCTTAAATTGCTTTTATGTCTTCACGAATCCAATTGCTCAGCATCGATTTCGACGGAACGCTTGTTTCACACGCTGGCGAACCGGCTCTGGATCGGCGGTGCATGGAACTGATTCGTGAGTTGCAGGCTTCAGGTGCAACCTGGGCAATCAACACTGGACGCTCGGTTGATCTACTCGAATCTGGCCTTGCCAATTTTGAAATCCCAATCCGTCCGGATTTCATTCTGACAACCGAGCGCGATGTCTTTCGTCCCGGCGGAAACGGCGACAAATGGGAGCCGTTTGGCGATTGGAACGATCGTTGCGCACGCGATCATGCTGACCTGTTCTCTTCAGCCCAGCCGGTTCTCGCCGAGGTAGTCGACTACGTGACTCGAGAAACAAAGGCGCGTCTCATTTACGATTCCGATCGTCTCGAAGGCCTCGCGGCCGAAAATGAAGAAGAGACGGAACACATTGCCAGATTTATCGAACAAGCCCGGGCCGCGCATCCGAAGTTTGATTACCAGCGGAACGGCATTTACCTGCGTTTTTGCCATGCCGATTACCACAAAGGCGCGGCGCTGGCTGAGTTAGCGCGCCTGATCGAAGTCCCGCGAGACAACATCTTCGCGGCCGGCGATCATCATAACGATATCTCAATGTTGGATGGAAAAGTTGCTGCGATGCCATCCTGCCCGGCGAACGCAATCCCTGACGTGCAAAAGGCCGTGCGTAGCGCACGCGGTTATGTGGCCCAGCAACAGCACGGCGCGGGCGTTTACGAAGCATTGCGTTATTTCGCGGAAGGTTAACAGGGTTAAATCGTTAAAATAGTGAACGAGCCGTGCGCGAATCGTTCGCAGGCTTCCTTTTTAACCCGCCCAAGGCGGGTAACTTTTTAACTATTTAACTTTCGCCGTAGCCAGCGCGAGCGGCGCATCAGCTTCGATTTTTCCGGCAAACCGATTCGTCATATAGGTGAGGAGCAACACCCAAAAAGTAAGCGCCAGCCCGAATAGTGGAAATTGGAGGGCGAGGGGGAGGGAATAGATAATTGCCATCAGCGGAATCCAGACTGCCCACGTGGCGAGCAAGGTCGGAATGATTTTGTCGCGATAATGTTTCCACGTGAAAAGATCGCGAATGGGCTGCAGCGAGATGCCACTGTTTTTCCATTCATACGTCAGCACACCAAACGGCGCCGCGAAAAGGGGATTGTAGCCAAATTGATCGACGAAGATTTTCGCGGCAACGACCGGCAGTGTTGCAACGTCTCCAAACCAGGCTGCTTCGCTTCGGTACAAAAGGTCGACAAGTGTTCCGTCCAGTCCCCAAACGGGTACCGTGAAAAGCAGATTACGAAGATTTCGATGACTGGGGCGTCCTCGCTGGAAGAAAAGAATCAAGAACAACTCCGGAATAAGCGCCCCCGCCACTACAGATGCGACGACGACAAACAAGATTCCGTGTGTACGCTTTAGCTCGGCCAGTTGCGAAAGAAGCGTGTACGCCGTGTGACTTGTGTAAAAAGCCACAAGCAACATCAGCATCAGCGCCTGAATAATTAACGCTGGCAGTGCGTTCGCGCGCGCAGCCTCCCAACCAAGCGTGAGTGGCGAGCGCGTTCTGTGCATCGTTGCTCAGTGTTCTCGGCGCGTCCGCGCCATCAAGCAGAAATCTCTGCCAAAAGAATGATGCCGAAAGCCTTCAGCTTTATGCTCGTTCGACGTCCGGGGAAGACGTTCCTCGGTGTTGATCACCAGTGAACGCTTCCGCTGGCTCCGGGCCCACCCGGGGTAAACTTTCCCTCGTCAGACGTTTTTTCCCCGGGAACAGGCGTACCAGACGTGGCAGCCTGGGAACCCGAGTCACCGCTCATCGAATCTTCGGACGATGCACATGCGGAGAGCAGCGATGCGACGACCAGAAACAGAACTACGCTGAGTGCAAAGCGTTTCTTCACGCGACGAACGTACCTTGGCAGGTGTTTGATGCAAGCCGCGGTGTCCGATAGATTTGGTAGTGGATAGCGCCAGCAAAACCGACCGGCGTAGCGCCCGGAGGGCAGCCGAAGCTGGTCGCCGCAACGACTTCGGCGATATCAAATCTCTCCTGTTAAGCGAGCTTCAGGAGCAGCTTCGCAACCTGGGAGAACCCTCCTATCGCGCTGGCCAGATCGTCGATTGGCTTTACAAAAAGCGCGTCGACACACTCGACAAAATGACCAATTTGCCCCGCCCGTTGCGCAGCCGGCTTTCGGAGAAATTTTCGCTCGGCAAAATCGATATCGTGCGCGTGCTCGGCGCGCGTGACACGACGCGAAAATTTCTTTTTCGTCTGGCCGACGGAAATTTGATCGAATCTGTTTTAATTCCGGCGACGCCGGCCCTTTACGGTGGGAGAGCGGACCGTCGGACGATTTGTGTCTCGACCCAGGTAGGCTGCGCTTACGGATGCAAATTTTGCGCCAGCGGCTTGGAAGGTTTCTCTCGCAATCTGAGCGCAAACGAAATTGTCGACCAGCTCATCGCAGTTGAGCGCGAGACTGATGAAAAAATTGACAACATTGTGTTCATGGGGATGGGCGAGCCACTCGCCAACCTGGAGAACGTGCTCCGTGCGATTCGGATAATTAATGCGGAGTGGGGCCTCGGCATCGGCGCGCGTCACATCACCATTTCAACCAGCGGGCTGGCGCCGCAAATTCGGAAACTGGCTGAAGAACCTTTGCAAATTCGGCTGGCCGTTTCTCTGCACGGTGCGACTGACGAAGTTCGCAACCGGATCATGCCAATCAATCGCCGTTACAACATTGAGACACTACTTTCGGCTTGCGACTACTACAATTCTCATAAGAAGCAGCGTCTCACGTTCGAATACATCTTGATCTCAGATGTGAACGATTCTGACGAGCAGGCGCGTCTCCTTTCTCGCCACGCACGCCGGCTCTCGGCAAAAGTGAATTTGATTCCCTACAATAGCGTGTCCGGTCTGCCTTGGACGCGACCTTCAGAAAAGCGTCAGGAAAAATTTCTATCGATCTTACGAACCGAAGGCATTCCGGCGACGTTGCGTCGCGAGAAAGGGCATGACATCGATGCTGCTTGCGGACAGTTGCGGTTGCAGACGGAACGGGCGGAACTGACAAAGAGCTGATTTCGAAATTGTAGGGCGTCTGTGCCAGGCGCCTTCTCAAGTGGCGTTTCTCAGAAACGCCCTACAAAGCAAAACTTTTTGCGCACAGCGTCAAGGTCGCGTTTAGTCTCTGTCATGGCCGGCTACGAGGGCGAGCCCGAACGCGCATGGGACGAGTACCAGTGGGAGCGTTTTCTACAGCAACAGGAAGGCAAGGCAGAAAAGTACATGCAATTGCTGGAAGAATATCTTGATGATCCCCAGCGCGACGAGATCATCGCCCGCGAAATGGGTTGGACCCAATTGCTGGATGCCAGGGATTGGAGCGCGGAACTCGATGCGCTGCCGGATGGAGCCGTAACAGAACAGGACGATCCTGGCATTGACGAGGCTTCCAGATCAGCAGAAACCTTCGAAGGGCATGATCTGTATCGTGCTGCGTTCGCGTTGACGATCTGGATTGATCATCTGTTCGACCGAAACGCTTCGCTTCCAAACGAGCCGGCAGCTGTAAAACTGGCCACGCAAGCCGCGTTGGCGAACGCAAAGCTGGCCGCAGCCTTAAGCAGCGATAGTCTGAGCGAAATCGGGATGACAATCGCCTATTTGAAGCGGGCCTTGAAAGCTATCACGATTTCGATGGACGCAGCGGCGCAACTCCAGAAGATCGCCGGGCTGGTTACCCGCTCGCAATATGCAGTGCTTCGACAGCGGCTTTTTCAAGTGCGAGACGGCATTGTCACTCTGATGGGCAAGTATCGCTGCGAGTGGCGTCGCCGGTTCGGCCCCGAAAGTTTTCGGGGTTGAATGAAATAGGGCCGGCTCCCGTCCAATCATGCAAACGGAAGCGACTCTGGCTCAGGCCGATGTGTCTGACTTGGACTTGGTGACACGATGCCAGGCTGGTGACACGGAGGCATTCGACGAGCTGGTAACTCGCTACCGAACACGAGTATTTGGCATGATTTACAACATGGTTCATAGCGAGCAGGACGCGTGGGACCTTGCTCAGGACAGCTTCCTCAAAGCATGGAAATCGATTAAGCGCTTTCGAGGACGCTCGTCGTTTTATACCTGGATTTATCGGATCGTCATGAACGTAACGATCGATTGGCTCCGCAAAAAACAAATCAAAGGCGGAGGCGGCGAATTCGACGATGCGATTCAGCTAAAGGAGGTAGAGCCGGCATCCAAGACCGTGCCGAAGTCGGAAGCTTTGCCTCATGAGATGATGGAACGGAGCGAAATTCGCGCCCGGATCGACAAAGCGATTGCGCAGCTTTCACCCGAGCACCGAGCCGTCATTTTGATGAAAGAGATCGAAGAGATGCAATATCATGAAATCGCAGAAGCACTCGGCTGCTCAATAGGCACAGTGATGTCGCGTCTGTTTTATGCGCGCAAGAAATTGCAGAATCTGCTGAGGGACGTTTATGAAAACATTTGAAGAAAACTGGACAGCATGGCTGGACGGACAGCTTAGCGGACGGGAACTATCGGAATTCGAGGCATCGTTGCCAGACAAAGCTGCCGCTGAAGCCGAAAAGGCGGACACAAGGAAGCTTGGCGCTCTCTTGAAGAGCGAGTTAGGTGCGCCTGCGCTGACAAACGAAGAGTTTTTTAGCCATCAGCTCCGCGAAAGAATCATGCGTGAAAGTAGCGTGCGTTCTGTGGAGCGCGAAGCGAAAGCCTCCACGTGGTGGACAATTCCCCGCCTCTTGTGGACGGGGACTGCGTCGCTCGCCGTTTTTTTGATTTTCACAGTTTTCGTGATTCGCGACAAGAATCCTGCGCAAGAATCGCAATACCTCACGCAGATTTTAAATGCGCGCGTTGATCCGGTCGTGAGCCCGAATGCGACTGTCTCAATGTTTGAGGCGAAGCAAGACCGGGTAACGGTGTTGTGGACGGAGGGATTGCAAAGTTTGCCCGCCGACTATGCCGCCAAGTAATCGCTCATGGGTCGCTCGCTGGCGTTCTTAATCCCCTTCGTCTCACTGATCGCAGGTGCTGTATCAGGGGGACAGGCTGCGGAAACGGTGTGGAGCGGACTTGTTATTGCGGAAAACGTTGCGCAGCCACAAGCGGTTCCGCCGGAACTCACGCGGATCGAGGGGTCGCTGAAGAAATTCTTTGGCTACAACCAGTTTCAAGTGATCGGCCAATCGCAAAAGACGCTGAAGACCGGACAGGAAGATTGGCTTGCGACCAGCAAATTTTTCGGACTGCACGTGGATGCGCAGGGTGAAAGCAAGGCTGGCTATGTTTTGAATTTGAAGCTTTACAAGGAGAAGGAGCTCTTGCTCGAAACGGATGCCAAGCTGAGCAAACGCAGTCCCCTGGTTATCAAAGGTCCCCAGGTTGGCAGCGGGCAATTATTGCTCGTGTTAGTCATACAATAAGCGAAGTGTTTCACGCTGGAGATGCGCACCCTGCTTCTTTTTCTAGTGGCTGAATTTTCAATCATGTCCTCGGCGCTCGCTTCAGAAAAGCCATTCAGTTTCAAAGACACGCCCGGAAAACTCCCGAAAGACGTGGTCCCGACGGACTACTCCGTTCGGATCGTCCCTGATATCGACAAACTGACATTTGCCGGGACCGAGACGGTGAAGCTCAACGTTCGCCGTCGCGTTCGGCAATTGGTGTTAAATGCACTCGAACTGAAAATCGAAGCGGCCTCTATCGATGGCAAAGAATTGCCGGGCTCTATAATTAAGACAGACACGAAAAACGAACTGCTCACGCTTGCGTTGCCGTCAGGGCTTGCGACCGGCGAGCATACTCTGACGCTTGGTTTCACGGGTAAAATAAATGAGCAAGGGCAGGGCCTTTTCTACATGCGGTATCAGGAGCAAGGCACCGGTGCTCGGAAGATCATGCTCGGAAGCCAATTTGAAGCGACCGATGCCCGTCGATTTTTTCCTTGCTGGGACGAGCCTGTCTTTCGCGCGCGCTTCCAATTGACCGCGGTCGTACCGGAGAACTGGCTCGCTGTCTCGAATATGCCTGTTGAGAGTGAGAAAAAAATCGCTGGCGGCAAGGAGGTGCGTTTCGCTGCAACCCCGCCAATGTCCAGTTACTTGAACGTTTTCGTTGCGGGCGAACTCGATTTCATTGAATCGCGAAGCGGCCCTACACAGCTGCGAGTGATTGCGCCGAAAGGCAAGGCAGAGATGGGGCGCTACGCGCTCGAGGCCACGGCGCAAATCTTGCAATACTACAACGATTATTTCGGCGTGGCCTATCCGTTGCCGAAACTGGATCAGATCGCGTTGCCCGGCGGTTTTGGAGGCGCAATGGAAAACTGGGGCGGGATCACCTACTACGAATCGAAACTTCTGTTTGATCCGAAAAGTTCCTCCGCGGAAACAAAGCAAGATATCTACGAGGTTCTCGCGCACGAAATGGCGCACCAATGGTTCGGCGACCTGGTAACGATGGCTTGGTGGGACAACTTGTGGCTTAACGAAGGATTTGCCTCGTGGATGGGCTCTAAATGCACCGCGCATTTTAATCCACAATGGGAAGTCTGGCTGCGCCGGGAATCCCCGCGGGATCCGAGCCGCCGTGTCGGAATCGCCAAGGAAGCAGCGATGGAAGGCGATGCGCGATCGACCACTCATCCGATCCAGCAGCCGGTCGCGACCGAGGCCGAAGCCAACAGCGCATTCGACGATATAACGTACAAGAAGGGCCAGTCATTCTTGAGGATGCTGGAGAATTTTCTCGGCGAAGACGTGTTTCGGCAAGGAATTCGCCGTTACATGGCGGCGCATATGTACTCAAACACCACCACAGCAGACTTGTGGAATGCGCTTTCGGAGGCCTCCGGGAAACCGGTTGGGGAAATTGCAGCCGGTTGGACAGAGCAACCGGGGTTTCCTGTCGTTAAAGTGAAACGAGAGCAAGCTGGCAACGTCTCGCTCACCCAGGAACGGTTTACCGTCAATTTCACGAACGCTCCGCCGCTCGAATGGAAAATTCCTCTCACATATGCGGTGGTCGGTGAAACTCCTGCGACACTGTTGATGACCAGAAAGCTCGCCAGCATCCACAACATTCCTGCTGATCGAGCGCTCAAGCTGAACGTAAACGGTGCTGGAAATTACCGCGTCGAATACGACGAGGCATCTTGGAAATTATTGCTCGGGGCTTTGAAGTATTTGGGCGTTGAGGATCGTGTCAATCTACTGAGCGACACCTGGGCTCTGACGCAGGCAAACCGGGCCCCGATCGCTGTTT
Organism: uncultured Verrucomicrobiae bacterium; assembly: GCA_963840135.1. GTDB lineage: Bacteria > Verrucomicrobiota > Verrucomicrobiia > Chthoniobacterales > UBA10450 > Udaeobacter. The sequence continues at coordinate 87,775 of CAWIXX010000015.1, read as the reverse complement.
ACTTTGAGTTGGTGGAAAAGCTGCCGGCTTCGACCGAGCTGGCCGAGCGCGAACAGATCATTCACGTGCTTGATTTTATTAACCGGCTTTTAAGTGGCAGTTCTGAACAGGAGGAATTTCAACGCTATGCGCGGTCACTCTTGCGTCCTACTTTTGATGCGGTTGGGTGGGAAACCAAACCGGGCGAGCAAACGGCCACGGCAAATCTGCGGGCGAGCCTGATTACGGCGCTCGGAAACCTCAACGACCCGAAGATCGTTGCGAATTGCCGCGAACATTTTAAAGCTTATCTGGCAAATCCAAAATCGCTCGCTCCTGATCTTCGGCCGGCGGTCTTTTCAGTTGTCGGACGTTATGCTGACGAATCGACATGGAATGAACTTCACCAGCTCGGCCTCAAGACAACGAGCATTGAAGAAAAACAAAACTATTACGATGCGCTAGCCGGTGCGATCGACCCCAAATTGGTCAAAAAGGCCCTTCCTATCGCGCTTACAGACGAGTTGCCAACGAGCCGCGCGGTCTTTCTTGTCTCGAGAGTCGCTCGCGGAAGTGGTCATCCAGATATCGCGTGGGATTTTGCCAGGGCCAGCATGAAAGCGCTCCTCGCAAAGAGCGATGCGCTGGGCGCTAACACGTATGCGCCCAGTCTGTTCACTTTTTTCTCGGACGATTCGCGCCTCCAGGAGCTGAAGACATACGCAAAAAACAATCTGCCGGCTGCGAGCGCTCCGCAAGTAGCAAAGGCCCTGGATGAAATTCAGTTCCGATCAGAATTCAAAAAACGCCTCGCACTCCAACTCAGTGCATGGATCAATGGCAAAAATCTTGCTGGGCGCCAGGAATCACTCACCCATCACTGATCGGTATTCTGCTGTGGCGTGATCCAAAGACGCATTGGAATCATTGAAGACTCAACAAAATCGTGGTGGCGGAAAAATTCCTGCGCCAGATTTTCCGGTCGGTCAGTCAGCAACGTAATGCGGAGGAAATTTTTCTGTTTGGCAAAATCGATCGCATGTTGGAGAAGCTTCGAACCGTAACCCTTGCCTTGGTATTGCTGGTGGATCACCAGATCTTCGAGCAGGATCACGAAGCCGCCCTCAGCCGTGCTGATGGTAAACAGTAAATTGATCATTCCCACGATCGCTCCGTTCTGCCGCAATACGAACACGCGCCCGCGGCTTGGTTGTTCGAAAATCAGGCGCAAACCACGAAGTTGTTTTTCCTTGTCCGGACGGAAATCGCCTTCCTGAGAGAATAATCCACCGAGCATTTCCGAGAGTTCGTCTAGATCAGCCTCGGTGGCCGGCTCAATCACCACATGTTCTTTTTCACCCATTGCTTGCAGTGCTTATTCCAAAAATCCGCCATTCTGGCAATCAAATTAGCCTGACACGCTGCTGGCGTTAACTATTGATGTGCTTGGTGCCGTTGACAATGTTGCGCTCGACCTTACTTTAGCCGCTCTTAAATCGCGCCGAGTCTGTTTTCGGTTTTATGAAACGCACTTACCAGCCATCCAAGCGAACACGCAAACGTCAGCATGGTTTTCGTGCGCGCATGAAGACGAAAGGGGGTCGCGCGACCCTGGCACGCCGCCGCCAACGCGGCCGCAAACGCTTGCTTCCAAAGGGCGTCGAAAGGCATTACGTGCGCCATACGCAGGCATAACTCTCTTGCCCGAAGCCAATCTAGTTGCCGTGTGTCTCTCCGATTGAGAATGACCAGTTTTTTTTGGCTGGTCACGCCCCACCGCCTTCGCTAAGCTACACTACGCCCCTAAGATTCTTTCTCATGAAATCAAACGCAGTCGTCATTGAATCGCCTCAAACGGATTCGAGGATTTTTGCGCACACACGTTGGGACGCGATTCCTGTGTTGGCTGCGATTTTTCACTGCGTCTATTTCTTCGGGATGTTCTATCTCTTCCCGCGGGTCCCGCTCTGGATCATGCTCGTTCTTGGGTTCGTCTATTCGGTGAGCATTTCATGGAATATTAACGGCATCTCGCACAACTTCATTCATAATCCTTACTTCCGATCGCCATTGCTCAACCGCCTGTTCAGCGTTCTTGAATCAATCACCGTTGGTTTTAGCCAGGTGTTTTACGAATGCATTCATATGCAACACCACAAGGGAAATGCTGACCTCCCTGACGAGCGTGGTGAGACAGTCGATTGGATTTCGATCTACAAGCATGGACATGACGGTGAGGCAGAACACCCGCTTAAGTACACTTTCCTGAGCTTCTTCCGTGAAGATCCAAAGACGGTTTACCGGCAATTGAAACGCAAAAACCCGCGCGACGCCTTCTGGGGAGTCACAGAGTTAACGTTGTTCGTTTCCACGTTCGTCATTCTCGGCGTCCTTAACTGGCGTTACATCTGTTTCCTTCTTCCGTTCTGGTACTTTGGCCATTGCCTTTCCTACCTGAACGGCTACTACCGCCACTATGGTGGCAACCCGGACGAACCGCTTGCCTGGGGCGTGAGCAGTTACGAGAAACTTTACAATTGGACCTGGTTTTTTAACGGCTATCACGCGGAGCATCATTTCCGTCCTAAAGTGCATTGGACCCGTATGCAGACGCTCCGCGACCAGATCGTGGAGCAACAACGCGCTGCCGGTGTCCGAGTAATCAAGCCGCCGCACGCCCTTGCTTTTCTCGATCCCGACCTGCCGACACTGAAACAAGATTCCCGACAAAAGTCTCGCGTTCGTTGGAATCTAAAGTCTGCGCGTCTCCAACGTAAAGCCAACTGAGAGAATGCTCTTTGAGCACCACTCGGCTACGTAATATTGCTGGCTAATTTTTCGTTAAGCGACGAAAGCCTGAATTTTCCGGTTGCGATTTAGTCCAACGTTTCGAAATTCGAAATCCGGAATTTTTTTAATCTTGCACCGTTAGCTCAATTGGCAGAGCAAGTGATTCTTAACGACGGCGTTTGCGAGGGTATCAGCCGAGCTTTACCGGATAAGCTACGGATTTAGAACGCCACAAAACAGGTTGACGGTTAGAGATTGTCTTTCCTTGGATGCCGAAACCTAGACTGCGGCGAAAACTTCAGATTCCAGCGGATCGAGGTGTTTACTAAACGCATGACGCAATTTTGCGAGTGCGGTTAGTTCCAACTGCCGAATGCGCTCGCGCGTCACCCCGATTATGTCGGCAATCTGTTCAAGCGGCTTTGCTGTCGTGCCATTTAACCCGAAACGCTCTACAATGATCGTCGCCTCACGCGTGTTGAGGCTTTTGAGAACCCGATTGATCTGGTCGGAAAAATCCTTCTCGCGCAGTGATTCGAAAGGAGTTTGCGTCTGTTCATCTGGAATGTTTTCGCCAAACACGGTGAGTTCATCGGCGCCAACGGGCGCATCGAGCGATTCCGGCCGAAGGCCAACGCTTTTCAGTCGCGCCACTTTTTCACTAGCGATCCCCAGCTCTTCGCCGAGCTCGTCCTCAGTTGGTTCGCGACTGAGCTCGTTGCCCATTTGCGCTGAAATGCGGCGCATCCTAGTAATCTTCTCGATGGTCTTTGCTGGCAGTCGGATCGTCTTGCTCTGGCTGGCAAGTGCACTTTTGATCGCCCGCTTGATCCACCAAACCGCATAGGTGCTCAGCTTGGCACCTTTTGCCGGGTCGAATCGGTCGATTGCTTGCATTAATCCAATGTTTCCTTCCGAGATTAGATCAAGTAGGGGCAGACCGAGACCAATGTAATCGCGCGCGATGGTCACCACGAGCCGGAGGTTTGCGTTGATCATGCGTTCTCGCGCTACCGCATCGCCCTTTTGGACTCTCCGCGCGTGTTCGATCTCCTGGTCGGGCGTCAAAAGAGGCATTCGTCCAATCTCCAGCAAATATCTGTTGAGCACCGCATTGGTTTCGTTCACGCCTCCAACTTACTGGCTGGAGCGGATCGACCGCTACTGGGCATATGTGAGATTTTCAAACAACGCCCCAGAGGTGCTTCGCGCTCACTCTTTCGAGAGAGCCACCAAGCCAGTGATGCCGCGTTAATGTTTCGCGAAGAAATAGGGGCTGCGAAGAGAATCGCAAAAAGGACACCATTAAAAGAGGAGGATCACTGCCGTGCGAATTGACGTGGCAAAATTCGAATCGACGCCGGTCACACCGATCTTCGCGAGAACCGCCGTGGCGCCCGCGAAGAGGGCGGAGGATTCCGTGGCGAAACAGAATCCCGGATCGGAACCGGACATTTTGCTATGTCATGATTGCGCGACCAACCTTTCGTAATCCGCCAACGTATCGATGTCGATCTCGCCTTGTGGAAACGGAAATTCAACAACGCATTCGCGGTTTGACAGGATAATCGACTTCGCACCGCTATCGTCGCGCAGGGTAAGAAGGTCCCTAAAATGAGCGCGGCCGAAAATGGCGGGTACGCCGAGCGTTTCCGAATAGCTTGAAGCGATAATTGTTTTTCCTGTTTCGCCGTAACATGCAATGAGTTGCTTAATCAATTCCTTTTCAACCAGTGGCTGATCGGAAACGAGTAATATAACCGCATCCAAATCCCGCCCCTGTTCGAGCAAATTTTGCATTCCGGCGCGAATCGAAGTTCCGATTCCATTTCGCCAATTTTCATTTTCAACAATAGCGGCGGCCGTTCGCTCCAGCTCAGGCGCCATCTTCTTGGCGTCACTCCCGATCACGGCTGCGATTGGGGAACAACCAGCTTCGTCCGCTGCATCGACAATGCGTCGCAGCAAACTTTTGCCACGGAATTGAATCAATTGTTTCGGACGGCCGAAACGCGCCGACTCGCCGGCGGCTAAAATGACCGCACCGACGGTTAACATTCGCTAGGAATAAGCGATTCCTCCAACGGGTGGATCGACATCTTCCTTTCGCGCAACGATTCGCCTGAACCGCCGGCGAAGACCCGCTGAATTTCCGCGACAACCGCCAGCGCGATTTCCTCGGGTGTTTCCGAGCGCAAATCGAGCCCGGCCGGAGAAAAGAAACCCGCGTTAATTGTGACCCCGAGATCGAGTAGATCGTTGAGCAATTGATCGCGCCGTTTGCGCGGACCGATCAACCCGACATAACGCAGGTTCAACGACAGTAATTTTCGCAGGGCGGTAAAATCGCGACCGTAATTGTGCGACTTCACAATGGCGGCCGTCCATCGATCGGCATCGATCGGCAACTGATGTTGATCGACAACCTCGATCGCCTTCCAGCCGAGCAATTCGGATAACCGGTGGAACGCCGCGCTATCAGGGCCTTCCCCGAAAACCAAAAGCCGAATCGGCGGATGAATTTCTTGAATTAACGCGTGCTCGCGCTCGCGATGGTGTTGGAACCCTGCGACTGAACTGCCAACTCTCTTTCCTTCAAAAATTGTCACCGCCAAACAATTGCGCCGCGCGATTAAATTTTCGGCAAGATCAACAAGAAAATTTTCCGAAATGCGCTCGATGAAGATGTCGATCTTCCCGTTGCAGCCGAAACGCCGGCGCGTGTCAAAACTGATTATCGTGGAGACACCGTTTCGTAAAACTTCCCGCGCACACAACGCCACTTCCTCTTCAATGCATCCGGCGCTAAGCGAGCCGACTGTGGAGTCGTCCTGGCAGATCAACATCCGGGCGCCTGGTCGCCGATAACTCGAGCCTTCCGCACGCACCAGCGTTGCCAAAGCGAATGATTGGCCACGACGCTTTTCGAACTCGCGAAGAATATCGTAAATGTCTTTCATCTCTAGATCAGGATGGAAGAGGCCAGCAGGTCCTCGATTTTAATTGGCAACTCCCGCACGCGCACGCCGGTCGCGTGGAAGGTCGCTGCGGTGATCGCAGCCGCGACGCCAGCCAGGCCGATCTCGCCGATGCCGCGCGCGCCTACGGCGTTGAGCTCAAGGTCAGGATAATCGAGGAAATGCACTTCGAGCTTGGGCACGTCGGCGTTTACTGCCACCATGTAGTCGGCCAGGTTTGAATTAATCGGCGCGCCGTTTTGCGGGTCGTACGTCGTGTGCTCCAACATCGCCATGCCTATGCCCATCACGACAGCGCCTTCGATTTGGTTGCGGCCTGCGAGTGGATTGATAATGCGGCCGCCGTCGATCACCGTGACAACGCGATTCACGCGCAGCCGCGCGATCTCAGGCTGCCAGGTGACTTCGACGAAGTGACATCCGAATGAGTGCATGGAGAACTTCGGCTTCTCTTTGCTGCCGAAAATCCCTTCGGATCTGCCGCTACCGCTGATGAGACGAAGGTTGGCACGTTTCAATAGGTCCGCGAACGGAACGCCTCCGCCAAGTCCATCAGCTTTGACAAAGACTCGTCCGTTTTGAAACGCCAAGTCATCCAGCTTTCGTTTCTCGAAAGGCGATCCGGGCGTCGTTGTGGCGACCTGCAATAACGAGTTGATGGCGTTGTCGGCCGCTGCAAAGACGGCGGGTACCACCGATGCGGTCGCCCAGGAACCGCCCGACACCGGTCCGAGCGGAAGCTCAGTGTCGCCAAGCACCACTTCCACTTTCTCAACCGGCACGCCGGTCTTGTCCGCTGTGAGCAAGGCGAGAACTGTGTAGGTGCCGGTGCCGATATCCTGCGCGCCGCATGCGACGCGGGCACTCCCGTCATCGCGCAGCTCGACGTTGGCCGCGGCGGAATCGCGTGTCGCGATCCAAGCAGCGCCGGCCACGCCCCAGCCAAGCGTGAGGCCGTCGCGCTTCATCGAGCCGACTTCGGGATTGCGCTTGGACCAACCGAACTTCTCAGCGCCGAACCGGAGACACTCGAGGTAATGCCGCGATGAAAATGGAAGGTCTTCACTCTCATCGATCTTTGGCTCATTCAGGATGCGGAGCTGAACCGGATCCATCTTGAGCTGGTCGGCCAACTCGTTCATGGCTGACTCGGTAGCGTAAAGGCCGGGGACGGCGCCGGGGCCGCGCATATCGCTTGGCGTGCCGATGTTGCGCCGCGCCCACCCGAATTGCACGCGCAGGTTAGGAACGCTGTAGTGGAAGGCAGTCGCTTCACCGCAATTCTCCTGGTAATCTTCGAGCATCGAGCGGTGACAGACGTAATCCTGCTCAAGCGAGACAAGCTTGCCTTCCGGTGTCGCGCCGAGTCGGACGCGCTGCTGAGTATGGGCGCGATGACCGGCACTCTGGAACGTCATCTTTCGGCTAAGCACGAGCTTGACAGGTTTGCCTACGTGACGCGCCGCCGCTACCGCCAGCGGACAATGTGTCCACGGCCAAAGTTTGCTACCGAAACCTGAGCCGACAAACTTGGTGATAACGCGCACATTCTCTTTCGGCAAACCGAACATTTGGGCGAGTACGCCGCGCATGTTGAAGACGCCTTGGGATTCCTCATAGATCGTCAGCTTGTCGCCGTCCCACATTGCAGTCGTCCCCTGCAACTCGATCGGAACGTGCGTCTCGGCCGGCGTGACGTAAGTCTGGTCGAGCTTGACCGGCGCGCTCGCAAAGGCGCCGGCCGCATCGCCGCGCTCGCTTTGTAAGCGCTTCGCCGGCCCATAGCTGGTCATGACTTCGTTCGGATCATCCTCGGCCGTGAGCTTGAAATCGACGTTCGGTTTCTCTTTCGCGTAGGTAACTGTGACTGCGTCCGCCGCAGCTTTGGCGCTCTCGAAAGTGTCCGCCACCGCGAGCGCGACGTATTGGCCGTAGTAGCGAACGACATCGTCGTCGAACGGCGGCCGTCGTTCGATGCAGATACCGTTCATGCCTTGCCCGGGAGTCGAACGGAAAATCTTCCCGATGTTTTGACGATGAAGAATCGCGCGGACGCCGGGCATTTTCTCGGCAGCGGCGGTGTCGAGCTTCGTGATCTTCCCATTGGCAATCGTGGCCTCGACCGGAACGCCGTACAACAATCCGGGAAAGTGGAAGTCAGAGGCATACTGCGCTGTTCCGGTCACCTTTAACGGACCATCGACGCGAGGAGTGTCGCGACCGATCGGCGATGCTGTAGTTTCCTGTGGCATGATTAGGCGGGCTGCGTCGCGAGTTTCAAAGCATGAACGAGGCAGCGCTTGGCCAGTTCGACCTTGAAGGCGTTTTGGCTTTGCGGCTTTGCGCCACGCAACGCGGCGTCGGCTGCTTTCCGGAAAGTCGCTTCGTCGGCGGGCTGATCGGTTAGTTCAGCTTCGGCCTCGGTCGACCTCCAGGGCTTCGTCCCTACGCCACCGAGCGCAATCCGCGCGCGGGCGATCTTTCCGTTCGCTGCCGTGATCACCACCGCCGCGGACGCGAGCGCAAATTCATACGAAGCGCGATCGCGCAGTTTCAAATAAAGCGAGCGGTTTCCGGGCGCGGGTGGTGGCAGGGTGACATGCGTGATCAAGTCACCCGGCTCGAGCACCGTCTCGCGTTGTGGCGTGTTGCCGGGCAAAAGATGAAAGTCGGCGATCGGAATGCTCCGCTCGCCTTGTGCGCCGCGTACATGAACGGTCGCTTCCAGCGCGGCCATGGCCACGTTCATATCGGACGGATTGGTTGCGATGCAGTGTTCGCTGGTCCCGAGAATGGCCAACCCGCGATTCATGCCATTGATCGCCCCACAACCAGACCCGGGCTCGCGCTTGTTACACGGCATCGCCGTGTCCCGGAAGTACATGCAGCGTGTCCGCTGCAACAGATTGCCGGCAGTCGTGGCCATGTTTCGAATCTGCACAGTCGCGCCGCTCAGGATTGCTTCGGAAAGAACAGCGTAGTTCTTGCGCACCAGCGGGTGCCAGGCCAGGTCGGAGTTGCGAACGACCGCACCGATCGTTAGGCCGCCATCGGGAGTCGTTTCGATTTTGTCCACCGGCAGCCGGTTCAGGTCGACGAGGCTCTGCGGCGTCTCGACGTTCAGCTTCATCAAATCGATCAGCGTTGTCCCGCCGGCGATAAATCGAATTTCTGCGCCCTGCTGGGCGGTTTTGGACTTCGCCGCCGCAGCGATTGCTTGCGCGTTGTCCTTGGGCCGCGTGAGCTGAAACGTCTTCATCCTGCCTGAGCCCCTTGCCGCACTCGCTGGATCGCGGCCACGATGTTCGGATACGCGCCGCAACGGCAGATGTTGCCGCTCATGAATTCCTTCACCTCCGCATCATCCGGTCCGCACGGTTCTTTCAAAAGCGCCACCGCCGACATGATCTGCCCGGAAGTGCAGTAGCCGCACTGATAAGCATCGCATTTTACGAACGCGGCCTGCATCGGATGCATTTTCTCCGGCTGACCAATGCCTTCGATAGTCGTGATCTCATCGCCCTCGTGCAGCGCGGCAAAAGAGAGACACGAAAGCTGACGGCGGCCGTTGATGTGCACCGTGCACGCGCCGCATTGGCCGTGATCGCATCCCTTTTTTGAGCCGGTCAGATGCAGGTGTTCACGGAGGCAATCGAGAAGAGTGGTGCGCGGATCGAGTTTGAGCGCATAATCCTTCCCGTTAACTTTTAAATGAACGTCTACGGCACCTTCCGCGTTGATCGGTGCAGTTTTTTCGGCTGCATTTGTCGACGAACTGCTAATGAGTTGAGACCCCAAGGCCATTGCCGCGCTCGTGACGGTGAACTGCTTGAGAAACTGGCGGCGGGTCTCAGGATTGCCGAAGGACTGTCCCGCTTCATCACCGCTCGGCTGGTCGCGACCGGCTGAGCGCTCCGATTCGCTATCCATTCTCTTATATTCTTTCCGTCCGAAACAATTTGCGAGAAAAAAAGAATCTTTCCGAGAAAGATTTTCTACAAATATTCGTCCGCCAGCGTCCTGCTACGAACACAATGCCCAAAACAGGGCTGCGACGAGCATTGCGATCAAAATCAACCCACAAATAATGGACGTTCGCCTTTCCCGGCGCGAGACAGCGTCATCGCTCTCTACATTTACGCCGGACTGTAAGACCAGGCGCAGGCTATCGGGATGATTGTCGAAAATCACAATGCGTCGTATCGTCTTACCATTAACCGAAGTTGGAATAGGTGGCGAGACGATCGCAAAAATTCTCTTTTGTCCTGAGGTTCGTGAACCAGACGGGTCGCCGAGTTCAGACGTCCGAGTCCATTGGGAATACCCCCTCGTCGCAGAACGCGAAATCGTGCGCCGCCTGTAGCCGTCGTTAAACCGCGAGGTAGCCATGCTTCCACCATATAGCCAGTGGTTAGCTCACAGCTATCAGTTAGACGTGAGATTTTTAGGGACCACTTGCGAAGTGATCTCGACTCCCTCGTTCGGAAGAGCTGTTACTCCTGCGTTTCGCCCAGTGGGATGGCGATTACAGCAAGAGCGACTGGATCGGTGCCGTCATTGTACGTAGTCGGTTTTGATGGTGGTAACTGATCACCCTCAGCAGAGTTACGAGAAAGCAAAAGCGATGCTGATGCGCCCGAAGCGATGCTGAGTGTTAGAAACCTACGCCTTGGTAGCCGGAAGGGTCATCATCCGTAGAGTTCATCGGTTTTCTCCTCTTAGCCTGGGAAGCTCGGTGTGATGACTCTCTTGGAGCTGCCGTTCCTATAGAGGTAAGCCCTGTAAGAGTTTTTCCAGAACGCGGTAAATGCGTAGGTCTCGCCGGGTTCTAGGTTAACGCGTCGTTGAGTCGGCGGTGTACGTCGATAGCCCTGCGGAGTCGTGCTTACCGACAAGACATGCCGCCCGGGGGGCAACACCGCATCGTAACTCTGACCGATCCCCAAATCCGCGACCTGGTACACCGTCGACGAACAAGATGAGGTACTGGAAAGTACCAAAATTGGCTGCCCTGGAAACAATCAAGCGAGCATCATCCTCAGAACGAGCCGAGGCAGAGTTCGATCTGGCCACTCGCGCCTGAATGGGTGTGCTTGCAGCAAAGCTGCATGCTATGGCAACCATGATTAGTTTACCTGAAACGTGATTTAATATTTTCATAATTCACCTTTCAGCCGGAATCCTATGGCAGCCAGTCCGCACTCGTGGGATTTTCTTCTGCTGCGGGTGAGGGAAGCAGGCTTGTCCCCTTTGAGGGAGACTCACTGAGTAGAATAGGCGTTCCTTCTAGCCATCTCTGGATCAAAACCCGGTGCGCGCTGGCAGATGTTCCTCAACCCCCTTGATCAACTATTACTATCGGTACGACCAGTATTGTGAATGCACATTTATCCGACTCCGGTTACGTCGTTGCTGTTTGCAGCTATTTCGAATGAGGGAGTATCAAGCATCTCCCGAGTGGCACTGAAAAATCTAGCACACGCGTGATCGCGGCGATCTGATCGCGCGGCGTAAATTCAGCTTATGAAAACAATCAAAACTACACTGCTGAAACAAAGCACTATCAACCTCGCCGTTGTTGCACTCTTGAGCCTGCTTACCGCATGCGCCACAACTGCATCACCTAACGCGGCAACACAAACCACCAATCCAGCCCCGACAGTGACAAGGGACTACACCCCGAACGACCTGGGAGCCCGGAACTATATGGGAGCGTCCCGCGGACCGGGAATGTAGACGTAAGAAATCATTGAGGCGAAGAGGATGACAAACCACGGATGGTGTCCTTACTCGGACAGCAGATCCGGCGGCATCCTCTTTCAGGAGACTCGTCTGTAAACTTGTTTGTACGTGATAGTTTGAGACAGTTGGGGGCTCGTTTCTGTCACTTGCATGGTCAGCGTCCGCCCATCAGGGCTTAGAGTGTAATCATTAACTCTACGCCCGTCTGCTGACGTGAATGTCTGCTCCAAACGCCGGCCTGCCAACTGCATGCTAGCATTCACCTTTTCTCCGTCAGGACCAACCCAAGCGACAGCTGCACCTTTCGCCGGGGTCCGTAACGGCGGCTGGTTATCCACTGTGACGCTGATTTCATTCGGAGAAGAAGTAATGGCTACCTGGCGATAAGCGGGGTTCAGTTTCTTGAGGCGCCCTCGAGCGATATCTCGCGTCAGCAAGTTCAGCTTCCCCACCGCGTCCTCGATTACCTCATTCACATTGTCGCTGTCGGTTTCGTCCAGGATGTAGGTTCCATCCAGGCCGGACTCCTGTGCTGCAGCTAGTGTGCTTGAGCCGATAAAGATCGCACTGCACAGCAGCACGAGGCAAAGTGTCGACACGAAATTAGTCATAGCCATTTTTTCTCCTGGGCCGGTGACGAGCGATATTCTGCCGTGACTCTTCATCATTCAGAATCAGAAGGTATTCGCTGAAGCCAACCCGCTGCACCGACGCCAGCGTGGATTTTGAAATGCCACTAACCACAAAAAATTGAAGAACAGCCGTTGGACCTAGCTTGCGGCATTCCCGTTGATTCATACACGCGAGACTGTTGACGTGACAGTGACATAGTCATGGTGATACTTGTTCGCCGCTTGGGAGTGAGCGCCACGTGTTCTGGCTAAAGCCGGCGAGTCGTCGGCGGCTTAGTGCCACCGACGACTTCTCCCCGTCAAAACTCGCCTATCTGCGAGACTTGAATTGCGGCGTGCTAGGGTCCAGTTGCGATCACTCCAAATATCCGCGCCAAATGTGCCCTCACCGCCTCACGAACTGATAAAGCCGCTCATCGTACGGCGCACCCAAGAACGGCGCTGTAGCCGTCCGAAAGTCCACCGTATGCTGCGCGCTCACGTGGTCGTCGAATGCCTCCAGATCTTCGAAGGTCTCGACGAGCTGAAAGTGGTTCGTGGTCGGCGTTTGGCTGAGCAGGGCGAACGTCTGGACGCCGGGATCGTTCAAGCTGTCGGCCACGAACGTATTAAGCAGCGGTTGGGCTTGGGGGACGAACTGGGGGTCGACGTCCACGTGCGTGATCACAAAGATCTGACGCACCTGCGCGTGCCGACTGCGAGGATTCACGGTGCCCGCGAGGAGATTACCGGGCCGTTGATCCAGCGGAGCCTCCAACAGAGGCGTTAGCTGGGCCAGGATGGCCTGGGTCTCGGACGAGTTCTGGAAGTCCTCGAAGGTCTGCGCGTTGCTCCAGACCTCGAACAGAGCGAAGAAGTTCGGGCGATCGATCTGCCGGAGCACATCGAAGCGGATAACACCGGCACTGTCCTCGGCGTGCGCGTCCAGTTGTTGGAGCACATCGTCTCCAGCCCTCGCGTTCGCGGGTTTGAACTCCACGTAGACGACGACGAACTGCTGTGGCTCGGACTGAGCCACAGCAGTACCAACGAGGCTGCAGAGCACTGCAACAATCAGGAGCACGAATGCCAATCGTTTAACAAACATGATCATACCTCCTTATCACGTGCCTGTTTATCACCTGGGAATCCCCGCAGCAAACCAAGCTCCGCTGGGCGACACACGGATAAGGAGCACGGGGCTGCCGCACTGGGCCGGTGGCGCCGGCGTCAGCACATCGTCAATCCGGAAGTCGCCGTCGGCCGCCAGCGGGACACCCGTAATGTTCGTACTGAATTGGGTGAAGGGCGGCGTGTCTTCACAAATCAGCGTCGCGAACACGCTGGCGTTGCCGTTCGTGCCAATGGTATTGCCTCCGCCCAGCAGCAGGCCCCGGCCGTCAACGCGGATACGCCCGTCGACCTTCACGTCCGCTCTGAAATCGGAGATCACCCAGATTTGACCGGCAGGGTTGACGCCGCGGACAATGTTCTGAATCACGTCAGGGAAGCTGCCGTTAGGGTTGGGGGTACCCGCCACGTTCGCTACAGGAATATCACCGATTGCTCCCCTGAATGACACCAAGTTCTGCCTGTCCAAGTTCTGCGTGTCCAAGTTCTGGGCCAGGACCGATTGAGCAATGGCTCCCATGACGAAAACTAGGGCGACTAACATGCCGATCTTTTTCACGATAATGCTTAATTTCATTGTTTTGGTTTTCCTTTGTTGTTATTTTGGTTTGTTATTTGTTGTTATTTGATTTGTTGATTTCTGGTCCAGGAAGCATGTTACTGCCGAGATTCCTGTCGAATGTCGCCAGTATTCATTGCCAGAATTCATTGCCGTTGACCCTACGGACGCCGTAATCGGCGCCACTCAGGGGCGTTAGTAGGATTTTGTTGTACCTCCTATGAGGTGATGTCGGCTCCCTCTTTGGAGGTAGAGAGAGATTTCCGATTCCGCCAGGCGCGCCGGTTACGATGGCGGTTTGGATGGTGACTTTTGATTTGCAGGAGTCGTCATATTCCAATTTTCTCCTGTTCTTGTTCGTTCACGGACCAAAGGTTTATCGGTCGATGGTGAGGACAACGCGGAAGCGCACTTCCCGCTGTGCATCTGTCCGTAAGCTTCCGTTACGACGACGTTCTAACTGGCAGCTCACATGGCTTCATGCCCGAAACCCGCTATTTTTTGACTGCTTTCGATGGCGACGGCGCAGGGCTTTGGGAGGGCGCTGTTGATGACGCGACGTGGACTATTGTTCCCGTAGTGACAGAATCGGATGGGTTAACAATCACTTTGTCCGATTCAGAAACGCCGCTCAGGATTTCTGACTGGACGCCAAAGTCCCGTCCGACTTTGACGTCGCGGAGTTGGACGACGCCCTTGGCGTCCACGACGCTAACTTTCACACTTTTGCTGCGAAATATGAGTGTGTTATCAGGTAAAGTAACCAGCTTTCCTAAAGCAACCTCTGGCACACGGACGGTGGCGTAGCTGCCAGGCAGAATCTCGTTCTTCGCGTTTTCCACCTGTAACTCGACAAGCATCGTTCGGGAATCGGGGGAGACGGCTCCCGACGTGGAGATCACTTTTCCGGGATACGTTTTTGCGCTTTCCGCGCCGACCTGAACGTTGAAGGTTTGTCCCACCGCGATGTTCGCTGCGTCCTCCTGCGGGATACGAAAATAAACGCGCAGAGGATCTGTTTGTTGAATGTGAAACATCTCGAAGTTCGTATTGTTCGCGGTAATCAGGTCGCCGACGTTCACATTACGGACCGTGATGATACCGGCGAAGGGTGCGGTCACACGTTTAAAGGCGACTTCCTGTTCGAGGAAACGAAGATTGGCGGCAAACGCTTCGGTATTGGCCTTGTTCGTGCGCTGAGAGGTGGCGGTGTTCTCGGCATCAAGTTGGGAGACGACACCTTCTTTGTATAACTCCTGCCATTTCGTGTTCGTGCTTTTGGCCTGTTCCAAATTTCTTTTCGCTAGCACAGCCTGCGAGCGGGCTTGCGAGAGCTGCTGATCGAGGTCAGGTGTGTCGATCTCGGCGAGCAACTGGTCTTTCTGGACGTGCGCGCCGATATCCACGAGCCAGTCTTTTAGGTATCCATTCACTCGCGCGAAGATAGATGCTTCCTGCCACGGTTTGACTTCAGCTGGTAAGTTAAGCCCACTGTGAGGTGTGGTAACGGTTGGTGAAACCACCGCTACAGTCGGAATCGCCAACTCCTTGGTATCAGCCGTGGTTATTTGCCGCTGCCGGAACTGCGGAACAAAGCCAGCGACCAATGCGACCAGCAGAAGCAGTGCTCCGCCCGACATCACGATAAAGCGATGTCTTCGGCGAGCCCGGATCGAGTCTGTTTTATGTTCGTCGGAGCCAACGCCGTCGGTAGGAGAAGTTGCGCTCATATATAGAAGGATGTGTTTAGGTTGCGGAAACGGCCTCCTCAAGGGCCGTTGATGGAACATTTTCTTTCGGTTCTGCCTTGGCAGTGCCGGCTGCTTGGCGGTGCAACAGGCTGAATACCACAGGCACAAAAAGTAGCGTCGCCACGGTTGCGAGCATGAGACCGCCAATGACCGCGCGCCCTAGCGGCGCGTTCTGCTCGCCACCTTCACCAAGACCAAGCGCCATTGGTAACATTCCGATGATCATCGCTGTCGCTGTCATGATCACTGGGCGCAAGCGGCCTGTTCCGGCTTCCCACGCTGCTTTCACCGAATCCATTCCTTCCTGAAGGTGAGTGCGCGCAAAAGTGACGACCAGAACAGAATTAGCAGTGGCGACGCCGAGGCACATGATCGCGCCCATCATTGCGGGCACGCTCAGCGTCGTGCTCGTAACATGCAGCCCCCAAATCACGCCCGCGAGGGCACCGGTCAATGCCGTTAAAATAATGAATGGGTCGAGCCAGCTCTGGAAATTGACTACGAGTAGCAGATAGATGAGCGCAATCGCCACTAACATTCCGATGCCCAACCCTAGAAAGCTCGAACTCATCGTTGATGCTTGTCCGCGCAGGACAATGCTGACGCCTTGCGGCGCGGTCTTCTGGGCTTGCGCAACGATAGGCCTAATGTCACTTAGCACTCCGCCGAGATCTCTGCCTCCAACTCCGCCGTAAACATCGACTACCGGGATAACGTTATAGTGCGTGTAGATGGGTTGGCTCGTGACCCGTGTTACGTCTGTTACATTATCGAGAATCTGACCATTGCCAGTTCCAGGTTTAGAGGCACTAAGTGGCATCGACTTTAGCTCGGAGAGCGTAGTCGTCTGACGTTCCGGGACCCTGACATTAACGAGATATTGAACGCCGGTAGTGTAATCAAGCCAGTAGGTCGGCGTCACCTGGCTGCTGCCACTCAACGCGAGCAGGACTGAACCGGCCACATCTCTCTCGCTTAGCCCAAGCTCCATCGCCTTTGTTCGATCGATGTTGAACTCAAATCGCTTCAAGTCGTTAGGCTGTTGAACCCTCACATCAACGGCCCCGCGGACTTGGCGGATTTTTTGTGCTATGGAATTCGCGACCTGCTGGTCGACGGTTTCATTTCGTCCGACCACTTGAATGTCCAGCGGCGCTGGAAGTCCGAAGTTAAGTGTTTGGCTGACGATATCGGCCGGCAGGAAGTAAAAGGTTGTCCCGGGAAACTCGCGGTTGAGACTCAGACGCAGGTTGCGAACGTAATTCGCTGTCGGCTTATGATTGGGTTTCAGTGAAACCAGAATGTCGGCGTCAGCGGGCCCTGAAATTCCGCTGTCGTTGTAACTCAGGTTGATGCCCGAAACCGGAAGTCCAATGTTATCGAGGATACCCTCAATCTCGTTCGCGGGAATTTGACGACGAATGGCCGCTTCTACTTCGTCAACCAGCTTGGCGGTTTGCTCGATTCGCGTGCCGGTTGGGGCGCGCACGTGCAATCGAAACGTCCCGGCATCCACCGAGGGAAAGAAATTCTGGCCCAGGAAAGGAACGAGCAGCCATGAGGCAACGCAAAAGGACAAGAATCCAACGGCGAAAGGCGCTCTGTGTTCCAGGATTCGCCCTAGCAAGTTTGCATAAGTTCCCCTAAGGCGGTTGAACGACTTTTCAAAATTCTGCTGCAAAGCCACCAACGGCCGGACCCAAAACGGGACGTGCGTTTCGGCGACGCGTTCGTTCCGGCGCCGCTCGAACCACATAATCATCGTTGGCACTAGCGTGCGCGAAAGCACGTAGGAGGAGATGACGGCGAACATGACCGCCTCAGCCAGCGGGACGAAAAGATAGCGCGCCACCCCCGACAGGGAAAACATCGGGACGAAGACGATGCAGATGCAAAAAGTCGAAACCATTGCCGGCAACGCGATTTCACCGGCGCCTTTCAGAATTCCATCTTCAAGTTTTTCACCTGATGCCAGATGACGCTCGACGTTTTCGATTGTCACAGTGGCATCATCCACCAGGATGCCAACCGCGAGGGCCAGACCGCCAAGGGTCATGATGTTGATCGTCTCACCGAGCACACTCAGGATTGCCAGAGACGACAACACCGAAAGCGGAATGGACACTGCAATGATGAGTGTGCTTCTCCATGAACCGAGAAAGAGCAAGATCATCAGCGCGGTCAAAGCCGCTGCGATGACACCTTCCCTAACAACCCCGCTGACCGCCGCCTTTACGAACACGGATTGATCGGCGAATTGTTTTACCTGGATATCGCTGGTCACGGTCTTGAGAATGTTGGCCATGGCCGCCTTCACTCCCGCCGCGACGGAAAGGGTGGACGCGCTGCCATTTTTGAAAATACTGAGCAGTGTGCTGCGGACACCATCCTGGCGAACGATATTTTCCTGCGGGAAATAACCATCACGCACTTGCGCCACATCGCTGATGTGAATCACGGTCCCGCCGACACTTTTTATAGGCAGGTTGTTCAACAGATCGATTCGCGGCGGGTTAACGTTTAGATCAATCGGCACTTCTTTCCCGCCGATCTTGGCCGTGCCACTCGGATAGGTCAAAGAGCCATTGCTAATGGCAGTGACGACATCTGATTCGACAAGGTTGTTTGCCTCCAACGCTTTCAGATCGAGATCGACCGAAACCACCCTTTGCTTTCCGCCATATGGGTACGGAATGCTCACGCCGGGTACGCTGATGAGTCCGACACGAATCTGATTCAGGGCGATATCAAAAACCTGCTGCTCGGACAGCTTGGCACTGCTAATTCCGAACTGCAGAATGGAAACGGTGGACGCGCTGTATTGGATGATCAGTGGCGGAGTAGTTCCTGGTGGCAGTTGTCTCAAAATGGTTTGGGAAACGGCGGTCAGTTGAGCCACTGCGGTCGAGGGATTCGTGCCCGGCTGAAAGAAAACTTTGATTACGCCGAAGCTGTCATAGGAGGTCGATTCAATGTGTTCGATATTATCTACCGTGGTCGTGAGTGCTCGCTCCTCGCTGTAAACAATTCGTTGTGCGATCTGATCGGCCGGCAGACCGGTGTAACTCCAAATCACACTGACCACCGGGATATTGATAGCGGGAAAAATATCAGTCGGCGTCTTGGTTATGACAAAAGGCGTCATCAAGAGCAGCAGCAGAGCCGCCACGACAAATGTATAGGGGCGACGGAGAGCTAGACGAACAATCCACATAACGTGCCTCCGGTCTGGCTATGGACACAGCAGCTCGCCTTCATGGCTCCAAATTTCGCTCCGCGACCCACAAGCCGCTATTGCGCATCCGTGGGATTTTTTTCACCACCAATATAAACTGATTGCGGCTCCCTGTTTTCAGACAACTACCAACTGGGCTCAATGTCAACAGTCGGATGCTTTGACCTCCATCAAGTAGCATCCGCGACGTAAAGATGAACCATCACATTTGCAAATCTGCCAAACGAACTGTCGCCGGTGCGCGCGTGAAGTGTTACAGTTTGCTCGTGGAGACGAAAGTGCTGTCCATGATCGTTGGAGCACTGGCCGCTCTCGTAATGCTGGCCTTTTCCACGACTCTCAATGCGCAGCATGTCACCGTGCTAAAGAATGTAAACGTGATAGATGGCACCGGTGCGGCAGCGCAGCCCCACAGAACAGTAGTTATCGAAGGCGATCGCATTCGGTCGATTGCACCCGAGCAAACGGACACACCGTCCGGCGCCAAAGCTCTCGATATGCAGGGCCGGACGATTATGCCCTTGATCATCAACACGCACGGGCATCTGGGAATGGTGAAAGGCACTTCCTCCGGCGTCGCGAACCAAACCGAGGACAACTTTCGCCATCAGCTTCTCCGCTATCAGGACTACGGAATCGGTGCTGTCCTATCGATGGGCACCGACGGGCCGAAGTTCGCAGAAATCCGTGAAGCCTCTCGAACTGGCAAGTTGCCGGGAGCAGATGTCTACTCCGCCGGCAACGGCTTCGGCGCAAAGGATGGCGCACCGCCCGCGGCAATGGGTTTCACTAATATTCTGCGGCCCGGCACTGCGGAAGAAGCGCGAAAGGCGGTTGCAGCTCAGGCGCCGATGAAACCTGATTTCTATAAGTTGTGGCTGGACGATTTCTATGGCCAATACCCGAAGTTGATATCGCCGGAAGTCTACGGGGCGATCATCGACGAAGCTCACAAGCACCGGTTGCGAGTCGCCGCACACTTATATCACTTGAAGGATGCGCGCTCGTTGGTCGCCGATGGCGTCGATGTGCTCGCGCACAGCGTTCGCGACGGCGAAGTGGATGACGCGCTGCTTGCCGATATGAAGAAGCACAATGTGGCTTACATCCCGACCATGTCTCTCGATGATTTTGCCTTCGCGTATGCTGATTCGCCTGCCTGGGTGAACGAACCGTTCTTCCGCGCGGCATTGGATCCGGGCGTGTTCGAGATGATCACCAGCCCCGATTACAAAGCAAAAACGCGCGAGAGCAAAGCAGCTAAGATGGAAGAGGGAGCGCTTCCAATTGCGAAGCGAAATCTGAAGAAGATTTACGACGGCGGTATTCTCGTGGCGCTGGGAACCGATTCCGGCGCGACTCCGATCCGCGTGCAAGGTTTTGCCGAACACGTTGAACTTGGGCTGATGGTGCAAGCCGGGTTCACGCCTCTGCAGGCGATCAGTGTGGCGACAAAGAACGGCGCGCTATTGCTTCGCGTTTCAGACCAGTACGGCACACTCGAGGCGGGTAAGAAGGCTAACTTCATTGTGCTGGAAAAAGACCCGTCACAGGACATCAAGAACACTCAAACCATTCGAGCTGTTTGGAAAAACGGCGTCCAAGTCAGTGATGGGCCTGTTCGAACCAAACCAGCCGGCTAAGACGCATCGGGGATTACATTATGACGCGAAAGTCTGCAGCTCCACAGGAGCTATCTACTTACATATCACCATCACATCCCATCGAAGAAGGCAAAGCTCCAGGGATGAAAGTGCAATTGATCCGCGACGGTGATGCGAAAGAGTACGCGGTGATTTTCGCCAAAGGCGACGAAGCATTTTCCGGTCTAATGGAATTCGCCGAAAAGTATAACGTGAGGAGTGGCCACTTTACTGCCATTGGAGCGCTGAGCAGAGCGACCCTGGCGTGGTTTGATCTGCAAAAGAAAATGTATCGAAAGATCCCGATCGACGAGCAAGTCGAAGTGCTATCCATGATTGGAGACTTCGCTCTTTATCAAGGCAAGCCTGCGCTACACACACACATGACGGTAGGACATCGTGACGGCAGGACTAGTGGCGGACACGTCATTGAGGCGGTTGTGTCCCCTACACTGGAGGTCTTTGTCACCGTGGAGCCGGTTCCGCTGCAGAAGAAGCACGATCCTGAGAGCGGTCTCACACTCATCGATCCGCACAACCAATGAACATCCGGTTTTACGTCGCATGCGCGCTTATAGGTGTAGGCGCCCTATGCGCGGCCCAGACGAAATCGCCTCGATTTGAGGTAGATCCTGCATGGCCCAAGCCGCTGCCTAACAACTGGGTGCTTGGTCAGGTGAGCGGCGTTTGTGTCGATGCGCAGGACCATGTCTTCATCGTGAACCGCCGTGATATCACCGACAAGGAAGCTGAAATAGCGAAACAAGCGCCTCCGTTCCTGGAATTCGATCCTGCCGGAAATCTGGTGAGCAGCTTCGGCGACTGGGAAGTGGTGCCTAACATCACCCACGGCTGCTCTATCGACCATGAGAACAACTTCTGGACCGCGGGTAACGGCGACGGAATCATTCAGAAGTATAGCCACGAGGGAAAGCTACTACTGCAGATCGGTAAACGCGGCTTGGTCGATACCTCGGACGGCACGCTGAAAGGAAGGGCACTTAATTCCAGCCATAGCCAGTTCTTTATGCCTTCCGACATCGCTGTTGATCCTGGCAACGGCGATATCTATGTCGCCGATGGCTACGGAAACAGCCGTATCGTGATATTTGATCGGGCCGGCAAATTCCTGCGTCAATGGGGCCGACAGGGAACGAGCGCAGAAGCCGAAGCCGGCGCCCCCGGTGTTTTCATGCAAGTCGTCCACAGTGTGAAATTGGGCAACGATGGCCTGGTATATGTCTGCGATCGGCAAGCAGACCGTATCCAGGTTTTCGACAAAATGGGCGGCTTCAAGCGCAACATCTGGATCAAGAGAGGCAGTGGCCAGTATCCCGACAACTGGGGAACAACTTGGTGGATTGGCTTTTCACCGGATCGCGAACAGAAATTCCTCTACGTGGCCGACGGTGGAGATGAACAAGTAAAGATTCTCGATCGAGTGACTGGTAAACTCTTGGGCGGCTTCGGCGGTCCGGGACATCAAGCGGGCGCGTTCACGCATTGTCATACCCTGGCCGTCGATTCCAAAGGCAACATCTTTGTGGCGGAAACAGACTGGGGCCGCCGAGTGCAGAAGTTCCGGATGATTTCCGGAGAATGAAAGCTTGTAGCTAAACAGGCCAAAGGGACTCTTAGGCGGTCCACTTCGCGCTTTCTCCGGCCACGGCGTCAAGGCATGAACCACTCAGGCGATTAGCTGCGTCGGTGCAGAGAAAGACGACGGCGGGCGCGACCTCGTCGGGTTGCATCCAAGGTATGCCCATGACCGAGCCAGGCGCGCTCGCCGCGATGGCCTCTTGCTCAGTTGGGTTCTCCGGCGCTTCTTTGCCTGCAGTGCGAATTAACTCGCGCCAGCGCCCAGGATTTCGCGTTAGCGGTGTGTCTACCAAGCCAGGCTCGACGCAGTCCACTGTGATCCCATCTTTGCCCACCTCCCAGGCCACGGATTTCATCAAGCCAATCAGACCCCATTTCGAAGTAGAATAGGCAGAGCCATTCTTGAAGCCATGCCGGCCCTGCCCAGAGGAAAGGATAACAATGCGGCCATACTTGCGAGACAGCATGTGCGGAAGCGCCGCCCGCACAGTGTTAGCCGTTCCCTTAACGTTAATGTCGATCACGTTATTCCAATCTTCCTCGGAAGTGCTGGCCAATGGTCCGTAGGTTTGAATGCCAGCATTGGCGACCACAATGTCGAGCTTACCGAATTCTTTTACCGCGCGCTCGACCGCCGCTCGCATAGCATTTGCATCGCGAGTGTCCGCGTTCACAGGAATCCAACGCCGCTTCGCTCCTTCGACCATCCTTCCCGTTTCTTCGAGCTGTTTCTCTGTCGCTGGCGGATAAAGCAGGTTCGGTGCGGCGACCGCGCAGATGTCGAGGCCCATTACATCCGCGCCCGCGGCAGCGAGGGCTGCGCAGATGGCCTGGCCAATGCCGCGCGCCGCGCCAGTAACGAGGGCCGACTTGCCGTCCAGGCTGAAGTTCACATGTGGAGTCTTGTCACCAATGTCGTCCGATGAAGTAGCTGCTTTCATATTTTGTAGGATGAAAATACCAGCTAGTGCGGCCGCCCAAGTAGCAAGCATCCGACGCGGCGACAGAGTGGCATTGTGGTGCTGATGTTAGTCTGCCGCGTGTTTTTACAGATACAAATGGTGTTTTTCATGCTCAATCACTTTAGTTACGCTGTTCACGTACGGCCTACTGCCCGTTGAGAGTTTGATTGGTCCGCCTAAGGCTTACTTCGGTGGCTCGGGCTGCGTTGGTTTCGGTCCGAACGCCCGAGCTGTGTCGCGCTGGGGCCGAGTTGTCCGGGAGAGTGCGCGCTGGCGCGACAGCTCCGCCGCGCCTTCTTCCTTGTAGATCGCGCTCGTTAGCGACGCCATGAAAGCAACGAGATCGTCGATATCAGTCTCAGTCAGGGCAAGCGGCTGGATGTCTTCGTCGAGATACGGATTCTGCAAGCCGTCGCCTTTGTTGTAGTGGTCGATCACGTCCCAAAGCGTCGCTTGCGAACCGTCGTGAAAGTAAGGCCCGGTCACCAGTGCATTTCTGATGTCCGGCGTCTTGAAGGAGGCAATGTCCTTATCCTTCTTGGTGATGAGAAAGCGGCCCAGCGCCGACATGTCGGTCTGAATGGCGGCGCGATCGATCGCCGCTGTATCGCCCGACTTGATGAGTTGCTCGGCCTGGCGTGCCAGCGCGACGACGTTGTGTCGGATAATGCCGATGCCGATGTTGTGAAAATCGTTGTCCGTGAATACCGTGATGTCCCGTTGGGTATCCGTCAACGCATGACATTTATTGCAGCGGGCCTGAGTGTTGAAGAGTTCCCAGCCGCGTTTGGCGGAAGCGTCAATCGCATTGTTCTCGCCGGCCATGAAGTGATCAAACGGAGAATCAAAAGACAATTGTGCGCGTTCGTAAGACGCGATGGCTCGCAGGAGGTCGGGACCGTTGGCGGCGCGGCCAAATACTCGCTGGAATGCCTGTTGGTATTCCTCGACGCTCGCGATCTGTGCCAAAGCCGCGTCCAGGTTTGGGTGACCCATCTCAAAGGCATTGACAATCGGGTTCGCTGCCTGCTCCTCGAGCGTGTTCACCCGGCCGTCCCAGAATTGCGTCTTATTGTAGAGGGCATTCAGAATGGTCGGTGCATTGCGTTGGCCGACGCGGCCTTTGATACCGACGGACAGGGGCTTCCTGTCGGTGAATGCGAGTTGCGGGTCATGGCATGTGCTGCACGAGACAGTGCCGTCAACCGACAGACGGCGTTCGAAGAAAAGTCTCTGGCCGAGGGAGATTTTCTCAGGACTCTGGAGATTGTCCGCGGGAATTGCATCTCGAGTCAACTCCACTGGCACGCCAACTTGTTGAAGCGACTTGGGCTGAGCTAAGGGACCCGCTTCCGAATTTGGCGGTCGTTTCGGGCTCACTCTTTCCGCCGACCGCTCACAGGCGGCAATTAGCGTGGCGATCCCTGCTATGATTGCACCAAGGATTGAAACGGGTTTCACTTAAGAACGCAGTGTACGCTGCGCCCTTCTGTTGAAAGAAGCAATTTTTTCAGTTGGGTTAATTAAGCTGTTGTGCCCTTCAATGGTTTTGTTCCGTCTCTGCTGATCGCCTGGCGCGACACGCTTTCACTTCGACACCTGCTTCTTTTTCAAGCGCCCTGATCAACGCGGAGGCGTTTTCATTTCCAAAGCCGAGGGCAACAGCCGCAGCGAGATTCTTTTCCACAACGCTCACTGCCGGAATCGGTGACTGCAAACTATTACCAAATTTTTCGGTGGGGCCCGCGTCCTTGAGCATAACCCATGGATTCAAATATTATTTCTTCGCCATCGCAGGACTTGGCGAAGCAGCCGGCGCCGCCGCGACACGAACGACTTCTCCGCTAACGAGGAGTCAGGCGGGTTGTTGACTATCTTGTCGGATGGAGTGACACCGCTTGTGACCTCGATACTGGTCCCGAAATCGCGGCCGACTTTGATGTCGCGCAATTCGACCGTGTTATCAGGCTTGAGAACGCCGACCTGTAAACCCTGGGCGCGGAACAGCAAAGCTGTGTCAGAAACAGTGAGAATTTTGCCAAGAATGGACGGCTGCAATCGTACTTCGGCGTAGCTACCGGCCTGAATTTCATTGTTCGGATTGGCCATGTGCAGCTCGACGAGCAGTGTCCTTGAGTTGGGTGCGATAGCGTTGGAAGTGGTCGCTACCATCGCTTGCATGGTCCTGTTCACTGGCGCTGGAAAGACAACGTCAATAGACTGGCCACCTTTAACGTCAGCGGAGTTTCCTTGTGGGAGCCAGAAGTAAATACGCAGAGGATCGATCTGTTGGATATGGAATATCTCGTTGCTAACATTGTTCGCGACGATCAGGTCGCCCACGTTAGTGTCGCCGGTTTGTGATTACGCCAGGAAACGGCGCTGTGATGCGCTTAAAGGCGACTTCTTGTTGCAAAACCCTGAGGTTCTCCTCAAAGGCATGCTGATTCGCCGCTGTAGTATTTTGATTCGCCGCTGTGTTGTCAGCGTCCAGCTCCGACACCACACCTTCCTTCCACAACTTCTGCCATTTCTCGTTCGTGATCTTGGCTATAGCGGCGCTCGACGTCGCCTGCACAGCCTGATTGCTGGCCTGTTCCATTTGATGGTCGAGATCTGGCGTGTCCACCTCTGCCAGCAACTGACCTTGTTTAACAAAGGCTCCTATATCTACATACCAGGTTTTGAGATAGCCATTAACTCGCGAAAAGATACTGGCTTCCTGCCACGGCCGAACCTCAGCCGGCAACATGAGTCCCGCTGGCGGCGATCCAACAGTTGGTGAAACGATACTGACTGTTGGTACCGCGAGCTGCTGTGTGTCGGCCGCCGCTACTTTGCTCTTTGACAGGCGAGGCGCAAAGCCCCCTAATAATGCGATGACCAACAGCATTCCACCGGCCGGAACAAGGTAGCGACGCCGCCGAAATAATGACTTGTTCGGGGAGGCTTCGACTTGGCGCTGTTGATCCATCAGTGCACTGTTCGTCGCAGTGGTTGCGCTTGGCGCCGCGGAATCGGAGGAAGGCAGAGATTGGCTTCCGCTTGAAGAGTAAGCTCCAGCCGGGTTTACGAGATCGTCAGCCCGAGATGTTTGGGCTGCTGCTTTAGGGTCATTTGTTGAGTGTGCTGCTGTATTCATAATCATGTTTGAGGCGAAGCTGTAGAATCGGCGGCAGCCAAGCCTTGCGACGGACTTTGGGGTTTCACTTCAGAAGGTTTGCCGGATGAGCGGTGGAAAAAGCTGAACACTACGGGCACAAACAGCAGCGTGGTAAATGTCGCGACCACCAGGCCGCCAATTACGCCACGGCCCAGGGGAGCGTTTTGCTCGCCACCTTCTCCGAGGCCCAGAGACATCGGCAGCATCCCGATGATCATCGCCAGCGCTGTCATCAGAACCGGCCGCAATCGTGTGCTGCCCGCCTCCCATGCCGCGCGGACCGAGTCCATGCCTTCGGCGAGACGTTGTCGGGCAAAGGTGACAACAAGCACTGAGTTAGCCGTCGCTACACCCATACACATGATCGCGCCCATTAATGCGGGCACGCTTAAGGTGGTGCTTGTTATGTGCAGACCCCAGATTACTCCGGCGAGCGCGCCACTCAGAGCTGTTAAGATGATGAACGGATCGAGCCAGCTCTGGAAATTGACAACAAGGAGCATGTAGATGAGAGCGATCGACATGACCAGACCCAGTGCCAAGCCGGTAAAGCTGGAGCTCATAGTTAAAGCTTGGCCGCGGGTGGTGATAAAAACTCCGCGAGGCAAATTCTTTTGTGCCGCAGCGATGATCGGCTTGATATCCCGCAAGACACTGCCGAGATCGCGATTGGCGACGCCGCCATAAATATCGACGACCGGCATGACATTGTAGTGCGAGTAAATCGGCTGGCTGCTGGTGCGTGAAACTGAGGCAACGTTGGTAAGCACCTGGCCATTGGCCATGCCAGGTGTCGTCGGGGCAGTTATCGGCAGCGACTGCAATTGTGACAGCGATTCCAGTCGGTACTCCGGCGTGCGAATATTCACCAGGTACTCAACGCCGTTGCTCCTATCGAGCCAGTACACCGGCTGCACCTGTTCGCTGCCGCTTAGGCTTAGCAGGACTGAGGAAGCCACCTGTTGCTCGGTCAAACCCATGCCTGAAGCTCTCGTACGGTCTACGGAAAACATGAACCGCTGATAGTCATCCGGTTGCTGAATCCGAACATCGACCGCGCCGTGGACCTGACCAATCTTATCGGCCAGGTCGTGCGCCACTTTTTGATCGGCCGTCAGGTCTCGGCCTGAAATTTGAATGTCAAGCGGCGCAGGTAATCCGAAGTTAATCGTCTCGGTTGTAATATCCGCCGGAAGAAAGTAGAAGGTCGCGCTTGGAAACTGTCGGTGAAGGCCAAGTCGCAGTTGCCTTACATACTCTGGTGTAGGCTTGTGGTTTTTTTGCAAGGCGACAGTGATGTCCCCATCGGCAGGCCCGCTCACGCCGCTGTCGTTGTATGAGAGATTTATGCCCGAGATCGGAAGACCGATGTTGTCGATGATGCCCTGAAGCTCATTGGCAGGGATCTGTTTTCTGATTGCTTTTTCGACTTCGTCCACGAGTTTAGCCGTTTCTTCAATGCGAGTCCCCGTGGCCGCGCGCACGTGGAGCCGAAAGATGCCGGCGTCCACCGACGGGAAGAAGTCCTGGCCGAGAAACGGAAGGAGCAGCCATGAGCCGGCAGCAAAGCTAAGAAAAACTACCGCGAAAATGCCGCGATGATTAAGGACTGTGCCTAACAAGTTGCGATAGGCCGTGCGGAATCGGTCAAACATACGTTCAAATCCTCGCTGTAGAGCTATCAATGGTCGAAGCAAGAATACGGCGCGTTGAGTCTTGTGAAGTTTTTCGTGGTTTCGCTCAAACCACATCACCAGCGTCGGAACGAGGGTTCTAGATAAGATGTAGGAAGCCAAAACCGCGAACACAACTGCCTCCGCAAACGGCACGAAAAGGAAGCGAGCGACGCCCGAGAGAAAGAACATCGGGATAAAAACGATACAGATGCAAAGACTGGACACGAGCGCAGGCAGTGCGATCTCGCCTGCGCCGACCATGATCGCGGGCTCCAGCTCTTCTCCCGCCTGGCTATGGCGCTCGATGTTCTCGATTGTCACTGTCGCGTCATCGACAAGAATACCCACAGCCAGCGCAAGGCCACCAAGTGTCATGAGATTGATGGTCTCTCCCAACGCACTTAAAGCGGCGAGGGAGGCAAGCACCGAAAGTGGAATCGATACTGCAACGATGAGCGTGCTTCTCCATGAGCCCAGGAACAACAGGATCATCAAAGCGGTCAAGCAAGCGGCGATCACGCCTTCTCTGACTACTCCACTGATAGCTGCCCGGACAAAGAGTGATTGGTCGCCAAACTCCTTCACTCGCACGTTGCTGCTGACTGTCTGTAACAGGTTAGGCATCATCTGCTTAACTCCATCGACGATGGCAATCGTCGAAGCATTGCCAGTCTTAAGTATGCTCATTAGCACGCTGCGCACGCCGTCCAGCCGGACCACGTTCTGTTGCGGATCGGAGCCGTCCCGCACCTGCCCCACATCGGCCAGCCGGATCAATGCGCCGTTCTCGGTCTTGATGGGAAGATCGTTGAGCGTGTCGATTCGGAGCGGAAACGTATTGATGTCGATCGGATATTGTTTCATCCCTAACTTCACGGTGCCGCTGGGAAAGACCAGCGCCTGTGAGTTAAACGCGTTCAGAACATCCATTTGACTGAGGTTCTTCTCCTGAAGCTTCCGCAAATCGAGATCTACCTGGACCTGGCGTTGCCTGCCGCCAAAAGGATACGGAATGCCGACACCAGGCACGGTGATCAACCCAACACGGAGCTGATTGATGCGCAATGTCGAACGCTTGTTGTTCGTTGAGCCCTTCACCACCGACACCATATTGCAGAACCGGAACGCTCGAGGCGTTGTACTGGAGGATCAAAGGCGGGGTCGTCCCCGGTGGAAGCTGTCTCAGGATTGTCTGCGAGATAGCTGTTACCTGGGCGACGGCCTGTGAAATGGTGACGCCCGGCTGAAAGAAAATTTTAATTACGGCGACACCGTCATAAGAATTTGACTCGATATGCTCGATGTTGTTGACGGTCGTGGTGAGCGCTCGCTCCTCGGTGTAGACCATTCGCTGCTCGAGATCGGTAGCGGTCAAGCCGGTGTAGCTCCAAACAACGCTGACGACCGGAATATTGATCGCTGGCAGAATGTCGGTTGGCGTTCGAGTCACAACGAGCGGCGACATCAGTAGTAGCAGCAACGCCGCTACCACGAACGTGTAAGGCCTTTTAAGAGCTAAGCGAATGATCCACATGATTTGGGTTCTTTAGTTAACTCGTCAACGCTACTATCTCCGCGCCGAGCTCTGCCAATGCGCAGGCGAAGGATTTATTCCCAACTCCTCTGGGCTCATTAGCTTTCCCTCTTTAGGGAGATGCCATCTGCGCGGGCGGACCCTAACCCTACTACGCATCGATTCGTCTGAGCGTCGGTTTCTGGGACAAGAAGCTTGAGAGCTTCTTCTTGCGCACACCGTCAAAGCAGAAACATACCGAGCGCTGCACCAATCATCGCGCAGGTGGCAATGGCAACCAGCACTGTCGCGACCAATGGAGCCGGGTGGTTCCGCATGAGCTTGCGGTCGGTCGCCACGATAAGAATGGCAACCAGCAAAAACGGTGCGAGCAGGCCGTTGAGCACAGCGGACCAAAAAAGAGCTTTGATCGCGTTGATGTTCGCAAAGTCGATCGCGATTCCGACCAGCGTAGACACGATGATGATGGCGTAAAAAGCCCGCGCAGTCCTAAAACTCTTATTTATCCCAACGCGCCAGCCGAAAATCTCGCCAGCCGCATAAGCCGCCGAAGCCGACATGATAGGGATAGCGAGAAAGCCGGCACCGATGATCCCAAGAGTGAAAAGCAGCGCGGCAAGATTCCCTGCCAACGGACGTAATGCCTCTGCGGCGCCCTGTGAAGTTTCAATATGAGTAATCCCGTCTCGGTGCAGCGTCAGCGCGGTAGTCAGGATTATGAAATACATCCCGACATTGGAAAAGAACGTGCCGACGCCGACGTCCAATCTCCGGGTCAAGACGCGTGCTCGCATAGCAACCGCCGGGGCGCGTTTGCGTTTCGCTGAGTTCGCCTCTTCGACTTCCTGTGATGCCTGCCAGAAAAACAGGTAAGGGC
This sequence comes from uncultured Verrucomicrobiae bacterium, assembly GCA_963840135.1. GTDB lineage: Bacteria > Verrucomicrobiota > Verrucomicrobiia > Chthoniobacterales > UBA10450 > Udaeobacter. Next base: position 57,545 of record CAWIXX010000015.1, on the reverse strand, counting down.
TGATTGTTGTTCCCAGCACACCGACCAGCATTGCCCATCCCTCTCGGGTGGTGGGCAGCGATGGGACAAACGTAGCATGGACCACGGCCGACCAATCCGGACGAACAATGAACGCAGTAACGATATAGGCACAGAGTGAGAGCGTCAGCCATTTCAACGGAACGGCGATCGGCTCATAGTGAAACAAAATCGGGCCGGCCGTCAGCCCGATTCCGAATATAATAACAAAGTAATGCGAGTTGATGCCTGACATCATTTCGGCTGCGTCAGCCATACCGGCCAGGTCTGCGGCGATGTTGAAGGTGTTGGCGATGAAAAGCGCGAAGGCAGCGGCCATCACGGCAGACCTCGGAAGTTTCTTGCGAAGCGCGCCGGCGAGCCCTTTACCGGTCGCCATCGCAACCCGGGCGCAAGTCATCTGCACCGCGGCCATGAGTGGCCATGTGACTAACGCAATCCAAAGCTGGGTCGTGCCGAGTAGTGCGCCAGCGGCGGAGTAAGTCGCGATGGCCGAGGGATCGTCATCCGCAGCACCTGTGATGAGACCCGGCCCGAGCGCGGAAAGGAAACGAGCTAGCAACCTGCGGCGTCGCGGCTCGACTGGAGACACTGCATGTCCACGCACCGCCTCTACTCCTACAAGGACATCGTTGCGTTCCATATCCTCCCGATATTGCGCCACCCTCCCAACTCGAAGCTTCTTTTTTAAAGACAGAACCCGCGGTCGCGGGTTACATCCATATCGCAGATTAGGCAAGCGAAGGTTTCAGCGCTGATGAGCTGCGCTAGAACCTAACGCTGAAGAGCTTAATACCATCTCCTCGTCCGGGAACATCTGGATCAAGGACAGTGTTTTCTTCCGCGGTCCCATATTTTGCTGGCGCGAATGGATTAAGCATCTGCAGCGGATCGCCACCGCGAACAATACGTGGGATGGCACCCGTGACTTGAGGTTTCAGTTCAATGAGTGGCGCATGGGTTTCGATTGCATGATGCCGGTACGTGAACACCGTGCCGTGCGATAAGCGATGCTTCGGAGTAGCTGCTGCGCTTTCGTGGCACAAGGACACCACTCCCATAATTAAGGTGATCGTAAATAACGTTGTTTTCATTCGATTTTAAACGGCTTCGCTCCGTGCGGGTAGTGTGCAAGCAATCACCACAAGAGTTGGTCTGCTAAAGTGTTACTTGATATTTTCATGCTTCACGTTCCTACTCGGCGCGATGCGCAGCCATGGCTCGATGGTTGGATTTGTCACTCAGGCGAGTGAAGCAGCTGCCTATCCCCCTTTTGGGATAGCCTGGCGAACCAGGTAGTGTCTGGGGTCGAATGTGCGCCACTCGCTCGCGCGACGTCCTTTTCAAATGGCGTCGGGAACACCAAGAGTTGCGTGCGGCGAAACAAGGGTCTGCTGTTTCCGGCTTGCCCACCATTCGCGAAGGCGGTCGAAATAGAGGTAAACCACCGGTGTGGTGTAGAGTGTGAGCGCCTGACTAAAGATGAGGCCGCCGACGATTGTTATGCCGAGTGGCCGGCGCAGCTCGGAGCCGACACCGGTCGAAAGAACGAGGGGCAACGCCCCGAAGAGTGCAGCCACTGTGGTCATCAGGATTGGGCGGAAACGCAGGAGGCACGCTTGATAAATAGCTTCGCGCGGCCGCATGCCTTGCGCGCGTTCGGCCTCGAGTGCGAAATCCACCATCAGAATCGCGTTCTTCTTTACGATTCCGATAAGCAGCAGGAGCCCGATCATTGCGATCACGCTGAGATCTGTGCGGAATAGCATTAGAGCTAACAGCGCGCCCACACCGGCGGACGGCAGCGTTGATAAGATGGTGATCGGATGAATGTAGCTCTCGTAAAGAATCCCAAGCACGATGTAAACGGCCACAAGCGCCGCGAGAATGAGAAACGGCTCGCTCGCAAGCGATGCCTGGAATGCCTGCGCCGTTCCTGAAAAATTCCCATGAATCGCGCCCGGCAAGCCGATCTGTTGTTGCATCCGTTGAATGGCTGTCACTGCGTCGCTCAATGCCATGCCTCCACCTAGGTTAAAGGAGATGGTAACTGATGGGAATTGGCCTTGATGATTCACTGCGATTGGCGCGGTAGTCGGCTGGAAGCTGGCAACCGCGCTCAACGGCACAACAGGCGTTGGCGAAGGACTAGGTGAAGGACTGGCACCTGCGCCGGACGATGAAGCAATAGCGTTCGATGCAGGAGTGGAACTGGCAACGGCGGTCGTCGGTGTAGCAAACGGCGTTGGTGTGGGAATGAGTTGCAGGGTAGCAGGTGTGCTCCCAGCTGTAGCAACAGCAGCGAATGAAGCTGCCGGCGAGGAACTGCCAAGCGTCGTCGACGGTGTAGCAGTGGCTATCGATGCAACCGCGTTCGGCGTCGAGCTAGCCTGAGAGATGGCAAACGGAAACGCCGGCGTAGGGACTGCGATCGGTCCATCCGTAGGTTGCGGACTGGCAACTGGAGGTGGAGTAGGCGCCACTGGCGCGGGAACAAGCTGAGGAGTTGAAATTGTGCTGGCCGAGGTACCACCCGTCGTCGAGGCAGATGCCACCTGAGAACTGAAGGGTGTCGGTACAGGCGTGGGCTGAGAACTCGCCAGTGAGCTCGTCGCAAGTGACCCCGGCGACGAAACAATAGCTCCGTGTGTCGGCCGAACATAAATCATATCCAAGCCTTTCGGGTTTTGCCAGAACTGCGGATCAACTTCCATCACCACATGGTATTGATTGAGCGAAGTAAACATCGTCGACACCTGCCGCTGTCCGAACGCATCGTAAAGTGTGTCATCGATCAGTTGCGCAGAGATGCCCAGGCGCGCCGCAGTCGCGCGGTCATAGGTAAGCCAGGCTTGCAGTCCGGCATTCAGTTGGTCGCTGTTCACGTCGGTGAAACCATGTAGCTTCCGCATTTCGGCGAGCATGATCGGTCCCCATTTTACGAGGTCACTCAGATTCTCGCTTTGAATCGTATATTGATACTGCGCATTGCTCTGTCGGCCGCCAATGCGCAAGTCCTGTCCGGCTTGGAGAAATGTCATCGCGCCAGGAACAGCGGCGAGTTTCGGTCGTAAGCGATTGATGACCTGGCTTGAGCTGATTTTTCGTTCCTCCAGCGGCTTCAGCGCCACGTAAACAAACCCGCTGTTCGTCGCAGCGGTACCGGGGCCGCTGCCGCCGACGAAGCTCACGACCGCCGCGACTGCGGGATCATTCTTGATTGTCTCGCTCACGCGCAGTGCCGCCGCTTGCATCGCCTGGAAGGATGAGTCCTGCGGGCCTTGCATCCCGCCGAAAATGGTGCCGTTATCCTGTTCCGGAAAAAATCCTTTCGGCACAACGACGAAAAGCCACAGAGTCGCGGCGATGGTGGCGACCAACACACCGAGCGTGATCGCCGGATGCCGGAGCACAATTTGCAGGCTCCTTTTGTAGCAATCCGAAACCCACCCGAAGACATTTTCACTTACCTGACCGAATCGGCCGCGTTGTTTACCTTGCTGGCCCGCCGTCGCCCTGGCGGAGCCGGACCGAAGTAAACGCGCGCACATCATCGGCGTGGTCGTCAACGAAATGACTAACGAAACGAGAATGGCAGTCGAGAGAACTACCGCGAACTCACGGAACAATCGACCGACGATGCCACCCATAAGCAGGATCGGTGTAAACACAGCAACCAATGAAAGGCTGATCGAAAGGACAGTGAACCCGACTTCACGCGCGCCTTTGAGCGCAGCTTCCGTTGGCCGCATTCCCTGCTCGAGATGGCGCGACACGTTTTCGATGACGACGATCGCGTCATCCACCACGAACCCGGTCGAAATGGTTAACGCCATCAGCGAAAGATTGTCGAGGCTGTAGCCGCACAGATACATCACACCGAAGGTGCCGATGAGCGATGTTGGCACCACCACCGCCGGTATCAGTGTCGCGCGTCCGTTTCGCAGAAAAAGAAACACAACAAGGACGACAAGCATGATCGCGATCACGAGCGTGCGCTCGACTTCAAAGACCGAGGCACGAATCGTCGTCGTCCGATCGAGCACAATCTGCATGTTGATCGCGCCAGGGATCGACGCTTTGAGCGACGGCAGCGCTGCTTTCACTCGATTCACAGTTTTGATGATATTCGCGCCCGGTTGACGAAATATGACCACCGGGATGGCAGGCTTGCCGTTCAGGTAACCGGCAGCACGGATGTTCTCGACCGAATCGCGCACGGCCGCGACGTCGGACAACCTGACCGGCGCGCCGTTGCGGTATGCGACAATCAGCGGCGCGTATTCCTTTGCTTTGAACAACTGGTCGTTAGCCAGGATGTCTGCGGTTGTTCGTTGGTCCGAGAGCTGGCCCTTGGGCGTGTTAGCGTTTTGTTGGCCTAACATCGCGCGCACGTCTTCAAGACTGAGGCCGGTGTTGTTCAGTTGCGTTGGATTGATCTCCACGCGCACGCCGGGTAACGCGCCGCCGCCGATGTTCACCTGCCCAACACCTTCAATCTGAAGCAACCGTTGCTGCATAATGGTGGAGGCCGCGTCGTAGAGCTGACCGCGGCTATAGATGTCAGACGTGAGCGCAACGATCAGGACCGGCGCATCGGCAGGATTAACTTTTCTCCAGGTGGGATTTTGCGGAAGGTTTGACGGAAGGTTCGCGCGGGCGGCATTAATCGCCGCCTGTACATCGCGCGCCGCGCCGTCGATGTTACGACTAAGGTCGAACTGCAGCGTGATGCTCGTGAAACCGAGATAACTTGCCGACGTCATTTCGGTGAGGCCCGCCATGTGTGCGAACTGCCGCTCCAACGGGGCGGCCACCGCGCTTGCCATGATATCCGGACTCGCGCCCGGCAGCGTCGCCGAGACGCTAATCGTTGGAAAATCCACTTGAGGCAAAGGCGCCGTCGGCAGTTGCAGGAACGCCACGATTCCCGCCAGCGCGACTGCGGCTGTAAGCAATACCGTCGCAATCGGTCGCCGAATGAATGGCGCGGAAATTCCTTCCCCGCTGCTGGTCCGAGCTCGCCGCGGACGAGTCCGTCCGACTGGCGGACTGGACTGGCGTTTGACGAAACTGAGTTCATGCCGGCGCAGCCTCAGGAAGACCATCCGTGCCTTGTTCCGCTGCGCGCGAGCGTGAGAACTTCGCCGCCAGTCGATCAAAGAAGAGGTAGATGACTGGCGTAGTATAAAGTGTCAGCACCTGACTAACGAGCAGACCGCCGACGATGGTGATGCCGAGCGGCCGGCGTAGCTCAGCGCCGACCCCGTTGCCGAGCGCAAGGGGTAAGCCGCCGAAGAGCGCGGCGAAGGTGGTCATCATGATCGGCCGGAACCGCAACAGGCAGGCCTGATAGATCGCGTCCACCGGTTTCTTGTGCTCGTTGCGCTCGGCGTCGAGCGCGAAGTCGATCATCATGATTGCGTTCTTTTTCACGATGCCAATCAGCAAGATGATTCCGATCAGCGCGACCACTCCGAGCTCACTCCGACAGAGCATCAGCGCGAGAATCGCACCGACGCCAGCGGACGGCAGCGTCGAGAGAATCGTGATCGGATGAATGTAGCTCTCGTAGAGGACGCCCAGCACGATGTAAACAGCGACGACCGCTGCAAGAAGGAGCCACACCTCGTTCTTCAACGACGCCTGAAACGCGGCGGCCGCTCCCTGAAAGGTTGCCTGCATGCTGAGCGGCATCGCAAGTTCCTTCTGCACTTTTTCGATGGCGTTCGTGGCCTCGCCGAGCGCGGCGCCCGGAGCGAGGTTGAACGAAATCGTCACCGACGGAAATTGTCCCTGCCGATTGATGGCAAGCGGCGCAGTGCCGGACTCGAAATGCGTGAACGCGCTTAGCGGCACCGGGCCACCGCTGCTCGAGTTCACGTAAATGTTGTTCAGCATTGCCGGATCTTTTTGAAAATCAGGCAACGTTTCGAAAATCAAATGATACTGGTTTAGCTGAGTGAAGAGGATCGAGATTTGTCGCTGGCCAAACGCGTCGTAGAGCTCGTTATCAATCGCCAGCGGCGTGATACCCAGCCGAGAAGCAGTAATTCGATCGATCACCAGCCTTGCCTGGGAGCCGAGCGTTAGTTGATCGGTCGCGACATCGCGCAACTGCGGAAGTTGTCGGAGTTTCTCGACAACCTTCTTGGTCCAGTAATTCAATTCATCAGCATTCGCGTCCTCGAGCGTGTACCGGTACTGCGTTCGGCTCACGCGGTCTTCGACGGTGAGGTCCTGCACCGACTGCATGTAAAGTGTGACTCCGTCCACTTTCTCAAGTTGTGGTTGCAAACGACGGATCACATCAGAAGCGCTAATCTTTCGTTGACCCAGCGGCTTAAGATTGATCAGCATGCGTCCGCTGTTAAGAGTCGTGTTAGTTCCATCGATGCCGATGAACGACGACAAGCTTTCCACAGCGGGATCCTTCAGGATAACATCCGCTAACGCCTGTTGTTTCTCGGCCATCGCGCTGAAAGAAATGTTCTGCGCGGCTTCGGAAATGCCCTGAATAACTCCGGTGTCCTGCACCGGAAAAAGTCCCTTCGGCACGACGACGTAGAGCACGAGGGTCAGCACAAGCGTCGCAACCGCGACAAGCAGCGTGGCTTTTTCTCGCTTCAACACCCATTGCAAGCTGCGTCCGTAGAATTCAATTACACGATTGAAAACGCGTTCCGATGCCAGGTAGAATCGGCTCCTTTTCTGCTCGGATTCTTGCTTGAGCAACCGCGAGCACATCATCGGTGTGAGGGTGAGCGAGATGAGTGCCGAGAGCAGGATTGTCACGCTGAGCGTGATCGCAAACTCGCGAAACAATCGTCCGACAATGTCGCCCATGAAAAGCAACGGAATCAGCACCGCGATCAACGACACTGTTAGCGAGATGATCGTGAAGCCGATTTGCCTCGCGCCTTTGAGCGCGGCGTTCAACGGCGTTTCGCCTTGCTCGAGATAGCGGAAAATATTTTCGATCATCACGATTGCGTCATCAACGACGAAGCCGGTCGAGATCGTGAGCGCCATCAAGGTGAGATTATTGAGGCTGAAGCCGAGCAAATACATCACGCCAAATGTGCCGACCAGCGACAGCGGCACGGCCACACTCGGAATGATCGTTGCGCGCAAATTTCGAAGGAACAAAAAGATCGCCATGACCACCAGCGCAATCGTGAGCATCAGTGAGAACTCCACGTCGCTAACCGAGGCGCGAATTGTCGTCGTCCGGTCGGTCAGAACCGAAACTTCAATGCCCGCCGGCAAGGTCGCCTTGAGCTGCGGCAATAGATTCTTGATCCGATCAACCACCTGAATCGTATTCGCGCCCGGCTGGCGTTGAATGTTCACGATGATGGCCGGTGTCTTGTTCATCCAACCGGCGAGCCTTGTGTTCTCGACGCCGTCGATAACACGTGCGACATCCGACAAAATCACCGGCGCGCCATTGTTATAAGCCACGACCAGTGAGCTATAATCCTTGCTGGTGAGTAACTGGTCGTTTGCATTGATCTGATAAGCCTGATGCGGTCCGTCGAAGCTTCCCTTAGCCTGATTGGTGGTCGTCTGCGTTAACGTCAGGCGGAGGTCGTCAAGATTGATTCCGTACGACGATAACGCGGTGGGGTTTGCCTGGATGCGCACAGCCGGTTTGTGTCCACCGCTGATGGAGACCAGGCCGACACCGGACAGCTGTGAAATTTTCTGCGCCAGCCGCGTATCGGCCAGGTCTTCAACTCGCGCGAGTGGAAGCGTTTTCGATGTAACAGCCAATGTCATCACCGGCGCATCAGCAGGATTCGATTTGCTGTAAATCGGCGGCGCCGGCAGATCAGGCGGCAGAAAGGTCTGCGCCGCATTGATTCCCTCCTGCACCTCTTGTTCGGCAACGTCGATGTTCAGATTAAGAGCGAATTGCAGTGTAATGATGGAACTGCCGTCCGAGCTAACAGATGTCATTTGGTTCAGCCCCGGCATCTGTCCGAACTGGCGTTCCAGAGGCGCGGTAATGGCCGAAGCTGTGACATCCGGACTGGCTCCCGGATAAAATGTCACGACCTGGATCGTCGGATAATCCACCTCCGGCAACGCTGAAATGGCGAGCTGCTTGTAAGCGATTGCGCCCGATAACAACAACGCCGCCATGAGCAGCGATGTTGCGACGGGTCGCAAAATGAATGGACGCGACGGATTCACAGCAGTTATTTATTAGGCGCAGCAGGCTTCGTCTCGCTCGCAGTGGGCCGAATTGCTATCTTCGCGCCGTCGCTTAGCCGGTTAAAACTGTCCGCCGCCACAACTGCGCCTGGTTGCAGATCCTGCACTTCGGACGTGTTGCCGTCGTTAGTTCCGACAGTGATCGTTTTCAGCGCGACCGTTTGATTCGGCTGTACGAGGTAAACGAAAGTGCCATTGTCATTTCGCTGGATGGCGTTGTTAGGTAGCAGCGTGACACCTTTGTGCGTGTCGACTAACAGCTGCGCATTGACGAATTGATTCGGGAACAATGCATCATCGTCATTTTTGAATGTAGCTCGTAGCCTGAGCGTGCCGGTAGTGGGATCGATTTGACTGTTGAATGCTTCGAGGGTTCCAGTCGCAAGCTTCTTTGTATTCGCGCGATCATAGGCATCGACAGTCAGTATCTTTCCGCTGCGCACTGCCTGAACAATTTGTGGGACGGCGTCCTCCGCGACGTTGAACTCAACCGTGATCGGCTGCAGCTGCGTGATCATCACCAGCGGACTGGTGCCATTGGCTTGAACGATGTTGCCCGGATCAACCAGCCGCAAGCCAACCAGGCCGTCGATCGGAGAAGTAATGTGGCAATAGGCGAGATTTACTCTTGCCATGTCCAGATTGCCCTGATCCAACTTCACCGCGCCTTCCGCTTGATGATAGGTGGCAACTTGTGTGTCGAATTCCTGTTTAGAAATCACTCCCTTTTTCAGCAAGTCTGTGTCTCGAGCGAGATTGATCTTCGCGAGTTCAAGTTGAGCCTGATCGCGCTCCAATTGTCCCTCCGCTTGAGTCACCGCGGCCTGGAAAGGATCGGGATCGATCTCCACCAGTGGATCTCCGACATGAACATGCTGTCCCTCCTGGTATTCCACTTTCGCGATCTGTCCGGCCACGCGTGCCGTGAGCGAAACAGTGTTGAGCGGCGTGACCGTGCCAAGCGCCTGGACATACACGCCGATGTCGCCGCGGCTCGCCGCGGCAGTGTTGATCATAACCGGGGGAACTCCGCTATTGGTTTTGGCATTCGTGTGGGATTTGAAGTGAAAATAAGCAACGGTTCCAATGACAATAAGAATGCCGGCGGCGATAATTGCTCGCTTGCGGTTCGGGCGCACTGGTCCGGCAAAGTTTGTCATAGCGACGCCCTGTCTCGTCCGATCGCGTGAACGCGGCTCCGCTATTGCCGTTTGCCTGTTACCGTTAGGCTCGTGTAAAGCTGCCGGTACAGAATCCCCGTCGCGCATGACGATATGATACTGGCTTCGGACAACTCGCCGCTACCGCGCGGGTGTGGGATTTTCTAGTAACGCGCGCGAGGCGATCCGGCTTACCTCTTTCGGGAGAGTGGGTTGCCAGCGTGTTTTAGAGGTGCCGATTAGAGCGAATACGAGCGGAATGACAAGAAAGAAACCACCACAACTTCAGTGCCTGTGTGTGCGCTGCACACTGGACGCCCACAATCAGCATGGCCGATGGGCGTGAAGCCGAATCTTTAATCGCTCCGCAGGTCGTTCTGTTCCGTCTCTTTTGATCGTCCGGCGCCGCGCGCCTTCACTTTGACGCCCGCTTCTTTTTCAAGCGCTCTAATTATGGCGGAGGCGTTTTCTTCCCCGAACCCAAGCGCAACCGCCGATTCGAGATTTTTTTGCACGACAGGCAGCGCCGGAGTGGGGGACTCCAGACTTTCACTGAATTTTGCGATGAGATCCGCGTCCTTAAGCATGAGCTTGAGTGCAAAGCTGGGAGAAAAATTGCGTTTCAAAATGTTCTGACCATTGCTGACGAGCAGCGGTGAGCGGAAGTCAGCTACTTTGACGACTTCCATTACCGTGCTCAGATCAAGCCCAGCTTTTTGCGCGAGGACCAAGCCTTCCGCGAGCGCTTCCAATTCGAGCGCCACGATAAGATTTCCCACCAGCTTCATGGCCACCGCATTTCCGTTCTTGCCAAAGTAGTGAATGGTCTGCCCCAAATGCTCCAAAACTGGCTTCACCTTTTCGAAAACCGCTTTGTTGCCTGCGGCCATAATCCAAAGCTTGGCATCGGCCGATTCTTGTTTGCTGCCAAAGACCGGCACATCGAGAAAATCGACACCGCGCTTTGCATAAGCTTCCTCTTCTCGCAAACTCGTAGCGGGAAGGACCGTGCTCATGTTGACGGCGATCTGCCCCTCCTTGATTCCACTTAGAATTCCTTTCGGCCCAAAGACAACCTCCTCGACGGCTTGATCGTTGCTCAAACAGTACATCACAAGCTCGGCGTCGCGGACGGCGTCCGCCGGAGTATCGGCGATGCGAGCGCCTTTTTTACCGAACGGTCCGCACTTTTTAGCGCTGCGATTCCACACAGTAAGCTTGTAGCCGGCTTTGAGAAGATTGGATACCATGCCACTGCCCATGGTCCCGAGACCAAGATACGAGATCGTCTTTATCATAACGTCTTATTTCTCTTCCTTCGTCGCCAGGCGTGGATCAATCAGGGCTAATCCAGTTTCCGGATCAAGGCTCTTGTGCATGGCATTCGATTCGACCGTGACCATCACTTCGAGTGTCGGCCAAACGTGTGCTTCGACGACATGTCCTGCTCTCGCGGTTCCGTCAGGAAGGCCGACTACCATGTGCGTATGAACAACGGGCTTTCCATTGAACAGTGCGATGTCACCGATCATTGAAGCAACTTCCAGCTGACCTTCTATGGGAATCTTCTTGTACATTTTTCGCTCAGGTGAAAACCAGGCGAGCGTTGCTCCGCGCAAGGCGCCAATCGCCGTGAAATGAGCGCTGGTCACATGAAATTTCTCGGCAAACTCATTCAAACCTGAAAATGCTTCGTCTCCTTTGCTGAAAATCACCGCATATTCCTTGCGTCCGTGATTTTCACTCAAAAGCTGAACTTGCATCCCAGGTGCTTTGCCTTTCTCGATCGGTTGCGAAGTTACTTCGACAGTCGGTTTCATTCGTTAGGGTATCAATAAGGCTTTGGGGCATACTCCCGCTACATTGCGTGTGGAGGATTTGCTGCTGCAACGCGCGAGGTGATTCGCAATCCCTCTTTCGAGATAGACTATCCACGCGGGATTGCGCGTATCCTAAAGCTGCGGCGCGGAAAGTCGCAATAACGAATAAACAACTCTCAACTAGAACTTCATGCCTTCAGATATGCGGATCCTTATCATCGGCGCCGGTGCGGTGGGTGGCTACTTTGGTAGCCGGCTGGCCCAGGCAGGGCGCGATGTGACTTTTCTCGTTCGTCCAGCGCGCGCGAAACAGCTCCGTCGCGATGGTCTCCGAATCATCAGCCCGCATGGTGATGCGATCCTCTCTCCAAAGGTCGTAAGCGCTGAAGAAATCGACACACCTTACGACCTTGTCTTCCTCAGTGTGAAAGCCTACGCGCTCGAGGCGGCCATGAATGATTTCGCCGCGGCCGTTGGACCAGAGACGATGATTCTTCCGGTGCTCAATGGCATGCGCCACATTGATCTTCTGGCGAAACGCTTCGGAGAACATGCGGTCATCGGCGGCGTCTGTCTCGTCGCGGCCGAGACCGACGACCAGGGTCGCATCGTCCAGCTGGCTGACGTTCAGCAACTTGTTTATGGCGAGAGAAACGGCGACAGCACGCCCCGACTGAAAACGCTCGACGCGACGCTGCAGGGAGCCGGATTCGACGCCCGTCTGTCGCCGGACATCATGCAAGAGATGTGGGAGAAATGGGTCCAGCTCGCCAGCCTCGGCGCGATTACCTGCCTAATGCGTGGAACGATTGGCGAGATCGTAGCTGCGTCTGGTGGAGCCGAGCTGTCGATCGATGTGCTGAACGAATCCGCCGCGGTTGCCACTGCCTGCGGCTATAGGCCGTCCGAAAAAATGCTCTCAAGACACGCCACCGCTATGACGGCACCGGGATCTTCGTTGACGTCTTCGATGTATCGCGATTTGCGAAAAGGCGCGCCGGTCGAGGCCGATCATATCCTGGGCGACTTCATCGAACGTGGCAGTGCCCATGGAGTTGCCACACCATTAGTGAAAGCCGCTTTGGTCAATCTCTGCGTTTATCAGAACAGGCTGCCGAAGCATTGAGGTCGAGCAGATCTTTCCCGAACGAACCAATTTCAGGCGGCACGATGTGAGTTCGCTAGCAAAGGCGCCGCAGTCGCAGACGCGAGCGCGGTTCGCACGAGGGGAGCAACTCGCGTCCCGAGCAGCTCGATCGCGCGCAGCATTTTCGCGTGCGGCAACGCCGCGACGCTCATCTGGAACGTGATACGGGAGATGCCGCCTAACGACTCGTTCACGCGCAGGATTTTTTCCGCGACGGTTTCCGGATCGCCGACCAGTAGCGCACCGGTCGGTCCGAGCTGGGCGTCGAAATGTGCGCGAGTCATAGGTGGCCAGCCGCGCTCCCTGCCAATCTCAGTGAAGCTTCGCGCATAGCCGGGAAAAAACTCGTCTTCGGCCGCGGTCGAACTGTCGGCGACGTAACCTAAAGAATGGATGCCCACCTTGAGCTGGTGTGGAGAATGTCCCGCGCGCAACCCGGCCTCGCGGTAGCGGTCGATCAATGGCCGAAAACGGTGCGGCTCGCCACCGATGATCGCGACCATTAACGGCAGTCCTAGAATGCCCGCGCGAATAAAAGAGCCCGGCGTGCCTCCGACGCCGAGCCAAATCGGCAGCGGGTTCTGCAGTGGTCGCGGATAAACTCCCTGTCCCGTGAGTGCCGCGCGGTGTTTGCCCGACCACTCAACGTGCGTGCTCTCGCGGATCTTCAGAAGCAAATCAAGCTTCTCGGCGAAAAGCGAATCGTAGTCCTCGAGTTCCAGTCCGAAGAGCGGAAACGCTTCAATGAATGAGCCCCGTCCGGCGACGATCTCCGCCCTTCCGTTCGAAAGCAGATCAAGCGTCGCGAACTCCTGGAACACCCGCACCGGGTCGGCCGCGCTCAATACCGTGACAGCGCTCGTTAGGCGGATTCGGCGGGTTCGGGGCGCGGCGGCGGCGAGAATCACCGTTGGCGCGGAATCGAGGAACTCGCGCCGGTGGTGTTCACCGATGCCAAAGACATCGAGGCCCACCTCGTCGGCGAGCGCAATTGCTTCGAGTAACTCGCTGAGGTGTCGTGCGGGATCGACCGCCCGACCGGCTGCGTCAACGGTTGCTGCTACGAAACTATCTACGCCAATTTCCATCAGTAGTTCCTTATGCTCTTTTTTCCCGCAGCGTCTTCAGCGCCTCTCCCCATGCGATGAGCTGGTCCAGCATGTCGTTAACGGACTGTTCCTTTGTCGGGCCGGGCTTGAAGACGCTGAAGTTTTCAAAGTCGGTATACATTGAGAGCAACACTTGGTTGCGCACGGTGGCCATTTGCACCTCCGCCAGCACCAGACGCAGCTGCTCGACCGCGCGCGCTCCACCGGCGCCGCCGTAGCTGACGAAGCCAGCCGCTTTGTTGGTCCACTCTGCAAACAGAAAATCGATCGCGTTCTTGAGCGCGCCGGAGGTTCCATGGTTGTACTCGGGCGTGACGAAAACGTATGCATCGAAATTGCCGATCTTAGCGGCCCACGTTTTGGTGTGAGGCTTACTGTATTGGCCCATTATGGGCGGCACGGGCTCGTCGAGAAGAGGCAGGTTGAAATCTTTGATGTCTACGAGTTCGAACTCGGCGTCGGTACGCTTTTGAGCGATTTTGTAAACCCACTTGGCCACGGCCTCGCCGTTGCGACCGGGCCGCGTGCTTCCGATGATGATTGCAATTCTAATCATAAAATTTTCCTTGGAGACCCTACTTATTGCAGTCCCTGAACCGGAACGCGCGGCTGCAAGAGCCCATTGAAAGCGTAGCGGACGCTCAGAAACACAACGACCCAAAGCACCGTCACGACGAGAGCCAAAGGCAGACCGCTCGGGAGCATCAATATGTGAATGAGCAAAATGTTAACGATGATAGGAGCGAGTAGCGTCAGCGCGAGTGGGACGTAGCGATTAACCAGGAGCAGGACTGCCGAAATGATTTGGAGCAGAAATATCGGGACCAGATAATGGGAAACAAAGAGCGCCCCTACGAACTGGCCAGCCGTTCCGGACGGCGGAGAGCTGGGAATGAAGTGTAGGAAGCCGTTCAGTCCGAAGACCAGAAAGATGAATCCAAGAAGGAAACGAGCGATGACAGTAGTAATTTTCATGTTAATTTTGTTTGTTTGATATGCATTATATTGACATTAATACAATTCATGTCAAGATACAAATGAAAATGAGGCGAAAAAAACCAACCCCGCGCCAGGACTCCACTGGCGTTCATGTCTGGCTCGTTTTCATGAAAGCCTTTCAAGCGCTGATCCCGCACGCGGAGGAGAGCATCAAGCAGACAGAACTGGGCGACTCCGATTTCCGCGTCCTGGAAGTCCTCCTCCATAAGGGTCCGCTCCCAGTGAACACCATTGGGCCCAAAGTCTGGCTGACGCCCGGTTCCATCAGCGTGGCCGTCGATCGCCTGGTAAAAAAGGGGCTCGTCTCGCGCAATGATCACCCGGGCGACCGCCGGGTGCGCCAGGTGGAACTGACCCCAAAGGGAAGGGCGCTGATTACTCGCGGATTTGGCGAGCACGCTGCCGCGATGGAAGAGGTGACCGCCGTCCTTTCAAAAAGCGAACGGCTGACATTGCTGCGGCTGTTGAAAAAATTGGGCAGGCACGCCGGAGAAACTCGCAAGTAACGCGACACGGAGACTTCCGCCTTCCATTTATCGGAAATGCCAGCTGATTCCATAGTCTCGGTGGACTCCTTAGACTGAAAACTGTTGAGATTCATTTTGGGAAGGGCAACCACCCGATCGGCACTGCAAAAATGCAACCGAAACCAATGAGTGCGATCAGCCCCAGAACCAGCATCGCGAGGATCGGGTGATTGATAGCAAATCCGGCTATTCGAAAGGAGGATTTCTTAGACTTCGTCGTGCTGGTATTAGTCAACGGCGTCGAGGCCTTCACAGTAGTAGAAAGCCCGACGTGAATCGTTCTGACAACTCGCACAGCGTGCGGGACAGAGATTTCAAACTCCCGCGTCGACTCGTTAGGGCGAGAATGGTTCGTATGCATATTTCCAGAACGTCCGACGTCATTCGCCGGCCGGTTCTGTGAGCTTTCCGTTGCCACCGTTTGAATTATGAGCGCCGCTGATGTCGCCGCCATCGCCCATTAGGGGGATTTTCCAATACCCCAGGCGTGAGGTTCTCCAAACTTTTCGTTCGACCTCCAAGAGTCAGCACAATAATGAATCGCGATCGCCCCATACCGGGACCACCGAGACGTTTGGACGGACAAGCTCTTTTACTAACGCTGGAAACAAGCCGTCCGATTGCTCTGCATCTGCGCGCCTGCCGGACAGAAGGAACCATCCGCAGCCGTTGGGAGCGGCGAGGACGGACACACCCTCACTGTTCCGGAATCGCGTGTTGTTCTTCGAAGCACGATTCGAAGCTCTTTAGATTCACTGGAACGCGGGCCTGCGCACCTTTTGGGGCCGCCCTGAGATATTGGACAGGCCATGCGATTGGTTGGTCTAGTTCTCGAGCCGCTCGCAACGCCCAATATGGATCGCGCAAGAACTCGCGCGCCATAATCACTGCATCCGCCTGTTCCGTCCGAATGATGTGCTCCGCCTGAACTGGAGAAGTAATCATCCCGACCGCGCCGGTCATGATTTCGACTTCGCGGCGAATCCGTTCGGCAAACGCCGTCTGGTAACCGGGACCGGCCGGAATATTCGCGTGAGGCACGTTACCGCCGGAAGAACAATCGATGAGATCGACGCCTATTTGCTTTAATCCGCCGGCAAGTTTGACCGACTCACTAATATTCCAGCCACCATCGACCCAGTCCGTCGATGAAATGCGCAGAAATAACGGCAATTCTTTCGGCCATTCGGATCGAACTGCCGCGACGATCTCACGGCAAAGTCGGGTTCGGTTGTCGAACGAGCCTCCGTATTCGTCCGAGCGTTTATTACTAAGAGGGGACAGAAACTCGTGAATGAGATAACCGTGCGCGGCGTGGATCTCGATGACACGGAACCCAGCCTGGCATGCGCGACGCGCGGCTGCGGCAAAAGCAGAGACAACTTCTTGAATGCCATCATTCGTTAGGGCCTGCGGCATCGGATAAGACTCGGCGAAAGGCAACGCGCTTGGGGCCACGACTTTTTTCCAACCTCCTTCGGCTTCGGGAATAGCGCCCGAACCTTCCCATGGGCGATGTGTGCTCGCTTTGCGGCCGGCGTGGGCCAGCTGCATTCCGGCTATGCTCCCTTGTTCGTGAATGAAACTGACGATTCGACTCAGCATCTCTATGTGCTCGTCGGCCCAGATGCCGAGGTCTTGCGGACTGATGCGCCCCTCGGGGAGAACGGCCGTTGCCTCGGTCAGGACCAGTCCGGCACCACCCACGGCACGGCTGCCGAGATGAACAAAATGCCAGTCGTTGGCGTATCCATCGTTGCTCGAATACTGGCACATCGGCGAGACGAACACCCGATTAGCAAATTTTACTTCTCGAATCGTGAGGGGATCAAACAGGCCAGCCATCTGCATTCCTTCTAGTTACTTTGTCAGTAATCCGAATGCCACGGATGAGCAAAGTTCAATTTATCCAAACAGCGTTATAGGAAGGCCTGGTCCGTCACGCGCCTGCGAGGCCGGCTTCATCCTATCTCGAACGAGGGAGCGTCGCTCGCCTCGGGCGTAGCACTGAAAAATCCTTCAGGTGCGCAGTAGGCGGGGTTCAGCTCGAGCCGAATATTTTAGGGAATGAAAGGTACGTCACTCAAACAAAGGACGACGTGGGACGGAGGGAAAATAATATGACTCAGATTATATCGATTAAAGTTGGATTGATTGCGATGTGCATTGCGACAGTACCATTGAGTCTGGCGCAAACGCCTCGAACTAGAACGATCGGAAGCAATCAAATCGGCACCACCACTATCCCCGCATTGGCGGGACACAGCGGCTTCAGCGGCAACTCCACCGGCGGGGCCCAACTTGGGACAAATTTCCGGAGTAGCATGAGTACAGTGCCGAACACGAATGTCGGAGCACACATCGGGATAAACGCTGGAGCGCACACCGGGATCAGCAATCCAACCGGTGGGATCATCGGCGGCCCCGCCGCGGGACTTAGTGTCTCGAGCGGCAACTCCACCAGTGCCGCCCAAACTGGGATAAATGCCCTGAGTGGTACGAATACCGGGGTGAACACGAATGTCGGAGCACACATCGGGATAAACGCTGGTGCGCAGGTCGGGATCGGCAACCAAGCGGGTGGGATCGCCGGCGGGGCTGCTCCGGGGCTTGCTGGCTCAAGCGGCAACTCGACAGGGGCTACACAGACTGGGGCAAATGCCCGGGCTGGCACGAACAGCACGGCGAACACGAACGCCGGAGCACACACTGCTGCAACGCCTGCCAGTGTCACTACTATTCTGGCCCAACCCGTCACAGTGCCGACTCAAACCAACGACGCGCTCAGCTCAAATTTCTCGACATCGGGGCAGTCCCCCTCGCCGCTACCATCGGCCTCGGTCAGCCCAAGCCCAAGCCCAACTCCGACCCCGGCGCAATCGCTCTGATCCGCTACTGAGGGCCAAGTCAACGCGGAAGGAAGTGCGAACGCAGCGTCGCCTTGGCGGCCAACCTCGGGCCGAGCTTATGCAGCGTTTCTGCGAGGCCACGATCAATACCTGTAGATGGATGAAAGAGTTAGTTCAGGCGGCGAAGTGATCGCCAAACATCGGCAGGCCGCTCTTTGATTCGGCTTTTGTCGCTTCGTCTTGCAACACGTCCCAGTGTTCGGCAAGGCGGCCGTTCTCGATCCTGACAATATCCGCGGCAACCCATGCAACAGGCCGGCCGGTTCCTGAGAATCGTCCGTGGACGATGACGTAATCGCCCTCCGCAACGATGAGCTGGTGTTCGTAACGCAGGATATCGGGTGCGTTGCGGATCAAATTGAACAGTCCATCGCGACCCGGTTCAATGTGTGCGCTGTGCTGGATATAGTTAGGCGACCAATACCGTTCAGCTGCCTCATAGTCGCGCTTGTTAAACAACGTGTCGAAGGCGTCGAGTACTAGCGCCTTATTTTTCTCCTGTATTGTCTGACTCATAATAATTCCCTTATCCTTTCGTTATTGCGTGTTGAAGTGTTCATCTTAGGAGCAGTTACAATTCACTCAGCAATCTTAGAGCGCTGATCCCGTCTACCGGAATGCTCGCACCAATTCCGCGCGCTGCATCCGACGCCCGGTAATAAGCGCTGTTTTGTTGGTAAGACCGGCCATGGAACCTCCTTTAAGTGTTGATCGACTAGATTTGCGCTCTGCCACCATCGACAAATAGTTCGATGCCCGTGACGAAACTGGAATCATCCGACGCCAGAAACAACGCCGCCTTAGCAATTTCATCGGGTTTCCCCATGCGTCCCATCGGGATGGTGGAGACAATCCGCGCAATCACGTCCGCAGATTGCCGGCTCACCAGCGGAGTATTGATCGGACCCGGACTTACGACGTTTGCGCGGATACGACGGTCCTTCAGATCTGTAGTCCAGGTTCGCACGAAAGAGCGGATTGCGGCTTTACTCGCGGCGTAGACGCCGAAAGCGGCAGTGCCCTTAACACTCGCGACGGAGCCGTTGAGAATGATAGAGCCACCGTCCTTCAGTAATGGTAAGGCCTTTTGCACCGTGAAGAGCGTTCCCCTTACGTTGATGTTGAATAGTTTGTCGAAATGCTCTTCGGTGACGGAACCAAAGGGAACAAATTCGCCAACACCCGCGTTGGCGAAAACAATATCGATTCGCCCCTTCTCTTCAGCGACGGTCTCGTAAAGACGATCAAGGTCGGCCAGCTTGGCAACGTCTCCCTGAACGCCAGAAACGTTGCTGCCGATTGCTTTTACGGCCTCATCGAGTTCCTTATGCCGGCGGCCGGTGATGAAGACATACGCGCCCTCCTTGGCGAATAGCTTTGCCGTAGCCAAACCAATCCCTTCGGTGCCGCCTGTGATCAGTGCGATCTTGTCTTTAAGCTTTTTGGGCATTGTTTTTCTCAGCGGCCGAGTAGTCGCGCTTGTTAAACGATGCGTCGAAGGTCGAGTGTTCATTCTCGGAGGGCCCGAGTCGTTGGCCCGTCACGTTAAGCGCGGGATAATCGATGTACCCATCCGGCCCCGATGCATAAACCGTCGGCCAACTCACTTCGTTGAGGGTAGCGCCAGCCAGAAAACGTTCCGCCAAATCGGGGTTGGCGATGAACGGTCGACCAAACGCAATGGAATCAGCTAATCCCGCTGTTATCAGGCGATTTCCACGCTCCTGGGTCATTTCGACATTTGCGATGAGATGTCCGTTATAGAGCGGCCGAAAGTGTTGGAACATGCCGTCGCCCGCGAGGTGTTCCAGCGGACCTCCGGTGAAGTCGGTAGTGGCGCCCATCATCAGCAGGTGCGCGAGGTCGTAGTCATTCAGTTTCTTTATGACGTACTCCATATCGGGCAGAGTGTCGGCGTTAGCCAGGAAGGGACCCGAGATATTCATTGGCCCGATCTTGATTCCGACTCGGCCCGGCTCCACGAATTCGAGCACCGTCTCAACGATTTCGAAGAGGAAACGCGCGCGGTTCACAGTCGAGCCGCCATACTCATCGCGGCGAAGGTTGGTCGCGCTGTTGAGGAATTGCGCGATGAGATAGAGATAGTTGGCTTGAATCTGTACGCCATCGAATCCAGCTTCCATGGCATTCTTAGCCGCAGTTCCAAAATCCGTCACCGTTTGACGAATCTCATCTTTGCTCATCGGGCGAGGTGCTACGGTAGGCTTCCGTCCCGAGGGCGTAACACTCTCTTGCTCCGGATTCACATTGGATGCGGACATCGGTAAGGCACCATCGAAGAAATCCGGATGTGACATCGCGCCAGTGTGCCAGAGCTGTGCATACATAAGACTGCCCTTGTTGTGAACGGCATCAGTTACACCGCGCCATCCACGGACTTGTTCAGCGTTCCATAAACCAGGAGTATCAGCCCAACCGTAAGCGTCAGGGCTGATCTCGGTGCATTCACCGATGATGAGACCGGCCGAGGCGCGCTGGGCGTAGTATTCGGCGTGAAGTTCAGTGGGCGCATGCCCGAGGTTGGCCGCACGCATGCGAGTAAGCGGCGCCATGACGATCCTGTTCCGTAACTCCAATTCGCCCATACGAACGGGAGTGAACAGCGCCTGCTGTGAGCGAGCAATATTCAAAGTTACTCGCCAAACTTGGGAAGACCGCTCTTGGATGACTCGCGCGAAGCTGGAAGTTGCTCTGCTATCTCATCGACCCGGTCCGGATAGAACGCGACATAACCCCCGATCTGCTCAACAGCAGGAAACGGATCCTCGTATGACCAGACCGCATTGACGGACTTCTCTCCCCCAGCGGGAATACTGTAGTAACTGCAGTCGCCTTTATAAGGACAGTAGGTAGCGTGATCCGTCCGTTCCAACTGCGAAAAATCCACGTCCTTACGTGGAATGTATTGAACGGCCGGATAGTCCGCTTCCCGAAGCGTCAGGGCATTGCCCGTATCGGCAATCATCCGCCCTGCCACGGATACGACAACACGAGCGCGATTATGCTGAATCGAAATCGGATGATCTGGACCTGGATTCTTAATCTGTTTTTCTTTCATGTTTCATTTTCCTTTTGGAAATCCTCAGATTGTTAGGACGACTCTGCCGAACGGGCGGCCCTCAATTAGGTAACGAAGAGCATCAACCGCTTCTACCAGCGGAAAGGTCTTAGCCACGATCGGCTTAATCGCGCCGGCTTTAAGTAGAGAGACAATAACGTTCCAAGCGCTAGTAACAGCCGCCTTCGGCTGCGCGAACATGTTGAGACCACGGATGCTGGCCTGCGGCACAATGAGATTTATCACGTCAATAGTTGTGTTACGGCTTGCGGAATACCCCAGTGTTGTGAGGCTTCCTCCCAACGCGAGTACTCCGAGCGCCTCGCTCAAGACTTCACCACTGATTCCGTCGATGACGATGTCTGCGCCGTAACCGCCCGTGATACGACGCACGCCGTCACCCAGCTTCTCCAAGGACGTATCGATGACTTCATTGAATCCGAGCGCCTTCGCCTGCTCGGCTTTCGCATGATTGGTCGTGCTTGACATGGCGTGTTTTGCGCCCAAAGCGCGCGCCAATTGCGTCACTGCATTGCCGATGGATCCTCCAATCGCTGGTGCCAGAACAGTTTTGCCTGCCCGAAAACCAGCCAGAGTAAGAGCCACCTGCGCGGTGAGGTACGCGACCGGAATACCTGCGGCACTCACGTCGTCGACATTGTCAGGAATTAGGCAAAGGTCTTCTTTCCGTACGGCAACCCACTCACTATCGGTTCCATCCTCAAAAGCGCCATAGGCGCCGAAGAACATCACGCGCGATCCGACGGGAAAGTCCGTTCCACCTCCGTCCTCCACCACACCGGCTCCTTCATTGCCCAGGACTAACGGCGGCTTTGAACCGTGAAACTTGCCGGAGAGAATCGTGTGGTCCAGCGGCGTGACGCCGGCCGCGGTGATTCGCAGCAGTACCTTCCCCTTCGTAACCGCCGGTTTTGGAAGTTCGATGAGCTTCAGTCCTTCATAGCCACTAAATGTTTCCGCTCTCATTGCGCGCATGTTATTTCTCCTTTCATTCAGGCGTTCATTCCGCCATCCACGGTGAGATTTGCCCCGGTGATGTATGAAGATTCCGGACCGGCGACAAACGCGACCATGGCAGCGATCTCCTCAACGTGTCCGTAGCGGTCGAGTGCAGTGGCGGCCTTCTGGGGCACTGCCCACTCGCTGTCGGCGGGATTTAACTCCGTGTCGATCGGACCCGGCTGCACATTGTTGACCGTGATGCCCCGGCTGCCGATTTCTCGGGCCAACGCCTGAGTGAACATCTTGACAGCTCCCTTCGTGCCCGCGTAGGGCACAAGCCCGGGTGCCGCGACACGCTCGCCCACGGCCGAGCCGATCGAGATGATGCGACCGCCACTTTTCATGTGCTTCAGCGCCGCCTGCGTCGCGACGAATACGCCGCGGATGTTGATGTCGATCACGCGATCCATCTCTTCCAAAGTCGTTTCCTCGAACGGTTTCGGAATGGCCGTGCCGGCATTGTTCACCAGGACATCCAGTTTGCCGAAAGTCGCCACGGTCTTTTCGACGGCGGCCTTGATGGCGTCGGCGTCAGTGGCGTCGGCCTGAATCGCGAGCGCCTTGCCGCCGTCGCGTTCAATGTCCTTGACCACCGACGCGGCTGCATCGGCGCCTTTCGAGTAGGTGATGGCTACCTTCGCCCCATCTGTGGCCAGGCGTTTAGCGATGGCGGCGCCAATGCCGCGCGATCCGCCCGTAATAAGCGCAATCTTTCCTTCCAGTTTCCTATTCATGGTTTGTCTCCTGTTCCTTTCGAGATTGGATTCATTGTGTATCGAATGGTATAAAACTAAACACTGGACAAACGCCTGTCAAATGATTTATTTACTCATCGGTATGAAATCTAGGAATTCTTCCGCCACCCTCGGACGACCCCGCGCCTTCGATCCTGACACGGCCCTGGAGCGTGCTATGCACGTTTTTTGGGACAAAGGTTACGAAGGCGCTTCACTCTCCAATCTCACCCAGGCCATGCGCATCAATCGGCCAAGCCTCTATGCCGCATTCGGAAACAAAGAGCAGCTCTTCCGCAAGGTTCTTGATCGATATGCAAGCGGACCACTTGCTTATTTTGGCCAGGCACTGGAGGCGCCAAAGGCCCGGGATGTTGTCGAACAAATTCTATTTGGCGCGGCCAGGATGGCGAGTGACCCGCGGCTTCCAGCAGGATGCCTCATGGTCCAGGGCGCGCTGGCTTGCGGAGATTCGGCTGGGTCTGTTCGGAAGGAAACAACGGCACGCCGCGCTGCCAGCGAGATTGCGTTGCGTCGTCGCCTTCAGCGAGCCAAGCGGGAAGGGGATCTACCGCGAAACGCCAACCCGGGCGAATTGGCCAGTTACGTGATGACCGTGCTGCAAGGAATGGCCGTTCAGGGAGCCAATGGCGCCAGGCGAAATCAACTACGACGAATTGCGCAAATTGCCCTGTGCGTGTGGCCCAAACGCTAGACTCTTGGACGATCAGATGTCAGTCTTGAGCCGAGTGGGCCTAACCGACCTAACGACTGCGAGCGTTCTCTTTCGTGAGGTTAGTGTCTGGCGCATCCGCGCTGTGTCTCGGGCGGGCGGCGCGCCAAAGAGGCGGCCGTATTCGCGACTGAATTGTGAGGCGCTTTCGTAACCGACGTCGAAGCCGACGCTTGCGGCATCACTGTTCTTCGATAAGAGCAGGCGCCGCGCTTCTTGTAGTCTGATCCGCTTCTGAAATTGCCGCGGACTCATGGCAGTGACCGCCCGGAAATGTCGGTGGAACGACGGAGCGCTCATACCCGCGATCCGCGCCAGTTCTTCAATGCGGAGGGATTGGTCGTAGCGCCGGCGGATGACATCGATCGCGCGGCTGATCTGCGAGAGGTGACTGGCCGGAAGCGCGAGTTGTCGTAGCATTTCTCCCCTGGGGCCGAGCAACAGGCGATAGAGAATCTCACGTTCGATGAGAGGACCAAGCACCGCAATGTCTCGCGGACGGTCGAGCAGGCGGAGCAATCGCAAGATCGGATTGAGCAATTCGTCGTCGAGCTTGTTTACCGCCATCGCTTTGGAGGTTGTACGGTTGGCGGTGATCGGCGGCATCTCGAGTAAAAGCGCTGCCAACGTGGGAAGATCGAGCGCAAGGGCGAGACCAAGGCAAGGCGCTTCGATGACCTGGCCGGAAACAGGCAGATCGAGAGACGTAACCAAATAGTTCATCGGGTCGTAGCGAAACTCTTCGTTCCCGAGGAAAACGCGTTTCCGTCCTTCGGCGATCACACATAACAGCGGAGAGTAAACCACGTGCGTCGGGCTGGTCTTTACATCCGAACGCGACAAGGTTAGCCGCGGAATCGCGGTGGCAGCACTGCCATTGTGACAATGACGATGAAGTAGCGCGCCCAGTTCGCTCATACTTCCACGTTAGCTGAAAACGTGAACGCCGCCGAGGCGAAATGACGGCCCTGATCGTTTTAGGCAAGAACCTGAGCGGAACAGTCTAGGGCTTGTCGGGAACGCCTATAGTATTCTGTCATGAGCGGAATCACTATGAACTATCAACTCCTCGGCCGGAGCGGCTTGCGTGTTTCCGAATTAGCTCTCGGTGCGATGACCTTTGGTACGGAGTGGGGCTGGGGAACTGAAAAGAACGAAGCTCGCAAGATGCTCGATCTTTACATCGATAACGGCGGAAACTTTGTTGATACGGCGAACGTCTATACCAATGGTTCATCCGAAAAGATGCTGGGAGAGTTTCTTGGAGAGAAGCGTCAGCAAATCGTTCTTTCTACCAAATACACGATCAATACCCGTCCTGGCGACCCAAATAGCGGCGGCAACCATCGTAAAAATATGGTTCGTTCAGTGGAAACAAGTCTTCAAAGAATGAAGACTGATTATATCGACTTGCTCTACTTACACATCTGGGATGGTACGACACCCGTTGAAGAAATGTTGCGAGCGATGGATGATCTCGTTCGTGCGGGAAAGGTTCTCTATGTGGGAATTTGCACATACTCCTGCATGGCAAATCTCAAGAATGCAAGCCATTGCCGATCTTCGCGGATGGTCCCCGCTTGTCGCGCTTCAAATAGAATATAATCTTATCGAGCGAACCCCTGAGCGAGAACTAATTCCCATGGCAAATGAAATGGGACTCGGAGTGGTTCCATTTTCGCCACTTTCAAGCGGGCTTTTATCTGGAAAGTACTCTAGAGAAGACTTCCTCAGCAAGTCAGGATCGACCGGGTTCCAGGGTTCTAGGAAAGATACCCTTGAGTATCTAGGAAAATTTAGTGAACGAAATATGAACATCGTGGATGAAGTAAAGAAGCTTGCCTCTGAAGTTCAAAAGTCTCCTTCGCAAGTGGCGCTTGCCTGGCTCCTTTCCAGGTCGACCGTGACATCCGTGCTCTTGGGCGCGAGTAAGCTTGAGCAACTAGAAAATAACTTAGGCTCTTTGAATACACATCTCAGCCCAGATCAAATCAAGCGGCTCGACGACATAAGCCGTATCGCAATGGGCTACCCCCACGAACATCTCGCGAACCCAACGATTCAGCAGCAGATGTCTGGCGGAGTTGAAGTCCGCCGTAAATAGCTCTGCGGCTCAAATTGTCAGGTGAAGTCTTTTTAATGCACATCAGAAAAAAATAGCGGTCTCAATGGCGGGAGCGAGTGTGGGCTTGATCATCACTTTCACGATCTCTTTGGCGTCCCAATTACTGGGAGTAGCCATGCTGCCGTTGACTCAAGGTCTCACCAGACCGGTCCCGACGCTGATAGGCGCGCTGGGTTTTCTCATCGGTACAGGTTTGATGGCCAGGCTTGTGAACAGCGGCGTAAACCTAAGCGTGCTTATTCCATTAAACTCGACCGCCGTGCCGCTTGCCAGCATCGCGATGGGAGTCCTCTTGTTCGGCGACACTCTTTCGGTTCCGAAACTTGCAGTGTTGCTGGCCGCTTGTGGCCTTATCGGCTTTGCCACCAAGCTTTAGCTCATATGGGAGAAATGGGGTCAAATTAGGGCAAGTCCAGGCTGACGCCATTCTCATTCTTCTGGGCTCTTGATCCCCCTCACGAAACTCGGAGAGCTGATCTGTGTCCAATCCTTCCCCCTTCTACTGTGGGCCGGTGGTCAGAAGTGCTCGCCGACCAGCTCCTCGCTCCTGGCCCAGAGCGCCTTGGCGTGCTCCGGATCTAGGGCGTAGGGCCTGACCCCGGGGCTCACCGGGCTGATCAGCCCGTCGGTGACCTGCGACACCTGGCAGTCCTCGCAGTAGCGGCCGCCGACATTTTCGGCCGGGGCGACGAAGGCGGCCCAGACCGAGGTCGCGGCTCCCTGCGGGATCGTCTTGAACTGGAAGGGCGGCCGGCCCTCGGCCGCCAGCTCGGCGTTGATCCGCTCCACGGTCGCCTCGAGCTCGCCGGGCTCCAGATGCCGGCCGAGTTCGGTCAGGATCCCGCCCGGGTGCAGCGCCGTCGCCCTCACGCCGCGCGCCCGATGGCGCCGGTCGAACTCCACAGCGAACAGGATGTTGGCGGTCTTGGACCGGCCATAGGCAATCATCGGGTCGTAGGGCGTGCGCTCGAAGTTCGGATCGTCGAGGTCGACGTCCGAATAGCGATGGCCGGAGGAGGAGACATTCACCAGCCGGCCGCCTGCCGCGATCAGCGAGGCGATGCGGTTCACCAACACAAAGTGGCCGAGGTGATTGGTCCCAAACTGTGTCTCAAAGCCATCGGCCGTGAGCCCGAAGGGCGTCCGCATCACGCCGGCGTTGGCGATTACGACGTCGAACGGCCGTCCGTCGGCGACCAGCGCGTCGGCGCAGGCGCGCACATTTTTAAGCGACGCTAGGTCCAGCTCCACCAGCTCCAGCCCGCCGCCATTCGCCGCCTGAGATCGGACCTCGGCTGTCGCGCGCTTCGCCTTGGCGAGGTCGCGCGCGGCGCCGACCACCTGGGCTCCATGCGCCGCGAGGGCGCGGGCGGTCTCGACCCCAAGGCCGGCCGACACGCCGGTGACGAGCACGCGCTTTCCGCTCAGATCCTTGCCCGAGAGCACGTCATCTGTGGTGGACGTCGATCCGAAAGGTCCGACCATAACAATCTCCTTCATTAACGGACGCACCGCTCCCCGCGCCGGCAAACCATTGTCCGCCGATCTGATTTGGCTAACGTTTCAGACTGGCTTCCACTGATTGCATCATGTTCTTGCGGTGATTGCCTCCCGCGTAATCCTGATATTCCGAGAAGTCTGTAGTTCATAATATTTTTCTGCTTTTGTCTTAAACTGTTGGAATCGTTCCTCCGTCGATGACGAATTCGGCGCCGTTGATATACGCGGCGCGATCGGACACCAGGAAAGCAACGAGCTCGGCAACTTCCTCGGGGCGGCCAGTTCGGCCGACCGGAATCCCGCCGAGTGAATCCATCAATTGCTGCCTGGCAGCGTTAAAATCTGTGCCAGCATTTTTGGCCAGTCTCTTAATCAAGCCTGCTGCCGCTTCCGTTTCGATGAAACCCGGCGCAACCGTGTTCACCCGCACTCCTTTCGGTGCGACTTCGTTCGAAAGGCCTTTGCTGTAGCTAGTCAGCGCCGCTTTGGCAGCCGCATAGGCCAATGTAGCATCGTAAAGCGGCAGGGTGCGCTGAATGGATGAGATATGAATGATGACGCCGGAATTTTGTTCCAACATCTTCGGCAAAAAGGCGCGATCCAAACGAACGGCAGAAAATAAATTCGTATTGAATGTGTGCTGCCAATCGTCATCGCTCAGCGCAAGTGCGCCGCCGCTGGGCGCAGAAGAACCGCCCACGTTGTTGACGAGAATGTCGAGGCCGCCGAGACGAGCGAGCACTCCTTCAACGACCTTTTGGACGCCCTCACGTGTGCTGATGTCAGCCTCAATAAATAAATCCCGTAGATCGACATCAGCCGGCTTTGATCGCGCGGTCGTCATGACCGTGGCACCGGCTTGCCTCAGCTGTTTCACGATCGCTTCGCCTATACCTTTGGTCCCTCCCGTGACCAGCGCTCTTTTGTCAGATAACTCATTGGGATTAATTTGAGCGCTGCTCACTGGTCGTCCTTACCGGTTCTACACGACACTGCCGTTTACGCGAATTATCTGGCCATTACACTCGGTCAGCGTTAATTGCCCAGCTACCGTAGCTTTTATGATTCTGGTTCGTCGCTCTCCTCCTGCGCCCGGGATGCCTGACGCATTTGATCGTGCTCCGCTTCGCTGACGCCTTCCTCGAACATCTGCGCACTCTCGCTCCGTCCCTCGGCATCTTCATCTTCTCCGAGGGAGTCTGCTGCTTGCCGCCCAGTTGAGCCCGGCAAAGGATCCCAGGCTTCCAACTCGGGTAATGATTCGAGGTTCTCTTGCTGTGGATCGATGTCGTCTTCTCCGGTCAGCTCGCGTTTGGCCTGTTGGTAGTCAGCTTCGGTCGGTTTGGAAGAATCACGACCATCGATAAGCGCTAACTCGCGCGCACGAGCTTCCACCATTGCTGGCGTCACCGTGCCAGTGCCAGCGGCGTTCTCCATTATAATACCGTTGTTCAGCGGATTTTTTCTCATGTTTCAATCACTCCTATATGTATCGGTGCTGAGTCGCGCGACGAGCGTGGAAGCCGATCAGCGATTACATCGATTTGGTCCGTTCCCCCGAACCCGATTCGAAGCCGAACAACAAAATAGTCAAACTGAACGCGATTACCATCGGAACTATCATTGCACCCACAAGCTATTCCTGCGTGACTTGCACTGCCATGGCGCGAGGGTGGGATTTCATAATCCCTCCTTTGAGGCAAAAGGTTAAGTTCAGCCTGTATCGCTCACACCATTGTGGGATCGCGGTTTGCCTAAGGATCTTCGGATATGCAGAACCTGCTTCCAGCGGAAACGTCGCCGCGCGGCCACGAACTCGGGGACCTTGTAAACCTCTCTCAGTAAGAGCCAGCTGTTTGTTATTTGGCGGTCGTGTTTTCGAAAAGCCTCTGCTCTTCTCGCCAGACGCCCACCACTGCGAGCGCCGTCAGAATTCCCAGCGAGACTTCGGTGAAGCGATACGCCGCAGCAATCCATGGCGTCTCTGCGCGCGGAATCATCACGATGATCGCCAGCGTGATACAAGCGTAGCTATAACCGACCTTTTCCAAGCGAAGCACAAACGATATCAGCCCGAGAAGAACCATCGCCAGCGCGAATACGAAGAGGTTTGCGCCGAAGAAGGTCGATTCCATTGCTCCGATCGAGGCACCCAGCGCGCTCGCGACGATCCGCTCGATCGCCAATGGCACCGTCGTGCCCAGAGGTGATTGCATGACCACGATTGTGGCGATCGCAGCCCAGTATGCCTGCTGCAAGCCTAACAGCCGCCCGAGTAATATCGAGATCGTCGCCGCAAGCGCGGTCCGGAAAGCGTGCGATAGCGACGGAAGGTTCTCCCGTTTCCAGGTCCAGAGTTTCATGGCCGCTAATCATCTCCGGATTTAGCTGTGGCTGGCAAGCTCGCGCTGATCTGCCGAAGAACATCTAGCAGCTTTCAGCCGATAAGCAGACGATTCGCTATGGTAGAACACGGCTCGTCGAAGCAAAGCAGATCAGCCAGTCCATTTCGCGCTTTCTCCGGCCACGGCGTCCAAGCATGCGCCACTGACGCAATTGGCTGCGTCGGTGCAGAGAAAGACCACGGCTGGCGCGACTTCGTCCGGCTGCATCCACGGTATTCCCATCACCGAGCCAGGCGCACTGGCGGCAATGGCTTCTTGCTCAGTTGGATTCTCCGGCGCTTCCTTGCCGGCAGTGCGAATCAACTCTCGCCAGCGACCAGGGTTTCGCGTCAAAGGTGTATCCACCAAGCCTGGTTCAACACAGTTCACTGTGACTCCAGCTTTCCCCACCTCCCAAGCGACGGATTTCATCAAGCCAATCAGACCCCACTTTGACGCTGAATAAGCGGAGCCATTCTTGAATCCGTGCCGGCCCTGCCCCGAGGAAACGATAACAATACGGCCATACTTGCGAGACAGCATGTGCGGAAGCGCTGCCCGCACAGTGTTGGCCGTTCCCTTGACGTTAATGTCGATCACGTTGTTCCAATCTTCCTCGGAAGTGTTGGCCAGTGATCCATAGGTTTGAATGCCAGCATTGGCGACCACAATGTCGAGCTTACCGAATTCTTTTACCGCGCGCTCGACCGCCGCTCTCATGTCTTTTGTATCGCGAATGTCCGCCTTCACCGGAATCCAATGCCGCTTCGCCCCTTCGACCATTTTTCCCGTTTGCTCGAGCTGTCCCTCTGTCGCTGGTGGATAAGCCAGGTTCGGTGCGGCGACCGAGCAGATGTCGAGTCCCATCACGTCCGCACCTGCGGCAGCTAGTGCTGCACAGACGGCCTGTCCGATCCCACGCGCCGCGCCAGTGACGAGGGCCGATTTACCGTCGAGGCTGAAGTTCACATGTGGAGCCTTGTCACCAATGTCGTCCGATGAACTAGCTGCGTTCATATTTTATAGGATGGAAATGCCAAGTAGTTATCTTTTATGGCTCTGGCTCGTCGCTCTCCTCATCTGCCCGGGATGCCTGACGCATTTGATCGTGTTCCGCTTCGGTGACGCCTTCCTCGAACATCTGCGCACTCTCGCTCCGTCCCTCGGCATCTTCGTCTTCTCCGAGGGAGTCTGCTGCTTGCCGTCCGGTCGAGCCCGGCAGGGGATCCCAACCCTCCGAATCGGGTACGGATTCACTACTCTCTTCCTGCGGCTCCATTTCCGCTTCTCCCGTCAGCTCACGCTTGGCCTGTTGATAGTCAGCCTCGGACGGTTCGGAAGAAGGACGACCGTTAATCGCAGCTAATTCGCGCGCACGGGCTTCAACCATCTCAGACGTCACCGTCCCAATCCCAGCAGCGTTCTCCATTATAATACCTTTGTTCAGTGGATTTTTTCTCATAATTTTAACCAGCTCCCTATTCGTATTTAGCTTAAGGTGCGCGACGAGCAACTCGGGTGAGGCTCGTCGCGAACATCACTCACGATTCGATCGATCTTGTCCTCATCAAATTCAACACCAGTTTCGTCTAACGTATCTGAAAGCCGGGACAGGGTGCGAGTGAACGTCGATGATTTTGCTTAGGCTAGCCATAGGCGAATCTCTACCGAGCCTGCGATGCAGCTTCCTCGATAAGAGCTGCAACCTCCTTCGGTCTCGAGACGTACACCGCATGGCTCGCGCCCTCGACTTCGACCTTGTGACTCTTGGCTCGCTCGGCATACCACCGCTCAAGATCGGGGTTGATGGTTCTGTCTTTTCCCGCGACCAACATCCAGCTTGGTTTGCTTCTCCAGGCAGCCGTGGTGATCGTCGCCGAGAAATTGTCCGCAAAGTTGAACACTTGCGATCGGGCCATGAAAGCGGCCTGGTCGCCAGAAAGGTCAGCTGCGAACAATTCATGAAATTGCGCGGGGTCGATATAGGTGAAACCGTCGGGCGTTTTCTTTATGGCGCCCGATTTGGCGAGGTCGCTCGGAAAGCGCTTTCCGTCGTCTGACTCTTTCTCGCCGGAATCCGGCATGTGAGCCGCGACGTAGACCAATCCGACAACAGATGGATCCGTCCCGGCTTCAGTGATGACCGCTCCGCCATAACTATGAGCCACAAGAATGGAGGGTCCATCTTGTTGAGCGAGCACGCGCTTCGTAGCAGCGACATCTTCTTTAAAGGACGTCTCCGGTTCCTGAACGATGCTCACGTTGTATCCATCCTTGACAAGAATGTCGTAAACGCCTTTCCAGCCGGAACCATCTGCCCAGGCACCATGGACCAGAACGATATTGCGAACGCGATGCTCTTCGTTCTGCGCTGAGAGCATGCAGCAACTCAACAGCAATAATGCGATACAGATGGACTGAGACATCCCTCTTACTACCTGCCTAGCCTTTAGTAAATTATTCATTTTGTTGCTCCTTTTTTGCGAATTGATTTGCATACTGGTACTACTCACAGCGTCAGATAGACGATTTGGACGAACTGGTCGCCGTTGATGATACCTTTGCCCCAGACGGGCTCGAGATCGGCGAACGGCTTTTCCGCGACGGCTTCCAGGGCGGATTTTCCCGCGGACTTCAATTTCTGAACTCGATCGCGCGACGTGATGAGCATGTCCCGGGATTTCGTGAGGTCCGCTTTGTTCCCGAGCGGGCCGTGCCCCGCAACAATCTTGGTGTCATTGTCGGCGAGCGAGAGAATTTTGTCGGCGGCGGCAATCATACCCGTGATTTTGCCGCCCGTACCGGGGTCGATGTAGGGATACATGCCGTTGAAAAATGTGTCGCCCATCTGAATCACGTTGGCCTTTTGAAAATGAACATAGATGTCCGAGTCCGTATGCGCGGGAGCAAGGTGTTGGAGCGCGAGGGTTTCGCCATTGGCTTGCAACTTGTAACTGTCAGGGAAGGTCTGCTGCGGCAGGGCCTCCGCGGTCGAGGGATCGAAATGCAAGTCGTGGAGCGCGCCGTCTGCGTCTCTATATAAGACCGGCAGATCATGTGGTTCGGACATGCGCTTCTTAGTGTTTTCGTGGGCAAGGACCGTGGCTCCTTCGGCGTGAAGATGCGCGTTGTTATCGGTATGATCGAAGTGCCAATGCGTGTCGATGACGTATTTCACCGGAGCGTTGCCAAGGCCATCGACAGCCTGTTTGAGTTTGGGCCAGGCGGGCAAAACGAAACTGTCCACCATGAATTTGCCGTCCGGACCGTTGAGGACTGTCACGGCTCCGCCAGGACCGTCGAACATAGTGACATTGTCAGCGAGCTTTTGCGTTTCCATGGGAACGGCGTTGAACTTGGCGCGCATACTCGCGAGCAAGTCGGCCGCCGAAGGTGATTGTTGCGCGTCGCCCGCTACGGAGGCGCGCAGCAGCCTGACGGGAAGGAGGTGCGCCAGGACAACGCTGCCCGCCAACGTGACTGAATATCGCAACATTTCGCGACGTGAGGTTTGCTTCTGTAAGAAATCGAGGTTCAGGTTCGTTAGTTCCTTTTTTAGATCAGTGTTTGTTTTCATACCTCACTAGACCCTTCCGATTCTAATTAGTGAAATTGATTGTTTTGTTGTCTGTGATAAGATTTGCAAATAAGGATAGGCGCGATGGAGCTTCGTCAAATTCGATCGTTTCTCTCTATCGCCGAGACGCTGCACTTTGGGCGTACTGCTGAGTTGATTCATCTCAGCCAACCAGCTTTAAGCCTTCAGATAAGAGCTCTTGAGGAGGAGGTCGGCGTGCGGCTCTTCGAGCGGAACCGGCGCAAAACAACGCTGACCGCAGCGGGTATCGCCTTTCGCAACGATGCGGCTGCAGCGCTGTCGCAATTGGAGCAAGCAATTCGCAGGGCAAGGTTGGCTGCCCACGGAAAACGGGGATTATTGCGGATCGGCTTCGTCTCAACTGCGGGAAGTGAGCTTGTGGCCGAAATCGTTCGTCAGTTTAGAGAGTTAAATCCCGAAGTAGAGGTCTCTTTGCGCAATATTCTCACGGCGGAGCAGGTACAGATGCTGGAGACCGGGTCGCTCGACATTGGATTTCTTCGTCTCCCGATTGGCGCGCAGTCGACCCTCGATGTCGTCACAGTGCATCGCGAACCCTTCGTACTCGTCGTACCCTCGTCCCATAAACTAGCAAAAAGAAAAAGGGTGCGCCTGCGCGAAGTGGCGGGTGAGGACTTCGTGATGTATGAGCGTGCCTGGGCCCCTGGATTCCACGATTTGATGTTCGGGATCCTTCGCGATGCCGGGATTGTTCCCAATGTTACTCAGACTGTAGGAGAGGTTCCAACGCTGATCTCACTCGTCCATTCGCGCATGGGTATCACCATTGCGCCGTTATCGGTGGTCAAACATAGTGCCGCCTCGGTAGTGGCCTGTAACATCGTAGACCGCATACCGATGTCTGAATTTGGCATGGCCGTTCGTAAAGGAACTCGGGCTCCGGTAGTCGACAACTTCAGATCTTTCGCTCTAAAAAACTTAGGTCGGGTAAGGAACGCTAATCGAAGTTGACTCCTGCGCCGAATACTCGGGCAGTGTTAACGAAGCCGCGGTTACCAATGCGGTTTTGCCTTCAAGTTCAGCCATTATTGTTTTCTCTTTTCGATGAATGTACGTCTTCCTATTCGACCTCCAGTTAGACGTTAGTTCCACCATCGACGGTCGGATTCTTATCGCTGTCTGCCACGCTTTACCTCCGATAAAAAACAAGTGCGGTGCTCGATTTCATCAATCCAGACTTCAACCAGACTCGCGGGTGGCAAGTCGCCATGTTCGTCGCACACGCCATACCCGATGGATCGACATAATGTGCGTCGTTATCGACACGCACTAACAGGCGTGCGGTTTCAAAGAGCCGTAGCCGGGCATGTCACCGGCTCCGCGAACTCCGGGAATGCCCTGATCGGCTGCCATAGCGGTATCCGTAACCGCCGCGGCTGCCACAGCGATATCCATAACCGGGGCCGCCTTAGTAACCGTACCTGCCGTATCAATACCCGTACGGGTACCGACCGTATCCATAGTAACCATACGGGTAATAGCCGTACGGATAGCCCCAGCCCCACCACCCCGGAAAGCCGAAGCCGCCGATGAAGACATCATTAGAGAATCCGTGATGGCGGAAGTTGCGCCCGCCAAAACGGCCGCCACGAAAGCCACCGCCGTGGAAGCCACGACCGCTGAAACGTCCCCCACGAAAGCCACCGCCGTGGAAACCACCACCGCGGAAGCCTCCCCCGTGGAACCCACCACCATGGAAACCGCCACCGCCGAAACCTCCGCCGTGGAAACCACCACCGCCACCACCGCCGTGGCCGCCTCCGCCCCCGCCGTGGCCAGCTGCCCATCCTGCGTTAGCGAGCGCGAGTGAGGTGATACCTATTAAGCTTAGTAATTTAAACTTTTTCATACCTCAAGATCGTTACGCTTCGGGTTCGGAGCCATGGCGCATCCGCGGGATTTTGCGGTCCTTCTTAAGAGTGATCCTCACTTCCTCCTTTGAGATGGAACATTGAAACCTGACTTTGAGTCCAGACTATCGGAACAGAATCTTCGCCATCATGCCCTTATCTTCGTGCTTTAGCAGATGACAATGAAAGAGCGACATGCCGCGAATAATCGGATCGGTAAAATCCATGACTAAATCAACAGAACTACCATACGGGACATTCACCGTATCCACCCATGCCGGATCTTTCACTGGATTTCCGTCGACCGCATAAGCGAGAAAGTGGACTTGATGGATGTGAAACGGATGGACTTCTTTGGTTGAGTTCATTACGCGCCAGCGCTGCAGCGAACCGACATCTACTGTCAGCATGGGACCGGAATTCATTTCGAATTTCCGGTCATTTATGTAGAAGCCCTGTTTGTCTTCAGTGAAGGTGACAACGAATTGCGGGTCACTGGCTTCAACGCGTTTGAGTGTACTGGGTGAAAAGGTTGCGTAAACCGGTGATCCGCCAAGTGCAGGCCGTGTTTGGACATTTCGGGACTGCGCCGAAACGATATCCGCCAGCACCATTGCCGGATTGGAATCGCCATCTGGACCGGTGTCGAAACAGCGTGAGCGCAGCGCACCATGCGAATTTGCCGTGGGTCCGGTAACAATTGCTTCTACTCTCCCCGCGGGCGGAAGCAACACGTGGCTCATCGAGCGCGTGTGGATCGACGGGTCGTGGTAGGCGAAAGGCATGCCATCAAGAGCTACGACCTCAAGCGATCCGGAATCCAGTTCCAAATCTGCATAGAGATCCGGACTCGCGTTCACGATCCGCCAAAACTGCCGCTCGCCGGGTGCGATGTCGATCTCCGGGCGCAAAATTCCGTTGACGGTAAAAGCGGTCTCTGGCTTTTCAGGTGCCGTGCCGCATTGACCGGTTTGCATCGCCACCGACTTCATCACGCTTATGCGCTCGGCGCGATTGCTGGGCAAAACAAAATCCCGCAACACCAAAATCCGCTCTCGCATTTCGCGAACTTCGGGCGCGTACCGCTCGATGCCTTCCACGACAATAGCCCCTGACATTCCATCACGATCCTGAACATAGCTCTCCCCGTGTGAGTGGGTGTGATACCAATAGAGTCCTGGAGGTTGTTGCGGTGGCACCTGCACCGAATAATGCAATGTCTCCCCGGGTGAGGCCATCATGTCGAGAACATCGTCCTGTGGCGCATTTGGAGAAACGTGCAACCCGTGGAAATGAAGATTGGTCATCTGCATGCAGGGATGCCCGAGGCAATCTTCTTTCGATTGCGCGGCCAGTTCATTCTTGTATTCCACATTCAGAACGGTTCCGGGCTGAACCCGAATTACCGGCGGTGTGGTGCCGCCTCGATATCGAAATTCGGATTTTCCATTAATCGGGTCCGTCGCTGCCATTAGAGTGACCGGCGTAGTGGCTTGTGGCAGTTGCGGAAGGATTCGGTCTTGTCCATCTGGCGTGGCACCTAACCCAATAGCTGCTACCCAGGTAAGTGTGAATAGCACGATCTTTTGCACAGTTTGCGCCTTTTGGTTAGTTAGAAGTAGCCCTTTTATGTGCCGTACCGTACGTCATCGACTGCCGAAATGGCTATTGTGCCAGGGAGAGATTTTGCAGCTGTGCGGATGAGGTAAGTATCGCTCTCTCTTTCGAGTTAGAACAAAATAGAAGGCACGTGCCGCCGCGGTGAAAACTGCCGATACTGGAGTCAAGATACTTCAATCGAAAATCCGGCTGAACATCACGATTCTTCGTTGCGAGACAGGGGAATACCGCTTGAACAGGAGGTCCGAGCGGTAACTTTCGCAACGCTCGGCGTCGGCGAGTTAGCCTCGCGACCGACGTAATCGTCCGAAAGAGGGAGTAAGCTGCAGCTCCTGAGTAGCACCACAAAATCCACCGGACGCGCAGTAGCAACTAAGCACTGTCTGGCGCGAGCTTAAGACATGAAAATTAAAGCAATTTTGACCTTAGTTAGTCTAGTTTTATGTGTAACAGTGAGTCAGCCCGCCGCGGCACGCGGTGGCGGCGGAGGCGGAGGAGGAGGTTTCCACGGTGGTGGCTTTGGGGGTGGAGGTTTCCACGGGGGAGGTTTCGGCGGTGGCTTCCACAGCGGGGGCTTTGGTGGTGGCGCTTTGGCTGCCGGACACGTTGGGGGCGGGGTCGGCAGCCGCGGAGGCGGAGTCGGCTTTGGCGGATCGCACCTCTCAGGTACCGTTCCGAACTTTGCTGGCGCAGGATCCCGGTTCTCCTCATTTGGTCGTCCATCCTCCAGACAGCCTGTATATGATGGACGACCTAATCGAGCCGTAACTTCCAACGTGGAGCGTACTCGCGGCGCGATGGCTTCAGTCGCCCGTCCATCGCAAACACTTCCGCAACGCGGAGTGAACGGGCGGATCGACCATCACGTGGCTGAACGTCACGAAGCAAATTGGCACGGGGACTGGGATCGGAGACACGTACATTTCGATCACGGTCGCTTCTTTGTCTTTGACGACGGTTTCTGGTGGGGCCTGGATGACGGGTATTTCCCATGGGATTACCTTCCGTATTACGCCAACGACTACTATCCGTACGATTACTACACGGACGTCAGCCCGTACGATAACAACGACGCAAGTTATAACATTGCAGCAGCTGATAGTGTCACGGTTCAAGCCGTTCAAACGCAGCTATTGCAACTTGGCTATTACAATGGCTCCATCGACGGCATTTTCGGCCCGGCGACGCGCGACGCGGTGGCAAGATATCAAATCGCCAATCAGCTAAGTGTTACCGGAAGTCTATCGCCCGACACACTGCAGTCGCTTCGATTGCCTCCGCCGGCGGCGAGTTGAACGACAACATCCGATCACGATGAAGCCACGGTTTCAACCTATGAGAACAGAAAACACGAAGGCGAAATCGATCACCAAGTCTGACATGAAAACGAAGCGCCTCGGTAACTCCGATTTGGCCATCACACCCATTGGCTTCGGCGCCTGGGCCATCGGGGGCTCAGGATGGGAATTTGGCTGGGGCGACCAGGACGATAAAGCGTCGATTGCGGCCATACACCGCGCGCTTGAGCTTGGGGTGAATTGGATTGATACGGCCGCCGTTTACGGCATGGGTCACTCTGAGGAAGTTGTAGCTTCTGCACTTAAGGCGTGGCCTGGACCTCGGCCGTACGTTTTTACAAAGTGCGGGCTTCGCTGGGACAAGCAGGGATATGTCCATAACAACTTGCAGGCGAAATCCATTCGCCGCGAATGCGAAGACAGTCTGCGTCGGCTCGATGTCGATCGTATCGATCTTTACCAAATCCACTGGCCTACCAGCGACCTGGAAGAAGGCTGGACCGAGATGGCTCGGCTTCAAGAGGAAGGAAAGGTCCGCTGGATCGGAGTTTCTAACTTTGATGCCAATCAACTGCGGCGGGCAGAGAACATCGCTCCGGTCACTTCGCTGCAGCCGCCCTATTCCTTGATCCGCCGCGAGATTGAATCGGAGATTCTGCCTTACTGTTACTCGCATGGAGTCGGAGTGATCGTCTATTCGCCCATGGCATCCGGTTTGTTGACCGGCGCGATGACTCGCGAACGTGCGGCAAAGCTGCCCGATAGCGATTGGCGCAGCCGCGATCCAGAATTTCGCGAACCAAAGCTTTCCCAGAATCTCGCACTCGTTGAGCGTTTGCGAGAAGTTGGTGAGAAGTATCACCGGCCGCCGGGACAGGTCGCCGTCGCATGGGTATTGCGTAATCCTGCGGTAACGGCCGCTATCGTCGGCGCTCGGAACGCGGAGCAGGTCGAAAGGAATGTTGGCGCGGCGGAGCTTCAGCTCACCGATCAGGAGATCGCGGAGATCGAAGGCAGGAAGGTACAAGAACCAGAGCCAGTAATGGCAACTTGAATTATGAATAACGTTTGTAACCAACTAACACTACTCCCCGTCGTAGCGTTGGCATTATTAACAAGTATGAGTAGAAGCGAAAGCGCAACAACGAAACGGCGGCCAGGACGAGGCATACGTTTCGCCCTCAGCTCCAGTGGCAACTGGAAAGGCGCCTGGCATGAAAGTCCGATTGTTGTCAGAAAATGGCGGTGCAAAGAACTACGCAATCATCCTTGCTAAAGGCGACGAAGTCATGTCTGGCCTGACCGATTTTGCCAGGCAAAATAAAGTAACCTCAGCCAGTTTCACTGCCATCGGCGCATTTAGCCACGCCACCGTTGCCTGGTTTGACGACGGCCGGAAGGAGTTCAAACTGATTCCAATTGAACAACAGGTGGAACTGGTCTCAATGATCGGCGACATCGCACTCGTCAACGATCAACCTGCTGTTCACACGCACGTAGCTGTAGCGTCATCGGATGGAACTGTGCGGGGTGGACACGTGATCAACGCGTTTGTCTTCCCGACCCTGGAGTTATTTATGACTGTTTATCCCACCCCCTTACACAAAGAATCGGATAAGGCGACAGGACTGAAACTGATCGACCCATTACTGAAATAGAAGCAACAGAAGAAATAAAATGAAAATAGGATTCATCGGTTTAGGAATAATGGGCAGCCGCATGGCGGCGAACCTGCAAAAGCACGGCTGCTCCTTGGTAGTCTTCAATCGCACGCGGGCCAAAGCGGAACCCCTACTTGGTCCTTGCGGAACATTCGCTGATTCCCCTGCAAAACTGGCCCAACAAGTGGACGTCTTGTTTACGATGCTGGCCGATCCAGGCGCGGTCGAGCAAGCAGCCCTCGGCGATAATGGGTTTCTGGATCACCTCCCGCCAGATGCGCTTTGGATCGATTGCAGTTCGGTAAATCCGTCGTTCTCGAGGAAAATGGTCGCCGAAGCAACGCGACGCCATGTTCGTTTCGTCGACGCGCCGGTAACCGGCTCGGCGGTCCCGGCCGCGGAAGGCAAACTCGTTTTTTGGGTAGGAGCTGAACTGGCCGATTTGGAAGCAATTCGGCCGTTACTGCTGTGCATGGGGAACAAAATTGTCCATGCCGGTGGACATGGCGCTGGCACTTCCATGAAAACGGTTGTCAACCTCTTATTGGGTAACGCCATGGCGGCATTCGCCGAAGGCATGGCGTTGGGCGAAGGGCTCGGCATTTCTCGCAAAGTGTTGTTCGATTCATTGCTTGGCACGCCTGCGGTCGCTCCGTTTATCGCGTTGAAACGGGAGAAAATTGAGAGCGGAAATTACGAGGCCGAATTTCCGTTGCGCTGGATGCAAAAGGACCTGCATCTCGCATCAGTGAGTGCGTACGAATCTGGCGTGGCCATGCCCGTAACGAATGCTGCGAAAGAACTGTATCGCCTCGCAATGATGGAGGGACATTCCATCCAGGATTTCTCAGCTCTCTACGCGTACCTGGCCAGCGGTGGTGACTTCGCAACGAATCGAGGCCTTGTCACGAATACACCGCAAGGGTCCCAGGCCTCACCTCTCTCCTCCGGTAAGGCGATCGCGACCGGGCGAAGCGCCGAGAGGAGGATCCGCAGCGGAACATCAGGATTCTTCAAACAATTACGAAGCTATTACGGAAGCTACTTCTCGTTTAGGGAATGAAAAGGACAACCAAAGAACGCAAGTTCAGCCATCGGTTGCCTAACAAGGGAGTAATGCTTCTGGCGGTTTTGGCTTTGCCGTTATTTTTAGCTAAAACTGCCTTCGCTGAAAACAGCGCGCCGGCAAGCTTTGCTTACTGGCACGTATGGACTGATCCTCAGGGCATTAGCCACCAGAAAAAATGTGAAATTCGCAATTTCGTTTTGGAAAGCATAGAGCCGCCGGCTGCCCCTCAATGGCTAAGGCGGCTTAAAACTGAAGGCGCCAGTGTAGTCATTAGTGTCTTGCCGGTCGGCTGGATCGGTATCTGGCATGAAAATCCCAAGCCACAATGGATCATTCCAATTTCCGGACACTGGTATGTTCAAACCATGGACGGCCAGCGCGTGGAAATGGGACCGGGCGATGTGTCGTTCGGCGAGGACCAGAACACGAAGCCTGATGCCAACGGTCATAAGGGACACTTGTCTGCCACAGTCGGAAATGAGCCTTGTGTATTGATGATGATCCAGCTTAAGAATTCTCCGACAGTCAACCAACCATGTCGCTTCGATTGAGGTGTGTCTAAGAACTTCAAAGATCTTTCCGAACCGGAAATCCTCGCCCTCGCTATTTCTAACGAGGAAACAGATGGCCGGATCTACGCTGACTTTGCAGCGCGCTTGAAGGACAACTACCCCGCGACAGCTGAAGTCTTCAAAGAGATGGAAGCCGAAGAAGATACTCACCGGCGTAGGTTGATCGATGAGTTCCGACGCCGGTTTGGCGAACACATTCCGCTCATTCGCCGCGAAGACGTGAAGGGATTCATCACCCGGAAACCCGTCTGGCTGATTCGAAGCCTTGGCATAGAGACGGTGCGTCGTTATGCGGAATCCATGGAGGCGGAAACGCAGCATTTCTACGAACGAGCCGCCGCCAGAGCGAACGATGCCTCAACACGAAAGCTCCTGGGCGATCTCGCGGAAGCAGAGCGCCACCATGCAGAGCTCGCCGATGAGCTGGAGAAAGAACACCTCACACCTGACGCCAGGGCGCAAGAAGACAGAGCAAATCGCCGCTTGTTTGTCCTGCAAATCGTGCAGCCTGGCCTAAGCGGGTTGATGGATGGCTCCGTCTCGACGCTTGCTCCGGTCTTTGCAGCTGCATTCGCCACACGAAGTAGCCATGCCGCGCTGCTCGTTGGCCTGGCAGCAAGTCTCGGCGCCGGAATTTCGATGGGGTTTGCCGAAGCTCTGTCCGATGATGGCAGCTTGACCGGTCGTGGGAAACCTCTGTTGCGCGGGATCGTCTGCGGCTTGATGACAACCGCGGGCGGGATCGGCCACGCGCTTCCATTTCTAATTCCAAACTTTCGCGTGGCAACAGGTCTCGCGGTGTTAGTTGTTGCGATCGAGCTCCTGATCATTAGCTGGATTCGCAACCGCTACATGGATACGCCGTTTCTGCGTGCAGCTTTCCAGGTGATCGTCGGCGGCGTGTGTGTATTTATCGTTGGCATCGTGATCGGCAGCTCCTGACGAGGCGCAAGGTTTATGATGAACACGAGGCGTGAGTTCCTTAGGACTACTGGATTCGCCGCGGGCCTGCTGTTGTTTTCGCCAGACAACATTTTCGCAACTGAAGCCGAACCTGCTGCCGATTACACGGTGCGCATCAAGGCTGCTCCCATCGAAATTGCGCCTAACGAAATCCTCTCGACGATCACGTACAATGGCCAGTTCCCCGGCCCGTTGATCCGCTTCCGGGAAGGCCGCGAAGTGACTGTAGATATTTTCAACGAGACCGATACACCCGAGCAGTTGCATTGGCATGGTCAGATCGTGTCGACCGACGTCGATGGCGCCGCCGAGGAAGGCACGCCTTACATTCCTGCTCATGGTCACCGCCGTATCAGGTTCACGCCCAAGCCGAGCGGCCTGCGCTTCTATCACACGCACAATCGCGCCGGGGCAGATCTGTCCGCCGGCCAATACAGCGGCCAGGTTGGACCGGTTTACATCGAGCCGAAAGAAAATCCTGGCCGTTACGATCGCGAAGTCTTTCTTGTTTTAAAGGAATTCGAGCCGACTCTCAGCCGTGGCGGCGACATGCCT
This sequence comes from uncultured Verrucomicrobiae bacterium, assembly GCA_963840135.1. Classification (GTDB taxonomy): domain Bacteria; phylum Verrucomicrobiota; class Verrucomicrobiia; order Chthoniobacterales; family UBA10450; genus Udaeobacter. The sequence continues at coordinate 14,851 of CAWIXX010000015.1, read as the reverse complement.
CAGGATTTCTTGTCGCCTTCAACAACCGATAAGGTTCTCAAGGAGACTGGGGAATCATCCATGAAAGCTTCCCTGGCCAAAGGCATGCCGCATGGCTACGAAGTGGGCTACAAGTTCTTTACCATTAACGGCCGCATGCTTGGCCATGGCGAGCCTATTCGCGTCAAGCGCGGTGAGCGCGTCCTCTTTCACATTTTAAATGGCAGCGCCACGGAAATTCGCAGCCTGGCCTTGCCGGGTCACACGTTCGAAGTAATCGCGCTCGATGGGAACCCGACGCCGAACCCTGTGCATGTTCCGGTGTTATGGCTCGGCACGGCGGAGCGGATTTCAGCAATTGTAGAAATGAATCATCCCGGTGTGTGGATCATGGGCGATCTCGCGGACGATGATCGTCGCCACGGCATGGGCGTCGTTGTCGAGTACGCCAACCGCTCGGGCAAGGCCCAGTGGATAGCGCCGCCGCCGTTTCGATGGAGCTACGCCCGGTTTGCCAAGCCCGGCGCGTCTGCACCCGCGCCCGACGAGACTTTTGAAATGGTCTTCGCCAAGGACAACGCCGCTGAAGACGGCTTTAACCGCTGGACGATCAACGAAGTCGCCTATCCGATGAGCAACCAAATAGCACCTGCCTCATTCCACTTGAAGCAAGGAAAACGTTATCGCCTTCGGATGCGCAACGCCAGTGACGACATTCATCCTGTCCATCTTCATCGTCACAGCTTTGAACTTACCAATCTCGCTGGAACGCCGACCGGCGGTGTAATCAAAGATGTTGTTATGCTCGCCGGCTATCAGCAGCTAGAGATTGATTTCGTTGCTAACAACCCCGGCCTTACCCTTTTCCACTGCCACCAACAACTGCACATGGATTTCGGTTTCATGACGTTGTTCGATTACGCGTAAAGATAGGTTTTTTTAAATAAACAACTGAAACGTGAAAGCTTTGCGCTTTAGCAAATTTGGTCCGCCGTCCGTGCTGGCCATCGAAGAAATCCCACGGCCCGAGCCGGGCGCTGGCGAAGCGCTGGTTCAGGTGAAAGCGGCGGCAATAAATCCAAGTGACGTGAAGAATATCGCGGGTCTCTTCCCGGCGACAACTTTGCCGCGCACTCCGGGCCGCGATTTTTCAGGCATTGTCGTGACAGGGACAAGGTACCAAGGGCAGGAGGTGTGGTGCAGCGGCCCCGGTCTCGGGATGACACACGACGGCGCGCAGGGTGAATATGTCACGGTATCAGAGGAAGCACTCGCATTGAAACCGCGCGGGCTAAGCTTGGAACAAGCCGCAGCTGTCGGCGTCCCCTTCATTACGGCCTGGGTCGCCCTGGTGCGTGCTGTAGAGCTTCAAGCCGGAGAAACAATTCTGATTATCGGCGCTGCCGGTGCGGTAGGACAGGCGGCCACGCAAATTGCAAACTGGCGGAAAGCGCGCGTGCTGGGTGCGGCTCGCAGTTCGGATCCTATTCCAGGAGCTGCTGCCGTCATCAATACAACAACGAACGACCTGCGCGATCGCGTTTTTGAATTAACGAACGGCAAGGGGGTTGAAGCGGTTCTCGACACGGTTGGCGGTGCCATGTTTGAGCCAGCGCTGCGTTGTTTGCGAATCGGTGGGCAGCAAGTCGCAATCTCAAGCACAGGTGACAGGCGAGTAAGTTTCGATTTAATTGATTTCTATCACAATCTCTCGCGACTGATTGGCGTCGATAGCATGAAGTTCACGCCTCGCGATGTCGCAGCAATCGCCGACGAATTACGCCTTGGGTTCGAGGCCGGTGCGCTGAAACCTCCCCTTGTTCAAATAGTCCCGTTTGAAAACGCCATTGAAGCCTACGAGCGAATCACCAGCGGCCAGGCAAAAGCAATGCAGGTGCTCACCTTCCGTCAGCATTGACGAACTGCAAATCTCCGATAGGGAGAAAGCGCTTTCATGGCATGGCATAGAGGTTTTTGTATTTCGCTATCGCCCGAAAGAGAGAGGCCGGACCAAGGCTGAGGTCGCACCTGCAAATCTTCCGAATGCGTAATAGCAGCCGCGTGCGCTGCGAGCGTACAGGTTGTCTCAAAAGAGAGGCAAGCTGACTATGACTTCACGCAGAGAATTCTTGAACTTGGCAATGAAAGGATCGGCGCTTACCGCAGCCGCAGCTTTGATGCCTGGTGGCCCATTAGCTGCACGCAACGCCAACGAGAAGGCAGCGACGAATGCCGCGCAAAATGCAGCCAATACCTCCCGTCAAGGTCATTACAAGCCACCATTCAAGTTTGGTATGGGAGGTGTACCATTAGGGAATGAGTTTTCTATAGTAACAGATGAAGATGCGAACGCTATCCTGGAGGCAGCATGGTCTGCCGGTATCCGTTACTATGACGTGTCTCCCTGGTATGGATTAGGCCTGGCAGAGCGGAGATTCGGCTACTTTCTTCATAACAAGAAAAGAAGCGACTACATCATATCGTCGAAAGTCGGCAAACTTCTGAAGGCGTCAAAAAGCGCACACAATCGCGATCTATTCCCCTTTTCGCCCTCGCCGAACGATGTCGTGTTCGACTATACAGGGCCGGCGATCCGGCGCTCGATCGAAGACAGCCTGCAAAGACTAGGGATCGACAGCCTCGATATTGCTTTCGTCCATGACCTCTCGCCCGATAATAAACTGCTACCGACTCCCTGGGAGGAACAGTTTAAGATTGCGACGACAGGAGCATTTCCGCAGCTCACTCGCATGCGCGAAGAGGGCATTATCAAGGGCTGGGGACTGGGTGTAAACAGGCCGGAACCGATTCTGCAAGTTCTCGAGGTGGCTGATCCGGATGTATGCCTCCTGGCCTCGCAGTATTCGTTGGTCGATCACAAATACGCGCTCAATAACGTCTTCCCAGCGGTAAGGCAAAAGAATGTCTCTTTGGTGATCGGGTCTTCGCTTAATGCCGGATTCATATCGGGCAGTCCGAGGTATAACTACGGAAAGGACTCCTACAAAATTCCCGCCGCCTATATTGAGAAACGCAAGAGACTGCGTGAGATTGCGGCCAATCATGGGGTCGATCTACGAACGGCCGCACTCCAGTTTTCTGCCGCGCCTGATGTTGCCTCAGCGCTGGTGGTCGGTGTCAGCAGAGAACGTCAGATCCTGGAAGACTACACGTCGATGCAGACTAGGATTCCGGCTGAGTTCTGGGCGGACTTGAAGAGTCAGAATCTGATCGAGCAAAACGCACCGATTCCAGTTTGAGTCAGATCCGGGTCGTATCGTCCGCGTCGACCAGGACCGCGCCACAGAAAGGAAGTTTACGGAGCCGAATCACCGTGCATCGCAGACCCGAAATCTCGCGTGCTCGTACTCGATCAAAAAGTTCATCGCTCCCCGCAGAGATTCTAGTTAGCCCAATAACCGCTCGTCAAAGTTGAATCAAACCGCGGCGAGTGGCGGTTGCTACTGCCTCCGTCCGACTGACTACATCGAGTTTGCTGAAAATACTTTTAAGATGGGTTTTAACCGTGCCTTCGCTGATGAACAACTCGGCGCCGATCTCTTTGTTACTCTTGCCTGCTGCCATGCGCTGCAGCACCTCGACTTCGCGCGGGCTTAAAGCTTCGCCGCTCACGCGGTCAGCTAGTTTCGCGGCCAGGTGCGGTGGCAGGTAGGTTTCACCGGCATGCACTCTGCGAACGGTTTCCACCAGTGCGTCGCGTGCCGTGTCTTTTAACAGGTAAGCTTTTGCGCCCGCTTTGATCGCGCGATAGATGTCTTCATCACCGTCATAAGTAGTAAGCACGACGATCTGCGCGTTCTCATCCAGCTCCCGAATTTCCTTGATCGCGCCAACGCCATCCAACACAGGCATGCGCAAGTCGAGCAACGTCACGTCGGGCCGATGCTCTTTCCAAAGTTCGACCGCCTCGCGCCCATTGCAGCCTTCCCCGACTACGACCATGTCCGACTTGCGTTTAACTAACGAAACCAGCCCTTCGCGAACCACGCTGTGATCGTCAACAATCAAAATACGAATGCGTTTCTTTTTTGCGCTACTTCGTTTCTCCTTATCGTCTGTTGCTTTCATTTCGTTACTGACTGTTGATACGGCGATACAGCAATGATTTTTGTCCCTGTACCGGGTTTACTTGTTACTGCAAGTGTCGCGCCGATCTGTTCGGCGCGCTCACTCATTCCAATTAATCCGATGCCTCCTCCATTTGCGTAGCCGACAACAAATCCTTTGCCGTTGTCGCGAAGCTCCAGACGAACTGCATCGGAATCGAAAGACAACTGCGCCTGAAACCTGGTCGCGCACGCGTGCTTCAGCGCATTGCTCAAGGCTTCCTGCCCGATGTGCAGCAGATTTTCCTCGACAGCTGGTTGCAATTCATGCGGCTCGCCCTTGAGCTGAAAATCACTGTGAAGCGAAGTGCCTGCCGTCGTATTTGTTATAATAGCCCTAAGCGCGTCAACGAACGTGGCCTTTTCAAGTGCCTGTGGGCGGAGCGCGTGCACCGAACGACGCGCCTCGATTAGGCTTTCGCGCGCGAGTTCACGCGCCCGGCGAATATGCTTTGCCGCCTCTTCAGGTTCTTCATCCCGCAGGGCTTCGACCGATGTGTCCAACTGGATAATCACGCCGGTGAACCCTTGTGCGAGGGTATCGTGAATATCGCGCGCCATGCGCGTGCGCTCTTCCAACACCACGGCATGCCGCCGCTGCTCACCGAGCTCGGCGCCGTGGGTTGCTAGCATCACGTGATGGGCCAGCGCCTGGGCCAGCTCGATCTCTTCAGGGCGATATGCTCCCCGTTCATCATGCTGAATACCAATGAAGCCGCGCACTTCTCCCAACACAAACATCGGGATAGCCAGGAACTTCTTGCGCCCTCTATTCATCAGGTATTCCCGCAATTCTGCACCAATGCGGAAGTCCTGTTCGACGTCGTCGCACACCACCGGCCCCTTCGTAAATAGCATCTCCTGAAGTTGAAGACTTCTTTTCCATGCCTGCGGGTCCTTGACGAACGGATGGTCGGGGTCGGGCGCGACCTGTTGGTCATCTTTGATCACGAGACGCAAGCGCAGCGAGTCGTCTTCCTGGTTCCGCAGCCACAGCAAGACGCCACGCGCGTGCAGGTGCTGGCCGATTGTTCGAAGCATCTCTGCGATGAACTTCTCCGGAGCGGCTTCAGTTGCTAGGACATCAAGACTACGCATCATCACGTCCACGTGGCTACGTGCGAGTTGTTCGGAAGTCCGCAGAGCTTGCTCCGCACGATCGCGTTCAACAGCTATCCGCACCAGGTGCGTCGCCAGCTCGATCAGACCGAAATCTTGGGAAGTGGGACTTCGGGGTTCACGATAGTAGATGGCGAAAGTTCCCAGCACTTTGTTCTCGGACGAAAGAATTGGGGTGGACCAACAGGCGCGCAGCGAATGTGAGAGAGCTAGATCGCGATATTTGGCCCACAGCGGGTCGGTAGCGATGTCGGAAACAATAACCGGTTCGCCCCGATAGGCAGCCGTCCCACAGGAACCTGCCGATGGTCCGATGACGAGACCATCAATTGCGGCGTTATAACTCTTGGCCAGGCTGGGCGCTCCGCCATGCCGCAAGTGATCTCCTTCTAAGAGCAAAACGGAAGAGATAACATCAGGCAGCTGTTCTTCGACCAACTGGCAGAGCACATCGAGAATCGCAGGCAACGAATCCCCTTTGGCGATCATCTCGAGAATGCGTTTCTCTCCGGCCAGCAAAGCTTCGGCCCGTTTGCGGTCCGACCTTTCCCGGGCTTCGCGCAACGCGCGATTGACCGCTGGTCCCAGCCGGGCCAAACGCGTCTTTAGGACATAATCGGTGGCGCCGGTCTTAAGAGCTTCAATGGCGACATCTTCACCCAGTGTTCCGGAAACAAATATGAATGGCACGTCCGGCGAGTCCTGCTGCGCGATTCTCAGCGCGGATAACCCGTCAAAGGACGGCAGTGTGTAATCTGCAAGAATGAGATCTAAGCTGTCCCGTTTGAGCGCGGCGAGAAAATCCTGCTCCCTTTCGACTCTCGTCAACTCGCTCTGAATTCCTTCCCCTTCGAGAGTGGCTTGGACGAGTTCTGTGTCCCTGGCGTCATCTTCAAGGTGCAGAACTCGGAGCGGAAAATTCATCTCTTATCTTTTTTTGAGGCTGCCGGGCGGAGGCTCATTGATCACCCCCCAAAACGCGCCGAGCTCTTTCACGGCATTCACGAATTGGTGGAAATCTACCGGCTTAACCACGTACGCGTTTACACCTAGCTTATAGCTTTGCACGAGATCGCGCTCTTCATGTGAAGAGGTAAGAACCACGACCGGGATCATCTTCAGGTTTTCATTCCCGCGAACCTGTTGGAGCACTTCGAAACCATTGACCTTTGGTAGCTTAAGATCGAGCAGCATCACGGCAGGATTACCGTTGGAGCGCGTCTGATAATCCCCCCGGCGGTACAGATAATCGAGCGCCTCTTCACCGTCGCGCGCGACCACTACTTCGTTAGCCAGGTTATACTCGGCCAACCCAGTCAGCGTTAGCTCGACGTCTTTCGGATCATCTTCGACTAACAAGATGCGCTTTAGATCACTCATGCTGTTACCTTTTTTTCGGGTTTCGGCAATGCCACATAGAAAGTGGCGCCGTTGTCGATCGCGCCTTCCGCCGACACTCGACCGCCGTGACGATGAACAATTCGTTGGACTGTGGCGAGCCCAATTCCGGTGCCTTCGAACGCGTCCTGCGAATGAAGGCGCTGGAAAACACCAAACAACTTGCCCTTATAGTTCATATCGAAGCCGACTCCGTTGTCTCTAACAAACACGACCACCTCATTCGGTCTCTGGATTAACGAATCGATTTCTATCTCGGCCTGCGGGCGCGTTCGAGTGAATTTCACGGCGTTCGAAACGAGATTACTGAACACCACCTGGAGTAGAGAGGGATCGCCGTAGCAAATCGGCAAAGCTCCAATTCGCCAAACAATTCTCCGACCCTGCGTGTCTGGGGCAATTTCGGCGACCACGTTTTTCACAAGCTGCTCGAGATTAATGGTTGTCTTTTGCGTTTCTACCCGGCCGATCCGCGAGAAAGCTAGAAGGTCGTCCACCAGGCTGTCCATCCGATTGGCTGATAGCAAAATCTTAGTGATGTGGCGCCGGCTTTTGTCGTCGAGAACGGGCTCAGCGTCTTTTAGCAACAACTCGGTGAATCCCGCAATGTGTCGAAGAGGCGCGCGCAGGTCGTGAGAAACGGAATAGGCGAATGCCTCCAATTCTTTATTAACGGAGTGCAAGTCGTCATTTGTTTTCCTCAACTCGGCGGTCCGCTCCTTTACTTTCATGTCCAACTCGTCCCGAGATCGGCGAAGAGCTTCCTCGCCTCTTTTGCGTTCGGTGAGTTGGTCTCGGAGCGCGTTCTCTACATCCTCGCGTTCCTGAATATTCGTCAACAGCCTCTCCACCTCACGCTCTGTCTGGTTAGTCCCCAGAAATTCGTCAGGCGGCACATAGTACAGATTTCGGCAGACCGTGCCACGATAGACCACCACGGGATGCGTGCGGATGACGTCGAGAATGAGTTCCGGTGGGAAAAGGCGTCGATTGTACTGGCAAAGCGCGGAGCAATTATGTTCCGAGACCGCGTGAGTCAACCTGCTTTCATATTCCATCCAGCGTTCAAGTCCACGGGCCCCTCTTACCACCCATTCTGTCTCGCCGGTGGCGCGGAGCGCAGAAAACCCTTCACTCATGGCCGACTGCGTGGCTTCCTTCCAGAAGGTAAACATCCAATCGGGATTAAAAGATCCATGCCTCAAATACGCTTGCTCTTTGGTTGCCAGAACAAGGGCTTTGGATGCGGTCGCACGCTCGACGTCAATTCCTTCCGACTGCATGGCTTGGCGAACGTCGCCGACCATGCCGTCGTCGGCGATGTAAATGCATTTTTCGCCGCGATCCAGCCCGATCTGCATGAACGGAATGGCAACCCCGTAATGTTCTTCACGGTTCTCGTATATCGAGCAGAAATGATCGTGTGGGCCGAGTTGTTCGAGTGCCGCGATGAGTGGAGTTCTCTGTGTTGGCAAATTCATAAAGCCTCCTTGTTGTAGTCAACCCCTTTTCGTCTAAGGACCCGTCCTCTCTATCTCCTGTAGCCATTTTGTGGCCGGTCTTCTCTGAAAATCGAACTCAGAAGCACGTGCGGATAGCACCGTCGCTACAATGAGCGTAAGCTTTTCAACAAAGCTGGCACTCATGCATTTACCTTTCCAGCTTTGGGCAGCACAACATAAAACGTGGCGCCATTATTGACTGAGGCTTCCGCCCACACTCGACCGCCATGGCCTTGGACAATTCGCTGGACTGTGGCCAGACCGATACCAGTGCCTTCGAACGCCTCTTGCGAATGGAGGCGTTGGAAAACACCAAATAACTTATCCTTATATTTCATGTCAAAACCAACGCCGTTGTCTTTAACAAATACGACCACCTCGTCCGGTGTGTGGTTCAACGAATCGATTTCTATCTCGGCCTGCTCGCGGCTTCGAGTGAATTTCACTGCGTTGGAAACGAGATTACCGAACACCAGCCGGAGCATGGCAGGATCTCCGTAACAAATCGGCAAATTCCCGATGTGCCAGACAATCTTCCGGCCCTTCGTATCCGGCGCAATTTCGCCGAGCACGCCTTTTATGAGCGGTTCGAGATGAACGGTTGTCTTTTGCGCTTCAGCCCTGCCGATCCGCGAGAACGCCAGAAGATCATCCACCAGGTTGCCCATCCGTTTGGCTGAGTCCAAAATCATGCTGATGTGACGCCGGCTTTTGTCGTCGAGAACGGCATCAGAGTGTTTCTGCAACAGCTCGGTGAATCCGGCAATATGTCGAACCGGCGCACGCAGATCGTGCGAGACGGAATAGGCGAACGCCTCCAATTCCTTGTTAACGGACTGCAAGTCAGCATTCATCTTTCTTAGCTCGCCAGTCCGTTCTTTCACTTTGATTTCCAACTCATCGCGCGATCGGCGAAGAGCTTCCTCGGCTTGCTTACGCTCTGTGATATTGTTGTTTGTCTCCAGGATCGCGGTGGGATTGCCTAGCTCGTCCCGCTGCAGTGACCAACGGCTTGCCACCACTACCCGCGTGCCATCGCGCTTCGTGTGGATGAGCTCGCCTTCCCAGCGACCCGTGCGGAGCAGGTCTGTATTAATCTCATCGAGCGGTTCTGAAAAGATCGTGCGCATGAGTTCATGCGATACCTGACCGACCGCCTCTTGATTTGTCCAACCGTACAGCTCTTCAGCACCTCGATTCCAGTAAGTGATCACGTCATTCATGTCGCGCACAAAAACCGTGTCGTGCGTGAGGTCGAGCAGGCTGGCGCGCTCCCGCAGAATTTCTTCGGCTCGCATGCGCTCGGCTACTTCCTGCTGCAACTGTTCGTTAGTTTTTCGGAGTTCCGCCGTCCGCTCGGCGACTTTGATCTCCAATTCATCGCGCGATTGCCGGAGATCTGCCTCAGCCCGTTGCCGCACGATGCCGAACCAGATCAGTAGGCCGGAAAGAAGCGCGAATACAGAGAAGTATGCGAAATCCTCCCGCGTGAACGAGATGCTGTAGGACGGTCCCGTGAAATAATAATTAAAAGCGAGGACCCCAAATCCAAATGCGACGACTGCCGGCCAGACTCCGGCGTACCAACTTGTTAGGGCAACAGACAGAACGAAAAGTGTAAATACCGACTCGTGAAGGTCGTAGCGGTCGGCTAAGACCCCGAGCACCGTTGCGGCAGCGACAGAACCCAGCGCCAGGCCATACCGAAAAATGAATCGCCCCGACGAGTGCCGAGGCGCACCAACCTTATTAGCCGGTGTTTGGGTCTCCATGGCCGAATTCACGCGATCGCGCCCCGCGAAATCAGCCAACCTGTTGGCCGCGGAATGCATTACTGTTGCCGCAAATATCTGACCACCCCCCGACCTTGTCGAGTTCGTTTCCCATCCCTCAAAAGAGGTGCGACGAGCTCCCACGATGGGTGCAGGAACAAATCTACCGACTGCTTCATGGCGCGAATTTTTGGTAGCTCGTAACTTTTATTTAACAAGAAACACCTGTATGAAAACCAAGAAATCTCAGCGCGCGAATCTCTGGCGAATTTTTTCGCGGCGATCCACTCCTCCCCATGATCCATGGCTCATTTTCAACTTAAAGCTCTTCAATCTCGCCGCCGGCTGGAGTCAACTGCTCGCGCGAGAGCAAGCGGAGCAGCTCGGCAGATGAAAACGGCGCGACATGAGTTGCCTCGCATCCGTCAGAAGCCCTTAAAACCGGCGCCGCCGATTTGGATCGACGTGAACTCTGATTGTCAATCAATCGTCGTGAACGCGCCCGTAGCGGAAGTTTACCATCGTTGCTTAAAGGTCGAAGAGTTCGCGCGATTCATCACTTCAATCAAGAGGATGGAAAAGATCAATGACACACGCTTCTCGTGTAAATCGATCATCAATGGCCAGGAAGTGAAGACCGTCGTTACCATCATGATGCGCGTTCCCGAACGACGGATCGCGTGGCAGAGTGTCTCCGATAATTTTCGCGTTGGTGTCGTATCCTTCGTCCCGCTCTCCCGTGGCGCGACGAAAGTGACAGTAAAGGTCCGTTCAATCGTCGAGCCGATACTGCTCACCGGAGCGCTCCGCAGCTATCTCACGAACTTCAAACGGTTCGTCGAAGAAGAGGCCGCAACCTGATTATTGTCCGTTGCGACCAAGTCGCACGTTTCGACCGGGACGCGGAGGGTGCAGGTAAAACTTCTGCGTTGTGCAGCGAACTCGAATGAGTAATTTCCGACCTTTCATGAAGTTAACGTTAAATACGGGGCATTTCATGCTACCAATTTGCTACCAACTTTGGTACGCACGAAAGTACACATTGGTACAGCATTTGCTTGGGAAATAGCGATTTGCAACCGTTAGCTCAATTGGCAGAGCAAGTGACTCTTAACCACGGCCGTTCCGAGGCAACTCGCATTGTGCTGTCGAATACGCTACCGAATTTTCGACTGATGCTCGCGCGTTAATTGCCAACGCTGCACGCGAGCGCACTAGAACTCGTTACAAACCGGTCGAAACGTTAAGAGCGAACAAAACCGATGCAGGGCACTAACGGAAAAAACGACGCCGCGCCAACCGCCGAAAAGTAAAGAGTTGCCCTCGGATCCCAGCAACGAGTGACAAATAGAGACATTGCTCAATCGCGCTCCCACAGTTTACGTCACAGTGCAGTGACGATGCTAAAGGCAGCGGGTGTTTTAGACTTTATCGCGCGGGAAATCGTAGGGCACGAAAGCGCGGCAGTTTCCCAGCAATACACACACCTTACGACTGACGACAAGCGCGCTGCCATGCGACGGTTGCCGGACGTGACGAACGGTTGAGGTGAGGCTTGTTGCGCCGTTAGCCTTCTTTTGCCCCGCTCCGGTACCCTCCTTGCCGGGAAACGCGGTATATGTCTGTGCAAATCTTGCGCCCGTAATTCAGCCAGGTAGAGCAACGGATTTCTAATTCAAGCGTAACGAATCGCGCATCATTTCACTGGGTTTGCACAGCTTTGCGGACGCTAGGTTTTTGGCGGTTCCGCATTCGCAACCTGTTGCGTAGAATTGCGCCGTTTTGCAGCCAAAATTTGTCACACCGTAGAACAAACCGTAAAAATTCCTCAGCAGGCAATCTCAGAAAGCGCGGTTGGAGTTTGGGCTGAGATCGCGAGCTCTACTCCTGGAGGTAGATATCATGGCGGCGCATCTCTTAGCGCTGGTTTTGGACTGCATCCAATTCATTGTTGAAATGTGATAGCACATAACTTTTGTGTTTGACATTTCGAATTGCGATCTGGCTTTCTAGTAAAAAACCCCAGTCTTACGTGGGGTGCGGCCTGTACCCCATGTAAGGCACAACCTAGCCAAAAGGAGAAACCCCATGAATAGAATCGGACTTTGCAAGTTCGGATTCCTGCGCATGACTCTCGTTGCCTGCGTCGGAGTCCCTCTCATTATCGCGTCGAACGCACTTGCGCAGCTGCCAGCTCCGGCCGTGCCTGCGAAGCCAGGTGCGGCTGCGCCGTCCACGGCTGAAGTCGACCGCGTCATCGTGACCGGTTCAAACATTCCCACGGCGGAAGAGACCGGCCCGAACCCGGTGGACACGTACCGGCCGCAGGACATTGAGAAACTCGGCATCCGCAACGCCACCGACCTGCAGGAATTCATTCCGCAACAAGCTGGGGGTACTGTGAACCTGAACATCGGCGACGGCGGTGATGGCACCGTCCAGTTCAACTTGCGTGGCCTCTTGCCCAAAGAGACTTTGGTTCTCATTGATGGCAAGCGGGTAGCCTATGGGTCGTTAGCCGTCTCCGGGTTTTTCGGCGGTGCGGACATTAACCTGATTCCGTTTTCCATGATCGACCACGTTGATATCCTCAAGGATGGCGCCTCGGCGGTATATGGTTCGGACGCGATTGCCGGCGTGGTTAACTTCTTCCTGATCCACAAATTCCGTGGCTTGGAAATCGGTGGTACCTACGGGAACTCAAACATGGGAGCATCCAATGAGATGGGTGAATGGGAGGCTTGGATCAAAGCCGGTACCGGCGATGACAAAACCGATATCGTGGTCGTTGCCGATTTCTGGGAGCGCACCGGTGGAATCTTCAGCCGTGACCGTAACCTTTCTTCTAACGGCAATTTCATCCGGTTTGGAGGATTCGATTCAGGTAGCTTGAACGTTCCGGGCCACGTTGGAGAGACCCCTGCTGGCCAGGCTTTTGCCTTGAGGCCTAGAATGTTTTTTGGTCCTGGCGGGCTTCCGCGGCCTGGTGTGAACACGCCGCTTCCGCATTCTTCGACGGGTCCCGCGACTAATCCGTCCTATGTGGATCCAGCGCGGTTCAACATCGGGTTCTTTGGTAACCCGAACACGCTGGATGGGACTTACCTTGAGTTTAACTTTGCGGCTTTCACGCCGGCACTGCCACCAGGAGATCGGCAGGTGTACTATGGGTCCTTCGTTCGCGATCTGTGCGACAAATACCTCACGGTGTTTTCGGATTTCAAGGTTTCACGATCGTTTTTCGATGCGTCGCTGGCAGCAGTGCCATTTGAGCCTGATCCGTTCCACATCCCGGGTACCAACGTCGGATTCAGTCCGTTCGGCTTCAGTGTGCCAATCGTCAACGCGTTTAATCCGTTCACAGTAGCAGATAATACCGTGATTCTTAACGGGGTCCCAATCCCTGTAACTACTGGCGTCCGGTTTCGGGCGGTTAACGACACCGGGCCGAGAAGTGAAAAGTTCACCTATTACGATTACCTGTTCGATGTTGGCCTGAAAGGTGAGATGGGAGAGTTTGGCGATTATTTCAAAACCTGGAACTGGGAAGGCGGTTTCCGTTACTCTCGCAACGAGGGGAACAATCTATCGATTGGTGAGGTCAGCCAGCCCGGCTTGCGGCAGGCGCTGTTGGATTCGAATCCGGCCACGGCGTTTGATCCCTTCTTAAATATCAATTCTCACAATACCAGGGCGGCCAGGGCAGCAGTTTATGTGAACCTACATAATACCGGTGAGTATGAGTTGCCGATAGGTTATCTGACTTTCAACGGTGATCTGTTCAATCTTCCGGCCGGTCCGGTCTCCTTCGCGATCGGCGGCGAGTACGACGCGCCGAGGTTCACACGCAATCGCGATTCGCTCAACACCACGTTTGAAACGATTGGCTCGGTGGATGGGCAAAGCTTCCGGGTCAATCGCGATGTGTGGGCATTCTACCAGGAAGTGCGGGTACCGTTCACCAGCCCTACGTGGAATTTCCCCGGGTTTTACAGCTTCGAGGTTGACTTCGCCGAGCGCGAGGAGTGGGGCAGCAGCAACACTTCGACAGTCTTGGTTCCGTTTCAACCGGCGGCACACAGCGTATATAACGCCCAGAAACCGAAGGTCTCGGTGCGCTGGCAGCCGCTTGATCCGAAGTATATCGGTGCGCTGACCCTACGTGGGAGTTATACCGAGGCGTTTCACGCGCCGACACTGGGAGAGCTGACACCCGCAGGCACGCAGGACTTCCCGTCCGTCGTGGATCCGTTTACTGTTCAAAATCCCCTTGCATTCAGGACTCAAGACCAGGTGGAGGAACGCATTGCTGGAAACCCGTTCCTGCATCCGGAAGTGGCGTATGAATGGACCTACGGAGCCGTGTACAGTCCGAAATGGATCAAAGGTCTGACCTTGAGTGCCGACTGGTGGCATATTGACATGCGCGACATTGTGGCGCCCCTCGGCGCGCAATTCATTATCCAGAACAGCAATCGCGCACCTTTTGATGCTTTGGTCACTCGTGGTGCGCCGCCGCCGCCGACGCCTCAAAATCCGCATCCATTCGGTCCAGTGATTCTGGTTCAGGATCCTAGCGCAAATATTGCCGGGGCAATCTTCGAGGGCTTGGACTACGAAGCGATCTATATTCTCGACTCTTCGATCTTTGGGCACGGAGACTTTGGAAGGTTAACGACGACGGTCAACGGCACCTGGCTGTCCCGGGCTGAGCTTCAACCTACCCCGACCTCGAAACGATTTGGCATAAACGGCCAATTCCAGTCCACGTCGTTTACTCTGACCAATTCATTGCCATGGCACCGAGCCAATTTCAGCATCTTTTACGACGGCCCGGTTGACACTTGGGCTGGTGGTTTGGACGTTGGCGCCGTAGTCCACTGGACTGGCCAATATGAAGACGACAATTTCGACCTTACTTTAGCAACTAAGCCTCAAGAGCCCAGAAGCGGTG
>CAWIXX010000014.1:0-72245 GCA_963840135.1 uncultured Verrucomicrobiae bacterium | reverse complement strand
CCTACACCCGCAATTCCGATCGCCTAATGTTATTTTGGCATTTGCGCGAGTCACGTCGCTAAATCAGAAAAGAAAAAGGGCTTGACACGATGGCGCGGATTCTGTACAAGATCTGTGATTACGTCATCCGACGTTTCAACGCACCTTCGGCCGGGCTGAAAAGCGGACTGAACCTTCGCTGAGACACCGCTTAGCGCGATCTCCAGATTCAACTGCAACCCCGAGTCACCTGAAGCGAGGCGGCCGTTCAAAGCGCCTTGTAAGGATTGGTTCCTCGTTCCGCGCGAGTTTGGAGCAGTCAATCCAATTAGAAACCGGTTTATGACATTCGTAACGCTCAGAACAGAGCGCACTCACCAGACCGGGGGATTACATAGATCACTAAAGCAGAAAGAAACCACGTTATGACAAGATCAACCCCGACCCTTACCCAAAGCGGACTCCTCGCCGTGTTACTGCAACGTCAGCACTACAAAGTGCTCCAGTTGGCCCGGCGTCGTGCACATCGCAAGCACATGCGCGCCGCTCTTTGGAGCACCCTGACCTGGCCATGGCCGGCGCTTAGGGCTCCCATGCCCGCCCGCTTTCCGCGCCGAACCGTTCGTCGGAGCCGCCCCTCACCCCTCTTGAATGTTTTAACCAGGCCAATTGCCATGTCTCATCACATCCAAATCCACACCTACACCGAACTCCAGCGACAGATTCACGACGATCTGCGGATCCAACACCCCGAATGGGTCAAGCCAAATGGCGAATCCCCCGCGTGTGATTCTTACGAGGCGCGCCTGACAAAGATGCTCGACACTTTGGCGCTAAGGGGATCCAGCGAGTCTATCGTTCCTTCTCATCGTGCACTGGAACACGCAGTAACTGGAAGCTAAAGACTTATGGAATGTGTTTTAACGCTAGTTGAACTATTTCTTATTCTGCCTGGAAATAACCTACTTAAGGCTCGGGCTTTCGTAGCTGCGCGGGGTAAATGATTCGCGACACATCCACCTTAGTAATTCAGTTCGTTCTTTTAGCTGCTATTATTCTCGCTCCCTGGCTTTATAAGAGGAGCAAGAGCGAGGTTTGTTCCGCTCAGGTCTGAAGCACAAGGTGTCAGACCACCGTGCAAGCCATTTGAATTCAAATTGAACCCTCACTCAGCAACCTGTCAGACCTCTGCAGAGCTCATCTTGTCCGGGTAGTCGCTCGCTCTGACGACCCCTTTCCACAGCCGCAGAAACGCTTGCGGCGTCTCCCTCGGGCGACTGCTGTCTCGAACATCCAAAGATGAAATTGCCTGCGTTGGAACGCCCTTCTAATGTTTCTCATCCAACTACTATCGCACAGTTTAACCCGAATCTCTGCAGAATATCTCTGCGACTGGCTGATCGGTTGTGTGCGACACCTACAACAGCTGTTAGCTTCGCTAGCGACAAACTGACTCAACTACCGATTGCAGAAATAAGTAATTAGTAGCCGTCAGCGTCTGGGAAGCAGTATCTTAGGTAAGGGCAGCCAAAAGCTCGCTTAATTCGATTCTAACAATGCTCGAAGCCGTATCGCTAATGCCATAAGGCAGGATGAGTTGCCCGTTGTGGACGAGCGATCCACAGGAGTAAACGACATTAGGAACGTAGCCTTCCCTTTCGTTCGCTTCCGGTCTTAGAAGAGGTTCTTCGAGCTGGCCAATGATTCTTGCAGGGTCGCGCAAATCGAGCAAGATCGCTCCAATGCAGTATTTTCGCATTGGACCGACGCCGTGAGTAAGAGCTAACCAGCCAGCTTCGGTTTCAATCGGCGAGCCACAGTTACCGAGCTTCACAAACTCCCACGGCTGCAGGGGCTCTTGTAGGAGCACTGGATCGCTCCAAAAATGCGGGTCGTCCGAAAACGTCAGGTAAAGGTTCTCATCATCCTGTCGTGAAAGCATCACGTAGCGTCCATCGATACGACGAGGGAAAAGAGCCATGCCTTTGTTTTGCACTGCCGGTCCGTTAAGAGTCAGGACACGGAAGTCAATGAAGTCCTCGGTCTCGATCAGCTGAGGTAAAATGACTCGACCATTGTAGGCTGTGTATGTCGCGTAGTAAATAACACTCCCATCGTCTTCGACAAAACGAACGAAGCGAGCGTCCTCAATACCGTTGCTCTCGTTAGGCGACACAGGAAAAATAATGCGTTCCGACATTTCCGAAGAAGAAGCGAAATGAATTTCGTAATTGGATTCCGCCAGCCAGTGCATGCACTCCAAAGTTCGCGGTACGTCGCGCGTGTGTGCAGAAGCTTCGTCGGACGCTGCTTGCTTGATGGACTTATCCAACTCATCAAGGAGGAAAGTCTTACCTAGTCGCCCCATGACCGAGACGGCCCAGTCATTCTCGAGTCCCATCTCACTTAGTTTGTCCAGGAAGGCACGTTTATGGTAGGTAGGATTGGGATTAACCTCAGGCAGTGTTACAAAAGGCGTCGTTTTGTCGATCTCTATTGAATGATCACGATGGATAACTCCGGTTCGAAACTGGATCGACGAGACGTGTCCTTCCCCGGTCGAGCGCAGGCTCAAGATAAAACGAAGGTCGCCCTGACCTACACCAGTCTGGTCAGGATGCGGCACAATCGAAGGGTTGAACAAGGCTGCCGATTCGAGTGCGTACTCACCGGAGAAAAGTGCGCCGATAAACAGTTTGCGTCCTTCGGAAATCGCTTCGCCGTCCCCCATGTGCCCTCGCACTTTATCGAAATTTCGCAGCCAACTCTTATCAAGATCGATATGTCTGTCGCTGAAGTCCGCTCTGACTAACGAAAGCTGCTTTTCGGTTTCCTGCTCGCTTAGCGCGAGAGCGCGCGCGATGATATGCTCGACACGCGTGGGATTGATGGGAATGAACGGACGCACCACCACGCGTTTGTTGTCCGGCCGAAGAAGGACGCCCGTCGAATGAAGTTTCATCCAACTTTGTGACTCGGGATATTCAAGTCCGGCGCGGCTTCCGCCTGCGTCATCTCCGCGAGGGATAAGTAAAACGCGAGACTTGATTCTGCTCCCTGATTCTGACTCACGCGATCCTGATGCAAAGCGTCACGACAACCTCCCGTGCTGGAATCGTAGAGCGATTCTCCGAGGTCGTTCCGACCAAGGAACCACTCGAAACAGCGTCGCGACGCGCGCTTCCAGTATTCGTCATGCGTAAGAGCAAAAGCCTCCAGACAGGCCGAGATGGTCGCATAGGCTTCCACCGGCTGTTGATCGAAGCGCGCGCGTTCGCCGCCGCGCTTCCAAAAACCGTTGGAGCCAATCGGCGCGAAATGTCCGACCTTCGCTCTTTGTGTTTCCACCAGCCAGCGGAGCGACTGCAAACCTGCCTGGAATACGTCGCCACGCGAAGTCCAATGACCACTCAGGATCATCGCATGCGAAAGCTTTGCGTTGTCGTAGGTGGCGACCGGCTCGAACCATTGCCATTCCTTCGAACTGTTAGCTTGAAACAACTCCAGCAGTCGCGTGGTGAGCAGGTCACGCAGCTGATTCACCATCCGGTCGCCGGAGAAGCTGCGCAGGTATTCCTGCATTGCGAGCAGGACGAAAGCCCAGGCGCGCGGAGAAGTGAACTGCTCTACAACCGGCAAACCCCGTTGGAATAAGAGCGCGCAAAGATTACGATGACCGTCATTTCTCGATCGCCCAAGCGCCATTCCCACAGCCCAAAGCGCTCGCGCGTGACTGTCCTCCGAACCGACCTCTTCCAGCCATTCCCGGCTATGACTCATAAAATTCCGAAAGCGCTTCGTTTCCTGATCGAATGCATCCCATAAGAACGAAAGATAAGTGCTGGCCAGGCGTTCAACGTCCCGTTGTGCCACACGACTGGTCATCTCCGGAAGTAGCAGGGTCAGGATAAAGGCGCGTGCATTGTCATCGGTGCAATACCCTTCCCGGTAATTCGGCACATTGAAAATAGCATGCTGGAAAATTCCGGTGTTATCCGTCATCCGAAAAAGGTGATCGAGTTTTAGCGGTGGAAATTCATAAGGGCGATTTTCCAGAGTTCGAACGGCAAAGGCTTTGCGCGGCGGAGCAGTCAAACGCACGCGCGCGCGCTGAAAGCTTTCCATGTAACGACCGGCTACTACCGGCCAGATCATTTCGCGTCCAAGTTTCCATGCACGTTTTCGCATTCCCGCCATCAGTGCAGGATTGGATAGGAGGCGAGTCACTCCTTCGGCAATAGCATTGCTGTCGCGAAAGGGCACAAGAATGCCGCCCTCCTCCGCGAGTAACTCCTGCGCGTAGAGATAAGGAGTCGAAATCACCGCTTTACCTGCGCCGAAAGCATAGGCCAGGGTGCCGGAAGTGATTTGCGCTTCGTTAAGATACGGGGTGATGTAAATGTCGGCCGCGCCGATGAAATCGGTTAGTTCCTCCAGCGTCACGAAGCGATTGTAGAAAATAACATTGCCCGTCACACCTCGATCTTCAGCCAGACGCTCAAGCTTTAACCGGTAAGACTCGCCTTCCCGCAAAAGAAGATTGGGATGTGTCGCGCCAAGAACAATGTAAACGACATTCGGGTGCTCCTTGAGAATTTCCGGTAACGCCTCGATTACATACTCAATGCCTTTGTTAGGCGAAAGAAGTCCAAAGGTAAGCAGCATCGTCTTACCTTCCACGCCGAACTGATCCTTGTGGAAGGTCGGGTCGATGAACTGCACGTCAGGCACGCCGTGCGGGATGAGATCGATCTTCTCGGGCGAAACGCCATAGACTTCCTTCAACAACCCTCGCCCACGTTCAGCCATCACGATAAAACGATTCGAGAGCGCATTGAGCTGCTCCATGACGAATCTTTGCGACTCGTTAGGTTCGCGCAGCACAGTGTGCAGTGTCGTCACCACGGGCATCTGCAGATCGCGCAGCAAAGCTAGCAAGTGACTTCCGGCCGGCCCCCCGTAGATGCCAAACTCGTGTTGGACCGAGACGACTTCGACGTTGTTAATGTTTAAGAAATCCGCCGCGCGCCGGTATGAGTCGATCTCCTTTTCGTCGATCTCAAAACGGATACGCGTCGAATAGTCGTAGCCTTCGGGACGATCGTTAACCGCTCCCACGATGCATTCGCAATTTGGATATTCGGCTGCGACCGCCTCGCAAATGTCGGTCGTAAACGTCGCAACGCCACATTGCCTGGGCATATAATCTCCCACGAAAGCGACGCGGTTAATCGTTGTCATTAGGCTAGCCTGAGTTAGTGGCAAATGTCAGCTTTCTCCATCGAGGATCCTGGGACAACAACACGCTGCCGCTCTCGACGACTTGTCGCGCCTGGCCGCGCGTGAAGGCGGATCAAGTCTCGACTTTGCTTCGTAAATCCCGCACCCGCGCCTGAGTGGACTCAATTGCTTCCTGCGGGACTCGGCGCAAACCTCCCGTCAAGCCGAGCTTCGATAAAATCCAAATCAACCATTTCGTCGGGTCCCACTGCCACGGCTTCACGCCGTTACGATAGTCGTGCTGAAATTGATGGTGATAATTGTGATAGCCCTCGCCGAACGTAAACAGCGCCAGGAAAAGCGAGTCGCGCGCACTGCATCGTGTCGAATACGGCTGACGCCCGATGGTATGGCAGGCTGAGTTAATCAGGAACGTACAGTGTTGGAGCACCACAACTTTTGCGACACCACCAATTAGAAAACCGCCGAGCGCGCCGACCCAGCCATTCCACAGGAACCCGGCGAGTGCTGGCAGGGCGAAGCCGACCATGACAGCGAGGAGATGAATGTGTCGATGTTGCCACATGATCAGCGGATCTTTCTTTAGATCGGCAACATTATCGAAGGGCGGTTGTGGCAAGAGCTTGAACAACAGCCACCCAATGTGGGCATGGAAAAAACCTTTGGTGATGTCGTAAGGATCTTCGTCGTGATCCACATGTTTATGATGGCGGCGGTGTTCGCTGGCCCACATGAGAACAGAATTCTCAAACGCCGCGGCACCGAAAATCAGAGTAAACAGACGCACCGGTAGTTTCGCCCGGAAAGTCATGTGCGAAAACAGACGGTGATAACCGAGCGTGATGCTGAAGCCAGTCGCAGCCAATAACACGGCGAACACAGCGAGCTGGAACCAATCAAGGCCGAAAAACCACAGATAGAGCGGCACTGCGGTAAGCGTGAGAACAAACGTACCGATCAGGAACCAGCTGGTCGTCCAATTAATGCGGTCGGTCGGGATGCGAAAAATCACGGCGAGAAAATTTTTGAAAGATCACCGGTTCGTTGACGTCGGCCGTCCCAGAATAACGTCGTTCTTTGTCCAGGTATGAACGCTGCCACAGTGTACACAGGTTAACTTTTGCGTTTTCAGTTTGGCTGTTGCCCAGCGTTTTTCTTCGATTGTCCTTCCGGTATCGGTCAGCTTCGACGTTGAAGGACAGCGTACGAGCAAGCTTTTGATGTTGGGACCGACCTTTGGTTTTGGCCGTCGCGGCGGATCGAACAAGAATCTCGTCGCCATAGTTAAAGGCGATAAACGATGCGCGCCTTATCGGTGTCGTACGGTGACATTTCCATTTTCACTCGATCACCAATTGTAAGCCGAATGAAACGTTTGCGCATCTTTCCAGAAATGTGCGCAAGAACCATACGCTGATTCGCAAGCGCGACGCGGAACATCGTTCCTGGGAGCACCATCATGATGGTACCCTCCAATACGATCGCTTTTTCAGAATTCATGTTGTCGATCCAACGGAAAATGCCGGCGCCCATTTTCGTGAGCGCCGACGGCTAATCCAGTCTACCTGCGAAAGCCCGAGAAACTCCGCTTCCCGCCCCCGCCAGAAGGACGCGGACGATCTTCGCGCGGACGCGCTTCGTTAACAGTTAACGGGCGGCCGCTAAGTTCACGGCCGTTGAGCGCGCTCATGGCAGCGTTGGCTTGCGCGTCGTCGTTCATTGTGACGAACGCAAAGCCGCGCGATTTGCCGGTCATACGGTCCATCATCAGATTGACTTCGTTGACGGCGCCATGTTGTTCGAACAGATCCTGAAGATCGTTCTCGGTGGTCTCAAATGAGAGATTACCTACGTACAGTTTCATTGTGTTTTGATTTTGGAAAAACTACCGAGCTACAGAGCCGTTCCCGTGAATCGGGTTTCAAACCACCAATGAGCGACGCTCACCTGACGATCTACCGCGCAGTGAAGTTAAACAGAGTAATCCAATAGGCGCTGCACTATCGTCCGGATCGCGCCAAACACAAATGATCATTTCACGGATGGCATTTAGGCGAAGTAAAAAGAACGCCATGGCGCCGGAGATCCCGGTATGCTCAGCGGCCGTTGTCCCGGTGCGATGGTAGGCGCCTGAAACGTGTGCGGTGTGTCAATTGTAGATAAGTATCAGGCGCTTGCCTGCGGGCCGCCGCGCGAAATCTTTGAAAAAGCGCGGCCCGGCCTTCTGAAGTTGTATGTTGCGCGTAGTAAAGTGAGCAGTTCTGAGTCAAAGTTGGTTCCATATTGGTTTCTCGCTTAACTTGCGCCGGCCGCGGATTGACGCAGGCGTTGATGTCTGAGCAATTTGCATCGACGCGCGTGATATACGCATTCAGTAACGCCGCAAAAGTTATCTGTGAGACCGTAATGTCGCCCGACAAGCTCTCGAACAATTTCTTAAGCTCATCCTTATGAGCGGCGATAGCATTCATGATGCTGTTTTGTGTGCAGAGAGAAGGGGCCGCACACCTGCGCGATCGATTGACGCTGCGTTGTTAGCCTGACTCTACAGCCGCAACTGCGATTACCTAATGATTAAATGCAGTTTGTTTCCGCAGCGTTAGGCGAGGATGGATTATTCCTCTGCCAGGGAATTTGCGGAAACTTTTCGCGCTTCCACGCCGATCCATGGATCAAGCGCTACGTTTTCCCAAACTCCGTGCTTCCTTCCCTCGCTAGCTTTGCGCGTGCCGCGGAAGGCTTTCTTATCCTTGAAGACGTCAGTAATATCGGGCCGAATTACGACCCAACCCTCCTCGCGTGGGATATTGCAAGCGAAGGTACTTCTCACTCCTTAATTTCCCGCTGCGCTCAGATAGAATTGGTTTCGCGAGTTCGCGGGGCGGCGCAACGAGCACGCGGACGCCGCATGCGCTCCCATCAGAAAAGTTTGCGAAATCGTCGCCCATTCGTCGCTTGGCCGTCACTTGTCGGCACGAATCTCAATTCGAAAGCAAGGAATGACTCCTGCACTCATCAACCCTGAAACCACCACATCCCATCAGGCACACTCTTATGCATATGAAAACCCGATCCGTCTTCTCATGTCTGCTTATCTCCGCTCTTAGCATGCTCACCGTGCGTGCTGCTGATCAGCTGGAAGGTCGCGCCGTTCTCCCAGCTGCGACTTTTGCGCAAGGTCCAACTTCCGGTCAGCAATTGGGAACGAACCCAATCAATGGCCAGCCGGTGCCGTTTTTGAACAAGCAACCCGTACAGGGTTTTTCTGCCATTCAGGACAACGGGGATGGAACCTTCAATGTAATGCCCGATAATGGCTACGGCGCCCTCGAAAATTCGGCCGATTTTCATCTGCGCGTCTATCACATCCGCCCGGACTTCAAAACGAAAGACGGCGGCTCCGGTGCGATAGCCGTGCTGGGTTTCTTCGAGCTGCATGATCCGGATAAACGAATTCCGTTCACGATCACGGAGCAATTTACAGACGAGCGCATCCTGACCGGCGCGGACTTCGACATCGAATCGATGGAGCGCGCCGCTGATGGCACGCTTTGGTTCGGCGACGAGTTTGGACCGTTTCTTCTTCACACCGACGCGAGCGGCAAAGTACTCGAAGCGCCGTTTCATCTTCCGGACTTCGATAATCCTGGCAAAGAAATTCGCGCGCCGCAAAATCCGTTCAACGAAGAAGCAACGACAGTGCGAATTATGAACGCGGCCCGGCATCACGCCCGGTTACATGGCAACAACAAAGCGCCCGTCTGCTCGCCCTGGGACATCATGCTGGACGACGGCAACGCCGACACTTTTATCGATAATCGCCAGGCACCGCCGGCCGGCTCTGGTCTCTCGCCGGCTTCGAGCGAAATCCACAACATCGCTTCCATTCAGAGCGCCGGTTATCCGGTTGTCACCTACACGGTCGACGATACGGCTCGCATGACCGAGTTACTGAGATTGAAGATCAACGGCATGATCTCCGACCGCTCCGATCTCCTCTACGCAGCAATCGCCGCTTACGATGCCAATGGCGACGGCACGCCCGGTGACTACCTCGACGCCGATGGCCTCATCGACATCACCAAGATCGATGCGCAAGGGCATCGCGGCAGCCGCGATCTTCGCCCGGAGAATACCCTGCCAGCAATGGAGGCCGGTCTCGACAACCTGATGACCACGCTGGAGACCGACTGCGGCATCACCAGCGACGGCATTCCAATCCTGAGCCACGATCCGCACATCCAGGCGCAGAAATGCAGCCGCACCGATGGCGTGCCGTACGAGGACGTAGCGGCCGAAGTCCTGATTAAGGATCTCACCGTCGCGGCGATTCAAGAACAATTTCGTTGCGACAAACTCTTTCGCGGACCGACCCAGCAGAATGATCCTGCACTCTCACCGGTGACGGTGGCTTTCTTCGGTGGCGACGCATCCCAGATTTATATGCTGCCGACCCTGCAGCAGCTCTTCGACTTCGTGACATTTTACACCACTTATTACAGAACAGGCCATGGCAGCGGCCACCCAATGGCGACCAAGCGCTGGAAAAATGCGCAGCGTGTTCGCTTCAACGTCGAGACGAAAGTAAATCCGCGCACGGATGAAGATCCTCTCCATCCGGGCCAGATCTTTGGCTTGCGCACGATCGAGCCGACCCCCTTCGCGCAAAAAGTGGCGAACGTCATTGTCAGCAACGGTATGCAGGAGCGCGCGGACATTCAGAGCTTCGACTTCCGCACTCTGCTCGTGGTGCAGGAGCAGTTCCCGCAAATCCGCACGGTCTATCTCTTCGGCGATTTCCCGAAGTTTGACGATCCGGCGATCGCTGGATCAGACGACGGCACGAACATGCAGCCGCAAGCTGGTGCCGGCCCAAACACGCCATGGATGGCAGGCATGTTCTGGCCCTATCGCAGCACCAAGTTCACACAGCCGTTCCGCGCACAAACCAGCGGCGGATTCGAAGGCATGGCCATCACGCCCGACAAACACCGGCTCCTGCCGCTCCTGGAAAAACCACTCGTGAGTGACGATCAGAGAACCATCTTGATGCACGAGTTCGATCTCGCGAGCCGCAGCTACACGGGAAACCGCTTCAAGTATCAGTACGAGCCGCGCGGCGTATCGATCGGCGATTTCATCCTCACCGATGAACACCACGGCCTCGTCATCGAACGCGATAATACACAAGGCGATCTGAACGGATTCAAGGCGGTCTACAAGATCACGCTTTGCGCGCCGGGCACTTTCGTGAACAAAGAACTGGCCGTCGATCTCTTACGCATCTCCGATCCGCACCGCATCTCCGAGCCGGGACAAGCCGGTGATGTCGGCATCGGCCGGAACTTCGCCTTTCCGTTCCAGACGATTGAGGACATCCTCTTTTTCGACCGGAAACACATCGGCGTTCTGAACGATAACAACTTCCCCTTCAGTGTCGGCCGTCATGTCGGCAGCGGGCAGCCGGATGACGAGGAGTTCATTATTATCAAACTCGACAGGCCCTTGTAAGGCGGGTGCGACGCGCGATCTCTATTTTGGCGCCGAGACGGCAACGAGCTTCTGAAAGCGTGGATCCTTGCGCAGCGGCTCAAACATTGGATCCAGCCGCAGCAACGCCGGAGTGAGCGGCGGGTTTGCGGCCAGGGGCGCTTCGTAAGGGATCGAAAGCAGTTTCTCCAGGGTCGAGATGGAGCGGTCAGGGTCGCCGATCCTGGCCGCTACTCGGGCGAGAATGTCGAGCGGCCTGGGACCTGTCAGTGCGTCTTTATCGATTGGAAACAGGGCGAGCGCGCGCTCGGCCAGAGTCAGTGCGGCGTCGTTGTCGCCAAGAGCCACGTTTGTAAGCGCGAGATCTCCTATCAGAATAAAGTTTTCAGGTTGTTCTTTAAGGAAAGGTTCCAGCTCGATGCGAGCCTGAGTCCAACTTTCGCGCGCAGCAGCATGGTCACCGGCAACTTCCTGTGCCCAGCCTAACCAAAAGCGCAGTTCACCAACGTAAAAACCCAATGCTTGATCCGGCGTTGCCAATATCTCCTTTAGCTGAGCAATGACTGGCGCAGGGCGAGACTCCAGGATTGCCTGGTAAACTTGTGTTTCCAACGCGTTGACGTAGCCGATCCCCGGTCGGAGAGGAGCCAAAAGCGCCGAAGCACGCGGCAGGTCGCCCTCGGCCTGTGCTATACGCGCCTTTAACACAAGAGTATCGATGTCATCCGGTGTTATGTTGAGAATCTGCTCAAGCTTGGTCAGGGCTTCGGGAAAACGACGCAAGCAGACATAGGACCGCGCGTGTTGCGAGAGCAGGTTAACATTGCGGGGGTCGAGCTTCTCGGCTTCGTTGAAGTACGCCTCGCTCTTGTCCCAGTTGCCTCGCCTCCGTTCGACATGGGCCAAGCCCTGAAGGACCCGGCTGTTATGGGGCAGAAGGCGCTCTGCCTGCTCAAGGTATTTCGAGGCAGTGTCGTAATCTTTCAGGCAGGCGTAGTGATAGAAACCCTTGGCCAATAAGGCCTCGCCAAGATTAGGCTGTAGCCTGAGAGCCGTGTCGGCCGCCTGGCGCGCTTCTTCACGGAGAGCAGCCGTCGGTTGAAGGCTCTGCGTAAGATAGCCACTCGCATCGACGTAAGAGAGCAACGCCCAACCAAGGGCGAACTTCGGGTCCAACTGCACTGCTTCTTTGAGGTATTTCTGCGCGGCAAGAGAGTTCGCCGGTGTGAATGCAGTCTTTAGCGTATAAGCCAAGCCGCGCAGGTAGGCATCGTAGGCCTGAGGATTGTCGGTCGGTTTGGCGGCGAGGACTTCCTGTTCCTGGCCCGTGAGCTTGGCTTGTAACTGATCGGCGATGGCTTTGGATACTTCGCTCTCTACCGAGAAGATGTCGGTCATCTTGCGATCGAATGTCTCCGACCAAAGGTGCGAATCAGTGGCCGCCTTGATCAGCTGCACATTGACGCGCACGGCGTCGCCGCTCTTTTGCACGCTTCCTTCCAGAATATGGGCAACACCGAGTTGCTTTGCGATCTCGGGCAGGTTTTCCGGCGCGCTCTTGTAATGCTGCGTCGAAGTGCGCGAGATCACCTTTAGATCGGTGATCTTGGATAATCGCGTCAGGATTTCGTCCTGTATTCCCTCGGCAAAATAAGCGTTCTCCTTATCGCTGCTCAGGTTTTCAAAAGGCAGTACCGCGATCGACCGTTCCGTCGGGCTGAAAGACCGCGTGCGTTGATAAAACCAAGTCCCAAGCGCAATCGCTGCGATCGTCAACATCGCTGCCGCGCTCGCCAGCATAACTCGCCTGCGGTGAGAGCGCGCCTTTGGATTGAAGCGCTCATAACAATTCTGAACAGCAGAAAGTAACTCGCGCGCCGTTTGCGGTCTGGCCTTCGGATCCGGCGCCAACATCGATTTCATCAGCGCAATAACCTGCGCTGGCAGGTGGAAGTTCCTGAGTTGTTCCAAGGGTAACTCGCTGGTCTGTCTCGCGCGGATCTCTTCCATCGTGCGTCCGACAAAAGGCGTCCGACCGGTAAGCAGATACCAAAGAGTAACTCCCAGTGAGTAGACGTCGGAACGTGCATCAATCGGCATTTGCCCCGTGCCGGCGAACTGCTCTGGACTGGCAAACGCCGGCGTGCCGATGAAACCCGCCTGGGTTTGCTCGATGCCCGGCTCTGCCTGAGGCCCCATGACTTTGGCCACTCCATAATCAATCAACTTGACCCTGAGCGCCCCGCTGGCGTCGGATTCGAGCATGATGTTCGACGGCTTGATATCGCGATGCACCACGCCGCACGCTTCCGCTGCAGCCAACGCGCGAGCGGCCTGCTCAATTACTTCCAGCGCGATTGCCAAGGGCATTGGACCATCACGGCGCACACGCGCTTCGAGTGTTTCGCCCTTAACCAGTTCCATGGCGTAGAAACACTCGCCGTCTTGTTCTCCGTAGAAAGTCACCCGGGCAACGTTTGGATGATGAATGTTCGCAGCGGCGCGCGCTTCACGCAGAAAACGCGACCGCGCGCCGGGATTCTGCGCCACGCTCCGGTCGATAACCTTGAGGGCCACTTCCGAATTCAACACGGTGTCGCGAGCTCGATATGTTATGGCCATCGCTCCTGCACCGAGCTCGACCGGAAAACCGTCCGCACCCACTTCCACCTCGAAGTGGGCATATTTCAATGGTCCGGGTGTTAGTCGACCGCGCGCCGCTGGTCTTTCCGGTTCTTCGCCGTCCGCGAGAAAGCCAAGGCCAACGAGACAACGCAGACATTCACCGTTCGGCCCAATTTGAGTCAGCGGTCGCCCACATGTCGCGCATGTTTCCGCCGCTTGAGGCCGATCAGTTCCGAGACCAATGCCCGTGTCGTCCATGCGCAAAGTCAGCTCACGCCATCAATATTTGATAGAGATGGCGTAGCTCCTGATCGACATCTGCGGGATCTGTGACAGTGCTGGCCACTTCCGTTCTCAACGATTCCCGGTAACGCTGACGGAGACGCGAAAGCCACGTGCGCAGCGTGGCGATCGGCACTCCGAGCCGAGCCGCGGCCTCTTCCTGATTCAGCGGCCTGACGCTTCCACCCGCGACGAACGGTCTTAGCTCTTCAAGCCACTCAGCCTTGCCTTCTGCCACAAATGCGTTTTGCAAACTCTGCCAGGCCCGCGAAACGATAGTCGACGCCCAGACAAGATCGTAGCAACCAGCGTCACTAAGATGCGCCGTCGCCAACATCGCCGCCTCGGCCTCCGGCAGGTGTTCCTCGATGGAAACAATCTGACGGCCGCCACCTCGCTTGAGCGCCCGGGCGCGATCATATTCGTTGAACAAGAAATTCTGCAGAGATCCCAACAGGAACGTGCGAAGCCGGCCCTTTTGCTGGTCCGCGCTGGTCAACGTGTTTTGCTCGAGCAGATGAGCGAAAAAACCCTGGACCAGATCCTGTGCATCAGCGGACGAAAAACCGCGATGGCGAAGAAAACTGTAAAGCGGTGGCCAGTACGCCTCACAAAATCCGGACAGCGCCTGGTGAGCGGATTCCTCTGACTCGGTTTGCCGCGCGCGCAAAACGACGGTCCAATGCGTCGTTTGAAACGAAGCACCGCCCTCCTGCAGCGTTCCCGGGATTGCTTTCGTTTACGCAGGGTCGCTGATTAAATCTGATTTTGCGAGAAAAATCGCGAGAGAACTGACGCCGGTGGGGCTATCGTGGCAGCCGTGTCGGCTGCGATGGGAATCGGGGCAGCTAGGCCTCGGTAAAATGCAGGCGACACGCCTGCCGCTACAGTCGATCAGTATTGGGCGAGAAGTTGGTTCTCGCTGCTTGCGTTCTGGACGGACAAGGAAATCTCGGAACCTTCCAGACTCGTCTGGTTCAGCCCGGCTGTTCCATGTTCACTCTGCTCTTGCGCGATGGCGCCTATGCTCAAGGCTGCAAAGGCTATTGCTATAGCCGCTGCCACTTTCGCTTCGATGGATAATTTCATACGCCGAACGGCTCGTCGATGAGAGCGATGGTTGATTCTGCGGGCATATGTTTTGGAGAGGTCTTGAGAAGGAGTTCCCTCCAACCGCCATCGAAATTGAACGAAGCCATGCTATTTACGAGCAACGGATCGTGATTGCGGCCGCCGGTTCTGCCAAGCGACCGCCACGTGTCGCGCAGCCATTCAACAAATCGGATGCACTGTTTTTTCATATTCGTTCAAATGCATGAAACCAACTGGTTTGACCTCGGTGCCTTCCGGGTGGTTACGGCCTGCGAAGGCGCGGGCGAAAGAGGCTCGCATTCTCCGGGAAACGTTGCCGGCCCGTTTTGTCCAGTAATTGAGCCAGCTCAACGACGCATCCGCGAAGATTTCAGTGCGAACAACTTCCGGGCAGACGTTCAGCAATTTACAAACATTCACGAATGAGTACGGCCACAAAAAATCGTTTGCGGTGACCCAACTATAGGCATCGAGATAGAGTTCCTGTTTGACACCCTTGGTCGCCGAATGAAACCGGCGCAAATCGTGGGCGGCCTGTTTCAGCACGCCCAGAGCCAGCTCTTTCTCCGGCGCAGTCGCTGGCGATTCGGGCGGAAGAACAGAGAAATGTCCGCTGTGAGCGTTATCAGATTTCGCATTTAAAAATGCGTCCGCCTGGTCGCGCGTTAGCCGCGGCGTGGGCTGATTTGCCCTGTTTTCGACCTCGGGAGAGTTCGGAAACAGAATAAACGGACCGCTGAAACCGGTCTTACTAAGGGGATCTTCTACGAGGAGCTTCATGTGGGTTTCGGTTGGTTGACTCGATTGGGTTCTCCTTTTCTAAAGATTTTTTGGGCGGACATTTCAAAAAATTTTAATTTTTTTCGGTCCGGCCCTGAAACCGCCGCGGTGTGGGGGGAATCTGCTCTCGAATTGCGGCTGAGACAGCCGCCTCTTCAACCGTTGGGGAGAGGCGCGAATCCCTCGATCGGGCGTGTTGTTCCAGTTTGCTTGTCGGCCACACGACGTAAACTCTGTGAAATGACTGACGAACAACAGGACGAACAGTTCTATCGCGATACGGAAGGTGTCGCCTTTCCGAAACTGAACGATCACCAGCTTTCTCTGCTTGAGCCATTGGGCGAACGACGCCTCGTGAAGCGCGGTGATCTGGTTTATAAGGCTGGACAGCGCGATCTCGGATTGACCATTCTCTTGCGCGGCGAAATCGAAGCTTTCGAGCAACGCGACGATACCGAACAGATTCTCGCCACGGCGCACGAGCGCGATTTCATTGGCGACGTGGCGATGCTGCAGGGCACGTCGGCCCTGGCGTCGGCAAGGGTAACATCACCAGATGCCGAGATACTTCATATTCCCGCGCTTGAAATGCGCCGAGCGCTGGCCGAGATCCCCGGAGTCAGCAAGACAATCGTCGATGCGCTAATCATGCGACGGCGGCGAATAAGACGGGATCGGGAATTTGCCGGAATGCGTGTTCTGGCTAGCCGCGACGCACGCGATGGACATCAGCTCGACGATTTTCTCGACAAAAACCGCATTCCGCATCGTCTGGTCGAAGTTGAAAGCGAACAGGGGCAGGCGCTGACCGACCGTTTTCACCTAACGGGTCGCGACTTGCCGGTGCTTATCACCCCGGGCGGTCGTCGACTACGTCAGCCTTCGTTGCGCGAAGTGGCAAGAGAAGCCGGTTTGCTACGGTCGCTCGCCGAAGAAAACGAGAGCGAAATTTTCTCCGACCTGACGATCGTCGGAGCCGGACCAGCCGGCCTGGCCGCCGCTGTCTATGCTGCCTCCGAAGGATTGAACACAGTTGTTTTGGAAAGTTACGCCCCGGGCGGACAAGCTGGTTCCTCCTCGCTGATTGAGAATTTCTTCGGATTTCCAACCGGCGTTGGTGGTGGCGAATTGACCTGGCTCGCTCAGCTTCAGGCTTACCGATTCGGCGCGAAATTTTCTACACCGTCCCAGGCTCTTTCGCTTAATTACAATGCCGACGGCGAGTACCGCGTCTGCCTCGAGACGGAGGGTTGCTCCGCCATTCTTCGAGCAAAAACTGTTTTGATTGCAACGGGCGCCGATTACCGCCGGCTGGATGCGGAGGGGCGCGAACAATTTGAGAATATGGGCGTTTACTACGCTGCGACGGCAATGGAAGGTCAGATTTGCCGCAATGAAACGGTTGTGATCGCCGGGAGCGGCAACTCTGCCGGCCAGGCCGCGATGTTTCTTTCCGAGGGCGCTGCCAAAGTGTTACTCGTCATTCGCGGGAAAAACATCACCAATAAAATGTCGGACTATCTTGCGCGTCGGGTACAAGCGCGCGAGAACATTGAGATCCTTTACCAGACCGAGATCCGCAAAATGTTTGGCGGGAAAAAGCTCGAACAAATCGAGTTGGAAAATACGCAGACGGGTGAACGCCGAATGGTTCGAACGCCGGCTGTTTTTTCCATGGTCGGCGCGCGACCCTGCACCGAGTGGCTGCCGCCGGAAATCGAGCGCGACGACAAAGGATTCATCAAAACCGGGACGAGCGTGGCAGGGGCGCCAGCGTGGCAGGCGAGCAAACATCAACCCAGCCCACTCGAGACAAGTCTGCCGGGAATTTTCGCGGCGGGCGATGTGCGTTCCGGGTCGGTGAAACGCTGTGCCGCCGCAGTGGGCGAAGGCGGTATGGCCGTCGCCGGTGTCCAGTTCAGGTTAGCTTCGTCATCCTGAATCTGGAGCATGAAGCCAACAAACACGAATAGTTAAAGGATTCGCTCCGAGACGTTAGACCAATTCCATTCCCAGGTTTTGCCGTTATCGGGAGAAAACGCCTGGCTCCATACCCGGGCGATCCTTGTTTCGAGCATCCCAGCGAAACATCATGATAATCGGCTTGAACGTGTCCCTACAGAAGAAATGGCCGACATCGTTTTCGAATGAGCCTACAACAGGCGGGTCCATGACACCTGAGTTGCTGGCAACCCAGTACAAGCTCCACAACCTGGTCTTGGGATTAAAGAGCCGCAGCGTGAGGCCTTCGAAGCGTTTGCCCTATGTCTCGCTGCCTGATCGTATTATATGGTGTCGAAGCTTTTCCAATCTCGCCGTCTCCGCGTTTATCGCTGAGATCTCCGCATCCCCACTCCCGGTGGATCGGGCCTGAGATAAAGGATGAGGCAACAGATACAAATTCCGAGTCCAGCCAGCGGATATTTCAGCGCCACCAACGCAGCCACCCCGAAAAGGCATAAAGTCGTGGCCGATCGGAAGTGCATGATCCGGCGCACTGTCGATGGAACCTCGACATCCGGGCTTCGGTGAATGAGCTCCCAAGTGAGGCAAATGTAAGTTGCGTTCACGAGGAAGAAGACAGCCGCATAAAACGCAACCGGTTGCGGCGCCAATTTGCTCACGGCCATCCAAGCGGTAGAGAGCGGAAGCAGCGACACGGAAAACAGATGCGCGAAATTGAACCACAAAAGCCGAGGCGTTGCCTCCGTGGCAAAGAGCATGAGATAATGGTGATTGGTCCACACGATGGCGATGAACAGATAGCTCACCGCGTAGCTCAGCCATGTGGGCCAGAGCAACAGAAACGCCTTGAAGGTAGGAAGCTCCGGGGGTCGCAGTTCCAAAACCAGCACAGTGATTAGGACAGCGAACACGCCGTCCGAGAACGCGCTTAGCCGCTCCGGCGTCGCTCTATGGAGCATAGGCATATCATTTCCTTCGCCGGCAAAATCAGCATAACCTCATTGCGTGAGCGGAACTCCGACAATTACGGTGCCTTTGAGCTGATCCTCATCCTTGATCCTGCCGTCCGGTTGAAAATGACCGACATAGGAGTTCGCGATCACATGCAGCGCGCCGTGCGCGATCGCCCCAGTGGTCGGCTCAGCAAAATCAGGGTGATGATGCGACTGCAACACAATGAGCCCTCCAACACGCGTGCCTTTATCGGCGAGTTCGATCCGAACGATGCGGCCGGGATTCGTGACGTTTTGGATCCCGATCAAGTCGCCTTCGTGCCAATAGAGCCCGTCGCAGCCGCCGGTCACGACTGTGTCGGGCTGGGGCAATCGTGTTGGCGCTCCGGTTGAAGTGTCAATCTTTGCAATGCCGGTTGAGATCGCGACGTAAAGACTTCCGTCCCCACCAAGTGTGATGCCATTGGCCTCAGGGACCGCGCCTTTGCTTCCGAACGGCGTGAGCGTTTTCTCATCCGGTTTTTTGCGAAACAGGGTGCTGCTCATGGAATCCGTGGCATAGATTGTTCCGTTGGGTGCGATTGCGATATCGTTGAATTGCATCGCCTCGGGCGCGTCGAATCGGTCTGCGAGGCGGCCAGTCTTCAAATCGTAACGAACGACTGCATTCCGCCGCTGCGTCTTCGCTTCATCTAGAAACCCATTGGTGCTGACCGCATACAACTGCTCTCGCGCAGGATCGACAATGACCCCAAGCACACAATCGAGCTTGTCCTCCACCTTGGAGAAATCGCGCGCATCACCCTTTCGATCCGTCACGACAATTTTCTTTTGCGCGACGCTGCCGATAAAAAAACGATCGCCTTTTGCGTCGTATGCAATGCCTTCGGGAATCAGCTTCGGATTGGTCAGGCGAAACGCCTCCGGTGCATCCGGTGTTCGCGGGTCATCATCGGCGAGTTCCTTGCGAAGCTTCTGAAACTCCGGGTCACCCCAAACCGATTCGAAGCCGAAATCGTGCACGGGGATAAGGCCGAGTTTGCGGCTCTTCAACGTGCGCAACAACGTGAACGCAGCATCACGTTCAATGAGTGCGATGCGAGTGATCGCTTCATAAAAGACTAGCAACCCGTCATCAGGTCGTTGCTTTCGCAGCGACTGAATTCGCTCCAGGCTCGCGCGTACCGCGACCTGTGGATCATCAGCGGCACGTGCCTGACCCGACGCCAAAAAGATGAGAAGGCTGGCGCAGAAATGGACAATCAGCTGCGAAAGCTTTGGCTTACAGGCGCTCATTAAATCTTGGACCTTTCGCGTTGAACGTTTCCGTCTACTTGGCAAACGCTTCTTTGTTCACGACGTATGGCATTTTGGCCGGGTCACCGCCGTAATTGCCTTCCAGCACGTCAATCAGTCCCTGCACGGTGCGGCCCGCCATGCCTTTTTCAGGATCGACTGAAAGCCGCGTGATCTGCGCGCCGCTGGCGAAATGATGGAATACGCGGCAGCGATCAGCGATCTCGGGATCGAGCAGTGGCGAATCCGGCGGCAACGGTTCCTTCTCGAAAACGTCGAGCGCGGCGCCGGCGATGACATTTTCTTTCAACGCTTTCGCGAGCGCGTTCTCGTCGACGACGGGGCCACGCGAGCTATTCACGAGGTAGGCGGTTGGTTTCATCAGTTTCAGCGTCTTCTCGTTGATCAGGTGATAAGTCGGTCTGTCGGTTTCGCCCTCACGCAACAGCGGCACGTGAATGGTCACGTAATCAGCGTCACGCAATGCGTCCTCGAACTCGACGTATTTGATCCACGTCTTCTCCTTCTGAATTCCGCGCACGTGGCGCAGATCCATCAACTCTTGGATGGCGGCGATGTACTTGTCGTTATGATACGCCGGGTCGAAACAAAGGATGTTCATGTCGAAGCCGGAGCATTTCTTGATCATCGCCAGGCCGATGCGTCCGGTGCCGATAACAGCAATGGTTTTGCCGGTGACTTCGTCGCCAAGAAATGGCAGGAACGGATGCCATGACGGCCACTTTTGTTCGCGAACCAGCCGTTCGCTCTGCCACATCTTGCGAGCGAGCATGCCCATCATGAAAAAGGCAAACTCAGCGGTCGCTTCCGTCAGCACGTCGGCGGTGTTCGTGAACGGGATTTTGTATTTGTTGGCGTCGCCGCGGTTGATGTTGTCGAATCCGACTGCGATCTGCGCCACCACCTTGAGCGTCCCCTTCCCCGCTTCAAACACCTCGGCATCGATCGGATCTCGTAGCGTGGTGATCAAGCCGTCAATGCCGCTCTTCACTTTCTCGATGATCAATTTTTTCGACGGCGCCTCCGGTCCTTGAAAAACTTCGAGATCGTAGCCGCGCTCCCGCAGACGATTTTCAGCAGCATCGCCGATGCGAGAGGTGGCAAAGACGCGGAAGCGCTTCTTGTCTGTCATGGCGACAAAATCGTTATCCGACGTTCCGCAATTCGCAATTGTTTACAGGTTTTTGTTTGCCGAGGCGCCGACGTGATCGGGAATCAACCGGCAGGCAGCGCACTACTGAGCCGGGTTCGCTGCCGTGGCTGGCACGAAGTCAAACTTCCCTTTGCCTTCCTGGTAGAACACACAATCGCTTCCAGAGCGACAACCGCTTACGTGCACCCAATTGCCCGGCATCACCACGATCGAGCCTGGGCCAAAATCCTTCGCTGAAGCCACGTCCGCGCCGGTGTACCAGACGCCGCTAATGATCACGTTTTTAATTTCACTGCTATGTGAGTGTAGCGGATTGTCAGTCCCGCCCGGGACCTTACGGATCTGTGTGTACGCTCCCGTCTTCGGGTCGCCTGAAAGAACACTGAACTGCATACCCTTTCTTTCCGGTAACTCAGTCCACTTCAGCTCCGAGAACGACATCATCATCGGCGTGCTGCTCTCATTCGCGGTCGCCGCCGGTTTGTCCGTTCTGTTACATGCCGCCGAAAGAATTACCGCTGCCATTACTAGAAAGATTCTGCTCATCTAAACCCGTGTTTATCAAAGATTCTTCTTTGTCCAAGCGCTCACGCGATCGAGCGCTTTCTCGATGTTCTCGATCGAGTTCGCCACGCTAAAGCGCAAGTAGCCTTCACCGAAATTCCCGAATGCGGTACCAGACAGCGCGGCAACGCCGGCATCATCGAGCAGTGCGTCGGCCAGTTTCTTGGACGGCCAGCCGGTTTTGGTGATGTTTGGGAAAACGTAGAACGCACCGTGAGGCGAACGGCAAGAGAAGCCTTTGATTTTGTTAAGGCCGGCGACCATCACGTCCCGGCGTTTCTTGAACGCGGCGCGCATCGTGTCAACGGATTCCTGGTTCCCCCGCAGCGCCTCGATGCCGGCGACTTGAGTGAAGCTCGCCGTGCACGAGTTGGAGTTCGTCATCAGACGCGCAATGTGTGACGCGAGATCGGCGCGCATCACGCCGTAACCCATTCGCCAACCCGTCATGGCGTAGGTCTTGGAGAAACCATCGAGCAAAATGGTCCGCTCTTTCATGCCGTCGATTGACATGATGGAGTGATGTTCGCCTTCGAAGATGAGCCGGCTATAAATCTCGTCGCTCAACACCATGATGTTGCGATCGCCGATGGCGCGCGCGATGCCGTCGATGTCTTTCTTTTCCAGCATACCGCCGGTGGGATTCTGCGGTGAATTCAAAATGATCAATTTTGTTCGGTCATTGATCAGTCCGGCGAGCTCATCCACATCGAGACGAAAATCCAGGTCCTCGCGCAATCGGATCGGCACGGCTTTCGCGCCGACGTAGTTGATCATTGATTCGTAGATGGGAAAACCCGGATTCGGATAGATGACCTCATCCCCTTCTTCAACGAGGGCAAGGATGCTGAAAAAGATGATGGGCTTGCCACCGGGGACAATCACCACTTCTTCCGGTGTAACGTTGACCCGGCGCGCCTCGCTCACATGCTGCGCGATGACCTCGCGCAGCTGAGGCAAACCAGCAGAAGGGCCGTAATGAGTGAAGCTCTTGTGCAGGGCGTCGCATGCTGCGTCGATGATGTTGGCAGGCGTATCGAAATCGGGTTCTCCAATCTCGAGATGGATGATGTCGCGCCCCTTGGCCTCCAGTGCTCGCGCCTTCACCAGTACTTCGAAGGCCGTCTCGGTACCGAGACGCGCCATGCGCTTGGCGAGGCGAAGTTCGCTTTGTGCCGTTTCTGCATGCGCACAGACTATGCGCGGACGACAGTCTTCTCTCAACCATCAATACTCAACTTTCGCGGTAAACCGCGCAGTTTAACGCATACAGCCGGACCTGTTCGCGCCCCCGAACGATTTTCGTGAGCGGCTTATCGCTGGGTCGGTTTTTTCGCCGTGGGACTCTTGTTTGCGAGTCTGCCTCCGCAAGTCGAAGCCAGAAAACATCCGACGAAACAAAGCTGCTCACAAAGAACAGCAATCTTCGGCCCAGATCGAAGCGGCCGCGCGCCTGCAAATTTTTCTCGACCGATCTAACTTTAGTCCGGGCAAAATTGACGGGCGCTATAATGAATTCACCTGGAAAGCCCTTGGCCCTTTATCGGCAGTCTCGCGGCGAACAGCCGCCAGTCGCCTCCACCCGACGCGAAAGGCAACGTCGCTCCCGATACCAACGGCCTCGATCTTTCCAGCGTCGAACCGGTCTTCATCACCTACTCCGTGACGCAAGCGGATCTGCAGAATGTAGGAAAATTGCCGGGCTCTCCAAAAGAACAGGCGAAGTTAAAAGCGCTTTTGTATCGCAACCCGACCGATGCAATCGCAGAAAAATTCCACTGCGACGTTCATTTCCTGGAGCAGCTCAATCCCGGCAAGACCAAGTCGATCAAGCCAGGCGATCAATTGCGAGTCCCTAATGTTCAGCCATTCGAGTTAGGAAAGGTCAAAGAAATCAAGCCGGGCAGCGAGATTAACGCACCAGTCGCTAACGAACTTCCTGATGAACCGGACAAGACGCCGGCGGAACAATCGGAACGCTTCGCAAAGTCCACCGGCGAGCTCGACATCATCGCCGTTCGACGTCCTGTGAAAATCGATACGAAAACGAATATGCTTGGGGTCTTCCAAGGCGACAAATTAATCGCGGCTTACCCGGTCACCGTAGGATCTGCACAGACCGCTTCGCCCATTGGAGACTGGAAAGTAAAGGGAGTAGCCAAGTGGCCGCGGTTTCGTTACGACGAAAAAATGCTAAAACACGGACGAACGAAGCGGGCATTTCTTCATGTTACCGCCTGGGCCTCGAAATCCAGTGGGCGTTCTCTGGATCGCGCTCAACAAAAAAGGAATCGGCATTCACGGCACAGCTAGTCCCGATTCCATAGGACATTCGGTAAGCCATGGCTGTATCCGGCTGGCCAACTGGGATGTGGTTCGTTTGGCCGAGCGAGTTAAATTTGGAACACCAGTCTCAATCCACTAGTGTTTTCGCCTCTCCGCGCCGGACGGTGAATGATTTAAGCCGCCGACGAATACTTTCGCCGATCGACGACCGCGGTCAGCCGTGTACAGTTTAGTGCTTTGAAACGTCGATGGCCTTTCGTCATTTTCGGTTCGTTCTTCTTCTGGTCGTCGCTGGCGCGGCCTTGCACATTGATTGGACATGGAAACGACAACTTTCGCCGTGGGGCGGCCGTTATTTTTTTCATCGCACCGAGTTTGCAGTGCCGTCATTTCGTCAGGCAGATGAGAAATGGGGCGACGATCCGCTGGGCGGAGTTGAAGCCAACGGCACGCTCGGCGGCGAAGGTTGCGCGGTCGCGGCCACGGCTATGGTATTCAAATTTTATGGCATCGAGGTTGATCCGCAGCAGTTAAACTGGTTTTTGACGTCCGTCGGCGGATACACCGAGCAAGGCTGGCTTTATTGGGACCGCGCCGCGTGGTTCGCACCTGATCGCGTGCGACACGTGTATGAAGACCTGGCGTCGTATCAGCTGATCGATTCGAATCTCTCCCGCGGAAATCCCGTCATCGTGCGAGTCCGACTGTCAAGCGGCATCACGCATTTTGTCGTCATCGCCGGCAAGGACGGATTCGACTATCTGGTGCAGGATCCCGGCGGCGGCTCTGCGAAAGGTCTTTATCCGCTGCGCGAGCTTGGCAGCGACATCGAAGGCGCTACGATTTTACGAACCGATTGCGAACGACCATTTCACAAGCCTCGGTACAGCCGCGGGGATGAACAGGCTGGTCATCCATCGAATCCGTTTCAGATTTTTCTCGAATCATAACCCCAGTGTAACAGGGCCTGTCGCTGTCGCGCGGCGACAAGAAAGATCGCGCGGCGAGCAATTCCTTTTCACTTGCGCAACGTGACGTCGCATAGCGCGCCAGCGTCTTATTTGGCGCAGGTCGTCCTGGCAACGCCGGCCGGAATAGTAACGACAATACCATTGAAACCAGCCTCGCGGATCGTCGTAGTGGATCCAACCTTTCTCGCGCCAGACGGACAGCAGTTGGGACGCGTTCACACCAAAGTAATTCAGCGAAGGCTCATGCCGTTTGGCACAAAGTTTCGCG
Source organism: uncultured Verrucomicrobiae bacterium (assembly GCA_963840135.1). Classification (GTDB taxonomy): domain Bacteria; phylum Verrucomicrobiota; class Verrucomicrobiia; order Chthoniobacterales; family UBA10450; genus Udaeobacter. The sequence continues at coordinate 47,279 of CAWIXX010000014.1, read as the reverse complement.
TTCTTAAACCAACTCGCAGGAAATTCGCCGACCGCAGTCCGTCATGTATTTGCCGCCGAACACTCCAAGCTTGAGCATTTGTTTCGGCGTTAACTGCGGTCTAAACCCGGGGCGAAAATCGCGTCCCATCGGCCTGCTACGTCAAGTAAACGTAGCCCTTCTGCATCTTGTCATTCACTGTTACGCGCACCGGCTTCATTGGGCGTCACCGAAGGTCAACTTTCCGGCGGCCACTCAACGCCAGCCAATTCCTTGGGCAACTGTTTCGGGTCGACCGGATAAATGAGTGACATATCAGGTTTGGTCTTTGCGCCCGGCAGAAACTCAGTTTCCTCCGGTGCACCGACAATGAGCCAGAGCACCTCGGAGTCTGTGTCGTTGAACACCTGACGCAACTGATCCGGGCCAACCAGCACCCCGCCGTACTTCGGCACGGTCAACGTCTCGTCTCCGATGCGCATTCGCCCCACGCCTTCCAGAACAAAATAAAACTCCTCCGCGCGAATATGTTTGTGAAGCGTGTTGGCGCTCTTCGGCGGCAAACGCCAGAGCCGCGCGCCAAGATTCTCGCTCCCGGTGCGTTCAAGATAATCCGCGTTCGGGATTTTCATCAGATTGGATGGACGCCAGTGGAGATCGTCCGGCGTAATCAAAAAGTAACCTTCTATCGCTTTCATCGTAGTTTCTTAGGTAAGGGCAGTCGGTGAACCATCGTGCTTTTGGACTTCCGGCTCAAATCAGGCGAAGCACGCCAAGACTCGACCAAAGTTCTCGGTACGGATATTCACAGCGAATTAGAGTTTACGCGAGAAGCCCGGACTTTCGCAAAAAAAGCGCCCCAGACGTATACTCGTCTGGGGCGCGAGACTGCCTGCCTAACCAATTACTCCCGTCCGTCTCGTCGTCGCGGGGGAAAACTTCGAACAAGTTGTTTTCGCCGTGCTGCTCCGTAAAGAAAAGCCTGGCCCGGTCTGTCCTGAATTCCCTCGTCCCAATCAATCCGTGGATCGTGCTGTCTCCCTCGGACATGTGCAGCCCGGTCGGCTCGTTATCTTCATCCGCGGCCATACGATCCAGGCCAAGCGCGACGAATCGAGCCACGATGTTTCTGTCCGGATGCTGCCTGTTCAGTTTGTAAGCCCAAATTGAATCGAGCTTATTCAATCTGATCGTGCAACCAGTCGCCGCGATCTTCTGTCACCAGGATCGTGTCTCTGTCATCTACGAACGTCACATTATCGAACGAAGCATGGTCGGCGTCGCCAAGGACAACGAGAGATATGGTTCCACTGTTTCGGTTTGCGTTGAGATCGACGCGGAACACTCCTCCCCAAGCGCCACGTGCCGCCAGCACCGGGTCTGAGCCGGCCGTATTATCCGTGTCGCCAGTGATGAGAAAGAAGAACGTCCGAAAATGTGAACCAGGCTGGAACTGTCCATTCTCCGGACGCTTGAACGGTGTTGCGCCAGCAGTCTTTGCCAGAGCGTTGGCATCGAAAGGATCCGTGCCATTTATCTGGGTGTCATGAACCGTGACCCATTGCACCGGCCAGGACGCCCCAATAGTGTGTAGCCGCAGTTGATTGTCCGACCGCGTGTCGCCGTTCGGGTGCTGGCCGTCCACTGGCACGAACACGACCGGGCTGCCGTTGATCGAGACTTGGAGCGCCTGCAATTTACCATGCGTCAAATCGCCCGGAGACGTAGGAACAAACCGGTAAACGAACGAGTTCGGATTCCTTCCATTGTTCATTACCGTGGTGCCGCCGACGTCCTCGACAATCCAGATATTGCCCTGGTCGTCAGGATGAATACCCTCGAAACCGCCCCGGCCGAGGCTCCCATAAAGCGTGCGCAAACCGGCGCCTGCTCCGGTGTTCGGATCAAAATCGGAGCCCATTTCGATGACGCCGCCGTTCGCGCCCGCCTCCTGGGTAAAGAGCATGGTTCCAGTAAACGGATCCCATGTTGAACCATCGATGCTGTTAAAGTTGGTCAAACCAGTCGCGTCAACCGGTGTCAGAAGCGTGATGCGATGGTCTGGACTCGCCACATCCAGATTGATACGCGTCACGTAAGCGAGGTTACCGCTGTTCTCGTGTCCCTGAAAAAGGAAATGGCGCCCGTAATCGTAGTCAGGCGTCGGACCACCCGGATTATGATCCAGAATGAGATAAGTGTTTTCATCCGGCTCAGTGTGAGTGCCATCGCTCAGGTGCCCGAATTCCGTGATCAAGCCCGATGGATTCTCGAGCAGATCGATGCCTTCTACGACCAGTCCCGGAGCAAATTCCGGTGAATAGACGTTGTCGGCGATCGCCACCGGATTGGCTGAAGGCACACCGCTTACTCTTTCATTGAAAACCCTCAGTTGGTCGGCGGCAGCCGTTGAGGCAGCCATCGTAGCGAGGGCAATCGAGGCGACTACGAGCAGGCAGGTCTTTGCCTGCAGGGGAGTTTTGGAAGTTAGTTTCATGGTTTATTTTTTTTGATGGGTTTGTTTTTGTGTTTGGTTTCGGCGGCATTCGCCGCACGCGCGAAACACCTACACGCCAATTGTGACGAATTGGTTCAAAGCGTGTAAAAACTGTGTGACTTCGACGTGACACGACCGTTACGCGCGCGCGGTCTGCTACTTGTCGCCTGTGATCTCGGGCCTTATTCCACCTTGGCGCGGCGACTGAGCGGAAGAGACAGAGTCACCAGTCGGCTGATTCTCGCAGGACGGGTTTTATGTCAACGACTGGAATTGCATCGATTGCCTCGAAAGGACCAACATGCAGTTTCCCTCGAGTTTCCCTCGCCCCATCTTCAACACTTTCACACGGTGCAGCCCGAATGGATTGGGCCGATCTGGTGATCGAGCGGAAAATACTCCCGCGAGCGGTCGCGATGCATCGCCTTGGGATGAACTTCCCTGACGTTTCTCCGAGCGCGATGCAGCCAGCTGTCGTTATGGTCCTACTGCAGTCCAGATGCGACCGTAGTGCGAGGGGATCGTCAGCGCGTCTCCTGCAGCGCGGAACGGCTTTGAGGTCGAGGTCGCCGCCGTGAAGTTCCTCGACGTAGTCGCCGGCGATCGGGAACCAGAACGGCACCGTCTGCTCGGTGTCGGTGGTGTTCACCGCGACGAGGGTGTAGGCGGGTCCTCGTACCGGGCGAACAGCAGCACGCCGCGCGACTGATAGCGGTCCCAGTCGTTGAAGAAGAAGTATTGCCCGCGCGCAGTTGCGGCCGGTTGCGTCGCATCCGAAGTAGCTTGCGGACCAGCGAGACGACGCCTGGCCGGCGTCGTCGTAGAAGTAGTCCCAGCGCAGCGGACGCAGCAGTGCAACCCGCCCGGCGCCGAAGTCGGGGAGGAAGTAGTTCTCGCCGAACTCCTCGCCCTGCCACAGCATCGGGATGCCTTTGCTCATCAAGGTGGCGATCAGGTATGGCTGCAGCATGAACCAACGGCTGCGGTCGCCCTCCAGGAAGAGCGGGTTGCCCGCCTCGTCGGGGTTCGTCAGCCCGAAGTTGCAGATGAAGCGCTCGTGATCGTGGTTCTCCAAATACTGCAGGGCCGTTTTCGGGATGAGGTCGCCGTTGCTGTCGTCTGTTCGGGATAGCCGAAAAGACCCAGCCGCAAGCCCAAGTCGGCGAGCCGCGCCGCGGTCGCCGCGCGCCACCGACCGGGCCGCGTCGAAAGTGCGTTCTGCCAGGTGCTGTTGGAGTAGGTCGTGCGCAGGATCTCCTCGGGGCCTTCCAGCTGCTCGGCGCACTGGATGAGTCGCAGCGGTTCGCCTGGGCCGGCGTCGAAACGGCGCCAGTGCGATCGCGGACCGCGCGAGTTTGGCCTTGGTGAGCTGATAGGTCTCGTAAACGAGGCTGGCGTAGCCGACGCCGAGCGGCCCGTCCCAGTAGTTCGGCACGCAGTCGTAGCGGAAGCCGTCGACGTGGTAGACCTCGAGCCAGTGGTGGTTGACCGTGAAGAAGAAGTCGCGCGTCAGCGGCCGCCCGAAGTCGGTGCTCTTGCCGAAGTTGCTGAAGTAGTCCTTCGCGAACGGCCCCATGAACGGGTTCTCGTGGTAGCGCAGCCGCGTGTAGGCGTCGTAATAGGGGAAGTCCACGCCGGTGTGGCCGTAGACCACGTCGACGATCACGGCGATGCCGTGCTGGTGGGCGAGTCGACGAGTGCCTGGAAGTCCGAGCGCTTGCCGAAGCGCTCGTCGACGCCGAAGTAGCCGATCGGCAGGTAGCCCCAGTCGACCGAGGCTCCGACATTGGAGAGCGGCATGACCTCGATCGCGTTGACGCCGAGATCGGCGAGGTAGGCCATGAACTCGCGGGCGCGGTCGAGGTCGCCGCCGAGTTCGGCGATGTTGATCTCGTACACGATGAGGTCCGCCAGCGCCGGGGTGCGCCAGTCCGCCTCCGCCGCGCTCCACGCGTAGGGCTGAGTATCCGAGCGTGAACGCCGACAGCTTGCCCACGCCGAACTCGCGGGCGAACGGATCGATGATCCAGTCGAGCGTGCCGACGTTCGGGTTGTCGATCGGGTAGCGGTAGACATAGCGGCCGGACTGCCCCATGCCGAGCCCGGCGTCGGCGGCGGCGTGCCGGCAATCGGGACCGTGACCGACCAGAAATCGCCGTGCGGCACCGGATGCTGTGGCTCATCGCGAACTCGCAGCCGGGATCTCCTGCAGAAATTGGTCGCGTTCGTGGATGATCTTGACGTTGACGCTATTGCCGTCGCCGGCCGAGACCCACGGCAGCCACAGGCCGAACGTGACCGTGCCGTTGGTCTCGACGGCGCCTAGCGTGCCGAGCGGCAGTAAATTTCAGAGCCATTTCTTTACAAGGCCTTCCACAAACAAAGAATTCAGTGGAACGCTGACGACGCGAGAAACGAAAAACTCCACAATTCCGATTGCCGCTTGATTCAAACACGGTATTCCTGCCGATCCTTCCGTCGCTCCCAAAGGAGGACAGCGCGAGGCGCGTGCTCTCGACCGTGCCGAGCGCGATGACCTTGGCATCCGGCGACACAGGCAGCCGCCCACGCTCGGTAACGATCTCGCTCACGCGCTGGCCGCCCGCATCAACGACAGTGTTCAGCTGGATCACATGGCAGCGTGCGACGGCCATCAGCCACTTTTCACGTCGTCGCCTCCGGATTGGTTCGAGGACTCGCGCGTCGCTTTGATGAGCAGCGGCACGGCGCTGAATTTGTTAAAGGGAAAGAATCCGGCGTGGCTCGCCTGTCCCTGCACTGCAAGTGGCGCTGCATGATTCGCCTCATTCCGGCGTGCCGGAACAGAAGGCGGCGGAGCGGGCAATGGACCAATGCCGAGCAGCTTGGCCAAATCGTCCACTGTCGCCGGGGTGTTGCCGTCCTGGACCGCCGGGTGGTCCGGCAGCGTCGCCAGATCCATCGCCTCGGTTACCTGGCCGGCGTTCAGGCCATCGAGAAGTTGCTTTCGCATGGCGCGTTGCAGATCGCCAGAGATGAAGTCGTTAGTCTGCGTGACGCCGATTTGATCGCTCGACTGACGGAAGTAGCCCTTGCGGCCATCTGGCTGGTTCGTCGGCGTCAGATCGTCCGCCGCCGCCGCTGGCTATACGGTGTCGGCAGTTCCGGATCCAGCTGCCGCGGAGACCAGCCGCCCCAGAAAACCGAGCGTCCGCCGACGCCATAGCAAGCCCTGCAAAGCCGAACTGTGTCACTCGAATCTCAGGGCGAGCCCCCAGACTCCGTTCTGCGGCAAATGATCCTTGCGCGGGCTGCCGGCGTTGAGGCCGAGCACCGGCAGATTCTGCACGTGCTCCGGGTCACACGAAGAAGGTCCGCCGTCGAGCACGAGGATGCGCTCGGCGCTGTTGGTGCTGCGGAACCAGAGATGTTCGGCGAGAGCTGCACCGAAAGTGCCGCCGCCAATGATGATGAAGTCGAACGGTCGCAGGTCGCCGCGAGCGGGCAGACCGGTAGCAGCGCGGGCATTCGGGTCGATGGTGACAAGCGCTTCGTCATAGGTGTTGCAGAGATAACGTCCGGAGTGACGCGGGTAAATGTGGTGGATTCAGTTGTGAGTGGCATGGTGATGGCGTGCAGTGGGCTGTTTCTTTTGGATTGGTTGAATGTAAATTAAAGTCGTGCAGTCAGCGGAGAACATGGGAACCACTGGCGATCGCGTAAAGCGGCAGTCCTAGCGTAGGTCCAGCCCGATGGGCTTCTTCACCACGGCCGAAGATGCGTTGAAACGTCGGGTAACGTAATCGAGTTACTCTTACCCAGTCTGACGTCATCGTGTCAGAGCCTCTTCGGTCCTTCTCCAGAGGCGTTAGGCGTTGCCCTGATCGGAAGATCGGCGCGATTGCTTGAACGCACGACCTCCCGCTCCGGCGAGATTCGCCGCGCTAGGTCTTCGGTGAAGTTCACGAACAAGATGCGCCCGGGCCGGCACATTGCAGCAGCTGGAACGGCACATCGGCTCAGACGCGCTGGAATAAGAAATTTCGCATTGCAGAATACGGATTGCGGCTGACCCATTGGGCATGCTCAGGGCAGGCTCCGCCGCCGCTGCAACATCAGCCGTCTGATGAATTTTTCGCGCGACCAACTCGCCCACCGCGGTAGGTCAACTTCTGAATGACTAGGACCGTTGTGCGGTGATCGTTCCGAGCTGCGAAGGAGTAACACATTCTAGCTGGCAAAGTAACTGCGTTGCCGGGATTCGAAACTGTCGCCAAAGTAGCGCTTCCACCATTGATCGGTCTCATCGAGATGTCCGACTTGCACTTCGTCGGCTCCCGGATGTTGCGTAAGCCAGTCGCGAAATGCGAAGTGGCGGTAGAGACGCATGAACTCGCCAAGATAAATATCGGCAACACGCGGGTTGCCGCGAATGATGAGCATGTTCTCGTCGTTATTCGTGGTGGAGGCTTCACTAAAGTTTGCCGAACCGGAAACGACCAACGGATTGGCGCCTAAAGGATCGACCAGCATGTATTTCGTATGGAGATATCGCACGTGAACGTTCAATCCTGAGAGCTGCTCCACGAGCCAGTGATTGAATGCGCCTTTACCCAAACGCGATCCAATCGCGAACTTGTTCGCCTTCATTTTCCTTAGCTTGATAATTGTGGCTTCGTTGGCGGGCGCTGCTCTTTGGTCCTGGTCGGTCCGCTCATCGCCTCCATCAACGCGTAACGTAGTTTGGCGGTTCCGGTTCGGTAAGCGTCCTGGAAACGCTGGTTCATGCCGAAAGCAAACGTCATGAACAGCGCGTCATTGGCGCCCTTGGCCTGCTCCGCATACCAGTCCAATGCCTGCATAGAATCGCGCGGACTAAAAATGGGAGTGATTTGTTTTGCGAGCGGATCGTCTGGAAGCGGCGTTTTACCGGCCAGCGCGCCTGCATCCGCAGATTTCGGTGTGTTCTTCTTCAGCTCATTCCACAGCCATAAATATTTGGCCGCAACATCATCTCTCTCACAGATGTGGACGACATTGCTGTGCCCATAAATTCCTCCGACACTGAAATTGGTCGAACCAGTGAGCACTGCCTGTGCGACGCCGGCTTTGATTAACACGATGGTCTTGTTATGTGAAAGGGTCAGGCCCTGCGCATTGCGGGGCTAGCAAATATTCTCCAGGCCGAATTTCAGAATCGCTGCCTCATTAGCGGTCTTTTGTTCGTCATTTTTTGCGTGGTAAAGAACCTGCACATCCGCGCCGCGGTCCCGGGCAGCGCCAAGCGCTGGAGCACCTTATCATCCGTGAATTCGTAAGCACCGACACGCAGTCCCAAACCCGGTCCAACGGCACGCCCGATGAAATCCGCGATTGATTCGGCTGCGCCGCGCGAAAGCCATGTGAACGCTGCCGGTCCTACTTCGTCGGGCCGCTTGTCGCCGAATAACCGCGTGTATTCCTGCGATGCTGCCGCTCCACGATTAAAATGCACATGATGGGTCCTGCCATGCTCACTCTCCGTGCGAATCTTCACGGCTACTTTCTCGGCTGGCTGTGGGTTGGCCGGCGTACCTCTTAGAGCGAACACTTCATACGTGTAATCGTGCTCCGGTTTCGCGGAAAAATCCGACCAGGTGAAACCTTGAATGGGATGTTGCCGCGTCGAGTAAAGAATCCCTGGTGGTGGAGACGGCTCTACGCTGGCGAAAGTCTTATATCCCGATAGCCAATATTTCTCTCCTTCAGTATGATCTTCTCGTCGCAAGGCAAATCCAAGCAAGCCCGGGCAATCTTGCTCGGGTAGATCCATGCCAAGCAACACCACATGCGTCCCGGCAATCGCCTGGACACTCAGATCTCCTTTTTGCTCCTTGTTTCGCATTGCTCTCGCTTCTTACAAGCAACGTTAGTCAAAGGCCGTTAGGCCTAGTTGGTCAAGAATACTCCTTCCTTTGCAAAGCAGAAAATGGCCGCGACAGATGGAGCGCCTGAACGTGCACTCAGTTGTAGCTCTTGCCGGTTTCGGCCGAACATCGGAGAAGATATTCGCGTAACGCGGGATCATCTGTCAGGCTGGCGGCGCGACCGAACGCTTCTCGAGCTTCATCCTTCCGACTCAGCAAGCGAAGCAGATGTCCGCGCGCAGCCCAATATGGCTGATAATCCGCGGTCCGATCCGATGGAATCTGTTCAAGCGCGGCGAATCCGGCGGCCGGCTGCTCGGCCTGCGCAATCGCAACAGCTCGCCCAACGAGCGAACCGATGCCAGGCGCAATCCGCACCAGGCCCTCGTAGAGCAAAGCGATTTCCTTCCAATCGATGCGTCCAGTTTTCGCTCGACTGGCGTGAACAGACTGAATCGCAGCTTCCAGTTGATAGCGCCCCATGTGCTTGAATGCAGCAGCCGACCGCAGATGTTTCTCGCCTTCCTCAATCATCGATTGCGACCAAAGAGCCGTGTCCTGCTGATCCAGCGGCACAAACTTACGATCGTTTGTGTAACGTGCTTCGCGTCGCGCTTCACAGTGCAATATGAGTGCAAGCAAACCGAGAGCTTCCGGCTCCCGCGGCATCAAGTGCGTCAACATTCGCCCTAACGTGACGGCCTCTGTCGCGAGCGCGTGATGCGTCGAAGCCGTTTCCATCAAACTTTCCCAGCCAGTCGTGTAGGCGGCATAAATGGCCTCGAGAACAAAGGAAACCCGTTCTTCCCACTCCGGCGGTTCGGGCACGCGAAAAGGAATTCCGGCGTCGCGGATTTTATTTTTCGCGCGAACGAGGCGCTGACTCATCGCTGCAGGAGAGACCAGGAAAGCAGAGGCAATGCGCGCGGCGTCAATGCCAAGAACAGCTTGTAACATCAGCGGAGTGCGGGCGGCTGAATCGATCGCTGGATGCGCGCAAACGAAAAGAAGTTTCAATCGTTCGTCGGGAAAATATTCGTGCGCTTTCGCGACGGCCTGTGCTTCCTCTGCGATTTGCTGGAGAAACGTTTCTGATTTCTGCTGCACTTCCTTTCGACGCGCGGCGTCGATCATGCGATTGCGCGCGACATGCAGCAGCCATGCTTCCGGTTTTTCCGGAACGCCTTCCGCTGACCATCGTTTCAACGCCGCGACGAACGCGTCGCCAAGCGCGTCTTCCGCGCCGGCGACGTCGCCCGATCGCGCCGCGAGATAAGCGATCAGTCGTCCATACGAATCCCGCGCCACGGTTTCAATTGCAGCGTGGGTCGTAGATTCATTCATGCGGGTTTCGCAGGAGCGACCCCAAACCCTAGTACAGGACGCACCTCAATGGAGGCGAATCCAGCAGCAGGATGGCGTGCTGCCCATCCCAACGCGGCGTCGAGGTTTGGCACGTCGATGATGCCGAATCCGGCGAGAAACTCTTTCGTCTCGGCATAAGGTCCGTCGTGCACATGGCGTTTCCCGTCGCGCACTGAGACGGTCGTCGAAGTCTGCGGTGAATCCAGTCCAGCGCCGGCGACAAAAATGCCTGCAGCCTGGAGCGCCTCGCCGTACGCCCTGCCCGCTGCAATCGCGGCTTTGTCGTCGCGGCGTTCGAAGACCTCTTTTGGTTGATGAACAAGTAATGCGTATTTCATAATGGTTTAGTTATCCTTTCTTCTTTGTTCGAGCCGCGGACTTCCCACGGCTTCACCATCGATGACGCACGACGAGCGCGCTTTTCGACATTTACCTTAAATTTTTCGAGTGCATCCACAAGGAGCGGCGCCTCGCCTGCCCGCCGTCGCCTTGGCAAAGGCCGAGGCGGTGCCGAAAGCTTACGAGGCGGGGAAGCCGGCGTTACTTGTTTTACGACGCGGCCAGTCGTAATGCCAGCGATCCAATCGCCAGAAATAGATATGTCGTCGGCGATGGAATGTGTGAATACCAGCCAGCGCGTATCACAACTGCAGTGGCGGAGAAGCCGATCCACCCTTCAATACCCTTACTTCTTCACTTACAGGCCTCGCGCGGCCATTCGCGGGTTTCTTCCAGCGATTCGCCGGTTTCCAAAAGACTTTTGAGACTGGCGAGAATATGCGGCCATCCGCTCGACACAGCTTCGATGAACTTCGAGCCTTCTTTCTCCATTTCGTGAATAACGGTGAGCTTGACCGATTTACCTTCCTTTTCCAGTTCGTAAGTCAGGCGCGAATAACCTTCCGCTTTTAGTTCAGGTCTGAATTCATTGCGCCATTTCAATACGAGCCGCCGAGGCGGTTCGATTTCGAGCACTTCACCGCTGTCAGCCACGCGTCCGTCGGGCGTTAGAATCTTCCATGATGCGCCCGGTTTCCATTCGGATTCCTGCGTTGTGTTGACCCAGAATTGCTCGGGTGAATTCCGGTTCGATGAGCGCCTTCCACAATTTCTCAGGCGTCGTGCGAATGTAGGTTACGTAAACGAATTGCTCTTTCTTCATAGGATTACTTTGTTTTGGTTTTCCTGGTTTTGGTTTGTTCGAGACCTTTTTTCAGATCGCTCAACGCCTGAAGACGATGGCGTTCGTATTTGCCAATCCAACGCTCGTAGATCTCATGCAACGGCATCGGATTGAGATAATGTAGCTTCTCGCGCCCGCGCCAGACGACGGCGATGAGGTTTGCTTTTTCCAGCAACACCAAATGCTTCGTCACCGCCTGCCGCGTCATCTCCAGGTGCTCGCATAATTCGCTCAACGTTTGCCCATTCGTTTTTCGCAATTCGTCGAGCAATTTTCTGCGACTGGGATCGGCCAGCGCTTTAAAAACTGCATTCATCGGCCATCATTATGCAACTATTTGGTTGCATGTCAAACGAGGCATTTCAGCTACATTGCGTCATGAGCTTTCTTAATCTCGATCAGCTCCCGTTTGTCGGAATGTCCTATGAATTTCACGGTGAAAAGGAAGGCGCACCCTTTTCGGCCTACATCGTCAAAGCGCAACCCGGGCAGGGCCCGCCGTTACACAGACATCCGTATGTCGAGGTGGCGTTCACGCTCGAAGGCTGCGCCGCGATCACGGTCGGCAATGAAACGCGAGAAGTGAAATCCGGCGACATTGTTGTTATTCCCGCGAACACGCCGCACCGGTTCGTTAATGCCGGTGACACGATCCTGCGTCAGATCGACATCCACGCCAGTTCGCGATTCATTCAGACCAATCTCGAGTAAAGATTGATCGCGGCGCATTCGGAGATCACGGACAACCCGGCCTAATCCTGCTCCCCGAGGGTTTGAACGTATGTTTTGCCGTACGGATAGAAGAGTTCCTTGCGGCCTTGCTGCCATGCCGCTTTGAGTTCAGACGTTGTGATGTCCCAGTCCGGCCGGCATTTCATAGTCACCGAACGCAGGTCCTGGCGAAGATCTTCCACAGTGGGCCGGCCAAAGAACCAATAGCCCATGTAGATCTTGTAAATAACCAGAGCGGGCTCGAGCACAATGGTGTGTGGGATCATGGGATTGTGGTCTGGATCGGTGTACTCGGCGATGTCCAGGTCTTTTTGGATTTTGCGCCCGGGATCGGAGAGAAAGGGCCAGTGCGCACCGACTCCGGTGCGGAATTCATTCGTCTCGGTTATGTTGTCAGTGCTGATCGTGACCAGGCGGCAATAGCCAACCTCAAGCTCCCGGTGGAGTCGAACAAGGCCTTCGTGCTGCCGGCGGTCTTTTGGGCAAAAACCTCCCCGGCTAAAAACGAGAACCATTGGATGTTGTGCCTGTAGTTCGGAGAGCTTTCGGCGTTTCGTTGTATGATCGGGAAGCTCATAATCGGGGAAGACAGCGCCTGGAACGATATCGGCTCTCATATGAATTCAACTAACCTATTCCTGGTCACTCGTTACTCTTCCTTAACAAAACCCCGGATCAATGCGGCGATTTCATCTGCAGCGGTATCCAACGCGAAATGACCGGCATCGAGAACGTGAACCTGAGCTTTCGGCACATCCTTGCGATATCGTTCCGGCTCACCGAGGTCGAACGAGAGATCATACTTCCCCCAAATGACAAGCAGGCGCGGCTGCTTCTCGCGCATCCATGCCTGCCATTTCGGATAGGCGTCGACGTTGGTTCGATAGTCGTAAAACAGATCGCTTTGAATCTGTGCCTGGGCGGGCTGACTTAGGAATGCGAACTCATCCGTCCACAGATCGGGATCATAACGGTCAACGTTTGGATCGTTCCCGACATGACGCGTTCGTGTCGTCTGCAATGACAGAAGATTTGTGCGAAGCGCGCTTTCATTCGCAGCACGATCTTTCCAAAACTCGCGTCGCGTTTTCCAATTCGCGCCCAAACCTTCGTTGTGCGCGACTGCGTCCTGAACAATTAGGGCTTCGACGCGATCCGGATGCGCAAGTGCCATGCGAAAACCGACGGGACCGCCGTAATCCTGCATGTAAAGCGTGTAGCGCCTGAGCCCCAGTGCTTCGGTAAAGTGATTCATAATCTCGGCAATGTGATCGAACGTATACGCGAACTTCTTCGGGTCCGGCCAGTCGCTGTGTCCGAAGCCCGGATAATCGGGCGCGACAAGGTGATAGCGATCGGAAAGCCGCGCGAAGAGAGGCTCGAACATTCGCGACGAAGAAGGCAGCCCGTGCAACAGAAGAATTGTCGGTGCGTCTTTTGGCCCGGCTTCTCTATAAAAGATGGAGAGGCCATCTATCTGCGTTGTGCGATAAAAAGTCGGGTGATCCACAAGTCGTTCTTTTCTGTCTTCGGCCAGCAATTGAATTGATCCGAGCATCGAAATAATCAACGCCACGCGGATCTCGAACAACATTGAACGTCTACTGGGTTATTGCGGTTTAGTCTAGCGTCGCCGGAAACATTTGAGCTTTGTTAGGGGTGCGGTCAATCGCCAGGACGCCGCAGGGCGCTGGGTTGAGTTGGTCCGCTTTCATCCGCTTATTGCGCGAATCGCGTTTGGAGAAATCGTGATGACAGCGCAAGTTCATTATCGAACTTACACGACGCAACGTTTACAAGCGTAGCGGCCATGATCTACGCCACTCACATCCCGAGACCGCCGCTCGACCAATTCATCGAGATGCTTTGGTTTCATGAAGGCTTTGACGCCGACCATCGCCTCGAGCGTGTTCTTCCGGATGGCTCGATGGAGATCATCATCAATCTGCGCGACGAGAAGCGGCATATATTCGATCCAATCAGTTATCAGCCGCGCGAAACCTATCGCCGGAGCTGGCTCTCCGGGCCGCACTCCGAGTTCATCGTCATCGACACCGCGCCGAATGCCTCAATGATCGGGGTTCATCTGCGGCCTGGCGGAGCGAGTGCCTTCTTCGGTCTGCCGCTGTGTGAATTGCGAAACAGCGTCGTGGAACTCGACACGCTTTGGAACTGCGAAGCGCAAAATTTGCGCGATCAATTACTCGAAGCGCCCGTTCCCGCCGCCAAATTCCGCATTCTCGAGAACGCGCTGCTAGCCCGCTGGCGCGGATTTGCTCCGCGTCATCGCGCCGTGCGCCGCGCGCTCGAGTCTTTCAAGCGCGAGCCGGAAAGTATCACGGTCGGCAAAGTGACTGCCGAGGTCGGTCTCAGCCGGCGACGGCTCATCGAAATCTTCACCGAGCAGGTAGGAATGACGCCGAAGAAATTTTGCCGCGTGCTTCGATTTCAACGCGCGATCAACCAGATTCAGCAGCGCCGCGCCCTGCCCTGGACCGAGATCGCGACTGGCTGCGGCTACTACGATCAGGCCCACTTCATCAATGACTTTAGAGAATTCTGCGGATTGACGCCGAGTGATTATCTGAACGAACGCCCGGAATACCCGAATTTTGTGCCGATTCGCTGTTAGGTAAAATTCTTCCAATACACTCCGGCGGTGCTTCGCTAGTGAGTGGAAGAATGAATCCTAATCAAATCAATTGGCTGGCCGTTTTCGCGGCGGCTCTCTCTACGTTTGTCATCGGCGGCCTTTGGTATTCGCCGGTGTTGTTCGGCAAAGTCTGGATGCGCGTGAATGGATTTAGCGAAGAACAGGTCGCCGGCTTCAACAAAGCTCGCGCCTTCGGCGGCTCATTCATTCTCGCGCTCGTCATGTCCGCAAACCTGGCCATGTTTTTGGCTGACCCTAAAACCACGGTCGTGTGGGGAATGACCGCCGGAGCGCTAGCTGGCGTCGGCTGGGTCGCAGCGGGTCTGGGTATTATCGCTTTGTTCGAGAATCGTTCGTGGAGCTACATCCTGGTCAATGGCGGCTACCACGTCGTGGCCTTTGTCGCGATGGGCGCCATCCTCGGCGCCTGGCGGTAAGCTCGCTCCGAAGCGCCGCGCGAGATTCTGGTTTGACAGCCGTCGTTTCCAGATATATGGCATCGCAATATATGGCATCGCCAGTTCCCGATCGCGAACTGAAGAAGGGTAGCGCCGAATTGATGATTCTAGCACTGCTCGAAAATCGGCCCCGGCACGGATATGACATCGCGCAGTTGATCGAACTGCGCTCACGCGGCGCGATCCGATTTAATGTCGCTTCCCTTTATCCTTTGCTTTATCGCCTTGAGAAGCGGAACTGGATTCGAGGTCGCTGGGTCGAAAGGCCGGGCCAACGCCGCCGTCGCTATTACCGTCTAACCGCCTCGGGCAAGAACGTGCTGTCGAAGCAACGCGCCGGCTGGCGTGAGTTCGTTGAAGCCATCAACCTAATCACCGGGATTCAACATGCTTGATTTCAAGATCGACATCAGGGCGCGCCTGGCGGAACTCGGTTTATCTCCCCTGCGTGAGGAGGAAATCGTTGAAGAACTTTCGCAGCATCTGGAAGACGAATACGAGCGGGCGCTCAGTCGCGGTGTCTCGGAAGAGGAAGCGCGCCAACAAGTACTCGAGCAGCTGAATACGCCTGATTTTTTGGGCCGCGAGCTGAGAAACGTAGAGCGTCGCGTCCCGCAAGATCCGGTCACATTGGGAACGGAAGGGAAGATCAACATGTTTGCTGACCTCTGGCAAGACTTGCGTTACGGCCTGCGCACGCTCCTAAAAAACCCGGGGTTTACGATCGTCGCTGTTATCGCTCTCGCTCTCGGCATCGGCGCAAACAGCGCAATCTTCAGCGTCGTCAACGCCGTCCTGCTGCGGCCGTTGCCCTTCAAAAATCCCCAACAACTGGTGATGGTGTGGGAAAATGCGGCGCATCTTGGTTTCCCGAAAAATACTCCGTCGCCGCCTAACTTCCTCGACTGGCAGAGGCAGAACACCGTCTTCACTGGGATGGCAGCGATGTCCGAGCGCAGCTTCAACCTCACTGGCGTCGGTGAACCGGAACGGCTCGACGGTCGCCGCGTCTCGGCGAATCTCTTCGACTTGTTAGGTGTGCCGGCACTGCTCGGGCGCACGTTCGTGCCGGAAGACGATCGATCTGGTTCGCGTGTCGTTCTCCTGAGCTACTCGCTCTGGCAACGCCGCTTCGGTTCCGATCCGGGCATTATTGGCCGGGCAGTTACGTTGAATGGGCAAAGCTACACCGTGATCGGCGTGATGCCGCGCTCGATGCACTTGCCCGCCTACGGCACCTGGAGGGACCAGGTGTGGGTGCCAATCGCGTTTACCAATGAAGAAACAACACAACGCGGCAATCATTTTCTCGAGGTGATCGCGCGGATCAGGCCCGGCACCACGCTTAAGCAGGCGCAAGCCGAGATGGAGACTATTGCCGCGCGCCTCGCCAAGGAATATCCACGGTACAACATGCGCATCGGCGCGAACATTACGCCACTGCACGAGGAATTGGTCGGAGATATTAAGCCCGCGCTGCTCATCCTGCTTGGAGCCGTTGGCTTTGTGCTTCTCATTGCCTGCGCGAACGTAGCCAATTTGCTGCTGGCCCGCGCTGCCGTCCGCGAAAAAGAAATCGCATTGCGACTTGCGCTCGGCGCAAGCCGTTCCCGGTTGACGCGCCAGTTTCTAACCGAAAGTGTATTGCTTGCGTTGCTCGGCGGCAGCTTCGGCTTGCTACTTGCGTTGGCAGGAATCCGAGTGCTGAAAAGGTTTATTCCTGCAACCATTCCGCAAACACAGACGATCAGCATTGACGGAAAAGTGCTCTTGTTTACTGCGTTGATCGCCCTGTTGACCGGAATCGTATTCGGACTCGCGCCAGCGGCGCACGCGTCGCACTCCAATCTAAACGATTCGTTGAAAGAAGGGGGCCGTGATTCCGCGGCCGGCAGAAAAGGAAATCGAGTTCGAGGCCTGTTAGTCATCGCGGAAGTCGCAGTTTCCTTCATCCTTCTCATTGGCGCGGGATTGCTCATCAACAGCTTTCTGCACTTACGAAATCTCGATCCCGGATTTCGTGCCGATCATCTGCTGACTATGAAAGTAGACCTGTCGGAACTGAAGTATCCAGACGGGGAACGGCGCTCAGTGTTTTTCGATGAGGTATTGCGGCGCATCCGCGTTCTGCCCGGCGTGCTATCAGTAGCTGTTGCAGGCAACCTGCCGCTCACTTACAACGGTGATTCGGCGGGTATCGCCGTGGAAGGCATTCCCGATCCACCGCCGGATCAGTGGCCCGATATAATCTACCGCGCAGTTGGGCCGGGTTACTTCAGCACAATGGGAATTTCACTAATTCGCGGCCGTGATTTCACCGATCAGGACAGGACGGATTCTAAAAACGTGGTGGTGATTAGCGAGAAAACCGCGCAGCACTACTGGCCGGGACAGGACCCCATTGGCAAACGTTTGAAGCCTGGTTCGACGACTGCGGCCGTACCCTGGCGAGAGGTGATTGCCGTCGTAAAAGATGTGCGGCAAAACGACTTTATCGCGCAGCCAAAAATGCAAATGTATTTCACGTATCGCCAGCTGAAGGATCTGGCGGCGAATGCACTGATCGTGCGGACAAACGTCGAGCCGATGACCCTCACCACCTCGGTTCGCAATGCGATATGGGCCGTGGACAAGGACCAACCAGTGGCGGACATCGATACGATGGACCATATCGTGTCAGAAGCGATCGCCAGGCAGCGGTTCAGCATGCTCTTGTTAGGTATCTTTGCCGTTTTGGCATTGGTTCTCGCCGCCGTGGGAATTTACGGGGTCATGAGTTACTCAGTCGCGCAACGCACGCATGAGATAGGCATTCGCATGGCGCTCGGCGCGCGACGGACCGACGTATTACGAATGACCGTGAAGCAGGGACTCAGACTAGTGAGCGTAGGTATGCTGCTCGGATTAGCGGCAGCGGTCCTTCTGACGCGTGTACTAGCAAGTCTGCTGTTTGGGATCAGCGCGACAGATCCAATTACTTTCATTGGGATCTCGCTCGTGCTACTCGCAGTCGCAATCCTCGCTAGCTACGTTCCAGCCCTGCGGGCAACGAAGGTCGACCCCATCGTCGCTTTACGCGTTCAGTAGATGCTGCACTGAATCTTGCGGCCTGTAGAATCTCTGTGGTTACATTGTCCAGATGCGCTGGGTTATATTTCTTCGTGCGGTGAATGTCGGTGGAGCGAATCGATGTCAGCCCGCTCTGATCGCGAAACAGTTGTCGAGGTTCGGTGTGGTCAACATCGGCGCGGTCGGCACCTTTGTTGTGCGCGAAAACGTACGCGAATCCGTTCTGCGCAATGCCATCGCGAAGAAGTTGCCGTTCAAATGCGAGATCATGATTTGTCCCGCTGGCGAGATCATCAAACTCGCGTCAAAGGACCCGTTCTCACGACAACCCTCCGGTCCGGACATAACGCGATTCGTCAATGTGCTGGCCAAACGACTTCCCTCGCCGCCCGCGCTTCCTCTGAGTCTGCCTTCGGACGACGACTGGCTGCTCAAAGTCATTGCGATCGAAGGCAGATTTGTTTTGGGACTGTATCGCCGGCAGATGAAGGCGATCAGCTACCTCGGCAAGGTCGAGAAAGTGCTCGGCGTGCCAGCCACCAACCGCAATTGGAACACGATTAAAAAGGTCGCCGAAATTCTTGATAACGCTTAGAGGCCATGGGGAAACGGCGCGCCCCCAGGCAACCTCGATTTATGAGATCAACTTCCGTCGCTTGGCATTCGCAACTCTGGTTTGCACAGTTGGAACGCCATCGAGAAAGTCGAGAAAATCCTAGAGAGAATTTACAGAATTGACCGACTTCGAAGTTTTTTACCTCGTCCTTCTCACTTTTTGCGTCTTACTTGTGACCTCAGCGGCCTGTCATTTGCTCCAGCTTTTCCGGGTAGCGAGCTCCTTGCACCTTGATATTTGAAGCCGCGTCTTCGATTTCGCGAAGATCATCCGACGTAAGTTCTATCGAAGCTGCTCCAATGTTTTCCTCCAAACGGTGCAACTTTGTAGTGCCTGGGATCGGAACGATCCACGGCTTTTGAGCCAGCAACCACGCGAGCGCGATCTGCGCAGGTGTCGCCTTCTTGCGTTTTGCGATTTCACCAAGCAGATCAACCAACACCTGATTCGCTTTCCGAGCCTCCGGCGTAAACCGCGGGAGTGTACTGCGCAAGTCGGAACTGTCGAACGCAGTGTTCTCGTTCATCTTTCCCGTAAGGAAACCTCTGCCGAGAGGACTAAATGGAACGAATCCGATTCCGAGTTCCTCGAGTGCAGGCAGCACTTCCTCTTCGGATTTCCTCCACCACAATGAGTATTCGTTCTGGATCGCAGTGAGCGGTTGGACTGCGTGTGCCCGACGGATCGTTTGCACTCCTGGCTCGGAAAGGCCGAAGTGCTTAACCTTCCCCTCCTGAATCAAATTCTTCACCGCTCCGGCCACGTCTTCAATCGGCACGTTTGGGTCAACGCGATGCTGATAGAACAGGTCAATTACATCGGTGCGGAGTCGTTTGAGCGAGGCTTCAGCGACTTCCTTGATGTGATCTGGCCGGCTATCCAGACCGATCTGCTCGCCTTTGGTACCAAACTTGAAACCGAACTTGGTAGCGATTACCACACGGTCACGCATTGGAGCGAGCGCTTCGCCCACAAGTTCCTCGTTCGTGAATGGACCATAACCTTCAGCGGTATCGAAGAAGGTGACGCCGCGTTCAACGGCCGAGCGAATCAGCGAGATCATCTCCTGCTTATCTTTCGGCGGCCCGTAACCAGAGCTCATTCCCATACAGCCCAGTCCAATAGCCGAAACTTCCAGGTTAGTTTTTCCAAGTCTGCGTTTTTTCATTTTTCTGAACTCCTAACGCTGCACCGGTTCTCAACTCTCAGTGTTCAACTATCATTCCTTTCGATCACTCCGATTTGAGCGAAGCCATGTCGATGGTGAAGCGGTATTTCACATCGGACTTGAGCAATCGCTCGTAGGCTTCGTTGACTTTCTGAATCGGAATGACTTCTACGTCGGCGGTGATGTTATGTGGCGCCGCAAAAGTCGAGCATCTCCTGCGTCTCTGCGATGCCGCCAATGGCTGAGCCGGAGAGATTCCGGCGCCGCACGATAAGGCTGAATGCCGGGACCGCGAGAGGCTCCGCGGGAGCGCCGACCATTGTAAGATTGCCGTCGACACCGAGTAAATTGATATAGGCGTTAATGTCGTGGTTGCCGGAAACGGTGTCGATGACGAAATCGAAGCTGCCGGCGTGCTTTTTCATCTCGTCGGCATTGCGAGAGACAACAACTTCATCGGCGCCGAGCCGCAGCGCGTCCTCCTTCTTGTTAGGCGACGTCGTGAAGACGACCACGTGAGCTCCGAACGCATGGCCAAACTTCACAGCCATGTGGCCTAGTCCACCGAGACCAACCACGCCAACTTTTTTGCCTTTGCCTACACCCCAGTGGCGCATCGGGGAGTATGTGGTGATTCCCGCGCAAAGCAGCGGCGCGGCGCCGGCGAGTTTGAGATTGGAGGGGACGCGCAGAACGAAGCGTTCATCGACTACGATGCTTTCGGAGTAGCCGCCGTAGGTGAAACCTCCGAGGTGCTTGTCTGGCGAATTGAAGGTGAGCACCATGTTCGGGCAGAACTGCTCAAGCCCGCCTTTGCAGTGCTGGGCAGGTACCGTCCGAATCGACCATGCAACCGACCGCGGCGAGATCCCCGGATTTGTACTTGGTAACTGCCGAGCCGACTTTAGTCACACGTCCAACAATCTCGTGACCGGGGACAATCGGGTAGTTCGTTGCCATGAATTCGCTCCACTCATTCCGCACCGAATGAAGATCGGAGTGGCAGATGCCGCAGAATAGAATCTCGATCTGCACATCGCGATCAGTTGGATCGCGACGCTTGATTTTGGTGGACGCCAGTGGCGATTTTTCGCTGGCGGCGGAATAAGCTTTGGCATTGTAAGTGGTCGGCTGCATATAGTTGATCCTCCTATTGGTTTGTAATGTCGTCGCCCCCTTGAACTATTCGGGCGCAATACAACGCCCGGTGGTGGTTCGTATAAGCGTTAGTCTGTCAAACTTCAGTGTGTCTCGGATCTGAGGCGATTCCGCATGCGAGAGATTTTTCACTCTCCCAAAAGAGAGAACTTCAAGTCGGATCGATTCGCGCAGCGAGTTTCAACTCCCACAGCACCGGATCAACGCTAAGGAAGGTTCAGCAAGAAATTCGACAATTTATTCCCGCGCGAGTTCGCTCTTCGCTCGGATAACCTGTGATTTACGGTCAGCGGGCGCAACGCGTGCTCAGATTTTACGAGAATCGTAGGCCCAGTGCAGCAACGCCTGGCGTTGTCGGCGCCGACAAGTCAAGTCGCGCGGGGCGCAATGCTTCTTTAGTTGCGCAATGTGGCGCCGAACCGCGCGCCAACGCGAAATTTGTCGCAAATCATCTTCGTGACGCCGTCCGCAATAATAGCGGCAATACCACTGAAACCAGCCGCGCGGATCGTCTGGATGAATCCAACCTTTGCGCCGCCATTCCGAAAGCGGCTGCGACGCGTTGACGCCGAAATAATTCAGCGAGGCGCGATGTCGATCTTTAGAAAGTTTGGCCTGCTTGAACCAGATTGCTGGAAATTCCTTTTGGCAATCCGTCATGTACTTTCCGCCAAAGACGCCGAGCTCGAGCATTTTTCGGGGCGAAAGCTGGGGCGTAAACCCGCGGCGGAACGCGCGCCCCATCGGTTTCGTCCGAAAATAGACGTAGCCCTGCTGCATTTTGTCATTCACTTTTACTTTCACAGGCTTCACTTGGATTCTCTTTCTCTGCGTTTACGTTCTGTCCACAACTGAGGTTCCCGGATAAATCGGAATTGCTTGAAGATTTCGGTTGGATTTTCTCTGTAACCTTCGCGCGTTTTACGGTGAATATTTCTGTCGATCTTGTCGAAAGCGGCTAAGTGTTGGCAGAAATTGAAATCACTCACTGAACATCTTTGGTTTGAAGTGCCGGATCGACGCGGGTTCATCAATATCACACCGAAGATCGAGGAACTCGTTCACCGAAGCGGCGTAATGGAAGGTCTTTGTCTGGTCAACGCCATGCACATCACTGCTTCGGTATTCATCAACGACGACGAACCGGGCCTTCATCACGATTATGAGCTATGGCTGGAAAAACTAGCGCCGCACGCACCGACGAACGCCTATCGACACAACCGTACCGGCGAAGACAACGCCGATGCACACCTGAAGCGTCAGATCATGGGCCGCGAAGTTGTCGTTGCGATCACCAAAGGCAAACTGGATTTCGGGCCGTGGGAACAAATTTTCTACGGCGAATTCGACGGCCGAAGAAAAAAGCGAGTGCTGGTCAAGATAATCGGAGAGTGACGACGTCTCACCACTGATCACCGTGAGTCTCCGGCCTGTCACTCACGCACGACGCGGAAACCATCATGGCAATCACGCGACTCCGGCGTGCCGCCGTCGCGGCGCGCACACCGCAGCGTAAAAGGAGTGTTATCGAATGCGCCCCCGCGAGAGACGCGCGAAGCGCCCGTCGGCGGACCTTGAGGATCCTCGACCGGCGACTTGCCATAGTAGTCCTCGCCGAACCAATCGGAGCACCATTCCCAGGAATTGCCATGCATATCGTAAAGGCCAAAACGGTTTGGTCGAAAGCGACCAACCGGCGCCGTCCAGGCGTAGCCGTCATGTCCCGACAGGAAAGGATACGGAATCTGCTTGCCCGTCTTCTTGCCGGACTTGTCGAACACGTCGACGGTTTTCCCCGGAAATTCCGCCGCCCGATCCGCGTCTGCCGTATTGGCAAAACCAATGAGCTCCTCCGGGTCGTTCCCCGTGTGGTACCTGCTAGCTCGTACCGGCGCGACAGGCGTACTCCCACTCAGCCTCGGTGGGTAGGCGGTATTTCTTACCCTCTTTCCGACTCAACCAATCGCAGAATGCGACGGCATCGTTCCACGAGACGTACCCAACGGGGTGGTCTGGCTCTACCTTCCAGCCCGGCGCCCACGGACGAAACGCTGTCGACTCGATAATCTCGCCGTTCTTGCCGTATCCCGTCATTGGCTTGCCGTCCCGCTCCGCATCGATCTTGTAGCCGGCGTGGCGAAGGAATGTCATGAACTGCCCGAGCGTCACCTCATGTTGCCCCATGTAGAATGGTTTCGTGACGCGCACCTTGTGCCTTGGCCATTCACGCGGCAATAAAGCAGGATCGGCGTAGGGAAACGCGGCCATCGTGGCGTCTCGATCTTCCTCCGCGCCCATCATGAACTCGCCCGCCGGGACCCGCACGAGCTTCATGCCGATGGAATTCGTAATCGCGTCCGGTTCCGCTTGGTCGGCTGACGCGGACTCGGACTTTTCCTTTGGCGAGGATAAAACGGCGGTCGCGCTTATGACGATCAGCGTCAGCGTCCAAAATCGAGCCTTTCTTTGCATCATGACTTCCTCGAAAAAACGGGTGGGGCCGGTTCAGGCAAGGAACAAGTAGGGAACGTTTTGATGCATCGCAAGTCCGGGGCGATGATTTCGTTTTAACTTTTAATCGAGCAGCCTCCCTCAGGCTGAATCCGGTTCACACGGTCATCGCCTATTCACATCGCAGCGACACGATGGGATCGATGTTCATCGTGCGTCGCGCTGCAATTGCACAGGCAAGGAATGAAATAACGGATAAGATCAGCCCAACGACCGCGAAGCTGAATGGATCACGCTCGTTGACACCATACATCTGACTGGCGACGAGTCTTGCCAGCGCGAGAGCGATTATGAAACCGGCGGTTATCCCGCTTGCAAGAAGCAGAGCGCCTTCTTTGAAAATCATCCGTAGGATCGTTGCCCGCGTTGCTCCAAGCGCGAGACGCACGCCGATTTCCCGGTTTCGCTGTTGAATTCCATAAGCCATGACCGCGTACAGTCCGGCCGCTGCGAGAAAAAGCGCCGCTGCCGCAAATGAGCCAATTAGTAATATACTAAAACGCCGGGCAGCGAGCGCGGCCGCGACCGCTTCGCTCATCGGCCGCACCGCCCCAACGGCGACGTTGGGATCGACATTTTGAATGGCATCGCGGAGAAGCCGTTCGAGTCCGACCACTCCACTCGAGGTTTTCACTACCCAATAGGCGCTGTTCCGCAGCCACGGTACCCCATCCTTTGGCATTTGCCGGAGCGGCAGATAAAGGTCGGCTTTGGCCGGCGTCTCCAAGTTCGTTTGTTTTACCTGACCGACAATTCCAACGATCTCGATCTGGCGAGGATTGCCGTCGGTATCGTCAACCAGTATTCGCTGCCCGATAGGCGACCGATCGGGAAAATGATTTTTCGCCACAATCGAGCTCACAATCGCGACGGGCGGATGCTCGGCGTCGTCCGATTCGGTAAAACTTCGTCCATCGAGCAATGAGATACCCATCGTCCGAAAGTAGTCCGGCGTGACGATGCGGTAATTGGTCGATGGTGTGTCTTCCGGCCGCGCAGGCGGGCGATCTGGCCGGGTGAAATGAACGAACGAGATGCTTTTTGGAGCGAGCGGCAGGATGGAAATGAGCGCTTCACTTTTAATTCCATTGATTGCCGATGCGCGCGAACGCAGCTTGTCATAGAACTGCACGATCGTAGCCACGTCGTCATACCCGGTTTGCGGCAGCGAAAACCGAATCGTCTGAACACCGGCGGGATCGAAGCCCGGTTCTTCGCTGCTTAACCGCACAAAGCTTCTCAAGAGAAGGCCGGCGTTCGCAAGCAAAACCAATGCGAGCGCTATCTGCCCTGAGACCAGCCACGCCCGCAACCGCGACTGGAACCATCCCCCTGTTGAGCTACGGCCGCTCGATACGAGTGCGTCTCGAAGGTCCGATCGAGAAAGCAGCCACGCCGGTGCCAGTCCACACGCAAGCGCAGCGACAAATATAAGAGCGCCGGCAAAAACCAGTACCGTCCAATCGATTGAAAAACTCTCGATTCGCGGCAGGTCCGCCGGAACCAAACGAAGCAAGGTCCTCTGGCCCCACACCTCCAACAACATGCCTAACGACCCGCCCGCCAGCGCAAGGACGAAACTTTCCGTTAGCAGAAGTCGTGTCAGTTGACCTCGCGTCGCGCCCAATGCTGTGCGCACCGCAAGTTCCCGTTGTCGCGCTGCTGCGCGCGAAAGAGAAATGCCAGCCAGATTGACGCAGCCGACCAGAAGCACCGCGCCGGCCGCACAGAAAATTGTGAGCAACACCGACTTGATGTTCGCCACAATCTCTTCCGTCAACGGAACCAACGTTATCCCGATCTTTCCTGTGTAGATGGCCGGGTATTGGCGCTGGAGATTTTGCCGGATGGCTTCGAGCTCGGCGTGGGCCTGTTGCTCTGTCACGTTCGGTTTTAATCGTCCGACCATGCGCAGGAAGTTGACTGAATTACGTAAGTTCCGCCGCGGATCGGAATCCGGTTGCAGCGGCACCACGATTTCAGTGTCGAGATTCGGTAGAGCAAAGCTCGCCGGCAGGACGCCGACGATCTCGCGCGTCTCGCCATTTACATTCACCGCGCGACCGATCACGGAGGGGTCCCGGGCGTAGCGCCTCGACCACAAGCCGTAGCTGATCACAGCAACTCCGCGTGCGCCGTTGCGATCGTCTTCCGCAATTAAAGTGCGTCCGAGAAGCGGTCGTACCCCGAGCATGGTGTATGCGCTCGCGGACATTCGCACTCCCTGGACGCGTTCGGGCGGGCCCGAGTCGGCAAAGCTCGGGTTGAAACTTGCGACACCAGCCAGGCTCTCGAAAGAAGTGGTTTGGTCGCGATAATCGCAATACTCGGGCAGCGAAAAATTGGTGCGCGGATTATCGCTGCGTTGCGAATAAATCCAGAGCAGTTTCTCCGGATGGCTGAACGCAAACGGCCGTAGCAAAACTGTATTCACCACCGAAAACATTGCCACTGTCGCGCCAATGCCGAGAGCAAGCGTGATGACCGCCACCAGTGAAAACGCAGGCGATTTCCGTAGCGAGCGCAGACTGAAGCGGACATCCTGTATCGCCTGGTCGATCGCGTTTCCTCCCATCGCTTCACGACATTCCTCCTTGAACCGGTGGTGGCCTCCAAACTCGATCCGGGCGCGTCGCTCCGCTTCCGGCCGGTCCAGGCCATCGCGCTCAAGGGCATCGGCGCGGAGCTGCACGTGAGATTCAAGTTCCTCCTGCATCTCGCGGTCCGTCTGGCCACGCCGCAAAAACCTTTTCGCGATCGACCTCAAATAGGGAGTGATCATTGCTCAAGCCTGCTGCGGTCGCGCCGCCAGAGCTGCCGTAACGGCCGCAGCCGCGCGCTTCCACCAGTCCGTTTCTTCCCGCAACCGTTTCCGGCCCTTCGCCGTAAGGTCGTAAAATTTTGCCCGTCGGTTGTTTTCCGATTTCCCCCACTCCGTCTTGAGCAATCCCTGGCGCACGAGGCGGAACAAGGCCGGATACAACGCTCCTTGCTCGATGAACAACCGTTTTCCGGAAATCTGCTCGATCCGGGAAAGGACGGCATAACCATGCAGCGGCCCGAGCGAGACGGCTTTGAGAATGAGCAAATCCAGTGTGCCCGGCAACAGTTCGGCTTCCTCGCTCATAGTGACTCCTAAATTACTTAGGAGTCTAATCGTCTCTCCTAAGCTGTCAAGGAGAGATCCCACTCGCCCTTTTCTTTCTTGTTTTCTTCTCCTTTCTAACTTCTTAAATCTTAATTCAAACGCAGCCTTTCACGGCAATGGGTTCAGATTTACCGAATGACCGTTCGTTGCAAGGCGAAGCGGTCGCGCCCCGATGGCACACTGTTGTTCTCCTCCTAATTCTGTTCGGCTTTTCGATTTACCAGCGTATTACTCGCTAATCCTTACTTCCGCCTTCTGACTTCGCCTCTTGAAGACTCGCGCGTAGCTCGCCCTTTAATGTCTCGGACATTTCGGGAAACAACCCCTCGTGGAACCGGAAAATTTTCCCTGACGGCGATATCACTACAACGCTGGGAAGGCCCGGACTTTGGTAAGCGCTGAACATTTTCGATTCCGGATCGACTAAGGACGGCATGGTCAAATGCTGCGATTTCCAAAAACGCCGAACGCGCTCCAGTTTTTCGTTATATTCGGATCCGTGTTCCAACGTGTTCACCGCGAAAACGGCCACTGGCAAACGCTCCGTTGCAGCCCACTCGGACAGCGCCTGCGTCTCTTTCAAAGCTGTCCAACAGGGCACGCACCATGTCGCCCAAAAGTCCAGCACCACCGCCGAGCCGCGCAAATCATGCAATGCGACCTTTTTCCCGTCGAGCGTTTCGAGTTCGAAGTCGGGAGCGGTCGATCCCGCCGCCAGCCGTGTTGAAACAAGATCAGTCAGATTCTCAACTGCAGTGCGGATGCCGGGATCAAAATTGATTGCAGCTTCCGAAGCAGACAATATCTGCGGCGAAAACGCCCCCTGCACTCGCACCATCATGCCATCGGGCGCACCGGGTGGTTTCACGTCAAATGAAACGGCAGTAAAAAAATGCGTTTTCTGATCAATGATCAGTCTCAATTCGCCATTGCTGGCGACGAACCGAATCTCGACGCTGCCATTAGCTACCTCATGGAACCCCGCGATCTTCAGAGGCGCGAGCAGATTGAATCGAAGTGTGTTCAAAAACCCATCCATCCCCTTGTCCTGATGCAACGCCAGCGGAGGCGGTTCGAAAAGAGAACCGTTGCCAGCAACCTGCCGCAAGACAGCGCCGAAATCGCCATCGTAGAAAGCAGTAACGTAGCGGTTCGGCACATCACTTTGCGTCAGATAAAATTGCGAATCCACAGCCACCGCTTGTAACAATGCGTTTTTGACCAGCACTGAACCGTACGGACCGAAAACGTACTCCTCCATTTTCGTTTCCTTTTCCGCGCCAGGCGCCGTCACTGTGTACGAGAGCCTGTCCCGTAAGGCCGCCACTTCACGGTACGCCTTGGCTGAAGCTTCGAGCGTCTCCCGCGCGCGTTGAATTTCCGAATCCTCCGTTCCCGCAATCGTCCTCATTGCCACTGAGGCACAAAGCGCCGTGAGCAGAATTTTGCCCGTCATACGATTGAGATGCGGACATCCTCTTGATCGGATTCAACTGAATCAGCTAAAATACGATCGAGAACGTCGCGAAGATTTTTGAGGCGGAATTTATCAGATCAATAGAGGATCGATGGCAAGGATGCACCGGCGGGCTGGTTGTAGAATCCTTTGCTCATCAGAGTCATTGGCTGCGTGACCCGGAGACCGTGCTGCAAACACCATTGAAATAACTCGCCGTTGCGTATTGGCAGCAAAAGACCTGGGCCGGCGATTTCCGTCGCCGCGCCGATCAGCGCTTTGATGTCCCTGTTAGTCTCGCCTACTGCGTGTCCAAAAAAACCGACGAGCGTGGCGTAACCAGTGATGCGACCATCTCGCTCCACGAGGGTTGCAGTACCTTTCTCAACGGCCTCATTCAACTCGCCACCGCGGTCGTGTCCGTGAACTTTTTCGCAAACTCGATTGCCCGCCTCGATATCTGACTCGGTTACTTTGCGCACCGTGCAACCCGCCACGCCGACATTCACAGCTGGTCCTTGCATGCAGGCCAGCGGTTCTCGCACCTCGTAGCCGAGCTTCGCGTACAACGAAAGTGATCGCGTATGATATCCGGATTGAATCAACCGCACGCCGGTAAACTTTTTTTTCGCCGCGCGGTCGTGAGCATTCTCCATTAACTGCCGCCCGACTCCGCGATTTTGCACGGTTGGATCCACTGTAATTGGTCCAAGCCCGGCAATAACGTTCCGTTCGTCGAGAAAATTGCTGCCAACAACTCGGCCGTCGACTTCAGCGACGACCGAGTAAAACCCCGGATGCGACAGGAGGGAACTCACGACTCTAATTGCCACCTCCACCGACGGAAAATCGGGCGTGAAATTGTGCGCGTCGGCAATTGTCTTGAACGCCTGGTAGCAAATCGTTCCGCAGGCGGTCGCATCGTCGGCCCTCCCTGCTCGTAACCTAAGATCCTTAGACTCGCCGGTACTGCTCATCAGTGACGTGCTCCATCCATTCAACGACTTTTCCGTCGAGTGCTTCCTGAATGGCGATATGAGTCATCGCGGTCGTCGGCGTAGCGCCGTGCCAATGCTTCTCGTTAGGCGCAAACCAGACCACGTCGCCTGGCCGGATTTCTTCGACCGGTCCGCCCTCGCGTTGCGCCCATCCCAAACCCGACGTGACGATCAACGTCTGACCCAGTGGATGCGTATGCCATGCGGTGCGTGCACCCGGCTCGAACGTGACCCTTGCGCCACGGACCCGGGCCGGTTCAGGTGCCTCGAAGAGCGGGTCTATGCGAACCGTGCCCGTAAACCAGTCAGTTGGCCCCTTGGCGGAACTCTGCGTGCCAACTCTTTTGATTTCCATGTTTGATCTCCTTCCGCCGTAACCTGTGTCAATTTGGCGATTCTAAAAGGAAACTCTCCGCGCGTCGGCTGTTTCTTTCGGACGTTCTTCGAGAATCCAATGAGCTGCAAACGGACAAGTGAAACTAGCCAAACAGCGACGCCGCGTAATACGTCCAAAAAAAGTCTTCACAGAAAATGTTCTCGATGGCTCAAGAACCAGTGCGAGATTTACGACCAAGCGCATCGAACCGGACTAACGAAACAACTGAAACTGGGCGGCAACATTTTAACGCCGGACGGCAGAGGCCCGTCAGCTCCATGGCCAAGACGGCTGTGCTCCTTCATCTATCGAAAAAGGGAGGTGCAAGCAGCTCTTGGGTAGCAAAGAAAAATCCGCCGTCGATGACCTCTTCTTATCGGGGAGGAACATGAATTACCTCCTCCATGTAACGGTCTGCGGCGACGGCGGCTTCCTCGGGATTGCGCGCAATCATGAGGTTGTCTTCCTTTATTCGTCAGGCGCTGCCGGGCTACCGTTTGTTCGTGGTCCGGAGAAGGATCACATCAACGAAAACCTACCAGAAGCGAGCAAAAAGCAGGGGCGAGGATGCGTTGCAATTTTCTGTTCGCACAGTGCTGACTCAAACGGAGGCTATACTCAAATCATTGCCCGCAATTGTGCAGGCAAACCGGATCGACGCGCTGATAATCGATACGGTTCAGTTCTATGCGGAATTAGGTGCGATGCAGTTGGGCATTCCGTATGTACACGTCGCAAACGGAGTGCACTGGGACTACTCTGGCTACACTCCACTTTGCCTGTATGGCTGGCCGCATGAGACAACTTCCTGCCGCTCTGGCCAGAAACCGGGAAGGTCTCGCAAAATGGGCTAGTTTGTTAGAAAGCGTAAACGGGGCCATCAAGGCACATGCCGAAAGCGTTGGACTGAAAATCGACTGGAGCGATCTCTCTTCCACTTTTTCCCCGCTTGCATCAATTACTCAAGTTCCTCGAGCCTTCGACTTTGAAAGTTCTCACTGGCCCTCGCAGTTCCACCACACCGGTCCGTTTCACAATGGCAAAGGCCGCAAGAAAGTGGATTTCCCATGGGAGCGATTAACGGGAGAACCACTTATCTACGCGTCAATGGGGACGATTTTGAACGGCCAGGTAGATGTCTTCCGCACTATCATAGCTGCCGCGGCGAAGAATAAAAACTTGCAACTCGTGCTTTCTATTGGTGAGCGGATCGATCCGAAGCAGATCGGATCAGCTCCGAACAATGCCATTATCGTAAGGCAGGCGCCCCAATTGGAATTGCTGAAACAGGCCACTGTCTGTATCACTCATGCCGGGTTGAACACCGCGCTTGAATCTTTGGCACAAGGCGTTCCGCAATTAGCTATCCCGATAACCTATGATCAACCAGGGGTTGCGGCGCGAATCGCGCATAAAAGAACCGGCGCGGTTACCTCATTAGACAAACTAACCGCTGCCCACCTCGCATCCCTTTTAAACAAGGTGCTGACCGACCCAACTTATCGAGAGAATGCACGTAAACTGCGGAAAGCGATCGCTGAAGCCAACGGACTTTCAGTCGCCGCTGACCTGATAGAGGAATCCCTCGGTGTGAGTAGGAAAAGTCAGCGCAACAGCTGGTTAGTCTTCTCTTCGTCCTCGTTCCGACTGTATCACCCTTGGGTTAGCAACAAGCACCTTGGTAGCGCAGGCGGCACCAGCTTGATAATCACGACACCGGGCTGTTACGCCTTTTGATCGACCCGTTAATGCGCGGCTTGAAGCGCGACTCGCGCGAGAATACGCCGCTCGCGAGAATAGGTTTGCCGTTGTCAGAAGGAAAATCATCGATCCGGACAAGAAAACCTTGCAGCGCTAGCTCAGTCCAGAAGAGATATCGATGATCTCTTCTTATCGGGGAGGATCATGAATTACTTCTTCCATGTAGCGGTCTGCATCGGCTGCTGCCTCCTCCGGACTGCTGCCGGTCTGACGCGCACTCAGGTAAGGCGCGTACCAGTCCCACCAGTGTGCTTCGGATGCGTCTTTTCGTAGTTGCCATGGTGTTCCTCTGTCTCGCGCAGGAGTTCTGCAAGGCTTGCGACGTCCATATTTCGCCCTTGCGCTAACTTCCATTCGCGGCCAGGAAGGCGCTCCTTGATTTCCTGGAGCAGCCAGCCGTTCCCGTCCGGATCCTCGAATGAGGCAAACGAGTAATAGGAACGGCCTTGCGGGTCGCGCCCGGTAACGCGCGGGTTCTCCCCGGTGTTATTGAAGGGGCCGCCGGTGAAGTGAAAGACATCGCTCACCTTCACGCCGCGCGCGATCAAGTCCTTGCGGGCGGCGTCGATGTCATCTACGGCGAGAACCAGACTATTCGCCGATCCAGGCTTCGGCGACGTGACTCCCTTGCCGAAGATGATGGAAGCTTCAGAGTTGGGCGGCGTCAGCTGCACGACACGGAAGTCGCCCTTCGCGAAGTCGGCATCGAGCCGCCAGCCAAGTTTTTCGTAGAACGCTTTCGCGCGATCCACATCAGAAACAGGAATGATGATCACTTCCAACTTAAAATTCATGATTTACCTCCGGCTGCATTCACTTCTAATCGTCTTCGTTGTTTGAAATTTGAATTTTGTTTGCTGCTTCTAATTGAGCGCTGAATAACTGGTCGGATCCATGAAGTAGCGGTCGATATGATCCACCAGTGGCCCTTGCGCCTCCGACTCGGCCTTCACCTTTTTCCATTCCGGATCGGCTTGGAACGCGGACCAATTCTTCTCCGCCTCTTGCCGGCTCGGATGCTCCAGAATGTAAACGAAGAGGTTTTGCGCTGCATCTTCGGGGACCCAATAACCAATGCTTTTCATGTTGTGCCGCTTGAAGATCGCGTCGGTGTGATCGCCAAAGCGAGCTTTTAGGGCGTCCATTTTGCCCTCGTGAACGTGATACAGGCGCAATTCGTAAACGTGATGTCCAGGAGTTGATCCGCTGAGAACGCTGAAGCCGAGCATCACTGCGGCGCCACAAAGAAAAGATAGAAATGTTTTCACATCGCGGAGGATAGACCTGATGACTACGATGGCGCGATGCTAAAGACGATCTCGTTCCTGCTGGCAGTGACGATGACAGGGGCCCTAATCGCCAGTCCGGCCGGGACCGAAGAGCAAATCTGGAACCTGGAGAAATCGTATTGGGAATACGTGAAGGCCAACGACGTGCAGAAGTATCGTGCGCTCTGGCACGACGATTTCGTCGGCTGGCCTTTTGTCAACGCAGCGCCCGTTCAAAAAGATCACATCACCGATTGGATTACAAATAACACATCAAAAGGCCTGAAGCTGCAGTCGTACTCAATTGAGCAATTGGCCGTTCGCGTAACCGGCGACATCGCCATCGATCATTATCGAATCAAAGCAAACTGGGCCAGCAGCGACACCGGCCAGGTAGTGCGAACAGACGCAATGCGGATCACGCACACCTGGATCAGAACTAACGGTACGTGGCAAATTCTCGGCGGCATGTCCGCGCCCGTAAACGCAGATGGCAAGTAGCCGGTCATTTGGTGACCCGACAGTTAGACCTTCTTAGTTCTTACTTTTGCCTTCTTACTTTCCGGAGCTACTGCTGGAAACTGGTCGCCGACGGAGTCGGACAACGACGGGTCTCGATTGTCATGCCGGGTGTCACTGCGCCGCCACGCAGGGTCCAGCATTCACCCAATGTGGAGCAGTAACAGATCTCGACCGTTATTCGCGCACGATCTCTGTTCATCTCTACCCAGGCAGGATTCGATTTGTCGAAAGCGATCGGGTTCCCGTTCGCATCGTGCGGAGTGAAGACGGTCATCGATTCACCCGCTGAGAATACATGACCCCTCATATCGCTTTCAGCACCGCGATGTTCTCCGGGGCCGAGTAATTTATCGAACACTTCATACCAGTTCTTAACCGGTTGGCCGTCCACCATCACAACGACATTTCGAATGATCGCGGGACCGACACCTTTATTTGCAAGAGTAAAGTGAATATCGGGACCATTGCTGCTCTCGAACTCGAGGATCGGCCAGACTGCTGCGCGTACCTGTTGGCGTTGCATGTAGGCGGTATAACCGGCAACGCATACAGCCACACATCCAATGAGGGTCGCGATGACCGTTTCGTATCGGGTTGCCGCGCGCGTCTCCTTCTCCTCCGGCACGGGGCCGACCTTATCGCCGGCGGAGTGACTGTCAATCAGTCCGGTAGCTGAGCAGACCGCAGGGCTCGGTGTGGTTTGACGGGACGATCTCTATGCAACCATCAACTCTCAACTGTTCTGAATCTGCTCGCCGCTGGTCACTCGTTTGCTCAAGACAGCTCGGGCATTGTCATTTATAGAGATAGTCACTAAAAACGGTGATGCCCAGCGAACTGACCGAAGAGCGCAAGCTCGCCGCCATTATGTTTACAGACATGGTGGGCTACAGCACGCTCGCCCAACGCGACGACAAAGTCGCTCTCGAACTATTGGAGGAACATCGGCGTTTGTTGCGCGAAATCTTTCCGCGGTTCCACGGCACCGAAATCAAAACCATCGGCGACGCTTTCCTAGTTGAATTCGGGAGCGCGTTAGAAGCGGCGCAATGCGCCATCGAGATCCAGCGCACGCTGGCCAAACGGAATCACGACGTCACTTCCGACCGGCGCATCGAACTCAAGATCGGCATCCACATCGGCGATGTAATGCATCGCGACGGCGACGTCTACGGCGACGGGGTGAACATCGCTTCCCGCATCGAACAATTGGCCGGCGCGGGCGGTATTTGCGTCTCGATGGATGTCGAGCGGCAAATTCGTAACGCGCTCGAGGCGCGATTTGAAAAGTTCGGTTCAGCGGATTTGAAGAACATCAAGCTGCCGATGGATCTCTTCCGGATCGTCCTGCCGTGGGAGAAAGGTGCTGAATCTCCGGCACAGCGAACTTCAAAGAAATCGCCGTTCCTGATTCCGGCCGTCGCAACTATCATAATACTCGCGCTGGTCGCGGGGTGGTGGTGGATGCAGCGCTCAAGTAAAAATCAGCAGTCGGTGGCGGCTCACGCGGTGCCGGCCCCTCCAACGAATACACCTGATCAAAAATCGGTCGCCGTCCTGCCCTTCGTTAACCTGAGCGACGATAAAGGAAGCGAGTATTTCTCCGACGGCGTCAGTGAAGAGCTGCTGACCGTGCTGCAAAAGATTCCGGGGATGCATGTGGCCGCGCGGACGTCGGCGTTTTCTTTCAAGGGCAAAAATGCGACGGTCCAGGAGATTGGACAAAAACTCGCCGTGGCCTATCTGGTCGAAGGGAGCGTTCGCAAATCCGGCGAAGCAGTGCGAATCGCGGCTCGGCTCACCCGCGCTGACACGGGCGAGGAACTTTGGTCGGAGAATTTTACCCGTGATTTGAAAGACGTGTTCGCCGTTCAGAGCGAACTGGCGGAGACGATCGTGGCACAAGTGCGCGACCGGTTAACCGGGGGCACGGTGGGTTTTGCCGACAAACAGAAAATTCAAGCGGAAGTGCAGGCGGCGGAGAAAGGCGGGACGAAAAATGTGGAAGCACATCAATTGTATCTGCAGGGCCGCTTTTATGAAAATCGCCATTCGGAAAAAAGTGCGCGCGAAGCTTTGGCTGCCTACCAACGCGCGACGGAGTTGGACCCCGGGTTCGCGCTGGCGTGGGCCGGAGTCGCGGGCACGAATGTCTGGCTTGCCGCGTTTGCGACCGAGGGCGGACAAAAGACTTTCGACGCGCATCTGTCGAGTGCGCGTGGGGCAGTGACGCGGGCGCTCTCCATTGAGCCTAACTTGCCGGAGGCGTTACTCGCCCGCGGGTCGATCGAGACGAATTTCGATTTTAACTGGAACGGGGCAGCTCAAACGTTGAGCAAGGCATTAGCGCTGGCGCCGGCAGATCCGAACATCGTGATCGCCGCGGGCAACCTCGAGATAGCACGCGGAAATATGGATCGAGCAATCGAACTCTATCGCAAAGCAGTCGACCTGGACCCGGTCAACCCACAAGCACGAGCATTTCTCGCCTTTAACCTGGCGGCGACGAAACGATTCGCAGAAGCGCGTGCAGAATTTCCGCGCGTGGTCGAGTTGAATCCAGCGGCGCCCTGGGCGCATGCCGGTCTCGGATTGTCGTATCTGCTGGAGAACAAATTCGAAGAGGCAGCAACCGCGGCACAAGCTGACGCGGGTGATTGGGCGCGGCTTTTGATTGTGGCGTGCGCACGCTGGGCCCAGAAAAAAATCCCGGAAGCAGACGCCGCGCTTGCGCAGTTGACCAAGGATTTTGCGGAAACGGCGGCATACCAGATCGCCGAAGTGCACGCGTATCGCGGGGACAAGGATAAGGCTTTCGAATGGTTGGAGCGTGCGCGCCGGCAACGCGACCCGGGTCTGGCCAGCTTGCGCAAAGATCCGCTCCTAACGAATATTGAAGATGACCCGCGGTGGAACGCATTCCTGCGGACGATGGGACTCGCCGACGATCAATTGAAATTAAGCGGACGCTAAACTTGCACTGTCACTCCTGGCGCGTCGATGAAACGACGAGCGGATTGCCGTTAAGAGGCGCGCTTGTCACTGATCACTCGTCACGTGTCATTTTTTCTTTCGATCTTCACAATCTTCGCGTTTCGTCCATCCTCGAGTGTAATCCAGTCGCCCATGTCCGCGGCTAGCAGCGCCTTGCCGATCGGAGAAATCCAACTGACGGCATCTCGTTCGAAATCGAGTTCGTCGACGCCGACGATGGTAAACGTTTCAGTCGCGCCTTTTTTATCTTTCACCGTCACCGTTGCGCCGAAGGCAACGCTGTTCGACGCCGGGTCCGGAGGATCGACAACATGGATCGATGCCAGAATGTGCTCTAATTCGATGATGCGCTCGCTGCTCGGCGTTTGACGCGCGAAGGTTCTGCAGTTCCTCGCGCAAACGCTTCGCGCCACGCGCGGTGATATAATTAGTCGCTCCCGGCGGCAGTCCTGAAGCCGATCGCTTCCGTCCGCTGCGCTCCGGAGGATCGACATCTTCTTTGACGAACGCCCTGCTCATTCGGAAAAGTATCGCAGCCAGTGCCTCGGGTGTCCTTCGGAAAAGAGAGATCCGCGCTTGGCGTGACGTCCGCGCTGGCACGAACACTACTGACTCACTCCGCGCGCAACGCAATCATCGGTTCGACGCGACTAGCTCTGCGCGCCGGGATCCAGCAGGCGAGAAGCGCGATGCCGCACAAGAGCAAGGCGACGCCCGTGAAGGTGATCGGATCGGAAGTGCTCACGCCGTAGAGCAGGCTCTTCATCATACGCGCGCCGCCGAAGGCAATCAGCAGCCCGCATAACGAACCAATCGCTGCGAGCACCATGCCTTGTTTCAAGATCAGCTTCTGCACATCGGAAAGCTGCGCGCCGAGCGCCATGCGCAACCCAATCTCGCGCGTGCGTCCCGCGACGACGTGCGACATGACACCGTAAATCCCGACCGCAGCGAGAATCAGGGCGAGGACACCGAAACTGCCGAGCGCGATTGCAGCCATGCGCGCAGGGAAAAGTGATGTACCCATGTGCTCCTTCAGCGTCTTTGCCGCGTAAACGGAAATCGACGGATCGAGCTTTTGCACTTCGCCGCGCAAGCGCGCTCAACACCTGCCGCGGATCGCCGCGTGTGCGGGCGACCAGCGTAACCGCGCCGCTGTAATCGCGATAGACCGGCGTATACAGCGCGGGCTTGGGATCTTCGCCTAACGAGTTGTATTTTCCGTCGGGCACGACGCCAACAATCTCGAAGAACGGATCGGTAGGCCCATGCCAGTTGAAGCGCCGGCCGATCGGGTCCTGTCCGTTGAAGAACTTTTTCGCGAACGTCTCGTTCACGATCGCGACGCGGCTTTCCTTCTTGTTTTCGTCGTCGCGAAAATCACGGCCGCGCAGTGGAATGCCCATCACATCGAAGTAACCGGGGCTACTCTCGATTGGGATCGCGATCGGCAACGTGCTCGCGCCTTTGAACTCCGTGCCTTCGATATAAATCGTGCTGTCGTTGTAGTTCAATCCGAGCGGGAGGTAATCAGTCAGCGCGGCGTTTTCGATTTGCGGCAGCGCCTGCGCCCGCTCGAGCACTTGCTTCTGAAACGCGCGGCCGCGTTCCTCGTTATAACCTTGCAAGCTGACATCGAACGAAATGGCGACCGCGTTTTCTGGATTGAAGCCGGGCCGCATTTTCTGAGCTGCTTGCAGACTGCGCACAATGAGGCCGGCGCTGATAAGCAGGACTAACGAAAGGCTGACTTGCGCGACAACGAGCAAGTTGCGCAAACGTGAGCGACGGAAGCCGGCCATCGATGATTCGTCTTTCAACGCGGGCACAAGTTGCGGCTTCGACGATTGCAACGCCGGAATGAGGCTGAAAAGAATTCCCGTCGCGATCGAGAGCAGCAGCGCGAAGCTGAGCACGCGCCAGTCTGTGCGCAGATCGAACAGCAAAGTAACGTCGCTCGGCAAGCGAATGCCTCGCACAGCGCTATTAATTGCGGCAGCGAGAAATACGCCGGCCGCGCCACCGCTGAGTGAAATGAGAAGACTCTCAGTGAGCAATTGTCTGACGAGTCGTTGCCGACTTGCGCCGACCGCGAGCCGCACGGCAATTTCCCGCCGCCGTTCCGTCGCGCGCGCGAGGAGCAGACTGGCAAGATTCACGCACGCGAGCAAAATCACCAGCGCACCCACAGCCGCGAGCACTCCAGTGAAGGCGAAGACAGAATTCGCAATATCGGGAATGAACAAGCCGGGTTTGCCGAGTCGGATGCCGCGGCCGACGTTCTCCGGATAATCCTGCGCGAGTTTCGCGGTCAGCGTCTCGAGCGCAGCCTTCGCTTGGGCGAACGACACGCCGGGCTTCAACCGGCCGACGGTGAAGAGATTGTTCGAGTCGCGTTTGTCGATCCACGTGCTCCCGGGTTCGATCGTCTTCGCCATCATCACCGGAATGAACATCTCCGGATCGTAGGCGACTTCGGTGCCAATAAATCCTTTCGGCGCAACGCCGATAACAGCGAACGGGCGGCTGTTGAACTCAACCGTCTTCCCCACGATCGCCCGATCGCCGCCGAAGCGGTGTTGCCAGCAGTTGTAACTAATCACGGCAACGGGATGTGAATCAGGCGTCTGATCTTCTTCGGGCAAAAATGCGCGCCCGAGCATCGGCTTCACGCCGAGAACATCGAAGTAATTTCCGGAAACGAGATACCCCCAGACGCGCTGGCTGGAGTTGTTGACTGTGAGACTGCTGACGACAACGCGATAAACAAACAGACCGGAGAAGACGGTGTTACGATCGCGGTACTCTTTGTAATTCAGATACGACTGTAGCGACCAATCCGAGCCGTTGTGCAGTGTGCCGTAAAGCTCGACCAACTGCGAAGGCTCCTTCACCGCGAGCGGCCGCAGCAAAGCCGTATCGACTAAACTAAAGATCGAAGTGTTAGCCCCGATGCCGAGTGCCATGGAAATGATGGCAAGCGCGGCAAAGCCGGGTTGTTTCATGAGTTGGCGAAAGCCGAAGCGGATATCCTGCAGAAGTGTTTCCATAAGTACGCGAGCTTCTGCATTGTGAGATGCAGCGGGGGCGCGCTTTGGATTCAGGAAATTCGCAACGCGCGAATTCTTACTTCTTAATTCCTAATTCTTACTTTTGACTTCTCCGTGGCCCTCGGCTTAGGAGGCGACTTTTGGGATCCGCAGTCCGACAGTTTCGGTTAACGCCGTGCCGTAAGCCCAATCGCGTCGCGCTCCGTCGCACAATTGTAACAGTTAAAGAGTGGCATCGCCTAAGTCGCCATTCTAGAAATGTCGCACCATGAAAATTTTGACTTTCTCTCTGGTCACTCTCGCTCTTCTCGCTGCGCCGGCGGGGCGAGCCCAATTCGTGCCCGGCCCGAACCCAATCGCCGGCACCGTCACCGCCGCACAAACTCTCCCGAGCGGCGCGGGCGTGGTCAGCTCGACCGGTGACTTGGAAGTGAGTGGAAGCAGCGTCGCCATTACCGTCACCGGCACTTCTTCGATCCAGAACGATGGCGTGATCAAACAAACCGGCACTGGCCGCGCGATCCGCGACAACACCGGCGGCCTAACCCTGACTGTGACAAACAGCGCCGGCGCGCTTCTCCAGGCAGCCGATGCGGATGCCATCCAGATGAACAGACCGAATAGCAGTATCTCTTTCGATAATTATGGCAGTGTCATCTCACTGAACGCCTCCGCCGGCGGAGCGCAGGCGATCGATTGGAACGCAATTACGACCGGCGGCAACACGCTGCATAACTATCCCACGGGACTTATCGAAGCCTTCGAAGCGGACGCCGTCCGCCCCGGAGTGAACGGCAGCGTTATCAACGAAGGAACGATCAAGGCGATTACCACCACCGCGAGTAGCAGCGACGGTGTCGACGGGCAGACCAATAACGGGCTCGTGATTAACAACAACGGCAACGGCCTCATCGAAGGCGGTCGCCATGGCATCACCGCCGGGGCCGCGGACGACACAGTCAGCTTCACCCTCAGCGTCACCAATCAACCCAACGCCACCATCCAGGGCGATAACGGCTCGGGCATGAACATCGATGGCTTCAACGCCAACGAGGTAGTCACGATCCAGAACCACGGGACGATCACAGGTAACGGCGTGACCGGTGATGGCGACGGCGTCGACGTTGACGGCCTCGTTAACCTAACGAATACAGGAGTGATCCAGTCGCTCAATTCCTTCAGCGACGTTCCCGGCGGGGCGAGCGAAGGTGTCACCACCGGTGGCGGCACCATTACTAATTCCGGCACCATCGAAGGCGACGTCGCCGAGGGCAATGCCAACGCCGTCGGTCGCGGCATTACACTGGCTGGAGTGGACACCAGTGGCACGCCGGAACCGATCTATGCCAATAGCGTGGTAACAAACAGCGGCCTTATCAAAGGCCAGACTGACTCTGCCATTGTCGTCCTCGGCGCGGCCAGCGGCTTTAGCGTCACGATCAATAACGAACGCCGCGGCACGATCGAGGGAGGCGGCGACACGGCCGCGGCGATTCAGACCGGCGCCGATAACGACACGCTCAACAATGCCGGCGATGTGATCGCCGACGCCAGCGGCAAAGCGATCGACCTCGGTGATGGCGACGACACGCTCAACATCACCGGCGGCACCATCCACGGCGACATCTCCGGCGGGAGCGGCACCAACACCTGCACGATCGATCCCGGCGCGTTCCATTTCTTCACCTACACCGGCACGATTTCCGATTTCGACAGCGTCGAGATAAAAAGCGGCCTCGTCTCTTTCTTCGGCGCGAGCAGTTACACCGGCACCACGACGATCAGCGGCGGCATCTTCATCGCTGCGAACAGCACCGGGAGCGCCACCGGCACCGGTGCCGTGCAGGTGACTCGCGGCGCGCTCGGCGGCAACGGTAGCATCGGCGGCGACGTCACGATCGGCGGAGGCAGGGGTCCCGCTGTGCTCACCCCGGCAGCGTTCCCAACAAATCAGCCGACACTCACCATCCAAAGCACCCTTACATTTCAGACCGGCGGGACCTATCTCTATACGTTCGCGGCCAGCCGCAACAACTCCAGGGCCGACAAAGTCATCGCGAACGGCGTCACCATCACCGGCGGCGCCACTTTAACTGTTGGCGGAATAATCCTTGGTCGACTTCCCGTAGGAACCACCTTCACCGTCATCAGCAATACCGCGGCCACACCAATCGCCGGGACCTTTGCCAATCTCCCCGATGGCTCGATCGTAAGGATCTTCGGCAATAACTTGCGGGCGAGTTACGAAGGTGGCGATGGCAACGATCTTACCCTTACCGTAGTGCGGTAGCGATAACCGTTAGTCCTAATGCCGATTTCGTTAGTACCAATTATTCAGAGCTACGTCGATGCCAGTAATGCGCACGATGTGAAGTCCATTTCTGCCTGCTTTGCCGATAACGCTGTGGTACGTGACGAGAATGCAACACGCCGTGGCAAAATCGATATCGAACGCTGGGCCAGCGAAACGATCGACAAATACAAGTTTCACTTTAGACCGCTCAGCGCCGAACACCGCGCCAATGAAACTGTCGTGAGTATAGAAGTCTCAGGGAGTTTTCCGGGGAGCCCGGTCACGCTTGATTATCATTTTACCGTCGCAAAGGAAAAGATTTCGTCGTTGATCATTGATTCTTGATCAGTCTCGTCCACGGAAACTTGTCACTCGCTTGCCAACGCGTAGTTGAGACGAAGCTGGTCAATTCTGCGAACTTCTTAATTCTTACTTCGTTCACGCTCGGTGAATTGACGACGTCGGAGGTAAACTCTAGCTCGTCTCTTCTTTCCATCTGTCTCGAGCACGTTACCGACCAGTGGGAAATCAATTCTGTTCACTCAGGTATCACGCACTCGCGAGCTGACATTCGATGCCGTCCGGATCGGCAAAATACACACGGCCGTCTTCCAGTCTCGGCGCGAGGCCGGCGGCTTTGAGTCTTGCGACCGCATCGGTCGGATCGTAATTCGCGAT
Organism: uncultured Verrucomicrobiae bacterium; assembly: GCA_963840135.1. Lineage (GTDB taxonomy): Bacteria > Verrucomicrobiota > Verrucomicrobiia > Chthoniobacterales > UBA10450 > Udaeobacter. The sequence goes on along the minus strand of CAWIXX010000014.1, from coordinate 5,461 downwards.
GTTGTAGCAGTAGTGATTCAGCCCGGGCTTTTCGCCCTGGAAGAGCGCCAGCCACCCTTTGCCGGTGGTAAGGAAGCCTTCTTGTCCCGTCGGTTTCAAGCCAAGGTGTTTTTGATACCATTTCTGCGAACGCTGCACATCGGTCACGTTCAGCGCGATGTGATTGAGATCGGTGGCATCAAAGGTGGGGGCCGAGTCCGCGGGCTGCGGTGCGGCGCGTCCGGTTTGCTGATCGGCGAACGCGATGGTCGCGCCCAGGCTCGCGGCAAACATGCCGGTCAAATACGCAATCAGTTGCCGCCGGCTCAGCCGGCCGTGCTCGAAGTCGTTGATCATTTTGACGATTTGAGTTTGCATAGTGGTTCCTTTACCAATTTTGAAATTTATTGTTTAGGATCGGACTGTGTACGTCAGGGTGACCTTGTCTAAACGCAAGGTTTTCGTTCGAATCATCCGACTGTCTCGGAATTGATCCCCGGCCATGCTCGGTAAATTGAAGCCGTTGCAGTAAACGAGCTAAAAGATTCGCGTTTCTTACTACTGCTGCTGCGGTTGACGGAGCGATTCCTTGACCGAGTCCGGTAATTTGTCGGCGTTCCGCAACAAGAGACTCACTCGCCAAATTTCCGAGTCGCTCAGTTTCTTATCGAACGACGGCATGGCGCTGAAACGGACCCCGTTTTTCACCACCCAGTGAGTGGCGCCTACCGGATCGTCGGTTACGCCCGTACCTGGCGGAAGCAGGTGTGGCGGGAGCGGATAAAACCCCTTCGCGCCACTCGACGCCTGGTCCAGTTTTCCGTGACATCCTGCGCAGGCGTTCATATAGATTTTGGCGCCTGCCAGAAGATTGGTCTCGTCCGCCGGTAACGGCGATGGATCTTTCGCACTCTTGCCAATCGACGCGGTAATAGCCGCGCCCGCGATAGTCTCCTCCATCGGCAACGGTTTGGTGTCCGTTCCCATGAAAATTCCGCCGCGCGTCACAAAAAGATAGCAGGCCAGCACAAAGAGCCCGATTCCAACAACAACCCCGAGAAAAAACTTAATCATAGTTTAATGACGCGGAGGTAACGAAAAAATAAAGGACTTTCCCGCTTTCCGTTTCGCTGTTTTGCCTCGCGCTAGCGTTTCAACCGCTTGCACCTCGCAGAAATCTGTTTCAAGAACTCATTCGCCGCGCGACCCAACGGACGTTGCTTCGGCCAGACCGCCACGATCTTCCGTTCGGGCTTGGGCGCGAGGAGCGAACGATACTCTGGCAAGTCTTTGCGATCGCTGAGCGCGGCCATCGCAGGAATGAGCGAGATGCCGACCCCGGAACGGACGAGGGCTTGAATCGTTTCCAGCTGGGCACTGCGAAAGTTGATGGTCGGCTTCAAGTCGCGCCGTTCGCAAAAGTTCAGCACTTGATCGCCGAGGCAGTGCCCCTCCTTCATCACGATGAAAGGCTCTTTTTCGAGGTCAGCAAGGCGCACCGTCCGTTTGCGTGTTAACCGATGGCCCGGGGGCAAGGCCAGTCGCAACTCCTCGGTAAACAAATCCTTCACCTCCATCCGCTCGTCCTGGATGGGTCGGCTGGCCAGCGCAAAATCGATTTCGTATGCCTGCGCGAGCTTGAGCAACCGCGCCGTCGTGTCCTCGTGCACCACGATTTCCACTCCGGGGAATTTTTCCGCAAACGTTACCAGCACCTCCGGCAGTAGATACGGCGCAATTGTCGGCAACACACCTACGATCAGTCGGCCGCGCAGCAAACGACGCGCATCAGAAGCTTCACGCCTGGCAGCGTCCACTTCCTCGAGAATCTTGACCGCCCGAGGCAAGAATGCCTCGCCGTGTGGCGTCAGCTTGGCCTCACGTTTCGTGCGGTCAAACAATCGCTCGCCCAGCTCCTCCTCGAGTTTCAGGATTTGCTGACTCAACGAGGGCTGGGAGACATGGCATTGCTCCGCGGCGCGAGAGAAGTTGCCGGCGCGCGACACCGCCACCACGTATCGAAGCTGATGCATTTCCATAGGCAATTCCTATGGTGATCGAAAGAAACAAATATTTCAACAATCGAACCAAATCTCGTTAATTGACGCTCACCGCTCACAATTCTTCTGCAGAATTCAGTTCAACCGACCTAAGGAGAAAACATATGTCAACCGAAGCCAAATGCCCCTTCCATCACGCCGCCGGCGGCGGCACGTCGAACCGCGACTGGTGGCCGAACCAGTTGAAGCTCGAACTCCTGCACCAGCATTCCTCCAAGTCCAATCCGATGGGCGAGGACTTCGACTACGCGAAAGAGTTCAAGAGCCTCGACCTGGCGGCGGTGAAGAAAGATCTCGCGGCGCTGATGACCGACTCGCAGGACTGGTGGCCGGCGGACTTCGGCCACTACGGCCCGTTGTTCATTCGCATGGCGTGGCACAGCGCCGGCACCTACCGCATCGGCGACGGCCGCGGCGGCGGCGGCCGGGGCCAGCAGCGCTTCGCGCCGCTCAACAGTTGGCCGGACAACGTCAGCCTGGACAAGGCGCGCCGGCTGCTCTGGCCGATCAAGCAGAAGTATGGCCGCAAGATTTCCTGGGCCGACCTGATGATCCTCACCGGCAACGTCGCGCTCGAAACGATGGGCTTCAAGACGTTCGGTTTCGGCGGCGGGCGCGAGGACGTCTGGGAGCCGGATCAGGACGTCTACTGGGGCGCGGGAGACGACCTGGCTCGGCGGCGACATCCGCTACGCGCACGGCTCCGCACGGCGTCGAGAAGGACAGCGCGGTGCTCGTGTCCGACGACGACGCGGATGGAGACATCCACGCGCGCAAGCTGGAGAATCCGCTCGCCGCGGTGCAGATGGGCCTGATCTACGTCAACCCCGAAGGCCCGGACGGCAATCCCGATCCGGTCGCGGCGGCGCACGATATCCGCGAGACCTTCGGCCGCATGGCGATGAACGACGAGGAAACCGTCGCGCTCATCGCCGGCGGCCATACCTTCGGCAAGACCCACGGCGCCGCGCCCGGCGTCGCACGTGGGGCCCGAGCCGGAAGCGGCCGGCCTCGAGGAGCAGGGCTTCGGGCTGGAAGAACAGCTTCGGCACCGGCAAAGGCGCGCGACACGATCACCAGCGGCCTGGAAGTCACCTGGACCACCACGCCCACGAAGTGGAGCAACAACTTCTTCGAGAACCTGTTCGGCTACGAATGGGAACTGACGAAGAGCCCGGCCGGTGCGCATCAGTGGAAGCCGAAGAATGGCGCCGGCGCCGGCACGGTGCCGCATGCGCACGACCCGTCGAAGCGACATCGCGCCGTCCATGCTGACCACCGACCTCGCCCTGCGGTTCGACCCGGCCTACGAAAAAATCTCGCGGCGCTTCCTGGAGAATCCGGATCAGTTCGCCGACGCGTTCGCCCGGGCGTGGTTCAAGCTGACGCACCGCGACATGGGCCCGCGCGCGCGTTATCTCGGCCCGGAGGTTCCCGCGGAAGAACTCATCTGGCAGGACCCGATTCCCGCGGTGAATCACCCGTTGATCGATGCGCAGGACATCGCCTCGCTGAAGGGCAAGATCCTGGCTTCCGGTCTGTCCGTCTCGGAGCTGGTTTCGACCGCCTGGGCGTCGGCGTCCACGTTCCGTGGTTCCGACAAGCGCGGCGGCGCGAACGGCGCCCGCATTCGCCTGGCGCCGCAGAAGGATTGGGAAGTCAACCAGCCTGCCCAACTGGCCAAGGTGCTCAAGACGCTGGAAGGCATCCAGAGCGCGTTCAACAGCGCGCAGTCGGGCGGCAAGAAGGTTTCGCTGGCGGACCTGATCGTGCTGGCCGGTTGCGCGGGCGTCGAGCAGGCGGCGAAGAATGCCGGTCACGAGGTCACGGTTCCCTTCACGCCGGGACGCATGGACGCCTCGCAGGAGCAGACCGATGTGGAATCCTTCGCCGTGCTCGAACCCATCGCGGACGGCTTCCGCAATTACCTCAAGGGCAAATACACCGTCCCGGCCGAAGCGCTGCTGATCGACAAGGCGCAATTGCTGACCCTGACCGCGCCCGAAATGACGGTGCTCGTCGGCGGCATGCGCGTCCTGAAGCACCAACGCCGGCGGTGCGAAGCACGGCGTCTTCACCAAGCGACCGGAGGCGCTGACCAACGACTTCTTCGTGAACCTGCTCGACATGGGCACGGAGTGGAAGCCGGTCTCGAAAGACGCAGACGTGTTCGAAGGCCGCGATCGCAAAACGGGCGAACTCAAGTGGACCGGCACGCGTGTCGACCTCGTCTTCGGTTCGAACTCCCAACTCCGCGCCCTGGCCGAAGTCTACGGAAGTTCGGACGCGGAGAAGAAGTTCGTCCACGACTTCGTCGCGGCCTGGAACAAGGTGATGAACCTTGATCGCTTCGACGTTGCTTTTCCTTCTTAATTGAAACTCGCAGCTGCGCGATTTTAGCGAGCAGCGCTAGCGACGCTTGCGCAAAGTACGTCGCTGGGGACCGGCGTTGACGTTTGGAACTTCTTCACCGAGGGCAGTGGCTAAATCGATTTGATGGTCCTGCTCTTGCACGAGGATCTCGCGAATCTGTTCAGCCATCGCATATTCTCCAAGCGCTTCACATTGTGGGATGCGATCGCGGTAATTGCGAATGGTTTCATTTTCATTGTCGAGATCGTAGCGGAGCATGTCTTTCGCGTTTTTCGATGTGCGAACCGGCTTCGGAGTAACCACCGGCATTTTGCCAAGGTAATCGATCTGCCGCGAGAGGGTCAGGGCATGATCGAGCTCTTGCTTGGCGTGGATTTCGAGCTGAGCGGCGATGTCCATATATTGGGCGCCGCTGAGCACCTGGGAATAGACGACGTAGGCGATGATGGCTTGATATTCGCGGGACAGGTCTTCGTTCAACAGCTCCGCGAGACGGTCCCGGGAGATTTCGTTGGATTTTTGTTCAGGCATTTGATTCCTCCTTTAGATTGAAAGACAAATTATACGTTAGAGCGCTTTGGGCGCGCCGCTAGTTTTGAGATCAGGTTGCAGTTAGTTGAGTTACTGCAGCGGTTTGGACATAAGATTGCTGCACCTGCTTCTTGTTGCAGTGCGTAGCGCTCAAAACCTGCTGCTTCATACATGCAAACCGCCTGATGATTTTTGTCCCATCACTTCCAGTGTCAACTTACAACAGCCGAGTTCTCTCGCCTTAGCTTCTACCACCTCCAGTAACCGTCGCCCATTATCGGCTGATTCGTGGGTACTATTTGACTGGCACACGCCGGGCCACGTCTTTGTTTGATCTTTGTTCCTCATTCGATGCTTTTTTCGCGTGCTGCCATTCGCCTTTATCCGCATTTGCGCGAAGTTTCGCGGGCGCGAGTAGCTCGGCTCTTCCTTGACGTATGAACACGAGAATGACGCTAAGCATGGTTCTCCTGATCTTGCTTTCGAGTTTCGCGCGCGCAGAGTGGCGGATCGAAGCG
>CAWIXX010000013.1:0-151056 GCA_963840135.1 uncultured Verrucomicrobiae bacterium | reverse complement strand
GCGGCCTTTGTTTTGTTCTTCAAGCCAGCTCGTCAGCGCGACTTTCCGAAACATTGCGACGCTTCAGCTCAGCGAAGAAATTTCTCGTGTTCATCGCGCGTCGCCAGGCGTGCTAGTGGAAAGCAAATATTTTCTGAACAACCGCCTCGAAGCGTGGGTCGGACAGAACCGTGATGCTGCGGCGTAAGAACAAATTGCGGGTGCATCACGGTCGCGCCCAGGCACTGCTATCGCGCGCGGTCGAGACTATTCGGGAAGAACGCGTGCGCAGTCTCAGCCAGGTCAGGCTGCACTAATCAAAGCAGCGCCACGGCGAAACCAAGCCCCAGCACCACCACAGATGCGGTGATGATCCACTCTGGCGCATCGAGCATCGGCACAAAGACAGATGCGACTTAAATCAGCAGCGACGCCACGACCGCATAGGTCAATGCAACCCTGAAAACGTTGCGCCGCCTTAGCTCGGAAACTAAAGAGGGCTTTGCATTCATGATCGTGCGGGTAAATCTAATTTCGCCAGCAACTTGTTGTAACGCGAATCGTCACGCAAGCTGCGCAACAACGGGTCTACCAAAAGGCTGAGCATCCCCGTGTCGCGATCATCAAACGCGATTTGCAACCACTCGAAGGCCTTGTCTTTCTCACCTCGCACCGCGTAAACCTCAGCAATTTGATACGCAAACCCTTCTCGCGCCTTGGCGAGCAGGTCGGCCAGCGCTGCGTCGGCTGCCTGACGATCTCCCACCACATATTGCGCGACTGCGAGTTCGAAACGCCGATAACCTTCGTCGGCTTCCAATTGCGCTTCACGCAAGGCCGCCTGGCCGTCACCGCGTTGCGCAGCGATGAGTACCTGCCATCGACGATTGGAAGCACCGGTTGGCTGCAACTCAGCGGCCTTACGTGCAGCCGTGTCTGCCTCATCCAGTTTTCCGGCGTAAAAAAGAACGCGAGCAAGAGTGACTTGCGTTACAGTGGATAGAGGGTCGAGTTCCACCGCCTGCTGCGCCTGTCGCTCGGCCTCATCAAAGCGCCCCAGGTAAACGATAATTCGCGCCAGCAGATCGTTGGCGGTGGGATTCGCGGGAGAAAGTTCTTTCGCGCGCTCCAGTTCGCTCAAGCCGTCAGCAAATTTCCAATCTACAAAACACCGAACGAAGCCGAGGGCTGCGCGCGCCTCCGCCAGCGCAGGCGCGATCGCTACGGCCCTCTCAGCATCGCTTCGCGCTTTTGGGTACGCGGTCGGGCGCTGGCCCGTAAGGTCCCCGAGGATAGTCCAAGCTTCGGCACGTTCGGCGTAGGCCAGAGCATATTCAGAGTCGAGCTGGATCGCCTGATCGTAGTAACCGATAGCCTTGCGAAAATCTTCAACATTACGACGCACGAGATGGAAATGACCCTGGAGGTAAGCGTTGTGCGCTTCCACGTTCTTCGGCGCACTTTCTTGAGCCGAATCCATTCCGAGCAAAGTCACTTTCAGCGACTCAGCGACGGCTCGAGCGATTTCCTCCTGGACCGCAAAGATATCTTTCAGTTCGCGATCGAACGTTCGTGTCCAGAGCTCGATTCCATCTGCCGCGTTAATCAGTTCGGCTACGATTCGTACTCGGTCGCCCTGCTTGCGCACCGTGCCTTCCAGAAGCGTGCTCACGCCTAGCTTCTCACCAATTGTTTTCGGTTCTTCTTTTCTCTCTTTGAATCGAAACGAAGAGCTGCGACCGATAACCTTTAGCTCGCTGATTTGAGCCAGAGCTGCGATCAATTCCTCCGACAAGCCATCTGAAAAATATTCGTCCTTCGGGTCACCGCTTTCGTTGATCAATGGAAGCACCGCGATCGACTTGGCCGGAGCCGCCCTCGTGACCTCCCGGACTTGAGACGTTCCATGGCCAGCAGTGTAACGGCCGACAAAAAACAAACCGACCGAGAGCGCCGCACCAATCAGGACAATGTAAACCCACGCGCCGCCAAGTGAGCGCCTTCCCGCGACGCCGATGTGATGACTAAGCTTGCGGCGGCAGGATTCCAGGGCTTCCATCAACTCCCGAGCCGACGCAGGCCGCTTGCCAGGATCGACGGCAAGCGTGGAGCGCAGAAGTTTTACTATCGGTTCCGGAACTTTCCTCGCAATTAATCGCGCGACCGGCAGATGGTCGAGGGCTTGACGATCGCGAATCTCTTCGATGGTGCTGCCGGAGTGTGGCGCCAATCCGGTGAGCGCAAACCAGAGCGTGGCGCCTAACGAGTAGATGTCGGAACGCGCATCGACCGGACCGCTTCCAAATTGCTCTGGGCTCGCGAAATTCGGTGTGCCGACAAATTGTCCATGCGTCAGATCCGGTTCGCCTCCGGCATCCGCGATCGCCTTGGCGAGGCCGAAATCGATGATCTTCACTTGCAGCTCAGCCGCGTCAGTTCCACATCGCGTCAACATGATATTGCCGGGCTTCAGGTCCCGATGGATCAAACCGTGGGCCGCCGCAGCCATCAATGCCTGCGTGATTTGGATTGCAATTTCTAAGGCCACTTTTGAATCAAGCGGACCGTCCCTTCGTACGAGAGTTTCCAAAGTTTCGCCCTCGACCAACTCCATTGCATAATAGTAGTGTGTGTCGTCCGGCGAAGCGCCGAAATGGTAAACAGCAGCAACATTTGGATGTCGCAGCGCGGCCGCGGCGCGGGCTTCACGTAAAAAGCGTTCGCGTACGGCTTGTGCGTCTCGACTGGTCGGAACCGCCGGTACCTCGATGACCTTCAGAGCGACCCTCCGACGCAACACGTTGTCCACGGCGAGATAGGTCGTCCCCATGGCGCCGTGACCGAGTTCCCAGTAAAAGCCGTCTGGGCGTTGCTCTACCTCGAAGTCCCCGAAGACTAACGAGGGAAGCTGCTTGGTTTCGACGACTGATTCGTCTAAGGCGGTCCGGAGGAAACAAGCTACGCAGTCGCCCTTTGCGTCCAACGGCTCGCCGCATGCCCAGCAAACCGTGGTTGCTGATGCTGGTGGTGTTGCCATTGCGCGTATTTCTTAATTTTCCGTTAACACACGGAGTAACACGTGCAGCTCTTCCTGCGCTTGCGCTTCAGTCGCCACCGTTCGGCGCACCTCAGCGTGCAACGCTTCCCGATAACGCGCTCGGAGGCGAGTGACGTGGGTGCGAAGTGTTGATTCACTCATTCCCAGACCAACCGCCAGCTCAGCGTAAGGCGGTGGCGGGCCAGCGCCACCGCCAAGAAATGCCCTCAATTCCTTGAAGAGCTTCTCCTTGGATTCACCTTTGTAATCTGCCGCGAGCCGTTCCAGTCCAGCGGTAACCAACGCAGCTGCCCAGCTACGATCGAAGACTCGATCTGCACTACTCGTAGAACTATGTGTCTGGAAAAGCGACTCCGCATTTTCGATCTGCTCTTCATGCAGAGGAAGAAAATTTTGTCCGCCGCCGCGTTTGAGCGTCCGTTCGCGGTCGGAAGCGTCTGCAAGAAAATTTTTCAGGGAAGCAAGCAGAAACGAACGGAACCTGCCCTTTTCCCGATCTACGCGAGCATAAATTTTGTGTTCGATCAGGTACGCGAAAAAGCTTTGCGTTAGATCCTGCGCATCGTGCACGGTGTATCCGCGGCTGCGCACGAAACTGTAAAGCGGCGCCCAATATATTTGGCAAAGCTCCGCTAGTGCGGCTTGCGCAACTTCCGGTTCTGCCTCGCCTCTTCCCGACGCTAGAACCACGCTCCAGTGAGTCGAAGGAAAAAAATCACTTTGGCGACACTCGTTCCCTGCCAGCGTCTTCACATCGCCAGTTTCTATCAATACCGCAAGAAGAAAAGCAAGCCGCGAGAAAAATTCAGATTCCGTGTAGCGCACGCTCCAGAATCCCTTTGTAAAGGAAAACCAATCATCACGAAAGGAAAGATATCTTATGAAGACCAAAATTCTCCGAAACATATTCCTCAGCAGTGGCATGCTCTTCGCGTCAGCGTCCGCTGCCTACAGCGGCACGAGCGATGGCTTCCTGAATTTCAGCAACACGCCCTTTGTTTGTCCGCGGCCTACGATTATTACATTCGATGCTCCGGGCAGTGGCACAGGCCCTGGCCAGGGCACACAGCCGTTCGCCATCAATCCGGCGGGGCTAATCACGGGATTCTACTTTGACGCCGGCGATGCGATTCACGGTTTCGTGCGCACTCGGGACGGGGCCATCATCACTTTCGACACTCCTGGCGCTGGGACAGGCCCCGGGCAGGGCACAACTCCCTTTAGCATCACCCCGGGAGGCGCGATCGCGGGACGCTACTCGGATGCGAGCAGTGTGTTTCACGGTTTCCTGCGCACTCCAGACGGTGTGATCACTACTTTCGACGTCCCGGGTGCGGGCACGGGTCCTGGCCAGGGTACCCGCGCCGGCAACATCAACCCGTCGAAAGCGATCGCGGGACGCTACATTGACTCGAATAATGTAACTCACGGATTCCTGCGCGTTCGGGATGGCAGCATCACTACATTTGATGCTCCGGGCGCGGGCACAGGCCCCGGCCAGGGCACCATTGTTTTCGCGGTCTCTTGCCTCAACCCCGCAGGGGCCATTACGGCAACTTCCGTCGACGCGAGCAATGTGTTTCACGGCGTCCTGCGCGCTCCGGACGGAGCTATGACCGTGTTCGACGCTCCGGGCGCAGGCACAGGTCCCGGCCAGGGCACGCTTACCTTTGGCATCAACCAGGGAGGAACGATTGAGGGAGCCTACGATGACTCAAGTGATGTAAGTCACGGGTTCGTGCGCGCCTCGGATGGCACCATCACCACATTCGACGCTCCCGGCGCGGGAACAGGTCCCGGCCAGGGCACTACACCCCAGAACATCAACGCGCCGGGCGTGGTCGCTGGACAGTACTTGGACTCGAGTGATGTCAGTCATGGCTTCGTGCGTTTTAAGCAAGGCGCCATTACCACGTTCGATGTTCCGGGCGCGGGCGCAGGTCCTGGCCAAGGCACCATCCCTCTTTGCAATAATCCAGCCGGTGCGATTACCGGGAACTATATTGACGCGAACGATGTGTCTCACGGTTTCCTGCGGACCCCCTAAGCAGCTCTTGCGCAAGACACTTAGGCCCCCGCGGCACGCGGATGGGCGACGCGACGTGCCCAGTCAACATCAGGATTGACTAGGCTGATTGGCCTTCAGCATTGAACTTGCCGAAGCACACGCATGCTCGGTCGGATGGGAACCTCTGGATGAGCAACATCCGGATTCCCGCACACAACGGCAGCCCAGAACACCAATACAAGCACCGGTCACAGGAGCGAGAAGGTAAATCCACAGATATTGGAAATGGCCCGACACCACGGCTGGTCCGAGCGATCGGGCAGGATTCATTGACGCCCCAGAAATCGGACCTGCGAACATCGCTTCGAGCCCAATCACAGCACCAACGACGATCCCAGCGGTGATGCCTTTCTCAGCTGCGCCAGTCGAGACTCCGAGGATCACAAACATCAAAGTCGCGGTCAAAATCAATTCGAGGACAAATGACTGAATTGCCGAGCCGGCAGGAATTGTCGTGCCCAACATTTCGTTTTGCGGAAAGAGAAGGCGCAACATGCCACTAGCTGCCAACGCTCCGCCGCACTGACTGGCGATATATGGGACAGCTCGACGAAGTGGAAAGCGTCGTGCTGCAAAAAATCCCAGACTCACAGCAGGATTCAGGTGGGCGCCGGAAATATCACCGACCGTGTAAATCATTGCGAGCACGATCAGACCGAAGGTCAGCGCAACGCCGACATGCGTAACTGCGCCGCCGGTCGTTTCGTCGATCACAATCGCGCCCGTCCCGGCGAAAACGAGCGCGAATGTCCCGATGAATTCCGCTGCGAGCTTCTTCACGCTTGGCTCGCGACGCAGTGTTCTTCGCAGAACGAATCGATCTTGGTGCTAATCTGATCGCGGACTCGACGTGTTCCTGCCAACCGTTCCTCGTGCGTGCCCGTGAATTTGGAAGGATCGTCAAATGGCCAGTGCAACCGAGTAGTGACGCCAGCAAAAATTGGACAACCTTCAGCCTCAACCTCACTACACACCGTCACCACAAATTGGAATATCTGTCCTGATGTCCAAACGTCGAAAACGCGCTGCGTTGTGTTCTTCGAGATGTCGATACCGAGCTCCAGAAGCGCTTCTACGACCAGCGGATTGATTGTGCCTGGTTCTAATCCCGCGCTTTGCGCGTCAAAGAATTCACCGCACGTCTCATTCAACAACGCTGCCGCCATCTGGCTACGGGCACTGTTATGAGCGCAGATAAACAGAACTTTTTGTTTTTGCATTTGTCCTCCTTCCATTTGCACCGCGCCTGAAGACGCTGCGCGGCTTACAACAGCTCTTTGCAAGTCTGGAAAGCTTTTCCATATCGCGTTTGAACACCGCATCTGTTTGTACGCAGTCCTGTAAACATTTTAGATTTCGTTCCAATTCGTCGGCCCGTCGTCCGGGCAGGGAATAGATAATCCAGTTCTGTTCCCTCTTCGTGGTCACCATGCCTCTACTACGCAAGTAAGCGAGGTGTTTGGAAATCTTGACCTGCGGTTCACCAAGAATGTCCTGAAAATGACAAACGCAGAGCGACGATTTTGTAAGAAGATGGAGAATGCGCAATCGCGTGCGATCGCAAAAGCACTGATAGATCTGAATCAGGTCCATGGCGATTAACAACAAGCCGCGGACGTGGCGCAACAGTCAGCTGCTGTTTCGGGCTCACGCCGCTCACGTGCCCGGCATTGCGTCCGGCCCCGCTGCAAGAACAGATTCAGGTGGTCGCCTTCTGGCGTGGCTTCAGCAATAGGATACTGCGCTACGACACAGCAGTCGTATTCAACATCTACATCCAGGTTTGCACTCGGAATCACGCGATTTCCCAGCTGCAGGATTTTCGCGAAGCGGTCCGATCGAAGTCGATGATCGGTGTCATTGCCGACGTGCGTTTGCAGCAAGACTTTTTCTTCTTTTCCGGTTAGTCCGCCGCAATCGATGAAGCTCCTGACGACATGTCCAACTTCAGTGATGTGGGCGTGTGCGGGGATGTGATCGCCATCCGGCAATACAAATCGCGGAAACAGCTTCGGATTCGCCTTGAGCGCATTCTCTAGATCATGGAACGTCATGTCGATCTATATACCCGATTAGGCATATAGACAACCAGCAATTTGCTCGCAGAACAGTCGGGCTTGAATGGCCTTGAATTGCCGATAAACGAAAACCCTCGCCGGATCTCTCCGACGAGGGTCCCGTTTAACTTTAGTTTGAGCGACTACTTCTTACAGCACTTGCCCGGGCAACATTTTGCGTTGCCCTTGCAGCAATCAGCCGCGGGCGACGTCGCTGTCGCCGTGCTGATGAACGCTGCAAATGTCGCAATCAAAAGAAGATATTTCATATGATCCTTCGTTTTGAGTTTTGTTGAGGAACTCGGCCACGATTTCACTCGCGCCGAGCCAATGCTTAGGCGAACAAGGCACGCGGCGGTGGAACTGGTGGGCGCTCAGCCCGCGTCGTTACGCGCTCGTCACTAACGCGAACTGTTCCGAGTAAAAGCATACTCGTAGAGAATACTGTCGGTCTCGCAAAATAAAGTGTGCAACATGCTGACTGGGTCGCGCAGCACGACCCCCCAAGTGTTGAACTTGTCTCGCCAATCGGCATCGGGCAACTGTGACATCGGCCTGTGTTCATAGTCGCGCAGCAATCTGAGGTGTGCGAATCCTCCAGAGACATTTGAGGCGGCACAATCGGTGTGAGAGCCACGATGCCTAATGTGAGCACGGCCAGGAACAATCCTGCTGGCAGTTTCATCGCCTGTAGTTTATCACCTGTTGGGTCTTTCCAAAGGAGATTCTCGATTCGCCCCCGAGAGATTCAGCGACATCGACTTTGCCCAAAAATCCTTTGCAAAAATCCTGAAAACCTAAAAATATGATCGGCATTAACTTCCAAAGCTAATTAGGAGAAAACCATGAAAACTGAAAACTTAGAGTCTATAGCCAAAAAGCTCGTTGCCCCGGGGAAGGGGATCCTGGCAGCGGATGAAAGCTCGGGGACCATCGAGAAGCGATTGAAAAGCATCAGCGTTCCCTCGACGGAAGAAAACCGGCGCGAATACCGTGAAATCTTATTTACTACGAAAGGCGCAGGCGAATTTATCAGCGGCGTAATCCTCTTCGACGAGACGATTCGGCAGAAGACTCAGGACGGGCGCACCTTCGTAAAGGCGCTGGAAGAGCAGGGGATCATTCCCGGGATCAAGGTAGATGAGGGCGCCAAGGCAATGGCGAATTTTCCGGGTGAAAAGATTACTGAGGGTCTGGATGGTTTGCGCGAGCGATTGGCCGAATATCGGCAATTGGGAGCACGGTTCGCAAAATGGCGGGCGGTAATCGCGATTGGCGACAACATTCCGACGCGCACGTGCATCGACGCGAACGCGGAAGCGTTGGCGCGCTACGCAGCGCTTTGCCAGGAAGGCGATTTGGTACCGATCGTCGAACCGGAAGTGCTCATGGATGGCACACACACGATTGAACGTTATTTCGAGGTCACACAGCAAACACTAGAAAGCGTCTTTCACGCGTTGTACGAGCACCGCGTTTCGCTTGAAGGGATGCTGCTGAAACCGAACATGGTTCTTTCAGGTAAAGATTGTCCGCAACAAGCTTCGGTACAGGAAGTAGCGAAGGCTACTGTCAGCTGCTTGAAACGCGTGGTTCCCGCCGCTGTCCCCGGTATTGTGTTTCTCTCGGGTGGACAAACTGATCAGCAAGCCACAGAACATCTCAATGCGATGAATCAATTCGGTGACTTGCCCTGGCAGTTGAGCTTCTCTTACGGACGCGCGTTACAAGCTCCCGTGCTTAAAGCCTGGAAAGGCGACCAGGCAAATGTGGCAAAAGCGCAACAGGCGTTCCACCACCGCGCCTGGTGCAATAGCAAAGCGCGCTTCGGCAAATACACCGAAGACATGGAAACCGCCAAGGCGGCGTGACGCGCGGCGAACATTAACGGACGCCGTTTTGGCGGAGATGCGCGCCCTGTAGCCACGGCTCTGTGAGCCGTTCGTTTTTCACGAAATCCAGCTTTGTTAGGAGACCGGCCACAGGCCGGTGGCTACAGAGGAGATCACCGGTGCTCTCGGTCTTGCCCCCATTCCCTGAATCGTCATTCTTTCGTCATTCGACATTCGTGCTTCGTCATTTTATAAACACTGTAAGTGCGACTGTTGGCAGATCTTTGCCACGAGGTCGTCCTAGCCAACTCGTTAGGCGCTCCCATGATTTACACGTGCCCAATGCATCCGGAGGTCGAGCAGGATCATCCGGGAGCGTGCCCGAAATGCGGGATGACGCTGGAGCCGAAGACCATCGGGGGACGAGGAACACGAGCACGGAGAAACGCGATCGTTGTCACGAAAATTCTGGATTGCGCTGGTTCTTACGATCCCGGTGCTATTCCTGGCAATGGGTCATGCCATTCCTGGTTTGGACATCGATTCAGTCGTCCCAAAGCGAATCGAAAAATGGATTGAGTTTGCCCTAACGACACCAGTGGTCCTTTGGGCGGGCGGCTTTTTCTTCGCGCGCGCTTGGCAGTCGATTGTTAATCGCAGCCTCAACATGTTCACCCTTATCGCCGTGGGTGTGGGCGCCGCTTACTTCTACAGCGCCGTTGCAGTAATCGTGCCTGGCATTTTTCCTTCTTCTTTCCGGCGTCACGGAGAAGTCGAGCTTTATTTTGAAGCAGCCGCGGTGATTACAACCCTGATCCTGCTGGGACAATTGATCGAGGCTCGAGCGCGAAGCCGTACGGGCCATGCGATCAAGGCGCTGCTCGGTCTTGCTGCAAAAACTGCGCACCGAGTTCGCGATGGCCGGGAAGAGGAAATTGCGGTGGACGAAATTCAGAAAGATGACGTGCTCCGCGTGCGGCCCGGCGAGAAAATCCCAATCGACGGCGTGATCATCGATGGCAAAAGCAACCTCGACGAATCGATGATCACCGGTGAGCCAATGCCGGTGGCCAAGCAGGCGGGCGAGAAAGTGATTGGCGCAACCGTGAATCAAACCGGCTCATTTTTGATGCGCGCACAGCGAATCGGGTCAGAGACTGTTCTCGCGCAAATTGTGCAGATGGTGGCCGACGCACAGCGCAGCCGCGCCCCTATTCAAAAACTCGCCGACACGGTGTCCGGTTATTTTGTTCCAGCGGTGATCGGCGTTGCGATCATTACCTTTGTTGTTTGGTCGATCGTCGGACCTGCGCCGGCGATGGCGTATGCACTGGTAAACGCCGTTTCAGTCCTGATCATTGCCTGCCCGTGCGCGCTCGGACTGGCAACGCCGATGTCGATCATGGTCGGCGTCGGACGTGCTGCCCAAGCCGGAATCCTGGTAAAAAACGCGCAGGCCATCGAGGTCACCGAAAAAGTCACGCACCTGGTCACAGACAAAACAGGCACGTTAACAGCCGGTAAACCGGAGGTGGTCAGCCGGATCGTCGCAAACATCGTAAGTGAACGCGATCTCTTGCAGATTGCAGCATCAGTGGAATCCCAGAGCGAGCATCCGCTTGCGCGGGCAATCGTAGAAACCGCGAAACAGAAAAAAATTGAATTGCGCGACGTAATCGATTTTCAGTCCATGACTGGTGGCGGAGTATCGGGAAAAGTCGAAGGCAAAGCGATCCTCGTCGGCAAAGAAAAATTTCTGGCCGATTCGAATGTCAGATTCCCTGAGGAGCTGACGAAAGAAGCTCGTCGCTTACAGGAAAAAGCAGAAACTACAGTCTGGCTCGCGGTAAACGGAGATGCCGCTGGCGTTCTGGGTATCGCGGACCCAATTAAGCCGACGACCAAAGAGGCCGTCGCTGAGCTTCACGCAATGCATCTGAAGATCATCATGTGCACAGGCGACAATCAGCGAACGGCTGAATCTGTTGCGCATGAGTTGGGCATCGATGAGTTCAAGGCTGAGGTAATGCCGGATGAAAAGATCGAAATCGTTAAAAAGCTTAAATCCAAAGGCGCGATCGTTGCGATGGCTGGAGACGGGATCAACGACGCGCCTGCACTTGCAGCGGCGGATGTCGGAATTGCGATGGGAACAGGGACCGACGTAGCGATCGAGAGCGCCGGCATCACGCTTGTAAAAGGCGACCTGATGGGAATCGTCAAAGCGATCCACGTCAGCCGAGCCGTGATGCGAAATATCCGGCAAAATTTATTTTTCGCGTTTATCTACAACGCGCTGGGCATACCCATTGCCGCCGGTGTGCTTTATCCATTCTTTGGACTGCTGCTGAGTCCGATGATTGCCGGCGCCGCGATGAGCTTCAGTTCAGTCTCGGTGATAGCAAACGCGCTGCGACTTCGCAAAACGCCCCTGTAAACTGAGCTGCTTCCGTTTGACACTTGCAATCACGGACGTTAAGAGGTGAAGCCGATGCGTTTCGCTGGCACGATCCCGGTTGCTCGCACTGACTGGCCTTATCGGCTTGTGTGCGTTTGCTGGTGATATCATTGCCGATTCGATTGCTGATTTGCGAGGCGATCATTGTGTCTCGCAGAGTTCGCAGCCGGATTCGCAGCACGAGAAAGCGCCTTGCGCGCATTGCTCATGCGCCGTGCACAACGGCACTGTTATAACTTCCACTGTCGCCGTGGATATCAGTCGCCGCTTTTCGAGCATCTGTTTTCGTTTCGACCAGTGAGCAATCCGCACCGGATGGATTGCCCGCCGCGATCGATCATCCGCCTCAGCTAGCCTAACAACTGAGCGCAGGCGCGGTGTGTCCGCGCCTCTTCTTCGCTCAGGTTTCATTCGCGCCACAACGCAGACGCGTTGTGGGCTTCTCCCATTTTTTTTGCCTAACCGATGTCGATTTACAAACAAACCAAATCCGTTACTGCGAGTGCCATTCTGCTCGTGTGCGCGAGTGCGTTTGCCGAAACGCCGCAGGCACTGGTCAAACAGGCGCTGCAGCGAAATCCAGAACTAAACTTCTTTGTCGCGGAAATCGCCGCGGCGAAAGGAGCGGTGCGAACTGCCGGAACCGCTTCGCAATCCCGAATTAAGCACGGAACTTGGCTACAAGAATTCGCGCGAAAATTCAGGAGGAACCAGTGGCGATGGCGCGATATTAGCCCTCTCATTCAGCCAAACCTTCGAGTATCCCGGTCGAATTGCGCTGCGCAAAGCGATTGCGAATCACGATCTCGTGCGTCGCCGAACTACATCTGCAACAGTTTCGCCTGACACTGGCCGCGCGTGTTCGATCGCTTGCTTACGCGATGCACGAGCGCTCACGAAAGAACGAAAGCGGTGCAGGAAGTCACCGCGCGAACTCAATCGCTCAACGATGTGTTGAAGCAGCGGCCACTCGCGGGGATCGCACCGCAATTGGAAGCCGAGATTATCAGCGCGAATCTGCTGACGTTTCAGCGCCAGGAACGCGAATCGACATTAGCCGAGAAAACGATTGCGGCAGAGTTGAATCAGTTGTGCGGGCGTTCCGCCGACGCACCGCTAACGGTAAACGCAAGCCCAATCGTTTTCACGGCGGTCTCCGTGCGGAGCCTGGTGGAGGCGGCCCGCTCAAATGCGTTCGACATTCGCATTCGACAGGTCGAACTCGCTCAGCAGGGCTTCAAGGTCGCCTTGTCGAAGAACGAGCGGTTTCCGGCCATTGCCGTCGGGCCGTTCTACTCGCTGGAAAATGCAATCGACCGAGAGCAGCGAGTTGGGCTCGGTATCTCGTTACCGTTGCCCTTGTGGGACCGCAACGATGGGAACATTGCGAGTAGTAAAGCGCGTCAGCGACAAGCCGAGGCCTCACTGGCTCTGGCGGAGCGTGAAGTCGAAAGACGCGTGACGCAAACCGCCGCCGCGCTGGAAGCAAAGCGAGCCGAGATTGAAACATGGAAGTACGGCGCGATGGCGAAATTGCGCGAGGCCTCAGAGTTGGCGGACCGTAACTATCGCCTGGGTGCGGTTCCGCTGACGACTTACGTCGAGATTCAAAAACAATATCTCGAGGCCATCCCTGCATTGAACGATGCACAGAAGGACGCGCTCGAAGCTGCACAGGCGCTGGAGATTTTGACCGGCCAAAAGCTCTACCGAGAGGAGCAGGAGCGATGATCGACAAAATTCTGGAGTTCTCTGTTCGCCAGCGAGTTCTCGTGCTGATGGGCGCTCTAGCTCTTCTTTTCGCTGGGCTTTGGTCGGCAACGAAACTGCCGATGGACGCGATTCCGGACATCACTGGAGTGCAAGTGCAAGTGAACACAACAGTGCCGGCGCTTGCGCCGGATGAAGTTGAAAAGCTCGTGACGGTGCCACTTGAAATGGCGCTCGGTGGAGTCGCCGGTGTAACCGAAATGCGCTCGCTGTCGCGCTTCGGTCTGTCGCAGATCACACTTCAATTTACCGATAAGAGCGACATCTATCGAGCGCGACAGCTCGTTACCGAGCGACTGCAAAGCGCCGCTGATTCGCTGCCGGCTGGCGTCACGCCGAAGCTCATTCCCATCACGACTGGGTTAGGTGAAGTATTTTACTACACGATCGATTACGCGCCGAACGCGCCAAACGCTTCCGTCCACGCGTGAAGCGCAGCTAATGGCGCTGTGGGAAATACAGGAATACATAATCAAACCGCAACTGCGTACCGTTTCCGGTGTCGCTGAGGTCAACGCTTACGGCGGTTACGTTAAGCAGATCGTCGTGCAGCCGAATATCGCGAAGCTCCGCGATGCGGGGCTAACCGTTAACGACCTTGCAAAGAGTGGTTGGTGAAAACGTTGAGAACGCGGGCGGCGGCATCGTCAATGCGGGAAACGAACAACTTGTGATTCGTGGTGTTGGTCGAGTTGCTTCGCCACAGGAAATTGCGGAGCTACCGGTTAAATTCGCGGCCGCGTGTGATGCCGCTGCGGGTGAAAGATTTTGCTGAAGTCCAAATTGGTCACGCATTTCGCACTGGCGCGGCGACGCACAGCGGGCAAGAGGCGGTGCTTGGCGTGGCCATGATGCTGATGGGCGAGAACAGCCACGCGGTCGCCGAGCGTGTTGCCGAAAAGATTATGGAAATTCAGAAGCGCCTGCCGTCCGGTGTGGTCATCAGCCCGGAATACAACAGAAAGAATCTCGTGCATCGAACGATTCGCACCGTGACAACGAACCTGTTCGAAGGCGCGTTGCTCGTTATCGCGGTGTTGCTTTTCCTCCTTGGGAACTGGCGTGCTGCGTTCATCGTCGCAGCTGCGATTCCACTCGCACTTCTTTTTGCGATCACAGGCATGACGCGGTTCGGCATTTCCGGAAATCTGATGAGCCTCGGCGCGATCGATTTTGGACTCATCATCGATGGTGCAGTCGTCATCGTGGAAAATGTGGTGCGGCAGCTTGGCGTAAAACAACACGAGCTCGCGCGACGATTGACAACCGAAGAGCGGCTGCATGTGGTCCTTACTGCAAGCAAGCAAGTCGGGACGCCAATGTTCTTCGGCGTCCTGATCATCGCGATTGTTTACGTGCCGATTCTCGCGTTGTCAGGAATTGAAGGAAAAATGTTTCACCCGATGGCGCTGACAGTAATGCTCGCCCTGGGCGGATCATTGGTGCTGGCGCTTACTCTAATGCCGGCGCTGTGCTCGTTCCTGCTCACAGGCCGCATCGCGGAACGCGAC
Source organism: uncultured Verrucomicrobiae bacterium (assembly GCA_963840135.1). Classification (GTDB taxonomy): domain Bacteria; phylum Verrucomicrobiota; class Verrucomicrobiia; order Chthoniobacterales; family UBA10450; genus Udaeobacter. The sequence goes on along the minus strand of CAWIXX010000013.1, from coordinate 136,323 downwards.
AATTTGATTATCCGCCTCATTAAGAGCGTTTACTCTCCCATCCTTCGCTGGTCGTTGCGACTACGTTGGTTGGTTGTGCTCGGTGCAATTGCGCTGTTCGCATTGGCGATGTTCATCTTCCGCCATCTGGGTGCCGATTTCATTCCGAAGCTCGATGAGGGGACGTTCACCATAATGGTTTTCCGGACGAGCAGCATCAACATCACTCAAAGCGTCGCAGAGCAACGCAAGACCGAGGAAGAAATCCGGAAGCGTGTGCCCGAGATTACGCACGTATTCTCGCGAATCGGCAGCGCGGAAATTGCAACTGACCCAATGCCGCCGAGCGACTGCGATTTTTACATCTACTACAAACCGCAAAACGAATGGCGAAAGGTCGGCAATCGTCCAATCAGCAAGGAGGAACTGGCGAGAATCATCACGACTGAAATTGAAGCGTTAAACCCCGGTGCTCGCGTGATGGTCGCGCAGCCGGTTGAAATGCGCTTTAACGAAATGCTCGAAGGCATTCGCGCTGACATCGCGGTCAAAATTTTCGGAAACGATTATGATGTGCTGGAGCGACTCGGCTCCGAAGTGAAAGAAGTGCTGGAACAAATTCCGGGTACTCGTGAGGGCGAAGGCGAAGTCGAATATGAGACCACAGGACGGGCTCCGATGCTGGAAATCAGGGTGAAACGAGACGCGTTGGCAAAATACAACCTTCACGCGGGCGACGTGAACCAAACGATTACCGCCGCATTAGGTGGGGAGACGGTTGGAACGATGCTCGAAGGGAATCGGCGCTTTGACATTGTCATCCGGCTGTCTGAAGCCGATCGCGAAAACGTGGAAACGATTCGTGCTTTGCCAGTCCGCGTTGGAGAGTCCGGTCTTCTGCCGCTAGGCGATCTCGCCGATATTCAACGGGTCAAAACGGTCTCACCGATCTTGCGGGACTCAGGACAACGACGCGCGGCACTGATGGTGAACCTGCAAGGTCGCGATGTGGAAAGCTGGGTGCGCGAAGCTGACGCAAAAGTGCGCGAGCAGGTCAAATTGCCGGAAGGCTACACGCTCGAATTTGGCGGGCAGTTTGAGAATCTTCGCGAAGCGAAGGCACGACTTGCGATTGTCGTCCCCGCAGCGCTCATATTCATCTTCGTTCTTATCTTCACGGCCTTTGGCAGCGTGCGACAAGCGCTGCTTGTCTATTCCGGCGTTCCCTTAGCCGTCACCGGTGGCGTTATCGCACTGTGGCTGCGCAATATGCCGTTCAGCATTTCCGCGGCGGTTGGTTTCATCGCATTGAGCGGAGTCGCCGTGCTCAACGGAGTCGTAATGATCAGTTATTTCAATCAGCTGCGGGAACAGGGACGCGATGTTCGCTCCGCTGTGATGGAGGGATCGCTGACACGTTTACGTCCGGTGTTAATGACAGCGGCGGTCGCTGCTTTCGGGTTTGTGCCGATGGCGTTGTCCACCAGTGCAGGCGCGGAGGTGCAACGACCGCTGGCGACGGTTGTAATCGGCGGTATCATCAGTTCGACGTTCCTTACGCTCGTTGTTCTGCCTGTTTTGTATGAATGGGCCGAACGGAAGCCAAAGGCGCTGGCACACGAGTCTTGAAACTGCAGCGGAGATGAATGACGCGGTTTTCATTACGCTCATTGTCACGGGTTTTATCGTTGCCTTTTTGCACGCTGCAATTCCAACGCACATATTGCACGGCATGTCGTTCTAGGCAATTCTCGTCGGCTCGTGCAACTGGTTTGTCTGCCGGCAACCACTGTGCAAAGGCGCTGCCAGGAGCGACACGATTCATCTGTTTCTTATGGTGGACTCACTCACATCATCGCAACAGCTGGCGCCCATTTGCACGCATTATGAGTTCGCACGAGCGTTATCGTAATCAACTAGGCGATCACGATCACCACGCAAGACGCGAATGGAAGATCGAAACGATCGAACGGCTTTCGAGTAGGTGCGACGTGCGCCGACTCCAATTGGGCGGTGATCGTCGGATTATTCGCATTGCCTTACCTGTTATCGTCTCGCTGCGAAGCATTTCTGCCGGTGTTTTTGATTGGCTCAAAATACGGCTGGCTTGGATTCGCCTTCCTGAGCGCGGTCCTGGCGACTGCAACGGTCAGTGGGATGGTGACCTTCACGTGGTTAACGCTGCTTGGGTCGCAACGCCTGCACTTCGAGGTACTGGACAAATACGAGGCGGTGATTGTCGGCGGGATTTTCTGCCTGCTTGGTGTTGTGATTATCTTGTTTGAGAAATAGGCCACCTGATATGCCGCACGAACACGACCATTCTCCAACTCATCTCCAAGGTCCTGTCAGCTACCGCAAAGCATTTGCGATCGGTATCGCGTTGAATGTCAGCTACGTTGCGGTGGAAGCCGTGTTTGGCCTCCTCGCGCATTCGCTCGCGCTTGTCGCCGACGCCGGGCATAATCTGAGCGACGTACTGAGCCTGTTGCTCGCCTGGGGCGCGAGTGAATTCGGGCAGAGCAAACCCAGCAAACGTTTCACCTATGGTTTGCGCAGCTCGTCGATTCTCGCTGCGCTCGCGAACGCCATCATTTTACTCATCGCGATCGGCGCTATCGCGTGGGAAGCATTTCAGCGCTTCAGTCAGCCCCAAGAAGTTCCAGGCGTGACTGTGATGGTAGTAGCAGGCTTCGGCGTATTGATCAATGCCGCAACGGCACTGTTTTTTATGAGCGGGCGCCATCGTGATTTGAATATCAAAGGCGCATTTCTTCACATGGCTGCCGATGCTGGTGTTTCCCTGGGCGTAGTGCTTGCGGGTTTAGCGATTAAATTGACCCGACAGTACTGGATCGATCCCGCCATGAGCCTTGTCATCGTCGCCGTGATTGCGATCGGCACATGGGGATTGCTACGCGAGTCGATTAGATGTGCGTTGCAAGCTGTCCCCGAAGGCGTCGATCTCGAAAAAGTGGAGAATTATCTCGCGGCGCTTCCGAACGTCACCGCAGTGCACGATCTTCACATTTGGCCAATGAGCACGACGCAAACCGCGCTCACCGCGCATCTCGAAATGCCTAATGGCAGTAGCGGTGACGAGTTCTTGCACCGCGTTTCCCAACATCTGCACGACGAATTTCAAATCGAACATTGCACGATTCAAATCGAACAATGTGCGGAAGCATGTTCTTTAGCCCCGGAACGCACGGCCTGAACAACATAAGGCGTATTGTCATGGTCGAGCCATGAGCTGAGTCCCAGAACCCGCCTGTTGCCCGGCCGCAGCTCGTTGTGCTGGCACTCCTAAATCAATTGGCGCAATAAAAGGGGACCCGTGTCGGGACAAAAAGCGACTGGAACTGCAGGTGTTGCGGAACGTGTCTAGCAGCTGCAACTCTTACCGCAATTGCACGCCTTGTTGTCGTTCATGGGGCAATTCTTGCCCGTCTTCGCACAACTCGGCTTGTCTGCCGCGAAACCCACTGTGCAAATTCGCAGCTGCCAGAAGCGAGAGCAAAACTTTGAGATAATTCTTCATTGAGCAATGTCGCTCCGACCATTGCTAAAGCCAGTGAAAAGAAAGGGCTGCACGTGCCTTGTTTGCGACAGACACAGACTGCCGCTACAGATGTAATCGCAAAATGCCGAAAACGTTTTTTATTACAACGGCGATTGATTACACGAACTCGCCGCCGCACATCGGACACGCTTACGAGAAAGTGCTGGCCGATGTGATTGAGCGCTATCATCGGCTCAAGGGTGACAATGTCTTTTTTCTGACTGGCGTCGACCAGCACGGCCAGAAGGTGCAGCAATCCGCTGCCAACGCAGGTGTTCCTCCAGCTGAATTCGTCAAGGAGATCACGCAGAAGTTTGTCGATCTCTGGAAAAAGCTTGATGTGAAATATGACGAATGGGCCGAGACAACGAGCGAGCGTCACAAGAAAGTCGTTCAAGGAATCTTGCAACGCCTGTTCGATGCGGGCCAGATTTACAAGGACAAACAAGCGGGCTACTACTCAGTTCGTCAGGAACAATTTCTCACTGACAAGGAACGCGGTCAGGACGGCGAGTTCGGACCGGAGTGGGGGCAGGTCGAATTTCGTGAGGAAGAAAATTATTATTTCAAACTCGAGCAACACAAACAATGGCTGCTCGATCTAATCGACAAGCGATCGAAAACGGAGCGACCGTTCGTGGTTCCCGATTTTCGCGAAACGGAATTGCGGAACGCGGTTGAACGACTTAGCGGCGATCTCTGCATTTCGCGTCCGAAATCACGCCTCAGTTGGGGGATCGAGCTGCCGTTCGATCGCGACTACGTCAACTACGTGTGGTTCGACGCGCTTAGCAATTACATCAGCTTCGCAGGCTACGACCCGACGATCGACAAATACGAATCACAACCGGAAGAATTTCTGGAAAAATGGCCAGCGCTTCAAATTATCGGCAAAGATATTCTCGTTCCCGCGCACGGGATTTATTGGCCCATCATGCTCCACGCGCTCGGCTTTCCCGATGAGGCCATGCCGCAATTGTTAGTCCATGGCTGGTGGAATCTCGGTGGAGCAAAGATGAGTAAGAGCACAGGGAACATAGTTGATCCCTTTGCGCTCGCCGATAAATACGGCGCCGAGGCGCTGCGGTATTATTTGACGAACGCGATCGTAACCGGGAAGGATGCGGATTTCAGCGAAAAACTATTAGTCAGAGACTTCAATTCTGATCTCGCAAATGCACTCGGTAATCTCGTGAACCGAACGCTGAATATGATCCACCGCTTCCGAGACGGTACGATTAAATCAATCGACCTTAAAAAGCTTCCTGAGAGTGAAGTGAAGTCCCATCTGCAAACTTGGTCTGCGGATGAACTGCAAGCCGGGAAAAAGCTATACGCGAATGAAATTGCTGACTTTCGGCCATCGAATGCGTTAAGCGCACCGCTTGCAAGAGCCCTTGCGTGCAATGCGCTTGTAGAAATTAGTGCACCCTGGAATCTGGCGAAGGATAAGCAGCAGGAAGAATTACTGGACGCGGTTCTCTATCATCTCGCTGAATCTCTTCGCATCATTGCCATTTGGATTTCACCAGTAGTACCGCAAGCGGCCCATGGAATTTTCGATCAACTTAATTGGAAAATGGAGCTAAGCGGAAAAGAAGAGCGGTTCTCACTGGCAGATGCAGAGTGGGGGAGACTGCCGGATGGGCATGTCGTCGGCAAGCCGGTGCCGTTGTTCCCGCGCATCGAAGAGTAGGGCACTGGCTGCCTGCCCGCGCGCGCGTCTCCTATATCTCGCCATCGCGAACTTTTCTCAAAGCTATCCAGTCATCCGACATTGGTTCTTCGAGCATGGCTTACGCGGACCATTTTAGTCTCATGTCGAGCCTTGCGAAGCCTGAAGCGGATCGCGGATTCTCAGACCAAGAATCAAGCTTGCTGCTGCGAAATAGACGAGAGCGATGAATCCGAAACTGGCGGTAAGCGAGTGGGTCCGGTCGTTGAGGACTCCAATCACGTAAGGTCCGGCTAATCCACCGAGTTGCGCGGTCGAATTAATAAGCCCGACGCCGGCAGCGGCTGCCGATTCACTCAGGATCATTGTTGGCATCGACCAGAAAGCCGGAAGAAACGCATAGTAGAACCCACTGCCCAACAACAAGAATGAAATTGCTAACGGAAAATTGTGGCGCGCGGGGATCAGCAATGCATACATCGATCCCGCGACCAGCAGCGGTATTACACTATGCAAGCGTCGCTCCGTCCTTTTATCTGAGTGCCAGCCGTTAATTAGCATCCCAGCGATGCCAATCAGAGCTGGAATTATTAGCAGCGTTGTTACTCCCCGGTCGGAGAACCCCGAAAGGCGCTTCACGAAGGTGGGTATCCAATAGATATTCCCGAGGGCTCCTGAGAGAACCAGGAAGAAGGCAGCAGCAAACATTAGGACGCGACGGTCACAGAGCGCTTGCGTGATTGTGTGGTCTCGAATTTTCTTTTTTGCTTGTAGCTCCGTCTGCAATTCGTTGACGAGCCAGTCCCGCTCGTCATCAGGCAGCCAGCGGGCCTGCCAAGGCCGATCTGTTAAATAAAAGATCGTAATGATCCCAAGAATAATGGCAGGAATACCTTCCAGGATGAAAAGCCAGCGCCATCCGGCCAGCGACCACCAATGAACTCCCAGCAGCCATCCCGCAATGGGAGAGCCGATTAACGAGGCTGTGGGAATCGCAATGTAAAAACACGCAATTGCCCGACAGCGATCACGCGAGGAAAACCAATGTGTCAAGTAGATGATCATTCCGGGAAAGAAACTCGCTTCTGCGAGCCCCAGGAAAAAGCGTGCGGCATAAAATTGGCCGGCGGTGTGCACGAAGGCAGTGAGGATCGTGATTACTCCCCAGGAGATCATGATCCGCGCGATCCATTTCCTCGCGCTCCAGCGTTCGACGATGATAGCTCCCGGTATCTCCAACAAAACATAGGAAAGGTAAAACATGCCTACCCCGAGACCGTATACGCGATCGCTGAACCCCAAATCAGCGCTCATTCTGAGATTGGCGAAGGAAACGTTGACGCGGTCGATGAAATTCACGACGTAGATTAGGAACACGAAAGGAAGCAGCCGGCACGCGATTCGGCGGCGTGCTCGAATACCGGCTTCTGGTAACTCCGAGATCACAGCTGTAACACCACCTTCAGTCGCATTTGATCCGTCAATGTGACCAAAGAGCAAGAGCGCGTATTAAGTGGGGCGCTGCCCTATTGCTGGCGGGACTACCCATCTTGTTGTTAGCTACACTAGAAGCCTTCCGTTTCGCTCTCGGCCAGGAAGATCTTCGTAACTCAATTTGGTAAGACTCACTAGACAATTTCGGGAACTGCCGGGACGAGATCGCTCTTGATTGGATCGGACCAAACCACTTGCTCGAACCGACCTATCAAGAACACCCAACTAATCCCTGACAGCAGAGAGACTCCCGCCGTTATCACCAGTGCCATTTGAAAGTGTCCAGTCCAATCCACGATAAACCCAGTGAGCGCCGGTCCTACCACACCTGCAAGGTTTGCAAAACCGTTTTGCAACCCGGTCCATCTTCCAACAGCGTGCGGCCCAGCTAAGGTCTGCGAAAACGCCCAGATGCCAGAATTGCCGATTCCGCACCCGACGGCGGTCACGATCAGCCACGCTAAGTAAGAATCGGGTCCAGCGGACGACCAACCCAGGAAGCCGATCGCTGCCATAGTCCATCCAAGCGCCATGGCTGACTTGCGCATGATCCCGGCAGCCGAGCCTCGCTGAATCCAGAAGTCCGTCATCCAACCGGTTGCAAGCGCTGCGGCAGCATCAACCGCGTAATACAATGCCGCTGTGTTGACCATGTCACGCATCGAAAGGTGCTGCTCATGCGAGAGGTAGAAAGGAAGCCACGTGATCATGAAATAGAGCGGGTAGGCAAGACAAAAGCCACCCACCGCAGTCGCCCAGAATTGGCGCTGCCGTAAAATCTCGATCACTCGCGGGGAGTGACTGGGATGCGAAGAGACCTCAGCACGCGGCATCGACTTTATCCAAGCAGGTAGCCAGGCGAGACTGAGCAGTCCAATTCCGATGAACACTGGACGCCACCCATACTTTGCCATGAGGACTCCCGCGCCAAGCGTTCCCACAACGGGTCCGCACTTCATCCCGGCAATGATGGCTCCATTGGCAAACCCGCGGTGGTGCTCGGGTAGGTTTTGCGCCAAAATCTTGGAATAACACGGAAATGCCACGGATTCGCCGATGCCAAGGAGGAGTCGCATCGCAAGGAACATTGTAAACCCGTAAACGACGCCTGTGGTTGCCGTGGCGAGCGACCAGAGTAGAAAGCCGAACGCCAGTATGCGATTAACATCAAAGCGGTCGATAAACCAGGCGCAGACAAACAGCATAAGGGTATAGGTCCAGAAGAAGGCCGAGAACAAAATGCCGAGTTGTGAGGCAGAAAGGCCCAACTCTTCCTTCAGTAGCGGCGCGGCGATCGACAGGTTACCGCGATCGATGTAGTTTATTAATACCGATAGGACTAACAGCAAGAGCGGCAACGCGAACGGGCCGAGCTTACGTGATTCCATTTGCTATTCTCCCGATCCGAGTGTCGGCCGGTTCGCCGCGGGACGAATCCGCCGTGGCGGACTTGCGCGACCAGACCCCTAGCAGGGGCACAAGGCTCACTACGGTGTTCGCTGCCGTAATCTCGGCATAAATCCTGTCCGGAAGCGTATCGAAGTTTCCTAACTCCTTCATCCCAACGCCGTGCTGTTCGGCCAATGGTCGCAGACTGCAAAGCAGGTCGGATTTCACCCGCACGAAATCAATGTCGCTCCCCAGCGGTATCTCCAGATGCATTTTTGGCGCAGGCAGTCCGACCTCTTGAAAGATGGGATACAAAGCGAGTCCCATCTCCGGGTTTACGCCGGAACGCATTAGCGTCACGTGAATCGAACGAAGCACACAAGACCAAAGGGGCAGCCGGTCGCCAAGGGCAAGCGTCGGTATCCACGATGGTTCCTGAAAGGCCAGCACTCCACCAGGGCGAACCAGGCGAGACACAGACCGCAGCACGGAAACGGGATCGGGAAGAAACATCAAAATGAAACGACCGACGACGGCGTCAAAAGGCCGATCGATGGCAATCTTGTTCACGTCGGTGTTGAGAAAGCTCACATTGCGCAATCCCGCCGCCGCTACGCGAGTCTGCGCCCGTTCAATCGACGTCGCATCACGTTCGATTCCGACTACCTCGCCCGAAGGGCCCACCAACCCGGCAACTAGCATGGCAACATCCCCCATGCCCGACCCGAGGTCGAGGACCCGATGTCCCTGTCCGATACCTGCCTCGCGGAAGAGGCGCTCGGTATAAGGAGCGATCAGCGCGGCTTGTCGAATCAGGCGCTTCTGCTCCGCATCCGTGTAGCCCAGAGCGTAATCGGCAGCCGTTTGATTCGTAGTCACATCAGCAGCGGTTGTTAGCATAGTTTCTCTCCTTCCGTTTCTCAAGCTTTCTGCGTTTGCCAAGATTTTCTCCTTCAGCTATAGCTCTTACGGCTCGCTCGCAGTTATTCGTGGTGTTGGTTTGCCCAGTTCTATCTGGTCGCTCACCTTCTGGATTCTTGAATCCTGCTCTTTGAGACATTCAACGACAGTCCGCATCTCTTTCTGTAGTTGCATGATCGTCACCTCTTGTTCTTGCACTTTCCCGTGCTCTTTCAGGAACTCATTGAGCAGCATAGCGTTCACCTGGTCGTAACGGACGGTGTAGGGTTTTCCTTCTTTGTCGCGCACGACCAGGGCGGGGTTCACCTTTTCAACATCTTCGGCCACCAGGCCAAACTGCGGGACGCCTCGCGGATCGATCTCGTTCTTGTAGCGGAAAGTCACAGGTCTGAGAGCCAGGATTACTTCACTGGCGTTGTCCATTGGTTTGATGTCCTCCTTGAAGCGTTTAGAAGAAGTGAGCGTGCCCAGCTTATTGTTTGAACCGACAAGAACTGGAACTCCGCTGACAGCCGTTTGACCGAAGATGCTCCCGATGTAGCAGGCGTTACTCTCGCCAGCCACCCCAGCCATCCCCACACCGATATAGACGTTCTCACTGCCGGTCGTTTGGTTGAGCCCAGCCGAGTCACCTAACGCCACATTGTCGAAACCGCTGGTGTTGTTGTAGAGCGCCGCATTACCGATTGCCGTGTTGTCAATGCCTGCGGTATTATTCGTGAGCGCCTCGTATCCGAACGCTTCGTTTTCGGCACTAGTTGAATTGGCAAGTGCCTTGAAGCCGACGGCGGTACTTATGCCGCTGTTTTGGATGCTCCCGAGTGCTTGATAACCCACCGCGGTATTAGCGCCGCCAGTCGTATTGCTGGCCAGTGCAAGAGCGCCGACGGCTGTATTAGGGCCTACTTCGCCTCGGCCACTTCCACTCGGCGTGCCCCCAGTAGTGTTGCTAAAGAGTGCAAACGCACCGATGGCCGTGTTTTCGCTGGCGGTGGTGTTGTCCGATAGCGCGGCATCACCCACAGCCGTGTTATTGCTTCCCGTTGTATTGAAAAAGAGGGTGCCGGCGCCGACGGCACTGTTCCAGTTGCCGCTATTGGACTCAAGCGTCTGAGAGCCGACAGCCGTGTTTAATTGGCCGCCCTGGCTTTGACTACAGGCATCCTGACCAATCGCAATGTTGTCATGACCTGTGGCGTTGTTTCGGAGCGCGCTTACGCCGACGGCTATGTTGTGGGATCCCGTGCTGTTGGCAAGCAGCGCGCCTTCACCCACCGCTGTGTTGCGGTCGCCGGTAGTATTAGATGCCAAAGCACCATTACCAAACGCATTGTTGAATGGTCCCGTCGTATTGCTAACGAGCGCTTCAAAGCCAAACGCATTATTATTGTTACCAGTCGTGTTACTGAACAGTGCGAATGCTCCATTGGCAGTGTTGGGGCCGCCGGTGGCGTTACTCAAAAGTGCTCCAGCGCCGGTTGCGGTGTTTTCATTGGCCGTGTTAAGAAGCAGTGTCCCGGCGCCGATGCCCGTGCAGAATTGGCCAGTAGCGAGGACTTCAAGTGAAAGCAGACCAATTGCGGTATTATATGTGCCGGTGCTCACGTTCAAAAGGGCGTTTTGCCCTTCCGCCGTGTTGCCCCCGGGATAACCTCCGTCGGGTGGCGGGCTCACCGCCTCCGCGCGAGGCGAAAGCGCAAAGGAGCCAAGCACGTAGATGGTGAGAAGGGTCGTCGTTTTGAATTCGGTTAATAGTTTCATGGGGTGTTGGGGCCTGTCTTTGGTACTCAGCATTGTGACGCGGCGTTAGACGGTTTTTTGGAAAAGTCTCTCAAAGTAACGGTCGCGAAGCGACCACGGATAGGGTGGATCAGGTAAATAAAACGGCATTAGCGTGAGATAACTATCGTCGTTTTCATCCTGGCGGGGCCTGAATAATTAATGTAGCCGTCTTTGTGACTCGCTTTCCGACGGCTGTGATCGTCACAACCTGTTGAGGTCGAACGTTAGTGGTCGCGGTTCCACCCAAGAAGCTATTGCTAGTCTGTCCAGTGGTGAGCTGAGTTGCAGCTGCGACAGGCGCGGCGTTCGGATCGCTGCTTTGAAGCAGAATGAGGAATGTCGGATCGATAACCGGACCAGTCAGGGTCACCTGAAAGTCCCACTTGTCCCCAGAGGCGATTGAGGCCTCCGGTGCAAAGATACCAAAGCCTTCAGGTTTCACGAGGATAGAATCCAAATCGGGTTCAAGATCCTTCAACAGCACATTTGCCTGATAGGCGATTCTGCTGAGTATCGTGTCAGGGCCCTGCGTTGCAGCGTCCATGATGACGTAGAGTTCGTTGGCTGGTAGACCGTTTCCGGGAAGAGTGTTGCCGTCTGTCGGATCAGAGACTGTCTTAGCGGCGTCTACTGCAAATACAGCGTCAGCATCATCGCTGCCGTGAACGCTTGCGAGTGCGGCGACCGTTGCTGAGCCAATGAGATGCAAAGTTTGGCTCAACGGAAAATTGAGCCTTACCCTAACTGACACCTCTACTCAACTCTCCATCGCCGTCTGCCGGGACCTCACAACGAGCGGTCCCGGTAAAGATCATTAACCGATTCGCTGTTTCGCTCGTCGTCGGAAATGGAACCGTCTGCACGCCATTTTCAATTCCAATATCCAGTGCCCGACTCTCTATTATCTGGTCGGTATTCGCTGCGTTCAGGTCTGTAAAAAAATCAGTCTTATGCATATGTTCTTCTTTTCTGAGCTTGCGAGCTATTACATTGTTGCTAACACAGCGGCCTGATACGCCATGCGATTGATCAGGGATGTCTCTTTCTCCGATCCACTCGTCGCCCGCTCCGAATTGATGTCAGACAAGAACCATAAGTCCCGCGCCAACTGGTTGCCGTCCTCCACTGGCTGCATGAGGCTTACTGCGCCATTGTCGACCGCAGTACCGAAAGAATCATTTGTCGTAAGAACGATGTTTCCGAACGCAGCAAATGCAGAGGACCCGAAGAATTGACCATCCGCCACGGCCGGTGCCCGCAGTTGCAACATCACTGTCCGGGGTGTGTCGTCACCACCTGTTTCTGCGTATTCACTGAGTTCGTTGCTGAGATCTTCGCCAGGACTGTCGCCGTCCTGGCCGAACCTAATTATGCCAGAGAACAACAGCAACGTATTTGCACCAACAGCACCTGTTGGAACAAGCTGGCGGGCGTCGGAGACAGAAATCCTAAGCGCTGATGGAGTTGCTACGTTAATTCGCCGTGAATCATCTACATCACGGACGAGCGGTGGATTTTGGAAGGTTGCCATTATCGGTATTACCTCCTAGAAGTGATATTTATCATGATGCCATTTCGTTTCTTCGCCGGTTATTGGGAGGTCTGCCTGTGTTCATCACTCCCTACAAAGGAAAAAAATCGAGAGCGTTTCAGGAAAAATGGCTTCGCCACATTAAATTGTTGAAACGAGACACGCTGAAATGACGAGACAGCCGGATTACCTGTTACGGTGGCAGGCTGCGGAGATTCACGGATTGCGGTCTGAGAGCTAACAACAGAAGGCTAGCCTAGCTGGGAAACGGACTTTGTTTTCTTCGTTGTTGCCTTTTGATAGAAACCAACTGCAGGCGACGCGCCTGCCACTGCAAGGCCGCTATTTGGGCGCGAGAGAGGCGACGATTTTTTCAAAGCGCGGGTCGCCGCGCAACGGGTCCCACCAAGGCAGCAGCTTTAATTCACCATAGCTAAGGATGCTTGGAGCCTCGCACAGCAACAAGAGCTGTTCGCAGGCCAGGTCTTTGTCGCCAGTCCACGCGGCGATTAAAGCCAGATATTGAATCATTAGCGCACTTCTGACCGCGTCCTTTTTCACTGAAGCTAGTTCCATGGCGCGGCGGCCCTCGCGCAGTGCTTCTGCTTTCCGACCAAGGCTCGCATCAATCAGACCCAGCACGCACAGGGCCGGACCGTAATTTGGTTGAGCTTGAACGATTTTCTCCTGTTCCACTCGGGCAGCAGTGAACGCAGCACGCGCTTCCTGATCGTTTTTCGTCATGCGGGCTATAAGTCCCTCTACAAAGAGACGATTAGTGGCGTAGGTCGTTGAAGGGCGTTTCGCCACCTGCCTTTAAGGCCTCTTTTGCGGCAGCGGCGTTGCGTTCGGCCAACGCGCAAAGAAGCCAATCGCTGGCGATAGCCCGCATGCTGTCCGGATTTCTCGCGCGAATTTCTTCAATCGCCTTATGCAGGGGTTGTGTGTCGGCTTTCCACTCCACCTCGAGAAGCGCGCGCACGTCTTTCATCTCGACATGGTTGGGCTCAATGGCCAATGACGCGATCCAAAAGGGATGCTTCCTCTGCATACCGGCGGAAAAAATCGTAACTGATCGCGATCTGGCGCACCTCCTCGAGGTCACGCGGGTTAAGCGCGACTGCGCGCTCCAAATTTCGTGTGGACTCATCCCAGTGCCCCTGCCGCCTCTGGATAGAACCCACTAAGTGGAATATTCGCGCGTCGTTAGGCAGGCTCTGCCGAGCAACGTCCAGTTCTGCGAGCGCACCATCATAATCGAGATGTCCTGCGTACAGATTTTCTGCGCGCGCGAGGTGCGTTTCGCCTGCATCTGGACGGAGGCGAGAGGCTGCCTGGACAGCCGCCTCCGCCAAGGCAAGACGCTCGGGGGTATGATCGTAACCACGAAAGTAAATGCGATCATGCACTTGGGCGAGCTGACAATACGCTTGGAAAAAGGATGGATCGCGCGTCACAGCCTGATTCAGCAGGTCAGCCGCCTGGAGCAAGTAATTCTTTCTTACGTTATCAGCGAAGGTCGCCGCCAAGATAAGATTTCGAGCACGCGTATAGAGATCGTAGGCGACCAGGTCCTTAGTTGGTCGCTCTTGCATGGCCAATGTTTCGCCAGCGGAAACTTTGGCTCCAAGTCGATTCGCGATTGACTGCGCCAGCTCCGATTCGATCGCGAACACCTCATTCACATCGCGATCGTATTCCTCCGCCCACGCATGCGTGTCGGTGCGAGCGTCCACTAACTGTGCATTTAGATGAACCCTGCCGCCCGACCGGCGTACCGTTCCTTCTAACACGTGTGAAACGCCGAGGACTTGTCCGATCTGACGCGAATCCTGTTTACCACGATATTGCATGACGCTGGTGCGGCTGATTACTTTGAGATCGGCGACCTTCGCCAGTTTGGTCAAAACGTCGTCCTGCACGCCATCGGCGAAAAACGTGTGCTCTTTTTCGTCGCTCAGATTTTCAAATGGAAGTACCGCGATGCTTTTTTCCGGCACATTTTCGCTCACAGAGCTCTCTCCAGGCGCAAGGTGGACGCGGTGCATCAGGGCGATAAATCGCGGCTCCGAGCGCAAGGAATCGAATAACGGATTCGATCTTAGAGAAATAACACTCGTGCTGTGGTTCTCCTGGTCCTGCTCGAGGCATTCGATGGCTCGACCTTTCTCGCCCACGCCTATGTACGCGCATGCCAGCCAGAATTTGTCCAAATCACCTCGTCGCGCGATCAGCTTTTTTGTCGCTTCAAGCATCTGCGCTGCTTCAGGTTTTCTGCCTGCCATGCCATAGGCGCAAGCCATCAATCCTCGTTCGCCATTGATTTCATCGATCCTAAACTCGGCGATTGCCTCATCAAAGCGGTGCTTCATCAGGTAAACCGCGCCAAGGCAAAAGTGCGGCTGCCAAAAATCGAAATCCATACGAAGTGTTTCCTTTAGCTGAATTTCTGCCTCGTCGTAGAGCCGCGCGAGCAAAAGCAGCTTTCCGACATCGGAGTTGATAACTATTGAGAACGGGTCCAGTTCACGCGCGCGTTCGATGTTATCGATACTCTCGCTGGTTCTGCCGACTGCCATCAGATACTCGGCATACCAGTCGTAAAAGAGGGCTTCATTTGGATCCAGCGCGATGGCGCGCCGAAGTTCCTGTTCGGCGAGTGGCCAATCCCAATCGTAATTCATCGCGACGAGGCCGGCGGAAGCGTGAGCTTCCGCAAGCGTTGGGTCCAGTTCTAATGCCTTTTTGTACGCGCTCTTTGCTTTGTCGTAGTTCTCTTGGCGATTATGCGAATCAAAGCCTGCCATAAACTGATAAGCGTCCGCCAATCCAGCGTATGCCTTCGCATAGTTGGGGTCCAAGGCGATTGCCTGGTCGAAATATTCTTTGGCTTGCCGATAACTATCCGAGTTCCGTTGCAGCCAGACATAACGTCCTTTGAGGTACGCTTCGTAAGCCCGAGGATTCGAGGTAGGATTTTTATTGATTGCCTGTCTTTCAGACGCGGTAACGCTTACGCCCATCGCTCCGGCTGCGTGTCGGGCGACCTCACTTTCCACTTGGATGATTTCCGGGAAAGTGCGCTCGTAGGATTGCCTCCAAAGCTCTGCATTTTTTTTTGCGTCGATCAATCGGACCGCGATCCGGAACTTCTCTTCCTGTTTTTCCACGCTTCCCTCCAAAATGTTCGCGACGCCAAGCTCAGCGGCAACCTGGGCAGGATTCTCGGGAGTGCTTTGGTAACGCTGCGTAGGACCACCCGAAACGACCTTTAAGTTTGCGATCTTCGCGAGGCGCGCGGCGATTTGCGCGCGGATGCCATCGGCGAAATAGGCGCCATCTGACTCGGGGATCAGATTCGCAAACGGTAGCACTGCAATGCTTTTTTCCGGCTCGATTTCACTAGCCGTGCTTGTAACGAACTTGCGTTGGAGAATGTAAGATGCTCCCAGCGCGGCAATGACAATCGCTACAGCTGCCAACCCGCTGTACGCAAATCGGCGCCGCTGCGTTTGCTTCGCGGCATCAATTCCGGCGATGCATTTGTTGAGTTGCTCTTTTAATGCCGCCGGCGACTGCGGGCGCTTGGCTGGATCACCCTCCAACATGCGCTTGATAAGATCGACAACCGTGCGCGGAATACCTTTCAGGTGATCGACCGGCAACGTGGCACTGAGTTGCTTTTTGCGAATTGCGTCACGCGTGCCGTCGAAGAGCAGTTTGCCGGTTAACATAAACCAGAGCGTCACGCCCAATGAGAAAATGTCGGATCGCGCGTCGGTTTTTTCGCCGGCGAATTGTTCTGGACTCGCAAAGTGCGGAGTGCCAATGAATCCAATCCGAGCCCGCGGCACGACGAGTCCCTCCGATCCTCCAGGGGGCGAATTCGTCCGATTGGCGAACTGGCGGGCAGGACCGGCGGTCGCCCTTGCGAATTGCTCGGTGATTCCTCTGACCAAACCGAAGTCGATTAGTTTCGCAACGATTGCGCCATCGGCTTCGGTGCAAAGCATGACGTTCGAGGGTTTGACATCGCGATGAACGAATTGCCGGCTGCCGGTCGCGGTCAAAGCGCGGGTAATTTGCAATGCAATATCTAGCGCGGCGTCGCAGTCGATCGGTCCCTTGCGGCGAACCCGAGCTTCGACGGTCTCGCCCTCGACTAGTTCCATGGCATAAAAGTATTCGTTCCGCTCGCTGCCGAGATGAAAAACCGATGCGATGTTGCGATGGCGGAGTTGTGCGGCGGCGCGCGCCTCGGATAGAAAACGCGCCCTGCTGGATTCGTCCGCGAGAAAGCGCGGATGAATCACCTTAAGCGCGACTTCGCAACGCAGGTTGGTGTCGAACGCTTTGTAGGTGACCCCCATGGCGCCGCGACCGAGTTCGATTGGCGCGCCGTCCTCACCGGTGATCAGCTCATATTGATCGAAGCGACGCGCCCTGACAGGGTGTTCGATATCTTCATCGCCAAGCGCGGTGTGGAGCAGACAACTGACACAAAATCTTTCTGTGCCATCGGAAGAACTGAGCCGTGAACCGCATTGTGCACAGACTGATTTCACGCCCTTCGACCCAACGCCTTGTTTATCGTTCATTCGGTTTTCGCCAAAATGTTGCAGAGATAACGAAGCTCCTCGTCAATCTCGTGCGGGGATGAAACCGTGCGGGCAACCTCGCGACGCACAATTTCCCGATAACGCTGCCGAAGCCGGTGCACGTGCGTTTTTACTGTCGCTCTGGGAAGGCCCGTCTGCGCCGACGCGTCATCATATGATGGCAGAACGCTGCCACCGGTAAGAAAGCCCTTTAGTTGTTCGAAGAGTTTCCCCTTGCCTTCGACCTGCAATTCATCACGCAAAGAATTGAGCGCGCCTGCAGTAAGCGATTTCGCCCAGCGCAGTTCGAATAAGCGTTCTGCTGTTGAATCGGACGCGCTTGCAGCGTCGTAGAATGTCTCCGCTGTGCCCTGATCAAGGGAAACGAATTGATAACCGCCGCCGCGCCGGATTGCCTGCTCGCGATCCCAATTGTCCGCGAGGAAATTTTTTACCGACGCGAGCAAAAACGATCGGAATTTGCCCTGAAGCTGATCCGTCCGCGCGTAGACTTTGGTTCTTAAAAAGAAGGCAAAGAAACTTTGAGTCAGGTCCTGCGCATCAGGAGGAGCATAACCGCGCCGACGTACAAAACTGTAGATTGGCGGCCAGTACATTTCGCATAACCGGGCAAGAGCGTTGGCCGCCTCCGGGGCATCGGTGAGGGCTGACTGTGCGACAACGCTCCAGTGCGTACTGGCAAAACTCGCGCCGCCGTCATGCAGCGTGCCGGGAGTCTCTTTCACGCCCCAAGCATAACAAATTACGCACCGACTGAAAATCTCGTTTAAGAAAGATCATTTCGGCGCCACGCCTTCTTCGGCTGCGCTCAGGACAGACTCCCCAGCACGCACGACGCGTGCACTTCCCAGGGTCCGCGCGCCCAGCGGTGGCGCCTTACCTATTGCGCGCATTCTTCGAACGCCGCGGGTTCACCGCGCAGATGTGCGAGAACTTCGCCGGCGAAATGGAGCGAGCCGGTAATCAAAATTGAGTCTGAATTTGCTTGGGCTAGCTCCAGTGCGCGAGCGATTGATGGAGTGGTGGAGCAGGGGAGTGATGGAGTAATCGTGGAAAAGATTTGCGCCAGTGCGTCCGGATCAGCGGCGCGTTCGCTGCGAATTTTCGGCAGCAGAACGAACTTACTAATCGGCGCGAGCGCTTCACAGATTCCGCGTAGGTTTTTGTCAGAAAGAATTGCAAGGACCAGTGTGGCTCGCCGATCGCCAAAAATCTCGCGCCATGTTCCGGCGAGTGCGCGTGCAGCGGCGAGGTTATGCGCGCCGTCAATGATTGTGCGCTCGTCCCATCTCTGGAAACGCGCTGGCCATTCGATACTGCTAAGGCTTTGCGCGATTGCTGAGCTGTGGATATCGATCTTCGCGGCGCGAAGCGCGGCAATCGCAACAGCCGCATTTTGTTTTTGATTAGCCCCGGCGAGTGCGATTGGTGTCTTGTCATAAGAATTGCTCGCAAACTCCAGCGGCGCTTCGCATTCGGCGGCACGCGCACGAATCTCTTTTTCGGCGTCCGGTCGCTGGGCGGCAGAAACAACGGGGACGCCCGGCTTGATAATGCCAGCTTTTTCCGCTGCGATTTCGGGAATGGTTTTACCCAGCCATTCTTCGTGGTCGAAATCGATGGGCGTGATCACCGAAACATCTGATTGAACGGCGTTCGTAGCATCGAGTCGGCCGCCGAGACCTGTTTCCAAAATGACGATCTCGACCTTCGCGTCCAGGAAGTGCTTGAGAGCAAGTGCGGTCACCACCTCGAAAAATGTCGGATGTGGATCCCAGTTTGCGACAAGATTGCGGATAGTTGTTAGGCCATGGGCAACCGCGTCGTCAGAAATCATGTCGCCGCTCACCCGAATGCGTTCGCGAAACGTGACGAGGTGAGGGGACGTGAACAGGCCTGTGCGATATCCATTCGCCCGGCAGATCGAATCGATCATGGCGCAGACTGAGCCTTTGCCGTTTGTACCCGCGACGTGAATGATCTTGAATGTATAAGCTCTCGCCGCGGCGAGCGCCGGGCGTTTGACACAAACGCCGCCACAACATTCGTCGAGCAAACGCTCGATGTTTTCCAGGCCGAGCTTGATCCCGAAGCGCTGAAGGCTGTAAAGCCAGACCAACGCTTCACGGTAATTGATCGACGCGCCTCCCGACGCGCCGACCCTCGCGGGCTTGCCCGTCCAGCTCGCTCGGCTCCCGCCGGCTCGATTCACGGCGCAACAGTGAAATAATTGAGCAAGCGGCTGATCTGCTCGCGCAATCTTTTGCGGTGGACGATCATGTCGATCAAACCATGCTCCTCGAGAAACTCGGCAGTCTGAAATCGTTCGGGCAAGTCCTGGTGCGTGGTTTCCCTGATTACGCGCGGACCGGCGAAGCCGATCATACTCCGTGGTTCAGCTATAATGACGTCACCCAGTGACGCGAAGCTGGCCATGACGCCGGCCGTGGTCGGATTTGTCAGGACCGAAATGTAAGGAACCCTGGCTTCCGCGTGGCGAGCAAGCGCACCGCTTGTTTTGGCCATCTGCATTAAGCTCAACATTCCTTCGTACAAGCGAGCTCCGCCCGAAGCGGCAACGATGATCACTGCACAACACTCGGCGGTTCCATATTCAATCGTGCGCGTGATTCTCTCGCCAACCACCGAACCCATGGTCGCCGCGAGAAAGCCGAAATCCATCACCGCGACTGCAACTTTGTAGCCGTCAAGAGTTCCGTGTCCGCTGATTACAGCATCCAGAAGACCGGTACGTTCCTGATAGCTCTTGAGCCGATCTTTGTAACTGGCCATTCCCTGGAAACGCAAGACGTCCACTGATTTCAAGCCGGCGTCCATTTCCACAAAAGAATCAAGATCCAGCAGGCTCTGAATTCGCTCCTTGGCCGGCTGCGCAAAATGATAATCGCAGCGTGGGCAGACTCGCTGGTTCTGCGCGAGCTCGATCTCGGGTACGACCTCCGAACAGCCGGGACATTTTTGAAAAAGGCCGCGCGGAATCTCCTTCTTCTTTCCGCCTTCCGCTTTGATCGCCGGTTTTTTGAAAATGGCCATTGCAATTTATGCGCGCGCCGCCGTGGCCGCGTGAACAGAGATTGCGCCCGCGCGTTTCAAGACACGCGCGCACTCACTGAGCGTAGAACCGGTTGTCAGAACATCATCGATTAACAGCACGTGTAAGCCTCGCACGTCCGCGTTCCTTCGTAAACGAAACGCGTTATGCAAATTTTCCATTCGCTCCGCACGGTCGAGCGCGGTTTGTGTAGTTGTGTATCGAATGCGCTTTAGCACTCGCTTGCACGGAATTGATATCCGGGGGCTTAGCAATTCAGCAAGCAAGCCCGCCTGATTGAATCCGCGTTCCCGCTGGCGAGTTGGATGCAATGGGACGGGCACGATTATGTCGAATTGACGCCCGCGAAGACGTTCATCTTTAAACGCTGCGCAGAGCCAACGTGCCACGAGATGTCGCAAGTGAACCTGACGCCCGTACTTAAAATCGTGAATGATCTGGCGAACGATACCGCGGCCACGGTACGCAGCCACCGCTGCATCAAAGTAAATTTTGCGATGGGCGCAGTTGGCGCATGTGAACACGGTCGCAATAGCGCCTTCGAAGGGCTCGGAACATTGCTGGCAAAATGGCGCAACGATACGCATGGCTTTTGATTCGCATTGCTCGCAGAGATATTCGCCAGCTTGAGTCTTGCCGCCGCAGAGAGCGCATACCGGAGGGTAGAGAAGCGATGTGGCCGCTTCGAACAATTCAAACTTGCGAAGCGCGATCATATTTCAGCCAGGTGCGCATTATGATCCAGGTGAGGACAGCTATACCAAGCGGGATAACTCCAACGAGCATGTTCTTTCCTATCCAGGGAAAGGCGAGCGTTTGCTGACGTGCCAGGCGGCTAAAAGCACCGCTGCCAAAGATCCAACCGGCATGCAGGCCAATTGACAGCCATAACGAATAAGTAAGCACACGCGCGTCAGCGAGAATCCAGCCGATGAAAAATAATGTCGCCAGCGCTGAGGCCAGCATCATCGGATCCCCAATTCCGTCAAATGCGTGGGCAATCGAACTGAAGCCGGAGGTCCACGTGACTATCTCAGACGTCCGTTCCGGAGCCTTTAAAAAATGGACGACTGCAAAGATCGCTGAAACGCCAAAGATCGCTATGTACTTCCGGCCGGTCCTGAGTAAAACGCCTAAAACGATCCCGCGAAAAAAAGCCTCTTCAATGAACGGAACCGCTATTGACGCCAGGAGCATCTTGCCAAAACGTGGCCAGGCAACGCTGTGCCGGAACGCATAAACGTGAAGTGCGATGAGTAAAACTCCGCAAAAGAGCAGGGGAACCACTGAGATAGCAACGCCGGCGAAGAGATCGCGGCCCCAGCGCGAATTAGGTGCAAGGCCCAGGTCAGCCATGCTTCGCACGTGGCTTAATCGGAGCAACGGCCAGAGCAAAAGTACAGCGGCAATCAGAAGGGCGCGATGAAAGAATGTCTCGAAATCGTACCTTGCCAGAAAAGAAAATACACCGTGCGCTGCGAGCGACTGAGCGGACCAAAAAAGAATTGGCGCAAGGATCGCTCCGATGACAATCGTCGCAATAAAGTATGCAGCCAATTTAATTACGTCTTTCAAGGCCGCGAATGTAAGGTTTCACTGCGATGCCGAATCAACACATATGGACGGATAGAAATCAAGACGGCAGAAAACGCGAAGTGCGCGCGACGAAGTTCGGCGGTGCGTGGCGGTTCCAGGCCAAGATAGCCGGCGATCTTGACTGGACCTACTATGATCAGCCGTTGCCGGAGGACTTGCTGACATTGAAAGAAATCCTGGTGCGAAAATATCAGCGGCGACGCGCTTCAATCGAGGACGTTGCGTCAATCGAGAGGCTAATCCAGGAACAGAACGCCTATGAATGACGCTTGCAGAGCCGATGCTGGAACCTCGATTCTCGATACTGGTCCCAGTGGAGGCCCTTATTTCATCTAGTATCTAGAATCGAGCATCAAAGCATTGGTCATGACTCAGTGGAACACCAAGGAATTGATCGCGGCCGACAAGCGATTCGTCTGGCATCCATTTACTGAAATGCGTGAGTGGTGTGCCCCGGAGCACGAGCCACTCGTTCTGGTCGAAGGGCACGGAGCAGTACTGCGTGACAGCAAAGGTGGCGAATACATCGATGGGAATTCATCCATCTGGACGAATATTCACGGGCACAATCACCCACACATTAATGCGGCCATCCGTCGTCAACTCGATCGCGTCGCGCACACTTCATTCCTCGGCTTCACGAACCCGGCGGCTATCGAACTCGCGCAAGCGATCGCTGGACTTTTCCCAGATAATTCTCTGGGCAGAGTTTTCTTCTCTGACGACGGCTCGACGGGAATCGAGGTCGCTTTGAGAATTGCGGATCAGTATTGGCAACTGCGGCATTCGAGAAAGCATCAGTTTATTGCATTCCAGAATGGCTATCATGGCGATACGGCCGGTGCGGCGAGCCTGGGCGCGGCGTCCATGTTCCAAATCGGGTCGACCCGCTGGAGCTTTCCGGTCATACAGGTTCCAAATCTCAAGGCGTTGGAAGGTCTTGCGCCGGCCGAAATAGCGAAGACTGCTGCCGTCGTGATTGAGCCTCTTATCCAGGGAGCCGCGGGGATGCGTCTGTGGCCTGGGGGCACGCTGAGAGCCGTTCGCGAATGGTGCAACCGGACCGATACCCTGTTGATTATTGATGAAGTAATGACCGGATTTGGTAGAACGGGTCGAATGTTTGCGTCGGAACACGAGGGAGTGATTCCAGATATGATGGTGCTAGCTAAGGGATTGACCGGTGGGTATCTTCCGCTAGCTATTACTTTGATATCCGAAAAACTATTTTCGGCATTTGATGGCTCTGTACCGGAGGGCAAAGCGCTTGCCTACGGGCACAGCTATACGGGAAATGCGCTGGCTTGCGCGGCGGCCAAGGCGAGCCTCGAGGTCTTCGAGAACGAACATGTCCTGGAAGCTTTGCAGCCGAAAATCCGGCGCCTGAGCACGGCGCTGGCTGATCTGCAGAAACTCCCGGGTGTAAAAGAAGTCCGACAGTGCGGATTTATTGCCGGTATCGAACTTGAAGAATTGCCGAACGGCCTCCGGCCCAGTTTAGCCGCGGCTGTTTGTGTCGAGGCCCGTCGCCACGGTCTGCTGACCAGGCCGCTGCGCAATGTCGTCGTTCTCATGCCGCCGTTATGCATCACCATCGATCAGTTAACGAAAGCTTTGGAGGCTCTTCGTGTGTCGATTGCCGAGGTGTGGCAGCGCTGCGTTATTGCCGCAGGAAAAGATGCCGAAGAAATTACGGCTTGATCAGCTTCTGGTCGGCAAGGGGTTATTTCCAAGCCGCGAGCAGGCGCGGCGCGCGGTGATGGCTGGCAACGTAAAAGTCGGCACCCGCATTGCCGTGAAGGCATCTGAGCTCCTCGAAGAAGAAGCGCCGATCTCGATAAAGCCGACAGCCAAATATGTCGGGCGGGGTGCGCTAAAGCTGGAAAGCGCTCTCGACTACTTCAAAATCGACGTGCGCGGGAAAAGAGCGCTGGATATCGGCGCTTCCACGGGTGGTTTCACGGACTGCATGTTACAACGCGGCGCCGGGAAGGTTTATGCAGTCGATGTCGGTCATGGGCAGCTGAATTGGAAACTGCGCAACGATCCTCGCGTGATTGTTCTCGAAAAAGTCAATGCACGATCCCTTTCCCGCAGACACGTTCCGGAGCTTGTCGATCTTTGCGTGATTGATGTTTCCTTTATCTCGCTGACCTTAATCCTGCCAAACGCATTCGACTTGATAACTCCAACCGGCGTGATTCTTGCATTGATCAAACCGCAGTTCGAGCTGCAACGCGCGGACGTAGGCAGGGGCGGAATCGTTCGCGAGCCGGACCTGCACCGTAAAGCGCAGGAGAAAATCGTCGCGTTCGTCACAGATTCAGGCCATGTGGTGACCGGAATTGTTCCATCTGCTATTAAAGGCGCGGACGGGAACCAGGAATTTTTCGCATGCATCCGAAAACGATCGGCATAATCGCGCACACAGGGAAACCGGGCGTTGGTGACTTGGTCAACGCAATCGCTCAGGAGTTCAGTGATTTTTCGATCACACCTTTGCTGGAAAAAGAAACAGCGCGCATTGCTGGAAAGAAATCTGAGTATTCCATCGCAGAACTTGGCGCCGCGGCCGATCTTCTGGTTGTAGCCGGAGGCGACGGCACGATTCTGCGCGTAGTTGGGCAGCTGGGCGAAGCCATAAAGCCGATTTTCGGAATCAACGTGGGTTCCCTTGGCTTCCTGACCACCGCAAGTTCTGCGACTTATCGAGAGGCAGTGGAATGCCTGGCCAGGGATCGGATCAATTTTAGTGAGCGCGCGCTCCTCGAGGCCCGGGTAAGACTCGGCGAAAAACAAACCGCCAAGATGCTCGCGCTAAACGATGCGGTATTAAGCCGCGGCGAACTTTCGCGGCTGGTGCTGTTGCGCACGCGAGTCAATGGCGAACCACTCACTGAGTTCAACGCGGACGGCTTGGTTGTTGCAACGCCGACAGGTTCGACAGCTTACTCGCTGTCGGCCGGCGGCCCGATCCTCGATCCGGAGTCGGGAGTTTTCGTGATCACACCGATTTGCCCGCACGTTCTCACGAATCGATCGATCATTGTCGCCGAGGGATCGACAATTGAGATCGAAGCGAGCGACCCCGATTATCCGGTGTTCCTGACGCTGGACGGCCGCAAGCCGATCCATGTTGAGCGCGGATCGGTAGTCACCATCCGCAAAGCAAAGAAGACGCTGCCACTGGCGTCGCTGCCTGATGTCTCGTTTTTCAGCGTGGTGAGGCAGAAATTGAAGTGGAGCGGGAGCAACCTTTAAGGCGGTTTCGCCAATAGGCGACCGGCACCAAAAAGGCGCTCGCAGAACTACGCTGAAGATCGCTACTGGCTAGTAGCCAGCAGACCCCTTAGGAGGAGGCTCGGGCGGCGGTGCCGGCGTCGGTGATTCTTTCCTTTGTGCCATTTCAAATCCTTAAATGGCCGGGGCAAGATAGTCTAGAGGTAATTTCGAAAAGGTCAGACGTCACCGACGCGATCTCTAATGCCTCTTTTGCACAAACCTTATGCTTCGATTTTATACGACATATATGAATTGGAAGTTTGGAGGGCAAGCTATTTTTGCTGGATCCTCTCGGAGTTGCCGCTTCAAATCCTCCGATTCGAGAAGCTCTTCGCCCCTGACAGGCCCGGAATCTGTCGCTTTCTCGACTTGCTCTAATGCCTCTTTATTGGGGTCGCGCTATGAAGTGGGTCGCGACGTATTCTCATCCGTGATCCGTTTTTTCGAGTCGCCGACTTTGCGTTCTAGATCCTCAGATTCCAGAAGATCCTTGCTTTTGGCCGGCTCGGATTCGGTCGCTTTTTCCACCTCCAAGGCTTCTTCCTTAGGGTCACTCTCAGCCATAATTGCAATATGCACGAACTCGAATCGTCTGCATCGAATAATTTATGCAGACTGGCTGAAATCACCCCACATTTTTATCCGACATATATGAATTGGAAATTATGAGGCAAGAAAAAACGCTTTCGAAATGGAGGAGCGTTTTTGGATTGAGGCCGTTCAGAGACGGCGCTCTGAATCCTGGCATCGTGGCAGATCGCGCCCAAAGGGTTGCGAAGGGTTCACTGGATGCGGGACACTCGTTAGGCCGAGGGAAAGAGCGTGCGGTTGGGACGGATTTTCATTCGTGTTTTGCATCTATTAATCGGTGGTGTACCAACGCGATGTTGGCGAGATCAAACGCTCGTGATCGTGTGCAGAAGTCGCACGGTCCATACGCCGAGCTGACGCTTGCACATGGACTGACCGGAGGCGGTGACGCTAGGTTGGGTCATGATCTTGACGCAAGACTGATGGTTCCGAATTCCGTGAGTAGTGTTTACGAAAGCATTACTCGGTGGAAGCGGGGAGACGCGGGAAGTCACGCGGGACACAGCACGTTTGACTCTTTGCGGCCATATCTGGCAAAGGAGACCAAAAAAGCTGGACTCCGGCAGCGGCGCGTTAGCGCCGCGCTGGATAGCTTGAAGGATACGTGTGCCCAGATGAAGCGAGTGATGAACAAAGCACCTCGGGAGTGCGGCGTTTGCGGCCGTTGGACGGAGGGCGGTGGGTGGTTTGAGAGTGGTCAGCGCAATCCGCGGACTAGAGAAACGCCGTGCAACAATTTCATTTGCGATCTCTGTCAGAAGGAAGCGCGGATTGCGGGGTGAGGTTGGGCCGCGCCCGTCGTTGGCGTTAGCGCTTTCCTAGAAGCTTCGCGCTTTGATTTAACGATTCTAGGAACGAATTCTTCTCCAATTTTTTCTGCGATAACAACACTAATAAAGCTTTTCACCGCGTCATTCCAACTGGTTACGGTGGCAGCATCTATTGAGGCGGTGTTCCGGGGACCTTCAACAGATGTATCGACTAAATCGGCTCTGTGAACAATCTGATGTCGCCTGGTCATGAGATCGCCGATTTCAAGATAAAATTCCCGGACATGTTCCAGTCTAATGCCGCAGGCTTCCAGTAGGCGTGAAATGTCTACTGGATCACCAAAGCTGGTCCTATCGAGGTACCCTGCGACAGATTCTTTAATAACCTGATCAACTGTTTTGCCTCGATGCTTAGCGAGCTTTCCGAGAAAAAATTTCTCTGCGCGCAGCACGTCTGAACTGCCAACTAAGCCAATTTTGTCGAGTGCGGCTTCGCCGGCAGTGAGAAGATAGTTCATGCCGATATAGCGAAGAAAATCCTCTAGCGTGGCATGAAGAAAAACTACGGCCGCACGAAGAATGTCTTCGCGCGTGATTTGTGGCCGTTGCGCGTTGGCAAGCTCAATCAAATTCTGAACGCGGGTCAGATTAGTCGTGATGCGGTAAAGATGGTTTGCAATGTACTGCGCGAGCTCTTCCTTTATGACATCAGCCTGCTTTTCCATCGAGATGAGGGTGAATCGGGTTCTAGCGGCAACCATTATCGAAGGCAAGGCTGGAAACCGCGAGTAAGTCAATCACCGACAGGAAATGGCCTTCCGGCCTAAGGATTAAGACCGCTTCCCGCGCTCTCGCGTGTGGTAGTCCGATTGATCACACTGGCGCGGGGCAGGGATTCTCTGGCCTCGACCTTCCAGAGATCGGAGCCTCGCCTTACGTGCCGCCCACGCAGGCTGCATAAAAACGGCAGCGGCCTCTGCTCGCGAAAAAGGCCGGCGCTTAGTCTTGTCCGTGTCAGGCAACCTGCCCAGGGCTGGCGCGTTCGCGTGCTTTAACTACTCGCGGTGTAGTCTGCTCGCGCTTGCGGTCTGGCGTAGGCTCAGAGGTCTGCGCGTGCTTACGGGCGAATTGCCGTTGGCCTTCGCGGTGGAGGCTGAGGAGAAACCGGATGTGCTCGCGGAGGTTCCATATCGCGTCGATTGCGACGTTCGCGGCAAAGTGGGTGGCATGCGTTGTGGCGGGAATTTGCAGCACTAGTTCGCGGCAGCGGTCGAGCTCGCGTAAAAGAGCCTCGCTGTCGAAAAGCCAAGGGTCAGGAAGTTGGTCGGGCGTTCTTTTCATGGCGTGGGTGTGGTGAACCGAGCACGCCACCTTGAAAGCTCATCGACGGGCGCTACCCGATGAACGGGAGCCGGGAATTCAACCCTTCCTGAGTGCAGTCCGGACGGTGCGGGAGGCTGGGGCAAGAAAAAAGGCGTTGACATGCTCTACCTTGGATTTTATATGACATATATTGTCTGATGTTGTAAATGAGCTAAAATAGAATCTCCTAACAGTGCCCACACGGGCCTCTCCGCCTTTATCTTTCGGTTTCTACCGCCCGCTGGCCCTCGCCCTTGACGTTGCGCTTTCGGCTGATAGCGTCCGCCCGATGAATATTTCCCGCGACGCCTTAATCTCGATGCTTGGCCTATGCCTGATTTTCACTTGTGTCGCGCCGGTTCATGGGGCCCGCGAGGAAATGTCGGGTAGCATCGAGCAAGTGATGACGCCAGGTGAATTCAAGGCGGCCGGTTTGAACAAGCTTTCGGCGGAGGAACTACAAAAGCTGAACGCCTGGCTGCAAGGCTACAGGGAAGTCGCGGAAAAAGCCGCCGAAAAGAAAGCTACGGCGCGCACTGAGAAGGTTGAACACACCAAGATGGATATGCTCGTCAGCCGTGTGGATGGGACCTTTAACGGGCTGACCGGGAGGACCGTGATCCGTTTGGAAGATGGAACCGTATGGAAACAGGCAAATGCTGATGACCGATATCGACCCAGGGTAACTGATCATCCGGGGGCTGTCGTTATTCACGGTGTCTTCGGATATAAAATGCAAGTTGAGGGAACCCAGGAGTTCTACGTCGATCCGATCCGAAATCCATAGAACACCTGGCGTCTGCCGCGGCCTTTGCCGCGTGTGCTCTGTTGTGACATTTCTCGAGGATCAGAATAAGAGTTGTTTCGATGCAAACTGCACTACTCTAGTACTTTAAGCAGAGTATTTCGGCATATTTATGAAAAGTTTATAGACCGCTCCAGCCGCCAAAAATGCCGCTCTGATCGCGATCTGGGAGCCTATCCCTCTATTCCAGCGGAAGTTCGATGTGCTCTTCGGGTTCTCGCGGAACAAGACCGTTCCTCGCGATGATTCGTGAGCAAGTATTCCACCGCAGGATCGGGTCATCATACCCAGGCGATCGAATCGATTCGGCTTTTTCGAACCAGGTCATCGCCTCACGCAAAAGATCGTAAGCCTGAAACCGGCAATCCGGCGTGTTCTGACGCAGTTTCGCCTTCGCGCGGCGTTCCGCCACGATTCCGGAATAATACGCGTGATCGTAAGCTGATTTCATCCGCGACAGCAACTCCTTGGTTTGCGTATCGCTGACGCCATAACCTTTCTCGAAACGATCGGTCAACGCGAGGAGGAGCGTAATCAGAGCCTGCTGATTTTCGGGATCAACATGGAGAATATCGAGGCAGATGCTCTCCGCTTCGCCCGGTTCGTTGAGTAAACGATAGCGTTCGGCTTTTTCGAGCGCCGCAGGAATTGCGTCTTTGTGGAGAGATTTTAATTCGCTCATGCTTTCGCAAAAGTTAAAAGCGTTAAAAGGTTGAAACGTTACATGGTTAAAAAACGGTTATGATCGAACATTCTTCACCTTGTAACTTTGTAACCGTTCAACTGTTTAACTTCTTCTTCAACCATCTCCAGAACCAACCGAACGGGTCATAAAAGTCGTCCACTACGCGCTCCTTCAGCGGAATGATCCCGTTGTCCGTGATTTGAATGCTTTCAGGGCAAACGTTTGTGCAGCATTTAGTGATGTTGCAATAGCCGATCCCCTGCTTGTTCCGCAATTCCTCGGTACGATCCTCGGTATCGAGCGGATGCATCTCCAGCGCAGCGACGTGGATCAAAAACCGCGGCCCTATGAATCTCTCGTGCATCTGGTGATCGCGCAGCACGTGGCAGACATCCTGGCAAAGAAAGCATTCGATGCATTTGCGGAATTCCTGCACACGATCGATGTCCTCCTGCTGCATCCGCCATGTGCCGTCGGGTGCATCGGGATGTCGCGGCTTAAACGGTTTGATTTTTTTCTTTACGCGAAAGTTCCAGGAGACGTCCGTGACCAGGTCTTTCAAAACTGGAAAAGCTTTCATCGGCTCGACTGTCACCGGTTTCTCCAGTGGAAGCTCGCTGAGTCGCGTCATACACATCAGTTTTGGCATTCCATTGACTTCCGCAGAGCAGGAGCCGCATTTGCCGGCCTTACAATTCCAACGGCACGCCAGGTCCGACGCCTGTGTTCGCTGAATATCATGAATCGCGTCGAGCACGACCATGCCCTCGGCGACGTCCGTGGTGTAATCACGAAATTCGCCGCCTTTGGTATTACCTCGCCAGATTTTGAAGGTAGCTGTTGCCATCAAGTTGAGAGGTTAAAAGGTTAAACCGTTAAAAAGTATCGCCGAGTTCATCAACGAGCTCTTCATCATCCGACTCCCGAACAGTAGGCGAAACTCCCGATTTACGGCTACGAAGAAAACGAATGTAGCCGTTTATCAGCCGCTGCACCTCTTTTGCCTGTTCCTTCAGCTCGACTATTTCAACTGCGGAGAGGTAATCCTCATCCTGACAAACATTCAGATCGTCTATCAGTTCTGCAAGAGATCCGCGTGACTGAAGCTGGAACTTGATTTCGTCTAGATAATGATAGCGTCCGTGACCTTCAGCGATATTGTTGGTCAACGAAACAGACGCCCGCCGGATCTGCCGACCAAGCTCATACTTTTCAAAATCCGGGAGTTTCCGCGCAGCTGCGTACATTCGTTTTCGAAATTCTCGAGCCTTTTTGTAAACATCGAGGTCGTCAAATGTTCGAAATCTGGTGTCCTGATGTTCTGGCACCTTTTCCAACTTTTTAACCTTCCAGCTCTTTTAACTTCTTCGCCGACTTTTAAGGATTCTCTTCGATTACCTGCTTCAAATAATCCGGCATTTCCGGCAGCGGCTCCAAACGAATCTGCATTGAGCCGTCCTCGGTTTTCGAAATCATTGTGTTCACTTTGGAAAACTGCTCGTCCTTGTCGGGATAATCATCCCGGAACTGTGCGCCGCGGCTTTCCTTTCTTTCCAGCGCCGCGCGCGTGATCGCTTCCGAAACTGCGAGCAGATTCTTCAAATCAAGCGCGGTGTGCCAACCCGGATTGTATTCCCGATTACCGCTGACCGCCGCGTTTTCAGCCCGCTTTTTGAAATCATCGATCTTCCCCAAGGCCTCGCGCATTTCGCTTTCGTTACGCACGATGCCAACCAAATCTTGCATGGTGTCCTGCAGGTCCTTTTGCACCTGATAAGGACTTTCGCTGCTGCTTCGCTCGAATGGAGCGAGCGCCTCACGCGCGGCGCTTTCGATTTGTTCCGCCTGGGGCGGACCGATTTTGCCTAACGAATTCTCTTTTGCGAATTTTGCAGCGAATTCGCCGGCGCGTTTCCCGAAAACCAAAAGATCGGAGAGCGAATTGCCACCCAGACGGTTGGCGCCGTTAATTCCAGCGGCGCATTCGCCTGCGGCGAACAAGCCGGGCACGCGCGACATTTGCGTATCGGGCTCAACGTGCACACCGCCCATGATGTAATGTGTTGTTGGGCCCACCTCCATGGGTTGCTCTGTAATATCAATGTCTGCCAGTTGCTTAAACTGGTGATACATGCTCGGCAGTTTGCGTTTAATGTGTTCGGCCGCGTTCGGCAGCTTTTGTTTGATCCAGGAAATGTCGAGATAAACGCCGCCATGCGGGCTTCCCCTGCCCTCCTTGATCTCCCGCACGATGCAGCGCGAGACATGATCGCGAGTTAAGAGCTCCGGCGGACGTCGCGCGTCTTTGGCACCCTGACAATAACGCCAGCCTTCTTCTTCGTTGTCCGCGGTTTGCGTGCGATAATTTTCCGGGATCGCGTCGAACATAAAACGGCGACCTTCTTTATTCGTCAGGATCCCGCCTTCGCCACGCACACCTTCGGTCACCAAAATTCCCATCACACTCGGCGGCCAGACCATCCCGGTAGGATGAAATTGCACAAACTCCATGTCGATCAGATCTGCGCCCGCGTCATAAGCGAGTGTGTGACCGTCGCCAGTGTATTCCCAACTGTTGCTGGTTATTTTATAGGCTCGCCCAATTCCGCCAGTGGCCAGCACCACTGCTTTGGCGCGGAAAATTTTGAAGCGTCCACGTTCGCGTTCGTAACCAAACGCACCGACAACGCGGTCGCCGTCTTTCAGAAGCGAAAGAATCGTGTGTTCCATGTAAACATCGATGCCCCGATGCACGCCGTGGTCCTGCAGGGTGCGAATCATTTCCAAGCCGGTGCGATCGCCCACATGTGCGAGGCGTGGATATTTATGTCCTCCAAAATGTCTCTGTAGAATACGTCCGTCTTTGGTGCGGTCGAACACGGCGCCCCATGCTTCGAGTTCTCGGACGCGATCGGGCGCTTCTTTTGCGTGCAAGCTCCGCCATTCGCCACTGATTCACGTATTGGCCGCCGCGCATGGTGTCGGCGAAATGCACTTTCCAGTTGTCCCGCTCATCGACGTTCGCGAGCGCAGCGGCAATTCCGCCTTCCGCCATAACGGTGTGTGCTTTACCTAACAAAGATTTGCAAACCAGTCCGACGCGCACTCCGGCAGCGGAAGCTTCAATCGCCGCGCGCAGACCCGCGCCTCCAGCTCCGATCACCAGGACATCATGTTCGAACGTTTCGTAATCGGGCATGGGAAGAGGTTAAAAAAGTTAAAATGGTTACACGCTAAAAAGGCAGACCGTTTTAACTTTTTAACATTTTAACGAATCACTTGCGGCTATAAGAGCCGCCAATCATGCCAGACACCCATCGCGCACAGGCGCACGTAAAGATCGGTAAAGCCCACCCAGAACAGACTGAGCCACGCCCAGAGCATGTGACGGCGATTAAAACAGCTCACGCAGGTGTAAGCTCGATAGCATGCAGGGGCTTTGGAAAATTGATCTAAAAGACCACCGGCCAGGTGCCGGAGCGAATGACAACCAAAAGTATAGCCGCCGAGCAGCACGACGTTGATTGCCAACACGATTGTGCCGATGCCAATCCCAAACCCATCTGGAAACCAGAGCGCCTTCCAAACATCGTAGGCAAGAACCAGAATGAACAGGACCGCGAGGTAAAGAAAGTAGCGATGAACGTTTTGCATGATGAGCGGAAACGAACGCTCGCCCCAATAGCTTTTGCGTGGCTCGCCTACGGTGCATGCAGGCGGATCAGCCCAGAATGCTTTGTAGTAGGCGCCGCGATAATAGTAACATGTGAGCCGGAATCCGCCCGGGGCCCAAAGAACGAGCAGCGCAGGAGAAAAGATTAACCAGGCCGGCCACCAATCTGGTTTCGGCCCGAACCAGCTGTGAGGCGAGTTACCAAGAATTTCAGGCGAGTAAAAGGGAGAGATGTAATTGCCAAAAAAATAATTCCGTCCCTGAAAGGCAGCCCACGTGGAATAGACGATGAAAATCGACAACCCGATAAACACAAGCAGCGGTTGGGTCCACCAAACATCAGCGCGCATGGTCTCGCCGAATGACCGGCGCGGTAGCGTTGCTGTCCCATTCATTTGTTATCCGCTCCTTCGACGGGCAGCTTCGCTTTTTTCCATGCCTCCCAGCTACCGGGAACATTCCACAGATCGGTGAATCCTAGCGGCTTCAGAATGCTGGTGGCGATGCTCGCGCGATAGCCACTGCCGCAGTAAACGGCCGTCGGTTTGTTGCGGTCGAGTTCAGCCATTCGTTTGGCAAGTTCCGGCACAAAAATGTGCCGCGCGCCGGGAACATGTCCCTTCTTCCACTCGCCGGGCGAACGCACATCGACAATCTGCAGCGAGTCCTTCCGTTCATTCAATTCGTGCACGCTCATCTGTCCGATTCTTTCCAGCGGAAATCCCGCCGCGTCCCATGCTTTCATTCCACCGATCAGGTATCCGGCGAATTTTGTAAAACCGGTACGCACGAACAACCGCACGATTCGTTCAAGATCATCATCGTTCTCCATGATAAGAAGAATTGGTTTTTCCGGCTCAAGCATCCAGCCTGCCCAGATGGAGAGAATTGGTGTGCCGCCGATGTTGAGCGCGCCGGAAATATGGCCGCCTCCAAACGCGAGCATCGTGCGTACGTCTACGAGGACACCGGTCTTCTTATCGATTGCTTCCTTGAATGCCTTGGGTGGAAGACCCGGAACGCGTGGGAGGTTCCCAAGCACTTTTGGCCCCTCCGCGTTCACTCTTTTCATGAGTGGATAATAATGCGGCACCGGCGGCGCACTCGTGATCGCGTAATCAGTGAAACTCTTCGCGTCGGTGAATTGCAAAAATTTATTAAACTTTCGCTCGTAACCGATCGTGCTGCTCAATCTCGCTCCGATGTCAGCCCCGCACGGCGAACCCGCGCCGTGATTGGGATAGATCATTATGTGATCGGGCAGCTTCAAATAAAAGTCGTGCAAAGTATGGAATTGTTGTTCGGCGAGCTCCTTCGTGTGTTTCTCGCCTAACAAGTCAGGGCGACCAGCGGACGAAACGAAAAGCGAATCGCCGGTGAGCACCGCCCACGGCTCTTCCGGATGGTCTGTTTCGGCCAGCAAATAGGACATGTGCTCCGGCGTATGCCCCGGAGTATGCCGTGCCGTGACGAGCACCTCGCCAAACGTGAAACGGTCGCCGTCTTTTATTTTTTCAGGCCCAAAGCCGTACTCCGCGCCGCCTTCTCCACTGGAATAAATCTTCGCCGATTCAAGACGCGCGCAAAGCTCGCGCGAACCGCTGACCAAATCGGCATGGATATGCGTTTCGAAGATATGCGTGATCGCGAGCCCGGCTTCGCGTGCCATCTCGACATAAATCTCAACGTCAGCTCTCGGATCGAAAATCGCTCCGACTCCTTCGTCGTCGTCACCAAGCAGGTACGAAAGTTCGGCGATTCCCTCGGTTTGAATGGTTTTAAAAATGAGCGACATCGGGATGATTTAACGCGAAGGGGCCGCGAACTTCAACAACATCGGCAAGTGGGATAGCGCACGCAGAAATGCTGGGGAGCACGGGTTGCTAGCCTGCAGTCGTCGCAACCCTGCCGGCGACACCGAGGGCGTTGCAAAGCCTTTGGAGTCTTGAACGTGGGAATAGCTTTTCGGCAAGCTGCCGAAAAGGACAGGATGGCAGCCTGTGCTCTCGAGAGAAAATCACCGCACTTCAACCGTAATGGGCAACAAATGAGTGATCATGTATGTGCCTCGATCGGGGTCCCGCTGCACCGGTTGCGTTCGGCCCAGTGAATCTGTTGCTCGAGCTACCAGAGTTTGCTTTCCCGGTACGCCGGGCGTTTTCCAATTGAATTCCCAAAGTCGCCAGGCGTTTGGTTTCGATTCACCGAGCAGATTTGCCTCGCTCCAAGTGGATCCGCCATCGGTGCTGAGCTCGACCTTCGTTATTTCACCGTCGCTCGTCCAAGCCGCGCCGTGAACGCGGATGCTGGAATTTGCTGGGACAGTTTCGCCTTGAGCGGGCTTCGCGATTTCCGCCTTAACATGCATTTCGGCGAGCGGGGTTAGTTCAGCAATGTCCCCTTGCCTCTTCCAGTACGCGTAATCCAACGTTTGATAGTAACCGGCGAATTGCTCGCTGCTGACGATAATGCGCTGTAACCATTTGATTGACGCCATCGCGTACCAGCCTGGCACAATCGCGCGCACTGGAAATCCATGTTCTGGCGGGAGGTCCTTGCCATTCATTCTGTATGCGAGCAACACGTCACATTTCGCCTTTTCAATCGGAACACTGCGCGAAAACGTCAGTTCACCAGGAGGGCTTTTCGGGTCATCGAGCATGCCGTGGTCCGCTCCTTCGAGAATGACCTCACGCGCGTTTGACCCGACGATCGCCTGATCGAGCAAGACCGATAATGGCACCCCAGTCCACTCGGCAGTGCCGACAGCACCCAGTCCCCATTGAACTCCTTTTACCTTCGGTTCGAGAAAATTCCGATTGTTCCCGGCGCACTCCAGTGTCACAGGAATCGTGACCGACTCTAATTCGACAAGCTCCTCATAATTAATCGCGAATGGTTTTTCCACTTCGCCCTCTACATGCAGCCACCATGCATCGCGGTCGATTTTCGGGATCGGAAAATGCGTTCGGACATAGAATGATTTAGTGGGCGTGATGAAGCTCTCAACCGTTTCAAACGGCATCTCCAGGTTAAGCGGTTCTTCGCTTCGAACGATCCTGCCGTCGCGCAATTTGATGTCGTTTTCTGGCATGGAGTCTTAAACCGCAGCCCTAGTCGCGCGGCTGAGGCTGCATCGGGATCTCGATATCACTCGCGGCAGCGAATTCGATGGCTTTGGAGTAACCGGCGTCGGCATGACGAAGAACACCCATGCCCGGGTCGCTGGTGAGGACGCGCTCAAGGCGCCGTTTGGAATTATCAGTCCCGTCGGCGACGACGACCATTCCAGCGTGCTGCGAGAAACCGATGCCAACGCCTCCGCCGTTATGGATCGATACCCAGGATGCGCCTGCGGCAGTGTTAATTAGCGCATTAAGGAGCGGCCAATCTGCGATCGCGTCACTGCCGTCGACCATTCCTTCGGTTTCGCGATTGGGTGATGCAACCGAGCCCGCGTCGAGATGATCGCGCCCGATGACAATCGGCGCTTTGATTTCGCCGCGCTTTACCAGGTCGTTCATGGCTACGCCGAACTCAGCGCGTTCGCCGTATCCGAGCCAGCAGATCCGTGACGGTAACCCTTGAAACTGAATTCGCTCACGTGCGAGCTTCATCCAGCGAGCGAGCGTTTGATTTTTCGGAAATAATTCGAGGGCGAGTTTGTCGGTACGGGCAATATCGTTGGCATCGCCGCTCAACGCGACCCAGCGAAACGGACCGCGTCCTTCGCAAAATAGCGGGCGAATGTATTCGAGAACAAATCCGGGAATGTCGAACGCGTTTTTGGCTCCAGCTTTTTTTGCCTGCGCGCGAATATTATTTCCGTAATCGAACGTCACCGCGCCTTTCTTTTGGAGAGCTAGCATGGCTTCGACATGCACAGCCATCGACTGCATTGCGCGCTCGATGTATTCGTCTGGATTCTTTTTACGCAGCGCGAGCAGCGTCTTCGAGCGACATCCCGTTGGGGACATAACCATTCAACGCGTCGTGCGCACTGGTTTGATCGGTTAGAACGTCGGGAACAACTCCGCGCCTAACGAATTCCGGCAAAACATCCGCGCAATTGCCAACAAGTCCCACCGAGAGTGGCTGTCGATCTTTCCGTGCCTGATCGATCAGTTTAAGCGCCTCATCGAGCGAGTGTGCCATCTTATCGCAGTATCCGCTCTTTAGTCTTTTCTCGATCCGGGCCGGATCCACTTCCACTCCGAGAAACACCGCGCCATTCATGGTCGCAGCTAAAGGTTGCGCCCCGCCCATTCCGCCGAGCCCGCCGGTCAGGACGAATTTTCCTTCAAGCGACCCACCAAAATGCTTGCGTCCAGCGGACGCGAAAGTTTCAAACGTTCCCTGCACGATTCCCTGGCTGCCTATGTAAATCCACGAGCCCGCCGTCATTTGCCCGTACATCGTCAGGCCAAGACCTTCCAGACGATTGAACTCAGTATAATTGTTCCATTGACCGACGAGATTTGAATTGGCGATGAGAACGCGCGGCGCTTCGTCGTGTGTCTTAAACTTGCCCACCGGTTTCCCGGATTGAACGAGGAGCGTCTCGTCGTTTTCGAGCTCGCGCAGCGACCGAACAATTGCATCGAAAGCTTCCCAGCTCCTGGCAGCGCGCCCAGTTCCGCCATAAACAACGAGCCGGTCGGGATCCTCCGCGACGTTCGGATCGAGGTTGTTCATCAACATCCGCATCGCGCCTTCCTGATGCCAGCCTTTACAGCTTCGCTCGCTGCCCTGCGGTGCGTGGACAATTCTTTTTCCGCTCATGCTACAATGTGCTAATTCCTTGTGTCTCAGCAATCACCTCACACTGGCGAGGCTGTACGATTTCAAAGCGACGCGAGGACGCGTGCGCACTCCCAAAGTATCGCAAAATAAGCGTCTAATTCACGTCACTATCAAAATCGCCATTACGAATCGCTGCGGCAACACGCGCGATGTCGTTCGCGAGTGGCCGGTCCTGCGTTAGTGGCCTTGCGAATTTGCGAACGGTGGCAAAAGCGCACTCGACACCGGCGCCGCTTTTCAAGGGGCGACGATGTTCCAGGCCTTCGGCGGCAGCGAGCAATTCGATGGCCAATAGGTTTTCGGCAAGATCAACAATTGATCGCAGTTTCAACGCGCTCGTCATTCCCATGGAAACGTGGTCTTCTTTTCCGCCCGAGGTTGTGATGTTGTCAACGCTGGCGGGATGCGCGAGCACGCGCGCTTCGTTGACCAGGGCCGCCGCCGCGACATGCGCCGTCATGAAGCCGGATTCGAGACCCGGTTGTCGCGCCAGGAATGCGGGCAGTCCTTCGCTCTTGTCCGGATTAACCAGCCGGTCAGTTCGCCGTTCGCTCATGCTCATCAGATCGACGATTGCAATCGCAGCGTAATCGAACCCAAAGGCGAGCGGTGCACCGTGGAAATTCCCGCCCGAAATCACATCTCCGCTTTCAGAGAAGACGAGTGGATTATCAGTCGCCGACGCAGATTCAACCAGCAGCACATCTTCGCAGTGCGACAACGCACCGCGCACCGCGCCGTGTACCTGCGGCATGCAACGCAAACTGTAGGCGTCCTGGACACGGGGATCGTCCTTTAGGTGGGACTGACGAATTTCACTTCCTTCCAGAAGGGTCAGCAAATGTTTTGCAGCCGCTCTTTGTCCAGCGTGCGGCCGGGCGTCCTGCAAACGAGCATCAAACGCAGCGGGCGTGCCTGTGAGCGCCTCAAGGCTCATGGCACCTGAAATATCCGCGACACGCGAAAGCCGTTTCGCGCGAAGAAGTGCAAGCCCTCCCACTGCGTGCATGGCCTGAGTGCCGTTTAATAACGCAAGCCCCTCTTTTGCTCCCAGGTGTGCGGGGCTTAATTTTGCGCGGCGCAACGCTTCACTGCTTTCCATTCGTTCGCCATCGAGAAACGCTTCGCCTTCCCCGATAATCGTGAGTGCGAGATGCGCGAGCGGCGCGAGATCGCCGCTGGCGCCGACTGATCCTTTTTCGGGAACGACCGGATGTACGCGGCGATTAAGCATCTCGCCAAGCATCTGAACGATTTCAAGCCTGATCCCGCTGAAGCCGAGCGTCAGCACGTTTGCGCGCAGCAACATCATCGCGCGAACCTCTGGCTCCGACAGCGGCTGACCAATTCCACAGGCGTGGCTGCGAACAAGATTGAGCTGGAGCTCATTCAAGGCGTCGCGCGGAATGCGAACGTCAGAGAGTTTGCCAAACCCCGTCGTAACGCCATAAACGACGGCATCACGGGCTATGATTTCTTCGACAACTTTGCGCGACGCCAGAATGCGCGGGTGCGCAACAGGGGAAATCTGGACTGCTTCGCCACCGACCGCCACCGCAGCGAGTTGAGAAAGAGAAATGCTCTCACCCTTGAGTTCCATTCATGCAGCTTAGTTGGAAAACGATGAGATGGGAAGGAGTTGCCCATTGGTCCCATGTGTCCCGGGGGTGCCTGGGACATAGGAGGATTCGGAAAAAGAAAAAGGCCAGGTCGAAACACGACCTGGCCTTTTGGGCGAATCCGCCCACAAGAAACAACCAGCCGCTGTTAATTATTTTTTGGCCGTCGGAGGTGGCGGCGCTTCCCTCGTTTGCGCACAAGCCCCGAGTCCCAAAGCGCTGGCCATTACGACCGCGATCATGATCACTTTCAAAAATTTCAATCTATATCGCCTCCTTTCGCAGCAGGTTGCTCCGGTCTGTTTAGACAGGGAACAACCGGGAGGCAATGCTTTTCTCAATTTATTTGAACGCGTCACAACCGGGCATCAGACTTATTTTGAGTAGCCGGTCGTGCCCGCGCCCGTGGTCACTGTCTCCTTATGTTGAGCGCAAGCACCAAAAGTCAAAGCAGTGGCCAAAACAGCCACAATCATGATCACTTTATAAAATTTCAATCTATCTCGCCTCCTTTCGCAGCAGGTTGCTCCGGTCTGTTTAGGCGGGGAACTACAGGGAAGCAACGTTTTTCTCGACTTTTTTGGATGTGTCAGCCACGCAAATCGCGGGCCGACCGGCAGATACCAGGCGTGCAGCGACGCCCTGGCCAATCTATACTTCAATGATTACCGGTGTGTCGTGATCCACGAGATCGAATAGCTCAACGACGTCCGCGTTGCGCATCCGAATGCAACCACAGCTGGCAGGGCTGCCAATCTTACCCTCATGTTTTGTGCCATGGATGTAAATGAACCGCTCGCGCGTGTTGGCGTTGTGCTCGTCCAATCCGTCCAGCCATAAAATTCGTGACATCACCAGGTCCTCGGTCGGAGGATGCGGATCGTCGGGCTTGAGCGGCACGCGACTTCTAAAAATTGTCCCGGATGGCAAGTCGCTCCCAATCTTCTCCGCTACGCGAAAGCGACCGATGGGAGTTTTCATACTCCCCTCTTCGGTTCCAATGCCGAATCGCGAAGTGGACACTGGATAAGTGCGGATCGGCGTCTCATCTTCCTTCACTGTGAGTTGCTGATCTCGAACCGAGATATGTATGCTTGTTCGCGAAGTTTGCATCAGTCAGCCCAAACGATAGAATCCGCCTGTTAGATGAAAGGTTACCACATAGCTGTCGTCGGGGCGACTGGCGCCGCGGGCACGGAATTGTTACGCGTGCTGGAACGACGAAATTTTCCTGTGGCAAGCCTGCGTGCGATCGGTTCGGTGCGCTCTGTTGGGAAATCAGTTCGATTTCGCGAGGAACCGATCCCGATAGAAAAACTTGGCGATCAATCGTTCGACAAAATCGATATCGCCTTTTTCAGCGCGGGCGGCGACGTTTCCCGAAATTATGTTCCGATTGCCTGCCAGTCGGACGCAATCGCGATCGATAAATCGTCGGCCTTTCGGATGGATCCGCACGTGCCGCTGGTGATTCCGGAGATCAACGCCGAAGACGTCAGGCAAAATCGCGGAGTCATCGCGAACCCGAATTGCACGACGACGGTTATGTTAATGGCGCTTTATCCGCTTCACCGCATCTTTGATGTGCGTCGCCTGTTCGCGACCAGCTTCCAGGCTGTCTCCGGCAGTGGTGCCCGGGGAGTCGAAGCATTGAGCCGGCAAATAAGGGCGGCGGCACCGAGTGAAGATTCATCATCGAAACCGGGGTCGACAACCCCGGCTGCAACTGCGACCGGGTCCGAAATCTATCCGCATCCGATCGCGTTCAATCTTCTGCCCCATATCGATTCGTTTCTTGAAGACGGTTACACGAAGGAAGAAGCTAAAATGCAGGATGAAACGCGAAAAATTATGCATTTGCCGGAACTTCGCGTCTCCACGACTTGCGTCCGCGTACCGGTTTACCGCGCACATTCGGTAGCCGTGAGCGCCGAGTTCGAGCGTTCGGTGTCAGTTGAGCAGGCCCGCGAAGTTTTGGCCAAAGCGCCGGGCTTGGAGCTGGTGGACGAACCGCAGAGCAATCGTTATCCGATGCCGCTTAGCGTAGCGGGAAAGGATAATTGTCAGGTCGGCCGGGTGCGGCTTGATTGCGCATTTGAAAACGGACTCTCATTCTGGGTGTCGGGCGATCAACTGCTCAAAGGCGCGGCACTAAACGCGGTGCAGATCGCAGAGCTGCTGTAGCCACGCGCTGCTTGCCGTGATTCCATCCAAACGCCTCGAAGCGCTCGTCAGACCAGCAATTGTACTTGGATGCGCGCGATTTGAAAAG
Source organism: uncultured Verrucomicrobiae bacterium (assembly GCA_963840135.1). GTDB lineage: Bacteria > Verrucomicrobiota > Verrucomicrobiia > Chthoniobacterales > UBA10450 > Udaeobacter. Next base: position 94,840 of record CAWIXX010000013.1, on the reverse strand, counting down.
CGCTTGAAGCGGCCAAATGACTACGTGGCGTTAGCGCTCGAGGTCACAGTTTCCGATTCGTCTCGTTGAACGCCTGATGGGAGCAGTTGCGAGGCGGTGAATAGACAGCCAATCGCAACGATCCTGGCGCGAATTTACGACCCGCCCGCGTGCTCGTGTGTTTCAACCACGTTGCCGGCTTCATCATAAACGCGAATGACCGCCGGCTGCGAGCCAGAGTAAGCCTTTGCGTGACGGACAGCGCCAGCAACGTAGTGATAACCGCCAGTGCGTCCGAACGGAAGCGCGTTTGAAATAAGATCAAAGGTGTGTCGGTGTTTAGACGGCCTAATTTCCCAGACGATTTTTGGGCTAGGCATCGCACAACCTCTCTAATATACTTTCGCTCCGCATCGACATTACAGATGTGTAATGATACAGGCCGATTTGCGATTCTGGCGTGACAAGGTAGCGAAGGTGGTTTGCTTCTGCTGCAAAAGCCACTTGGTAAAAAGAGAGCGGACAACACGCCCACTCTCCCGTGTCTGGCGTACAAGCAAAAGTGGCCGCCTAAAAAGGACGGCCACTCTCGTGTTGGGAGACTTTTGGAAGCTGCTAAATCTTTAAGAACCGCCTCGTTATACCAAGCGCACAGAGGGCCGCGCCGAGCAACATTACAGTGGTGCCGCCGTCCGGAACCCCTTGACCGCCTGCGCTAAAGAGAGTCCACCCCATAAGGAGTCCACCGGTAGTAACGAGAGGAATTTGGATGTTGCCAGATAAATTACCGACGTACCAGACAAAACTGATACCGCTGTATCGAGCAAACAGATATGAATATAAACCGGTGCCAAGGGATATATTTGTGCCGGTACCGTTTAGAGCGAATACGGCCGTGGGCAAGACACCAAAGTTATTGCTTGATCGGTTAAAGACTTGGTTCATGAACAGACCAAACCCGCCAGTATTCATGCCAATCATGTAATTGACATAAGCGGTTCTCTGAGCATTACCGTCTGTGCCAGGGATGATCTGGCCCAAGTATTTATTGTCACCGACAGTAAGGGTAAGGGCACTAGCATTGTGGCTGAACGCAAGCATCGCAACTGCGGCTAAGAGCATTAAGAGTTTTGGTAAGGCCTTCATGCTAATTAGATAGCATCGAACATGCCAAGGTAGGGCAAAGATACTACATGTCCTTCGTCCCGTTTCACTTAAAAAAATCGGCTGCCAACATGAAAATCAAGAAGACTGTAAAACGCGCCCCAAATTGTTAGGAATGCCTACGATTTTGCACGGGCAAGTCACGGTTCTTTGAACTCGCCCGCGTGCTCGTGCGTCTCGATCATGTTGCCCGCGTCATCATAAACGCGAATGAGTGCGGAATGTGAGTCAGAGTACGCCTTCGCTTGGCGCACAGCCGCGGCAGCCGTTATATAGCCGCCACTGCGCCCGAAGGGTAGTGTATTTGAAATAAGATCAAAGGTACGCCGATATGGAGAAGGCCGAATTTCGTAAACGTGCTTTGCGTCCGTCATCGCGTTTAATCCTCATCATATGTTTTCGTCCAGCAACGGCGATGTAGCTGTATACGGCACGAGTCGTACAAGCGAATCCTGAACGGTTTTTCGGCCACAGGGCGCTTGTAATGACATCGCCGCATTGTCTGAAACTTTGTCGCTAACAATCCGTAGTAATACTTACGCGGCCCGGTAAGGCGCGGCGTAGCCCGGTAGCGTTGGGCGCGATCGGCAGACCGCCGGCGGCGAAGTGGAGAACTGATCGGCAATGACCCAATCGCATTTGAGGTGCTGCCGCGCGCGTTGCAGTTTGTGGTGGGAAAAGGTTGATACTGCCGGGGCAAAAACGGATTCGCTCAGAGCCCTCGTCTGCCTTGAATCAGCTGAATAATAAGCACAACGACGGCAATCACGAGCAGAAGATGGATCAGACCGCCGCCAAAGTGGCCGATAAAGCCCAGAAGCCAGAGCACCACTAGGATAACAATTATAGTCCAGAGCATGGTATTTCTTTCAGTTGAGTTAAACTTCGCGGTCCATTTATCCAGAAATTCATCTACTCGCCAAGCTCTTTCAGAACATCGAGTCGAACGGTTCTCCTTGGCTTCCGCAAGGCTGGCGAGTTTAAGGAGCCGTAGTAACCGCCATATTGGATAAGAGCGATCAGCTCGCGAATTCCGTTTTTACTTAGAACGGAGTTCAAATCACCTGGGATGTAGCAATGCCCCCTAAAGAGCATACAGCAAAACAAACTGGGTCTGAATTGGAAAGCAGCAGACCTCGCGCCCGTCGAGCGGCCCGAGGATATAAAATCCGCGGCAGGCGCAATCGTGGGAGGATACCGCGCGGCAGGGTCGAGCAAGCGTGGGATGATGCGAAGGATCGCGTCAGGACAGTCCAGAAAGATGCAGAGCAATACGTGCGCAAAAACCCGACAAAGGCGGTATTCACGGCACTCGGAATCGGGTTTGTCTTGGGCCTGATCTTTCGGCATTAATCGCACAGCCCAACGCGCCTTGCGCAGCCTGACGGATTTCACGGACCTGCGCGCGCGAGGGAAAACAAGCGGCATCAACGACCATTACCGCGACTGCACGGCGGCTTTTCGTATTCGTCGGCTGTCACTGTACAATCATAGCATTCGATCCCTGATTTGAGAACTTGGGCCGCCCAATCTCGGAGAAGAATGATGAAAGACGTTCGCGGTCAGGTTGCCCGAACCTAACCAGCTTGCCCACGCGGCCAAACCCGGAGGAATCACGGAATGCACATGTTCACGCGAAAGACCGAACCCGCGCCGCCCGCAAACGAATCGGGCAGATCATCTGTCGTCCCAGGGGCGTCCAACCGCACGTTCATGCCGACGCAATCCGGCGCTCTTCTCTCCCGAGGAGTTTCGATCAAAGGCTCGGTCAAATTCCTGAACGAACTGCTCATCGACGGCGAGGTGGAGGGCACAATCGATTCCACCGGAACCCTCACGATCGGGGAGCACGCACGCATACGCGGTGAGATCAGGACGAAATCGGTGAAGGTGCGAGGGACGGTGGAGAGCAATATTTTCGTGACTGAATGCTGCGAGCTCCAGACGGGTTGCACGCTACGTGGTGACATCGAAGCGCCCCGGCTGGTGGTTAATGAGAATGCGACATTTCTTGGCAGGGCAAAGGTTGGGACGGGGAAGTCACTCCCGCAAATCGTCCTCAACAATCCGTAAAGCATTTATCATCTACACAAGAAAGCAGCAAACACATGGACTTTGAAGAATCGAGTTTAGTCCAAGACCTTTTTGCACGTGCACGAAAGACCAGTTCCAAGCCGCCCGCTTTATCCAACGATAATGAATCGAATCTCCGCCGCTATATCAAGCTCATTGATTCCTTCAAAAATTCGGGCGTCGGTCATTGCATCATAATGGACGGACTCGCCCCGCTTTTAGAAAACAGGCCAGACCCTCAGCAGCGTACTTTCGAAGATGGCGCTTTTGCCGCGGCGTGTGCATTGTATCCAGAAATCCGCCGATTATTAGCACTCGTGAATCAGCTTTCTCGCTGCACGGCGGTCAAGAAGTCTGTGTTCAATAGCGACGTCGCTTTGAAATAGAAACTAAAGTGATTTCTACCTGGGGGGTAGCACCCTCTCAAGACTGTGCCAAATTATTCGGCATTTTAGAGCGCAATGATTCGCGAGTGACTCTTTCCAGTTCCTGATCGAAATTAACCTCCGAGTGCAGCCGCCATCCCCTTGGTCGTGGAACAATCCGAACGGAGATTAATCAACACTCTGCAAGCAAATTCTGCGGCCGTTGACACCACGTTGACCGTACCACCGTCGTTTCTGTTCTTTTGTGGTCGTTCATGTTCTCAACCGTGCGAGGAAGCGAATGTGCCACGAGGGGCAAACACCGGATAATTATGGCCTCGGCGGTGGAGTCCCCTCGCCTTTTTTCTTTGCGGGTTTCCCCTGCCCTTGCTCAGCCGCAGCTGGCGCTCCGCCTTTTGGCTGGCCGGCAGGTGGTTGACCATAGGCGCCTTGCGCTCTCCCTGGTCCGCCTCGCGCTTCGCCCGGACCTGGACCGGCAGGCGGCGTGGTTGGAGGTTTATGGGCCCCAGGTTGCCCACGCTCTTTTCCGCCTCGCGCCTCGCCAGCACCCGCACCACCAGGTGGCGTGCCAGGTTGGCCGTAGCTGGGTGGTTGTCCTCGCTCTGTGCCGCCCCGGCGCTCACGCGCACCGGGACCACCCTGTGGCGGCGGCGTCCCGCCACGCTCAGTTCCGAAAACTTTACCGCGCCCTTGCTGTGGAGCGTTTGCGGGGCCGCCGGGCTGCCCAGGTTTTGGGGCCGGGCCGACCCTGCTTTGCGGCTGGCCTTGTTCAGGCGGTGGCGGCGACGGACGGAAAGATTGCATTGGTGTTCTGACAGGTGCGCCCGCCGGTCTGGTTGTTGCTCCGGGTCGAGGTCGACCCCCGGGTTCGCCCGTTCTGCCTTTGCCCCGCTCAGCTGGTGCAGGCGAAACACGTCCCGGTGGTCCTGCTGGTGTCGGTTTTGCTTCGGGTAGCGTCGGTCTTGCGCCAGGAGACGTTCCTTTTGCTCCGGGAGGCACACGACCCGGTTTGTCTTTTGGACCGGGTGAAATTGGTGGTGCCCCTCCTGGCGCGGGAGCCGCTGGACTCGCGCCAACTGCTGGCTGCGGACTTTCGCCTCCGCGAGCGGCAGCCCGGGTTGGCGGAGGAACGTTTTTGGGATTCTCAGTCTTAATCTTCTGCTTTAGCTGCGCTTCGTTAGGCACACCAGCCCAGCCGCGGTTGAGCTTCGGTTGCGCAACTTTGGTTTTCACAACCGGAGGCCTGGCAGATGGAGGTGCCTTGGCGAACTTGGGCGGAGCAGCCACCAGCAGTTTGTTCCCCTGCACTTTGGTGAGTGTGCCGGATTTGGCGGCTGCAGAAAGATTGGTTGCCGACTGCCGTTCAATGTTGAGCCGCTGAATCGGCCGGTTCGAGTGCGCGCTTAGCGTTTCGTAATTCGGACCATAATTGTAGACCACATTATTTTGAACGGTGATGTTCGTGACGTTCACCGTGTTATTAATATAGGTGACGTTCTGCACTCGCGGAGCGATGTAATTGCGGAGAACCGGTTCACCGATGTAGCGAACCTCGCAGAAATTGTAATACTCCGGGCCGATATCGAACTCGATATCCACTTGAGGGCCAATGGGCCTTCCTTCATAAACGACGCCCGGACCGCGTGGCGGCAAAGGCGCCCAGCCGACATAATCGCCACCAGTCCTCCACGAGACCCACGCTGGGCCCCAATCGAGGTCCTCTCCGGGGAACCAGACCCATCCATAATCCGAGAGATTCGCCCAGCGGCCATAATGATAAGTGGCCCAACCGAAATCCTCGTACGAGATCCATGTCCATCCGTCATCCGTATAAGCCCAGTAACCGTCCGCGTATGGTCGCCAGTTCGTATCGTTTACAGCCAGGTCGGGCTGCCAGCCGTATCCGTAACCTTCAACTTCAATCCAGTTTCCGCCGGAAAGATTATCGTAAAAATAATCAACCGATACGTCTGCCCTGGCGTGCTGAAGAGCAGATGCACCAAACGCAAGCACAGCTAATGCAATCAAAAAAATTTTCATAAGAATCAGAAATTGTTGTGAGGGATTCGACTGAACTCGCTCGACATTTATTCACTATGTGATTCGCGAGCGCCGCTGTGATCGCGCGTGCAACCATTGACGCGTTGAATGGCTTGCGATGAGACCGAGTCATTTGATCTTCGCCTCTCCCCTTTAGCAAAGAGAGAAGATTAAGGTGAGGGTTTCGCTCCCGTAATTGAAATCAAATTGACTGCGATCCGGACGACCAGAGCTTGTGATCTCCAATGGAGCTTGTGAAAAGTGAGTGAAACATTCCCCTCACCTCAATCCTCTCCCCGCAAGTGGGGCGAAGCGGAGTAATTGACCGCACGAATCAATATTTCCTGAGAACTTTGCGTTCCAAATAACGGAGTAAGACTTAAGAGATGTGTCAGAAACGCAAATAAGCATACGATTTGAAGGCAAAAATGACGTGCGGATTTCTAGGGTGGCTAACGAGAAGAAGCAAAAATGCCCTGCCGGATTTTATGCTGGCGCGATTGAATTATGCGAAACTCTCTTCGAACTATCAGGAATTTAACCAAAGTTACCCGCTTCTCGCTGGCAGATCGAAGCTGCTTCCATCACTGACGCTGAGCGGACCCGCGACTCGAACCTTAGTAAGGGAAATGTGGGAAAAGCACTAGTGCAAAAGAGGGAGGAGGGTACAGCTCCTGAGTGGCACGGCAAAATCTGCCGCATGCGCAGTAGCCGGAAGAGGCCCACCGATTGAGCGTATGAGAAAAATGAGACGCATATTTCTGATTGGAATGTTGTGCGGGGTAATGATTACGGCAGCAGTTACGTTTGTGTTCGCAATTCCGGCTAACACCGATCACTGGCGGATGGAGATCTGGAAACGCGGCGGCGGAGCTTGGACCTTCGATAGAAATGGCAACATCGGCTGGAGGTGGATGGTTAAACCGATCCCCGATGCTCCCCCGAAAAAGCGAGTCATCGTACCGTCACACGAACGAAATGTCTCTCTAGAGTGGTTGTAGATAGCCGCTTAGCCGCAGCGGCTAGCGCAAATTGCGCGCAGTATTCGACTGGCTGCTCGACAGTTCTAACGATTGGATATTTGACTTCGTTGTTCAGAAGCTGCGAAACAAAAACGCCCTGCCGGGATTTTCCAAGCAGGGCGCTTTGAATTAAACTGAATCTTTTACCGAATTACGGCAGTTTTAATACGCCGGTAGGATCGTTAGGGCTCGGAACTCCTTCAGGGTCGCCGGTTTTCAGGCCAACCGAGCTCTGGAAGGTCGCGACATTTGGCCAATCGGTGTCTTTAGCTTGGCCGCCTTTAAAAACAGCGCCGTCGCCGCCCTTGCGCATCACTACGAAGCCCTTCGTACCATAAGGAACGTCCGTTCCCACAATTGCGTTGTCGTAAATATAATTATGGCTAACGGCAAAGATTGCGATCGCGGGATCGCTGTCCTTAACCGGGTAAACTTTTAGCGCGCTGGTTCCAGCAAGAGTCACGGGAGGACCAGCCGTAACAGTACAGGTGGCGCCAGGTGCATTCAGAAGTTTGCTGAGGTCGCCGGCCTTCAGATAACCTTTGCTAACCAGAAGGTCACAGTAAGCTGCCAAAGTCGCCGGGGGTGCTGCGAGATCGCCCGGCCACGCCAACGTAGCGTCGCCTGTCGACGTGCCGTCGTTAGCCATTTGGAATTGAGCCAAATACAGCTGGCGGGCGTTGTTCATGGTGCCGCTCATTTGAGCCTTGGCCAGGGCCGAGGTGAGCGCGGGCACGGCCAATGCGGCCAGAATGGCGATGATGGCAATAACGACGAGTAGTTCAATAAGGGTAAATGCTGAGGAGGTTTTATTTATTTTATTTAGTTTCATAGGGGTTTGTTAAGAGTGGCGCGGGTTATCTCATTGTTCACAGATTAAGTCAATACTTATTTTTTAGCTTTTTTTTGGGGTGCCACTCAACCACGAATGGACACTAATTTGTAAGAAGCAGGCGACCACGAATTACTCGGATGTCACGGATAGACAGAGATTTCATAGAGTTGAAATCGGGACGCTTAAAGAGCCGTCGGTACTGCGACCCAGCATCGCTTTTACGTTCTTATTCGTGTAATCCGTGCAATCCGTGGTTCTCCTTCTTTGGTTCGTGTCTATTAGTGTTAATTCGTGGTTAGCCCTACTTCTTGTACGCAGGCACTTCGGGCAAAGCAGGCGGTAGCAAGCCCTCCTCCTCTTCTTCCTCATTGTTGAATGCGAGGCCGGCCGGTGTGATTACGCGTGCGGTCACGAAAATAACCAGGTTCTTTTTAATGTGCTGATCGACATTTGTGCGAAAGGCTCTGCCGATGAGCGGAATGTCGCCAATAATCGGAGTTTTATCTTCGACCTTTTGGACGTCTTCGCGCATCAATCCCCCGAGCACGACGGTTTGCCCGTCATAGACGCTGACACTGGTGGTAACCTTGCGCGTGCTGAACACGGGCTGGTTGATCACGTTCTGCGTGAGTAGAACGGGCGTGGAAACCGATATCCCGTTGGCCCCCCCAACGGTATTGACGCCCACCGCATTAATAGGGCTGCCGTAATTGATGAAGCCTTCGAACTCCACGACCTGCGGGACCAGGTTCAGATCTATCGTTGTCGCGTCCTCTCCCACTACCGGCTCTACTTCCAAAGTGACCCCTGTGTTGCGGGTCTCCCAATCTTGAGGTGTCGTTGGTGTGACGACTACGGGCACCACTCCATTGACAACCGTCGTGCTACTGCCGATCTGCGGAACCTGCGGCTGAGTGTATGTCTTCGGGTAACGAAATTCTCTAACGATTTCGATGATGGCTCGCTGGCCACTCTTGGTGGTCACCCTCGGCGCAGAAAGCAAATCGATGCCCTTTTTCTCGTTCAGCGCGCGGATCACAACCTGAAATTGTGGATTGGTGAAGACCCCGGCCAAACCAAAGATTCCCGGGGCAGCGCCGGCGACTTGCCCAAGACCCGGAACTAAAAGTGCATCCAGCGCATTTGCACTAATTGCAAAATCGCCGCTGCGGTTTCCGGACGTAACCGGATTCTGACCGATGGGTTGGTTCGTCACAGGATTAACGAAAGGAAAATTCGCGGGATTCACCGGTACACCGTTTCCCGCGGTTCCACCGGAACCGAAGACCTTCCCGTTTAGACTAAAGGGGCCCAGCAGCCAATCGAAGCCAAGTTCTTTAAGATTGTTCTGGTTGATCTCGACAAACTTCGATTCGATCTCGACTTGCTTGGGCTGCGACGCATTGGCCTGGTCAACTAATGCATCGACCATGTCCAAATTGTCTTGCGTGTTGCGAACGATCAACACACCGCTGTGCGGCCAGAATGTCGCGCTGGCGGCGTCGGCGCGGCCATCTGGCAGAGTAACGACGGGGAATTGAACGCCCATACTCTGTAACATCGTTTTGGCGTCGGCTCGACCAACGAGTTGACGGTCGTTCAATAAGTGTTGCCTGGTAGTGCTGGTTCCCTGCACGAGATTTGACTGGCTCGTAGCTCCCGCGCCGGTGCCCACTCCGGAGGCGGTCTGATAACTCACCGCCTCCTTCTGTATGATGTTCTCAGCCAAGGGTGCAGGCTGTGCCGACCCACCCGCGCCCCCCTGGGCTGCTCCCAAGCCGCCTTCGATATAATAGCCCACATCAAGTGGACCTCCGAAGAACTCGGGCGGGACGCGATACCTCTTAACGAGAAGATCACCGCTCTGTTCAGTTCTGGGGACGAGGGAAACGGCATACGGCTCGACTTTTACCTTCAACCCAGCCTGATTTGCGATGTAGCGCAGTGCTTCCCCGAGCGGAATGTGATTCAACTCGATCGTTATGCTCCCCCTCTCGGCTGGAGGTGCTGGGGGAAGAGCGACTGCCTGACCAGCACCAACGGGAGGCGTGCCAGCCGGTGCTGTGCCAGGCGCAGTAGCGCCTGCAGGTGCTGGAGAAGCGCCGGCGGGCGGCGGCGGCGGGCGTTGAAGCCCGACCGAAGGAGGTAACACGATATTGATCCCTCTCTCTCCTTCAGTGGCAGGATCGTTTTCCACTGCTTGTTCCCGGAGAAAATTGACTGCCTCGCGAAGAGTAGCGTCGCGAAATTCAACACGCGGAATAACTATTGTGTTTAGCTTGTTGTTTATTCTGGCTGTGTCGGTCAAGTTTTTCTGAATGCCAAACTTGGCCGGCTCGCCCGTCGCGCCGTAGCGGCGGACTGGTTGTTCCCATCCTTTTTGCACCTGCCACAACTGACGCGATCGTGTTTCGTTATAAGCTTGCTCGCCGTAACGATATTTGGTGTTATTGATCTTTTCCTGGCCTTTGCGCGCCGCGGTGTTGTACGGATCCAGAGCCAGCACCTGGTCATATCGTTTCATTGCCAGATCGTACCGGCCGGACTGGTAAAAACCGTCTGCCTCGGTGAACAGTTGTTTCACTTGCTCGACTTTTTCGATGAAGGTCGGGCTCATCGTTTTATTAAAATAACCGGGCTGCCGCAGGTGCGCGTAGAGTTCCTGGGCCGCACGACACTTGGGATCGTAGCGGTCACTCAAAAGTTCGCCAAGGATTGCCTCCGCATCGGCATATCTTCCTTCAGCAATTCGCGCTTCTGCCAAAACAACGCCGCTCTTACAAAAGCCTTCGACTGCTTCGTCGTGCGCTTTTCCTGAAACGACTGCGTCGGGCAGATTCATGACTGCAGTCCTGAATTCTTCGTGGGCGGCGCCATAGTCTTTTGCTTTCATCGCAGCCTGCCCCCGTGCCAGGGCCGCTTCGCCTTGCGATATGCCAGCCTGACGCCGCTGCACTTCACGCTCGGCAACGTTGTCCGGGGTTTGGGCAAAGCTCGACGCGCACACAAGCGAAAGGCCAGCGAGAATGAAAAAGAAGATAACAAAGGAAGCGAAGAGTCGAACCTTCTCTAACTTCGTTTCCTTCTGTTGATTACCTAACGGATTGCAGCCGTCACGGCTGCCTCTACAACGGACAGATTGCGGGGTAGTTTTCATAGGAGGAGTTATGGAGAGTGATTTTCATGGTGGTTAAGGCGGCGCAAAACCGATCTCGATCCGCGCATTTGGTTTTTGCGTGTTCACGATTACGGCTTTGGTTCGCTGCACATCTACGAGCTTGTAGTGGATGTGCTCGCTTCAGTGCAAGCGAAAATTCTTACGATTTTTTGGATTTAACTACGAATGGACACGAAGGAGGAACAGTTTGAGAACCTCGATTAAACGGATGTTGGGAAATGCCGAACGAGGACGCAGAGACTTAGACAGAATTTACAGAGTTAACAAGATGAGTCGCCAAAATTGAAACTCGCTCCCTCCCCGCGGTCGCCCACTGCTACCCTCGCAGCTTACCTTCTATCTCGGAAATCCCTTTCCTCGATTCTGTTCATCCTGTCCAACTTCCCCATCCGCGTGATCCGCGAGCCGAGCTGTGGGAACAGCGAGACGAAAGAAAAGCCGCGACGGGTAGCGGCGAGCGAGGCGCGGGTAGCGAGTGAGTTTCAAATCCGTGGTTTTCCCTATGATCTAATCCAGGTCGTACACTTCCACGAGCGCAACTCCGGTGGTGTTGTTTACCCCGCGCACGACGGCGGTGTAGTTACCCGGTGGGAGGTTTGCGATTATCGCCGATTCGCTCGCGTCCGCCGGAGCGTGGCCGCTGTTCTGAATGTTCTGAACTTGGTCGTCGGTGATGATGCCGCCGATGATCGTGTGTTGCCAGTTGTTGTTAGAGGCAATCAAAGCCCCGGTGCCATTGTGCAGTTCCAATGTCGGATCAGCCAAAAAATCCGGAACGCCAAACTGGCTGAGCTCAGGGCCAATGGCACGTATGATCACGTCCTTTGGTTGAGTCCCTTGTACGATGAACCCGCCAATCATCACGTCATCGCCAGTCTCAACAAGACTACGAGTACTAATATTGCTTAGAATTGACTGAAGGCTGGGGCTGAGATCGTACACTTCCACAAGAGCGACTCCCGTCGTGCGGTTTACACCACGTACAATCGCGGTGTAATCATCCGGTGGCAGGTTTGCGATAATCGCAGATTCATGCGGGTCCTCCGGAGCGTGACCGCTATTCTGAATTTCCTGGGCTTGATTGGTCTGCCAGTCGTCATTTGAGGCAATCAGAGCCCCGTTGCCATTGTGCAGCTCCAATGTCGGATCAGCCAAAAAATTCGGAACGCCAAACTGGCTGAGCTCCGGGCCAATAGCGCGAATGATCACGTTCTTTGGTTGATTCCCGTGCACCATGAAACCGCCAATCATTACGTCATTGCCAGTCTGTACGAAGCTGCGGGTACTGATGTTGCCCAAATACGACGTCGGGCAGTTGAATTGGATCCGATCGAAATCCGGGGCCCAGCTACCAACGATCGGATTGTAGAACTCAAGCGTGTTGCAGCCGGTGTTCAAAACGACGGTCGTCTGTATTGACCCCACAGTCTGAAACGAGCCAGTAGACGGAAAGGTCAAAGGGAATCCTTGATTGCCATTCACGCTCAGAAGGGCGTAGCGCACCGCGTCTCCGTTGGTGTAGGAGATCGTCACGCTGTGCCTGCCCGGTACAACAATACCAATAGCGTTGAACTGGAGAGTACCAGAGTTGTTGCCGACGTAGCCCACCTTTTCTCCGCCGGAGCACGTCGGGCAGCTTAGAACAAAGGCGCTTCCCGTCAGCGTGTTGTTGTCCGACTCCGCTTCATACGATACACACGTCCCCGGTGTCGGCCTCGGGCATTCCGTCGCAGTGGGACTTGGCGATGCCGTTGCTGTAGGACTTGGCGTGCCTGTCGCTGTAGGCGTCGGCGTTTGCGCAAAAGTTGTTGAAGAAATGAGAACCAACCCAAAAAGCGATGCGAAGACGCATCGCACTCCAAAGCACTTCGTGCGAAATGGATAATGAGCGCCACCCTGTTTTATCCAGCAGCCGCTGGACTTTCGGCGTGCGCACGCGTCCTCGCGTCGCTTTTCCCGCCAGGGTGTTAACAATGCCGGGACTGCAAAGGTTGCTACGTTCTGGGTGATTTTCATAAACCTCACGGCCCGGTCCGGCCTCACATTGAGGCGCTTTTACTTGATCTCTTCTACGGGGTTCAAGGACAATTTCTTAAGACGAACCACGAATGGACACGAAGGTGGGGAAGATTCCTTGGCGTCTGACACAGACGCCCTACAAGATTCGTGTACATTCGTGTCGATTCGTGGTTAAAGATTCTCAGGGGCTAGCGAAGCCGATCTCGATCGGCGCACCCACGTTTTGCGTGTTCACGACCACAGCCCGGGCCGGCTGTACGTCGAGGAGCTTGTATGTCCGATTGCCCTGAGCCGTGGCGATGGGAAATTCCTGGTCTTTGCGCACTTCGAATTCCCGGCGCCCGCCCCAGGTATAGACGAAAGTGGCCACGGATTGCGGCGAGGTAGCGACCTTTTCCTTCACCAACGTGACTTGCGCATGGGTGTTTTTGTGTTCGAGGAGCAATTGTGAAACGTCAACCCTGGTGCCGTACTGATTGCGTTCGTGTTTTTCGGTGAACTTAACGATCTTAAAGTCAGTGCCGCCGATAACGTCGCCTATCTTTAAAAATTGCGTCGGTTCGCTTTGATCAATCGTGTTAAGCGCGAAGGTCCCGCCGACCCACGATGAAAAAATGAATCGGAACGGTTCCTCAGTTGCGGATACCAAATGTAGTTTTGTAAGATAATCCGGATGCGAATCCTTGTTCGTTGGATCGGTGCCTCCCTGCCACTCGTCCAGATTAGTGAATCCATCGCTGTCAGGATCTTGCTCGAGAACGTCGGCGTCCTGGATCGGTAAACCAAATTTTTCTATCCAATCATTGGGGACAGGCGCATGGACCTGCGTGTTTTGTAGGGTCGCGGGGAATCCATTAGCGCCGATAAAATGTTTTTCCGGAACAAAAAGTCCGGAGCGAGTACTGGATTTCCATTGCGAAGGATGCTGAAGACGCGCCGCGGCGCGATCGAGCTCCGTTGCTACGGGCGGCGGTGACGCGTTTTTCAGCGGCGGCCCGGGCTGCGCCACCAAACGATTCCCAAACTGAATGGCGTTCCACCAAATGGAGATGGCTGACAGGAAAAGGATTATCCCAGCGGCAATAAGCGCGACCCGATCGTAATGCGCCTTAATCCAGTCGGTCTTCACCATGCTTAATCACCACGGCGCGCATTTAACCACAAATGGACACGAATAAGCACGAAGAAAATCGGGAACCACTGATTACACAGATCGCACAGATAAGAAACTCAAACGTGAAGGTCAGGGTTGTCATCTTCGTCTGGTTCTTGCGCGCGCAACACGCGTTTCCATTCGAGACGGGCATTCTTAAAATTAATGAGAAGAGCCAGGTCCAAACGCGTGATGTTTAAATACCCAATCATTTGCGCGACATGCGTGTCCGTGAAGCAGGAAACCACTTTGGGATCGACAATCAGATCAGGAATCGAGAGTACCGATTAATTCGCCGTGGTAAAAGACCGGAAACGAACTTTGGACCGATACGCCGTGTCCGAGGTGCTTCAGTTCGATGGTCATCGCGGTTCGTAGAGCTTCTCATCTAGCCCCGGTTTTAACTCATTGAGCACTTCCATAGCGGCACCGATAATTTCTCCGCTTAACTCTTCATGAATCATGTCTCATCCGTGTTATCTGTGTAATTCGTGGTTAAAAATTGGAGAATCTCCATTCGTGGTTAAGAGCCAAATCTCAGCATTTCGATCGTGGCTGAGACTTCGATGTGCTCGTTGCCCACGATGAAATTTAGCGGCGCAGCTGCACCCGGCTGGGGCGAAGCCGTCTGCGGTGCTTGAGGCGGAGTTGGCTCGGTTCTTTGGCGCGAAGGGCCTTTGTCCTTTTCGTTGTGCACATACAGAGTGCGAATAATGAAGAATTGTCCGCTGGAATTTGCGATTTCGTTCAAGACTTTGCGCGCTGCAGCAGGTGTGGCTTTAAAGGTCAGATCGACAATATTTCGCTGCAGTGAAGTTGGCGGCGGCGTGCTTGTTTTGGTTGCTGTGGCCGTTCGTCCGGCGGCTGGAGACGGTGTCGGAGTCGACAAAGACTTCCGTTCTTCGGGCAACGGCGTCCGATGAAAAGAGGTTACGCTGTCCACCTTGGCGTCCAGTAGAATGTTTATGAGCATCTGGACTTGAGAAAGTTCCTGCCCAAGCAGTGGCGCCACAGCCGTGTCTGGCAACCCCGTGGCGAACTCATCAAAGCCCAGATCAAATTTATCCGGAAGTTTTACATTGTTAGTCTGTGCCCTGTTCAGCGTGGCAACTGTCGCCTGACGCAGATGCGATTGAAATTCGTTGGGCGCGAGCGGTGGCGCCGGAACAACGCCGTTTTTTAGTTCGTCTTTGAATTTGTCCAGCGCAGTGCTGTATCGATCGAGGTAACCCTGCAGTTTCCGATAATTCGCGTCATTGGGAAAAGGATCGAGGTGTTCGAGACGACTCCTCTCTGCTGCCGCCTGATCGAACGTTTGCCTGGCATCGCGCCAAGTCGTCCATCTCCAATAAAGAAGAACTCCGGCAAATAACGCGGAGATTCCAAAGACAATCAGAAGTGTCCCGAGCGCCCTGTTTTGTTGGAACCACAACTTCATCGCATTAACCACGGATTACACGGATGGCACGGATAATTGCAGAAACGTCACGGCGTCTGACCCAGACGCCCTACAATCTGTTGCTGTTTGTTTCGTCATTCGTCATTGTGTAAACGCCCGTGTTATCCGGGAAATCCGTGGTTTGATTTTCATGGCAATTTCACTGGTTTGCGCAGTGTGAGCTGGAGTTCGTAAGGGAACGCCCACTCGGTGTCGTTTGGCACGGAGTTCGACTTGATCACGCGCTCGGGAGTTTTTGGATCGACAACGAAAAACGGCGAGCTCGCCAGGTTGCGTAAGTAATCGACGACGATTTCCTGCTGTTTCGGATTATAGAGGTAAAGACCGCGCACCAGGATGCCATCGATCGACTTCGCGCCGGCGGCCACAGTTTTCGCTGCCGCTCCAGAAACTGGCTGAGGAGGCACAGGCACAGTTTCTCCGGTGCGTTTTTCACCTGCGCCCAGAAGTTTTCCACCCGAGGTCGCCCCGAGCTCGGTGATCCAGATGTCAGCCTCAGGCAGGCGCGCGTTTAAATCTTCAAGAATTTGCGGCCAGAAGTCGCGATCATTGATGGCGCTAATAAGCGGAGTAGCGACGCTGTCGAGCGAGGTGATCTGTTTTTTGAGTTTATCAAGCTGCGTTTCTGCGCCTCGCATGGAGACGTTCTTTTGCTGGACCAGCTCAGCAGTTTCTCGCGTTACCTGCGCCGCTCGCGTGTAATAGATCGACCAGCCCAGCATGGCGAGGACCACGCACGCGGCCGCGGCAATGAAGAATGGCCGGCGCCGTTCCAATTCCTGCCTTCGAACAACGCTTGCCGGAAGCAGGCTAAGCTCCATTGGACAGGCCGTCACGCTGCGCAGCGCCAGACCGACCAATTCGCCAAGAAGATGCGCGGAGTGCGCGACACCCGACGCCGAGGCCGCTTCCGATACGGCTACGTTTCGAAGCGGATTAAAAAACTCGATCGGCAATTGGAATTTCTCGTGAAAAAACTCGCGCATGTAAGGCATACCCACGGCACCGCCGCAAAGAAAGATGCGGTCCGGCCGACTTCCCTTCTGTTGCGCCCGATAATGACTGATCGAGCGCATCAACTCTGCGTGCAGTCGGGTCATGGTGCTTCGCGCCAGTTTGGAGACGCGGGCAAGGTCGTGGTCTGAAGGCTCGGCGTAAGCGCCTCCCAGGCCCACAAAGGCATCTCGCTTCTTGCGAGTTTCTGCGGCCTCAAAGGATTCGCCAAATTCCCTGGCAATTGCTGCGGTGATCGTGCTGCCGCCAATGGGAAGACTGCGGGAGAAAATTCTTCGAGGCTCGATGAAGAGAACATTGGTAGTGCGCGCCCCGATATCCACGAGCAGCGAGCACTCGTTCACATTCGGGTAGCTATAACGAAACGCATTGTAGAGTGCCATCGGCGCCTCATCGATGGTGGAGGTATGCAGGCCGGTTTCTTCGACTCCTCCGTTGATGTCGTCGAGCAAATCAACTTTGATCGCGACCAGGATCACTTGAATCTGTTCCTCCAGGCCGCCTCCGACCACCTGGTAATCCCAAACCACGTCGTCGATCGGGAATGGAACATTTTGCTGTGCCTCGAACGCGATGATTTTCTCCAACTTTTCCTGTTCAAGGCCGGGCAGTTTAACAAAGCGCGCAAAAACCGATTGCGCGGGTAAGGCGTAATTCACAGCGCCGTGTTTAATGTGGAGCTCGCTCATCATTTCGCGCACAGCGACCGCGATTTCGCGCCCGCCGCATCTCCTCGCTGGTCGGGTCAGTCGCAACCTCGCGTAAGCGATAGTCCAGTAAGACCAGGCCACCGTGAGCCTGGACGCGGAATTCTGCCAGGCCAATGGTCTGGGACCCAAGATTGAGACTGATCAGGCGCGGTGCGATAGCCATGTCCAAGTTCCAAAACTCAAATCCCAGACAAATTTCAAGCTCGAAATCTCAAAGCAACTCGACAACACGCATTCTATTTTGGTCATTGGAGCATCGGGTGGGTTTGGAACTTGAGTTTGGGATTTGGGATATCCGGCCTAACGACTGCCTTTGATCTTCTCGTCGGGGGCCCAGCAGAAAGACGCAAACGGCGCTTACTCTGAGTTGCCAGCGTCATCACCATATTCGTTTGTGTCGTTTGAGATGATTCCATGCGATGTCCGCGCTTTCGATGGGGATGGATCGTAAATCTGGATCTGACCTGCGCTGCGCGTCACTGATGCGAATGTGTTCGGCACGATCAGTATTAATCCTGTCCCAGTATTGAGATCCAGAAGCCCGGGCAAGGATGAATGGCTTTCGCCAACCGATCTCATCTATGATAAGACCGCCGGTGTCATACGGCGCTACGAAAGCAAATTGAGCTGGGATTACCGATAAGTTTCAAGCGATAGCCATGCGCAATCTCCTTCGAATCGGAATCAAACGGATCGCCCTCGCATGAGGAAAGACAAACAAGCAGCGCCAGGAATGCGACACGCAGGAAGGTGTGAAACAAATTATTGCTCCACGCTTTCGCCGGAATGACGTCCGGCGATCGTTGGCTCGCTTTCCGGCGTTTCGAGTAAACTCTGTTCGCACAACCGCGCGTATTTCCGACCAAGCGCAAGCAATTGCTCATGGGTTCCGCGCTCGACGATATGGCCGTGATCAAGCACGAGAATCTGATCTGCGTGCACGACAGTGGAAAGCCGGTGCGCAATTACAATGGAAGTGCGGTCGAACATCAGAGTCTCCAGCGCTTCCTGAATGAGTCGCTCCGTCGTCGTGTCCACACTCGCCGTAGCTTCATCCAGAATGAGAATTGGCGGATCCTTCAATAGCGCCCGCGCAATCGAAAGTCGCTGCTTTTCGCCCACACTCAGCTTTACTCCGCGCTCCCCTACCACGCTGCTCAATCCGTGGGGCAACCGATCGATGAACGGACGCGCGTTTGCCACCGCCGCTGCTTCCAGCAATTCTTCATCCGTTGCATCAGGCTTCCCGATTTGCAGGTTCTCGCGGATGGTGCCGTTAAACAAAAAGCATTCCTGGGTCACCATCCCGATCTGTTGCCTCAACGCGCGGATGCTGAAATCACGAATCGGACTTCCGTCGATCAAAATCTCGCCACTGTCGAACTCGTAGAAGCGGGTGAGCAGATTGATCACTGTGGATTTTCCAGCGCCGGTGGTGCCGACAAGCGCGACCGTCTCACCTGGCCGTACGTGAAATGAAGTGTCACTCAGCGTCGGCAGCTCTCCTGAATAGCTGAAATTAACGTGCCGGAACTCAATCTCGCCGCGCACTGTCTCAGTAAAGCTTTTGCCACCCTCCGGCTCGCCCGCTGAATCGAGAATTTCGAAGACGCGTTCACCCGCGGCCCGTCCTGCCTGCATCAGTTGATTGAGTTCATGCAGTTTCCCTATTGGTTCGTAGAGAAAACTCGCGAGCACAAGAAAAGCGCCAAGATCGCCCAACTGCATAGCGCCCGATAAAATACCGCGCGCCCCCACGGCTACCACCAGCAGCACGCCGAGCGAGCCGAACAAATACATTGAAGAATGATAAAGTGCCCACACCCGGGTGACGACGAGGCTGGCGCGCCGCAACTCGTCACTCTCTTCGTTGAATCGACGATCTTCCTCAGACTCGCGTACAAAACCTTTGATCTGACGAATGCCGGAGAGATTGTCGTGCAGAAGCGAATTCATGGCCGAAGCGGCGCGGCGGTGCAGCCTGTATCGCCGATGCGCCGTGAGCGTATACCAAAGCGCACCGCCTGCCATGAACGGCACCGGCGTGAGCGCGACAAGCGTCAGTTTTGTGCTGAGGTAAAACATGCCCGCCACCACCACCGCGATCTGCAATACCGCCACGGTGCCTTTCTCGATGCCGTCAATCAGGACGCGCTCGACCGAGCCGACGTCCTCCAGAATCCGCGTCATCAGATCGCCGGTGGCGCGATTATCGAACCAGCGCAACGGGAGAGTTTGAATGTGTGAATACAGATCGCGGCGCAGATCGAAAATGACTTTTTGCTCGAACGTGTTGTTGAACAACAGGCGGAGATAGTCCAAGCCTCGCTGAAGCAACATGGCGAAAGCCACGAGAATAAGCAGCGGGAGCAAACGGTCGGGCTGGTGACGGGTGATGACGTTATCAAGAATATATTTGGTTGCCGCAGGGGGAACGATCACCATGAGCGTGCCCGCGATCGCGCAAGCCAGCGTCGCGCTCGCGAGCATCGGATAGCGTTTTAGATAAACGAAGACGCGCCAGACCGTTTTCATTTCCCTTAAAGCTCAGTGACGCGGACCAACTTTCAAGCCCTGATGGCTTCGATCGATTTTCAAGCCGCCGTCAAATAATGCGATAATCTTTCAGTTCCTTAAAGAAGGTCGCGACCGCAGTTTTGACCACGACCACCGTTGGAATAGCGAATAACATGCCCCACAAGCCCATGATGAGAGAGCCGCTGATAATCGCGATAACAACCACGAGCGGATGAACGTTCGCTGCGCTGCCAAGGACAAAGGGCTGAAAAACAACATCGTCCAGTACATGCACAATCACGACCAGGATCAGCACATACAGCGCCAGATCATTCGGATTCAGACCGGGAATTAGCGGCGTCACGTTCTCCGCGATCAAAGCATAACCAACCCCAATCACCAGAGCGATGACCGTTCCCAGAAACGGAATGGCGTTCAGAAGTCCGGAAACCACGCCAATCGCGACGGCGATCCCCAGGGGAATCCCAAGGAGAACCAATCCCACTGTAAGAGCCAAGCCAACCAGAAAACATTCCAGCAATGTCCCGCGTAAATACCTGCCGATAGCGTCGTCGAGTTCGTCAAGGACCGTGAGCGACAACTCGAAGTAACGATTGGGGACGAGACTGATAAAGAAGCGGCGTATTTGCCCGTTATCGAAACCGAGAAAGATAAAAATCAAGGGAGCCAGCATCCACGCGGATAATTTATTCTCCAAGCTCGCGCCCTCGGTAGCAGGTGGGGCCTGAGCCGGAGCGGCTGCAACCGGGGCCGCAGGCTGCGCCGCTCCCGCGGGAGTCTTTTCGGGAATTACATATTTCCCGGTCTTTTGGTTCGCCCAAAAGTAATCAACGAATTTATTCTCAATGGGTGGTTTGCCGTTGTATCCCGCGGCATATTTCAGGAACAGATCGCGTTCCTTTGGATCAAGTGCGAGTGCCTGATTGACCTTATCCATCAGCGGGCCGACTTCTTTTTCGATCAACGGCGTCACCGCGTTTGATTTTCTTTCCGGTAATTTCGCCATCAGTTGCCGGTATCTTTCGTTCAGTTTGTATTTCAGGCGGACCTTAAATTCGAGTTTCTGTTCTTCGTCGGGAATGTGTTTGCGCAGAGTATTGAAGGCGAAAAACAGGGCCAGACCAATGGCTGCGAAGGAACACAGAACCTGAAGCTCGTGAGGCAACCATCGGATCCTAAAGCGATCTTTCACCGGGCGGAACACGAAGGCCAGTAACGCGCCCACTATGATCGGCAGAATCAGACCGCTTAACTTCCAGATCAGGAACCCTCCCACCATCAGGACCAGCCCGGCAAATATCAGATAAAAGACTGTGCGCCGAACCTTTCGCTCTCGTTCTTTCTCTTCGAAGTCCTGCCCGTTGCTCATCCCTAGGCCATGTCGGCAGGAGTTTTCATCTGCACTAGTTCATTGGTCAAACGAAGGCGATCGCCAATCATCCCAGCAAGCGAGTGGTAAATCTGGCAGGCAGTTTTCGGATGCCGATGAACGAATTCGTTAAGGTCGTTGCGATAAAGCGCCAGCGCCCGAGTGCGTTCCAAGGCCCGCGCATTGGCGGAACGCGCCGTGTCATCGAGCAACGCCATCTCGCCGAAGAAGGCGCCAGTTTCCAAAACAGCCAGACGCGTGGTGCTGGTTTCGCGATAGATTTCGATTGCCACTTTGCCGTCCAAAATTAGAAAGAGCGCCGCTCCCGGTTGTCCTTCCTCAAAAATTGTCTCATCGGCCTCATAGGTGCGTTCAAACATGATATCGGAGACACGTTTGAGCTGCCGATTCGAGAGCCGGTCGAAGAACGGCACGGTCTTCAGGAATTGAATGCGATCCAATTCAGGGCTTGAACGTTTCCAGCGTCCCAGCGTTTCCCACAACAACTTATCCGCGGCGAATTTTCGAGCCGACATTGGTATTAATCCGTTGAAACGACTTCGGCCAGCAGGAACTCCCCTCGTGGTTGCGGCGATGGTAGTAAGGATCGCCGCGTAATTTCAATCGAAAAGATTGATGCATTCTGTTTCCCAAGTGGCGAAGAACTGGGCACAATTCTCGATATGCAGCTTTTTGACCGTTTCTCCCTTGGAACGGCAGGAAATAGATTGCACATGCAGTCTAATGGTGTGGGATTTTCCGTTGCCACGCGCGAGGTGACTTGTCCATTATAGTTAGGCGACTTCGCTTGTGCACAAGGTCAATACAACAAAGATAGTTGAGCTTACTTGGTCGTCACCGAAGGAAAAGTTCGTCGGCGCGAGCAAAAATGTTTCCATGGAGCTGGGACGCAAGCCCGAGTCCACCGACCTCAACGAGCGGCATCCCTTTGATGTGGAGATTTTGCGTATTCCGCCGGGGAAGGCTCCCTATCTGTATCATTCGCATAGCGCACAGTGGGAGTTCTATCATGTGATTTCAGGCAGCGGCGTCGTTCGCCACAAAGATGGGACTACTCCGATTGAGGCTGGCGACGCATTCATTTTCAAGCCGGGTGAACCACACCAGATCACCAATGACACTGCAGAAGACATGATCCTTTACGTCGTGGCGGACAATCCAATTGGCGATACATACTATCACCCCGACAGCAATAAGTGGGGTGTGCCGTTCCCCGAGCGCAGGTATGTCCGCTCAGAGGCGCTGGATTATTTTGATGGTGAAGAATGAAACCGTCGCCTAACCAAGCGATACA
The DNA here is from genome assembly GCA_963840135.1 of uncultured Verrucomicrobiae bacterium. Classification (GTDB taxonomy): domain Bacteria; phylum Verrucomicrobiota; class Verrucomicrobiia; order Chthoniobacterales; family UBA10450; genus Udaeobacter. Next base: position 72,586 of record CAWIXX010000013.1, on the reverse strand, counting down.
GCGAACCGCGCTCCCGCTCCGATGTTTAACTCTGGTGTAGTTAATGCGTCCACCTTGCAGCCACCCACGCTCCCGGGCGCGGTCGCTGATCTTGTTCTCGTTAGATGTTCAAGGATCATGTCGCTCATCGTATGAGTTCGCTAGATCGCGGTCGCCGCATAGTCTTGACCATCATCGTTATCACGTTGCTGGGGGGCCTTTTCTTCGTCGTTCTCCCGGCTGCAAGCGAAAGTATCCCGTTCTTCACCGGCACAATCCTAGGTTTGTGCACCGTAGCGGCGCTCCTTTACGCCATGTGGCGTGGTCAGCGTTGGGCTCGCTGGTTTTTGGTGGCCTCATACGTTGTTGGCCTTGCACTTCGCCTTCCGCTAATTTTACGCTCGCCGCATGTATTGGACATTACGCGAGCCACTCAGCAGTTTGTCGCGGCTCTCTTGCTGGCGGCGCCGCCGAGCGTAGGGGTATTTTTAGCTGCTCAGCGAAGTCCACGTGCCGACATCTAACCATTTGATACAGCTGATGCCGGGACGTCGTACTATCCGGGTTTCAGATGATTAAAAGACTCCAACTCGCAGCGATGCTTGCCATGGACGCCTTGTGGATTTACGCGGGCTTCATTCGCTAACCGCATCGCAGTTAAACCTGACGTGGCGATTCTTGAGGCTTCCTGGGAATTCGAAGAAAAGAATAGTCGGTTAAACTCCTCGTCTTCCCTGAATCAGGTTAATAATCAACACGATGACCGCAATGACGAGCAGGAGATGGATCAAACCGCCCCCAATGTGACCAATGAAGCCAAGGAGCCAGAGTACTACCAGTATGACGATTATAGTCCAGAGCATGGGTAATCCTTTCGGTTGAGTTAAGTTTCAACTCCTTGTTTATCCGGAGGTCACCCGTTCGCCAAGCTTTTTTTCCAATTGCATTCAAGGCTGGGGAAACGTGATAGCAACGGCCGTGCGCGCGACCGGAGCTTACGGTTTGATTGGCGCTTCGGAGCTCACCCACTTTAAATGCTCAGGATAATCCGAAACGCCAAGAGCAAGCCCAGCGTAACCAATCGATGAAGCCAAGGGCGCGTGATCGGAGTAATGGCGAGCGCTTGTCATGAACCCTGTCCTTGGCTTATATCTTTCTAAGCACGCGTCTCTACATTATGTCCGCCGCCAAGTCTCAACAGCGAGGTGAGTTACTCAACACGGTGCGCGATGCCTTGCGGCGAGCTGAGCGTTATTACGCTCGGACCCGTCGTTGGGATACGCTCTTGCTGATCATCAGCATCATCTGTGGAGCATTGGTCACTGTTCTTGCCGGTGGCACGGTTATCGGAGGCAGCCGTGCGCTGGAGGCTGTCGGCGGATGGCGGATTCTCTGTTCGATTGTTGCCCTGTTATCGGCATCAGGAACCGTCGCTGGCGCTCTCCACAAAAGCTTTCAGATTACGACTCATCTTTCGAGCGCGGAGCAGTGCGTCGCACAACTTAGGGCACTTGAAGCCGCCATTGGTGCTAGCGATCTACCGACTGACAAGGCATTGGAAACTTTCCAGCGTATCTCAGGAGAGCACGCTGCTTGTTTAGCTTGAGATCGCTCGACCTGGCATTCCATCGAGCGCTGCGGCGGTTGAACTAAGAAAGTTGAGAGATTGCGCTGGGCTCAGCTCTTCATCGTTAGATGACAGTGCGTGCGTGGCAAGGCAATGCTTCTCGTCACTTCACCGTAGATAATCGTGCGAGTTGCGAAGATAGAGAACAAGATCGTCGCCGTTGCCGCTCGGGAAGGGTTGCCCGTTGATTTTGAATCCACAGTCGAACGCGAAACTCAGAACGCGTTCGTCTGCCCGGGTCGTCGCGAAAATGTTCTCGTTCTTCGCGAACGTAAGTAACTCACTCACGATGCGAGTCGAGAGTCGCCGCCCTTGGTACGATTTAGCCACAACGACCCAACCCAACTCAACAGGGTATTCGTCTGCCGGCACGGTCGCTCGCGCATCGGCGAACACCTTATTCCGATACTGTGGTCTGGGGTGTTTCAGAGCGCCTGCTCCGATGAGTTGGTCATCTGGCGCCCGTAGGAACAACAGGCGAGAGGCGTTCCGGATCCTTTGCGCCAAGCCTTTCGGATTAACTGCGCCGCCTTCGATGACGAGCCTCTCGAAATCGGCCAACGCCTGCGCTGTGCAATCCGGAGGCAAGAATATTGACGATCTTAACATCGTAGCGTGGAGTTATTCGCTTTCGAACGCAGAGCGGCGCGTGCGGCTATCTTGGAGCTGCGAACGAACGAAACCGGACGCTGCGTCCATTTGGATTCCATTCCTCGTATGATGCGCCGGCTGTGATCTGAAATTTGTCATTACCGACCGTTCCTTCGATGTAGCTCTGCCACATGTCGCCACCGCCTTTCCCGCTCCATCGGCCGTATAAGAAGCCCACTTCGCCACCGGAATAGATCGGATTCCCTGATGAGCTCAGCATCTCGTCGGGCGAATCTTTTGCGTCTGCCCCAAGATCCTTTCCATCCGTACCATGGCTCCGGCCAGCACTCGGCCTTTGTGCCGGTGGCTGGGCACCGCTGAGCAATTCAGCCGGCAAGAAATCTGCCGGCGTGAATCCCAACTGAACCCACGAACTCGCGAAGCCGTAGCTGGGGCCAGCCGATCCCGTTATTTAATCCCGGGCCGTCCAACCAAAGCGGCACCGAGCCGTTATGAAGCAGAAGTGAACTCTCGGCCGCGCTCCAAACTTTCGGCCGATAAAGATTCAGCGACAAAGAGGGATTTGGTGCGCCAGCGGAGCGCAACTGTTCGCGTTTAGTCGAATGATGCGGCTGTTGCGCAACAGCCGGCAACAAAGCGCCGAGCAAACCCAGGGCGACGCAAAGCGCGCGCTTAACCATGGCACAATTCACATCTAAATAGCGACAAATGCCAGTAAAATTTTGCGCAAGCGCAGGCAACCTTCGTTATTCGAGATTCGTGAATCATGACCCAATGCAACGATTTAACGCTTTACGGTTCAACGCGGCGAAGCCAACGACTTCCGAAAATATTCTATCGTGGCCTTGATTCCTTCTTCGAAATCCACGCGCGGTTGCCAACCGAGAACTTCTTTTGCGCGGGCAATATTCGGTTGGCGCACTCTAGGGTCATCGACGGGCAACGCCCTGTATTCAATTGCCGATTTTGTTCCGGTGATGCGAATGATTTCGTCGGCAAACTGATTGATCGTCATCTCGCGCGGATTACCCAGGTTAACCGGCTCGTGGAAATCGCTCATGGCCAATTTGAAAATTCCGTCGATCAAATCGGACACATAACAGAACGAGCGCGTTTGTGAGCCATCGCCAAAAACAGTCAGTGGCTGGCCATTCAGTGCCTGTCCGATAAACGCCGGGACCACGCGTCCATCACGCAATCGCATTCGCGGTCCGTATGTGTTGAATATGCGCACGATCCTGGTGTCCACGCGATGATAGCGATGATATGCCATCGTCATTGCCTCGGCGTAACGTTTCGCCTCATCGTACACGCCGCGCGGCCCGATTGGGTTCACATTGCCCCAGTAATCTTCCTTTTGCGGATGTTCCAGAGGATCGCCGTACACCTCCGATGTTGAAGCAAGAATGAACACGGCCTTTTTGTCCTTGGCTAGTCCCAGGGTATTGTGCGTGCCGAGCGCGCCGACTTTCAATGTAGGAATCGGCAGTTCGAGATAATCGATCGGACTGGCTGGGGAAGCGAAGTGAAAAACGTAATCGATTTTCTCTTCCGGCAGAAAAATGAAATTCGAAACATCATGTTTAATGAATTGGAAATGTTCGTTCCCGGCCAGGTGGCCGATGTTCGCTGTGTTGCCGGTGATTAAATTGTCGACGGCGATGACGCGATGACCTTCAGCCAGCAACCGATCGCTCAAGTGCGATCCCAGAAAACCAGCGGCACCGGTCACGACGGAAACAGGGTTCTTTTCGGCCATTGCGCGGTTATCTAACGATTTGTCAGCGGATATCCAGCAAGAATTCGCCGAAGGGAAGACAAACTTGCTTCAAAGTGCTCGCTTTCGCGAGGCATAGCCAATATTTTTCTGGTCAATCCCGAGTTGGCGAATGAAACAGGGTCCAGATAAGTCGGTCAACGCCTGGGAAAGGGCGAAGATTCTCAGCGCGATCGTTGCCAGCGTATTTATCCCAGTGGCAATCGCATTAAGTGGGAACTGGTACGCAAAGTCACTTAAGGAGAAAGACACCCAAGCCCGCTATATCGAGCTTGCCATTGGTATCCTCATGAAAGAACCAACGCCGGAGAATGAACAGATGCGCAAATGGGCCATTGATACGATCAATCACTACTCGGAAGTGCGGATTCAGGAACCCGCCAGGCAGGAGTTGCTTGAGCAACAGTTGCGCACCTACAACGAAACCGCGAAGCGCGCAATCGAAGAGATGGGACGCTGATCAAGAAAAAGAGACGGACAAATTTTGGCTAAATGCTGTGTGCGCCCCGTGGGAGCAGATCAAACTGCAGGATTCGTGCATGGGTTTCTCTGTGTCGAAGTCTTGGGCAAAATGGGAGTCTGAATTTATTTGAATTCTGAAGTCGCCCTGCTCTGCTAAACTCGGGCGTCAAACAGCCAAGCTCATGCGAATTTTATCCGGAATACAGCCCAGTGGTGCTCTGCACATCGGTAATTATTTTGGCATGATGGAGCCGGCTGTCGCGCTTCAAGCCGAAGGCGAAGCACTCTATTTCATCGCGGATTATCACGCGCTCACCAGCCTGCGCGATCCGGAAGCGCTCCGTGAAAACAGCCGTCGCGTCGCGCTGGATTTTCTGGCGTGCGGACTCGATCCCAACCGCGCCACGCTTTTTCGCCACTCGGACGTTCCACAAGTCACCGAACTGGCCTGGATCCTATCGACCGTGGCGCCGATGGGCTTGCTGGAGCGCGCCCACTCTTACAAAGACAAGCTTGCCCGCGGATTGCCTGCCACCGTCGGCTTGTTCAGTTACCCAGTGCTTATGGCGGCGGACATCTTGATTTACGACAGCGACGTTGTGCCTGTTGGTAAAGATCAAAAGCAGCACATCGAAATCACGCGCGATCTTGCTGTGAAAATGAACGAAACCTTCGGGGAGTCCGAGCCGGACGGGCGGATCTTCAAGTTGCCTGAAGCGCGAATCAAAGCTGCGACAGAAACCGTGCCCGGGATCGATGGCCAGAAAATGAGCAAAAGCTACGGTAACAACATCGACATCTTCGGCGACGAAAAGGAAATGCGAAAACGAGTAATGAGCATCGTGACCGATTCTACGCCGGTGGAAGCGCCGAAAGACCCGGCAAAATCGACAATCTTCAAACTTTACTCGCTGGTCTCGTCCAAGGATGAAATCGCGGCGATGCGCGAACAGTTCCTAAAAGGCGGAATCGGCTACGGTGATTTCAAGAAACAGCTTTTCGAAAAACTTTGGGAATATTTCGCGCCAATGCGCAAACGCCGCGAAGAAATTCTGGCCGACAAATCATATATTGACAGCGTTCTCAAAAAAGGCGCGACCCGGGCGAACGAAATCGCCGACCGAGTCATGACACGCGTCCGCCAGGCAGTAGGTCTCCGCTAGCGCTCCTGCGGGGATCAGGTGTCTTGGTCAATTGGGAAAATGGCCGTGCACACATGAAACCTCAGTGAGACTCGTCCGATGGATTCTGGATCGACGCCGACGAGCGTGAGATACGCCTAAATAGAGCGAGCAAGAGCAAGGCAAATGCGATTGCAGCAGCGGTCATATTGGCAGTCGTCCTTCACATCTCTTGTTTCAGAACGGAAATTTGGCAGCTGGACAGCGCCGCTACACTTAGTTATGGGAACCTTCCGACGTCCACATTATTCCCAATGCGAAAATCGATAAGGTCGTGGGAGAACATGGCCACGCGATCAAGATCAAGCTGCGGGCGCCAGCGGTAGAGGGACAAGCGAACACGGCCTTGCTCAGATTCTTGGCGGAAAAATTGAGCGTTCCTCGGAACGCAATCGTCTTGGAACGCGGCAAGCGATCGCGTGACAAGGTGATTCGCATCGACGGTCTGAGCGAAGGCGATATTCGTCGAGGTTTGCTTGACCTGAGCGGAAACAGTTCGGGCCTATTCGGTGATTATTCTGTCCGCCCACTCCACCAGCGAGACGAAAATTTTTGGGTTGCCAAACTTTGCACCGTACTCATTCAAATCTGCTTCGGTTACGCCTCTTGCCCTAGAGCATGCGCCGCATGCGTAGATCGGTATTTTCTTCGCCACAATCTTACTCAGAGCTTCAGACAGCGGCGGCCATCCAACAGGAACGACTGCATTAGCCACTGATTTTCGCATGAGAGACACAGCTTCGCCGAGGAGAAAGATTTGAACGTCATGGCCGGCTTCAGAAAGCGCGTCGCCGTGAAGAAATGGAAATGCGGCTTTCGTCGGGTCGTCCGATCCCCAGGCACTCTTAATCATTATTTTTAGTCTTCGCCCCAGCTGCGCCCGCAGTAGAAGGCACGGCGGCTGCGGCCAGCGGCAGCACTGCAAGGCGTTTCAGGAACGATCGCCTGATCATGCGCGTCGATTTAACCAGAAACAGACCGCATCCGGCAATCTATTTCGGACAATCTCAGCGACCCCGAGTTTGGCGAGCTGGTTTGGTTTGCTCCTGGGGTTTCGTTTGAATTGTTGCAGCGCTGTCGCGGTAAAACAATACACCGTGCGCTCTCAAATTGCTGATCAACGCGTGCAGATCGTTAGCCAACTGTTGGTTGTTCAGGAGAGTCGCCACCAAGCCTTTGCCTTGTGTGGCGGTGCGAAGGAGCTTGCGCGTGTCATCGATCGCATTCTGCAAGTTGTCAGCTGCTTCTTTCGCGGAAGTCATTGTGGAACCCGCCTGTTCGACGACTCCGTCCAACTTCTTCGAGGATTGCGCCAGCGCACTGGTAGCCTGGTTTAAATGCTCCATGCTCGCCTTCAGGTTTTGCATGTTCTCGGAGGAAAGAGTTTCCTGATTCAATTTTTGCACTGTCCCTCGAAGATCGCCCAGCAGAGCACCACCCTCTCGCGTGATGTCGTCAATACCGGTTTCTCGAGCGCCGCTGATGTAGGTATTTGGCGCGAGAAAAGCCTTAGCCTGCCCGGGCGGCATCACCACGTTTACGAAGCGATCGCCCAATAAACCGGAACTTCCGACGGTGAATTTGCTGCCTTCAGGAACCTTAATGTAATCATAAATCTTCAGCGGTACCTCCACACCCTGGCCTTCGCGAACCATTCGCGGACCGCCAGAGACTTTTCCGATTTTGGCCCCCGCGAGCAAGACGTCGGAACCTTTCAACAGGCCGCTCGCGTCACTGAACCGAACGGTGAGACCGTAATAGGTCTTGAAGCCTTCCCCCAGCCGGCCGAATTGCACGACCAGCGCGCCTAACATCGCCAACCCGACAAAAACAAATGCGCCAACTTTAAATTCCAGACCTCGCTCGTGCCGATTCATTGAAGACTAATTGTCGATCTTACCGTTGATTTTCGCAAGGTAAGGCGGCAATCGACTCAAACCGACGCGTCTCAGACGTTAAAGTACGGCGCTGCGAGAGATGGAGGCCAACTCGCGAAAGCTTTCGAGTCAATCGCCTCTGTCGTCAGAGCGTCCGAGCAGGAAATCCTGCAAAATCGGATCGCCCGCTTGCTGAAGCTGGGTGGGCGTGCCGTAGAAATAGATCCGACCCTCGTGCAAATAGGCAATGTGATTCGCGACGTCAAATGCGCTTTTCATATCGTGCGTGACCACTACGCTCGTCATTCCCAGCCGTTGTTGTAATCTATGAATCAGGCGATTGATGCTGTCGGCGACCACCGGATCGAGGCCCGATGTCGGCTCATCGTACAATACGCAGGAGGGCCGACGAATGATGGAGCGCGCCAGACCAACACGCTTCTTCATTCCACCGCTCAAACTCTCCGGCATCTTGTCTTCCTGCCCCTCCATCTCAATGACTTCGAGCATTTCTTCCACTTTCGTATGCAGGACCTTTGGATCCTTTTCGCCCGCCTCACGCAGCGGAAAGGCGATGTTTTCCTCCACGGTCATCGAATCAAAAAGGGCGCCGCTTTGGAAAAGAATGCCTATCTTTTTGCGGATCGCTCCGAGCTGGCGCTCATTCATTCCGATAATGTTGTGACCATCGATCCAAATTTCTCCCGCGTCCGGCGTCATCAATCCGACGAGGTGCTTGAGCAAAACGCTCTTGCCGCCACCGCTTCGTCCAATAATCGCCAGCGTTTCACCAGTTGCGACTTCAAGATCGACGCCGCGCAAAATTTCCTGCTGCCCAATCTTTTTGGCCACCGACCGCACTGCGATCATTGGCGACGAATTACCGCGGACCACATGAGGTTTAGTGGACGGCTTTTGAGATGGCGGCGCTTCGATCATCGCAACGCTCACTCTCAACTCTCAACTCCCAACTCTCAACTACCTGAATATCACTGATATCCCGCCGGATAAATGATGTTGAGCAACATCGTGAGAAAGAAGTTGCAAATCAGAACCGCGAGCGAGGAGTTCACTACCGCTTCAGTGGTCGCGCGGCCGACGCCGACGGCGCCTTCACGCGCGCTCAGGCCCTTTTGGCAACTGATGAATACAATCAGAATGCCAAAACAAAACGCTTTCGACAGGGCCATGATAATGTCGCGATTGCGCGTCCAGCGCACCATGTTCGCCATGTAATACGTGCCGTTGATCTCGAGCAGAGAAATTGCGATGAAATAGCCGGCAGCAATGCCGACAGCGATACATTGTGCCACCAGCAACGGCATTGATACCATCATGGCAAGCACTCGCGGCACGACTAGATAATCGGTCGGATAAACTGCGAGCGCGCGCAACGCATCGATCTGCTCAGTGACTTTCATTGTGCCGATTTCCGCCGACATGGCTGCTCCGACACGACCTGCTACCATTAATGCAGTGAGCACCGGACCAAGCTCGCGACAGATCGAAACCGATACGACTGCGCCGGTGGCCGATCCCATTCCAATCTTGTTAAATTGAAAGAAGGTTTGAGCCGCGAAGACGGCGCCTGTAAACGCACCCGTGATAACGACAACCAGTTGTGAAAGTAATCCAATCTCGACCACCTGATTGAGGAACAATTTCCACCGAAGCTTGTGCGTAAAAATGGAACGAAACGTGTCGCCAGCGAGCAGCACCAGCTCACCTAAATATTGAAAAAATGCGAGCACTGGCGTGCCAAGCGCGTTGAAGAATCGAACCATTGTCCCTTGTGATTAGTGACCGGTGATTAGTGAATGGTGAAACCTTGCAGCGAGCCTTTTCTCTTCTATTCACCAGTCACTATTCACTTGTCATGCACTGAGCGGCTCTGTTTTTGTTCTGGGCCGAAGCTCCGGCGGAATCGCGCCGATAAACAGAGGTTCCAGCCCGAGCTTGAGAAAAATCGCCCGAATCTCACGCAAGCTCAATGTTGCTCGGTCGAACTCGAAGTATACAAGATCGTGGTTTGTATCGATCTTGTAATGAAGACCCACAATTGGCTCGAGTTGAAGGTCCAGCTCCAGGATTTTTTTCAGGTCACGCAAACCCCGCGCATACACTTCCAGTTCGATCATAACAGCCGGGAACGTAGCGGTGCGGCCGTCTCAGCGCAATTGCTTACCAACTGGTTAGTTTGCACCAAGCACAAAGCTGCGATAAAAGATGTGCACCTGAAGGAATGAGACGCGTTACTCGCTTTTTGCTCGCAGCCAATCTTTTGCTTGGCGCGGCGTTTTTCGGCGCCTGCGAAACCGTTCCCCAGGGAATTCAACAAGCCAGGCTCGACATGGCGCAGAATATCGCAGCCGAACCCGCCGGGGATTATTTTATCGGACGACGTTATTACAAACCCGATTACAAGTTCTGGGGTTACATCCGGCGGCCGGGCCAACCCTGGAGCACGGCAGAGTTAGTGATGTTGAACGAAAAACAGAAGCTTGCTCCAGATCGCGAACGTGTCGACATCGGAAGCGATAACAATTACGAATACAAACTCTACGGCTACTTTAGCGGCGACAAGGTTTATGAACCTGCGAGCAATGGAATTTATCCTGAGTTCGTTTTGAAGGGTTACCAACTGATTTCCATGAACCCCCCGCCAATTTTCAAAAGTCAACTTCGTGGTCACGCCAGTGCAGAAGATCTCCGTTACGTGGTAGAAAAACCGGAGTGATCGTGTCCTTATTGCCATTCCGAGCGAAGTCGAGGAATCTCTCACTGTCGCTTTTGGCACGCGGGTCATTTAAACAGTTAGAGATGTCTCGACTCTGCTCGACATGACAGAAGGTGCCCGCGCTTCCGATAAGAAGGATCCTCTTGCTGAGGAATTCCTGCAGTATCTCGCAAACGAGCGAAATGCTTCGCCTCGCACGTTAAAGGCATATCGCCAGGCGTTGACCGCTTTTCGCGCTGAAAACCAAACGCCGTGGAAAAGATGCCGGGCGGACGATTTTCGCGATTACTTATTTGCAATTGCGAAGCGAGGGCAGGCGCGTTCGTACGTGCGATTGCAATTCTCAGCGTTGCGCACGTTTTATCAGTTTCTTGGCGCTCGAAAGGGACTGCGCAGCAATCCCGTGCGCGAAGTACAGTTGCCGAAAATCGAGAAGAAACTGCCCCTGGTTCTCACGCGCCAACAGGTCGAAGAACTCCTTGCTGCCCCAACGCGCGAGAAGAAGAGCAGATCTGCGCCGGCTTGGATGCCTCTGCGCGATGTCGCCATTATGGAATTGTTCTACAGCAGTGGCTTGCGGCTGAGCGAACTGGCTGCGCTCGATGTGGCTGAGGTCGATCCTTACACAGAGTCTGTCCGCGTATTCGGCAAAGGCCGCAAAGAGCGGGTCTGCCCGGTGGGTTTGCCTGCTCTGGAGGCGATCTCGCGTTATCGCGTCGCGGCGAACGTGCATTCGGGGCCGTTATTCATTAATAAGGCGCGAAGGCGAATATCGCCGCGCTCGATCTGGCTCGTCTTAAAACGTTATGTTCGTCACACCTCAATTCCAATTTCAATCAGCCCGCATAAGTTGCGACACAGTTTCGCGACGCACATGCTCGATCGTGGCGCCGATCTACGCAGCGTTCAGGCGTTGCTCGGGCATGCAAGCCTTTCGACGACCCAAATCTACACCCACGTGACAACCGAGCGATTAAAGAAAGCCTATGCGGATGCCCACCCGCGAGCGTAGTGGGGCTTGTGTCAAGCGCCGGGCAATCCGGTAGTTCGTTCCTACCTCTGCCTCAAGCTAGCTAGCTCGCCGCGGGCGCCGCTGCACTATTCTGCGGCTCCGCGACGTGAAAGCTAAGCTTCCCATCAGTCACCATGACCTCGACGTGGTCGCCCGGCTTGACGTTGCCGCGGAGCAATTCCTCGGCCAGCGGGTCTTCGAGATAACGTTCCACAGCACGACGCATCGGCCGTGCTCCATATTGAGGATCGTATCCTTTCTCGATGAGGAATTCCTTCGCGCTTTGCTGCAAGTCAATATGGACATCCTTTGCTTTGATGCGGGTAAGTACTTTGTTCACTTCCAGCTCGACAATTCGCAACAGTTCCGGCTTGCCAAGTGAATGGAACACGATGATTTCGTCAAGCCGGTTAAGAAACTCTGGCTTAAAGACGCGCTTGGTTTCATCGAGAATCTTGTCGCGCATGGAATCGTAATCATGCCCTTCCAGCGGTGCGCCGAAGCCCATCACTGTCTGTTTCTTGAGCAAATCGGCTCCGACGTTGGAAGTCATGATAATGATTGTGTTCCGGAAATCGATCTTGCGCCCTAATGAGTCCGTGATTTTGCCGTCTTCGAGAATCTGCAAAAGCAAATGCATCACATCGGGGTGAGCCTTTTCGATCTCGTCGAAAAGCACCACCGAATATGGCCGGCGACGCACGGCCTCGGACAACTGACCGCCCTCCTCGTAACCGACATAGCCCGGCGGCGAACCAATCAGCCGCGAAGCGGTGAATTTTTCCATGTATTCCGACATGTCGATCTGAATCAGTGCATCGGGATCGCCGAACATGAATTCGGCAAGCGTGCGGGCGAGATACGTCTTGCCAACGCCAGTAGGACCGAGAAAGACAAATGATCCGATCGGCCGCTTTGGATCTTTCAAATCGGCGCGGGATCGACGCAAAGCCTTGCTAATCGCGGTAACGGCTTCCTCCTGGCCGATGACGCGCTGCTTCATCTGCGACTCCATCATGAGGAGTTTTTGTGTTTCCTCCTGTTCCATACGCTGGAGCGGAACACCTGTGACTTTCGAAATGATGTGCATCATGTCGTCCGCAGTCACCACCACCTCTTTCTCTTCTCGCTCCTCGCGCCATTTGGTTAGAATGGCATCGAGCTTTTCCTTGGTTTGCTTCTCCTTGTCGCGAAGCGCGGCGGCTTTCTCAAAATCCTGTGCTTTGATGGCCCCTTCCTTTTCCACCCGAATCTCTTCGATCTCTTTCTCGATGTCCTTCACGTCGGGTGGCCGCGTCATCGCATTGATGCGGGCACGCGCGCCGGCTTCGTCCATAACGTCGATCGCCTTGTCAGGAAGAAATCGTCCGGTGATATAACGATCGGAGAATCTAACAGCTGTCTCGAGCGCTTCGTCCGTGAGTTTCGCTTTGTGGTGCGCCTCATACTTCGGACGCAGCCCTTTTAGGATTAGAATGGCTTCATCGACCGTCGGCGCATCTACCTTTATGGTCTGGAAGCGGCGTTCCAGCGCCGCGTCTTTCTCGATATACTTGCGGTATTCGTTCATCGTCGTGGCGCCGACGCATTGTAATTCGCCGCGGCTCAACGCGGGCTTGATGATGTTCGATGCGTCCATCGCGCCTTCAGCAGAACCAGCCCCGACGATCGTGTGCAGTTCGTCGATGAAAAGGATCACATTTTTGGAACGGCGGATTTCGTCCATTACCGCCTTGATGCGCTCTTCGAACTGGCCGCGGTATTTTGTGCCCGCCACCATTAACGCGAGATCCAGCGTGACCACGCGTCTGTCTCGCAACAATTCTGGCACATTCCCGTTTGCAATCTCCTGGGCCAGCCCTTCGGCAATAGCGGTCTTGCCGACACCGGCTTCGCCAATCAGAACAGGATTGTTTTTTGTTCGTCGGCAAAGCACTTGAATGACCCGCTCGATTTCGTTGTGCCGGCCAATTACCGGATCGAGTTCGCCTTTCTTCGCCAAATCGGTCAGGTCACGGCCAAAGGCGCGGAGTGCCGGCGTCTTGACGTCTTTCTTCGTCGGCTCGCCGCTTTCCTGATCGGACTCCGGCGGTGTGAAATTTGGATCGAGCTCTTTGAGAATCTCGTTGCGTGTGCGTTCGATGTCGAGTTCAAGACTCTTCAGGACTCTCGCGGCGACTCCCTCGCCCTCCCGTAAAAGTCCAAGCAAAATGTGTTCGGTACCGACGTAAGAATGATTGAGCGCCTTCGCTTCCTTGCCCGCGAGCGCCAGCACTTTTTTGACACGAGGAGTGTAGGGAACGTTCCCCACCATCTTGGTTTCCGGTCCCGAGCCGACCTGTTTCTCCACCTCCATCCGCACGGTCTCCAGATCGAGGCCCATCTTCTGCAGGACATTGACGGCGACTCCCTGGCCTAGTTTGATAAGCCCCAACAGGAGATGCTCTGTGCCGACGTAGTTGTGATTAAACCGATCGGCTTCCTTGCGAGCAAGCGCCAGAACCTGTTGAGCCCGTGGTGTGAAATTATTCATCGTTCGATGGCGCGACAACCGAGTCACCGCCCGACTGCCTCGCCATCTTACTAATATCAGGTTTGGGAAAGAGTTTCAAACGCTCGCGAATAATTTGGGCACGCAAATGGTCGCGCTCTTCAGCGTTCAGCTTCTGTTGCGAGCTTTTCTGCAAATGCGCCGGTTGCGTCTCGATGAACAATTCATCGATTTGCAGCCGCCGATCTTCCGGAAACGCGCCCAAGTCCATCCCAAGTTTGATGATTGAGAGCAGGTTGAGCGCCTCCTTGGATGCCATTGCGTGAGCGTAGGTTAAAACGCCGTACGCGCGACCGATCTGATCCAAAAGCGTGTTTGGTTTTTTCTGAAGCAGTATTTGTCGCGCGTTGTGCTCCTTTTCGATGATTGTTTCAATTACTTTGCTCAGGCGACTGATGATCTCTTCTTCCTTCTCGCCAAGCGTGGTCTGATTTGAAATCTGGAAAAGATTGCCCATCGCCTCAGTGCCCTCGCCGTACAGACCGCGAACTGCGAGACCAATTTTGCTCACGGCTTGAATGACTTGATTAATCAATTCACTCAGGACAAGCCCTGGCAAATGCAACATCGCGGAGGCGCGCATTCCAGTACCGACGTTCGTAGGACATGCGGTCAGGTACCCAATCTGGGCATCGAAGGCGAAGTCCAGTTTGCTTTCGAGCGCGCTGTCGACTTTATCGACCAGTTTAAACGCCTGTTTCAACTGCAGACCAGAGCGAATCGATTGCATGCGCAAATGATCTTCTTCGTTGATCATAATGCTAAGTGTCTGCCGCCGATTCACGACGACCGCGCTTCCGGCACCCTTGGCTGCATGCTCGCGACTAATCAGATGGCGTTCCACCAGGACCTGTCTGTCCAGCGCCGACAGGTCCTGCAAGCTTTCCGCAAACGCCTCCTGCATTTCCGGAAGCGCTTCCACGCGCGACCTGATCAATTCCAGAATCGAACTGCGCTCCGCCTTTTTCGCCCAACCCGGAAAAGGACGGTTGCGCAAGTTGCGCGCGAGCCGGACGCGGCTGCTAATTACAATTTGGTGATGGGGCCCCTCACCGCGCAACCATTCCCCGGCAGTAGCCAGCATATTGGAAATTTTCATGGCGACTTCGAGAGCTCGTTTTCGAGTTGTTTGATTTGATCGCGCAACGAAGCGGCCGTCTCGTAGTTCTCGTCAGCCACGGCTTTCTGCAGGTTCTCGCTCAAAGCACGCATCCGATGGTTAAGTGCCACGGTCCGCTGCGCCCGCTCCGGGAATTTTCCGACGTGCTCGGTGCCCTTGTGCATCGCCTTCAGGAGCGAACCCAGGCCATCGCCAAACGTGACGTAGCACTCGCTGCAGCCGAGCCGGCCGGTTTTTTTGAAATCAGCCTGACTAAAGCCACACACTGGGCATTTCTGAGTCGATGCGCCTTTTTCAATTTCTTCCGCTGCTCCGATGCCAAGCAGCAAATCCGCAAGCGCGAAACCGGTCGGATCTTGTACGCCCTTCTCCTTGGAGCATGCGTCGCAAAGATTTACCTTCTGCATTTTGCCTTCCAGAATCTGCGTCAGGAAGACCGTCGCGTCATTGCATTTGCAAACGTCACACAACATCTCGCTTAATTAGACCTTGCTGTTTTGGAAACATTCAACCCCACTATTTCCACGACGTTTCTGTGTGAGAGCCGGCTTTGCTCAATTTTTAGGCGAAAATTGGTGTACCGGTTTCGCGCGTCACCTGACGGAATCGCGCGATAATGCGCGCAGTGATGGGCCCCGGCTTTCCGTTGCCGATCGATCGCCCATCTGCCTTTACGACCGGGACAATCTCTGCGGCAGTGCCCGTGAGGAAGCATTCGTCAGCAACAAAAACATCATGACGCGTGATGTCAGTTTCCCGAACTTTGACGCCAAGTTCGGCGGCGATTTCAAACACCACTGAGCGCGTAATTCCTCGCAGCGCACCGGCCGCGACGGGAGGCGTGAAGATTTGCCCGTGTTTAACGATGAAGACATTGTCAGCAGTGCATTCGGCAACGTTCCCAGCGTCATTCAACATAAGCGCTTCATCCGCGCCCGCCAGATTTGCCTCAATCCGTGCCATCACGTTGTTTAAATAATTCAGCGATTTGACCGCCGGATTTAGCGCCGCCGGACTGCTGCGCCGTGTGGCGCAGGTCACGATGGTTAATCCTTTCCGATAAAATTCCTCATGATAAAGGGCGATCGTCGCCGCGATGATAATGACGCTCGGAGATTTACATTGCGTCGGGTTCAGACCCAAATTGCCAATCCCGCGCGTGACCAGCAGCCTAATGTAGCCGTCACGCAAATGATTTTGCCGAATTGTTTCCAGCACCGCCTCGGTCATGTCTGGCATCGTCATCGGAATTTCCAGACAGATCGAACGCGCCGAATCCCACAGCCGGAGAAGGTGTTCTTCGAGTCGGAAGACGCGCCCATTGTAAAAGCGAATTCCTTCGAAGATTCCGTCGCCATAAAGCAGACCGTGATCGAACACGGAAATCTTCGCGTTGGTTTCCGAGTAGAATTTTCCGTCAATGTAAATTTTCGCATCCTTGACGCCGGTTGTCCGACGCGGTCGACTTTCGACTGCGGGTTCGATTACTGCCTCGGCACCAGGCTCGTGAATTTTCGGTTCGTCCAACACCGTCGCATCAGTGGTTTTCATAATCTCAATAAAATCTCCAACGCTTAGGCAAGCAATTCAAGTTGCAAAATGGGAGATCGTTAAAGGGTTAAAGCGTTGAAGCGCGGAAGCGATGACCGGCCCTGCTTGAACGCTCCTTCGCTTCAACGCCTCTTATTGCAAGACGCCGTCTTTGATGTGCAATTGACGATCGCCTCGTGCGGCGAGGCGAGCATCATGTGTCACCACGAGGAGCGTCATTTTCCGCGAGCGCGTCAGGTCCATCAACAGATCAATAATTGTATCCCCGGTTTTAGAATCGAGATTTCCCGTTGGCTCATCCGCGAAGATGATTTCGGGATTATTCGTTAACGCCCGCGCGATCGCCACGCGCTGTTGTTCGCCTCCTGAAAGTTCTGCTGGCAGATGATGCATGCGGCCGGCCAACCCAACGGCCGTCAAGCTTTCTTCGGCGCGTTCGCTTGTAGATTTTCCACCGATCATCCCGGGCAGTGAGACGTTTTCCAGTGCAGTCAGCTCCGGCAACAAAAAATATCCCTGGAATATGAAACCCATTTTCTGATTTCGAAAACGCGCTTGTGAAGCAGACGCGCCGTTGTAAAGATTTCGCCCCTCGAATTCGACTGTCCCAGACTCGGGGCGCTCCAAACCTGCGAGGGTGTAGAGAAGCGTTGTCTTACCTGCACCCGAAGCGCCGGAAAGAAAGACCGCTTCGTTTCGCGCAACCTCCATGGAGATACCGCGCAAGACTTCGATTCGGCGAGGCCCCATTCGGAATGATTGGAAAAGATCGCGCGCCACTAGTTGCGGAGTTGCTGTTTCCATCGAGAGAGTTTGTCCTCTTATCTGCAGCAAACACGATGCTAAGACAAGAGCGTCTGCTCGTACGTACGCCAGAAAGCCGCCGTTGAGGTAATCGACGGCGGCTTCCCGGTTAACAGAATCTGTTAGCTCATCCCCAGGGATTCCAGCGTCGGCTGGTCAATGGCTGAGGTCGTATATAAGCCGTGATTGGCCTGGTAACTTGCAATCGCCTCGCGTGTGAGTGGCCCGAGCAGGCCGTCCACGTCGCCCTGATAATAGCCCTGCTCTTGCAGTGCAGCCTGGACGTTGGCGACTACTTGATCGGGTGGCAAGCTGTTATAGGCATAGATCGGGCCATCGTAGGCGTAATACGCATTGGGAGCGTATCCCCATGCCGGGTACCACCAGCCCGAGTTCCAATAATACCATCCACCATATGCGAAAACGACGCGGTTGTAATGACTGTGCCACCAACCCCTGTCGTGCCACACAGGCCTGTAATTGCGGAAGGCCCAATAATTCTGCCCCTGCCAGTTTTGGCTTCCCCAAATTCGCCGGTTTTGTTGAAATTTCACCGCGGCGTATTTCGTGGGACGCGTGTTCGACGCCAAATTGAAACGCTGGGCCTTGTATTTTTTATTCGATTGAAATGCGGCGGCAGAAGCCGTGTTGCCTTTCCATTGCTTTGTCTTGTTGGAATAAGCCGCAGAGTTCGCGTATCGACCAGCCTGGACATTCTGTGCGGCGATTTGCTGAGAACCCTTCTTTGCCTTTTTCACGTTAGAGCCGGACTGATAAACCTGCCGGTTAACGCCCTGTTGTCCTTGTTTTGTCTTCTTAGTCGCATATGTCCGAGCTTGCGCATTCCGTGTAGCGACTTGCTGGGAACTCTTTTTCGCCGGTTTAACATTCGATCTCGACTGATAAACCTGGTTATTGACGCCCTGCCGTCCTTTTGCCTTTTGATATGATGTTGCCGTTGAGGCTGGCTGATAGCGCTTCGGCGCTGGCTTCTTGGGTCCGCCCGCAGGACGCGCATATTGAGTCGGTTGAGCCTGTCTGGTCTTCTGCGCTTGCTTCTTTGATTTCTTGTCATTTTGCGCAGCGCCTGCGGAACACGCGAGCGCAATGCTGCAAATTAGAATAAGGAATGTTCTCATAATTTTTTCAGTTCGGAGTGTTAGACTTTTTGCGTCGGCGATTTATTCAACGCCCAGCGGCAGGTGTTCAGCACAGTTTTCCGGGGAGTTGGGATGAGGGCAACATGGAATGGCGGTATACATACTGTTTTGGGTACAAAAAAACGCATTCGAAAAATTCAGCGCCGACTTCTCTGCAACTGAACGGGTGTTATCATGTCGTGTTTGAGCCGGTTTCTTCGGAGCTGGCTTTTGTTCCTTCTTTTTTTCCTGCGCCCCGGTCGCGACTAATGCGAGGGCAAGACTGCACATCAAAACCAAGAATGTTCTCATAAGCTTTTCTTTCTAACCCTTTTGGACATTCCCAAGAGTCTGACTTATTCAACGTCACAGCGTCATTTTTCGGACGTCTTTCGTGACTTGGAAACAAGCCTTGGTTGTTCTTTGTGGGGATGTGAAAACAAGGCCGCACGGCCAGTTTGCCATGCGGCCTTTGACAGAATGGCTTGTTTTTATGCCACGCCCAACGTTTGCAAGGTTGGTTGATCAACGGTCGACGTAACCGCTAACCCATTGTCGGTCTGAAACGCCGCCAATGCGGCACGCGTTTGCGGCCCCATGTCACCGTCGATCGCTCCGGCGTAATAGCCTTGGTCTCGCAGTGCGACTTGGACGTTTACAAGGACCTGGTCGGGCGTCACGTCTGCATAGCCAGTATAAATAGGTCCGTCATACGAATACCAGCCGTACGGGTCATAGCCCCAGGCCGGATACCAATAGCCGCCATTCCAGCCCCACCAACCGCCCAGAACGAACACGACGCGCGAGCAGTGGTTATGCCACCAGTCACGGCCGCGCCATTCCCGTTTGTAATTGTGAAATGCAGCATATCTCGGGTCGTTGAAACGAGCGCCTCGCCAGTTGTTGGTGACGCGGACATTTCCTGCCCGGTTATGCAACACGTTACGCGCCAGACTGAGATTTCGCTGCCGATTCACCGCCAGATTTCTGCGAGCGGCAGTCCTGGTGGCCTGAGCTACGCGCGCGTTGCGCGCTTGTGTCGCTTGCACGCGATTGGTTCGCTGAGCGTTCGCACGTGTGAAATTTCTCTCGCGATTTAGCGCCGCCCTGTTCCGCTCCGCAGTTCTTGCCTCACGACTCGCAACTCGCGAACTGCGCGCGCTCGCCGCGTCGACCCGCGCGGTTCGCCGCGTAGTTGTCCGAGCAATATTTTTCTCATGCCCAAGTGCCGCTCTATTGCGAGTCACGGTCCTGCGCTCGGCGGCCTGAGTTCTTGCTCTCGTTGCACTTAAGTGGCTACTCCGCGGAGTGCGATTCACTCGCGCAACCGAATGGCCTCCACCGCTTCTGGGTGAGACGACGTGCGCGCTGCCCGCACTTCCACCTCTGGCTGATTCGTGCCCTCCCTTATTTTTTTGGGCCCCCCACGCCGTCAGCGCTAGCGCAAGGCTCCCAATGCATGTCAAATACACAATACGTTTCATGATTTCCCTTCTACTTTCCCTTACTGATTAAACTCCTGCCGTGCCCGGCGGGTTGCGATCTTTTCCAGTCAGGCGTGCTGTTGGCGGACGGCCTCAAACAACACAATTCCAACAGCAGTAGCGAGATTTAGGCTGCGGGTTCCATGCATTGGAATGCAAATGCAGCGATCATTATTGGCCGCAAGCAAACTCTCCGGGAGGCCTTTCGTCTCAGAACCAAACACGAGAAAATCGTCGCCCTGAAATCTTGCTTGGTAGTAAGGGCGCTTGCTTTTTGTCGTTAGAAAAAAGTAATTTGGTTTTGGCAGCTGCGACTCTTGCAGCGCCTCGAAGGAGTCCCACACTCTCAGGCTTACTTCGTTCCAATAGTCGAGACCTGCTCGTTTCAACTGTCGATCGTCGAGTGAAAAGCCAAGCGGACGAACCAAATGCAGAGTTGACTGCGTGGCCAGACAAAGCCGACCAATGTTGCCTGTGTTTGGCGGAATCTCCGGCCGAACCAGAACAACATTAAACATGCTGTAGCAGAGATCGTTGATCCTGCTCCTATAAGGAGAGATCGCAGCTACAGTTTGCTCGCTACAAATTTCTGGAGTTTCACGACGTCGGCGGCGAATTTGCGAATACCTTCTGCTGTTTTCTCCGTCGCCATTGGATTCTCATTCAGCAGATAGCGAAACGTTTTCTCATCGAGCTTTAGCTGCTCGATCTTCGCCTGCTTCGCTTTTTCCGGATCGAGTTTGCGTTCGAGCGGCTCGATTGATTCGGAAAGTTCCTTCATCAGTTCGGGACTGATCGTTAGTGCGTCACAACCGGCCAGCTCGCGGATTTGTCCCGCGTTACGGAAACTGGCACCCATTACTTCGGTCCCGATATTGAACTTCTTATAATACGTATAAATTTCCGTAACTGATTGCACTCCTGGATCTTCTGCTCCAACAAAATCGCGTTTCATCTCTTTTTTGTACCAATCGTAAATCCGCCCGACAAACGGCGAGATGAGCTGCACTTTCGCTTCCGCTGCGCGGACCGCCTGCGGCAACGAAAACAGCAGTGTCAAATTGCAGCGGATTCCCTCCTTTTGCAGCTGCTCCGCAGCGTTCAAACCCTCCCAGGTCGACGCGATTTTAATCAAGACGCGTTCGCGCGGAATCTTGCGCTCTTGGTAAAGCTGGATCAATCGCCTCGCTTTCTTAATTGAACCTTCGACATCAAACGATAACCGCGCGTCCGTCTCTGTTGAAACGCGTCCCGGGACAATCTGGAGAATGTCGCATCCAAATTGGACCAGCAGATGATCACAGATGTCTTCGATCTGTTCTTGCCCGCTCAGACCTGACTTCCTCTGATCACTCAGTACCTCCTCGAGGACATGCGCGTACTCTGGTTTTTGCGTGGCGGCATAAACCAAACTCGGATTCGTCGTCGCATCCTGCGGCTTGAATTCCTTCATGGTCTCAAAGTTCGCCGTGTCAGCAACAACTTTGGTAAACCTCTTGAGTTGATCGAGCTGATTCGGTTTCGTTTCAGTTTTTTTGTCTTCAGCAATAGCAGTGCTCATAAATTCTCCGTTTGGATTTGGTCTGAAAGGTACGCCCCGATCAAAAGATCGACAACGACAAAGTCTCGGCTGTGATTCCGGGCGAAGTCGCGGAATCCCGTAGCAAATCCATGGGCAGCTTCACGGGATCCTTCGACTTCGCTCACGATGACAGTGGTTACGCAGAAACGGCAGGCCGCGCTTCGGCCGTGCGCCTCGAACCGAGGGCGGCTTTGACGAAATTATTCCCGATCTCCCACATCGGCCCCGGGAATTTGCGGCATTCGGTGAGCACGTCATCCAGCGCGTTGACAAACATGTCGACTTCTTTTTCGCGGATGATAAGCGGCGGCAGAATTTTCATCACGTCCATGGCATGACCTGCGACTTGGGTAAGGATGCGATGCTTGCTCAGCATTTGCGTCACGATCATTTGCGCGAAAAGCACCTTGTCGATCTTGTGCAATAGCTTCCACGCCATCTTCAATTTGAACTCCTGGGGTTCATGAAACTCGATTCCGATCATGAGCCCCTTGCCGCGCACTTCTTTGATGAACGAGTGTTTCGCACGCAGCGCGTCCACTTTTTCCATTAAAAGCGCGCCCATCTTCGCGGAATTTTCAATTAACTTTTCGTCGTCGATTACTTCCAGTGCTGCGAGTCCGCATGCCATCGCCAGGTTGTTTCGGCCAAACGTCGTCGAGTGGACGACACAGCGGTCCATGCGCGAAAAAGTTTTCTGGTAAATGTCGCGTCGCGTCACGATTGCGCCGCACGGCACGTAGCCACCGCTCAAGGTTTTTGCCAGCGTGATGATGTCCGGCTCAAGATTCCAATGTTGAAATCCAAACATTTTTCCGGTGCGACCAAGTCCCGTCTGCACCTCATCAGAGATCAGCAACGTCCCGTATTTCCGGCAGAGTTCCTGCGCGCGATTCAAGAAATCGGTCTTGGAAGTTTGACAGCCTTTCCCCTGGACAGTCTCAATCACCAAGGCAGCCACGTCGCGCGAACGCAACTGCCGATCTAATGCTTCGACATCATCGAGCGCCACGCGCGCATCAAATCCCTCCATCAAAGGGCCGAAGCCTTCAGTGAAACTTTCGCACCCCATCAACGATAACGAACCGAGGCTGAGTCCGTGAAACGCGCTTGCAAGCGAAACCGCCCGTTTTCTCCCTGTGGCGGCCCGCGCAAACTTCAACGCGCCTTCCATCGCTTCTGTTCCTGAGTTGCAGAAGAACACCGCATTCAGGTGTGGCGGGGTTCGTTTCGTCAAAGCCTCAGCAAGCAACCCGCTCAAGAGCGAGCAATCCATTTGCACCATGTTTGGCAAATCGAGATCGAGGACATCGCGAATTGCTTGTTTTACCACAGGATGATTCCGTCCGATGTTGAAAACGCTGTAACCGCTCAGAAAATCCAGGTACGGCTGATTATCCATGTCATAGAGGTACGCGCCCTCGGCTCGCGCGTAGACCTTGTCGAACCCGATTACTCGCTGTGCTTGCACCAGCGTTGGGTTTATGTGGCGCTCATGGAGTTGGTAATTCTCACCCAGCCGCGCCGCGATAATTTCCTTTAGACCAAAAGCCATCCAATGATGTTCTGCGATTTGCGCTGGAAACGCAAACTACGGCTGCCAGTCGCGGTAAACGGTTTGTGCGCCCATCTTCAAATTTGTCTTGGTCACACTGTGGCGTTCGAGTTGTACCACCAGCCATTGGAACCACTCCCAACTTTTTTGCGTGCCGGCACGCATACGCTCCAACTCGACAAACGGGCGAAAATTTTGCCACGCGATCCGCGCGGTTCCACCGATTAAGTCGGACGCGACGGAGAGCGGCACGATGCGCGCATAAACCGAATAGCCGATTCCCTCCATGATGGTCGCGATCTTCAAACACGCTTCTAGCACGCGCGGATCGGCCTCGAGTTGCGCGGCGGTTGTGCCTTTCGGAATCGAATGCACGATCATCGACGAACTCATCCACTCCGGCGTCATCAACGCTTGCACCGCGGCGAAAGCGGCGCGCTCTTCGCGATCGCGGCGCGCCCGGCGCATTTCGACAAGGCCAAACGCAGCGCCGATAAGGACGGTCAGCGCCGTTGCGACATTTGCAATTGTTCCCAAATCCACGACGACAATCTGCGCCAATGCGAGAAAATAAAAAGCCGCAGGATCATTTCGACCCTGCGGCTTTTGAATTCTTGACCCAACCGATCCTTGCTACGTCATAGCTAAGGCGGGTCAGTCTTGGTCTTCAATAACTACTCGCTCGACCACCCGTTCCCTTTCAGGTCCGGTGTAGTAAACTCGCACCTTCTGCCCAGCTCGCAGCGGCGCAGTCACAATTTTGCCAGCGCCGTCGACGACTCGCGCGGCCGTGCCCAAAGCAAAACTCACTGGGCCTTGCTCACCCTTGACTATAACGGTCCTACCAGGCTCATACGTGGTCACGGTGCCTGCCGTGTAAGTTGTGCTCGTTGTCTGTATTGTCGTTGCTGGCTCTGTTGTTGTTTCAGTTGTTGTTGTGCTCGTCTGCGCAAACGCCACAGGCGCAACTAATGCGCAGGCGAGAGCGACTATTGCTTTTTTCATTATCTCCTCCTTCTCGTTGATGGTCTCAGTCTAAATTTTGTAGTTACGAACGAAACGGGGCTTACAAAGCATTCCCCACGTTTTATCTCGCGATCGAGATTCGCGAGAGTCTGCCACACGGATCAGAAATATTTCTCTTACTGCTCGACGATCACGTGATCGACTGTCCGCGTCGGGCCCAGATCTGCATAAAAAACACGGACGCGCGTGCCTGGTTTGATCGGGGACGTTACGGGTCGTCCATACTTATCATATACGAGCCCGGGCCCGAACAAATCAAACCGCTCCGGATTCGCACCGTCCGTGCGAATGACCAGTGTTCCGGCAGGCTGATAACTGGCCGCGCTGCCTCCCTGGCTTGCAATGATGGGTGCCGTTACTGTTACTCCATCAACAGTAGTCAGCGGAGTAGTTGTCCGGTGATACCCTGTGCGTTTTGTAGTAGTCTGCGCAAACGCCGGCGATGCAATGAGCACGCAAGCGAGAGCGATAAGTGTTTTCTTAGCCATGGATGCCTCCCTGTTGTTGATACTGATACCCAAGGTTCGTAGTTCGAAGACGTGCTGGACGCTTCCAAAATGTGACGATTTAATGAAATTCTTATTTGAGTCATTGAGCGGTCTTGCGGATTCGTTACCT
Source organism: uncultured Verrucomicrobiae bacterium (assembly GCA_963840135.1). Lineage (GTDB taxonomy): Bacteria > Verrucomicrobiota > Verrucomicrobiia > Chthoniobacterales > UBA10450 > Udaeobacter. The sequence continues at coordinate 47,892 of CAWIXX010000013.1, read as the reverse complement.
TGAATCTGTCGATGACTAGCCAGACGCCGACTGCCGAGTCAGCAGTCACCCCAGAACTCGTCAAGCAACACGGACTCACTCCGGGAGAATTCGAGCGCATTAAGAAGATTCTTGGTCGCGAGCCAAATTTCACCGAACTGGGAATTTTCTCGGTAATGTGGAGTGAGCACTGCTCCTACAAGAATTCGAAGAAAGAACTAAAGAAATTTCCGACCACTGGTGCGGGCATTCTGGTCAAAGCCGGCGAAGAAAATGCAGGTGTCGTCGATATCGGCGACGGTTGGGCGATCGCGTTCAAAATGGAGAGCCACAATCATCCGAGCGCGATTGAACCTTTTCAAGGCGCAGCCACCGGTGTCGGGGGAATTATCCGCGATATCTTTACTATGGGGGCGCGCCCGGAATTTTGCCTGAATTCTCTGCGATTCGGACCGATCACGCCGAATTCGAAATCTGAATCCGCCTCAGGCGGACGAAATCCGAAGTTGGCGGCGAACCGCCGCTTATTCACCGGCGTCGTCTCCGGGATCGCGCATTACGGAAATTGCATTGGGATCCCAACGATTGGCGGTGAAATCTATTTCGATGAAAGTTTCGAGGGCAATCCGCTCGTAAATGTTTTTTGTCTCGGCGTATTACGTCATGAACAACTGGCGCGCGGTACCGCAAGCGGCATTGGTAATCCAGTTTTTTATGTCGGCGCGGAAACAGGACGCGATGGCTTGGCCGGGGCAGCGTTCGCTTCGCGCGAACTGACCGACCAATCGCGCGAAGATCGTCCGGCCGTGCAAGTCGGTGATCCGTTCAAGGAGAAACTTTTACTGGAAGCGTGCCTTGAGCTTCTTGGTCATGACGCTGTCGCCGGGATTCAGGACATGGGCGCAGCGGGGCTAACCTGCTCGACATGTGAAACCGCCAGCCGCGCGGGAAGCGGCATCGAGATTGACCTCACGAAAGTTCCGAAGCGCGAGTCAGGCATGACGCCATACGAGATTTTGTTGAGCGAATCGCAGGAGCGGATGCTGATCATCGCCAGGCGCGGCAAGGAAGACGTGGTCCGGGCAATATTCGAGAAATGGGACGTGCCATGCGTCGAGATTGGCCGCGTCGCCGATGACGGCATGATGCGCGTGCGCGATGACGGAGCGATTGCCGCGGAGATTCCCGCCAGGGCGCTGGCTGACGAAGCACCTCTTTATTCGAGGGAAGCGAAACCTGTTGCAGCCACAATCGATGATCGCAGTCTGACGAATCTCGCCGAGATCGATAATCACGAAGCGCTGCGCCAACTATTGCGTGATCCGACCATCGCATCGAAGAATTGGGTGTATCGGCAGTACGATCACACGGTGCGCACCGGCACGCTCGTGAAACCGGGTTCGGACGCGGCCGTTTTCCTTGTGCGTTATGCAAACAAGATCCTGGCTGCGACTACTGATTGCAATTCGCTCTATTGCGCGCTGGACCCGCGCGAAGGCGGAAAGATTGCCGTCGCCGAAGCGGCGCGAAATCTCACCTGCTCGGGTGCGCGTCCGCTCGCAGTCACCGATAACTTAAACTTCGGCAATCCCTATAAGCCGGAGAACTTTTGGCAGCTGCGAGAAGCAGTCGAAGGCATCGCCGAAGCCTGCCGCGCGTTTGGCACGCCAGTAACCGGCGGAAATGTTTCTTTATATAATGAGAGCCCGGCAGGGGTGGTCGATCCAACGCCGACCATCGGAATGGTGGGTTTGATCGACAAAGAAGAGCACATCACCACTCAATGGTTCAAGAACGAGGGGGACGTGATTATTCTGGTTAGTGAAATCGACGGGACTGTAGCCGCGGGCGCTGACCGCGGCGGGGCAAAGACTGGCCACAACGGAGAAGCCGAGGTCAGCGCCCGCGGCTACAGACTCGGTGGTTCACGTTACCTCAAAGTTTGTCACGGTTTGAAACTTGGCCCGCTGCCACGCGTCGATCTGGCGCACGAAATCAAAATCCAGAATGCGGTACGCGCCCTGATTCGCGAAGGTCTAGTGAAAAGTGCCCACGATTGCAGCGAAGGCGGTCTGGCCGTCGCGCTCGCTGAATGTTGTCTTAATCCGGAAAGACTTTTCGGGGCAGAGATCGATCTGGCAACGGGCGACACGTCTGTCGCTACAGCGCTTTTTAACGAATCACAGTCGCGAATTGTAATTTCCGTCGCGCCGGAAAATCTGCAAAACACGATGTCGATGCTGCAGGAGCGAGAAATCCCATTTCAACAGCTTGGCAGAGTTGGCGGCAACCAACTTCGCATCCGACTTGGCAGCGAAGAATTTTCCTGGCCAGTTGGCGATCTTTACGATGATTGGTGGAACGCAATCCGCCGCGCTGTGGAAAGTGACTCAGCCGCCGAAGGCATCCCAAGCTTGTAAATGGAGCACGATCGAAATGTTCTTTTCCAGGGAGCAGTCCCAGAAAATTACGATCGCTACCTCGGGCCGGTGATATTCGAGCCGTGGGCCGAAGATTTGGTCTTGCGACTCGCAAACAAGAAAAATAAACGCGTTCTTGAAATCGCCTGTGGCACGGGAATCGTGACGCGTCGATTGCGCGACGCATTGCCTGCGACAGTCGAAATTGTCGCGACTGATTTGAACTCTGACATGTTCGAATTTGCGAAACCGAAATTTAAAGACGACGAAAACATTATTTGGCAACAGGCAGACGCATCGGCACTTCCGTTTCCCGATTGTTCGTTCGACGCTGCTGTTTGCCAGTTCGGTGTGATGTTTGTCCCAGACAAAGCTGCCGCCATGCGCGAGTCTTATCGCGTCCTTCGCGGAGGCGGCGTTTTTCTGTTTAACGTGTGGGATTCGTTGGAGATGAATCCTTTTGGCCAGATTGCACACACAACAATCGCTTCGTTCTTTGATCGCGATCCGCCCAGGTTTTATAAGATCCCGTTTGGTTTTCACGATTCGACGATCATCCGAAAACTGCTGCAAGACGCTGGCTTTGAAAAAATTGAATCTTTCTCTGAAACGAAGCCGTGCCGAAGCAGCTCAGCGAGAGAATTCGCCACTGGATTGGTGCGCGGCAATCCGGTCGGCGGTGAAGCAACAGAGCGTGGTGTGGATCCGGAGAACGTGATCGTCGCGGTCGCAAAACGGATTGCGGAACGTTTCGGTGATGCGCCGGTTGAGAGCACAATGCGCGCGATTGTTTGGCAGGCGATGAAGTCTTAATCCCGGGATTGAATGTGAAACAATTTGGTGGATTATTTCGTGTGATCTCCCCCTGGGACAAAACTGATCCAGATCAAGCACCCGACACTGCCGTGCTGCCGCAGCATGAATGCGGACTGTTCGGCGTGTTCGGTCACCCGAACGCGGCGGTCCTGAGTTATTATGGCCTGTTTGCTTTGCAGCATCGCGGCCAGGAGAGCGCGGGAATCGTCACGAGCAACGGGCCCGGTACAACTTTTCTCCAGCACAAGGACATGGGTCTTGTGTCGCAGGTATTTGGACAGGACGAACTGGCCAGACTGAAAGGGACACGCGCCATCGGGCACACGCGTTATTCGACCACTGGGACCAGCACGATCAAAAACGCGCAACCCTTCGTGGTCGACTGCGTGCGCGGCCAAATGGCAATTGCGCACAATGGTAATTTGATTAATGCCGATCTTCTACGCGAGGAGCTTGAACGAAAAGGCTCCATTTTCCAAACCACCGCCGACAGCGAAATCATTTTACATCTTCTAGCGCAACCCTCGAAGAACGGCGGAAATGTTCTCGCAGCGTTGCGTCGGATTCAAGGAGCGTTCTCGCTCATCATCATGAGTGAACGGGAACTAATCGCGGTGCGCGATCCGTTTGGCTGGCGCCCGCTCTCCCTCGGCAAACTCGATGACGCTTATATCGTGGCATCTGAGACGTGCGCTTTTGATCTGATTCACGCGGAGTTCGTCCGCGAAATTGAGCCCGGCGAAGTGTTGATCATTGATGAAAACGGATTGCGCTCCGAAAGACCGTTTCCGGATGCACGGCCAGCATTCTGTATGTTCGAATACGTCTATTTCGCGCGCCCGGACAGTATGATCGGCGGAGTTAACGTCGGCAAGGTGCGCATGGAAATGGGACGCGAACTGGCAAGAAAATTTCCCGTCGATGCAGACATCGTCGTGGCGGTGCCCGACTCGGGAAACTATGCCGCTCTTGGTTTCGCGCAGGAGCTAAACATTCCGTATGCCCACGCCTTTGTCCGCAATCACTACATTGGCCGAACGTTTTTGCAGCCGAGCCAGCTCATCCGCGACTTCGATGTGCGGGTAAAGTTGAACCTGATCAAGGAAATGGTGGCGGGAAAACGCGTTGTGGTTGTGGATGACTCGATCGTGCGCGGGACGACCTCGCGAGCGCGCGTAGTGAACTTGCGCGAAGCTGGCGCCAAAGAAGTGCACATGCGCGTGAGCTGTCCGCCACACCGGTTTGCTTGTCACTACGGAATCGACTTTCCCGATCCGGAAAAGTTGATTGCGAACCAGATGTCGATGGAAGACATCTGCAAATACCTCGGTGTCGACAGCCTCGGTTATCTCGATGTTGAAGGCATGGTACGAGCGACCGGAAAGCCGATGAATAGCTTTTGCCTGGCCTGTTTCAACGGAGATTATCCCCTGCCCGTCGATCCTGCGCTGGACAAGTTCATCATGGAGAAACGCGAGCAGCGCGCCAAAGCGCTCGCCGACCAGCAAGCACATCCGACCTTGTTCGCGGATCTGAAATAGTGGCTCTGTCATTTCGAGCGGAGTCGAGAATGGAGCAGCTGGGGAAGCCGCGACATGGACGGGAAGTCCAGAGGCTGAGCGAACAAGGAGTGAGCGAATCAAATCTCTTGCGGTTTAGATTAAAAACAGAGATGTCTCGACTTCGCTCGACATGACAAAAAGGAAAAAGGCGTACGCTCGCGCAGGCGTTGATGTCGATCTCGGCAATAAACTGAAGCGCGGCATCCAGTCACTCGTTAGGCAAACGCATGGGCCTCAAGTGTTGGGTAAGATTGGCGGTTTCGGCGGCTTGTTCCGAGCGAGCTTCCCTGGAATGCGCGAGCCGGTCCTGGTTGCAAGCATCGATGGCGTCGGAACGAAATTAAGAGTCGCATTTGCTCTGAACAAGCATGATACCGTCGGCGCCGATCTCGTTAACCATTGTGTAAACGACATCGCGGTCTTGGGCGCACGTCCGCTTTTTTTCCTGGATTACATTGGATGCGGAAAACTCGAACCCCGTGTGTTCCAACAATTGCTGCGCGGTTTTTCGCGCGCCTGTCGATCTGCAGGTTGTGCCCTTCTCGGCGGCGAGACGGCGCAGATGCCAGGAATTTATCGCAAGGACGAATACGATCTCGCTGGCTGCATCATTGGCGTTGTCGACCGCGGCAATATCATCGACGGCAGGAAGATTCGTCCTGGCGACGTAATTCTCGGACTGGAATCGAATGGTTTGCATACCAACGGCTACTCGCTGGCACGCGAAATTCTGTTCCGCAAAATGCGGCTCAAAGTTACTTCGCGCCTGCCCGGTTTGGCGAAAACGGTCGGCCAGGAATTAATGCGCGTGCACAAAAATTATCAGCCGCTTCTGGCAAGAATTCCAAGCGGCATGATCAAAGGTCTTGCCCACATCACAGGCGGCGGTCTCATTGACAACCTGCCGCGAACGTTACCTGCCAAAGTGTGACGCTGTAATCGAAACGAAAAGCTGGCGTGTGCCTCGGATCTTTCAGGTCCTGGAAGAATACGGAAAGATCGATCGTCAGGAAATGTATCAGGTTTTTAATATGGGGATTGGAATGGTGGCGGTGGTTTCCGAACGAGATGCTGAACGCGCAATGCTAATGTTAAAAGCAAAACGAATCGGCCAAATCGTACGCGGAAATGGTAGAGTCCGTTTGAAGTTCTGACCCGAAGTTGCGAGGCGCCTCAACAAGTAGCGCGCCTATTCGGATACGTGCGGCTAGACCTCGTTCACGGTCTTCGCTGGTATCTCAACCTGCGGCGTTGACTCGCTTCCGACGACTTTGCCTCGACGCGTCACCCGCTGCAGACCAGCGCGGTGCGCTGCAAGATCGACAAGCTCTACTACCCGTGACTTGAGCAAACGTGCGCGTGTCCAGAGAAACACCAGAAAGAGCAGGTACGGAACAAGAACCCAAAGATCTACGTGCGAGATATTGAGCTGGTGATAGATCAATAGACTTAAGGCGATCAGATTGAAAATAATGGTCGTGGTAACAAACCGGTTGCGAAGCCGAACACGAGTCAAACACTTACCGCCGCCGTGATACTCTGTGACGGTCTGAAGCGCGATGCTCCACCAAAAATTACCATAGATTTGAATGTCCCACTCATTCCACCCGCTGTCAGTGGAATAACGCCAGCCTTCTTCATCCAGCAGCTCGAAGATCGCACCGAGCAAATAGTGGCGGTCCCTCCCCTGTTCGCTCCAAAAAACCCGGCGACTTAGACTGCCTGCAAAACGGCTGCGCTCCGGCAGATGTTCGTGCGCCCGAATCACGCTTCCAGGTGTGCGCTTGAAATGCAGCCACGTGAAATAACGGGAGAACCCGCGCACGAGCGGTTGGACAAAAGCCAGAAACATGACAAGCAGCCGCGCGCCCGCCGTATCGAATTTCGGTTCAATGGAAGCTCGCACCATATAGGAAAGGGCAACGCACAGCGTGCCCCCAAGCATGAGGTACGGAACAATTCGCAATGCCGGGAGAAAAATGCCCAGACCGAACAGGAAAATCGTCAGGGCAAACCACTCAATGCTGCTTAGGTAGGCGGCTACATCTGATTGGGGCGTGGGATAAATCGATTGGAAAAAACCTTCACCAAACATTCCGTGATAGATCACCGGCCGGTTAATGAACCAGCTGAACCGCGGCGTCCCGTAGATCTGGCCACGCCATTTCGCCGTGCCTGTTGGTCCGAAAAAGATCAAATGCTTGAACCTCAGCAGTGACTCTGCTTCGCCATAGCCTTCCTGCTGCTTCAAAAAAGCGCGAAGAGTAAAGCGTCGGTAATGCCAGACGATCGCCGTTGGACTGAAAGAAACGACCCAGCCAGCCTGCTGAATTCGCCAGCAAAAATCGACGTCATCCCCTGCTTTGCGGTATTCGGTATCAAAGCCGCCCACGCCTTCAAACGCCCAGCGATAGAACGCCATGTTACAACCGGGAATATGCTCGGCGACGACATCTGTAAGCAGCACATGGCTCGGTCCGCCCGGTGCCGCTGCAACGCAGGCCTGAATCCAATTTTTGGCTGGCGGCGTAATATTCGGTCCGCCTACTCCAGCGTAATCACCGCTTACAAGAGTGCCGATGAGATAATAGAGCCAATCCGGATCGACCATGCAGTCAGAATCGGTATAGGCGAACACGTCACCCTTGGCAGCGCCGGCGCCGGTATTGCGGGCGTGGCTCAATCCTTGATTGCTTTGATGAATGTAGCGCACCCATGGGAACTGCGCAGCGATGTAAGATGTATCGTCGGTCGATCCGTCATCGACCAGAATGACCTCATACTCGGGGTAATTCAGTTTACCTAACGAATCAAGGCACGATGCAAGAGTCGGGCCACCATTGTACGAACAAACAATTATCGAAACGAATGGCGCCTTCGGCAAGGGACGATGAGGCAAGGTGGCATTGTTTCGGCCCAGTTTCTCTTCCAGCATGTAGAACGCCTTCTTCGGTCGGCGTTCCCTCGTAACGATCCCAAACGCCCAGTCGGTAATTTCCTGCCCGCCCGTGAACCATTCGTCCGTCCAGGTAAAAAAAATTGTTCCGGCAAGACCACATTTTACGACGCTGTCGACATGCCAACCGAGCATCTCGGCCTGTTCATCCTGTGAATGCCGGATCGTGTCCATGCCGAATTCCCCCAGAATAAGCGGATGCTCGCCCGTGAGATTTTGCAGTCGCAACAGGTAACCTTCGAAGTCACGCTGATTGTGAAGGTAAACGTTGAAACAGCAAAAATCGGCATTCTGCGGCAGCAAATATTCCGTCGGCGGGTACGTGGCATAGGAAAAAAGGGCATCCGGATCGAGAGCACGGCCTATCCGAATCAGTTCCTCCACAAATTCAATCACCCGACGCGCGCCGAGCCAGCGGGCCATTGTGCTGGAGATTTCGTTGCCGACCAGATAACCGAGAATTGCTGGATGTCCCGGCGTATTTGCTTACTGTGTCCCGGACTGTTTCGGCAATTTGCTTGCGAATCGATCTTTCGCGCAGGAACTCGATATGTTTTTCCCAGGGAAGCGTCACCAGTACGCGCATCCCTGCGCTAGTGCATCGGTCGAGAAACCAGGGCGGCGGTGCGTGATAAATGCGCACAACATTCAAACCAACTTGGCGCATGAGGGCGAGATCGGCATCGACCTGTTCGGGACGTCCGAGATAGTTTCCCTCGGCGTCCGGCTTGAAGGGACCGTACGTGACGCCTTTGACGAAAAACTTTTTGTCACCCTCCAAAAAGAATTTTGCCGCGGGGCGAATTCGTTGGTTTGCCGCCGTTGTCATGTCGAGCGAAGTCGAGACATCCCTGTTTTTGATCTTAACAGCAAGAGATTTGATTCGCTCACTCCTTGTTCGCTCAGCCTCTGGCCTTCCCGTCCATGTCGCGGCTTCCCCAGTTGCTCCATTCTCGACTCCGCTCGGAATGACAAAAGAGACCGCTGGCGCGGTCGTCGATTCTAAGCGCTTTCCCTGGAAAACACGAGTTGTTTCCTAGGTCGCCAGCACTTCGTGAACTACCGCGCCTGTGCGCTCCAGATCATCCGGCGTGTGCGCCGTGGATATGAACACCTGTTTCAAACTGCGATGGCGCGAAATAGATGCCGCGCTTTAAACAAGCATGAAAAAATCTCGCGAACGTTTTCAAATCGCTCCTCCGCGCGCTCGCGACATCGACAATCGGCCCCGAGGCGAAGAACAAACAAAACATCGAACCGATCCGGTTAAACGTGACGTCGATCTTCGCATGGTTGATGGCACTCCGCGTGAGTCCCTCGAATTGCGCGCCAAGTTCTTCGAGCAATTTCCATCCGTTGATCCGTTCGAGCTCGCGCAGTTGCGCGAGACCTGCGGCCATCGCCAGAGGATTTCCAGACAACGTCCCCGCCTGATACACGGGACCATCGGGCGAAAGCTGGTCCATGATTTCGGCCGTCCACCGAACGCCCCGACGGGCAGTCCGCCGCCAATCACCTTCCCCAATGCTGTAAGATCGGGTTTAACTCCGTAAATTTCCTGTGCGCCGCCGCGCGCCAGACGGAAACCGGTAATTACTTCGTCAAAAATCAAAAGCGCGCCATTGCTGGCGCATTCGTTTCGCAGCATCGACAAGAAATCGTCGCTCGGAAGATAAAGACCCGCGTTGGCGGGGACAGGCTCCACAATTACCGCTGCGATTTTCCCCTTGTTTTCAGCAAATGCCTTCCGCGCAACGTCGGCATTGTTGAACGGCAGTGAGATAGTGAGATCGGCAAATGCCTTGGGCACGCCCGCGCTGTCAGGCTGCCCGTGAGTGAGCGCGCCACTGCCTGTTTTGACCAGGAGCCCATCGACATGGCCATGATAACAACCGTCGAACTTGATGATCCTGTCGCGCCCGGTGAACGCACGCGCGAGGCGAATGCACGACATGGTCGCTTCTGTGCCGCTGTTGACCATCCGCACTTTTTCGATCGATGGCATCCAATCGCAAATCAATTCCGCCATCTCCACTTCGAGTGGATTCGGAATTCCAAAACTTAAGCCCCGCGTTGCGGCTTCGCGCACTCCGTTCACAACAACTCCCGGCGCGTGACCGAGGATCGCCGGGCCCCAGCTGCCGACGTAGTCGATATATTCCTTCCCATCGACGTCCCAAATCTTCGCGCCCTTCGCGCGGGCCACAAAAAACGGAGCCCCATCCACATTGCGAAACGCGCGCACCGGCGAATTGACGCCGCCCGGAATCCGTGATCGGGCGCGGGCGAAAAGCTCGGATGAACGCGAAATCATAGCCGTAGATTGGACTACTGGAATATTGAATTGATGCGACAATGATTCAATTTCATTACTCTATCAGAGAGAGCACCGCACATTGACAGTGACGTTGCAAACCCGGATAGTTTACGTCCTCTGCGACCCGGCGGGGTAGCCAAGTGGTAAGGTCGCGGTCTGCAAAACCGCTATTCGCGGGTTCGATTCCCGCCCCCGCCTCTTTTCATAGGTAAAAACGCGAGAAACGCCTTGGAAAATCGGCCGAGTGAGAACAGAAGTGAGAACAAATCCGCTGATTTCCTCCATTGTTCGGCCATGTCCACCAATGTCTCGTGAAAGCGGGATTTGGCGTGCAGCGCGCTGACCGAACTCAGTTTTAACTTAGTTCTTCGGGCTTTGGTCGTTCTGTCGCGAGTTCTGCTCCATCCGCTGCTCGTTCTGACGACGCGCGATGACAAAGTGGTTATTTTCACCGTAACTCCGCCACGGGCCGGGAGGCACATCGCGGACTTCTACAAATTGCCAATCGGTAACGACCTCAGCATGTTATGGCAGCCTCGCGCCACCGCGGAACGCTAGGAACTCCGGACCACCATTACCCTGGGGCTGCCCGATGCCAGAAGCGAAGACCGTTTGGCTGCCGTTCGTTGAGAATTTCAGAATATCGCCTGGGGCTGCTGCTTTTAGTTCGGCAACAAGAAGATCGCCCGAAGGGTCAAAAGCTATTCCCCGGGGGTCAGCGAGGTCAGTAGCAAACGTGCTCTCAGTTCCGTCCGGTGCAAATACTAAGATCGCGTCGCCGCCCGGGCCACCTTCATTTCCCTCTGTAGTCACCAAGAGATTCCCGGACCGGTCAAACGCGAGACCGACGGGATCTTGGACGCTTGTGAAAGCTGCAGGGCCGACAAAAACACTCGATGTGCCTGCCGGGGTAAACTTGAAGATGGTTTGATTCTCGGCGTCCGCGGCAAAGAGATCGCCTGCGGCGTCAAAGGCGAGGCCGAAACCCTGCCCGGGAAGCGAACCAAACGTGCTCTCGGCTCCTTCCGGAGTAAATTTGAAAATGCTGCTCGCAAGGACGGGACTGGTTAAATCGAACGCAAGGACAAAGACGTTGCCTGCTCCATCAATCGCGAGTCCTTCGGCTGCGGAGTTAACAGTGCTCAGAGTGGCAAACAGAGTTTGCACTCCGCTGGCACTGACTTTCACAATGCTCGACTGCTCGTTGCCGGTCACGGGATCCACAGTGTTCGTCGCGACGTACAGATTGCCGTGATAGATCGCCAAACCCCGTGGGAGAGAGAGACCAGGAGCAAACGTGGTCTGCGCTCCGGGCGGTGTATATTGGAAGACTGCACCGCCGAGATTTTGAGCGTTGCCATTAACCGAAGCAAATAAATAGCTGTTTTGGGCGTGAACAGTGATTGGCGAGAGAATTGCGGCCAAGATAACCAGAATTGATAGAAATCGGCTCTTATTGTTGGTTTTCATACCAAGGTAAGCAATAAATCCGGCAAAAGTGGCTCAAAAATTCTTGGGAGATTAAAAGTTTTAGCATTCCGGTTTTGCGCTTTTACGCTTCCGCTGGCGATGATAACCGTATCCTCTCCGTGGCATCGAAAGTCTCGAATTGTCGGATTTATGTCCTTCGCCCACTTTTGATGGACTCTTTGCCCCAATGAACTGTATGTTCTCCTGGTCCACGAGCGAATACGCGAATGAGTCGCGACCTGTCAAAACATGCGGCAAACGGCGAAGCGTCAATTTCTGCCGCGGCAAGGATCGATAAAAAGCCGCTCAGCGAAATGACGCCAGAAGTGTACGAAGAACTGCGGCGTTTGGCTGGCAGTTATCTTCGAGGGGAGCGGCCGGACCACACGTTGCAACGGACGGCGCTGGTCCATGAAGCCTACTTACGCCTGGCCGATCAGGATCAGGGAGCCGTGTGGCAAGATCGCGCCCACTTTTTTGCGATTTTCGCACAGATCATGCGCAAAACGTTGATTAATTATGCTATTGCTCGGCGGCGAGAAAAACGCGGCGGCACAGATCCAGCCGAGCGGGCGCTCGAATTTTACGAACGACGAAAAATCGACATCGGCGCCTTGGACGCCGCGCTGAAGGACCTTGAAGCGCTGGACCCACGACAAGCGCAGATTGTCGAATTGCGTTTTTTCATTGGTTTAAGCGTAGCGGAGATCGCTTCGCTAATGGAAATTTCCGCTGCAACAGTAAAGCGCGAATGGGCTACGGCGAAAATCTGGCTTCGAAGGGAATTATCTCGCAATCTTTAAACAGACTATTTTGTGCGCGTCTCTCGTGATACAATAACTGCAAGCGAGGAGGGATCATGAACGCGGATCGATGGGAAAAACTCAAATCGATTCTCGCTGAAGTGCTCGAGCACGAATCACCTTCGACTAGAAGTGCAGCGATCGGCCGTTCGTGCGGTAATGATGTCGATCTTTTGCGTGAGATCGAATCTCTTCTGGCTGTCAAGGCCGACGCGACGGATCCTTTCGAAGAGTGTGCTGATAACCTTGCCGTTACGGTTCCGTCTCAAGACCTTTCTGAGGTTGGGCGGCGAGTAGGCCCCTACGTGATTGTTCGTGAAATTGGCCAAGGTGGAATGGGAACGGTTTATCTCGCAGCGCGCGCAGATGGATATTTCGAAAAAGAAGTGGCTATCAAGGTATTGAACCGCAGCGCCGCCGACAAGGATGCGCTTCGTCGCTTCGGCACGGAACGCGAAGTCTTGGCCCGTCTCGACCATCCAAATATTGCCAGACTAATTGATGCCGGCACGATCGATGACGGCCGACCCTATTTCATAATGGAATACATCGACGGCGTGCCGATTACACGCTATGTCGAAGAAAGAACCAGCGGGCTGACGGAGCGACTTAATCTTTTTCTTAAAGTGAGCGCTGCGGTCCAAGCGGCGCACCGTAAATCCGTCATTCATCGCGATCTGAAGCCGAATAACATTCTGGTTAACCATGAAGGTGAACCGAAGTTACTCGATTTTGGAATTGCCAAGGTGATCGGGAGCAAGACGCATCCCCTTGAAATTACATCCTTCAAGCGGCAACGACTTACACCTAGCTCAGCTTCACCGGAACAGGTCAAGGGCGAACCAGTAACTGTTTTCAGCGACATCTACGCAGCTTGGAGTAGTTCTTTATGAAATGCTAACAGGTGTTAAACCGCATCGGTTTGAGACATCACATCCGACTGATGAGGAATTAGTGGAAGTTATTTGCAAGCAACTGCCAATTCTCCCGAGCCTCGCGGTGAAAGATCGCGAGCGACAGCATCGACTCCGAGGCGATTTAGACGCTATTCTGGTTCGGGCACTTCAAAAGGAGCCGAGCCTGAGGTATTCTTCGGTCGCCGTGTTTGCAGAGGATGTCCGACGCCATCTTGCCGGAAAGCCAGGGCGAGCGCGAGGTAGCAAGGCGGGATATAGAGTTAGGACTTCTCTTTTTCATGATCGCAATGTCCAGATTGCGTCTGCTGTCGTAATGCTATGTCTAATCGGGCTCGGTCTGGGCTTAGTAGTGCGCTCCCACCTGAACGAGAACCGCTGTTGTCCGTGCTAGGAGCGGATTCGCAGTTAACTGATAAGACCAGTATCGCGGTATTACCGTTCGATAGCCTGACGACCGATAAGGAAAATAGCTACTTCGCTGACGGCGTGCAGGAAGATATCCTTACAAATTTGGCGAGTGTGGGCGTCCTCAAGGTGATTAGCCGCGGCAGCGTGGCGGAGTATCGTGGTAAACAGAAAAATGAGCGTGAACTTGGACGAAGGCTTGGTGTTTCTTACCTCCTGGAAGGGAGCGTGCAAAAGACTAGAGATCGCGTTCGAGTAGATGCGCAATTGATCGATACTCGAACAGCCGCGGCAGTCTGGGCACGGCAATACGATCGCAAACTGGACGATCTATTTGATGTAGAGAGCGACGTCGCGCAAGCGATCGTGTCCCAATTAAAAGGGAAGTTGTCGGCAGGCGAAAAAGCAGCGATCGGGAATGGTCCGACCAGAGACATGTTAGCGTATGATCTCTACTTGCGTGCGCGCGAATCGTTTTTCCAAAACAATTGTGCAAATTCTATCCACCTGCTTGAGCAAGTGATCAGCCGTGATCCACAGTTTGCGCTTGCTTACTGTTTGTTAGCCGAAGTGCATCTTTATATGTACCGGTTTAATGATGATCGCACGCTAGGTCGACTGGATCAGGCCAAGCAGGCGGCCGAGACCGCTTTGCGACTCGCACCGAAACTTCCGCAGTCGCACCTGGCCAAGGCGCAATTCTACTACTATGGCTTGCATGATTACGAGCGCGGCCTGGCTGAATTGCAGACGGCACGCTCCTTTGGAGGCGAGCAGGCGGAGTTCGCCGATCTAAGTGCCTTGATTGAACGGAGGCTCGGGCATTGGAACGAAGCAATTCGAGATGCAGAACGAGCGGCTGAACTTGATCCGCAAAATCCATTTGTGATCAGTGAGCTCGTTGAAAGCTACGTGGCTGTGCGCCGATTTTCTGATGCTGACCGGGCTGCCGGCAAAGCAATCAAGGACGCGGTCACGCGAGGCGGATCCCTTTGGACGCTTCGAACTGAGGCCATGCTAAGCACGGGGCGGATCGACGAAGCTCGCATCGTGATCGAGAGTTCTCCGGAGGATGCGACGCGTTTCGACGAGCTAATCTGGGTGGCACTCTATGCCAGAGACTTTGCGCGAGCTTCGCAATTAGTGAAGGCAGTGGGCCCAACCGAGAAGGAAAGCTTCGACGCTGCTTTTTTTGATGGAGCCATCGGCCGGGCACAAGGCGATGTCTCAAGAGCGCGATCTGCATTTCAGCTCGCTCGCGAGCGGGTTTTAGTGAAGCTCGGCGAGCGGCCGAACGATCCCGAGCTACTCAGCAATCTTAGCCTGGCCGATGCCGGGTTGGGTCGCAAGGCAAGCGCGCTCCAGGAGGCGAGAAGAGCGATCGAGTTATGCCCAGTGTCACACGATGCGGTTGATGGCGCGACTTACGAAACAGCCCTGGCCATGGTCTATGCCTGGATCGGCGAACGCGATGCAGCGATGACGGAATTGGAGAAAGTGGTAAAATTGCCCCGAGGCCCGAATTGGGGTGAATTGCGTTTCAGCCCACTGTGGGATGACGTTCGGACGGATACACGATTTGATTCGCTATTGACTCAAGCAGCGCTTCCGCCGGTCTATAACTGACATGTTGATTAAACAAAGGCTCAGCTGAATTCATTTCTTCTATCTTAGAACCAGAACAACTCTTGGCGCTTTACAATTCGGCCACTCGTCAAACAGAGCCAAGCTCGCAGGCAGTATCGAAACTCAGCCGGGCGATCGTCCCGCGGCGCTTTCCGCTTTTTGTATCGTTGACGTTCCGATAAGACCGGCGCGAGACAAAGATGTGAGACGCGAGCGGGTCGTGTTCCGCTTTCATTGCCGCAAGTTCGGATTCCACATCAGTTATCGCCGCAGTGAGTCGTTCTAGTGCCTCCTGAAACCGTGCCGCACGCATGATCTTCAATCGAACATATCGGCGGTTTAGCGTCAAACGGCGAGTTTACTGAATAACACGGCGCCGAATCATTGCGCTTCCTAAATGCTGAATGATTCGGCACAATCCTCGCGTCTTGAACTCCACACAGCAATGACAAAGTGATATGAACATCCAGATGAGACGCTCCACAATGCTTGCGATTGGGGCACTGCTCTACTCAGTCGCAATTCCAGCGCGCGCAACGACCATAACCGTCACCAACACGAACGACAGCGGCCCCGGCTCACTGCGACAGGCGCTCGCTCAGGCGAATGACGGCGATACGATCAACTTCGATCCCTCTGTAAACATCGTAACGCTGACCACGGCCGAGCTCGTCATCACTAAGAGCATTACCATCAGCGCTTCACCGCAAATGGTCACGGTGCAGGGGATTTCACAACAGACGCGTATTTTTCATGTGATGCCCGATCATACCGTCCAAATCACTGGCCTTACCATCTCTGGCGGTCACATTACCGACGATAACGGCGGTGGTATCCTGAACGACAATTCAACTCTGACGATCGCTCATTGCACGGTCTACGGAAACGCCATTGTCAGTGCCAGCTTCGCGAATAGTGGGGGCGGCATCTATAACAGCGGAACGATGACGCTCAATGAGGTCATCGTTAGCAATAACAATGCTTCTTTTAGTGGCGGCGGCACAGGTGCTCCAAGCGGAGGCGGCATCTCCAACACCGGCACCATGACCATTATTGCTGGGACGGTTCAATCGAACATGGGCTTTTGGTCCGCCGGTGGCATCTACAATACAGGTATGATGACCATTACCGGCAGCACGATCAGTGGCAACCAAACCGGCAACCCTGGTCACTTTGGGGGGTCTGGCGGCGGAATTGTCAATGGTGGAACAATGACGATTCAGGACAGCACCATCAGCGGAAACACAGCGGTCGGGGGCGATCTTCAGGGTGGTGACGGTGGCGGTATCTCCGGTAACAACAATACCATCACCAATAGTACCATCACCGGAAATAGCGCTCTGCACGGGGGCGGGGTTGCTGGCGGTGGTAACATCGCTCACACCACCTTCAGCAATAACTCGGCTAGCCAAGCCGGCGGCGCTATCTACCTAACCAGCACGCTCGAGCTTGGGAACACGATTCTAAAAGCTGGCGCCTCGGGCGCCAACATCTTTAATAATGGCGGCAGCTTTATCACTCATGGCTACAACGTGTGTAGCGATAATGGCAGCGGTTTTCTGAACGGCCCAGGCGACCAGATCAACACCGATCCGATGATTGGCCCTTTGCAGGACAACGGCGGACCAACATTGACTTACGCCTTGTTACCGGGTAGCCCAGCTATAAATGCAGGCGATCCAAACTTTACTCCGCCACCCTTCAACGACCAGCGCGGCGCTCCCTTTGTTCGCGTGTTCCGTGGTCGCATTGATATCGGTTCATTTGAAGCGCAGATCCCGCCACGTCCCACTCCTGCACCGAGGCCGCGCCCGACACCGCAGCCTCGCCCAAAGGGGTAGTGGGATTTTCCAGCGTTGCATCTAACGATTCGATGAAGCCGACGGCCCCACTGCGATATAAGCTCAGTGTCCGTGCGGCGACACCCTGCCGTGGCTTATCTCTTTCTCGTTAGGCTTTTGAGTTCCCACGTGTCAATTCTTCGAACGCAATCAGTAATCCGTAGTCCGCGGCAACTTGATGCCGTTCTGGTGGTCGGCGTTACTTTGCTCTGTATAGCGGCCCCGCTGGTTGCCACCAACGCAGCGATTGCTGCTGCGAGCGGAATTGTTGTGTTGGCTGTGCTGGCTTGGTTCAAGCGGTGTCCGGCAGCTGCGCCGCTTTCGATCTTCTGCGTGATCTGCCTCAGCCTGATCTTCTCCGGCGTGCGATATTTTCCCGTTATCCTTGCCTTTGGTCTGCTTGGTTACGCGGGGGTCGTGCGCATTGTATCATGGCTGCGGCGAACAGCGACGTGGGCTCGATGGGGATCTTTTGACGCGAGCATTCGCTTGCTCTGTGTAGTCGCATGGCTCCTCTCAGCGGCCGCGCTTCTCAGCTGGTATCTTTTTCTGCATCCGAACATTGCGCATATCGTCAAAGCTTATGTACCCGCGCTGCCATTGGGACTGCTGATTCCCGGCGGCCTGATTTGGGCCATGCTCAACGCAGCTCTCGAAGAAGCCGCCTATCGCGGTGTGTTCTTGCACGCGCTGGATACGTCGCTCGGACCCGGATTCCCGGCTCTTCTGCTGCAAGCCCTTGCCTTTGGAGCGATCCATATAAGGGGCTTTCCGGGCCGCTGGCTCGGCGTGGGCCTCGCTTGCCTTTTCGGGCTCTTCATAGGCGTCATCCGGCGACGCGCTGGTGGCATGTTCGCTCCCTGGATAGCCCACGTTTTCACAGACGTCGTGATCGCGGGAATCGTGCTCTTCCTGGCGCGGCCTACCTAAGATGCAGCGAACCGCTGGCCGCGATGACACTGATTGAAATCAAACCGCACCGTTGGGGCTGGAAAGTTTTAGAAGCTCCGGGCGTTGAGCCTGTGTTCCTCGGGAAACTTATTTTTGGCTTCCGCACTGGATTGCAACTGGTTAGGATCGCGGCATGATCGCGCACATCATTCAGGACTTGGCATTCGCAAGTCGAATGCTTCGCAAATCGCCTGGATTTACTATTGCGGTCATTCTTACTTTGGGAGTCGGCATCGGCATCAATGTTGCGATTTACAGTATTATCCACGCCGTCCTACTGTCAGAACTTCCTTATCCGGAGCCAGATCGCCTTGTCGCAATTTCGGAAACATCGGGAGGCGTTGTTTCGCCGACCTCGTATCCGGATTACCTCGACTGGAAAGTCGCTCAGCATTCCTTCGAGGATATCGCCGTTTCACGGCGTGATGACTTCAACTTGACTGGCGACGGTGAACCCGAGCGGTTCTCCGGTCTGTTCGTCACGGCCAGTTATTTCCGCGTTCTCAAAGTTCCTCCGAAGGCGGGTCGCATATTCTTCGACAAAGAGGATTCAGAGGCCGGCGTTAATCCGATCATATTAAGCGAACATCTGTGGCGCTCTCGCTTCGCCGCTGATCCGGCGATCGTTGGGCGGAAGCTCACGTTAAATACGATAAGCTACGAAGTTGTTGGCGTGGCGGCCGACAGTCTTTCGATCGTTAGGAATCCTGAGACCGCTCGCAATTCTCAAGGTGCCCGCAACGCCGATCTTTATGCGGCATTCGGTTTCTATGCGAATCGACCTTACATGCATGAACGCGACTTCCGAAATGGATTTTATGGCATCGGCCGATTGAAGCAGGGCGTTTCGATCGAACAGGCTGCAGCAGAACTCAAAGTGATTGCTCGGAATCTTGAGTCGAAATACCCCGCTTCCAATGCTGGTTATGGAATTGCGGTTACCTCGCTTCGCGACGGCGTAGTCGGGAAATATCGGGCGATGCTGTGGTTGCTTGAGGCGACAGTAGTGCTCGTCCTTCTCATAACGTGCGCCAATATCGCCAACCTGTTGCTCGTTCGCATTACCGTGAGAGAGAAGGAAATCGCAGTGCGCGCCGCATTGGGGGCTAGTCGAGCAAGACTAATCGGGCAACTGCTTACGGAAAGTCTAATGCTCGCGCTCTTTGGTGGGGTACTTGGCTGCTTGCTGGCTTTCTGGAGCAAAGACATCATCACATCTTTGTCTCCTCATGACCTCCCGAGACTGCAGGACGTCCGATTAGACCTTCCAGTCTTCGCGTTCAGCGCACTTATTACGTTGGCCGCGAGCGTCGTCTTTGGATTGGGCCCAGCGTGGAGGCTCTCGAAAGCGGAACTGAGTGCGTTATCGAAATCGGTTGGCGGCTCACATCCGCATCGAAGCCTAAGCGTGCTGATTATCGGCCAAGTTGCTTTTGCCTGCGTTTTGCTCACAGGCGCAGGCCTTCTCATCCAGACCTTTCGCGCGTTGGAAAACGAACCGCTCGGATTCAAGCCAAGCAATCTTCTCACGGTAGGGTTAAAGCTGCCTGGGCTGAAGTATCACGAGCCACGTGACCAAGCGAAATTTTATCAGGAGTTGCTGGAAAAAATTGAAGCGCTGCCCGGCGTCAAAAGCGCCGCTATCGACGACGATGTCCCGTTCAGTGGTTTTCGTGCCGTAGAGAACTTTGCGGTAACAGGTCAGCCAGAGCCGCGCCATGGCGAAGAGCCATCCGCAGAAACGCACTGTGTCTCACCAGACTATTTCACGACCATGGGAATTCCGATTTTGCGCGGGCGAAGCTTTGGACCCGACGATGTTTTAGGTAAGCCGCTGGTTATCCTGATCGATGAGTACCTTGCCCAAAAATTCTTCCCTGGCCGCGACCCAATTGGCCAGCAACTTAATCAGCAGCCCGCGCAGGCAGACAAGCCGAGAGCTCAATTTACAATTGTGGGAGTCGTCCCAAGTGTGAGGCATGGAGAAGTGGGAATTGCGCCGAAGATTCCGCAAATTTATTGGCCAACAGCTCAATTTTCGGGGCTACAGACAACACTCCTTGTTCGGACTGGGGTGGCGCCCTCCTCACTGTTACCTTCGGTTCGAGCCGTTGTTCGTTCCATTGATCCGCAGTTACCGATTTTTGCCGTGCGTACCATGGACCAGGCCGTCGCCGATAGCATTTTGACGCAGCGGCTTTCCGCAACATTGATTGGCGGGTTCTCTGTTCTCGCTTTGTTTCTCGCCGCCGTTGGTCTGTATGCAGTCCTTGCTTACTCCGTCACACAGCGGACGCGCGAGATAGGAATTCGAATAGCATTGGGTTCACCGCGAACGAGAATTTTCGGCCTGATCGCGCATCAAGGTATGATTATGATTGCACTAGGCATTCTTGCTGGAATCACACTCGCGCTCGGCTGCGGTCCTTTAATTCAACATTTTGTTTATGGCGTCGCGCCGTACGATCCGAAGACGATCGTTGTCGTCTCGATCTTATTGTTAGCAGTTGCGATACTGGCGTGCTGGGTGCCGGCACGACGCGCTATTCGAGTTGATCCGATTATAGCGCTGCGACAGGAGTAACGTCCGTGAGCTTCTCGAGCTTGAAGGAGTCACGCGCGAATCGTTGCGCTTATTTTTCGAGCACCCGAATCAGCGCCGAGCTTTGCCAACTCAAGAAGTTTTGTTTATCGTCCGAATGAGACGATGTTTTTCGACAATTTGCCGCTGGAAATTACGTGCTCTAAATGTGGCAAGCAGATCAACGAGACTGTCAACTGGCTCAAGGCTGAGAGTCGGAAGTGTCCCTTTTGTGGGACGCTCATCGACACGACAGAGTTTCGACGTGGAATTGATGAGGCTACAAATCGTACTAATGAAATGCTTCGGAACCTTCAGGGGAGTCTGAGCAGCGTCAAGATAAACATTAAGCTGTAATCAGCATACTCAGCCGGGGCGCGCCACTCGCATCACCTCAGCCTAAAAGGGGCCGGGAAGTCTAATTCTCGTTAAGATGTTGAGCATGTCGCTAATCGTATGAGTTCGGTAGCTCGCGGTCGCTGCCTGGTTCTGACCACCATCATTATACTCGTTCGAAATCTGCGCCACGTGCCGGCAAACAGAATTCGGTCGGCGGAACGAGAAACCGGCCAGCGACTCCCTTGCGCCCCGGCCGGGACGAGACGCGCCGACTTAAAACTTACAGGCACGAGTGCAATAAAAACTTTCGCCCGGGTTATCGGGAACGCTGGTATCGGCTGCCGACTTCCCTCGACTGGAACGGGTGCCTCCCATACCAAGAAAGTATGACGCCGAGCTTGCGAAGTATTGGCTAGATACAGACGGAAGCCGTATTCACAATTCCTGGCGCATCCATTTACCTGCCTGATTCGCCGAATTCATTCGGAAGCACGAATCGGATGGCCTTTAGCTGCGATCACTGCAGCAACTTAGTAAAATAGAAAGTTAACAATGATTAGATTATTCCTTAGTGTCACGTTTGCCACAGCCCTCATGGGTTTAGTCGCTTACGGGCAAACATCCACGTCCTCCACGACGGTTTCGACGGGGACCAATGGAGCAACTGAAACCACGACCACCGAAAGTACGGGCACCGTCACGGAGTTTACTCCGGGCCAAGCGCTGATCCTAAAAACTGAAGCAGCCGAGCCCGTGCACTACACGTTCGGCAAGACTGTCACATACGTGACTTCAGATGGACGGGTTATCGAAGCTTCGAAAATCAGAAAAGATTCGAAAGTTCGCGTTCACTACATCAAAGACGGCGACAACATGGTCGTTGATAAAGTTATCGTGACCAAGGTCCGCGACTAAGATGGCAAGTTTGCTTGGTTAATTTAGAGCCAAGCTAGCAATTCCAGCGCCTGGCGGATGGAGACAATGCTCGTCGCTAGGCGTTTTGCTTTCTTTAATTTCAATCTAAAAGCCAAAGCGCTGATTTTTGGCTGCGCTTAGGTTGCGCTGGCCTCGGTACGAGGCAACGAAAAGGGCGGAAACGTAGTTCTTTGTCTACCAGATCCTTGATTGTCTCACACAGAGCATTCAGGATGACCCGAGGCACCGCCGGGTGTGGAGGAAGACGGAAATCACACGCGACAACACGCGCCGATTATAATGCTTGCCGCCCAGGATAGCGACGTGTTATCCCACGATCCGTGAACAGAAACATCTTCTACATCATCGGAGTCATTGTCGTTATCGTCATCGTCCTCAAAGTGCTCCACGTGTTTTAGCTCAGGCTAGATATTCTTCACGGCATGTAAACCGCTGTGCGTGCAACTGGCGCTCTCTACGAGTTTGTTTTCTGGATCGCTACGAGATCCGAAGACACTTTTCTGGCCTCGAAGAACTGAACTGCGGTGCGCGGGCCGACGTGCCGCACATTTGCAAGAAGCCGCACTGTGGACGACGGATAACGTGCCATGCGAGCGAAGAATGCCTCTACCGCGGCGCTCGTAGGGATCTGGATGATTTTGCTGACGGCGTTCGTCGTCACGATTCTTTACGTCGGACGCCAATTGCTCATTCCGCTCGCGCTCGCGGCGATGCTGACTTTTCTGCTCGCACCGCTGGTTGGCCGAATTGAACGCTGGATTGGACGGATCGCGGCTGTTCTGATTGTCGTGGCGATGCTCTTCAGCGTCGTTGGCGGAGCCGGTTGGCTGTTAGCGCGTCAACTGATTGACCTCGCGGCCAAGCTTCCCGATTACCAGACCAACATCGACAACAAATTGCACGCCATCCGACTGCCCACGGGTGGAGCGCTTGGTCGCCTCTCGCACAGCGTTTCGGAGTTGCAGAAGCAATCGCCGGATTCGTTGGAGCCGCCGGTGAATGCGGCCGGTTCGGCCCCGGAAACAAAAGCCACCACGGCGGCGCGTTCTCGCAACCTGCCTGCGGGTCAACAGCCGATGCCGGTTCGGATCGTCGAATCGCAAAACCGTCTTCCGCAAATCCTGCAAAACGCCGCGACCGGGTTGCTCGGACCGCTCGGGACCGCCGCCCTCGTTTCATTGCTCGTCATCTTCATGCTCTTGAAGCGCGAGGACCTGCGCGGTCGGATGATCCGCTTGGTCGGGCAAGGCCGGATCAGCGCGACCACCCGAGCCCTCGACGACGCCGGCAGCCGCGTCGCACGTTACCTGACCATGCAGCTTCTGGTGAACGTGAGTTTTGGCTTGTGTGTTGCATTCGGACTCTACTTCATCGGCGTGCCGAACGCCGCGCTCTGGGGCGCGTTCGCGGCGCTCCTGCGATTTGTTCCTTACGTGGGAGTGTGGATCGCGGCAGCGGTTCCCATGCTTCTTTCGTTCGCAGTCTCGACAAGCTGGCTCAGTCCGGTCTTGACGCTCGGCCTTTTCATTGTGCTTGAAGTAATCAATGCAAATGCGCTCGAGCCCTGGCTGTACGGGTCCAGCACCGGTGTCTCCTCCATTGCGCTGATCATCGCGGCGGTTTTTTGGACTTGGCTTTGGGGGCCAATCGGTCTTGTTCTGGCGATTCCGCTGACTGTGTGCCTCGCGGTGATGGGGCGGCACGTGCCGAAACTGCAGTTCTTGAGCGTGCTTCTCAGTGAAGAACAAGCCCTCGCTCCGCATGAGGAATGTTATCACCGGCTGCTCGCGTTCGGCTTGGATGAAGCGCACGACCTCGCGGAAGCATATGTGAAAGCAAATTCACTTACTTCTCTTTACGATTCTGTTTTGATCCCGACGATCACACTCGCAGAAATGGACGCGCAACGCGATGAGCTGGACGCCGAACAACGTTCCGCGATTCACCATCACATCCAGGATCTAATCGAAGATCTCGGTTCGGCCCCGCCGTCAAAGTCGCAGTTGGCCGCGGACAAAGCTGTCGCCGAACACACTCCCTTTCCTCTTTCCCCTCCCACCTGCCGCGTCCTGTGCGTGCCGGCTCGCGCGCACCGCGACGAACTCGCGGGAGCGATGCTTGTGCAGCTGCTTCGACAACAAGATTTCGATGCTGAGAACGCCTCGGCGGTGCTCAGCAGTGGCGAACTCGTCGAGATGGCGGCGAAGTCGGATCCGGAAGCGATTTGCGTCTCGGTTGTCGCACCCTCCACCCTGATTCATGCACGCTACCTTAGCGCCAAGCTTCGCGCTCAACTGCCACGCGTGAAGATCGTCGTCGGAATCTGGGGCGCGACCGAAAACATGGCGGGCGCGGGAGAACGGCTTCGTTCTTCCGGTGCGGACGAAGTGGTGGTGTCCCTCGCCGAAGCAGTCGTGCAGCTGGCGAAGTTTTCCGTTTCGATTGCCGATGAGATGATTCCCGGCCCGATCCCGGACAACGAGGAAAACCGCCTCCAAGAACTGACTCGTTTGCATCTGCCGGATGGCACGCGTGAAGAGGTTTTCGACCGCATTACGAAAAAACTGGCGCGCATTTTTGAGGTGCCGATTGCGCTTATTACGTTCATCGATCGCGATCATCAGTGGTTTAAATCGCAAGTCGGGCTACCGGCGGAAATCGCAGAAGCCCAGCAGACGTCGCGCGAACTTTCGGTCTGCGGCCATGTGATCGGGAACGACGAATTACTCGTGGTCGAAGACCTGGCTCGCGACCGTCGCTTCGCCAACAATCCGCTTTTGAAAGAGCGCGGCCTGCGCTTTTACGCGGGCGCGCCGCTTCGCAGCAATAACTTGCCGATCGGTTCGCTGTGTATTCTCGATGTCAAGCCGCGGCGTCTAAGCGAACGCGAAAAGCGCCTGCTGGAAGTTATTGCCGAGGACGTGATGGAGGAATTGAGCCGCCGCGATAGTGTGGGTCCACCGAGCGTGCTGGTAGCCTAAGCGGTGATCGCGGACGCGGCCTGGCTGCATCGCTTGAACCCCACGAACTTTTTGACCGAGCTGAAACGGCGCAATGTTTTGTCGAAATGGCAACTGAGTTCAAATTCGTCGCAATTCCGGAGGCGTTCGCGCGGCTAATAGGCGTCGCGGACGATGGCACTCGAATTTTCCGTGCAGAAGGAAATCACGCAGCGATGCGCAGGTGGTTCGACGCACTTTGCGAATATATCGGACCGTGTGTGTCGCCCGGAGGGGCTGCCGTGTACGCGAAAGTTAGTCGCGCTGCTGTCTACAAACGAATGAAGGCGGGTAGTCTAACCGCGTTCTGTTTTCACATCATTGGCAAAACGAAAACGATTTTTGGTAAAGAGAAAAAATTAAACGAGTGGCCGGTTGTGTACATCCCAGTCGCAGAATGCAAAGCATGGGGCGCGGAATTAGATGAACGGGGTGCGCGACTTGAAGCGAATCGGGGCACGCAGGAAGACGAGGCAGCATTGGAAGAAGCAGAATTCGATGAAGACGGTCCAAGGCCTGATTTCGTGCATTATGATCCGAAAGACAAAAGGCGTCGGGACGTTAAATATATGACTGGCAAGAGACGCATCGAAGAGACGGAAGAAACAGAAGAAGATAGAAACTGATACTTGTGATTCAGCGGCGATTCGCACACAAAAGAAATCATGCCTGCCAAGCCGAAAACGATTGATGGCTACCTTGCACGCGTGAGCGCCACGCAGCGAGCCGCGCTTGAGAAGCTTCGTCGAGACATTAAAGCCGCGGCGCCCGCCGCCGAAGAGTGCATCAGCTACGACATCCCAGGCTACCGCCTCGGATCGAGGCTGTTGGTCTCGTTCGGCGCTGCGAAGAACCATTGCGCCTTCCATCCCGGTGCTCACCCCATCAGGGCACACGAGAACGAGCTTGCCGGAAATGATCTCGCTAAAGGCACGATTCGATTTCCGGCCCACAAACCGCTTCCCGCCGGACTCGTGAAGAAGCTTGTGAAGACGCGCATTGCCGAATACTCCGCCTAACCATGCGATGGAGCTTGTATCTTCTTCAAAGGCGGGCTGATTCTGGGTAAGCTAGAGGCATTTTGTCGTTGCCGTGCGGGGAAGTAAAAGCGCCAGAATGCGCGCGTGAAGTACTGGGAAATCATCGCTGACAAACTTAGCAAATCCGGCTGGAGTTGGGGCTGCGTCGCTCGCCCTGCCACGGCGTAGCGGCAAAGGGGGGTTTCTGAAACGTTCTGCGTAACCTCGCGCCGGATTTCCTGCAGTACCTCAATAGAGACCAAAAAAACATTAACACGGAGGCGTCATAATGAAGAAAGCAATTGTCACCCTTGCCTGCTGCGCACTGATTGCGCCGCTGGCATTTGCGCAGCATCAGAAACAAACAACAACTACCACAGAATCAGTAACGGTAACGGGAACGGTCATCAAAATGACGACTGAGGAAGGCGCGGCCGCCAGTTATCAGCCGGCCAAAACGCTCGTCGTTCGCGAGGACAGCTCAAATAAGCCTGGCAGCTATGTTCTCAAAGGCCCTGGTCACGTTGTGAACAAGGCGGGCAAAGTCATCCAAACCGCGATCAAACCCGGTGCTCGCGTGCGTGTTTATTACGCAAACATGGGCGATTCACGCGTGGTTGATCACGTGGTCGTTTTAGACTGAGTCTGCGCGGCAGGGGATATTGAGCGCGCGGGGCGATTGAGGTCAATTGCCCCTAGCAGCCTTTAAGTTAAGATTGCTGCTGTAAGGAGCGCTTCGTCAAGGCGCGCAGAGTGAACCCCACGAACTTTTTGACCGAGCTGAAGCGGCGCAACGTTTACCGCGCAGCGGTGGCCTACGGAGTCGTTGCATGGTTTCTCACGCAGCTTACGACGCAGGTCTTACCGCTTTTTGAAATTCCGAATTCCGCAATGCGTTTTGTTGTCATTGCGCTCGCGGTCGGATTTCCAATCGCAATGTTACTCGCCTGGGTTTACGAATTTACCCCTGAAGGGATTGTGCGGACGGAAGATCTCCAGCCGGCACAAGCAAGATCGAGTCAGCGCGCCACTGGACGGATTCTCGACTTCATCATCATCGGGGCTCTGCTGTTGGTTATTGCAATGCTGATTGTAGGGCGACTTCCGTTTTACAGGGAGACTGCCGAATCGATTTCTCAGAAAACTATTGCGGTGCTGCCGTTCGAAAATCTGAGTGGCGATCCGGATAACGCCTATTTCGCCGACGGCATTCAAGAGGAGATCCTGACGCGGCTGGCTAGCATCGCAGATTTGAAAGTCATTTCGCGGAGTTCCACGCAGCGCTATCAAAGCAAACCTCGCAACCTCTCCGAGATCGCCAAGCAGCTTGGCGTTGCGAACATTGTTGAAGGCAGCGTCCAAAAAGCCGCCGATCAGGTGCGGGTCAATGTGCAGTTGGTTAACGCGCAAACCGATTCCCACCTCTGGGCCGAGACGTACGATCGGAAGTTGACTGACATCTTTAGCGTTGAGAGCGACATCGCTAAACGGGTCGCGGAATCGTTGCAGGCGAAGCTAACCGGTCGCGAGGAGCAGGCGTTGGCAGTTAAACCAACAAACAATCCGGAGGCTTACGATGCGTATCTGCGCGGCGTGGCTTTTGAAGTACGCTCCTACTCCTCCGGCTCGTCCTCCGGACTCGACGACAAAGCGATCAGTTCTTATGAACGGGCGGTACAGCTTGACCCCAATTTTGCGCTTGCTTGGGCGCGGCTTTCTCGCATGAACGCCCTTCTCTACTTTGTCAGCGACATTTATGCCGATCGACGCGACGCAGCAAAACGTGCTTTGGATAACGCGCAGAAACTTGAGCCGAACTCCCCTGAAACCCTGCTTGCCTTGGGTTATTATCAATTCTGGGTGCTGCGTGATTACGGGGCTGCCAAAACCACGTTCGAGCGCGTCATCAAAATGTTACCAGGCAGCAGCGAAATCAGACAGGCCCTCGGAAGAATTGCCCGACGCGAGGGAAACTGGGATCAAAGCATTGCCTACTACGAGCAAGCCCTCGAACTAGACCCACGTAATGTGGAGTTACTTCAAGAGGCGGCAGGGACTTACGGCATGGTTCGACAGTTCCCGGCTGCGCTAAAGCTCTTTGATCGAGTGCTGGATATTACGCCAAACGATCCGGGGGTGATCGCGTCGAAGGCCGGCATCTACCAGACCGAGGGTAACTTGCAAGAAGCCGCTAGGTTCCTACCAGAAATAAACTCCCAGACTTTTTCTTCGTATGCCTTCTACGCCAAGATCGATCAGTTGAGACTTGAACGAAATTACAGTGAGGCCATTCGATTGCTGCAAGTCAGATTGGCTCAATTCCACTATGATTCTCAGGACTCCAAGAGTTTTGATCAGGTGGGACTTGCTTTGATACAGCACCTTGCTGGCGATACCGCTGGCGCAAGGGTCACGGCCGAACAGGCGCGCAATACACTCGAGCAGCTCTACAGAGATGAATCGCGCAGACCGCGCGCGCGGGGAGACATTGCGGTAAACCTGTCTCAAGCATATGCGGTGATGGGGGAGAAAGACTCGGCCCTAAAGCTAGCGGAGCGTGCAATAATGTTTTCGCCACGTGCTAAAGATGCAATGGACGGACCTGCCTTAGAAGAGAACCTGGCGTTAATTCAAACGATGTTCGGCGAGAGTACCCGTGCGATCTCAACTCTCACCCAGCTGTTACAAACGCCCTATAGCAGCTGGTTTGAGCCATTGCTCGTTACGCCTGCCGTGCTTAGGCTCGATCCGATCTGGGACCCTTTACGCAGCGATCCGCGCTTCCAAAAACTCTGCGAGGAAAAGCAGCCGTGAAACGATACTGGGAAATTATCGCTGACAATCTGAGCACATCCGGTTGGAGCCGAGGCTGTGTCGCTCGCCCCGCGACGGCGTAGCGGCAAAGGGGGGGTTCTCAAACTTTCTGCGTAACCTCGCGCCGGATTTCCTGCAGTACAGTTTTGCAACAGACTGCGAGCACTCAGCGGTGCGGAGAGGCGGGTATTGGACACCGTGCTGATTCATAACACCGCGCAAGGTTAAGGTCCCCGTTTAATTTTTGGCCCCTCGCAGTTGTTGCACTGTTTCTTGGCGGACGAACAATCTGGATTGCTGACGCGCATCGCGGCGACGGAAAGCGTTTCGTTGTGCGTGCGGATGCCAACTGTAAATGTCGCTAAGCGTGACGGCCGGTACTGCGCTCGCGTCCGCAGGCAAAGTTGACGAATCACACCAATTGTGTGGTCGTGAGGACTGCATAAAAGTTCAAATGCGTGTTCCTGCGCCGCGAATCTTTTCCCGTACATCGCGTTTTTATCTTGACTGGGGAAGCGTAGTGAAAGCAGAATCGAGGCTGGCTACAGCCCCACACCAGATCCTGCCGGCCGCCGTGCTGGGAGGTCTGCGCCGACATCTTCTAGGAGAGGTTCCGGTCATCTGAAAGGACTCAATTATGAAAACCTCTGTGCCCCTCTCCTCATCAATCTCGCTCGGAGTGCCTTCTAGGCGTCCGGGCTTAACGTTGCCATTATTATTTGTGACGGTAGCGATGTTGTTGCTCCTGCTTTCAACCGCGAGCACTACATTTGCCGACAGCGCCGCTTGGAAGACCAGTCCCGCTACGGGCAATTGGAACCACGCCGCAAACTGGACGCCACCAACCATCCCTAACGGGCCGTCAGACACGGCTACATTCGCATCTTCCAATACAAGGGGCGTCTCCATCTCGCCAATACGGAGGTCAACGGCATCGTGTTCAATCCGGGCGCGAGCGGGTTCACGATCACCGCCGTGCCTACATTGACGTTGACCGTCAGCGGCGCGGGGATCACGAATAATTCAGGGATCGCGCAGGAATTTGTGGCCGCGACTGATATCAACGGCACACAACATGGAACGATACAATTCACAAACGGCGCGACCGCGGGGAATGGGACTCGCATCACTGACAGCGGCCCCAAGGGCAGTGATTCTCCAGGCGGCATCACACAATTCTTCGACAGCTCCAGCGCGGGCAATGCGGGTATTGCCAACACCATCGGTTCGGGCGGCGGGTACGGCGGTGGCGGTACGGAATTCCACGATAGCTCGACCGCCGGCAATGCTGGTTTCTTCAACCAGGGCGGGTTCACATTTATCCGCTTCTTCGGAAACTCGACCGCAGGCAACGGCACGTTTGGCAACGGGGGCGGAATCTCCTTCTCCGACGCTTCCAATGCGGGCAATGGCACTTTTTCCACCAACAACGGCCCACCCGCCGCCCATGTAGATTTCGCCGACACTTCGACCGCGGGCAATGGCACTTTTACCAGCAACGGTGCCGACACTAGCGACGGAACGCCGGGTTCCACCGGTTTTAGGGGCAGTTCGAGCGCAGGCAATGGCACCTTCACATGCTCGCCTGGGCAGGAAGGCGGTGAAGGTAGTAGCGTCGGATTCGGCGACGCTTCGACCGCGGATAATGCCACCTTTACTCTTGAAGGCGCCACGGACATCAGCTCAGGTGGTGGGGTCGGATTTTTTAGCGGAGCTTCGACCGCGGGCAACGCCACGCTGATTGCCAACGGCGGCTCGGGCGGAGGCGGAGGGGGAAGCATTCAGTTTTTAAGTGATTCCAGTGGTGGCCAGGCGCGCGTGAAGGTTTTCGGCAACGGGTTCCTGGATATCAGCAGTCATAACGCCCCGGGTGTGTCCGTCGGCTCGATTCAGGGAAGTGGGCTGGTATTCCTCGGAGCTTTCAATCTCACAGAAGGTAGCAACAACCTCGACACGAACTTTTCCGGGTTGATACAGGACGGCGGAAGGAGTCGCGGCAGCGGTGGCTCGCTGACAAAGGTCGGGACTGGCACCTTGGTTCTCCGTAACTCAAACGCCTACACCGGGGGTACCACAATCAACGGCGGCAAACTTGAGGTTAATAATGAGAGCGGTTCTGGAACGGGGAGCGGTCCAGTGCAAGTGAACGCCGGTAGACTCCGCGGCAGAGGCATAATTGCCGGCGCCGTAACTCTTGGAGACGGAACCGGCCGCGGAGCGATTTTGGCTCCAGGCAAGAGCGCGAACACTCGCGGTACGCTCGTCATCTTGAGCACCTTGGCCTTCAACTCCGACGCAACTTACAAGTTTGAGTTGAACAGCGATACACGCAACGCCGATGGCGTTGTCGCCAACGGCGTGGCGATTAACAGCGGCGCGCAATTTTCCTTTGCTGATGTCGGCAACGGTGCGCTCCCCCTTGGTGAGGTTTTCACTGCAATTACCAACACATCGGCTAATCCAATTGCCGGCACGTTCAGTAATCTCGCTGACGGTTCGACATTCACAAGCAACGGCAACACTTACCAGGTGAACTACGAAGGCGGCGACGGCAACGACCTGACACTAGCAGTTATACCTTAGCATTCGATTTTACCGCTGCTACCTAGGCATCCCCCGGCCGTTGAGATGTACCGGATCATCGTCGCGCAATCTCCACGACAAAAGCGTTCAAATCATTTTGTAATTGCTGGAGAGCAAAAGCGACACAATCGGCGCATGAAGTATTGGAAAATCATCGGGGACAATCTCAGTAAAGCGGGATGGAGTTGGGGCTGTATCTCAGCGATTGATTCCAACGGGCAAACAATCTGGATTGCAGACTCACAGCGCGATGACGGAAAGCATTTTGTTGCGCGAGCGAATGAAAAGTTGACTGCGTTTAGGGAGCTAGCATCTGCAATTCGGGGAGAGATAGCAGACTCAGCCTCCTGCCCCGATCACCGGCTCTCCCATATAAGACTAAAGTCTAACAGGCAGGACAGCCCGCGCATGCTTACTGTTGTGGTTCTAATGCCGGATCACACTCAGGATTTCTCCAATTCGTTGGGAGATTTCTGCAATTCTTGCGAGGCTTATAAAAAACAGTAAACAACAAAACCACAAGAAAACACCAATATGAAAATTCCTAATTCCTTCTTCAATCGATCGCGCACTGTCTGCCTCACACTATTCGCGGGCGCAATTCTGCTGCCGCTATCCCTGCTTTTCGCGCAAGGAACGCAGCCTGGTCCGTCAGCCGATTACACCAGCGTGGACATCAGTGACACCGTAACCGTAGGGCCGGTTATCAATGTTAAACAGATCACCAGCTCATCGACAGCCCCACCCGGTGCAGCGGACCGAGAATTTCATCCCAACCGTTT
The DNA here is from genome assembly GCA_963840135.1 of uncultured Verrucomicrobiae bacterium. Taxonomy (GTDB): domain Bacteria; phylum Verrucomicrobiota; class Verrucomicrobiia; order Chthoniobacterales; family UBA10450; genus Udaeobacter. The sequence goes on along the minus strand of CAWIXX010000013.1, from coordinate 15,776 downwards.
CCCGAGACTTCGCCCGCCCATCCAGGAGTCGGCACCAGAGCTCGATCAGATATTAGCGACTCCCCTTGCGGAGGTTCCTGATGCCGCGCACGCTTTTTTCCGAGGGTTCACCGGCTTGACACATCGCGACCAGCGTCTCGCAAACGGGGGTAACCAATTTTCGCACGAGCCGCCCGACGAGGGGCTCGCCGTGGGCAACGGTTTTGTCCTGCAAGCAATCAATTGCGCACTGAACATTTACGACACCAACGGCGTTGTTCAGCTTGTGAGGCCCTTGGCTCTCACTGAGTTGTTCGGATTGCCACCCGAACTCAATCGCACCACTGGAGAACTCAACACCTCCGTCGGTGACCCAATTTGTTTGTTCGACCCTGAAACGCAGCGTTGGTTCGTGGCGGCCTGGGCTCAGCTCAACACGAGGGCGGGCGTACCTTTGCGCAAGAGCCGCCTCTTCCTCGCTGTCAGTCAGACGTCCGATCCGCGGGAGACTTATTCAGTTTACATTTTCAACACCACCCGTGCAGCCGATCCGGATCAACAGGGTCCACGAGTCCCGGACTTTCCTCATTTTGCCGTTGACCGTTACGGCCTCTACATCAGCACGAATGAGTTCAAAATCGACGAGAACGGCGACCTCGACGGGTTTATTGGCGCTGCCATCACCGCCATTTCCAAGGACGCGCTGCTTACAGGCAATGGCGGCAGGCCTCCTCGGCGGATGCAGCGTTTCGCCCTGCCATTTAGGGTCGGCGTCGAATTCACAGTTTGGCCCGCTTACCTTCCGCCCGGGCAAAGGCCAGTTCTGACCAACAACGGCACGCAGTATTTCGTCAGCTCCGAGTTTCTTAGGAATAACGAAAACGAGGTTGCGGTCTGGGCCCTCACTAACACGAGCTCGCTCAACACGCCGAATCCCGACCTGCGGTTAAAGAAGACAATTGTGCAAACTCGCCATTACCATTCCCCGCGTTTGACCGTGACTCAAAAAGATGGCTTCCACCCTTTGGGTGCATCGATGAATCTGCCTGTTCCGTCATTAGATCCGGGCGACTTCCGCATTCTCTCTGCCGAGTTCGTGGGAGGCCATCTGTGGGCGACACTTAACTCGCAAATGAACGATGGCAACGGCAATCTAATCGAGACATCCGTCTATTTTGCTTTTACACCGCAGATCACAAATGGAAGGTTAACCGCTTCGGTATTTACGCAGGGGGCTGTTGGCCATCCGGGAGTGCACCTGCTGAATCCCGCAATTGCACTCAACACCGATGAAAACGGCGCTATGGTATTCACATTAGTCGGGCCGGATAACTACCCAAGCTCTGCTTTTGTTTCGATCAGAGGCATTACCGTGAGCCCGATCCATATTGCCCGCGAGGGTAACGAGCCGGAAGACGGCTTCACTGGCTACCCTCCGTTTAGCAACGGAATCGCCCGATGGGGCGACTACTCTGGTGCAGCGGTCGACAATATCGATAACACCATCTGGATGGGCACCGAGTACATCCCGGATATTGCACGAACAGAATTCGCAAATTGGGCCACTTACATCACGCGTTGGTCCCCCTAACGGATCCGCGTGTAACGGGATATTGGAGCGCAGTCACAGTCGAGTACTCATTGCTACTAGATGGCTTACTTGTGGCTCCCGAGGCTTGGCTTGCCATCAGGTACAATTACGTCTCAGCGAAGGTCCAGGCCGCTTCTCAGCTCGGCCCGAAGGTGCGTTGAAACGTCGGGTAACGTAATCAAAGACGATTTTACCCGCACTCCCGACAGCCGTCTATTATACTAAAGTTTAATAGACTAAGGTCCCATAGACAAGCAGCCGAGATTGTTGCAGACTCGACGCCGTTCAACGGATCTGAATCAGACGGAGGACTTTCCCCCGCTAAGTTCTTCGTCTCTTCCGGACCTCAAGCCTAAAACAAAGAAAACGAAATTAAAATCATGAGTTGGCTACATTTACTGTGGGATATCGCGTCGGTGTGGGCGATTTGTGCAGGGTGCCTGATGATATTCATCGCGGTGCTGAAAGCGCAGCGATCTGGATTGCAGAGATGACGGCGTTTACTGAACCAGAAGTGGCGATTCAGGGTCGCGCCGAATTATCTTGACGAGCACGCGAGATTTTTGCAAACTCGACCTCGCTAAACGGATCTGAATCAGGCGGAGGACTTTCCCCCGCTGGGTTCTTCGCCTCTTCCCGACCCGCAATTCCAGAGAATTAACTCAGCGGGGAAAAAGAAAGGGAAGGAAGAACCATGAATTCATCGATTCGATTAAGAAAAGTAATCCCACTATGTTTTGTCGCGCTGGTCTGCTTCGCGGTTTCGCCCGTCAGCAGAGCCGTTAGTCCACCGCCGGACGGCGGCTATCCCAACCAGAACACTGCCGAGGGTACTGGTGCGCTCCACAGCCTAACAACCGGCTATTCCAACACGGCGGTTGGTTTTCACGGGCTTTTCGACAATACAACCGGCTATCTCAACACGACAGTTGGTTCTCACGCGCTCGCCGAAAACGCGACCGGCTTTCTCAACACGGCCATTGGTAGTCAGGCCCTCCAGCGCAACAGAAACGGATTCGAGAATACGGCGACTGGTGCTTTAGCCCTTCTTTTCAATACATCCGGAGCCGCCAACACAGCTGTCGGCGTTGGAGCGCTACAATGCAACACAACGGGCGACAACAACACGGCCGTTGGTTCCGGAGCGCTTGCCTCTAACAGAGCTGGCATCGACAACATAGCCACCGGTGTCGAGGTGCTCACAAGCAACACGACTGGCAGCGGCAACACGGCCATCGGTGATTTTGTGCTCCTTTCAAACACCAGGGGCGGCTCTAACACGGCCGTTGGTATTAGCGCGCTGTTTAACAGCACTGGGGATTCCAACACGGCCTTGGGCGGTTCAGCGGGCTTCGGAGTTACCACGGCTTCCAACGTCATCTGCATTGGTAGTGATGGCGCGAACGTCAACAACAGCTGCTTCATCGGGAACATTCGCGGAGTAACGACGGCAAACACCGACGCTATACCGGTGCTGATCGACTCCGCGGGACAGCTCGGCACGATGAGTTCCTCGCGTCGTTTCAAAACAGATATTCAGACGATGGACAAAGCCAGCGAGGCGATTCTGGCGCTTAAACCGGTGACTTTTCACTACAAGACCGACAAGACAAATCGCCCAGAGTTCGGCCTGATTGCTGAGGCCGTAGCGAAGGTGAATCCTGATCTTGTCGTGCGTGATAAGAACGGCGAAATCTACACCGTACGCTACGACGCAGTGAACGCGATGTTGCTCAATGAGTTTCTCAAAGAACACAAAAAGACTAAGAAGTTGGAAGCGACGCTGGCAAGTCTCATCGCAACCGTGAAAGAGCAGGCAGCGCAAATCCAAAAGGTGAGCGCACAGCTTGAAGCGAGCAAACCTGCGCCGCGAGTGGTCAACAATCCCTAGAGCCGCGACCGCCCCAATAAAGCAGCATTTCACAATCAGCCGTCACGTTTCAGCGCGTGGCGGCTTTTTGTTTCACGCGTTACGGCTCTTTGAACTCGCCCGCGTGCTCGTGCGTCTCGATCACATTGCCCGTCGCATCGTAAACGCGAATCACAGGCGTGTGACCGGCTGCGAAACTTCGCGCAGCCGATTGATTTCACAAAATGCAATTCAATCCGTTGCCCCGCAAAAGAGGCTGGTCATTTCCATAGAGTAGGCTCTATTGTCTCTCGTCCGCGAATCAGCGCACTGTCGCAATGAAAACTAACCAACTAATTTTCACTGTGCTGGGCAGCCTTTGCCTAGCGAGTCACGCGTCCTCTGGCCAGATTGAGCAACAGGACATCAACGAGATCAAACCCGGCATTACGACCGAAATCGATCTTGCCCACAGGTTTGGCCCCCCCGACACGCGTGTAGTCGACACACGGGGCGATCGGTTGCTCCATTGGACTAAGTCGGGTGCCCCACCGCTTCAAGGCTATTTACCGATTATCGGCCCATGGCTCGGCGTGCTGAACGTATCTTGGCTGGATCTTTGGGTGCAGGTCAGAGCAAATGGAAGAGTCGAGAATTACATGTACAAAATTCATCAACGCTGACATTGCCTTGGTGAATTTGCGCACCTGAGCGTGGAGCAGTTTCGCCCAACTTTTCTCATTTGCTCTCACCCGATCAGCAAGGAGATTCTAGCTGCCCCTACAGACCGTGCGGGGTTTTATGCCAGTCCTTACGGAAGGTGAGCGCCCAGCTTGAAGCGAGCAAGCCCGCGCCGCGAGTGGTCAACAATCCCTAAGCAGCAGCATTTTCACAATGAGCCGTCACACTTCGCGGTGTGGCGGCTTTTTGTTTCACGGCGCGTAACGCTTACCACTCATGGAAGCTCCGACTCGCTCGGCTCAGGTGGGAGCCTCCCACCCACGCTCATTGATCTGTATCGCTATCTATTTCGTCTGTCGGCACGATTCGCACTTGCTTTGCTTTAGGGTTCGGAAAGCGTGCTTCGTTCCGCACTTTGTGCGCCTTTCGAAGTAGCCTCAGAAGCGCCAACTTCACCCGTTTCGCGCTTGCGCTCCAATGAGTAGAGAAAGCCCTGTTGGGGAAGAATACCGCCCTTGGTCTCGAAGATCGAGCGCCCTGGTTCTTCGAGCGTGCTTTCCAGAGTTTTTGAGAACGATTGAAGTAGCTTAAGTTCGTATTCTGGAGGATACGTCGCCATCAAACGAGCGCCGATCACCGCATGCTTCGAAAAGAACACGTCCTTGACGCATTCTTTTGGATAGATTGTGCGAAAGACATAGGTGACATCGACATGCTTTTTAGGTGGAACCTTAAAGCTAGCCTCGATCTTTTGCATGTGGTCGGAGGTTTGAGTTACCGTAACGTGTTGAACCTTCTTAGGCAGATCATGATCGAAGAAATTGGTCTGGGTGCCTTCGCACACACACAATACCTTCTCAAGCCTAGTTTCCGATCCATAATCGCCCGTAAACGTTACTAAAGGATCTGTAATAAGGTTATCGCTTACATTATGGAACTCATACTTCAGAGTTGTCCGCAATTGGATTCCCTCCTTCACTTCGGTGAAGTCGTATGGCCACAGTGCATTGCGCCGCACTATTTCCATCTTAATGATCTCGTCTTTTATGATTTCGAAGATCTCTTTTGGCATTAGTGTCTTAAACAACGCGTCGAATACGTTCTTGTTTATCGCGTCAGCTAACTTTTTCTGTTCGGCCTGGTATTCACGGTTGCGAATCTGTTCGAGACGATTAGTTACAAAGGCGCTGATAAAGATGGACGCAGCAAGGGTGTAGAGGAACGTGCTTAGCAATTGAAGGATGCGGGCCTTAAACGGAAGCGTAAGAGTCGTGGTCGTCACGACATGGCCCGCTTTAACAATACTTATCTCCCGCGATACGACGTCAATGGACGATGCATAATGGTCTACGAACAAAGCTGAGACGAGAATTATCAAGCATACGGGAATGTATTTACGGCTAAGCTGCTCTGCGAAATTATATTGTGAGCGAGTGCTATCCGGGGGTGTGGTTTCCATTGCGAACTTTTTTTGCTTCACGCGATTCTTACGAGAGTCTGAATGGCGTTGTCCAGCTTTGTTTCACAGCTTCGGCGTCGTGTCGCTGCGGAGTGATGAAGAAAGCTGAGACGAGAATATGGGAAAAAGCGGAGTCATGGGAGAATTGTGCCGACCTACTGGGCATTTTGAAAGTGGAATCGTCTCGGGCTTCCAAATACCCAGGCCGCCAGAACGCTCGGAGTCCCTCAGCCACTGCTTTTGACCAGTTAGGGGCAATCCGGCTGCCGCCCGCCCTCGGGCGTTGCCATTTTCCTCGCTCAGCCGCTTGCGCGGGTCAAATTTTGCGGCGTTTACGCTGGCAAATCGCCTGTCGAGGGCTCGTTCGCGAGCCTTCTTCCCACCCGTCGATCCCGGAGCCTAGGAATCGGCAGTGTGATCTGGGGAACCGGTTACATGGCTGACAAGCTTCAACCAGGTGTTAAAACAAGATCGGACCGCGAGCGAAATTAGCGTAGTCTTTTAGGTGGATGCGATGCCTTGCTCTTAAGCGGAATTGCGGAGTTGCTTAAATACTGACTGAGAGCTTCGCGAACGATAACTGCTTCGCTTTCGCCGCGTTGATCGGCGAGATCATTGATACCGCGCTTCATTTTACTTGAAACGCGTGCCTTAATCATTTGGGCTTTGCGCTGTTTCATGGCTCGCTAATAACGGCACAAACCAGCCACGCACACTTTACGACTATGTTCCGGACACTTCAGATCGAACTCGGGCGCACCGCGCCCGGTTCGCGCGAGCGCGCCATCGTGCTTGCCAGCCTCGACAGCGTCCGCCGCGTCATGGCGGCGCGCCTGGACCGGCATCCGAAGCCGTGAGCGCCGGCGCGGGATCGGAGACCGGGCTGCGGTTGGCGGCGAGGACACGGCATTTTAGCCCGGCGGCGCGCTCGGCCACCTCGCGCCCGATCCGGCCATAGCCGATAATGCCGATGGTGCGTCCCATCACCTCGCCGTGCGGAGGGCCGCCGCCGAATTGCGGGCTCGCGATCCAGGAGCCTCCACGGAACGCCGTCACCGCCTCGAACAGGCGATGAGTTAAGGCCAGCATGGTCATGACGACGTATTCGGCGATGGCAGGCTCATGGCCGAACACGTTGCAAATCGTCACTCCTTTCGGTACCGCCCCGATGTCGAGGAGATCGCGCCCGGCCGCCACTGATTGCAGAAGGCGCAGGCGCGGCGCGGGCGGGAACGAAGGCCGCTAGATATGGCCGACGACGATCTCCGCCTCCGCCAGCAACGGACCAAGGTGCGCGGCGTCGCGCTCATCGTCGAGGATCGAGCTTTCCAGCGGCGTCTTGATCTTGGCGAGAATCCGCGGCGCGACACCGGCGGCGAAATGGCCGAGAAACAAGGCTTTCATGTGTTCCCTTCGGCAACTGAAACGATCCGCCACGATTGTGGCGCTTCCGTTAGCCGTGGCAAAGGGATTGAAAGCCGCGCCTTGCGGATATCAGCGCACACCTTAGCATGCGCGCACCTTAGATAGAGCGGCCACGGACCGGCGGACGGTGCGCGGCAGGTCGATGGCAGGAGTTCCGACCCACTGGCGCGAAACTGGCGCGATAGAGGGTGATTTCCCGCTCCAAACCGCTATGATTGGCTCCCAAGAGCGACGAGCGGATACAAAGAAATCAATTACTTACAGCTTACGCCGGCCCTTGCCAAGGTTGGGGTCGGGTATAGGCTCATGCTTCCGCTTTCTCCCTCGCCGCCTGCAGCACCTGCGGCAGTATATTTTCAACCGCCTGAGGCGAAATCTGCAGAGCCTCAAAACCGGGAGCGTCTGGGTCTGGGATGTTGTCTTCCTCATCAAATTCGACTTGATTTCTGGTGATCGGCGGAGTTGGCAGAGTTTCTGAGACGAATCCGATGACATGCCATAATCTGAACGGAAACCGGACCAGGAACGGTCTAGTGCCCGTCCTGGGTCAAGTCCGGTCATTGCTGGATAAATGGGTTGGGGCGTTGGTGATTGGTTGCGCCTGCTGCCGGGGCATTGCGGGCAGCAAAATCTTTGTCGATCTCGTCGCGGATTGCCCTCAGTTGACGCTGCTCGAACTCGGTGATGCGGATGCCGCGCCAGTGTTCGGCGGCGCGGATGAGCGCGGCGTAGACGAGCTTCAGGACGGCGCGCTCGCCAAAGGCATGCGGGATCACTTTGGTACGCCGGCGCGCCTCGCCGAACAGCCGCTCGAGCAGATTGGTGGTACGGATCGCCCGGCGATGGCCGAGCGGGAATTTGAGCTGCGCGATGCACGCCTCAAAGTCGTCGTCCAGACACATCACCGCCGCGGCCAGGTCCTTGCCGTAGGTCGTCACGATGTCCGCGCGCAGCAGGCGCGCCAAGGCTGGCGAGGCCGCCTGGTAGCAGGCGGTGGCGCGGGCCTTGAACTCCGCCCAGAGGTCCTCGGGCACCTTGCTTTGTAGGTTGCGCATCTTGTGCGCCAGGCAGCGCTGGCGAAGCGAGCGCGGCAAGCATTCCTCGATCGCGCGGATCACGCCGGGCGCCCCGTCGCTCACCACCAAAAGCGGGGCGGGCAGGCCGCGCCGACGCATGTCCTGGAAGAACTCTCGGCAGCTGGCGGTGTCCTCCTTGGTCCCCGGCGCCAAATGCAACAGCGCCTTCTTGCCGTCCGCCAGGATGCCCCAGGCGGCCAGCACCGCCTCGCGCGGCTGGCCCAGATGCAGCCGCTCGGCAATGCCGTCGACAAACAGGTAGATGACCGTGAATTCCGCCAAATCGCGGCTGGCAAACGCCTCGTATTCCGCCCACAGCCGCTCGGTGACCTCGCTGACCGCGGTGCAGCTCAGCAGGCTGCGGCCATCCGCCCCGGCAAACACCGCCTCGATGTCGCGCGTCGACAGGCCGCGCGCATACATCTCCACCGCCAGCGCCTCCAGCGCCTCGGTGCGGCCCCGCACCGCCTCGCGAAGGCGCGAGCAAAACGGCTCGTCCCGGTCGGCGATCTGCGGCGCGCTGTACTCGATCGCCCCCTCCGCGCTGTGCACGTGGCCCGGCCGATAGCCGTTGCGATAGCCGGCTCCGGGCTGTACGGCGGCAGCGCCAACAAAGTGATATTGCCGGGCACCACCAGTCCTTGGCTGCGGTGCCAACCGGCGCCATCCAAGATCACCACGGCATGGGCATCCGAGGCGACCTGGCTGCTGATCTCGCAGGAGATGATGGTTCATCGCGACGGTATTGCAGATTGGCATGATCAGCGCCGCCGCTTTGCCCTGCGACGGGCAGACCGCACCAAACACATAGGCCGAGGCAAAGCCGAGGTCCTTGGGTGCCGCCGGCCGGCTGCCGGTCTGCCCCCACACCCGGGTCAGGGTGTTTTTCTGGCCGATGCGCGCCTCGTCCTGGAACCATACCTCGACTTCGCACACCGTGTGGTTGTGCCGCCCGGACTCGCTCTAATGGCAATTCAACAGTTGCGGAAACGCCGCTTGCGCCGTCGCGTCGGCCTGCGGGTGGCGCGGACGCGGGGCCAGCCAACTCAACGGCATCCGGTGCAGCAGCCGGTAGGTGCTCGACAGGCTGCATTCAATCGCAAACTCCTCTTTCAATATTCGTTGCGCGTCGACCCCGCGAAACGCCACCACCCCGTCCCGCGCCAGCGCGGCCCCAGCGACAATGCGGTCCTTGAGCCGCGCACTCGTCGCCGCGTCGACCCGGGGTTGTCGACCCGGGCGCGGCCGGTCACGCAATCCCTCAAGGCCATCCTCTTCGTAGCGGTTATGCCACTCGTAGGCCGTCGACCGGCTCAGCCCAGCCAGCCGCGCCGCTTCCTCGTGGTCCATCCCTTCGAGCATGTTCGCGATCATCAGAACCCGCTGGCACACACGCCCGCTCTCCCGTCGTGCCAAGCGCCGCAGCTCCGCCGCCCCCGGTTCGCGGCGAAAGAAGTATACGGGCATCGCCCATCCCCCAACATGGTACGCTTGCCTAATCATTCTACCACATCTGGGCATCACCGAAAGCCGGTATTAGGGGTCCTAAAGTGCTCGAATTGGCGAAGTTGGGGTAGCGAGGCGCCACGTTCGCCAGGAAAGGGCCGAGCCCCTCCGCCATTGTCAGATGGGCGATCACCGCATTGCGGAGCCGCTGGTACGGCAACCCGGCCAGCATCGCGGTCTGCACAACGGTCATGACCTCGCCGATCTCAGCGCACACTCGCTCAGCGACGGCGCGCGTCCTCCTCGGGTCGTAATAAATGTGGGCGTGATAACCCAGATTCTGCGACGGATTGTGTGGTCTTCTCAATCATCGGGCTGCGCTCCCTGCAGGTTGCCACGGCATGCGCCATTTGCACAGCGATACCCGCGAGTTGATGCAGGAGCCGTCATCGAGACGCGCACATCGATCGACTATCTGCGCTGGATTTTCCGCGCCGGGCGCCTCCGTCGACGTGCCGGTTCCGGCGGATCGCCGCCTACGATATGTGTTCGAAGGAGCGGCGCGCGTTGGTGGTCGCGAAGTAAAGGAAGGACAGCACGTGATCCTCGGCGACGGGAACTCTGTGCATTTCAAGGCGAGTGAGCGTGCGCAGGCGTTGCTGCTCACCGGCGCTCCGCTGCGTGAGCCCGTTGTGGAGTACGGGCCATTCGTGATGACTTCCGAGCGCGAGGTCACCGAGGCCATCCGCGGACTATCGGGCCGGACGGTTCGGCCAGATCGAGGTGCAGTAAGAGGCTCGGTCAACCGAGCCAGCCGGTCGCAACGCCCGCGAGCAATACGGCGCCGAGCAAAGCGCGGTAGACGACGAATGGCCAGGCTGCGAAGCGTTCGAGGATGCGCAAGAGGGCCCAGATCGCGAGAAAAGACGAGAGGCTCGCGACGACGAGCCCCAAGATCAGCACCGACCAGCCATGCGCATCGAGGCCGGCGTGCCGCAGCTCCGCCAATTCCTTGAGGCCGGCCAGCGCGATTGCCGGCAATCCGAGCAGGAAGGAGAAGCGCGCGGCGTCCTCGCGTTTGAAGCCGAGGAAGAGGGCCGCCGTCAGGGTCGAGCCCGAGCGCGAGACGCCGGGGATCAGAGCCCCGACCTGTGCGATGCCGACAACGAGGCAGTCGAGGAGCCCCACGCGCTCGAAGGGGCGCTGGTGGCGCGCTGCGACTTCCGCGATCGCGAGCAGCAGCGCCATGACGATGCAAGCCAGACCCACCACGACGAGGCTCCGCAGCGGCGAGCCGCAAGTATTGAGTGTCTTGGCGAGCGCAAGCCCGGCAATCCCGATCGGTATGGTGCCGATCACGATGCCGACAGCGAGTACAAATGAACGATCGTAGTAGTCGCGGCGTGCGATAGCCGATAACGACCCGAAGACGAGGTCCCGAACGTCCCGCCAGAAATAGCTGATGACCGCCGCCAAGGCGGCGAGCTGCATAGCCGCCGAAAAGGCGGACCCCGGGTCCGGCCAGCCCAAGAGTGCGGGTACAATGCGCATATGCGCCGTCGAGGAGATCGGCATCAGCTCGGTAATGCCTTGAACGACGCCAAGCACGACCACCTTCGCATAGCCGAGCGCGACGAATCCCGTGTCGATGCCGTTGGTACAATGGCTATCCACGCGATTACTTCGCCTTTCCAAGAAATCTGCGAGTTCTGGGTTCTTAATCACGCCTCCCACTACTCGCCCGCCCGCCGATCGATAATGGACCGCACCTCCGCCAGCGCCGTCAACACTCCTGTGGGGTCAGGCTCCCTGCCCGTTCGGAATGAACTGGAAATCGGCAGCGGACACCTGCTCGCGAAATTTGCGATCAGCCATCATACCTCGCAAGATCGCCCCGACCGGCGTCAGCCCAAGTTTAAGCCCGCCGCCGCATTCTCAACAACCAACGTGTCGACAGCTGATCGATGGTCCAGCGTATTATGATCGCGGCAATTTGGGACGCGTCTATTGATCAGTCGTAACCCTTCTGCATCTTCAGACCGGCCAGCAGCCGCGCGGCCGAAATCAGCCCGCACCGCCCGCCGCTGTTCCGCACCCCCCAACTACATGCCGCCACCACCCGCGCCTCCTCCGCCACCGTCGTGCATATTCCCGTTGTTCTCCGGCGAGTAGGGCGCGTAAGGGGCTCCGGCATTGCGCGTGTCCCCTTTCGCGCACGCGGGCGACCGCCAAGACGACAAAGAGCGCGGCAACCGATCTCTTGGAGTGCATCAGTCCCCTCCGTAGCCGAGCAGCAACTCGCGAAACTCCTGTGGCTTTTGGAGCAATTCACCGAGGCCAGTCAGCGAGTTGTTGACAGCCTCAGCATATTTGCGGGCGCCGCCAAAGCGTGCCAGCGTCTCCGGCGGCACGAATTTAATCAGCAGATCTGCTGTCCCCGGCGGTACCCCAACGAAATGCACCATCAGCATGCCGTAGTCCCTGAGGAGGAACATCGACAGCGCGGCCGAGGCTTCGTAAGGGACCACCGGCGGTTCGCGTACGCCCCCGCGTTCCATCGCGATCTCGAGGATGTCGTCGGCGCAGATCTGAGCCGTTGTCGGCGTTTCACGCAGCCGGTTGCCGAGCAGCGGACGGAGCTCGCCGGCAATCTGCTTCGTCGTCGCGATCAGCGCTCGAACTCGCGCCGGGTTGTATTGTTCGAGTGTCCGCACCACCGCCGGGTAGAGCATCTGCCGCGCTTCCATGCCGAACTCGAAGCCTTTCACCCGGATCCGGCCGACCAGATCCTTTTTGCCCGCGAGCAGGCCAAGGCGCGGCCCTGATGTGCCGTATTTGTCGAGACCGGTCGCACCGAGATCGACCCCGAGCTCCAGCATCCGCGGCTGACCGAAAGCGGCAGGACCAACCCGCGCGCCGCCAGCATCGTCGACATAGACGAGGGAGCCCTTGTCGTGCGCGAGCCTGACGATCGTCTCGATCGCGTCGAGCGGCAGCAGGTCGTAGGTCACAGCAAGACGGGTCAACACGACGAGGCCTACCGAGCGCTCGGTCGCGATCGCCTCTCGAAACGCACCAAGCCCGCTCGTGTCGACAAACCGTGCGCCGACATGCCCGGCGGCGCGCACGACGGAGGGATGGCTGTGGCTCGCCGAAACGCCAATTACGGTGTCGCCCGGCTTGACCAAGGTCAGATGGGTTGCCATCGTCGCGCCCGTCAGGCGATTGAACACCGCGACGTCGTCGGTTTCGGGAGAGCCACCCAGGTGATCGAGTGCTAACTCTTTAAGCCGTTCGAAGGACAGCGCCGGCGCGATTTCGTCATCGGCGAATTGGAGCTCCTCGGTCGTGAGCGGCAGCGCGTGCTCGAGCCCAGTGAAAATGTATATGCTAGCCAGGCCGCGCTTGCGGATCAGCGTCCACGCCTGTTGCAATTTTCGGAAATCATCCTCAGTGCTGCGCAGGATCTCGCCGCGCGCATAGGATAGATTTGGCGCATGCGGGTTGCCAAAGCGATCGACGCCCATCCGATTTCTCCTTACGCTAGCCACATCAGCGGGCGCCGCCCATCGGCTGACAAGACGTCGACGAAGAGGTCCGCGGCGACCGCCATTAGGTGTCGGGAAGGATCCGGTCAAGCCTCTAGCAGTTGGCGAGACGGCGCCGTACGGATCGGTGATGAACGAACCTGCGACCGCTGCCGACTCCTCCGCAATTGCAGAGATCGTGGACCAAGCCTATCGCCCCTATATCGATCGCACAGGCACGCTGCCGCGGCCATGTACACTCGTCGAGATCCTCGCCACGTTCGCCGATCGTTCGGACAAGCTCGCGGAGGAACGGTATCGCGAGTGGGCGCGAACTACTCTTCATGGCTTTGATGGCCCTTCCTGGTGGATATCCGGACCTTCTCGGTTGGCGAAGCAGACCATGTGCTGAAAAACTATGGTCGGAATGCCGAACGGCTCACCAAAGCCAACCGGCGCTATGATCCCGATAACGTCTTCTGCTCCGCCATTGCGCTCCGGGTCAGCCAAAGCACAATGGCCAACGATGTCGTTGCCATAATTAAAAAATGGCAGATAGCCGGGTGGGATTTGCCGAGCCAGCTGGCATTCAGGGAGTCTAGGGGTATAAGAATTTTAGGATTGTGGTGTGGTAGGGGATGGAAGGGGAAGGCCTCGTCAAATCGTGGGGCTCATGAGCTCGGCTGATCCGTTGCGGTCGACACCTCCGCTGCTGCGGAGAGATACTTGCCTCCTCTGCTTTGTGGGAGGAGGACCTTTCTTGCTTCCACGAGCGCGCTGAGACTATTCGAGATTGACTGCTCGCCGATGCCTTCTGTGGCGAGCAAGTTTATAATCTCGGCCCTCGAGAGACCTTGAGGGTGCTCGGTTATTGTTTTCAGAACAGTTTGCTGGACAAAGCCGCGCGGGTGTCTGTCTGCTCTTCGCGGGCTCGATGGCGAAAGTCGGTATGATGGCTGTGGTTCGTCCGTGAAGTATCGGGTGATGCGGGCCAGCCTGCTGTTGATCTCGGAGAGCTCGGTTTCGAGTTCCTGCTTCCGTGAGCTAAGGCGTTCTTGTTCTGCCTTTAGAGCGGCGTCGATGTCGAGGTGCGATTGGGCCATCTATGCCTCCGTTGTCCTATCTGCGCACCATACCATGAAGTGAAAGAGCGGTGGTTCAGCTAGGGCGCCGCTTCTGGCTCTTGATCCTCGAAGAGCGTCGTGAGTTCCATGCGTTATGAGAGATGATGGAACGTTTGGCCGAGATTATTGAAGCTATTTTCAGCCTTCTTACAGAGCCATGAAGTATGCCAGCTGGCGCCACATCGCTGCTGCTAAGCAACATGTCAGGAACTGTTGATCTATCCTGGTGCGCTACCGGACCGCTGCGGAAATCGGCCGGCGGGGCGGTTTGCGCCAGCAGGACGACCTCAGGCCATCGTGTCGGCGGTCTGCGGCGCCGCTTCGGCGGGGCGGCCGCCCTCCACCTGCCGCAGAAACGATTCCATCATCGACAAGGTCCACAGAGCGGCGCTGTGGTCGCGCTCGCCCGACTGGTGCTGCTCAAGCAGGGTGGCGATCGTGCCGGTGTCGAACAAGCCCGAAATCCTCGTGCAGCACCGGTCCCAGCAACGTGTCGCGCAGGCGCCGGCGCAGCGGGCCACGGAACCATGCGGCAAGCGGTACGGCGAAACCCTGCTTCGGGCGGTAGAGGATTTCCCTCGCCACATGCGGTTCGAGCGCCGTCTTGAAGATTTGCTTCCCCTCGCGGCCGTGCAGTTTGAAATGCGACGGCAGCCCCGCCGCCCACTCGACCAGCGTATGGTCGAGCAGCGGAACCCGCGCTTCGAGCGAATTCGCCATGCTGGCGCGATCGACCTTGGTCAGAATGTCACCGGGCAGATAGGTCTTGAAATCGGCGTATTGCACCTGCGACAGCGGGTCCTCGCTGCCGCACCGCCGCATATGCGAGCGCAGCACCTCGATGCCATTGTAGCCCTGCAGCTCGCGCGCGAGGCTTGGACTGAACAGCCGGCGGCGGAGTTCGGTGCCGC
Source organism: uncultured Verrucomicrobiae bacterium (assembly GCA_963840135.1). Taxonomy (GTDB): domain Bacteria; phylum Verrucomicrobiota; class Verrucomicrobiia; order Chthoniobacterales; family UBA10450; genus Udaeobacter. Next base: position 708 of record CAWIXX010000013.1, on the reverse strand, counting down.
AAATCGAGACGGACGAGAAATAAGCCTCGATCGTATCGCGGGCCAGCTCCTGTAGGGTGGCTTTGGCGCGCAACGGGCGCGGCGCCCAGTCGAGCTTTGGGTAGACCGCGCCGGCCAGGCCGAATAATGGATGGCGCAAACTCGCCGGCACGATGCGCGCACCCGCTCCTCAAAGCAATGCCAGCGGTAACGGCGATAGCCGGCGAACACCTCGTCGCCGCCATCCCCAGACAAGGCCACCGTGACGTTCTCCCGCGCCATCGCGCATACCCGGAAGGTCGGGATTGCCGAACTGTCGCCAAACGGTTCGTCATAGATCGTCGCCAGCCGGTCGAGCAGGTCGAGGAATTGGGATCGACCTCTTTGACGTGATGATCGGTCCGATAGCGCCCGGCGATTTCGGCGGCGTAGGCGGATTCGTCCCAGCCCTTCGCTCCGAACGCAATCGAAGAAAGTGCTGACAGGCCCAGTCTTCAGCCCTGCCATCATCGCCACGACGCCGCTCGAATTGACGCCGCCCGAAAGAAAGGCGCCGAGCGGCACATCGGTGATCATCCGCATGCGACGGATTTCGCGCAGCCGCGCGATCAGCTCCTCCTCGGCCTCTTCGCGGCGGATCGAGCCGCCGTCGAGAAAGCGCACATCCCAGTAGCAGCGCGGCTCCGGCGGCGGCTCGCCGCGTCTGACGAGCAGCGAATGCGCCGGCGC
>CAWIXX010000012.1:0-193651 GCA_963840135.1 uncultured Verrucomicrobiae bacterium | reverse complement strand
GACAGCCGTTGTCACGGTAGAAGGCTACGGTCGTGCCAGCCGGCGCGAAGGCGCGTGCGCTCCCCTACTTCTGAATGAGCAATACGTTGTGGCCATCGGGATCGCTCATCAGCGCACCTTTTGAAAATCCTGCCTGATTCTTTGGCATTATCACGACGCCTGATGAGACAAAATGAACGTGTGCGTCGCGTAATTTCTTCGCCAGAAGATCGAGGTCGTCCGTAGCAATCATCGTTTGCCAGTAAACAATGTCGTTTGCATGAACGTCCGCAGGAGGCGGCCGTCGATCGCGTGGCGTCAGGTATTCCAAAAACGCAATGCCGGGTCCGGAAGCAGCGCGCATCCCAGTGATGCGTAGATGCGCTGCGAAAACCTGGTTCAAATGTTCCTGCTCAGTCCCAAAATTTTCGCTCTCGCGCGCTTTACTCAGTCCAAGCAAGTTGCAGACCATAAAACTTCAAGCTCGCGTCCGTGTTTGAAATTCCAATCGCGGTGTGATCGATGCCGAGGAACAGCTTGTCGGTTTTTTCCTGCCAGCGCAGGTCGCCTTTGCCCGGCGGAAAGTAAATGATCTCCAGATCGTGCTGATCGGGATCACGGAAATAGAACGCCTTAATACCCGCAGCGGCTTTGATCGATGGCGGCAAAGTCTGCGGACCAGTCGAGACGAATTGCACTTTCAGTGCCCGCAACTTTTCGAAAGCCTGATCCATATCGCGCACTACAATGGCCGCGTGTTGAAACCAAAAGTCGTTGCTGCGCGAATCCGCGGGAATTGGACGACCTGGCGGAGCGAGGTACTGCGTTAGATCGAGAATTCGTTTCCAAGCTCCATCCGAACGATCCGCATCCGCGCGCCGAAAACGCCTTCGAGATGTTCGAACTCGTCCCCGAGGACTTCTACGTCAGAAACCTTCTGAAACGTGAGCGCGGACAAAATTCCACCGCACGATCCATATCGCTCACTGTCATTCCCAACGATTCGACGGAGATGAGTCGAAATGGATTTGTCCAACTTGCGCGCGGATCGGTTTTGACGATTGTTAGCGTCCCTGCGGCGACACGCGCGCTTACGGCATCCTTCTCGGCAATGCCCCGGTGGCACCCTCTTGCCGCCGCATCAAGGATTTCGACCGCAAACGGTTTGCCCGCGTGATAGCTGATTAGCATCAGACACAACACATCACCCGTGTTCTTCGCACGCGCTCGACACTATCAGCCATTGCCTGGCCGCCCATCGCGATTTCATTTTCAAGGGTGGTGAACTAGCAGCCGGATAGGCTCAAAGTTCCTTGGCACTCAGCAGCCGCGCACATACCACCAGCAACGAATCGCCTGAGCTACGGCTGGCGGAAACCGGCGCGCCAATGGCCACAAAGGGGCTTGTGGTAACGCCAGCCCCAGACCTATCGCGACGGCTATCACGAGAGCGCCGAGCACTGCTCGCATACGCCGTCGCCGGTTCTCTGCAGGAAACACGCCGCCAACGCAATTGCGATTAGACCGGTACAAAGCCGAACACTCCGATCATGCCATCTCTCGCACAGCCATTACAGACGCAAGCGACTAAACCCACCAACACCCATTGTAAGTCTCTTAAAGCTGCCAATGGCCTTTTTAAGCGAAGAGTGTCCGGGGTGAAAATGTTAAGGAAGAAGTCGCGGCCGAAGCTGGAACATAACAAATCGCAATGCCAGTCGCGATCACGACAGGTGGCTATGTATAAGCATTTTAGCGCTTCGCGGCCGACGGTTCATTCCAAGCCATGCGAAAGCAGTCAAGGGCATTGCGATGATGTTGTGCTGAACAAACCCTGCAAAGGCCATCACGAGAACAGGCATCGACGTATCCACGGTCTCTCGATCGCGCACCAGAAACGCCAAAACCGAAGGCCATAACGCCATGACTGAGGAGCTGCGGCCAGTTCAATCCGACGTACGACCGAAAAAACCGACTCATCCACGGCTATGCAAGATGGAGCGCTCATTACCGCAGCCGCTTGAGTTCCGCCCAATCGCATGACGCTCAAAGCGATTGCTGTCGGATCGCGATTACGGAAATCAAGAACAACCAACCTCCCGAAGCCAAGTACGGTAAATCACCGATTAGGCGACCGGTAAACCCACGATGTAAAAGGAAAGAGGGGGATAATTGTTTGTGATGAGTTGAGCCGTAGAACTGAACAGAGCGGCATTTTACCCATGGCCGCATCAGCGAAATAAGCGTTCCACGCCTCATTGTCTGTAATCTCGATGTTGAGAAAGGCGCGATACACGGGCCAATATAAACGCCAGGATCGCTATGGCATAGAGTAGCCACTGAAGGAAACCGGAGATAGAGCGGGTTATGGATTTTTCTCCTATCCGGCTGATCTAGTGTACAGTGCTCTTTCGAGGACCTCGTTGAGCAATTTTGTGTTCACCTGATTGTAGCGCACGCTGTCCGATCTTCCTTTATTGTCCCCATAACCGATCTGCACCCGGCCTGGCAACTTGCTCAGCGGGTCAATCAAGGCACCGTCGTGGGAATCCACTAGTTAAGCCTAGCCTAATCTTCATATAGGACCTCGCCCGACATGCGGCCAGTCAGCTCCACAGTTTCCTTAATTATACTCGCCGCAAGCACGAGTCACAATTCAAGTTCCCACAAACGCGGTCAACTCTCCATCCGCACGCGTAACGAAACTCTTTCCGTTGTCGCGATGAGCGTCAGCATGTGGCGGCCCTTCGAGCTGCGGCGCTTCATGGACTGTCGCCCCCTGTACGTAGCTGCCTGATCTGCTCAAGCTGATCCTGGCTTATGACAATCGTCTGATACGTGTCGCCACGCTGCTGCTTCTCAGCGTCCCAGCCGAACACGCGCGCCGCGCTCTGCGCAAGGTCGCGTAGGTGCGCCGTGTTGCTAACTTGAAGCGACTCCGCGGCTTCAGCTGCCGCTTCTGCCGCCAATGGCGATGAAGCCAACGGCCTGATTACGTTGCAGGTTCAGAGTGTTTGTCACCACACCCTGCCGTGGTTTATCTCTTTCTCGTTAGGCGATAGCCGCTGGCTACCATTTGTTCCCTAAACTAGGAACGGCCTCGGCGGGGGTGACACGCGTGAGGCACTTGACTACGCTGCTAAGGTAGCTGAGTCCAAAACGTGGGGGAGTCCAGCAAGAATGCGAACCCGACGTACCGCCTCGCGGCGGCGGGTCGCGAAGCTGCAGAAGACAAGCGCCTAAGCCTCTTGGAAAGCATCTTCGATCCTACTTCACGCCGCCGACGTTCGCTGGTGAAGCCGGGTTGGCGTTGCCTGGAGATTGGAGCCGGACGCGGATCGATGGCAGTCTGGCTTGCTCAGCAGGTCGGTGAGAAAGGTCAAGTAGTCGCGACCGACCTCGACGTGACCTATCTGGAGCGCCTTCATCTGCCGAACCTGGATGTTCGGCGCCACAATATTCTTAAGGACTCCATTGAAACACTTGGCCCGGGATCCTTTGATATGGTCTCGCTTCGATTGGTGTTGTTTTGGCTGGTGGACCGTCAAGAGGAGGCCATTCGGCGCATCGTGCGATGCGTCCGACCGGGAGGATGGCTCGTTGATGAAGACGGAGATTGGGGCACCGTCGTACCAGTCAATCCATTTCATCCTATGTACGAGCTTTATCAACAAGTTTGGAAGAATGGCGAGTGGTGGGCTGCTCGCGGATACGACCCCGAATTTGGACGGAAGCTCCCGGCGTTGTTTGAGCGCTGCGGCCTACGGGACATCCGGCACGAAGCGAGCACTCAAGTGCTAAGAGCGACGAGTCCGTGGGGACAATGGTGGCTCCAGACGCTCGAGGCAATGCGAGCAACAGACGAGGCTGCTGGGGTCCTAACAGAAGCTCGTAGGAAGGAATACGACGTGCTCACCACACCGTGGTCTGACGCTTCGTTCTGGTTTCAAACTGCGGTGATACACGCCTGCTCGGCGCGGCGAGCCAGCTAGCAAACGTAACGCCACACAACCAGACGATGAAGCCAACGGCCCCAGATCGAATCATCACCAGCGAGCTTGCTATGACACCCTGCCGTGGCTTATCTCTTTCTCGTTAGATGATTGAGGCGGAGCTGAATCGCTAGTAGAAAGCGCGGATTTAGAAAAACTTTGATGAATGTGGAAACGATCAGTGTCTGGGCACAGTTAATCGCGTCGATCGGCGTCATCGTCTCACTCTTTTATGTGGCGGCGCAGGTCCGGCAGAACACGCGCTCTTCACGCGCGATTGTGGTCGACTCCCTTGCCAGATCGATGCATGACCTTGCCATTGAGATGGCGCAGAATGACCAGCTTTTAACGACTGCCACAATGCTGAAAGACTGGAGCAGCGCGTCGGAGATGGAGAGCGCGCGTTATGCATCTTTTATGCTCGGGGTACTTCAAGCTATTCGAGAATGGATGGTTCCAGATGCGCCAAGGGACGCTCGAACGCGATCAATGGAAGGGGTACGACGCATTCTTGCGCTCCGTTTGGGTGGGACCTACAGTCAAGACATGGTGGTCCATGAGGCGGACGTTTTTCGCGCCCGGATTTCGGAACTACGTCGAGAACCTTGAAGAAGCGCGCGGTGTCCCTTCGCTCGCGCAGCTTACGCGGACTGAAAAGTGATGCACGGAGAATCTAACCAGGCGATGCAGCCAACCGCGGACCGTCCATGTGTGCAGTTTTTTCTGTAGACGCGCGGTTCATCAAATTTCTGAGGTCTGCGTTAAACGATGTGATCTTTTCGAGGATTATCTTTTTCATAGTCCGCGAATTTTCGCGCCCGTGTGGTTTTTCTGGAATACGCAGAATTACGTACGAATCGGTATGCAGGTTTTGCCTCGCCCCGCGTAAAGAAAAGGAGCACTTCGCGCGGTGCACAGAATGTGGCGACATGTTTGATCGTCGCAGCTTGGACGAAGTTTTGTTTCACTGCACCGACCATAAGCACCCGCCGGACATTTTGTGGCAAAAAACGCCGCGAAGCATTTTCCCAGTTACTGCAGATCGAGGTTGAGAATGTCAATATAAAGTCAATGAACGACCTTTGCGCTCTCCAAAAAAAACGCCATTATCATAGGTAAATGGGCCTGTAGCTCAGCGGTTAGAGCAGGGGACTCATAATTCAAGCCTAACGAATTGCGTATGTTTTCGCAGCGTTGCACAGCTTGTTTTTCATAGATAAACGGAACGAATCCGATTCGCGCTGCATTTCGTGGAATTGCGCAGTTTTGCAGCAAAAAATTCGCCGACCGTAGAAAGCACCGTGAAACAATCGAGCTCCCGCGCGCGCGCGTGGAACTGTCTCACGCCTACCGAGATGGATCGCTACTTCCTCAGCCCGACCGGCCCACCACGCCGGGGTCTCGAAAAGGATCAGCCAGTTGTATTTCTTGCCGTCCGGAAGGGTCGTCTTGCCGACTGCGAGAAACAGCCTCCCATCTGGCCGCACCCAAGCGAACAAGTCCTCGGTCCACGGCTTGTCTTGCTTCCACATCTCGAACTTTCCGCCGTAGTGCGCGACCTGCGCCTTAATGTCCTCGTACCCGACCAAGCCGTTATCGGCACGCGCCATCAGCTCCGCCTTGCTGATGCCGTCCAACAGGGTGACGTCGATTATCCAGCCGTCCTCGACGTATACGACTCTAATCGTTCTCGGCGTCATCTGCTCGACAACGATCGGCTTCGTCTTGAAACGCGCCGCGAGCTGAAACGGATTGTCGCCGATCACTCCGTGCGCCGCCGAGGTCGCGGCCAGCGCCAGCGCAACGGTTGTGATGATTTTCTTCATGGACGCGCCGAATTATTCCCCGAAGCGAATGTCAGGCCGGGAGTGACTTCTCCCTCCCGACCTTTGCGCTGCCAAGAAATGTCGAATTCTCATCGACCATCAGCCGGGGCGCTTCAATGTCACCACGCACCGTGCAACCCGCCTGGAGCTCGCAGTGTTCAGTCACGAAAACATTGCCGTCCACCGTCCCTCGCACCTTCACCGATTTTGTCCTGATCTCACCGCGTATGTGTGCGTGCTCGCCAAGCGTGAGCGTTCCGGTGGAATCGATTGTGCCCTCCACCTCGCCGTCGATGAGCAGCTCGTTCAGGAATTTGACCGAGCCTTTGATCGAAACTCCTCGGGAGAGACGAGCGCCGGATTGCGTTGGCATGAATGTACGGTTGGATGGCCCTGGGACGACAGATGGTCTGGCCGATTCGTTTGCGTGTGCCGCGGGTTCGGTCTTTCGAGTGAACATGCGCATTCCGTGATTCCTCTAAGTCATCCTGAAATCTATTAGAGAAGGTCAACCATGTCCGTGCAATCGCGCTGCCACCTTTGATAGGACCCGACAATAGCGAATGGTTCTTCCGGCGACCCGAAACCGTCTGCGGTTGGCCGGCGACACAACGAACCTGGACAAGTCGGAAAGTTACCTGGAAAAATACGAGCGTCTGAAAGAGTTGGCGGCAACGTGTCCGTCGGGTTCATGCTCACTTATACGGAAACTGGAAGGCGAAGGTCCCAAATATTTTGCAGCATTAGATATCCAATCACAAAGGGCTCGGAATGAGTACAGGGAACGGGCGTAGAACGCGATTTGATTATTCGGACGCCTCAGGATAGCGGCCTGCCGGGGCGCAAGGTCGAGACAATTCTCACCACTCTTTGAAATCGCCGGTGTGCTCGTGCGTTTCAATCACATTGCCTACTTCATCGAAAACCCGAATCACGGCATCATGTGAGCGGCTCCGAAACTTTGCTTGATAACTCGTCATCGCCTCAGACTTCTCGTGCGGCGGAGCTATTACGCAGCTGCCGGGTCGAATCAGTTTAGTCCCTGTTCGAGGACGCGATGAATGTCAGCGACAGACTCGTCGGATCCCCTTCGCGTGAATGTATCGAGCAGCTCCATGAGGCGTGACTCGTAAGAATCACACATGGGGCATTCGCCATTTGGCTCGACCCATTCGGGATGTTGGATGCGAAGGTCGTCGCGAATCTGTTGCCGAAGCTCGGTGTAGGTGTGGATTTGGTGAGACATGGCAATTGGTTCTGGTAAAAGATTCATGTGTGGCGCGGAAAGGTTCCTGGCAAGGGCTTGATGGAATCGTCGACCGGCCTTTGTGCTGTGAGTGCGCCCCACGGCCAAGTGAGGGTACTCCAAAAGATGGCCCGCACCTGCTTTATTCCTGATATCCCGTGACGCGCAGACTCAGTCTAAAACGACTACGTGATCAACCATACGCAAATCACCCATGTTTGCGTAATAAACACGCACTCGAGTGCCAGGTTTGATCGCGGTCTGGATGACTTCGCCCAGCTTGTTCACAACGTGACCAGGCCCGTTGAGAACATAACGGCCCGGATTATTCGAGCCATCCGCTCGAACGACCAAGGTTTTAGCGGGCTGATAACTGGCAGCCGCGCCTTCCTCAATCGCCGATGGGATGATCGTTCCCGTTACCGTTATTTGTTCTGTGGCAGTCTTTGTACCCTTTGAACCCGGCTGTGCAAATGCCAGCAGCGCAATCAGCGTGCAGGCGACAGTGACAATTGTTGTTTTCATTATGATGCCTCCAATGTTTTACTGAGCAAATCTCTGGCGCTGGTGTGGGCCGGACAAGAGCCACTTCGTGTCTTTGGCATAGACCAGTTTCACCTCGTCCGCAGCGCGATCGGGTCCCCAAGCGGTCTTTGCATATCCGATTGGATTACTGATTGCGTCCGGCTCGCCGTACCACAGCCGACCGAATGGCAGCGCATCGGAAATCGGATCGACACCACGAGGGCAAAAACGGCGTAGTGTTCAGGCGAAGATAAGTCGCAAAAAGGCACCTTAAGTTACCCGGCGATCATCGGGCCGTGCGCGATAGTTGACGATGAAACGAAGAGAAAGGACCACGTCCTCACGCTCGGCGTCGAGGAGGAGTTTCAGATGATCGCGGTTGGTTTCGGTCTAAGCGAGTTTCGCAAAGCAAAAGCCAATCCGCGTGAAGTCTTGCGATCGCGCCGGACGCGGATTTGCCAAGCAAAAAAGGAGTAACTGATGAAAACAATTCTTTTGTTACATGACGAAAGCGGATCACCTAAGCCCAGATTCCAGAACTTTGCAGGTAGTAAAGTGACACAACGTGCGAGTGAAGGGACTCCAGGTTGCAATTGCGATCGCTGGGGCCACCCGTATCCGGACCGTGTCGAACACAATGTCCAAGCGCAACCGAACTTGTCGACACCAGGCTCCGCTTCGGGGTTCGTGACGTGCCGTGACTAGCAGCGCTTCTGCTCTCTGAAATCGCCCTTGTGCTCGTGCGTTTCGATCACGTGTCCCGTTTCATCATAAACGCGAATAACAGCGGGATGTGAGCGGCTGCGAAACTTCGCGTAGTCAACTGCGCTGGTGGCGGAACTGGAAGCGCTTCGATGCGTTCCTCAGCCGTGTTGCTTAAAAGAAAAGCGCGAGCGTCATTGTCATCCGACCGCTCACGCTCCCTCAAGAGCGTCATTGTCGTCCGACCGCTCGCGCTCCCTCTTCTTGACTACAAAGAATCGGACCGTTTCTTGGTGCCTGCCAGGTAACTTAGGTTGCCTTTTTGATTTCCTGATTCGTTCTTCCCAACCAGATAGGGCGTGCTCGAAATCAAAGGGTATGAAGGCGCACTGGCTGGGCGCGTGCCGCTCACACGTGCGCTTCTTCGGCTTGATCCAATGTTCGATCCGCTGCGTGGGGATCCGCGTTTCCAAAAACTCTGCCAGGAAAAGCAGCCGTGAAACGGTACTTGGAACTCATCGCAGACAATCTCAGCAAAGCCGGTTGGACTTGGGGCTGCCAGTCTTAAGACTTCCCTCAAAAGTGGCAGGCCCACTTCCCTCACCCGCAGCAGAGAAAAATCCCACGAGTGCGAACTGGCCGCCAGGGGATTCCGGCTAAAAGGTAGATCATGAAAATATTACATCGAGCAGTTTGTTTATCGTGACCTTTGCGGCATCATGAAACGGAAAAAGATCGAGACGCACAAGATCGGGCTGGTCGGCCAAGCGCCGTCACGGCGCGGCGACCCGCGCAAACCACTCGCTGGCCCGAATGGCCAGAAGATCGCGCGGCTCGCCGGAATGAGTTACGACGAGCTGATCGCGTGTCGCCGGAAGCACCTGAACACGCACTACAACGGGAAGAATGGCAAAGGCGACGCGTTCGACCGCACGAAAGGCAACGTCAAAGCCGCCGACGTCCTATTGGACTGGCGCGTCGAGCGCATCGTCCTGCTCGGTAAGAACGTCGCCCGTTGCTTCGGCTTCCGCGACCTGCCTTTTCTGGCGGAGATAAGCATTTATGGACGCCGGTTTTTGATCTTTCCGCATCCTTCTGGCACCAATCGGTGGTGGAACGAGCGACGAAACGAACGACGCGCTCGACAACTTCTGCAGCGGTTCCTACGGGGCGAGACGGTTCCGGCTGAATTTCCAAAGAGTAGACGTTCAACTCGGACGCCGTCGCAGACAAGTTCGACCGGCACGTCTGCGAACGGCTACCATGATACGATCTCGCGGCGCAAGCTGTCGCGCACTTCGCGCGGTTTACCGCCGTCGAAGAATCGCCGGAGATGGGATACAAACGCGGTTTAGCTGAAGCAAAACTGGCCTAATTATCCCGATTCGCACGGCTGAGTTTCAATACTGCGTGCGAGCTTGGCTTTCGGGTCGGCCTCGACGAATAGAACCGCCTGATGGGAGCAGTTGCGAGGCGGTGAAGCATCGGAACGGCCAGCCGTTCGCTGCATCGCCTGGTTAGGCCTCATTTGCCGAGTCCCGAGTTGCGTGCTAATCGCCAGCCATGATGGATAAGCCTCTTTGCAACTGCGAGTCGTTCGGTCTGCCATCGCGAAAGGGCGGCGGATAGATCGAAGTCGGCTGCTTGCAAATGTTGTGCGAGGGACACTGCATCGCCAGATGCCTTCGAGGTTCCGGCGGCGGTGTGTGGCCGCACGACGCACGCACTGTCGCCGAGTATCGCAACGGAATCCTTGCTCATGGCGGGTGTCTGGAGATCGTAAATCACCTGAATAAATGGCTCCGGCGTCGTGTGAACGAGTTGGGCGAGCACGGCTGGCAGGTACTCCTCAGCGCGTTGCCGCATGGTGGCGACGTGACGCTGCTGAACCTTGCCTGCGGGAACCGAGGAACGGTGTGCCCTGCCATCAGTATCGAGCAGAAGGTCTGGAAGCTCGCGCTCCTCATCGGTGTTCCAATACCAGACCCAGTTGAGTCGCCGCGAACCGGCCTCCAACTCGCCGTGCTCGCCGGGAATCAGGTAACTCAGGAGATGAAAGTCACGCGCCTGAAACATCGTGAAACGCCGGGCCAAAGTCTCCACGACCTCTGCCGGGGCCAATGACTCTGGAAAGACACCGCGCCAAGCCACATAACCTGCATAAGTAGGATACACGTCTGGAAAAAGGTAACGACGAACGACAGAGCCAACCCCGTCGGCGCCGATGATTAAATCTGCCTTGGCGCGCTCGCCGCTCGCAAACTCCGCCACTGGTTGACCGATTGCCGCGGACAGGCGGACACACTCGTAGCCGTGATGATAGCACGCCTCTGGAAATGCCTCGCGAAGCTGCTGGAACACTGCATCCCATGAAGTGAACGGCGTGGAATCTGGGAAACGCTGAATCACTCTGCCGTCGCGGTCGAGAAACTGACGCTCAACCCCCGGAAGGCTGAGGGTAGCCAGGGTGGCGATGTCGTGCGACGCCATCCAATCGAGCATCTCATACTGGACGACCAAGCCGCCTCCTCTCCCGCGTAGTGGCGTGGGCGACTGCTCATAAATCTGAACCTCGCAGCCCAAACAGCGTAGCGCAATCCCTGTGGATAGCCCTGCAATAGAGCCGCCGATGACAGCTACTTTAGGCAATCGTGGCTTTGGCATAGCGCGTTCCGATGACGCCTAACGAGACTCAAGATCAGCGACGGCTGGCGAGAGCGCGCGTGGCCGCGAGGCAGAGGTTGTAGCTATCATAAGCTAGGCATCGGAGCGGCCAGCCGTTCGCTGCATCGCATGGTTAGACCTGCGGCATTGGACTCAACGCGCCCACTGCCTCCAAGCTCCTTGCTGTGTCGATGATCGTCTCTTCCCAAGGCCGCGGAGTCCAGCCAAGTTCCTTTTCCGCTTTCGCGCTTGATGGTCGCCGCACCTTGCCGAGTTCGAATAGCTGGCCTTTAACCTCTTTGTCGAAGAGTCCCACGAAACGGACGAGCCAGTCGGGGAGCTTACGGGTTGGCACCTTCTTTGCCTTATCGCCTAACCGATCCTTCAAAACATGGGCGATATCGCTCAAGGGGATGAACGGGCCAGACCCGATGTAGCGTTGTCCGGCCGCTTGGGGCGCCGTCATGGCGCGAACCTCCAAATCCGCGAGGTCGCGTACATCGACAACGGGGTAGCCAAAGCGCGGCAAGCCTGGAATTTCGCCCTTTAAGAGCTTCGCCACGATCTGAACCGAAGCGCTTGAGTCCTTGTCCAACACCGGCCCCAGAACCAGGCCGGGGTTGATGGCGACCCATTCCAAAGGCCGAGGCAGCTTGGGCAGTTCCGCCCAGGCGGCCCTCTCGGCGATGGTCTTGCTGCGGGTATAGGGCACGTTGTCCTTGTGATCGGGGTCGGTCCAGTCGGCCTCGGTGAAGAGGTGTGAGTTGGGATCGTCGCGGCCGTGAAAAATTGCGCTTAAGGAGGAGGTCTGAACCACACGCTGCACCGAGGCGCGCGAAGCGGCCCGCATGACATTCAGCGTTCCCTCGCGAGCCGGCACGATCAGATCGTCCGGGTTCTTAGGCATACTCGACGGGATAGGCGAAGCGACGTGAAGCACGTAACGCACACCTTCCATCGCGGCGTCCCAGCTCTTGGCATCAGTCAGTTCTGCCTCGGCAAACGACAAGTCCTCACCGGGATCGATCTCCCTGCGCGCCTTAGTCAGCCATTGTCTGACCTCATCCGCTCGGCGCAGAGACCGCAAAGTGCCGCGCACTTTGTAGCCATTACTCAACAGCAGAAGGATGCAATGGCCGGCAACGTAGCCAGAGGCGCCGGTGACAAGGACGACATCTTTCATGGGGCGTGGCTCTAGAGGTCTAACGAGAACAAGATGAGCGACGGCCACCGAGAGCGAGCGCCGGTCGCAGTGAAGATGTTATAGTCACGCGAAACGTGAAAATGCAGCGGGTGGCCGTTCGCTTCTGATCGTTGGTCGTATCGATAGTGGTCAACGGCCGCCCCTCAAGTCGGCTTGCTCGACGAACGCATGCTTATTGCTTCAAGCCGAGTAATGCGAGCGATAGCTCCCAGAGTCGGTTCGCGTTGGCTGGATCGAGTGCGTATGCGGCGACGCCGGAGCCGCTGGTAAGCGGGGCGTCGGGGTCGAGGACCCGCGCTTGGTTGCAGTCTTCGAAGTAGCGGCCACCAATGCCGTCGATCTGTGGTGAGGTGGCCACGAGGACGCTTGTCGCCGCGCCTTGCTCGATCGTCTTGTATCTCACTTTTGAGGCGTCGAATGTCTCTGCATACGGCGCTGAGTCGCGGAGGTGCGCCAGCACGTCAGGGTCCAGGTCTCGCATCAGGTTGGTGGCCGCGATCGTGCCCGGATGGACCGCGTTGGCGGTGATGCCGTCGCTACCCCAGCGGCGTGTTGCCTCGACGGCGAATAGAACGGTGGCGGTCTTGGACTGCCCGTAAGCCAGTCCCACGTCGTACGGACGGGAGGTGAAGTTTAGATCGTCGAAGATCACCGGTGAGCGCTGATGCCCGACGGAGCTGAGCGACACGATCCGCGCGTCGCCGGCGACGGCGAGTGCACCGTGCAGGCCAAGTGCGAGCGCGAAGTGGCCGAGGTGGTTGGTCGCGAATTGCATCTCCCAGCCCTCTTTAGTCCGCTGGAGGTCGGGCAGAGCTATCACGCCGGCGTTATTGATGAGCAGGTGGAGCGACCCGCTCCAGTTCGCGACGAAGGTGGCGACGGAGGCTTGGTCGGCGAGGTCGAGTCGCTCGACGTGAATGGCGGTGTTGCCGGTGGTAGCGGTGATGTCGGTGGCGGTCCGGTCGCCGGCGTCGGTGTCGCGCACGGCGAGCGTGACTTCGGCGCCCGCGCCGGCCAGCGCACGTGCGGTCTCGATCCCGATGCCCGACGAACCGCCGGTAACGATCGCGCGCTTGCCCGAGAGGTCGATGCCGTCGATCACCTCGGCCGCGGTCGAGGCAAAGCCGAAGCGGGTCTGGATGAGAGTGGGGGTAATAGTGTCTTTCATACGCGGAATCTCGGACACGGCACCGGTCTGCGGGCACAAACCACTGCACTTCCCTGCTGCCCTGTTGCGCCGATTACGGCGATCATTTTCTTATTGTTGGATAACATAGTCTTGAATGGTGTTAATGATTGATGGTTTCACGCGGCGTTCTGAGTCGCCTAACGAGACAGAGATAAGCCACGGCAGGGTGTCGTGGCAACCACGCTCGCGGTCATTCGATCAGGGGCCGTTGGCTTCATCGATTGGTTAGGCGTGTCGGTCATTCGCTCTTAGGTGGTAAAAGCTCCGTCCGGTATTGAGGGGCGAGTGCTTCAATTTTCACTTTTTGAGTCGCTTGGGCGGGCCCGTCGAGTTTCGGAGGTGGCGTCGTCCGGCTCGCGACACGGGCACCGACAGCCATGAAAAACTCTTCTTGCCCAGCTGGCGAGCATATGCAGAGCAACCGTGCCGGACGCTGTGAGACGTTGTGGAATTCGTGCGGCGCATTGGCCGGGATGTTAGCGGTCTCGCCAACTCGTAAGAGCGATTTCGCACCGCGGAAAGTGACCTCGATCTCGCCCTCAATGACACTGAACATTTCCTCGAAGTCGTGGCGATGCGGCGGAGGGCCACCGCCGGGCGGCACAAGCATGTCGATGAGGCAGTAACGGCCGGCTGTGTCCTCGCCCGTCAGAAGAATCGTGTAGGTATCTCCAGCCAGCCCAATGTGAGGCAGATTTGGGTCTTCATTAGGCCGTGCCAACGCTAGATTTCGTTGAAGGTTATCGGGTGGGATAGTTGAGGTCTTGGTTGCCATAGTTGTTGAGGTTCACGGTTTGCTTCATACACAGCGCGAGCATACGCCTAACTATAATTAGACTGCATCTTGCAATCTATTTCTTGCGCTTCCGAGGGAAAAGCGCGCAAAAGGCTGCATGGCGAGAATCGTGCCGAATTATTCGGCATTTTGGAAGCGCAATGATTCGCGGGTGACTTTTTCAAGCTCAAGAAACGTAATTGTACGTTCGACTTTGCCGCTTGAATCCAAGACCCGGATTTCACCTATACGAAACCGCGCGCTCTCTTGAGCGTAGCCGATCGCTTACTGCGCTGCCTCAACGTGCACAAGATTAGGGTCGACTCTGACAATAAGCGGTGAGCGCGATGCACCGAGATGGCTTTAACTCAATGCAGAAAGGTAAAATAAAATGAATACATTGAATAAAGTAATAACTTGGAATCCGCTCAGAGAGATGGAAGAAGCGCCACAAAATCGCTTCAATCCATTCTTCTTGGGCGGCTTTCCAAACAGAATTGGCAGTGGGGAGATCCCCAGCCTGGCGGTCGCAGATTGGTCACCGGAGGTTGATATCAGTGAGGATGATCACGGGTATGTTCTCAAAGCTGACCTGCCCGAAATGAAGAAGGATGACGTTAGGGTAACAGTCGAAGACGGCATTCTTAGCGTTTCCGGAGAACGCAAAATCGAGAAGGAAGATCAGAAAAAGAAATTCCATCGTATCGAGCGATGCTTTGGCACTTTCCGACGCAGCTTCACGCTGCCCGAAGATGCCGACAGCACGAAAGTGACAGCGGACTTCCACGACGGAGTGCTGAAAGTGCACCTCCCGACGACACCGATAGCAAGATCAAAAGCTATCGACGTCAAAGTGAAATAACGCGCTAACACTGACGGCGAGCGTGCGGAGGTTCCGTGCGCTAGCCCCGGTGTAAAGCTGCTAACTAAGCCTATGGAACAGATGGAACCTAACCACTCCGGGGCCGCGAATTTCGAAGCCCGCACAATCAAGGGCCGGATGCTGAATGATCCGGCAAGAATATCATCGGCGATTCCTGTACACGTTTAGACTGAATGGCACAAGAAGGAAAAGACCGAACACCACTCTACGGCTACCTAGCCCGTGTTTTCAGGCCCTTCCCGGATTTCGATCCTTTTTTCATAAAACCTGTACGTCAAAAGGCAGTCGAGTTGCTTAATCTAAAAGCGGGCGATCGCGTTCTCGATGTCGGTTGCGGACCGGGCGGCAGCTTTCCGTACCTCGTTCATGCCGTCGGCCAATCAGGCGAAGTGGTCGGTGTCGAGATCAGCGCTGAGATTAGTGTAAACGCAAGAAGACGAATCGCCAAAAACGCGTGGCGAAACGTCCACCTGATTGAGGCCGCTGCTCAGGATGTTTATCTGACAGGTTCATTCGACGGTCTGCTCATGTTTGCCGCCGCTGATGTTTATGCTTCCGAAGAGGCTTTGGAGAACATCTTTCCGTATCTAAGAGAGAACGCGCGGGTTGCTGCATTCGGAGCAAAGCTTTCGACCAAAGGATTTGGATGCATCTTGAACCCCTTCTTGCGGATGCTCTTCAACCTCTCTTTCTCAACAACTCCAAGGCCAGACTACGAACCATGGCGAAGCTTGGCGAAGCGTGTCGAGAAGCTTGATGTCGAAGAATACTTCTTCGGATTGATGTTCCTTTGTTCGGGTTCGGTCTATCGTTGACACTCCGATAATGGCGACCTTTCCACGCGCGCGCGTACGCGTGAACGTCGCAACCCACAGACCCCTCTTTTCAAGGATTCCAGCGAAGTCGAATGCCGGTGTGGTGGATCTTGCTTACGCGGACAAAACCCAGCTCTGCTGGCGGAAGTCCTTCAAGGACGACCGGAATCGACGTCCACGCCCCTCCCTGCAGCGTTTGGTTGAAAGTCATTTCTCTCGATTTTGCAGATGTGTTGTCCGCAACTCCCCTGTCGTTGACTCTCCCCCACTCAATGGTCGCTGTTAGGCCGTCTATCGCCGACGAAAGAACCTCGCCGTTGCCCATTCGTTAGCTCAACGCGATTCGTCGTTCATATATTTGCGATTGGGTCTTTCCGGTGGAGGAGGTAATTGCGGACGTGCCGAAGCCGGGATTTTAGGGCGATGATGTAATCGTTCTCTTGGAGTTGAGTTTCGGCACGGAGAGATTCCCAGGTTTGGAGCAGAGCTAGTTTGCCTTCGTACTGCTGGATGAGGTCAGCCGTTGCCACTTCCCGTGGCTTTTTCACTTTCTTCGCCACGCAATCTCCTCCGACTCGGAATAGTCAGCGTTCGTTTTCATCGGCGCGCACATGTGTGACACTGATGATTGGCGGTGGCGGCGGCGTTTGCGACACTTCTTTAACAATGATGCGATGCGCGACCGGGCCGAAGTCCGATCCCGCAAAGATAAACGCGGCGTCGATCTAATCGACTCGTGAGTTTGTTAACGTCGTAACCTCATTGCCATAATTTGCCGAGGCCCAATGCGAAAAGCGACGGCGACGCATAGTTCGGCAGTCGGAGTTTGAACGAGTTATTCACGGGTTGTCCCGGCTGCGCTCGCTCAACGTTGGGCCGAGCGTTCTAACGACCTCCTGTGCGACGTTCCGAAACATTCTCGCGGCTTCAACACCTCTCTTTGCAAGGCTGATTCACACCACATTGCGACAGATTCACAAACAACTTCCTTCGCAATCTCCCCGTTTACCGGACTGACCGGGAGATTGTCGCGATTGCTTAAAACACGCGCTCTAAGGACAAGAAACGGTCAGTCTTTCGGAAAATACGCCCGGGACAGTCCGCGATCTCGTGGAAATGATTGAAGGGTGAGCGAACGTATAGAGAACATCCGAAAAGCAATCGAGAAACACGCCGGACGTCGGGCAGAGCATCGGGAGTCAGTTCTCGTCACTGAGGACTATCTCGACCAGATTATGTGGGAAGGTGTCGTAGAAGTTTTCGATTTGGACCAGCACCCAACGGCAAAGCGAGCCTACGGCTGGCAATTTTGGGAAGGGAAAAACGCGCAATACACGGTTGTACTGGGAATCCCGCCGATTGATTCTCCAAGTGCTGCTGTCAGGGCTTCAATCGCGGCAGAAGCACAACAAATGCATCGTAACTCGCAGTGATGATCGGGCGGGCCGGAATGAGAACGCTTATTCATGCCAGTTTTTATACCTTTGGTGGAGCGGCTTGGACTTTCTTGGCACTCCATATCCAAGAACATTTCTTTTGGCCGGAAGATTTAACACCGCACCAGCAACGTCGATTGGACAGCGCCAAATGGTGGATCACTCTCATGGGAGCAATAGTCGGCCTGCTTGTTTCCGCTTATTCAAACTAGGACACCACCTTTTACGAAGTACGCCCGCGCAGGGATTGCCGCAGAAATTTCCCCAAATGAGCCCTTCTTCGAGCTTTATCGGCTGAAAACTCTTGCAGCCGCTCGGCGAAGTTTGGCGATTGTCTCAGCGCTCGTTGGTTGATGAAAGTTCACCATAGCTTGGCAAGATACCACGGCGGCGGCGCCGACATGAATAAAAGGTGCGCCATGTGGTTGCCAACCTTCCTTCAGCGCGGCATTCACTTTTTCGGCGAGCGAACCGAGGTCTTGGCTTTCAATAATCTTATACTCTTCGATCGTATCCATCTGCCCATCATCGGAAAGCGCGCGGCCGTGGTCGAGGAGAAAGCAGCCTTACTTTCGCAATGAGCCGTCACGCTTCACCGCATGGCGGCTTTTGTTTCACGTGTAACGCTCACGGCTCTGTGAACTCGTCCGCTTGCTCGTGGATCTCAATCACATTTCATCCGATTAACTAGAAATGATGCGGGCCACCCAACAGGGAGGCGAGTCGATCACGAAGACTACTACCAAAATCTGGTCGTCTATGCCAACCCGCATCGAAAGCTTCATCGATTGAAAGACTATTTCGACGAACACTCGGACGCTCGATCATAGGCGTACTGGTGGCGTGCGGTATGCATCTGCTGTATAAAGCACACGGCCAGTCACCCCTGAGGCAGGGCAGGCATTACGGGAAAGCGAACGCTGGCTGAAAGAAGGCGTCGAAGTGAGCATGGAGCGCCGAGAGGAGAATTACAAAAAGATTCAAGCCGGTATAACAGGCCGCATCACTAAAGAACAACTGGAGGAGATTCAGGCGCTGTGGGCCTGCCTAGGCTAATTAACGAAAGGAATAAACAATGTTTGCAAATGTAACTATGGCATTTCAAAACGCCACTACTACCGGAGAAGGATTAACCCAATTCTTACCAGAACGGAGGAGGGTTACGTTTCGCGTAACGGGCAACGGACCAGTGTCAGCCGGGCAGGTCACCATTGAATGTTGCCCACAAAAGACGCCTGTGACTGACGTACCGTCGCTAGGTTTCGCCCCTGCTTGGACAGCTCTTACCACGATTGCGGTTCCCGCCAATTCAACTGTCGAATACAGAGCAGGTAGTGTATCCGGTACTTTCCGCGCTCGAATCAGCACGCCCGTAACCGGAGGAACCGTCACGGTCCTGGGTGTTCGGGTCGAAGAACAAAAAGGCTGGAGCCGCCGCCCCTCGTGAGCTCTAAGCTACGTGCAGTTGCTGCGGGACGCCGAAAAGCATCCAATCGAAAAGGTGGGCGCGCGACTGCGCGGAATGATGGCTTGGCGCGCAAAAATGTAAATCTACGTCGGCGCTGCCGCGCCAGCAGCGCGCCTGTTACCGGCGAATCGTCGGAGTTTTGGTTATTGCCCCGTACGGTGGCCTAAAATATCCAACGCGCCATGAGTGGTCGGAATTGCAGCTAGCCGATCGCAAGGTTGCGGAATGCGGGAGCCTGCGGCCACAGTGTAGCACATCCTCTTTGTGGTCTTAGCTACCTGCTGTGGTTGTGCCCGGAGCACGACGTTCTTGCTCGGATCAGCCAATAGCCGATGCGCAAAACGCAAGCGCAAGCATGACGCTCACGCATCGGACCGACCAGCCGCCCAAGCGACTTGGTCTGCCTACTGTTTTCACGGCCTAAGTGTGATGCGGCTTCGAATTTCGCGCAAGCTTATTCGGCATTTAAGAGCGCAATGCTTCGCGCGTGACTCGTTGAAGTTCGAGAAACGCTCTCAGTTTTTCATCCGCGCGCACAACGAAACGCTTTCCGTCGCCGCGATATCCGCCGGGGGATCGAACTCGTGCACCAGCCTTGAGAGTGCTGTTACCGTCCCTCGTGTACGAATCTCTGTTGCTAGCTTGTTGCTAAGTTTTGAGACTGGCCCGCGCCGTGCTCAGGATCGCGCTGCGCACGTTTTTTGATTGCCGGATGGCAAATGATCCGGCCATGATCTGTACACATGCGACAGCCAAAACCTCATGAACTAAAAAAACTTCCTGTCACAAAACTTGACGCCGCACGCCGCCAACTAGAGACGGCGATCACGCTTTGGTTCCACGATGCCGACCCCGTGTCGGTACACACTTTGGTGATGGCTGCTCATGGAATTCTTAGAGCACTCAACAAGAAGCGCGGAGGCCAACCGATGCTCGGCGACCCAATGCCATCCTTTCGACCCGGATTTAAAAAGCTGGTCGCAGATACTATCGTTAAGTCGTCCAACTTCTTTAAACACGGAGCCAAAGATCCGCACGCGACTGGTTATTTTGCGCCTGAGTCGAACCAACCCGTGATCTTAGACGCATGCCGGGCCTACACAGCTGAGGCGCAGGAAGAAAGGCCGTTGATGACGACCTTTACGCTTTATCTCGCGTTTCATGAGCCACGGGTGTTTGAGCAAGAGTTTATTGATTTGGTTCACCGACAGCCGCTTTTTAGCACTGCGAAGCAATTCTCAAAACGGAAGTTTTTTGCGGAATTCTTGCCCAACATTTCGGCCATTTACGCGAAGTATCATCGCGGCGGATGAAATGAATTGAGTGCACGTTTACGAAGTTCGCCCGCGCAAAGATCATCGTGGCGTCAATCTAATTTCAGATGTGCTGCCATACAATCCACTGTAGTATGCCGGGCCAAACGCAATCAGCAATGCCATCAGCTTTCCGGCTCCAATGCTGCGTTTGCGTTTCCGATTAGCACACCAACAAGAGGCCAGACGGTAACGGTGCCGCCCATGATAGGTGTACTGATGCGCGCCCTGAACATGCCGGACGTCTTTCTCGGAAAATGTCCGGCAACCCTGCCGAGATCAAGGCTCAGTGTGAACCGACCGAGCCGACTGAAGGACCAACAGATTTTCCGCGAATGAGAAGGTTGTAACCAGCCGAGATCACACGCCGCGCTTCTTCGCCAGTTTCCGGGTCGCTGCGAAGCGGGTCGTCGTGGACGCTTTGCTTAACCTCGAAGGTGCGGATCGGTTTGGTTGGGTCGGTGGTTTCGTAAATGTAAGTCGGCATCGCGACAATCTACTCGTAAACGGGCTGGGCGCATTCCTTTTCGGGGAAAAGAAAAATTCTTCGCCGACGAATAACATTAGGTAACGGGCATTTGATCTGTTCATAAATCGAGGCGGCCTTCCGCGCGCGGGGGTATACCCATGAGGAGGGGGTCTTTGGTCGCGATAAAGGAATGCCGACAGTAATCGGGCGGCAGTGATTCAGCGCGTTCGGATCATCGGGCGATATGAACCTTCATTTCTTGCCCCGGTTTTTAGCAGCCCGTTGGATCGCCGATTCAAGTTCGACGAAAGCCGTCAACCTTTCATCCGCACGCACAACGAAACGCTTTCCGTTGTCGCGGTGTGCATCAGCAATCCAGATTGTTCGTCCGCTAAGAAACAGTGCAACAAACTGCGAGGGGCTAAAATTAAACGGGGACCTTAACCTTGCGCGGTGTTATGAATCAGCACGGTGTCCAATACCCGCCTCTCCGCACCGCTGAGTGCTCGCAGTTTGCTGCAAACCTGTACTGCAGGAAATCCGGCGCGAGGTTACGCAGAAAGTTTGAGAAATCCGCCTTTGCCGGCTACGCCGTCGCGGGGCGAGCGACGCAGCCCCAGCTCCAACCGGCCTGGCTGAGATTCTCAGCGATGGCTTCCCAGTAGCGCATTTCGATTCGGATTGTGCTGGATGGACGGCGACAAACGCGATCGATCCAGATGGAATTCTTTGGCAAACTTCGAATACGGGCGTGCCGCCGCCTGCCGATTCGCCGCCAAACGCCGCGTGGGTCAATGATCCGCCCGCTGTCAGCGACAAGTACCTCGACGTGGGAGAGTTCTTTATTTTCGAAGCTTACTGGGCAAAGCTAACCTTCCGCCATAACTTCAACTTGCAAGGCGGCTTTGACGGCGGCGTGTTGGAGATCTCTTCATTCTATATTAACAACGGTGCATTCACCGACATTACCGACCCAGCCGTTGGCGGCACCTTCGATACAGGCGGCTATAACGCGATAATCGCCACCGGAACCGGCAGTCCTATCGCTGGCCGCCACGCATGGAGCGGCAACTCTGGCGGCTTCATCACGACGACGGTGAACCTTCCCTTGCTTGTTATAGATGGTAAGCTGCGCTGGAGGATGGCCAGCGACAACAGTGGCTCCGGCGAAGGCTGGCGCATTGATAACGTCACGGTCACTGAGTGCCATTTCAATGGGCCCCCGAGCCCGATCTTTTCGAAGGCGCCTTGCTCGTCGTGGCGGTGTTGCTATAGGTGCCGGATTATTTGCCGGGAGCATCGCGCTGCTCGGGTTTGGCATTGATTCCCTCATCGAAAGTTTGTCAGGCGGTATTTTGCTGTGGCGTTTGCAGCGAACGCAGACCAACGAGAAGCGCGAGCGACCGGCAGTAATGCTTGTGGGGATAAGTTTCTTTCTGCTGGCGTTGTATGTTGCGGTCGAGGCCGCTTCGTCCCTTCTGCGCCGCGAGCAGCCAGAGATAAGCGTCGTCGGTATTGTTCTTTCGGTCGTTTCGCTCATTGTGATGCCGCTCCTTGCTCGCGCTAAGCGCCGCGTGGCAGCAAGCCTCGAAAGTCGTGCATTATTTGCTGATTCACGACAGACAGACATCTGCGCGTATTTATCGGCGATTCTGCTCGGCGGGCTGCTTCTTAACGCTTTCTTTGGCTGGTGGTGGGCGGATCCAGTCGCGGCCTTGTGTATGCTACCGCTAATTCTTCACGAGGGAATCAAAGCGGTGCGAGGCCGATTATGCTGTTGAGCGTCTCTAGGTATTGACGCCATGTTGACCGTACCACGGTCGTTTCTGTTCTTTCACGGTCTAGCATGTTCGCAACTGTGCGAGGGAACGAATATGTCACGAGGGGCAGACACCGGATTACGAAACCGCTGCTCTACCAGCTGAGCTACGTCGGCACGCGCGGCCAAACATTACATCGTGGCAACGGCGTGGCAATAACGCTCCACGGGTTGGCGCCGTCTCTTACTCATGCTCGTGCTCATGATCGAGATTGTTAAGGGATCACGGCAAAACGAATGTCTCACCAATTTCGCGCAGCGCGATGCGTTCAGGTGTATTGCTGAGCGCGGCCTGAAAGCGTTCGATGGGCTCCCGGAATGGCTCGAAACTGAGCCGGAACGTCTGATGATGCACGGGCATGATAAATCGCGCGCCGGCAGCGGTTGCCATTTCAATCGCTTGTTCGGGTGTGCAGTGCGATTGGATCCAGGGGTTGTACGCGCCGATTGACATGATCGCGAGATCGACGGGCCCGTGCTGAAACAATTCGGCGAAGGCGTTTGTCATTGCAGTATCTCCGCTGAACAGAATGCGCCGCCCATTTCGCTCGATGACGTAACCATTGTAACCGCGATAATCGTCGCGCTGTTTGCGCGCGCCCCAGTGTCTCACTTGAAAAGCGCTGATTGCGATGTCGCCTTTCATTTGACTTGCGATGTTGAGGACTTTCGTTTCACCCCAGCGAAGTTCCGTGATGTCTCGGAGACGCGTCCATCTTAGCAAGTCTGCAGTGTTTGGAGCGGTGATTACCCTGGTGAGTTCATCGAAGCGGTGGAGTGTTCGCAAGTCGAAGTGATCGAAGTGCGAATGAGATAAAACAATGAGATCGATGCGGGGCAGTTCGCGAAATTTGAGCGCAGGCACAGTCAATCGCTTCGGCCCGATGGTAAATCCCGGCAGCCGAATCCCAATGCGTGGAAACAGCACCGGGTCGGTGAGGACTTTGATGCCGAAGAAATTGATGAGGACCGTGGCATGACCGATCCAGGCTGCGGTCACCTCGCTGTCGTTCCACCTCAATGGCTCCGGTTTGGCGAAAGCGGGAGCGATCGGACGCCAGCTTTCGATTGTCCATTCACGCCAAAGATGCGGGAGCCAACGCCTCACCCGCCTGCTCTGCAGAGTTGGTTGTTCGGGCGTGTGCATACGAGCAGGCGAATACAAAGCGACGTGGTTTCGTCACCCTTAGCGTGCGCCGAATAAACCTTTGAACGCTTTCCAAAGAGTTCGGCCCGCTTTAGGCGGCCCTGCGCGCGCGACGAGGACGGGAACATTTGCACGGTTCAAAATGCTGCGGGTCAGATCGCCCATGATGTAATGCCCGAGCAGACCGCGCGCCTGCGAGGTGCCAGTCACGATTAAATCGTAATCGCCTGCGCGCACTTCTTCGAAAACTTGATCGATTACAATGCCATGCCGAAGGCGCACTTCAGCTGGAACAGCAAGACGTTCGAGCTCTCTTTTTTGTCGAAGCAAATTTGTGCCGAGCTCCGATTTGGATTCCAGCAATTGATCAACGTTCTCCTCTAACTCTACCAGATTGACATAGATAGCCGGTGGTTCGGCCATGACATGCAGAAGAGTTACGGAGGCTCCCACAGCGGCCGCGATCTCGCCGGTGAATCGCACAGCTTGTTCGATGAATTCCTTTCCACCTGTACAGACGAGAAACCGTTTCAACTGTTTGCGTTCACCGATCGCCACCAGCACTGCCGGCTGTATCGCCTTGATGACTTCGTATGTTCTTTCGGAGCGCCAATAATGCCCGCTTGCTCCAGTCCAGCGCGCGCCAACCAGAACGAGATCGTAGCTGATGCTTGATGTTTGATCGAGAATCTGGCGTACCGGTTCGCCTGCGCGCACGACAATATCCGGTTGTGCATTTTGTGTCCGGAGGGATTGCGCTTGTCTTTCGAGCGCTTCACGCAGCGGTTGCTCATCGCTCGACTTCTCGACGATCCCAAGAAGAGTGATTTCAGCTTTCAACGGACCGGCTAGTAACGCTGCCAGATCAATCGCATTCTCGGAGGCCGGCATTCCGTCGCTGCAAATCAAAATCTTCATTTGCACTTACAATTTATGGCCGCTGAACATTGTGTAGATGACAATGGCCGCGCCGATCAGCGGCAATGGGACGAAAGCCAGCCGAATCTTAGGACCGGTGAAGTATTGCGTGGAAATAGCGCCAATCTGCGCGCCAATGGCCGCGCCGGTGTGCATAACCAGCGCGATCAAAATGTCCACATTACCTTTAACCGCGTGACTAAATGTGCCGTAGCTGGCGGAGATGATAATTTCGAAAAGATCAGTGCCCACTGCGAGATGCGTGGGAATTCCCAGCACGTAGACCATGGACGGCATGCGAATGTAACCGGCGCCGCCACCGAGAAAACCGCTGAATACTCCGCCGACGAAAGCCACCAAAAGAATTATCCAAAGTGAAATTGCCTTTATCCCAGAGGCCGGGAGGGAAATCATGGGCCAAATTTTGAGGCGTTGAATCGCGCGCGTGACGGGGCCGAACGCCGAATGATCCTTTTTGGATTTTGCTCCTTTTGCAGCGCCGCGCGACGATCGTCCTTTTGATGACGACAAGGTCTTTCGGCTTTCCCAGATCATGAAAGTCGAGATGCTTAGATAGACAACGATCGAGACAATGCTTACCACAAAATTGACATTCCCAGCGCGCTTCAACATCTGGATCGCCTGCGCACCGACTTCCGCGCCAGCAATCGTTCCGACGGCCATGACCAGTCCGAGACGTAGATCGACATTTCCCATGGCACGGTGCCTTCTCACGGCTACCACTGATTTTCCGACTATGTGCGCTAAATCGGTGCCGACTGCGAAGTTCCAGTCCAAACCAGCCAGGCGCAGAGCGGGCCCTGCGATGAAACTCCCGCCGACTCCGAAGAAGCCGCCAAGAATACCGATTAGAAATCCGACCGTCACCAGGTAGATAGGGCTGATGTGCGCCCCGGAAATTGGAAAAAACATAGGTTTACTCGGAGCGGCCTCGAATCAGGCGGATCAGAAAAGTGGTCAGACTTTCAAGGAGAACGGCCTGACCGACGATCAACAAAATCGCCAGTCCGGCGTAGAGATATCGATGATGAATTTCGAGCTGGAACAACCATTGTCCCAGGAAATGGAGCACCAGGAAAAAGTAGGCGACGACAAGGAACGCGTAGATTACGAGCTCAATCGCAAAAGCGCGCACAGTCTTGACGGTTTCCTTTTTCATCAGAAGCGGTTGATGCGCTATCTTTTAACGTGTCAGCGGCATCTGGCGGTTGCGTGCAATCGTGTTGAGGCGCAAATTGTTTGCGCTGCGAGGGTTTCTTTCTAGCGTTCCACTTCACTTTTACGGGGAAAACCATGGCCGACGTTGCAAACAAATACGCCGAAAACGTACCGGGCAAATTCTATGTCGATGACCAATGCATCGATTGCGATTTGTGCCGCGAAACCGCGCCTGCCAATTTCAAGCGGAACGACGACGGCGGCCACTCGTATGTCTATAAGCAACCGGAGACGCCGGAAGAAGAAGGACTTTGCAAAGAGGCAATGGAAGGCTGCCCGGTCGAAGCGATCGGCAACGACGGCGCGTGATCCTGTAGCGGCGGTCTATGACCGTCGAATTCCATGGGCAAATATGATGGTCGGCGCTCACACAGCGCCGCTACTGTTCCCGTAGCGCTAAGCGTCGCGGGTTCCGACAGCAGCGCTGGCGCTGGCATTCAGGCCGACATTAAGACATTTTCCGCACGCGGTGTCTATGGATTGACCGCCGTGACCTGCGTCGTCGCGGAAATTCCTGGAAAAGTTTCACGGATCGAGCCGGTCAGCGCAAAAATTGTTAGCGAGCAAATCGAAGTGCTCGCAAAAAGTTTTCCTATCGCTGCGATCAAGGTTGGTCTCCTTTGCTCCGCGGAAATCGTGTCCGCCGTAGCGAAGACGATACTGGATTTGGAGAAGATGTCTGCGCCACGGATTCCGCTGGTGGTCGATCCGGTCTTTGTAGCAACGAGTGGCGATCCTCTCATTGATCCGGCGGCTATCGAAACTTATGAGAAAGAATTGTTCCCACTGGCGAGCTTAATTACGCCAAATCTCGATGAAGCGGGGCGCTTGCTTGGAACGAAAATTAAAGATCGGCAATCGATGCATCATGCCGGAAAAGAGCTAGAGAACAGATTCGGAACCGGAATCCTTCTGAAAGGCGGTCATCTGGCGGGTGAACACGCTGTCGATCTTCTATTTACCAACGGAAAAGTTGTCGAATTCTCAGCGCCGTTCGCACATGGGGTCGCGACCCATGGCACCGGCTGCACATATTCGGCAGCGATCACGGCCGGTCTTGCCAAAGGGCTCTCCCTCGAAGAGGCGATCCGTGAGGCCAAGAAATTCGTGACCGGAGCGATCCGCAATCATTTCCAATGGGGCAAGCTTCAAGCCCTTCGTCATTCGATATGACTTGGTAGGGCGAGTCCGACCCGGACTGGCATTACCGGGCGCTCCGGAGACGCGGAACGGACGGCTCGGCGATCCGTCCGTACCCATACGTGCCGACTTCAGGTTCTATCGACGTCGTCTTTCTTCTCCCAGCGCTTTAACTCCATCGCTTCGAGTGCAGCCACAGTTTCCGCCTGTTTCTTGCTGCGCCCCATACCTTGCCCAAGAACAATTCCCTCCCAAACAACTTGTGATACGAACGTTTTCTCGTGCTCAGGCCCGCTTTGCGAAACCAATTCATAGACCGGACTGCGCGGCGAGATGCTTTGCAACAACTCCTGAAGCTGGCCCTTGGGGTTGATGTCCACTGGTGTTTCCGCCAGTTGTTCGAGATCGCTGCGAGTTTGCGTCAAGATGAACTCTTTCGCTGCTTCGAGACCGCCGTCGAGGTAAATGGCACCGATGAGCGCCTCAAACGCGTCTGCCAATGTGGACGTGCGTCCCCGGCCACCACTGCTTTCTTCGCCGCGCCCCATCAAAATGTAACGTCCCAAGTCCAGCGCAGCAGCATGGGCCCGCAACGCTTCGCGAGAAACCAGTCGCGAACGTAGTTTCGTTAGTTGACCTTCGGCTTCGGCTCGAAAATGGCTGAAGAGATACTCGGTGACAACAAGCTGGAGAACAGCGTCGCCCAAAAACTCCAAACGCTGATAATCAAAATGATAACGTTGGGCTTCATGACCAAGGCTCGGGTGCGTGAGCGCCTCCGCAAGCAGAAGTGAGTTCCGGAATTTGTAGCCGATGCGTTCTTCGAGCGGTGTCACTTCACTGCCATTCTGAGCGAAATCGAAAAATCTCTCAACTCAGTATAACGGCTACCGATTGCCCAGCGAGAATAGGGCCCGGCAGAAATTGCAAAACTAAGAGGCAACCAGATCGTCAAAGACGCAGTCCGCTATCGTTTCTGATAAACCTCAAGCGAGGTGACTACATCCAACGCGCGCTGCAGCACCGGATCGTTGGTTGAGGGCTTTTCCGGCGAGCGGCCGCGGCGTTGCTGCGCCGCCTCAGCGGCTTCAACTTCGGGATTTGTCCCGGCTAACAGCGCTGCCTCGTTCATGTGCGGACGGGCGCCTTCGTAAACGAACGGCCCCATTCCTTTTTCGCCGCTTAGTTGGAAAATTTGCCGCTTGTCTGCCATCGACATTTCGATGGGCAAATCTGGTTTTATCCCCTCTGGAAACAGCGGGCGACCCTCTGGGGAAACCATTTCCGCGACCGCAACGCGTAGAATTTTGCCGCTCGGTAGCGACAAATCGGAGTATTCAGCTGCGCGACCCGCGGTCACCTGCCCGATGAGCAGGGCCTTGTTGTAAAATCGCAGTGCCGCAGCGATCGCCTCGGCGGCACCAACCGTATCGCCATCGGTGAGTACCATGACCAGACCGCGAAATGCCGGATCACGATCAGAACTAAACACGCGGTCCTGATGTCCCACCGGTTTGCGCAAAGTGAAAAGCGTTTTGCCTTTGGGACAAAACCGCTTTGCGAATTCGGCGGCCAGCGGCAAATCGGTCGTTGCCGGACTGGCGCGAAGGTCCATAATGAGCGCGTTCACGTTTTTCGCGGCGAAATTGGCGACGCTCTTGTCCAACGCCTGAAGGTTCGCTGCGTTTAATGAGCCGACGCGCACGTATCCGATGTGCCCCCCGATAATCTCGCTGTAAAAGAGGGTGGGCGTTTCCGCCGGCGCGTTCTCCTTGGCGGGCAAAAGCATTACCCCACGCGGCAGCTTCATTATCAACCCCTCAACAGTCGCCCGATTCAACTCGGTATCTGTAATCGCTTCCGGATTTGTGAAATTACTTTTTAATAGCGTGATGACTGCCTGGAGGTCAGGCGGGCCTAACGAATTGACCAGGTCTTCAGTGGTCGGGCTTCCCGAGGGCGAAGGCGATGCGAGCGCGGATGGTCTTGCCGAAGCGGCGGGCCTGCTTGGGGGGACCACGGTCGGCGGCGGAGTTTGCGCCAGCGCATTTATCGCCAAACAGAAGCTAATGAAGGACAACGACGTGAATTGAGACATTGAAAACAGATGCCGACCTATAACGCATTTTCTAATTGCGCGAAAATTCGAATTCCGAATATCGATTTAGAGCTCTCTCAGTTGATTACACCCAGAGCAATGTCGTGCCGGTAGTGGCAGTTTTCGAAATGAATGCGGGAGACAGCCTCGTATGCGCGTGCGCGTGCGGCTTCGAGCGTTGATCCAACCGCGGTCACCGCGAGAACGCGACCACCAGCAGTCTTAACTTCTCCGTTGGCGCGTTTGGTTCCGGCGTGGAAAATCTGGACATCTTCGAGCTTCCTCGCGTCATCGAGACCCGAAACTGTTTTTCCAGTTTCGTATTTGCCAGGGTAACCGCCAGAGGCGAGCACCACCGTGACGGCGGCGCGCGTATCCCATTCAATCGTACACTTGGCAAGATTTCCATCAATCGTCGCTTCCAACAAAGGCAGCAAATCGGATTTCATCCGGGGCAAAAGCGCCTGCGTTTCCGGGTCGCCGAAACGGCAATTGAATTCCAGCACGCGGGCGCCATCTCTGGTAATCATCAAGCCTGGATAAAGAAGTCCGCGAAAGGTGATTCCGTCTTGCAGGAGACCGCGTAGCAGCGGCTGCATGATTTCCGTCTCGAATTGCAATTGCAGCTTGTCGTTCCAATTATTGGCCGGGCTGAACGCACCCATCCCGCCAGTATTCGGGCCCTGGTCGCCGTCCAGCGCGCGCTTGTGATCGCGCGCCGATTCCAGCAGGCGATAACTGCTTCGCTCTACAAGGGCGTGAAGAGAACATTCTGTTCCGCGTAAGAAATCCTCGATCACGATCCGTCGACCTGCGTCGCCAAAGCGGCCCTGGGTCATCATCTCATCGATCGCGGATCTCGCCGCGGCCGCGTCAGAAGCAATGACTACTCCTTTTCCCAGAGCAAGGCCGTCTGCTTTGATCACAACGGGAAATTTCAGTCGCTCGCAGTAATCCAACGCTTCGCTGCTGTCGGTAAACGTGCTCGCTTCGGCGGTAGGTATTTTCTGAGCGCGCATCAGCTCTTTTGCGAAAATTTTCGAGGCCTCAATGCGCGCGGCGGATTTCGTCGGTCCAAACGCGCGTAATTTTTCAACAGCAAAAAGATCGACGATCCCCGCGGCAAGAGGATCGTCCGGACCGATCACCGCCAAGTCGATGCGATTTTCCCTGGCGAACCGAACCAGCGCCTTCAGATCACCAGAGGAAATTGCAACATTTTCAGCAATCTCCGCAGTGCCCGCGTTCCCGGGAGCACAAAAAATACGCTCGGCACCTGGAGATCGCGCCAATTTCCATGCGAGCGCATGTTCACGGCCTCCACTACCAACAACTAGAATCTTCATGGCGAACTGCTTTGACTGTAGAGGTAGCTGAGTCGGCTGCAACGCTTCGACTCCGCGGGCGTGAAAGAACGTCGACCATCCCTAACGGCGTCATAGCAGTTCAGCGCGCGGAAATCGCACCAACTTGGTGACTTGAAAGAATTAAAGAGCCGGCACACAAATTTTCGACCCAGCTGCTAACACACTCAGCGCGTGTTGCTCAACGAGTGACGCGGCTAGATCTCGATGCAAATCAGTCAACTAAAAGTTGTCTCGATGTCACCGACCGTCGCAGGCTCAGCGCAACGCCCACTTCGGATTGGTAACATGGTTGTTACGATTCTGTGCTTGATGCAACGAACTCTCGCGTTATGAAGCCTTGGAAATAAACGAAGAGAGACATTCATGCAAATGAGCGGCGTATAAATGTTGCCGATTCAATGCTTACGTCCATGCGATCTGTGCGACGGCAATAATATTGGCCTTTGTCGTCAGTGGACGGACCGTGCTAGCAGTCGACGGAGACCTTGATCCGACATTCGGGACCGACGGCAAAGTGCTAACCGATTTCGATCACAGCACCGACATCGCTAACGCAGTGGCGATCCAGGCCGATGGCAAGTTAGTCGTGGTAGGCACAACCTATCTAAACAATGATTTTTCGGATGAGAACTTCGCTGTCGCTCGATACAATCCGGATGGCACGCTGGACAAAACCTTCGGCGTCGGCGGCAAGGTGCAAACAGATTTCCCCGGCCTGGCTGCGGTGGCGTCATCGGTGGTCGTTCAACCTGACGGCAAGATCGTGGTCGCAGGAGGAGCCTTTCCGCTCTTTACATTTGCCGGTGACTTCAAAGTCGCGCGCTATAACCCTGATGGGTCGCTCGATACATCCTTTGGGGACGGCGGCATCGTCACCACGACTTTTCCCGAAGGTA
This sequence comes from uncultured Verrucomicrobiae bacterium, assembly GCA_963840135.1. Taxonomy (GTDB): domain Bacteria; phylum Verrucomicrobiota; class Verrucomicrobiia; order Chthoniobacterales; family UBA10450; genus Udaeobacter. The sequence continues at coordinate 162,541 of CAWIXX010000012.1, read as the reverse complement.
GTTATGCGTCCGACGTGGCCTTGCAGACTGACGGCAAGATCATTGCCGCCGGGACCGTCTTCGTAGATTTCGATCCTGGAGAATCTTCCAATACCGATTTCGCGCTGGCACGTTACAACCCGGATGGAACCCCGGACGCCACATTTGGCAATGGCGGCCAGGTTTCAACTGATTTTCTCGGTATGGAAGACGATGCCTTTTCGGTCTTGATCCAACCCGATGGAAAGATTGTCGCGGTCGGCTCTGCCAATGATCCTGCGACTTTCTACGACTTCGCCGCTGTGCGGTATCTCAGTAATGGCAGCATCGATACAACATTCGGCGTGGCTGGAAAAGTGCACACCGACTTTGGCGATCAAAACTTTGATCGCGCGCGCTCGGCTGCGCTTCAACCCGATGGCCGGATTGTCGCTGCTGGATTCGCTATCTCTCAAAATGGAGGAGTTCAGAATTTCGCTGTCGCGCGATACACTTCCAACGGAGTTCTCGATACTAGCTTCGGTACCGATGGAATGATGCAGATCGATTTCGGCAGCTGTTGCCAGAGCGCGAACAAAGTTCTTCTCGATCCCAACGGCAAAATTATCACCGTCGGTTACGCGAACACAGAATCATCCGATTCCGATTTCTTGCTGGCGCGTTTGACCTCGGACGGCTCGCTCGATCCGACCTTTGGCGCCGCTGGCAAAGTGCGGACATCGTTTGGTGATCTAAATGGCGGAGCCAACGGCGCCGTTTTTCAGCCTGATGGGAAGATTGTGGCTGTCGGTTTCCAAGCGACCGGCCTCGAGTTGTTCGCTGACTTTGCACTTGCGCGCTACCTCGAGGGCGAAGGTTCTCCACCGCCGACGCCCACACCTACACCGATAGCAACGCCCACAGTTACACCTAGCGCGACACCTACACCTACCCCTAGCGTAACACCTGGACAGACCCCGCGGCCACGACCGACACCACGGCATCGCCCGACGCCCCCACCACGGCCATAGCACGCACAAACCCTTTGACTGGAGGAGCAAAACGAGTGGTAGGGATGCCGCAACGCGGCGTCGCTACCCACATCGTCACTCCGATCGCGATTCGGCTGGTAAGATCGTTAGCTCTAATTTCTCGGTGTGGCGAATGACTGTGAGTTTGGTACTGACACCAATTTGTTCGCCGACCAAGACTTTGTGCAGATGGTGCACGCTCCCAATAGGCTGATCGTTGAACGCGACAATCAGATCCCCCTCGCGTAATCCGGTGTGCTCGGCGGGACTATTCTTCTCGACTGAAACAACCAGGACAGCCGTCTCGAGAGGCAAACCATAAAATCGGATGACCCGCCGATGAATTGGCACGTTTTGCCCGGCAACGCCGATATAGCCACGGCGGATACGTCCATCACGGATCAGCCATCCTGCAACCAATCTTGCCGTGTTACTGGCGATCGCGAAACAGATGCCTTGCGCCGGTCGAATCATTGCCGTGTTTACCCCAACGACTTCGCCCGCCGAATTGACAAGCGGTCCGCCGGAGTTTCCCGGATTCAACGCGGCATCGGTCTGAATAATGTTGTCAATCAATCGGCCGGACTGTGCGTGCATCGAGCGACCGAGTGCGCTGATTACGCCAGCAGTGACGCTTGCCTGGAAGCCAAGAGGATTTCCGATCGCGATCACGAGTTGGCCGACACGCAAATTTTCTGAGTCGGCCAGACGCACGTAGGCAAGCTGCGGCGCATCAATCCGAATGACTGCAAGATCGGTGTCCGGATCATCGCCTGCTAATTGCGCCGGATATTCGCGTCCATCCGGCAAATTCACAGTGATAGAATTCGCCGCGTGAACAACGTGGCTATTGGTCAGAATGAATCCATCGGGCGTGATAATGAAACCCGAGCCGTTGCCGCTGAGCTCGCGAGTCCCGCGCTCGGCGTTGATGCGCTGTTTGACGTCGATGTTTACCACCGCCGGGGAAACACGCGCAACTGCACTGACCACAGTGCGCGAATACGCGTCGAGCAAAACGGAATCATCGTGACCTGCCGCATCAACTTCCTTACTCGCGGGAGACGAAACAGCAGATTCCGCCTCGTTTAAGAGAAAATCCATCGGGATAGCGTTTCCCTTCGTGAGAGATGTAGTTGTCATAAGATAAATTTCGGACGTCCAAACCAACAGTCAACTACACATAACTTTAGTCTATACACTCCTTCTAGAATGTTACTCTCCCCTTGCACGTCAACAGGGATTGTTTTAAACACGAGCATGGGAAAAACCTCCTCCGCCCCCTCCGTCCTGGATGCGCAGTGTCCTTCCCGTCTTGTCCTCGACCGGATTGCTGACAAATGGACGGCTCTCATTATTCAGATTCTGGCGCGCGGAACGATGCGTTATGCCGCGTTACAGCGCGAGATCGGGGGCATTTCGCAAAAAATGCTGACACAGACACTGCGCACCCTTGAGCGCGACGGTTTGGTGCAACGTACCGTTCACCCCGTTGTGCCTCCGAAAGTGGAGTACTCTCTCACGAGACTGGGCCGAACCTTGATCGAACCGTTGCATGCGCTGTGTCGCTGGTCGGAAAAACATCTCGCTGAGCTCCAGGCGAATCGCGCTCGGGCCAAGACTGTAGCTACGGTCGCCGACCGCGGTTGATTGAGGTATCATGCGCGCCGGTCTGCGTTAACTACGGTGGCGCACAATTAGCAATCTGGTAATGCATCAAGCAGAAATCATCGTTCTTTTGTTCACGGTCGTCGCGGCATCAGTCCTGGTCGCGCGAAAGATCGCGCTGCCGTACCCGGTTGTGCTGGTGCTGGTGGGGTTGGGGTTGAGTTTTATTCCGCGTCTGCCGGAGGTGAAACTCGATCCAAACATCGTTTTCTATTTCTTTTTGCCGCCGCTGATTTATCCAGCCGCACTGTTCACTTCGTGGCGCGATTTTCGGCGAAATCTGCGGCCAATTGTCATGCTCGCCATTGGTTTGGTGCTTTTCACGATGATCGTAGTTGCTTGCGTGGCGCACGCGCTGATCCCGTCGCTGCCGTGGGCAGCGGCGTTTGCCCTCGGCGCGATCGTTTCTCCTCCCGATGCGGTCGCTGCCGCGAGTATAATTCGCCGGCTGGCAGTGCCGCAGCGCGTCGTGAGCGTTCTGGAAGGTGAAAGCCTCGTGAACGATGCCACAGCGCTCGTGGCGCTGCAGTTTGCCGTGGCAGCGCTGATGACGGGCAAATTCTCACTGGGCGAAGCATCGCTGCGTTTCGTCTGGGCCGTGGCAGGCGGGATTGGATTTGGCTTGCTGGTCGGTGTGGCGATTAGATGGGTTCAGCGACATCTCGACGATCCACCGGTGCAAATCACCATCTCGTTGCTGACGCCGTTTCTCGCGTATTTGCCGGCAGAGCGCTTGCACGCTTCAGGCGTCCTGGCTGTGGTTGCCGCCGGAATTTATATTGGCTGGTACTCTCCATTGATTGTGACGGCGCGCTATCGTTTGGAGGCGTTCGCCTTTTGGGAGATCGTGGTATTTCTTCTGAACGGCTTTGTTTTCACCGCTATCGGTTTGCAATTGCCCGGGATCCTGAGATCGCTCAACGGCGAGTCTCTTTTTTCGCCCATTCAGAGTGCGCTTCTCGTCAGCGCTGTGGTTGTGCTGGTGCGGATCGCGTGGGTTTTTCCAGGTGCGTATCTGTCTTTTCTCTTGCACAAGGGAGTGCGTCGGCCCGGGCCCTTCCCGGAGTGGCAAAATGTAGCGGTTATGGCCTGGTCGGGAATGCGCGGAGTCGTCTCCCTGGCGGCCGCGTTTGCGCTTCCTTTTGTTTTACCGAATGGCAGCCCGTTCCCGGGAAGAAACTACATTTTGTTTCTGACCTTTGCGGTGATTTTGGTGACCCTGTTGTTCCAAGGCCTCACCTTGCCAATTGTGATCAAAAAACTTTGCATCAAGAGCGACAATTCAACCGATGAAGAGGAGCGAACCGCACGGTTAAAAGCGAACGAAGCCGCAATTAACTTGATAGAGAACCTTCGCGGTACCGGCAAATTTTCGACGGACACAGTGGATCGTTTGCGCGCCGAGTACGACGAACGCGTCGGGCAACTGCAACTTTGTGCCGAGAACCCCGACGATTGCCGGGGTGAAATCGCCACACCGCAGTATCAGCGTTTGCAACGCCAGGCGCTTCGTGCTGAACGGCAAACCATCATCCATTTGCGCAACGACCGTGTAATCAATGACGATGCGTTGCGGCGAATTCAGCGTGACCTTGACTTGGCAGAAGCGCGTCTGACAGGAAATTAAAAGTTTCGGGTGTGAACAGCTAAGGTTTCTGAATTAAAAATCGTACCGTGCCGGCCAATCTTTGGCGGGCCCGCCTAGTCGGGCGGCGCAGGTCTTCAGCTCCTTCTTGAAGAATTGAGCCAGATGTGATCGCACTTTGTCAGTGAGCGGTAGCTTTTCCACGCCGGTCCAGCTGTTGTAATCCGCGCTCAATCGGCTGCCTGGCTTGTCTGGATCAGCGCCGAGGAAACTCAGGACGGAGCGCCGCAATTCAGCGGGATCGTTTTCCAGATCATCGAAGAAATAAACGCGAAACTGCTTCGGCTCGACGATGCGCTTCCATCGCGCGACGATCGCGCTCGGATACGAACGCAAGAGCAGCCCTCGCCGGGACAAATTCCTATCAACTTCGTTGATGTCGGTCGGGTCAAACGGCTCAATCTGACGATAGCTGACTTCCATGGATAAATGCGACCAGACTCGCTCAACCGGATCGCGCGCCAGAAAGATCACCTTTAAGTTCGGAAAGTATCCGACGATTTCTCGAATAACTTCATCACTCAGCGTTGAATAATTCGGCGAAATATCACCGGAAAAGAGCGATGCCTTGGATTCAAACAGTCGTCCATAATTCTTGAGGTCGATGCCCGGTTCAGCGCTAAGGCTCTTGAGCCGCTCCAGAAATCGACGATCGCGGTCGTCTCTGCAACGCGGATGAGCTGCGCGTTGAACCCTGCTCAATTGATCAAAGTAATGCAGTTCCTTTACAGGAGGCATCCAGAAATCCGGATGGGAATCGAGTTGCTGATAAAGCCAGGTGGTTCCGGCTTTATGGGCCCCGATACAGAGAAAATCGGGCCCTGCACCGCGAGTAGGAGGCCTCTTTCCTTCCTCAAGCGATCCAATCACACCAGAATAGGATGTCGAAGTCGTCCACCAGTTGCAGGAAGAAGATCGCCAGCGAAAAACCATATCGTGCGGGCCATTGTTTCGCCGGCCCGCCCAATTCTGCAGCACAGTCTTTCAATTCCTGTTCAAAAAACTGAGCAATCCTGCACCGCACCTTGTCGGTGAGCCGAAGTTTCTTCTTATTGGCATCCTGGTTGTCGTCCGCCTTCAATCGGCCGTTAGACTTGTCAGGGTCAGCGCCTAAAAACTGGAGGATGGAGCGTTGCAGTTCTGTGGGATTTTTCTCCAGGTCGTCAAAAAAGAAGATGCGGAAAAGATCTGGACGAACATAGCGTCTCCAGCGTGCCACGATCTTGCTGGGATGTGAGCGCAGGAGCACCCCGGGATTCAACAAATTCCGAATCACTTCGTCAGCATCGGTCGCATCAAACGGAGTAATCATTCCGAGACGAACGCCCATGGACAATTGCGACCACGCTCTCTCAACGGGGTCGCGAGCTAGAAAGATCACCTTTAAATTTGGGAAGGAATTGACGACTCGGTGAATGATTTCATCACTTACTGTCGAATAGGCTGGCGAGATATCACCGGAGACAAGCGATCCCTTGTGCTCGAACAACCTCCCGTAATTCTCCAGATCGATGTAGGACAGGCCGCTCAGGTTTTTCATGCTATCGAGAAAGGAGGCATCGCGCCGGTCTCGGCAGCGCGGAGGATGGAACTGTCTCGTTTTATTTAGACTGTTGAGATAGTGCAGTTCCTTTACCGGAGGCATCCAGAAATCAGGATGTCGTTCAAGCTGCCGATAAAGCCACGAAGTTCCGCCTTTTTGAGCCCCGACGCACAGGAAATCGGGGCAGGCATCGCCTGCTGAATAGTGATTATCTTCTCCGTTTTGATCGTCACTTACGCGAGGTTTGAATGACCAGGCCCAACGCATGGCCGCATTATTTCCCATCTCGCAGTCAAAAAGCAAGATCGGAGACATGGGGCAGGCTCGCGCTCGCGAATTTGCATTGGTTGATATTCGCGACGGCGATCCGCCAAACTTCGCTTAACTTGTCAGCTCCGTGGCATACGCCCATGAAAGAAATCATCAAGGGCGCGATTGTAATACATCCAGCCTTTCGCAGTGAGGTGACTTTCGTGACGGATAAGAAAGGCCGGGTCCTCATCGTGCCCCTCAAATTCCACTAACGGAAAGTGATATCGTTGCACGAGTGCACGAAGCTTCGTGTAATAATCTTCGCGAGCCGACGGCGAGACGTCGGCATGGTCATAAAAGTTTCCGCTTATGGGCATGCTGAGAATTAGTGCTCGCGCGTGAACCCGCGCGAGAGTGCGCAAAAGCAACTCCAGGTCTTTCCATCCGGGTGACGCGTTCATGTTGCTCCGGAACGCCGTGTCACGAGACGCCCAAACGACTGGTGCATCGAAGATCAAAGCCTTTTTAATGTTACCTGCATCATGGGACTTGGTTTCGCTTGCTGTTGCAATCAGGTTCGACCAGTCGAGTACTTGCGGATGTGGTCGCGGAGCTGGCTTAATCTGATCCCGAATGTAATTGAGCGCTGCAAAATGATCCTGTAACGCCAGCAAGATGTTCTGCAGTTTTCCGGCCGGCCAAAGCGCGCAGTAAACGATCCGATCGAGCCAACCGCCTGAAGCCAGCCGCCTCACCGCAAATCTAAGCAGTGGCCTTCCTTCGAGAGTGCTCGGACACTTAAGCATGCGTGAAGCAATGTCCCGTTTCAGCTCGAAATTCAGCGCGGTGTCGAATATCATTTTGCTAGCTCCCATCGGCGAGAAATTCGCCTCGTAGCCCTTCTGTCCGGACTTGACCTTCAAAAACCAACCGGGTGAAAGCGAGATGACGAGTTTTTTGCCACGCAAATCCGAGCCGAGTGCGCCAACTTTTTGCAACATGACCAATAGGTTCGCGCCTGCACCGCCAACGGGCGAGACTTGAAAACCTGTTGGCGCACTGCGAAAAAAAAGACTCGCCCTCTCCGGAATCGCAGGGGTTATTAATTCCGAGGTACCGTAAAGCGGCAGTACATTCGGCGCACGTACAGCAGCACGTTGAAAGGCGAGTCCCTGGTTCTTAAGCCGAAACAACTCCGGAGCCGTTGAGGGAACCGTGGTGCGTTCCAGATGAACGGCAACCGTTCGTCCTGCGAACAACACGACCGCGGCCAGGCCCGAAGCAATGACGAGTGAAAACAAATGCGGGATGCCTTTATTGCCGCCAGCCCGCGCCATGATGCCTCGAAGTTATTTCCGCCATTCGGCGTTGCAATGAATTTCGTGGGCACCGTTGCCTTCGAATCGCGTCGACGAGCCTGGATGTTTGTTTTCTCCAACGGTATGTCTATTTAGTGGCTGGCATACTAAGGAGAACAACGCATTCGGAAATTGAATCCGACAATCAGATGGAAATGGAAAACACGAGGCGTTGTCGCATTTTTCTTCTCTCACCCGCTTATGCCGGAGGTGAACGGGCACGGATGATTCTGAGCGACCGGGCGGAATTCGAGCTCGCGCAAAAATTGCGCGACAAACGCGGCGCGCCAATCGCCGAGGTGTTCACCTTTCTTAGCGGTCTCTACTTTCGTGGTAAGATCGCGTACGCGACTGCGTTTGCGCGGCCCGCGACCGGAATCCCCGGTGTATTTGTGATTACGCCCACTCGTGGGCTTGTCGACGCCAGCACGCGGATCCGCCTCGATGACCTGCGTGAATTCGCAACGGTCGACATTCACGGTGACGATCCGCGTTATCGAGCGCCGCTTGAGCGAGACGCGCGTGTTCTCGCAAAAAGACTTCCATCTCGGAGCGAGATCATCCTTCTCGGAAGCATTGCCACAGGGAAATATGTGAACGTTTTGCTTGCGAGTTTTGGCGACCGACTCCGATTTCCCGTCGACTTCGTCGGTCGCGGCGACATGAGCCGTGGTGGATTGATGTTACGCTGTGCAGCAGATCGGCAGGAGCTTCCATACACCGCAGTGGCAGGCGCGATTGTTAATGGAAAACGCCCGCCCAAGCTCCCTCCGCGGAGATACCAGTCCACGTTTCGATAGAGGCTTTTCTCGTTTATTTGTTTTGCGTCCCAGGCCGGTGTTGCCTTATCTTCAAGTTGCTGTGTTTCGGCAGTAAAATTTTCCGGATGATATGGACGTTAGCGGCACGATCGGCGCGATTCTGAGTCAGAAAAGCAGAGATATTTTTTCTATTCGGTCCGACGCATTGGTTTTTGAAGCGATTGAAATGATGGCCGAAAAAAATGTCGGCGCATTATTGGTGATGGATGGAGATCGATTGAATGGGATCATTTCCGAGCGCGATTATACCCGCAAAGTTTTTCTCCGCGGCAAGCGTTCCCGCGAAACGAAAGTTTCCGAGATCATGTCAACCAATGTGACCGTTACGCATCCGCGTGAACCAGTGGAGAAATGTCTGCGCCTGATGACTGACAAACATATTCGCCATCTGCCTGTGGTCGAAGGTGATCAAGTGGTTGGCGTGATTTCGATCGGGGATCTCGTCAAACACGTCATTTCCTGCCAGCAGGCAGCAATCGCACACCTGGAAAACTACATCCACGGCGGATACGCAGCGGGGTAAATCAATCCCATTCATTCCGAGCGGAGCGCCGCGGAGTCGAGGGACCCCGTGGAACGATCTCAAGGTAACGCAGCGGGATTCCTCGACCTCGCTTAGAATGAGTGTTGACGGCTTGTAGTTACAACTTCCAGACGGTTGTCCCGCCGACAATTGTTCGCACTGCGCGGCCTTTCAGTTTCCAGCCGTCGAACGGCGAATTGCGAGAGGCCGATTGAAATTGATCGACGTTAACAGTCCATTTCAAAGCCGGATCGATCAGCGTGACGTCGGCTCGGGAACCGGGCGACAGAGTGCCCGCATCCAGCTTTAACAAGCGCGCCGGCTCGACGGTGTACATCTCGATCAAACGCGCGATGTCGATCTTTGCGTGTTTGTGCACGAGAAGATCGATAAAAAGAGCGAGCTCGGTCTCCAACCCGATGATCCCGAATGGCGCGACGTCGAACTCAACTTCCTTTTCGAAAGCCGCGTGCGGCGCGTGATCGGAACACAAGATCGACAACGTCCCATCGGCGATACCCTCCAGCAGCGCATCAACGTCTGTTTGGGAACGTAGCGGTGGATTCATTTTATAGTTCGTGTCGAAATTTTGGATCGCTTCGTCGGTTAAAGCGACATGATGCGGACAGACCTCGCCGCTTATTTTTACGCCGCGCTGCCGCGCTTCACGAAGCAATCGTACACTTCCAGCTGTTGTGACGTGCTGGCAATGAATCGGATGATCGCAAAGTTCCGCGAGCAAAATGTTGCGCATAACAATCGCTTCTTCGCCTGCTGCGGGCCAGCCGGGTAAACCAAGCAGCGTGCTCCAATACCCCTCGTGCGCGACTCCGTTACCGACCAGATTGTAGTCCTGACAATGATCGAGCACAGGCAGGTCAACCATGCGAGCGTACTCGACCGCGCGTCGCATCACCTCATGATTTTGAATGCAATGACCGTCATCTGTGATTGCCACAACGCCCGCCTTCGCGAGAGATCCGATCGGCGCGAGTTCTTCGCCCGCGAGACCTTTTGAAATTGCTCCGGCCGGCAATACGTTCACGCACGCCACTTCCGCCGCGCGATCTTTTATCCACGCAATCGTGCTGGGATTGTCTGCGGGGGGCAAAGTATTGGGCATGCAAACAATCGTGGTGAATCCGCCGGCTGCTGCCGCGCGCGCGCCTGACTCAATCGTTTCCTTGTGACTAAATCCGGGCTCGCGCAGATGCACATGCATGTCGATCAAACCTGGCGCAACGATCAAACCTTTCGCGTCAATCTCTTCAATTTGCGATTTCCCGCCGCGGCGGGTCAACTTCTCGCGGATTTCAGATTTCGAGCCGACAACCTTTCCATCGGAGATGTAAAGATCGGCGATCTCATCCCGTCGATTTGCGGGATCGACCACGCGACCGTTGCGAATAATCATCGCGCTCATGGTTGGGGAGCACAGGCTGCTGGCCTGTAGTTGGCGGCAGCTTGCCGCAAACATGGGTTGATATTCACGCCTGGATGGAACACCGGTGCATTCGGCAAGCTGCCGAATGCTGCAGGCTGGCAGCCTGCGCTCCCAAAAAACATCATCGCGCGCTGCCTGCTCATGTTGAAATCCCACCGCAGAGATAGAGAACAGCCATGCGCACAGCGAGACCGTTGGTGACCTGATCGAGAATGACGCTGTGCAAACCATCGGCGACCTCGCTGTCGATCTCTACGCCGCGGTTGATCGGGCCGGGATGCATGATCAGACAATCGGGCTTCAAAAGCTTTGCGCGCTCTTTGGTCAGACCGAACAAGCGAATGTATTCGCCGATGCCGGGAAAATATTCTCTGCGCTGGCGTTCGTGCTGGATGCGCAACAGGTTCACCACATCGGCTTTTGGCAGCACATCATCGATCTTGTGCGAAATATCGACGCCAAGTTTCTCAAACTCGCGCGGCACAAGCGTGCTTGGCCCGACCAGTGTCACGTGCGCACCAAGCTTAAGCAGGCCGAAAATATTCGAGCGTGCAACGCGACTAAACAGAATGTCGCCGACGATCGCCACGCGCAGTCCTGCAATTTTTCCTCTGCGTTCGCGGATGGTGTAAAGATCGAGAAGCGCCTGCGTCGGATGCTCGTGCGCGCCGTCGCCGGCATTGATCACGCTGGCTTTTAGCCGATTTGCCAGGAACTGCGGTGCTCCGGCGGAGCTGTGACGCAAAACAAGAATGTCGGCGTGCAATGCTTCCAGGTTGCGCGCAGTGTCTTTGAGCGTTTCGCCTTTGGTCAGGCTGGACGTAGTTGCCGAGATATTGATCACGTCCGCGCTCAATCGAAGCGCGGCCAGCTCGAAAGATGTCCGCGTTCGCGTGCTTGGCTCAACGAAGAAGTTCATCAGTGTTTTTCCACGTAGAGCGGGCACCTTCTTGATCTCGCGGGTACCGACTTGTTTAAATGCATCGGTGGTTTCGAGAACGAAATTGATTTCTTCTGCAGCCAGTTCGCGCAGACCGAGCAAATCTTTTCGTGTCCAGCGCGTGGTCATGTTTGGAGAGCACAGGCTATTAGCCTGTAGTTGGCGGCAGCTTGCCGCCAACGTGGATTGATAGCCATCGGTGAATTGAACACTCGTGCATTCGGCAAGCTGCCGAATGCTGCAGGCTGGCAGGCTGCGCTCCCCAGAACGGATTCGCGTCGAATCATCATCCCCTTCCCAGCCAGACTGCGTCCGGTTCGTTATCGGTTTCTTGAAGCTGGACCTTCACCTTTTCGCTGCCGGAGGTTGGCAAATTCTTTCCGACGTAATCCGGGCGAATCGGCAGCTCGCGATGGCCGCGGTCGATTAGTACTGCCAGCTGAATTCGCGCAGGTCGTCCGAATGAGTTGATGGCGTCCATGGCGGCGCGCACGGTGCGGCCGGTGTAAAGAACGTCATCGACAACGATGACGGTGCGTTCCTCCAGTGGCAGTGGAAGTTTGGATTCGCGCACGATCGGCAAGTCAGAGCGCGTTCCCACGTCATCGCGATGCATCGCCACGTCGATGACGCCGGTCTCAACGTTGATCTTCCGGATTTGGTGAATGAAACCCGCGATGCGCTGGGCGATTTCCACCCCGCGCGACGGGATTCCCGCTAGAACGACGTGGGTCAGCTGCGGGTTTCGCTCAATAATTTCGTGCGCAATTCGTTGAAGCGCTCGACGAATTGCCTCCGCGTCCATTGTTGGGTCCGCGGCACCAGACGTTTTTTGTTTTGCTTGTTTCATGCGTTTCCTTGGCGACCTCGCGGGATCGCATTAAAGGAACAAAAAAACTAGGAGGCGGACTTTTCGGTGCGCGCCTCCTTTCTTCGTCGCTCTCGCCAGTTGGAGCGATGTTTCACGATCCAATCCAGCAAAGCCTTTTCAAATCCGATATCTCTTCCGGCTTTCTCGCTTTCGATCCACTTGTGTTTCAGGACCTCGGCACGCTCCGCGAGAAACTCCTTGTACAGGACCGAATTCCTAACGAATCGAGAGTGATCCTCCTCTGAAGACAGCATCTCAGGATTCTCTTTCATGAAATTGGGCGCGAGTCAACAAAATCGAAGCAGTCAATTCGACGTGCCAACCGCCCTGTTTATTTAACTCCCGGTTCCAATCACGGTTGCGGACGGCTTCACTACGGCAGAGTTTTACGAAGATTTTCGGCAATTTTATTGAACTCGGCTGCTACGGGGGACTTTCGATCTTCTCCCACAATCGGAATCCCACGGTCCCCCGATTCACGCGTGGGGATATCGATCGGAATTTGGCCAAGCAATGGGACGCGGAGTCGTTTCGCCTCGCGTTCGCCGCCGCCACTGCCAAAAATATGATAGCGTTTCCCGTCGGACGGACAGGCGAAATAACTCATGTTCTCGATGATCCCAAGCACAGGCACATTGACCTTCTCGAACATGGTAGCGGCTTTGCGAGCATCGATGAGCGCTACTTCCTGTGGCGTGGTTACGACGATCGCGCCCGAAAGCGCGACCGTCTGGACAATCGTGAGCTGAATGTCACCAGTGCCAGGAGGCAGATCCAGCACCAGATAATCCAGTTCGCCCCATTCCACCTGTCGCAGAAATTGCTGGGTATAACGGGTGACCATTGGTCCGCGCAAAATCGCCGGCGAAGTGTCGTCGAGCAGAAATCCCATCGACATGAGCCGCAATCCGTATTGCTGGATCGGGACGATTTTGTTTTCTTCCGTCGCCATTGGCCTCTCGCGCGTGCCGAACATCAACGAAATGCTCGGGCCGTAGATATCGCAATCGCATAAGCCTATACGCGCGCCAGTTTGCTCCAGTGCAACCGCGAGGTTTGCCGCGACAGTCGATTTGCCCACGCCGCCTTTGCCGCTTGCCACTGCGATGACGTGCCTGATTCCCGGGATTCGCGTCGCGCCCATACCGGTCCCCGCGCCTGCGGGCGGCGCATGAATATCAATCAGGACCTTTGCGCTCTTGACACCGTCGATAGTTCGCAGCGCTTTTTCGGCGTCGTTTTTAATTGCCGCTGGAACATTCGGATCGTTCGTCGCCAGGGCGATCTGTACTTTGACTTCGTTATTCTCGATCTGGATCGATTTCACAAGCCCGAATGAAACAATATCGCGAGTGAAGCCTGGATATTTCACCGACTTCAAAGCGTTCTTCACCTGTTCCTCAGAAATCGACATGTCAGAAACTTACGCGCGGCGCAGCTAGAGGTAAACCGTGCTTACAAACGCGTTGAGGATAACGCGTTCCACCTGAATGTGCTCAAGTTATCGGTCCTGATAATCCATTTTGTAGCGGATCTGATACTCGTTTCCGCCAGACGGGCGGGAAGGTTGCTGGCCTGCTTTCGCTACAAAGTCCGGGTTTTGCCAGTCGGACCAGGCGCGGTATTTCTCCCTCATTGGATTGGCCGGCAGCTTAAGCCGGAAAATTTTGTCCTCCTGACCAGGAAATTTCAACACGAAGAGACGCTGCGAGGTTCGGAAATAAAGTTCGACGTAACCCGCTCGCACGTCTGGGTCTTGAGGTACATCGGTGTGCCAGTAACCTGGCATTGCGTTGCGGTCTGTATCGAGCTCAGGCTGAACGTCAGCCAGACTTTGGAGGGACTGGCCGGCCGGTGGTTTCACTTCAAATTCCAGCTGCGGCGTCGGCCCATTGATGTTCAAAACATGCGGTTGACCAGCATACCAAATTCCAAATCCGGACACCACGATGATACCAAGAGACACACAAACGGTTATCAACCCGACGAAAAGCCAAAGTCCTCTTGTCCCGCGCCAATAAAGCGTTAGAAGAATCAGGCCCGGAGCGACGATGAATGTCACGATGAGCGCGATTGCAGCCGCAAAATAACCAGCCCCGCCTTCAAACGTGGAGACGTGAAACGCGGCTGCCAGTGCTGCGCCCAAAGCGAAGCCAAGAAATAATCCCGCCGCGATGCCAATGATTCCCGCGAGAATTCCGAAAAGAATTGCGCTGATGGAAAGTTTCTTTGTAGCGATCTGCACGGGAACGATCAGGGCGAATTTGCCGAAACAGGGCTGTGTAGGAGGTCGATTCGCTGATGCGTTTTCGCGGTTTCCACAATGAGACCAGAATAGTTCCATCGGCCAAGCGATTTGTTTGCTGCCACGTAGATCGTTCCTTTTCCTTTCGGCCCGGAGATGGGGATGGAGAGGTTCGCTTCACCGGACGCGCCGTTAACGTTCGTATTTCCAGAGACAAGAAATCCCTCTTTGATGGGAGAGCCGAGACCTTCAATTACGGCAGGGTTCGCCTTCGCTTGCGCCAAAGCGTCTTTGTAAACGTCAGTGGATTTCATCGCGCTGAACACGATCAATGCGCCCGCGGCAACAAAAGAGACGAACAATACCAACATGCCGAAGCAGCCAACTGGAACGAACCAATTCCAGTTTCGCTTCCACCAGTTGGGTCGTGGCGTTAGAGGAACCGCGGGATGTTGCTCCATGGAGTCTTTCTACTTCAGCCGCGAAGCTATGTGCAATCATTCCTTTTAACTTGTGCTTCGCTCCAAGCCTGACGGGCCTGCTCGCTTTTCGAGAGAGTAGAGATCACACCGGAAAGTGATACTTTCCCTCGGAGGCGGTTATGGAAATACCAAAGCAACTGATCGCTTGTTTGGACGGAAACAAAGTGTCTTATGAGGTTCTGCAGCATCCGGAGGCCGTCACTGCGCAACGAATCGCCCAGGCGGAGCATGTGAAGGGCCGGCATCATGCCAAGGTTGTGATGGTCAAATCGGGCGATCAGCATTTAATGATGGTTTTGCCAGCGGATCACCAAATTGATCTGGAGAAGGTCGAGAAAGCGATCGGCAAGGCTGTCTCACTCGGTAAGGAGCAGGAATTCAAGACGCTGTTTTCCGACTGCGCGATTGGAGCGATGCCGCCCTTTGGCAATCTCTATGGTCTCCCAACATATGTAGAGCAGAGTCTGGCGGAGCAAGACTACATTGTGTTTGAAGCGGGGACACACACAGACGCGATCAAGATGAGTTATCGCGATTACGAGAAGATAGTGAAACCAAAGGTGAACGATCTGGCGATCAAGCTGCAGCCGATGAAAGGAGCGTGAACCTACGCATCGTCGAGTAGCGCGCCGGGTAGCACGGACAAAAGTGGAGGGCGGAGCTCTGCGACGCCTAACTAGCGGTCCGAAACGTACGACCGGCGCATGGGCTCGCGGAGCTCGCCCCTCCATCTGCATTACCGGGCTAATCCTTTGGCTTGCGTGCATGCCCGTAGCTTTTGCAGCTGATAAAGTGGCCCTTATCAATATCGACGGAGCCATTGGGCCGGCGACGGCGAGTTACATTTCGCGCAGCATTGAGGAAGCACGGTCGCAGAATGCGCAGTGTCTAATCATTCAACTCAACACACCTGGCGGCTTGCTCGATTCGACGCAGAAGATTGTGCAAAGCTTTCTCGGCTCCCCGGTGCCGGTCGTGGTTTATGTCGCTCCGACCGGTGCGACAGCAACCAGCGCAGGTTGTTTCATCACCATTGCAGCGAGCGTCGCGGCAATGGCTCCAGCTACGACAATCGGCGCCGCGCACCCGGTCTCGATAGGCGGTTTTCCCAGTGGTGGAGAAGAAAAGACCGACGAAACGATGAAACAGAAGTTGGAGAATTTTTCGGTGAGCTATATCGAGACGATCGCTGGCAAGCGCCAGCGTAACGTGGAGTGGGCCAAGTCGGCGGTAAAGGAAAGCGCCTCGATTACCGCTGAGAAAGCCCTTCAATTAAAAGTAATTGATCTGATCGCCTCCGATATTTCCGATCTGCTACAAAAATTGAACGGACGCGTCGTGGATGGAAAGACGCTGAAGACCGCCGGCGCGGACGTTTCTGAGATCAAGATGTCGGCGTCGGAACATGTCTTTCAAAAGCTCTGGCGCCCAGAAGTGATGTTCATTCTCATGCTGATCGCGATCTATGGAATCATTGGTGAGCTGACCACGCCGGGAGCGATTCTTCCCGGAGTCGTTGGTGCGATCGCGTTGATCCTCGCGCTTTATCTCGCGGCGATTCTACCGGTCAACGTGACCGGTCTCGTTTTGATCGCACTAGCCTTGCTGCTCTTTATCTTTGACGTTTATGCGACAACACACGGCGTTTTGACCATCGGCGGCGTCATAGCGTTCCTCATCGGTTCGCTCATGCTCTTCAACCGTGGCGACCCGCTCTTTCGTTTATCGCTCAATTACATTATCCCGGCGACATTGGTCACCGCAGCCTTCTTTATTTTTGTCATCGGAAAAGGTCTGCGCGCGCAACGTTTGCCGGTAAAGGTGGGAAAGGAAACGCTGATTGGAAAAACAGTGACTGCATTGACTTCAATCGATTCGCGTAGCGGCAGGATTTTCGTCGAAGGCGAATACTGGAATGCTGTCAGCGATACGCCAATCGAAAAGGACGAACAGGCTGAGATTGCGGCCGTGCAAGGATTAACTGTAAAACTGCAACCTATAGGAAAACATAGCCATGGAATTAATTGAAGCTTTGCCGCGATTGATCGTTTGGGCGATCCCGATCATTATTCTCGCCATTATTATTCTGCCGCAGGCTGTTCGCATCCTGCGGGAATACGAGCGTGGCGTCATTTTTCGCTTGGGGAAACTACTTGGCGCAAAAGGACCAGGATTGATTTTTCTCATCCCGATTGTCGATCGGATGGTGCGAATGGATTTGCGCGTCGTCACCATCAGTGTCGAGAAGCAGGAGGTGATGACGCGTGACAACGTGCCGGTGACGGTCGATGCGGTTGTGTATTTCCGGGTGGTCGATCCACAGGCCTCTGTCGTGAAAGTAGAGAACTTTCTCAAAGCCACTTCGCTGATGTCGCAGACGACGCTGCGCAGCGTGCTCGGTCAGGCCCCCTTGGATGACCTGCTTTCGCAGCGCGAGTCGATCAACCAGAAATTGCAGGAGATCATCGACCGGCAAACCGAACCGTGGGGCGTCAAAGTCACGGCGGTTGAGGTCAAGGATGTTTCGCTGCCCGACACCATGAAGCGCGCGATGGCCAAGCAAGCGGAAGCCGAGCGCGAACGCCGCGCAAAGATCGTCAACGCCGAGGGCGAATTTCAAGCTGCGGAAAAAATGGTGCAGGCCGCCGCGATGATGAGCAAGGAGCCGATTGCGCTGCAACTGCGCTTCCTGCAAACGATGCGCGAAATTTCCAGCGAACATAACACCACGACCTTTTTCCCTCTTCCGATCGATCTCTTGACGTCATTGATCAAGAAGAGCGAACCGCCCAAGTCGTAGGCAAGCTGTCATGTCGAGCGGGAGTCGAGACCTGCCGTGAAGTCGCCATTAAGTTGTGCAACGGGATTCCTCGACTTCGCTCGGAATGACAACGACGCCAGATCGACAATCACAGGAACTGATTGTTTTTCTTGAATCGCCGGCGTCGTATCCACACCGACCAACCGAAGTTTGCGTGATTCAGACTCACATCTCATGGGTCTTTATTGCGTCGCCGTTTGTTTTCAAAGTGAAGAAACCGGTGAACCTCGGTTTTCTCGATTTCAGCACGCTGGAAAAACGCCACTACTTTTGCCAGCGCGAGATTGAATTGAATCGACGACTCTGTCCGGAAATTTATCTCGACGCTCTTCCCGTCTATGAAACTGATTCCGGCTTCTCGTTCAAACCACCGGGGAAAATCGTCGATTACGCCGTGAAGATGAAAGAACTGCCGCATGGCTGTTTCTTGAACGAATTGCTCGAGAAAAATTTGGTCGGCGAAAAGGAGATTAACCGGGTGATCTCCACCCTGCATCGATTTTATCAGGCGGAAATTCCGACGCGTGAGATCGAGCAGTGGGGCACACCGGAAAAGTTAAAGATCAGCACTGACGAAAATTTCACGCAGGTTGAGCCCTTCGTTGGCAAAACAATTTCATCTGCCGCTTTTGAGACGATTCGCCATTACACAAACCAGTTCTACGAGCTGAATGAAAACCTGTTCCATGAACGCATTCAGCAGCACCGGATTCTTGATTGCCATGGCGATTTGCGTCTCGACCACGTTCATCTCACCCCGGAAGCGACGACCATCTTCGATTGCATTGAGTTTAGCGACCGCTTTCGTTTCGTCGACATCGCCAACGATCTCGCATTTCTGGCGATGGATTTTGATTTCAAAAGCCGAAGCGACCTCGGAAATCTGTTTCTCCGCAATGCTGCGCGCGAATTGGGTGATGCAGGGATGCTAAAGGTCGCGAATTTCTACAAGTGCTATCGCGCCTTCGTCCGAGGGAAGGTCGAAAGCATTCAAGCGACAGAGAAAGAAACGACAAATTCGGGGGAACACCAAAAACAGGCGGCGTGTTATTTCCGTCTCGCGCTTGGGTATGCCATCGCCGGTGCCGAGCCATTCATCCTTGTCGTAATGGGCCGGGTCGGCACGGGCAAGAGCACTATCGCGAAACGACTCGCCAGCGAGTTGGATTGGCCCGTCTTTTCCTCTGATGAAACTCGCAAGGCACTTACCGGCGTTTCGCTGACTCAACGAACGCCGTCAGAATTGCGCTCCAAAATCTATTCGGCGCGAATGACGCAAAAAACTTATGGGAAGCTTCTGGAAGACGGGTTTGCCGCGATCGGCTGCTGTAGCCGAGGGCGCCGACCTCGCCTGTCTCAACCTCACAACGGCGTCATTCTCGACGCCACATTCTCGACGCGCGCTCACCGTAAATTTCTCCGTGACGAATGCAAGAAAGCGAACGTACCAATTCAATTCATAGAACTAGAGATCGGTCCTGATGAAATCAAAAATCGGCTTAAGCTTCGGGATGAAAACACGGCCAAAACATCCGACGCTCGTCTCGAAGACTTCGAGAAGTTGAACACTGCTTATCAGCCACCATCCGAACTGGCGCCTGATTTGATCAGAGTTTCTACGAATGCGTCGGTCTCCGACGCTGTGAACGCAATTCTCTTCTCCTTGGCCGAGAAGCAATCAATTGTGACCAACAACAAGTGAATCTCGCTAGCTGACTTCCTTCACGACCGTTCCGATCCCCTTGCGAAAGAGTCTCGCGCCGCCGGAAGCGGGATGACGAACACGATGGGATTCGACGTTCAGTTCTTTCAGTTGCGAGGCAGCGACGTTGCCAAGCGCGACGATTTCCTCGCATGGAAAGAGATTGAGGAAAGCGTGAAGTACCGACAAACCGGTGGCTTGCTCAGACTTGTTGGGCATCCGATTGCTCAACAAACCGCGACGCGGATCAAATGAATGCCAAGGGAAGGCATTCCACAGCACGAATTCCTCCGGTTTTAGGCCAAGCCTGAGCAACGAACTCCAGACAATCGTTGCTGTCGGCTCGGAAAAACCATCAGGGCACTGTTCACGCTTGCTTGTTCGCCTTGCATTGAAGCTGGAAAAAACATGTTCCGGTTTTATTCCGGCATTTTCCTTTTTTCCCAGCAGAATTCGTTCGGAGGTCATCGGGATTCCGCTGAAATGCCCACCGCGATAGCCGAGCGCTTCGCCAATCACAACGAGTCTTACCATGCCGAGCCGGTTTCGAAGATAAGCGGCTAACTGTTTTCTTCGGATGGCGGGCGCGTTGCGGCCGACGTCGTTTTGCTTATCGGCTTCCCACCACGGATTAAAGACGTCGCCGGGCGGCGACTGTTTTAACAATCTGACGAAGCTCTCGATCGACTCCATCGACATAAAGTTCCGAAAGTTCCAAATTCCAACCTGCCAGATCCAAGTCCAACAGAAGGTCGCAGATTGTTTATGGGACACCTCTGAATTAGTCGTATCTAACTCAGATGCCAGAGTTGCCCGAGGTTGAAATATTCAAGCGATACCTTGACGCGACGTCATTGCATCAGCGTATTGACGACGTCGATGTGCGTAACACATACATCTTGAAGGAGACTTCAGCGCGAGAGCTTGCGCGCAGATTGAAAGGGCGCCGGTTCGAATCAAGTCGGCGTTATGGCAAACATCTGTTTGTGCGGGCCGATAGCGAGCTCTGGTTGCGACTGCACTTCGGCATGACCGGCTCGCTGCAGTATTTGAAAAAACACGAAGAAGCCCCGCGACACGCGCGAGTGCTCTTTGTTTTCGCCAACAACCATCGCCTGGCGTTCGACGATCAACGCCAGTTTGGCCAGATCGGTTTGCTAAAAGATGTCGACGAATTTCTGAAAGAGCGCGCACTGGGACCGGATGCACTTGATCTCGGTCTCGGGGAATTCAGAAAAATACTGGAGAAACATCGTGGCGCTGTGAAGTCGATCTTGATGAACCAGCGGATTACCTCAGGTATTGGCAATATTTACGCGGACGAAATTCTTTTCCGCGCGCGGATGCATCCCTCGACCGAAATTGCTCGCTTGAACGACAAAGCCCTCACAAAACTGTTTCGCGCTACACATTACGTTTTGGAAAGAGCGATCACGGCCAGGGCTGACACGAACCAAATTCCAAGATCATGGCTGCTGCCGCACCGGGGAAAAGGCGGGAAATGTCCTCATTGCGGGAGGGGACTTAAATCAGCGACCATCGGCGGACGCACCGCGTGGTTTTGTCCGCATTGTCAGAAGCGCACGTCCAGAAGTTAGGCTTGTAGTCCGCCGTCCGACACGCTCGCTGCCGAAAGCCTGACGTGTTAACGCCGCTGTCACGTTGCCGCCATTTTCGTAACCGAATTATCACAAACGTCACGTTTACTTTGGTCGCGCGAAGGCGAAAAACATGAAATCCAAATCAGCATCAAATACTATGAAAACTCAACTCCGTATCACTCGACCAAACAACAACAATCACCTAAACGACGCGGCCGGATTTCGCGGATTTTTGCTCGGAAACATCCGACGCAAAGCAGCGCTGCTCGCCAGCGTCGCAACCGGCGTTTTATGTGTGGCGCAAACATCTCCGGCACATCCGCCGCAAGGAATTGGAACTGTTTTCGTGATTGCGATGGAGAATCACAACTTCACGCAACCGCCTACACAGACTAATCCGCAGCAGATCTTAGGCAATCCCGCCGCGCCGTTCATGAACAGCCTGATTACGCCGGGTAATCCAAACGCTGCGCAGGTTTCGTACGCCACGGCTTATTTCAACTCAGGTACAGGCGTTCACCCGTCCGAGCCGAATTACGTCTGGGCTGAAGCAGGCTCAGATTTCGGCGTTCACACTGACGCCGACCCCAATCCGGCCAACAACAACGTCTTCGACGTTCCACATTTGACCAGGCAGTTGAATGCCGCCGGCATCCCATGGAAGAATTATCAGGAAGACGTTCAATTTGCGACCAGCGCGATCCACAGCGCATCAGGGACGAGCGCTACATTCATCAATCCCTACTATGGCACCGGCCAGTTCAATTACGCCGTTAAGCACAACCCGATGGCGTTCTTCGCCGACACGCAGCTCCAAAATGTCTATCCGCTCGCGCAATTGTTTGACGACCTCACCAACAACACTATCGGGCGATACAATTGGATCACGCCGAATCAGTTTAACGACGCGCACAGTGCGTTGAGCGGCGGGTTCACTTACCAGGGCACACATTACACCGGCGACCAGGCTGGCATTGCGCAAGGTGACAACTTCCTCTCCATCGTTGTTCCGCAAATCATGGCTACGCCCGCGTATCAAAACAACGGCGTAATTATCATCTGGTGGGACGAAACCGAAGGCGGCGACGACGCCAGTCGCGCGATCCCCGAATTCGTCATCTCGCCGCTGGCCAAGGGCAACGGCTACGCCAGCTCAGTGGTGTTCAGCCATTCTTCCGACCTCAAAACGATGGAAGAAATTTTCGGCCTGCCGAACGTCAACAATCCCATTCCGGCGAGCGAGACCAACAACTTTGGCAGTTTCAACAACGTCGCGACCGCGAATGACTTGAGCGACCTGTTTGTGTCCGGCGCCATTCCCGCTCCGGCGAGCGCGTCGGTGACTGGCGAAGGGTTTGTGTTCCACCGTAACACACAAACCTATTCCCAGGTGGTGCACATCAGGAACGACGGAACTTCGCCGATACCTGAGCCGCTATGGCTGACGCTCGATAATTTGAGCGCCAACGCCACGCTGTTCAATGCGGACGGAGCGACGGCCGTGCTCGCGCCGCTGGGCAGCCCTTATGTGAGTGTTTCAGTGGGCGGCGACGGCATCCTGCATCCACACGAAGTCAAGACGGTGCACTTGGAATTTCTCGACCCCAGCGGTGACCCGATCACCTACGCCACGCGCGTTCTCGACGTCACGCCTGCGCCGTGATTTGAAATTCGAGTTCAGATTGCCATCGAAACACAAGCGGCCTCTGGAAACCGGAGGCCGCTTTTTGTTTCGGAAAATTCAAGTCGCACATCAGGCGGACTGATGAACCAAGTATCTGTGTTGATTTGCCACCGCAGGAGAATCGAGTCTGATGGCGGTTACGCTACCGTGGCAACGAAACACGACATTATCAACGAGAACCGGAAGGCGAGGACGCCCGCCGGCCCAACAGCCAGGATGGCTGTGCTACACCATCGGTCGGAAACGCCCGACTACTTCCTGCAAGCGGCCAGTAATTTGGCCTAACGAACAGACTTCCGCTGCTTCGAGCAACATCGAGAAACAATTTTCACTGCGTTCAACAGCGTCAGCCAGTTTATCCAGCGTGCGTTTGGCTTTATCGGCATTTTTCTTCTTGAATTTGGCCAGACGGTCCACCTGTAACTGCTGCTTCTTTCGAGGCGTGCGCGTGAGTTTTACTTCCGGTATCTCCTCGCCGCCGTCGCGATAACGATTGAGTCCAATGATTGGGCGAGTCCCATTGTAGATTTGCTGCTCATACCGATGCGCAGCGTTCTGAATCTGGCTGCGCTGATAACGGTCTTCCACCGCTGCGAGCACGCCGCCCAATCGCTCGATCTGGCGGAACTCATCGAGAATCGCCGCTTCCACCGAGCGCTCGACGGCTTTCATCCCCGGCGAACCGCTCAACATGTTCATGGTGTGTTTGAAAATGCCGCACTCTTCCAGCAAAATCGCCTGCCCGTGCGCGGCAAGCCGAATCCACTCTTCACTCGGCGTTGTGAACGGTTCGTCTGCGCTGTTTGAGTGGCACGAATTCGTCGCGTTCATGTAAGCGAGCATTAATTCGGCCGCCGTGCGGGTGAGATTATTCTTGAATTCAGCTGCGATCAGCGAGCGACCGCTGGTCTGGGTATGCAATTTGAAAAGCTGTGCTCGCGGTCCGGCGCCAAACACCTCCCGCATTCCGATCGCCCAGACGCGCCGCGACACGCGAGCGAGCGCGATATATTCGACGTCGAGACCGCAATCGAGAAAAAACGAAAGGCGCGGTCCGAATTGATCCACCGGAATTCCGCGCGCGGCGAACATCTCCGCGTAGGCGAAACCATTCGAGAGCGTATAAGCGGCTTGTTGCACCGGTGTCGAACCAGCTTCTCCAATGTGGTATCCGCTGATCGAAATCGGATACCAACGCGGCATTTCCCGTGTGGTGAACTCAACCATGTCGGTGAGAAAGCGCAGCGACGCTTCGATCGGGAAAATCGTTTCGTTCTGTGCCTGGACTTCTTTGAAGATGTCGGCCTGGATTGTGCCGCGCAGCTTCGGAACAACTTTCGGGCCGAACCTGCGCTTCGCTGCCGCGATGTACATCGCCATGATGATCGGTGCCGGACCGCTGATGGTCATCGACGCGGAAAAATTCGGTGAGCCGAGATCAAAACCATCGTAAAGCCGGACCATGTCCTCGACCGTGTCAATGGCGACGCCGCCTTCGCCGATTTTTCCAAAGACGCCATCCGCGTCGCTGTCGATCCCATAAAGCGTAGGTCCATCGAAGGCGGTGCTGAGCCGGTGCGTTCGCTGATGCTGGGTGAGATAGTGAAAACGCTCGTTGGTATCCTCTGCGAGCATCAAGCCGGAGAACAAACGCGTCGGCTCTTCGGCTTGAGGCAACGGCGGCCGCGCTGGCCGTTGCGGAGGTTCGCCGTTTTTCTCGAAGCTTTCGACCTCGCGAATCGGTTCCAAATACATCTCGCGATAGGCGCCGTTCAGAAATGGAAATTCACCTGGTAATCCGTCAGCGAAAAGATAGCGCGCGATTTCGCCGGGCTCATCGATCTCGGGTAGCGCCAGGCGCGGCAACGGCAGTCCGGTTGGCGTCCGCGAGACGGGAATTTTCGCTTTGGTATCGTTCCAGCGCCCCAGCAGTTCGCGTCCGAATTTTTCATCGGTCCGCGCACGCTTCACCTGATCGAGAACGAACTTGTTGTACTTCTCGATCGACTCAACAACTTGTCCAAGCTTGCTCATCTGTTCCTTTCCTCAGCGCCTATTCTGGGCCCGGGCGTTTGCCACAAACGCCGCTGCAACTCGCTTCGCGAGATTAACCCAAATAATTCGTCTACGCCAGAATCGCGATGCCGTTTTGCCACCGTGTCGATCAGCTGCTGATTACGGCGGTTTTGCTCCAGACGTTGCTCGATTTCCGTGTGCGCGGTGCGGGCACGCTGAAGATCGCTCTTGTTCACCACCACGATGTCAGCAAGATCGAGCATTACGATTTTTTGCAGCTGCAATCGGCTGCCGTAGTCAGGGTTCATTACCAGCACCGTCTGATTGACGATGCCATTTTTTTGAAATGGCATCGCCTCCTGGCCAGTGCCCACTGTTTCAATGATCACGTAATCGAAGCCCGACCGGGCGAGTAGCGTCAGGCAATCCTGCGTGGCGGGCGAAAGACCGCCGGCCTGGCCGCGCGTCGCCATGCTGCGCATGAACACACGATCATTTTGCGAGTTGATCATCGTGGCTCGATCGCCAAGTAATGCTCCTTCACCAATTACGCTCGGATCGTGCGACAAAATCGCGATCCTTCCCTTCGGATTTTGATTCAGAAAGCGCAGTACTAACTCGTCAATCAGCGTGGTTTTGCCAGCGCCACCCGGGCCGGTAAAACCAATGACGCGCGCTTTGCTCGAATTTCGAATCTCGAATTTCGAATCTCGAATCTTCTTGTTGGGCATTACGCGTTGTACCTTGGACGTTAAGCGTTTCGCTCTGGCGTAGGCGTCCTCGATTGCCGTCAGCCTGTGGGCGAGCTCCTGGCCGGGCGATTTCGGCCGCGACCTTTTCCCGCGCGGCCCTCCGTAATGCTTGCGGACATAATCGGTCATTTCTGCCAGTGATGTCCCGGCAAAGAAAATGTTGTCCACGCCTTTGCGCTTCATGGCCACAGCGTCTTCATGGGTGATCGTTCCGCCACCACCGCCAAAGACCTTGATGTCGTTCGCTCCGCGTTTTCGCAAAAGGCCAACAACTTCGGCGAAGAACTCGATGTGACCGCCGTTGTAACTCGAGATGCCGATGGCGCGCACGTCTTCTTGGATTGCGGCGCGTACGATGTCGCCTACCGAACGATGATAGCCAAGGTAAATGACTTCAATGCCGTGCCTGATGAATTCCAGGTTGATTGTGTTGATCGCGCTGTCATGCCCGTCGCAAATCGGCACCGCGGTCAGAATTCGAATCGGTGAAGCCATCGGAAAAATCTAGCGTTGAACCGTTAAATCGTTAAATCGTAAAATCGTCAAATGCCTGATCCACTCGATTTCAGCGGCAAAGTCGTGCTCGTCACCGGTAGCTCGCGCGGGATTGGCGCGGAGATGATCAAGACATTTGGCCAATGCGGCGCGCAATGCGTGGTGAATTATGTGACCGACGCGCAGGGACAAAATAAGACCGATGCCACCAATGTGGCCAGTGAACTCAATGAGCCGCTGATGATTGAATGTGACGTCATGCAACCGGCGCAGGTCGAGGCCATGATGAAGCAAATACAAGATCGGCATGGTGGGCTGGACATTCTAGTGAACAATTCTGGTATCATCAGTGATCGCACGATCAAGAAAATGTCGATGGAGACCTTTGAGAGCGTGGTGCACGTAAATCTCTCCGGCACATTCACCGTCACGCAAAAGGCTGGCGCGATTCTGCGAAACGGTGGGCGGATCATTAACATGTCGTCCGTCAGCGGTCAGCTCGGGTTATTTGGCCAGGCCAATTATTCGTCGAGCAAAG
Source organism: uncultured Verrucomicrobiae bacterium (assembly GCA_963840135.1). Classification (GTDB taxonomy): domain Bacteria; phylum Verrucomicrobiota; class Verrucomicrobiia; order Chthoniobacterales; family UBA10450; genus Udaeobacter. Next base: position 136,151 of record CAWIXX010000012.1, on the reverse strand, counting down.
CGGCCATCATTGCACTCACGAAAGTTTCGGCGCGGGAGTTTGCGCGCCAGAACATCACGGTGAACGCTATCGCGCCGGGTTTCATCGACGTCGGCATGAGCAAAGGTATGCCTGATGAAGTGACGCAGAATTTCATCAAGCAAATTCCACTCGGCCGGCTTGGTGACGTCAGCGAGATTGTAAACGCGGCGCTTTTTCTCGCATCCCCGATGGCTTCGTACATCACCGGACATGTCTTGAACGTAAACGGCGGCTTCTACATGGGCTGATCGCCCTTCGCCAATCCGGACTTCGCGGACGCTAAAGGGAAGTAAGCGGCTACGGGCGGACAGGCATTAGTCGAGTTTTTGCACGAGCAGCCAGACCAGGGCTGAGAGCATCGCCGCAAAAGTCGATAGCACGAACGTGGCGCGCTTCGTCTGACGTATTTTGAAGGCAGGTTTTGGGATGTCGTCGTGAATATGGCTTGCCTCGAACAGCTTCATCAACGCAAACGCGACGATGAAACCGACCGCGGCCCATTTCAGGCATCCCAAAAACATGTCAAGCATCCCCTGCGATTCTAGCGCAGGGTCCTGCCGTGCTCAACTCGCGAAAGCTTTCGGAGTCAGCGCCCTCGGCCTCGGCCGAGGCATCTCTATTCCCTGGCGTTGTGAAATGCAAAGGCGCAGCGGTTTTGCTGTCTTTCACCGCCGAAAATCGGCTGCCCTTGGAAATGCGTTGACTGTAATCCCGCGGTTTGTTTACGCTCGCATCCATGGCTAAAAGATTCTTTACTCTCTTCCTCGCAATCGGACTAGCGAGTGTTTGCGCCGTGCAAGCTCAATCGCCGACCCCGGGCGAGTCGCCGGCAAAACATCGCGGACGAAAGAAAGCTGAAACGACGGCATCAACCAGCGAAACCACTGCGTCGCCTGCGCCGGGAGAGTCCCCTGCCGGTGCACCAAAAGCAAAGCGCGGTCGCAAGAAAGCGGAGGCTGGCACGGCAGCGAGTCCGGCTGCAGCGCCTGCTACGTCGCCCGCAGCCGCGCCCAAAGCAAAAGGCAGTCGAAAAAAAGCAGAGACAGGAACGAGTGCTTCACCGTCGCCTGCTAAATTCTCGCTTGGCGACATGTTCAAGCCGAAAAGCTCTGCGGCAGCCAGTCCCGCTGCCGCTGCCAAGAATACGAGCGCCGCGGCGGCAGCTACTGCGCCGGCTCCCGGCGGTGGCCACGGCCTGGTGTGGGTTAACACGGACTCGCATGTGTACCACAGGGAAGGGTCGCGTTTTTACGGCACGACCAAGAAGGGCAAATACATGACCGAGGCCGAGGCGGCCAAAGAAGGAAACAGGGCCGCAGGCAAAGGTGAATAAACTGGAGAGAAATTAGCTGAATCCGGCCAATTCGGCGTTGGGCCGGACGTGGTGGCTGCGTGGGCTACTCTCGCGCAGCTTTCGGCTGTCATCGCTCGGTCAGGCTTTGCAGCGCGTCAGCTAAGGTTTCGAACGCTGCGATTTGGATTTCGGGACCGTAATGGAATTGTGACAGAATATTGAGACCAATGTCTTTGTGTGGATCGGGCATCACTCGCGTAACGGAGGAGACCCCTTTTTCAGCAAGCGTGTCCATGATCCTGGCAACGTGAGGCGCGGCTGCCGAATCCATTGATTCCAACCAACGGAAATCAGCAAGAACGCGGAAGCCGGGTGCAACATCGCGCACAAGCTCGCGGACCTGCTTCGCGGCCAGCTTTGCCTGCTCTGCCGTGACTTGTTGCAGGGCGCTGATCACCAGGAGACGTTTCGATCGATCGATCTCAATTGAATACATGCTTTTTGATCACGCGATGCGGTTACCGCCGCAAGTCTATATTCGACTGTAGCCGCCTTTCTGTGAGAGGCGCGACCAACGTGTGCTATACATCCTTAGCGCAGCGTTTCGCACAGCGAAGCGTCTACAGCGATGTGCGCTAGCAATGTCGCTGTAGTCGCTCTACAACTGCAGACGTTAGGTTGTCCTTAACCCTTTTCGCTTCTTTATTTCTATTGTGAGCGGGACGGATATCACCGTTTGGATCATCTCTGGGCTTCTTGCGATCGGTATCGGCTCGACCAAGTATGCAAAATGGAGAACGCGCAACAAAGTGGTGCGCGACCTGGCAGCCATGGATCCGGAACGCCGTGAAAAAGTCCTTAGCCGTATGAGTCCTGAACTTGCCATGGAAGCCCGGCAGGAATTAATGCGTCGATTTCACATAAGCTGACTCGCCGTCCACTTTGTTTTCGAATTCGTAGTTCTAACCTCTCCCGAAATCTCCGATGTCGTCCGCACGTTTTGAAATGATCGTTCCGGTGCTGCCCGGTGATATCGACGAGCAAAATCACGTAAACAACACGGTTTACTTGCGATGGATCCAGGATGTTGCCACCGCGCACTGGCGGGCTGTTGCCAGCCCGAAAGCGCAGGAGACCATTGGTTGGGTGGTCTTGCGACACGAGATCGACTACAAAGGGCCTGCCACGCTGGGCGACGAAATGATGTTGCGTACCTGGGTCGGTAAAGCCACTCGGCTAACGTTTGAGCGATTCACAGAGATCCGCCGCAATCGCGACGGCCGGCTTTTGTCCGAGGCTCGGACTCTCTGGTGCCCGATAGATGCGCAAACCGGCCGACCGGTCCGCGTATCGGAGGAAGTGCGTTCACGGTTCTCAACCTGAACTGATTTGGAGGAGTTGATCGTTGAGCGTTGAGCGTTGAGCGTTGGGCGTTGGAAGTTCCATCTCCTGATTCACGCCCGGTCATCGCTTGTTATTGCGCGACATTTCTGAAGCCAGAGATGTTGCATATCTATCGGCAGATCACAGCCCTGGAACGATGCAGGCCCGTGGTGATTGCGCAGAAGCGCGAACAAGCCGAGCGCTATCCGTTTGAGCCAATTTGCATAGCTCCAAAGCCGGCGACGCATTTCTTGCGACGCTTTTGGTTCAGGCAATTGCGTGACGTGCCATGGCAGATTTCGGACAGGGAGCTGCGCGTGTTACAGGGCATTTTGAGCAAGACCGATGCTCGCCTGTTGCACATTTACTTTGGCCAGATCGCCGTCCATCTCCTGCCGTTGATTCGCTCGTGGAAGAAACCGTCGATTGTTTCGTTTCACGGCGCCGATGTGACCGTCGATATGAACAAGCCGGCCTATCGCGAAACCACGCGGCAAATGCTCGATGCAGTCAACCTGGTCCTTGTTCGTTCCGAGTCGCTGCGGCGCGCAGTCATTCATCTGGGCTGTGACGAAAGAAAAGTCGAGATCCAGCGAACCGGGATCCCGCTGGACGAATTTCCTTTTCGCGAACGAAACTTCGTCGCCGCGGCGAAGGAATGGCGGTTCGTCCAGGCTGGTCGCTTGATCGAAAAAAAAGGTCTGCCAGTCACGCTCCGCGCTTTTGCGCTTTTCCTGCGTCAACATCCAGATGCGAACCTAACGATTGCTGGAGAAGGACCGTTGCTCGGCCAACTTCAGAATTTGACGGGTGAACTCAATATCAACGGTCGCGTTTCATTCACAGGTTTCATGTCGCAGGAGCAGCTCCGCGAAATCTATTACGCGTCGCATATTTTTTTACATCCCAGCCAGAGGGGCCATGACGGAAATCAGGAAGGCATTCCAAATTCGATGTTGGAAGCAATGGCCAGCGGCCTGCCGGTGTTTGCCACCGATCATGGAGGCATTCCCGAAGTAATCCAGAACGGCGTTTCTGGCGTGCTCGTGCCTGAGGGTGATCATGAAAAATTGGCTGCTGCGCTTCTCGATGCGGCGCAAGATCCCGGGTTCCTTTCGCGGATCGCGCTCAATGGCGCCGAGATCGTTCGAAAAAATTTCGATCTGCGAGCGCAGGCGCAGAGGCTGGAAGAGATTTATCTGCGGGCAGTCCGGGGTTAGCAGATCCGTCATTCTGAGCGCAGCGGAGCGGAGTCGAAGAATCCCGCGAAGCTACCTTAAAGGCCGTGCTGCGGGATTTGATTCGCTCACTTCCCGCTCGCTCAGCCTGCGGCCTGTCCGTCCATGTCGCGTCTTCCCCAGTCGCTCCATTCTCGACTTCGCTCGGGAGGACGGTTGTGAGGCTTTCGCGTGTTTGATGCGGCTGGACTTACCGGGCATTGCGAAATAAAGATGCTATTATGAATTCCTTCAGAGCTTCAGTCATTGCGCTGATATTTTTGTTAGCGGCCGGCTTCAGCGCGCAATCCCAAACACCGGCGGAAAAACCGGCGGGACCCCTGAAAGCTGTCGCGGTGCTTCATCCCACCGCAGGCAGTAAAGTCAGCGGTACGGTTACCTTCACCGAAGAGGCGGATGGGGTGAAGGTCCGGGCGGAAATCACCGGCCTGACTCCTGGCAATCATGGATTTCATGTTCATGAGTTCGGTGATTGCAGCGCGGCCGATGCGAGTTCGGCTGGTGCTCATTTTAATCCGACCCACAAACCGCATGCAGGACCCGACACACCCGAACGGCATGTAGGCGATATGGGAAATGTGCAAGCGGACGCCTCTGGGAAGGCGACGCTGGAATACGTGGACCATCAAATCTCGCTCACGAACGACGAACGGTCTGTGATCGGACGTTCCGTTGTAGTGCACGCGAAGGCGGACGATCTCAAATCCCAGCCTTCTGGCGACTCCGGAGCGCGCGTTGCATGCGGCGTCATCGGCCGGGCAAAAAGCTAGTGACCCCAATTGTGCCGTTGCGCCTGTGCGTTCCTGCACTTGATCAATTATGATCCTCGAAACTCTTCGCCAAATCTCTTTGCTCGACAGCGCACTTATTATTTGATCAAATTGTAAAAACCACTGCCGTCCACGCCTATGCCACGAATACCCAAAACTGAATTGTCGCCGGATAACGGCTGCGTCATCGACATGAAATGGCAACTTGGTCCGCTGAGTTATCACGCTTCTGCGGCCGGGAAAGAGCCCGTACCGCTTATGACGCAGTCAACTAGTTTGCCGGAAATCGTGCTTTACGATCACGTTGGATTCAAAGGCGCCTACGCCCGGACCAACTTGAGTTTCCATTACGTCGGAGATTTTTGGAACGACCGCATCAGTTGCCTGATCGTGGTAAACGGCGTGTGGCGTTTTTATCGCGACGACTATTACAAGGGACCTTACTGGGACCTGGGTCCAGGTTATTACGAAAGTTTCTTTGCCGAAAAAGGCCCAGACGACGTGGTCAGCTCGTTTCAGTGCATCGCGCTGACATAGTGCTACCTAGCACCGTCGGTTGTAAGTTCGAAGACTTCCTGTGCGCAACCCCAGGAGAGTGTGAAGCCGGACCCACCGTGGCCGTAGTTGTGAACGACGGTGCGGCCGTCGCTCAGGTGATCGCGCTCGAGGCGAACGCCTGATTTGCGAAATGGACGCAGCCCGACGCGCTCGGCGAGAACGTTCGGCTTCTCGATCTTCAATTCGCGGCTGCACCCGGCGACGATTCGCGCGGTTGTTGCGGAATCCACGATAAGATCGTCGCTGAGATCGTTTGTTCCTCCGAAAACACAATCGTTCCTGCGCGGGATTGCGTACATCAGCGGGGCATCATCACAAACGACGGCGTATGGAAGATATTTGATCCTCGGCACAATCGCGACCTGGCCGCGGTGGGGCTCAAGATCGGCATCGCGGACGAGTTCGCGGGCACCGATCCCTGCGCAGTTGATCACGAGACCAAATTGCTGATCTACTTCTTGGAGTTTCGTTAACTGGGTATTCGCGGCGATTGATCCGCCAGCGGCGACAAAACGTTTCGCGAGGTAATCCAGATAAATCGTTGTGTCCATCAGCGGAACGCGCAGCGAGAAGCCACTCTCGAGTTTCTTAAGAGAGGTGATTCGCTCGCTTCCCTTTCGCTCAGGCGCCGGCCTTTCCGTCCATGTCGCGCCATGCTCGACGGCGCTTGCCCTGAGCGAAGTCGAAGGGCTCGGGACGACGGTTCGCGCGCCGAGGGGAATCGCCCAATCTGGAATCTGAATTTCTTCAGTGCGCGAAAATTGGTAGAGCTCGATCATCGAAACGCCGCTATCGGGGTTGCGAGCGAGATCGATAAGCGTCCGGTAGGTCTCGAGTGCCCAGGGGATGACTTTGTCCGCGGGTTGCACATCGTAAGGGAACCAGAGTGCCGCAGCGGCCCCAGAAGTGGTTTGCTGGCCGATTTCTTTGGCGAAGATTGTTGTTCGATGTCCATGTTCGGCGAAAACGACACCGCAGGTCAGACCGGAGACACCGGCACCGACCATCGCCGCCCGATGCTTCATTGGAATCATCTACGTGCATTGGGCCGCCGCGTCATATAAAATGGCGGGCGATGGTCTCTTTGAATCGAGATGGACTAACCGGGAAGGTGCTGGCAGGTGAACGAATTTCTGTGGACGAGGGGCTCGAATTGTATCGCTGGCCGCTCGAAGAGGTGGGAGCGCTGGCCAATGCGAGGCGCGATTTGGCAAAGGCGAAAAGTTACGCCGGACGTGGACGCGAGATCGTCACCTACATTGTCGATCGAAACATCAATTACACGAACGTTTGCAATGTTTACTGCAAATTCTGCGCGTTCTATCGAACAGAGAAGGATGAGGACCACTACGTGCTTTCGTTCGAGCAGATTGATCAGAAACTTGACGAACTTTCTTCCGTTGGCGGTGTTCAAATCCTGATGCAGGGGGGGCATCACCCGAAATTGCCGTTCGAATGGTATATCGATCTGCTGGGTCACATTCGGGAAAAATATCCGCACATCAATATTCACGGGTTCAGTCCGCCGGAGTTTCAACATTTCGCAGAGACTTTCCGAATGCCGCTGCGCGAAGTGATTTCGGAATTCAGGAAGGCCGGACTTGGATCAATTCCGGGAGGCGGCGGAGAAATTCTGGTGGATCGGGTGCGGAAAAAAATATCGCCATTGAAAATTAACAGCGATCAATGGTTGGAGGTAATGCAAACAGCCCACGAGCTCGGATTGAAATCCAGCGCGACGATGATGTTTGGACACGTGGAAAGCATTGAAGACCGGGTCGAACACTTGCGCCGCATTCGTGATCAGCAGGACCGCAGCGGTGGATTTACGGCGTTCATCTGTTGGACGTTTCAACCTCAGCATACCGTCTTGAAGATTAAGCACCCAACCGGCGTGGCTGAATATTTGCGAATGCAGGCCCTGGCCCGCATTTTTTTGGATAACATCGACAATATACAAAGCTCCTGGGTAACGCAGGGTCCGGAGATCGGCCAGATCGCGCTCAGATATGGTGCGAACGATTTCGGATCGGTGATGATGGAGGAGAATGTTGTCAGCAGCGCCGGAACAACCTTTCGATTAGATGCCGGGCAAATTGAATCGCTTATTCGCGACGCCGGCTACGAACCACGCCGCCGAAATAATTGGTATGAACTTTTGGATTGAAAGCCGACCGCCGGCGTTCAAACTGACCGCCTCTGTGGAAAATCTCGCCTTGACGACTGATGCCTTCTTTCCGATATAGCCGCCTGTCCTGCGTGGGCTCGCTTGCGCGGGGCCGCGCTTCTTAACCTATGAGATATTTTTCTGGATGGATGCGCCCCCCGCCGTTTGCAGTTTGGGCCGCTTCGATTTGCGCACTGCTTGGTGCCACAGTCGGGCGGGCGCAGGCACCGCAGGCGGCCGCACCGCAGGGACCTCCCATCGTCCGCTCAATTGACGTGGAATACACAGGCCCCGGCACTGTCAGCAGGGAACGAATTCTCGCACAAATGCGGACCAGGGTGGGCCAGCCGTATTCCAACGAGGTGGTCGAGCAGGATATCGCGGCCCTCTACAAGACCGGCTCAATTCAAAACGTTCGCATTTTTGCTCAGCCGCAAGGCGATGGATTGAGGGTAATCGTTGCCGTGCAAACGCGTTCGATCCTGCGCGAAATCGTAATCGACGGTGCTGAGCGCGTGAAAGCACAAAGACTGCGCAAAGAAATCAAATTGAAACTGAATCAACCGGTTAACGAACAGCAACTGGAAGAAGCCCGGCAGAAGATCATCGAAGTCTATCAGGGGCGAGGCTTCACTGACGTCAGCGTTCAATTTCGAATAGATCCGATTGACGAAAAACGCGGGACAGCTCGGGTCGTTTACACTGTCACTGAAGGAGTCAAAGGCGCAGTGAGCCGGATTAACTTCGAAGGAAACACGCATTTTAGCGCAAAGGTGCTGCGCAAACAAATGAAGACGCGCGGTAAGACCCCCATTTCTTTCCTGGATAAATCCGGCCGCTTCGATGACGTGCAGTTGCAACAGGATATCGACAAAATCCGCGAATTTTACCAGGACCACGGCTACATCGACGTCGAAATAAAAGACGTGCGCAGGTCGCGCACGGAGAAGGGTCCCATGGTTCTCACTATTGTGATCGTCGAAGGCCCGCAGTATCACGTGCGCAAGCTGATCATTTCAGGTTATCAGAATACGACGGAGCAAAAGATCCGTGTGCTGCTAAAAATGAAGGAAGGCAGTGTCTATTCGCCCAAGCAGTTGCGCGATGATGCCAAGGCAGTGGCCGATGCTTACGGCAGTGGCGGCTATGTCGATCTCGTCGTTCAGCCCGAGGGCGCGCCGGCTGGTCCTGCTCTGATCGATGTACACTTTAATATAGAGGAAGGCGTTCGCTCCTTCGTAAATCGGATCAACATCGAGGGGAACACGCGCACCAAGGACAAAGTCATCCGGCGCGAAGTACTCGTTGCACCCGGTGACGTCTTTAACACCGTACGCGTGGACATCACCAAGAAACGTCTCGAGAACCTGGGGTATTTTGCAAAAGTCGAGACTTATCCGGAAGAGACCGATATTCCCGGGCGCAAGGATCTTACCATTCTGGTGCAGGAAAAACGGACCGGTTCGCTGAGTTTCGGCGGTGGATACAGTACTATCGATCAGTTGGTTGGATTCGCGGAACTAACCCAGGGCAATTTCGATCTGTTCAACTGGCCTTCATTTACCGGGGGAGGCCAAAAATTCAGGTTACGCATTCAGTACGGAACGCAACGAAAGGACTTCATTCTCTCCATAACCGAACCGTACTTCCTCGATCGGCGATTGTCCTTGAGTGGCCAGGTCTTTTACACGGAGGCAAACTATTTGAGCTCCGAGTATAACCAGCGCAACTACGGGTTTAGCCATGGAACTGCGCAAGCCGCTCACTACGTATACGTACGCGACGTTGGGGTACCATGCTGCAGGACGTCGACATCTTTGATGTCGCGCTTAGCGCATCAGACTTCATCAAATCGCAGGAGGGTTCGACTACCGAGAGCAAGATTTACAGCGGCGTCGTGTACGATTCGCGCGATAACCCACTGCTCTCGCGCCGGGGACAACGCGTCACCTTTTCGCCTTATATTGCCGGCGGTTTTCTTGGAGGCAACACTCAGATCTACGGATTGGACCTCGAAGGATCGCAATATTTCCACCTTCCATGGGACACCATCCTGCTGATTAACGGCGAAGTCGCCACCGTAAGCCAGTGGGGAAACGGGAGTGATGTACCAATCTTTGAGCGGCTTTATCTCGGGGGCTCAAATAACCTGCGTGGATTCCCGTTTCGCGAAGTTGGCCCGCAGGATGAGAATGGCGAACCAGTCGGTGGAAAGACGATGTGGCGCACGACGATTGAATGGACTTTCCCAATCATTGAAAAAGCGCGCGGAGCAGTTTTTTACGATACCGGTTTTGTTAACAGCGAAGCATGGTCCTTCGGCTTCAACCATATCGCATCTGATATTGGTATAGGGCTCCGTCTTGATCTGCCCATCGGCCCGCTTCGCCTCGATTATGGATATCCGATACAGCGCGACGGATATCACGGTGGCGGCCGTTTCAACTTCAACGTGGGTTATCAATTTTGAACGAATATATGTGGTTGCAGTCTAACGCGATTCCTAGCACTGTATCCTCCATTTTATGAAAAAGTCTCTGTCCACAATGCTTGCATTGACGCTGGTCTTTCCGATTGCGGCTCTTGCACAAGGCACAATGAAAATCGGAACGGTTGATATGCAGCGCGCTTTCAAGGAATACAACAAGACCAAGGAAGCCGAAGTAAAAATCAATGATGCCAAAAATGCCGCCAAGAAAGAGTACGACGATCGAGCGGAGTCTTACAAAAAGGCACTGGACGAGATCAATAATCTGAACAAGCAGCTGGAGTCGGCGGCCCTGAGCGCGGATAAGAAGGGCCAAACGGCAAAGGAACGGGACGACAAGATTGCCAACATCAAAAACATGGAGCGTGAGATCAGCGATTTCCGTCAAACCCGCGAACGACAATTGCAGGAGCAGTTAATGCGTGTGCGAGAAGGAATCGTAAAGGAAATCACCGATGTCGTGATGGAGAAGGTCAAAGCGAATCGTTTCGACCTGGTGTTTGATAGATCGGGGATGAGCATCAATGGTGTCCCATTCATGCTGTATGCGCCGGAGAATGTCGATTTTACGAATGACATCATCGCCGTGCTTAACAAGCCAGGACGCGCTGCGAGCTCAACTGCAAAAGCGAACCCATCTGCTTCCCCGGCAAGAGCTGCGAAGCCTTAACATTTAAATTCGACAATTCGGAAATACACGCGAGCTAAACTCGCGTGTATTTTTTTCGTACGAATGAAAAGCAGCGGCCCATATGAAAGGGAAGACGATTGAAGAACGGTTGCGGCACGCGAAAATATCGATTCTAATCCGGCCGCGAATCCTGCCGACGATCTTCGGCTTTCTTGCGTTCTGCTCCAGCTCGCTCGCGCAGAATTGGGAGGCGACACTCAGCAAGGACCCGGCTGGAAATTTTCCCGAGCTGCGCCCGTTGCGTGCGTCCTATCGCTTCGGATGGTCTGGTCTGACGGCTGCTACTGGAGATGTTCACTTTACAAAGCCATCTGAAAACAAGTTTCAACTCGACGGAACGGGCCGAACCATCGGCTTTGTACGGGCGTTGTGGAAACTGGATGTCAGCTATCAGGCCATCGCCAGCCCCGAGACATTGCGGCCGATCGAAGCCCAGCAAATCGAAACTTATCGATCAAAGAAAATTGTCACACATCTGACATTCACAAATAACGGGGTGGCTCGCGCGAGAACAGAGGGAAAAGGCGGAGCGGAAGCGAAGACTCGCCAGTTTAATTTTCCCAACCTGTTCGACTTATTTTCGGCCATGCTTTATTTGCGCAGTCAGCCGCTTAAGGATCGCAGCGTTTACCGTGTCGTGGCCTATCCCGCGACCAACGCTTACCTTGCTACCGTCACAATAGTTGGCCGGGAAAAAATCTCAGTGCACGCTGGGAGTTACAGCGCAATCAAACTCGATTTGCAGCTCAAACGGATTGGCAAGCATCGCCAATTGGAGCCGCACCGGAAATTTCGCCGCGCCACGATCTGGGTGTCAGATGATGCCGAACGACTGCTGCTTCGCATTGAAGCGCAGGTCTTCGTCGGCACAGTCTTTGCCGAACTGCAATCGGTCGGCTTCGACAATCCCAAATAGCGCGTGCGTCCCGCGTGCCGCTGCCAGCTACAAGTTTGCGGGATGTCACTCGGGAACCCATTCACCGCGAACCGGAGGGCCGGGCGGACCACGCCAACGTCTGCGTGCGGGATCGTAAAATGGCTCGCGAGGCTGCGGTAACAAGCGAAGGGCGGCGAGCGTTTGCAAGTCAAGGCGGCCTGTTACCGGAAGCTTAGCGCGTGCTTGATATGCTCGCAGCGAAAACTCCATTGCCGGCCCATAGACGCCATTGACATCCTCGTGATAAAGGCCGCGTCGCGCTAGCGCGATTTGAGCGGAGACTATCACGTTGCGTTGCACGTCGGGCGGCGCGGTTTCAAAGGGTGTCCGAGCGAGCGCACCTGTCGTAGAAGTATCTGGGGCCGTGGGGTTGGAGGGATACACCTGTTGATCTTGCGGCCCATTTGGGAAAGGCCGAACCGGTGCTGGCGTCATGTTCGTTTCTTGAATGGGAGATTGTTCCCCAGGCTTGGGTGCTGCGGGGCTGGCCGCCGCGGGCTTTGCCGCGGGTTGCGCAGACGCAGAAGAGTTAATTCCGAGCGATTGAAGCGTTTCACTGTTGAGCTCACCGTTCACCTGAAGTCCGTTACGGATTTGATAGCGGCGAATGGCCGCAGTTAAATTCGCATTCGTCTGACCGGTGATCTCGCCGTAATAAAAGCCCTGGTCTTTCAAGGCTTGCTGCACGCTTTCAATCATCTGGTCCGCTGGTGCCAGCATAATCGATCCGATGAAGATCAGCGCCGCGATCTTGGCCTTCATTTTGATGCTATTCTGACGCCCTCGCTTTTTTGCCTATTCAGCGCTTTCCCGGTTCTGTGACCGCCAATGTCGGCTTACGCTGACTTGCCGCTTCGCGATAGTGCAAAATGCCGTCAGCAACGGCTGCGGCGATCTGGTCGCGGTAATCTTCGCTAACAAGTTTGGAAATATCCTCTTTGTTGGTGAGAAATCCTCCTTCGATTAAGACGGCAGGAGAAGTCACGTTTGCGATCACAAAAAATTGTCCGGGTTGTGTACCCCGATTGATGGCCCGCGTGCGGGCGACCAGCGCTTCTTGAATAAATCCTGCTAGGCTTTGACTTTCAGGATTTGGCGATTCGGAAAGTGGTCGCCATAAGAAAGGCAGCCACGAAGCCGGAGAGGAACCCGAGGTGATTTGATGCGAGGCGTAGTAAGTCTCCACCCCACTGGCGACCGGCTTGTTGTCCTCGTTAAAATGAATGCTGACGAAAATGCAATTTCTGATTCGATTGGCGAAGGCCGCGCGATCTGCCAGCGAAACGTAAGTATCTCCCAGGCGAGTCATCAATGTCGCGATTCCTTCCGAGTCGAGCAAACGATCGATTCGTCGCGCCACGTCCAGAGTCAGATCTTTTTCGAGTAGCCCTCCGCACATTGCCCCGGAGTCCTGTCCCCCGTGACCGGGATCAAGAACGACTACTGCAAACGGACCGGCTGCAGCCGAAGGCTGCGCTGTTCTCGGCTCTGCGGCGGACTTAGATCTTTCCGTCTGGCGGAACTGCATCCAGACGAAAGACGCCATCATTAGCAACAATCCCGAGAGAGCCAGGATATTCCGAAGCGGTTTCACGTGTGACTTCCGGACGATGATTTTTCCCCATATATTAATCGCGGATCAAAGGGCGTAATTTGCTGTCTGACAACGAACGATAACGGATTGCCCTGCCGGCGTCACGCTCAAGCACTGCCGCCTCAATGCCGGCATTTGCGAGTTGTTCCTGTCGATGTTTCCTGACAGCAGAGCGCTCTGGCGGTTCCTTTGCATCGCTGGTTTGTAAAGTCATGTGCCCGATGCTCCATGCATCGAGCGCGGAGTTGAGGGCCGACTCAAGGTTGGCATCCCGCGCGTGCTGGCTTGCGAGAAATGCTTCCATCAGCTCTCTCGATTGCTGTGTCCCGCTGAGTGCGGCAAAGTCCTGTCGCGCTTGCGCGTACGTTGCGCCATTGGCCACGATCTCGCCATCGTACTCGACTCGTAAAAATAGATCCTGCTCAGGTTGTTCTCCGACCTCGGCAAAGAGCATCCGCGCCAGATACGGTGCCCCATAGACCTGTTCGAACGCGCTCTTCATTACCGGACTGAGCGAGTAATGTACGAGCCGTCGCAGTGAAACATCTGTTGCAGACCGGGTGAAGCCTTCAGTGCTGGCCAATTCGATCGCCGCCATACGTAATCGCTCGATATCTCCGGGATGACCAATTGCACCCATGGCAATCCGGTCGTAGATCTCAAAAATCTTCTGGCGCGTCTGACCGACGGTGAGAAACAAAATGCCGTCGCGATAACCGAGCGCCGCGATCGGACTGCCGGGCGCAAGCTGCGCTTCGATGTACTCGCGGCGATTAGCAATCGCTTCGACCCAACGATACGGTTCTTCAATCATGCGACGGTTTCCTTGAACACCGCAGCGATTTTGCTCTCCGGCAAAGTAGTGATGCCTTCGCGCGATACGATCTTGATCAGCGGATAAACCTTTCCGCCGCGATCTACGCCGCCGGTTGATGTGTCGGATTCCGCCGCGGTATCCAATGCGCGCAACGCGATCGACACTGCTTCGTCTTCGCCTAACTCCCGCAGTGGTTTCGTGCCCCAGTTGTTTTCGTAATAAAGAATGCCGCGTACCGCCGGCGATCCGGATCCCGTTGCCGCGTAATCGGTCACTTCAAATTGGGCCCCCATGGCATCGTAAAAATAAAGGCGCGCCTCAGGCTTCGGATGAGAATCGTAGGTCGCGAAGATCGGCACCACAACTCCAACGCCCTGCATGACGAACCCGAAATTGTCACGCAACAGCTTGGATAGAGCGCGCACTTTGCCGTCGACGCTCATTTCCTGTAGCTGCGTCCGTCGAAAGTATTGGAACGAGTGTTCGAGCACACGCGCCATTTCCCAGGCCGTCGCTGGTACGCCGGCAATGGCCATGATCGAGTGCCGGTCGATTTCTAAAACCTTGTCCGCGCGGTCGTACACAACCGTGTTACCGGCAGTCGCGCGGCGGTCGCCTGCCACCAGCACGCCGCCTGAAAATTTGAAAGCGAGAATTGTGGTTGCCTCTGTTGGTTGCCACGTTTTCTCAGTTGTTCCCGCTTGCGGTTGCAGATTCGCAGCCGCCGGAGCGAGCAAGCCTTTGCGCCGCAGCAGCGCAGGAAATTCGCCCGCTGCGCCAGAGAAATTCTGGTCAAACGCCACCGGGGAGCGGTCCATTATTGGCCGGTGCGCTGGCGATAGCGCTTGGATTGATTGGGATCTACCTTGCGCATTTTTTTTAAAAGGTCCTTCGTGTCCGGCCGCGAAATATCCGGTGAACGTGGACCTCCACTATCGCCTTGTTTTGGACCCCACGGCGTCGGTTCCGCCGGCTTTTGAATGCGCTCAGGCATAAAAAAATCTAAGAGCAAATATTGGAAAGGCAAGCTGCACACTCCGCGTTGTTGAAAAGTTAAACAGTTGAAGCGGTTAAAAGGGTAGAGTCCCGGCACCGTTGGAACGTTGTGACGAAGCCCGAATTGATGAAGGACGAAGGAACGAGCAACAGCCGGCGTCATTTTTGAATCGTTACACGTCAGATGGGATTTGCGCTTCAACGTTTTTAACGCTTTAACGATTCAATGTTGCGAAGCGATGACGCTTGCCAGACAAATCTGCTGATGGCAAAGTTTTGCCCCGATGAAGCTCGCATTGATTTTTTGCGCGACATTCCTTTTCGGGTTGCTTTGCGTTGCTTCTGCTCAAACGCCCGCGTCGAAGTCTCGCAAATCAGATGATAATGCTCAACTTGAAGCGCTGGCGAAAAAGATAGACGAACAGAACGCCAAGATTGACGCGCTTTCTCAGGAGATCCTCAAGCTGGAACAGCAAATCGCACACATGCGCCCGGGCGTAATGATCGGAGAAAGTACGCCTTCGACAACTACGCCTACCGCTGAAGCCGGGTCTCCATCGCATCCGGCCAGCGGGAACACGCACATCGTCGCACGTGGCGAGACACTCACCTCTATCGCGAAAATGTACAAAGTGACTGTGGACGAACTGCAAAACGCCAATCATATCGAAGATGGCCGCAAGCTGCAGGCGGGACAGACCATCATTGTCCCCGCTGCGTCGCCTGCACCTTCCAGTTCGCCATCGCCAACAGAGTGATACAAGGCTCGTGAATCAAAGTTGGTTTCTGCGCAAGCACGAAGACGGAAGCACCTTTGGTCCGGTGCGTTTTGACCAAATCGCGCGCTGGGCAGCGGCGGCGCAGATCGCACCACACGATACGCTTTCTAACGACCGGCAGACCTGGGTAAAAGCGCCGATGCTGGCTCAGCTTGGTATGGACTGGTTGGTCGAGCTCACCAGCGAGCATTATTACGGGCCGACAACCCTGGATGCCCTCCAGGAATTTATTCGGCTCGGCGAAATCGATGGCGAAACTCTCGTCATCAACACGCGAAACGGCGCGCGTTGCAAAATTCAGGAGATGCCCCAGTTGTGGGAAAGGGGCGAAGCAGGTGCCGGAGCTGCCCAAACTGAAATTCAACTGGGCGATCCCGTTGCACCAGCGGTGGCGCGAATGTCGTTTCGCCTCCAGCAACAGATTCGTGATCTCGAACAAAACTTGGAAGAAGAGCGCCGCGCTCTGATGGAAGCCGAGCGACGATACGCTGAGCTAAAAGAAAAATATGAAGCGGTCATTCAGCGTGTCGGAACATAGATCTGTGATCGGCCTGCCACGCCGAAGCTTGATGAAGCCGGTGTGCCTAACGAGGTTGCACGCCGCTAAATAAAGACCAGGCAGAAGAGTCTCGTGGTCGTTCCCACGAAATCTCTCTGTCAGCAGACTGGCAGTTCTTCTTCTGTCTCGGCTGTCTGTGAAGCGACAATTTCTGCCGGCGGTTCTGTTTCCCGCAGCGGGGAGGTTTCGAGCAAACTTTGCTGGCACAGCCGCGTATATTTTCCACCGAATGATAGCAACTTGTCATGTGTGCCGCGCTCAATGATCCGGCCATGATCGAGTACCAGGATTTGATCCGCGCGCACAATCGTCGAAAGCCGATGCGCAATGACAATCGACGTGCGGTTGGCCATCAGACGCTCGAGCGCTTCCTGGATCAGGCGCTCCGTCGCAGTGTCCACACTCGCAGTCGCCTCATCGAGAATCAAAATCGGCGGATCTTTCAACAGCGCGCGGGCAATGGAGAGTCGTTGCTTTTCGCCTACGCTTAATTTGACTCCACGCTCGCCCACGACGCTTTCCAAGCCGCCTGGTAAACGTTGGATAAATTGCTGCGCGTTCGCCGCAATCACCGCGCGCCATAATTCCGCGTCAGTCGCTTGCGGTTTTCCCATGAGGAGGTTTTCGCGAATGGATCCGTTGAACAAAAAACTTTCCTGCGTCACCACACCGATCGCCTCGCGCAACGCACGCAGGTCATATTCGCGAATCGGTTTCCGATCGATGTAGATTTGTCCGCTGGTGAATTCATAGAAACGCACGAGCAGATTCACCACGGTCGACTTACCGGCGCCGGTTGCGCCCACCAGCGCGACGGTCGCACCTGGCGGCGCGTGAAAGGAAATATTCCTCAGCGCGGGCAATCCTTCCACGTAGCTAAAGCTCACGTCCTGATAGCGAATATCTCCGAGGATTGGACTACGCTGAGGCTCAGCACCCATCGACGGCCGGCCATGGCCAGTCAGGGCTACAGCGCCCGCCTCAGCCGGTTCGTCGAGAATTTCAAATACACGCTCGCCCGCCGCGCGTCCGGCCTGCACAAGTTGATTGAGCTGATGCAGTCGGCTCAAGGGATCGTAGAGAAATGCGAGTAGAATCAGAAACGCGACCAGATCGCCGATCTGCATCGAACCCGTAAGCACCGCGTGACTGCCAAACCCGAGTACCAGCAGCGCGCCAATCGATTCAAACAGCGACATCGACGGGCTGTAAATCGCCCATACCCGCATCACTACGAGTGTGGCGCGTCGCAATTGGTCGCTTACCCGGTTAAACCGCGCGTGCTCGTCGTTCTCGCGTACGAAACTTTTGATCTGCCGGACGCCTGCCAGATTATCGTGCAGTAGCGCGTTCATGTCTGACGAAGCCCGGCGCTGCAAACGATACCGTCGATGCGCAGTCAGCGTATAGGTGAGCGTGCCGGCGATAAGCAGCGGGAATGGGACGAGCGCAAGCAACGCCAGCTTCGCATTCAGATAAAACATCATTCCCACAACAATGAACACCTGCAGAATGGCGACGACGCCCTGCTCGATTCCGTCGATCAACACGCGTTCGACCGAGTTGACGTCCTCGATTACGCGCGTCATCAGATCGCCCGTGGCGCGATTGTCGAACCACCGCAGCGGCAGCAGTTGGATGTGCGAATACAAATCGCTGCGCAAATCGAAGATCACTTTTTGTTCAAACGTGTTGTTTAGGATGATGCGCAGCACGTTGAACCCGTGCTGCAAAAGAAATGCCATCGCCGCGAGTCCGATTAGCGGAAGCAATCTATCCGGTCGATTCGCGCGCACCACGTCGTTGATGACCAATTTCGTGACTGCAGGGAAAACGATCACCATCAGCGTGCCGAGAATCGCGCAGGTCAACGTCCCCGCAGCCATCCACGGATATCGCTTCAAATAAGCAAAAACGCGCCAGACCGTTCTCATAGCGCATTCAACCTCAATGCGCGCGTCATCACGTCAAGGTAGGCACGCACAGTTCGCCCGGCGCATTCGAATCGCTTCCAACTTCCGTGTGCTCGAGAGTGCCAGCCTGTAATCCTAACTTTATGTTTGCCAATTAAGATGCCCGGAGTCAAACGAGTAAGTGCGTCCATTCGCGTCATTCGTGGGCGTCTGGTCTTCGCGTAGCTTTTCAATAGGTAGGCAGGATGGGCGCCAGCTCCACAGCAGTGTAGCTGTGCTAGATGTTTTCGAGAACTTCGTGCCGTCGTTTCCGGAGAACAAGGTAAGAACTACGTACGCCGAGGCCCGTCGGTGGCTCTTCTATGAAAACCCCATCCGGAACATTCGCATTTGTTGCATTTGCCGGTACTAGCGACCGTTGTGGTCGTCAGCTGCAGCGTTCAACTCGTCCCCAACCAAAAACTCCTTCTGTACATTGGAACTAAGACGTTATTCAAGACGACGTACGTTGAGTGGACGACCGAGGATCAGTTCGACGAAGCATTGAAACAGGTTTGTCAGCATGGAGGTACTTACGAGATTCGTAAACTGAAAGCCGACGGCGAAAAACCCTACAATGCTAAACCTTGTGTAGAAATGCTTAAGACTGTTAAGGTCACAAAATCCAAAGTCGCGGACGACGCAGCGGCTGGAGCATCTGCCGGGAACGATCCTCATGTTACAATGAAGGTTGCCGCTGCTAGCATAGAGGACGTAAAGAAGGTTCTGGACGCTCTCGCAACGCCAACGCCGCCTCCTACGCACTGACTACTGGACGGATCTTGCGGCAAAAATATGTTTACGCGGCGTGGTTCGCCCTGCATTTCCTGCTGATCTTTTCATTTTCGTGTAGGGAAACGCTGCTGTTGGTGGCGCTGGGACCAACGATTTTTCCTGCTTCATTTAAGAGTTTTTCGCAGAAAGCTGAGACGGCTGTTTCCGTCGCCCTGGGCCAACATTTGACCGCGTCAAATGCGATCCGACAAGCGCTCGTAACTTATCTTCATCTTGCCGGAATCGAAACCGGTTATGGCTATTTTGCGCCAAATGTGCCTGGCAGTTACAAGCTCGTTTTCGAGTTACACTATCCCGATGGCCGAGTGGAATACGAGCTGCCACCGGTCAGTGGCGCCGCGGCCGGCTTGCGCCTGGCCAGTCTGCTGGACAAGATCGGGCGCACCCCCTACGACGCTCTTCGGGAGCATCTGGTGAAAATGCTGGCGGCATCCATTTGGCGCGAGCATCCCGAGGTGAAGACAATTCGCGCGATATTTGGATCGATCAGGTTACCAAGCGTGCACGAGTTCGAGGAAGGGAAAAGAGAATCGTACCAGTTCTTGTACGCCTACGATTTCAGCCTCCAAAACGAGCCTGCCAAGCCGAAAGATCGCTAAGAAAATGCAAGCGTTTAAGGAACGACTATTCGGATTTCTGTTTCCTGTCGAAACCGATAATTGGCTGGTTATCCTGCGGCTGGGCCTCGGTCTTCAAATAACGCTTTATTCCCTAACGTTGCGAAACGACTGGAATGATCTGCTTGGCGGAGCGGGAGTAAGCAGCCGTAACGTGGCAGAAGCACTTCTTTCCGTGGAAAGTCATTTTGTCCCGAGATTGAGCTGGTTCGTTGCGCTCGGAGAGCATCTTGGCCTGCGTGAAGGGGCTGTCCTTGCTGTTGCGTGGATTTGTTTACTTGTTGCTGGCTGCAGCCTTCTCCTCGGGCTTGCTTGTCGGCTCTCCGCGATACTGGCGTGGTTTGCGCATTTATGTGCAGCGGAGAGCGGAGGGTTCGTGTCGTATGGTGTGGATAACTTTATGACGATTGGACTTTTCTACTTAATGTTGTCGCCGCTGCCGGATCGATATTCGCTCGATTGGCGATGGCGGAAACGGCGACCGAAAGATCGACAGTTACTCGGTTTTTTTCGGCGCGTGTTACAGGTGCATCTTTGTGTCATCTATTTTTTCAGTGGCCTAACAAAATGCCTCGGAAGCGGATGGTGGAATGGTTCGAGTATATGGCGAGCGCTAATAGGTCCGCCGTTTAACATCATCGATCCCGAGATACTTGTTCGAGGGCAGTTAGTTTTCCCAATTGTAGGGGTTGTTATTTGTCTGCTCGAAACTGGATATCCATTCTTTATTTGGAACAACAAAACGCGCAGTACCTGGTTGATTTGTATCTGCGGAATGCACCTCCTGATCGGACTCGCGATGGGAATGTACCTTTTCTCCCTTGTGATGATTATTCTCAACGTCGCGGCGTTCGGCCCTGGTCTTATGCGCACAGAGCTGCGAACGTATCAACCTGGGACTGTAGGAAAGGCGCTCGTCAATTAGGAGAAGCACATTAATTTTGGATGCGCGTTTGAGTTTGTGCAAATTCCCATTTCCTCTCGACCACCGTAACCACCACTGTTAGAATCCGTAGTACTAAAGGGTGAACCCGCAAGACACGCCCGCGGAACCGACGCCCGATCTCCAGCTGGAAATCGCACACCTGTTATTAATCGATGTGGTCGGTTATTCAAAACTGCTCGTGAACGAGCAGATCGAATTGCTGCAACGGTTGAAGCAAATCGTGCGGAGCACCGAATCTTTTCACGCTGCAGAAGCAAGGGACGAACTCATCCGGGTGCCTACCGGCGATGGCATGGCGCTTCTCTTTTTCCACAGTCCAGAAGAACCGGTGCGATGTGCGCTGGAGATTAGCAGAACCTTGCGAGATCATCCGCAGATCCAAGTCAGGATGGGCGTTCATAGCGGGCCCGTCGGTCGAACTACTGATGTCAATGACAGGACAAACATCGCCGGAGCGGGAATCAATATAGCGCAGCGAGTGATGGATTGCGGTGATGCCGGGCACATTCTTCTGTCTAAGCACGTGGCCGAGGATTTGACCGAGTATCGCCACTGGCGGGCGCACTTGCACGACTTGGGCGAGTGCGAGGTGAAGAATGGGCTGCGCCTGCACTTGTTTAACCTTTATAAAGATGGCCTCGGCAATCCGCAAATCCCCGAAAAACTCCAGCAAGGACGAAGAAGAGCCACTTCAGCTGTTAGCACCCGTCCGATCAGGGCGCGCCGTTGGCCAAAACCTGTGCTATCACTCGCGGTACTCGGGATCGCAGTCGGGCTGACTGTCACTGTTTCGACCTTTTTCCTTCAAGCGTCGCCAGCGAAATCCATCGCGGTTCTGCCCTTCGACAACCTCAGCCGTGACCCGAACAATGCATACTTCGCGGATGGCGTACAAGACGAAATTCTAACGAACCTAGCCAGGGTTGCCGATCTGAAGGTGATCAGCCGCACCTCTGTGATGCAATATAAGAGCGGGATCGCGCGCGATCTTCGCAAGATCAGTCACGAACTCGGGGTGGCGAACGTCTTGGAAGGAACCGTTCAGCGCTCCGGTAATCGCGTGCGCGTCAACGCTCAGTTGGTCGATGCGCGCACGTATCGCCAGCTATGGGGGGAGAGCTATGACGGCGATCTCGCGGACGTGTTCGCAATTCAAAGTGAGATCGCCGAACGTATCGTTTCTCAACTCAAATCCAAGCTCTCGCCACAGGAGAAAGCGGCCATCGAGCAGAAACCAACGGCCGATCTAGTTGCTCACGATCTATACATTCGGGCCAAAACACTCATCGCTACTGCTGTTTTCAGTACTCCTTTGCAGGAGGGCTTGGTCGAGGCCGTTCGTCTGCTGAATAGCGCGATCGAACGCGATCCCGCATTTGCACTCGCGTATTACCAACTTGCCCAAGCTCATGATTTGATCTACTTCGTGGGAACAGATCACACTTCGGCGCGCCTGGCCCTGGCCGAAGCAGCAATCCAATCGCTCACCCGCCTACTTCCAAATTCAGGTGAATCGCATCTCGCCCTCGCCAAGCATTTGTATTGGGGTTATCTCGATTACGACCGCGCTCGGAACGAACTTAGTCTGGCACAGAAGAGTCTGCCTAACGAGCCGTGGGTGTTTGCAGTGGCTAGTTATATCG
Organism: uncultured Verrucomicrobiae bacterium; assembly: GCA_963840135.1. Taxonomy (GTDB): domain Bacteria; phylum Verrucomicrobiota; class Verrucomicrobiia; order Chthoniobacterales; family UBA10450; genus Udaeobacter. The sequence continues at coordinate 113,906 of CAWIXX010000012.1, read as the reverse complement.
ATCGACGGCAAGGCCGCTGGCCTGAATCGATCAAAAATCTAGAGCATGCTATCGAACTCGATCCGCAAAACCCTGGTGGGCAGCTGCTTCAACAACTGGCTAATACTTATCGGGCTCTGCGCCGTTATGCCGACCAAGAGCGCGTCTTGGATCGCGCAATCACGATTTCTCCCAAAGACGCACCGTTACGAGCTTCAACGTTCGGCAATTGAACTCGAGTGGCATGCCGACCCCCGCGCGCCACTCTCGACAATAGAGGCAATCATCGCCGAGGATCCGCGCGAAGCCACAAACATAGCGGAGTTTTGGCTTTCCGGATCGTCTATGTGCACGCGATTTCGATGGCGCGCGTCGCGCTCTGGCTGTGCTACCGATTGCTGGATGTTACGATGACACTGTTCCATTTCCGCGTGTCTGGTGCGAAGGCGTAGTTGCCCAAATGGGAGCCGATCAAGCAGCGGCGCGCTGCTGCGTTTATCAACGCGCGTAACGAAGCGGCCAAGCTGGTCGCTGAGCAACCGAACTATGCAGAAGCGCTTTGTGTGCTCGGAATGGCTGACGCCGCTCTCGGCAACAAAGAGGACGCAATTCGAGAAGGCCGCCGTGCAGTCGAGCTATTGCCGGTAACGAAAGATGCGATCATCGGTGCGCAGTTGGCGCAAAATTTGGCGCTCATTTATGCGTGGACAGGCGAGAAGGATCTTGCGTTACAACAGCTAGCCGTTGCCACAAACATCCCCGGCTATTTGAGCTACGGCGAATTACGTCTGCATCCACGCTGGGATCCATTGCGCGGCGATCCACGCTTCGACAAGATTGTCGCCTCGCTCGCGCCGAAGTAAGCGATAGCTGGCGACGAAACGAATGTTGCTCTGGTCAGCAACCGGGTAATCTTGCCAAATGCCCAACGAACCCAATCCGCTTTCCGATCAAATTCATATCGAGCAGCTAGAGATTTCCACGCGCATTGGAGTTCCGGAAAAAGAACGCGCTACCCCGCAGCGATTGACCGTCAGCATCTCTTTCTGGCCATATTACGACCAGCGCGACATGGCCGACCAGATCGACAACACGGTCAATTATTCGATTGTTGCCGAGGAAACGAAGAATTTTGTTCGCGATCAATCGACAAATCTGATCGAGACACTTGCCGACCGATTGGCGACGCATTTGGTGAAAACTTTCCGCATCCAAAAAGTCACAGTTGAGCTGCGAAAATTTCCTTTGGAAGACGCCAAGCACGTATCGGTAACTGTAACGCGAACTGCATCCGTCGCTTGAAACCTATCCACAAAGCGAACCGGTAGCCGGGATCGGTGATCCCGGCGATTGTTGGTCCCAAGAGAGCGATGCGAAAAGGAAGATTCAGCCAACCCGCTGCAGAACTCGCGCAGCGCTACAGCGAATCCGTCTCCTTCGATTGGCGACTTTATCGACACGATATTGCTGGCTCGATCGCGCATGCCGCCGCTCTCGCTCGGGCGCGAATCATAACTACAGCCGAGCGGCGTCAAATCGAAAGCAAATTGCAGGTGATCGAGAAGGAGATCGAATCTGGCAAATTCGAATGGGACGCATCGCTCGAGGACGTGCATATGAACATTGAAGCTGCGCTGACGAAGCGAATCGGAGCTGCGGGCGCAAAGCTTCACACAGCACGCAGCCGAAACGACCAGATCGCGCTCGATCTGCGGCTCTACGTAAAAGCAGAGATCGCGGAAGTGTCAGGTCGCTTGCGAAGTTTGCAAACCGCCCTGCTCGACGTTGCGGAGCGACACATTGATGTCGTAATGCCCGGCTACACGCATTTGCAGCGCGCGCAACCGATCACTTTTTCGCATTATTTGCTTGGACAGATGGAGGCTTTTGAGCGCGACGCGAATCGGCTTCGTGACTGCCTCGCGCGAACGGATGTTCTTCCACTCGGATCTGGAGCGCTCGCCGGATCGACCATCGTTCTCGATCGCGAGAGAATTGCGCGCGACCTCGGTTTTTCGAGCGTGAGCCAAAATAGCGTCGATGCCGTCGGCGACCGCGATTTTGTATGCGAATTTCTTTTTTGCCTCGCCATGATCGGCCTGCACCTCTCTCGCTTGAGCGAAGACTTAATCATCTGGAGCACGACCGAATTCGGTTTTCTGGAATTTAGCGATTCATTTTCAACGCACTCCAGCCTTATGCCGCAAAAGAAGAACCCGGACATGGCGGAGCTGACGCGCGGCAAGACGGGCCGCCTTTACGGAAATTTGATCTCGATCTTAACCACGATGAAAGCGCTTCCTTCTTCTTACAATCGCGACATGCAGGAAGACAAGAGAGCGCTGTTCGATTCCGTCGATACAATCAAAAGCGCGTTGGACGTTTTTGCTGCGATGTTGCCAGAATTGAAAATCAACCGTGAACGCATGGAACAGTTCTACTCGGGACCCAAATCTTTTCGCGACCGATTTGGCCGAGTACCTGGTGAAAAAGAGAGTGCCTTTTCGCGAGGCGCACCAAATCGTCGGAGAGCTTGTTGTGCGCTCCTTTGCGAAAAGCATTCCGCTGGATCAAATCGGCATCGCTGAAATGAAAAAGTTTTCGCCACACTTCGAAGATGACGTAGCGAAGATTTTCGATGTTCGGGGTTCGCTTGCGCAGCGGCGCGCGATCGGCGCTCCGTCACCTGAGAACGTCGCGGCACGGATCAAGCGCTGGAAGGCGAAATTGTAGAGGCACTCGCCGCGGCGAGCCGCCTGCGTTCAGGATCGGAGGTCTTCGGCGTTTGACGCAAACGCCGCTACAACAGCGCTTACAATGTTTGCCGCTGAGGACAGCGGCCACTACACTTCACCCGTTATGCAAAACAGCTGGGAAACCGTGTCGAGTGAGCGGCATTTCGCCAACGCGCATCTCGAAGTTGTGACCGACCATGTGCGAACACCCGCGCGTTCGCTCCCACGAGCGTGGACAGTTGTGCACCGTAAAGCAGCCGTGATCATTGCGCCGATGACGCGAGACGGCAAAATCGTTCTCATTCACCAGGAGCGTATTCCGATTCGCACAGCAATTTGGGAAATGCCCTCGGGTCAGATCGACGGGCCCGCCCGGGAAACCCCTGGGCAAGTTGCGCTGCGCGAACTTCGCGAGGAAGCGGGCTATGAGCTTGCCAAGAATGGTGAGCTCATCGCGCTGGGCGAGTACTTTACCTCACCTGGCTTCACCGATGAACGCGGTCACTTCTTTTTGGCGCACCCGGTACAGAAGTGTAAAGAGCGAGCGGCCGGAGACGAAGGAGAATCGATTCTCGATTGCCGCGAATTTAGCGTAGAGGAAATTCGGCGAATGATCGCCGAGAACGAGATTCGCGATGCCAACACGCTAAGCATTTGGGCGCGGCTCTGGGCCCGTGATCTCCTTCCCGTTAAAGAGTGCTGACCGCTCTGGATTTGATTATTGGCGGTTATTTCGGATTTCGATATTCGGATTTCGTATTTTGATCCAATGGCCCTGAGAGACATTTTCAAATTTCGCGAGCAACCGGAGAGGGAAACATCCAAGCCGTTTCTGGAGCACTTGGAAGACTTGCGCTGGACGATCGTAAAGATGGCGATCACGCTCGTTGCGGCGATGATCGTTTGCTTCGCATTCCGCTCGACACTTGTGCGGGTACTGCAGGCACCGTTGCGGGACGTCGGTTCACAAATCGGAACGCTCAAAGCTCTCGGCATCACCGATTCTATCGTGATTTCGTTTCATCTGGCGTTTTACGCCGGCATCGTTATCTCCTTTCCGCTTCTGCTCTATTTCATGGCGGAGTTTGTGCTGCCGGCGCTGACCGTCGTAGAAAAACGCTTCTTGTTTCCGGCTATCTTAGTGAGCTTCGCGCTCTTCCTTCTCGGTGTGACCGTTTGTTATTTTTGGTTGTTGCCGAAGACGATTCTTTTTTTCTTTCGCGACACCGAGTCACTTGGCTGGGCACCCACCTGGACGGTGCAACAATATTATTCCTTTGTGACGCGATTTACGATCGGTTTCGGGTTGGCTTTCGAATTGCCAGTGGTCGTGCTGGCCCTGGTTCGATTTGGATTGATTACCTACAGGTTCATGGCGCGCACACGACCTTACGCTGTCGTGCTGATATTTATTCTGGCGACGATCATCACGCCGACACCAGACATTCTGACCTTGGTCGCGATGGCGCTCCCGATGTGCCTGCTTTATGAAAGCTGCATCTGGATTGCATGGCTAATGGAGCGCCGCAGCTCCAGGTCGATCACCAATTAGTTGCGTGGATCATTCTGTTTACGAGTTTCTCTTCCGAGCGTTTGCGTTTGTTCTCGGCGCGGCAGTGGGGTCGTTTTTGAACGTCTGCATTTATCGGTGGCCTGCCGATCTTTCGATTAACAAGCCGCGCCGTTCTTTTTGCCCGGCCTGCAGGCAGCCGATCCCATGGCATCGGAATCTGCCGTTGGTCAGTTGGATTTTTCTCCGGGGTCGTTGTGCAAATTGCGGCGCAAAAATAGCGTTTCGCTATTTCGCGGTGGAACTGATCACGGCGCTGTTGTTCCTCGCGATCTGGCAAAGCTTTCCGTGGCAGATGGCGATTGCATACTGGATTTTCGCTTCGCTTCTGCTCGTTGGAACGTTTATCGATCTGGAACATTTCATCATTCCAGACCGTGTGACCATCGGGGGAATAGTTGCGGGCGTCGTTTGCAGCGTGGCAGTGCCGGCTTTGATGGAGACGGATTCGCGGATCGCCGCATGCGTTCGCTCTCTTCTCGCTGCAGCGTTGGGCTACGTAATTTTGTTGATTGTTCTCGAAGCGGGCAAAATCGCTTTTGGAAGAAAAAGGATTCAATTCGACGCCCCAACACCGTTTACATGGACAAAACGCGGAGACGACGCCGATCTTGTCGTCGGCACCGAGGAAAGCCTGTGGAGTGACTATTTTGCCCGGGAAAAAGACCGATTATTGCTTGAGTGCGAAGAGGCCAGGATCGACCACCACGCATACGGGAATGTGACGCTGGACTTTCGCTACGATCGCGTCTCCCCTGAAGGCCAAGTGTTCATGCTCGATGATGTGACGCAGATTTCGGGCGTAGCGCGCGAACTGGTGATTCCCCGCGAGGCGATGGGCCGCGGCGACTTGAAATTTCTCGCTGCGATTGGCGCATTTCTTGGGTGGCGCGCGGTGTTGTTTAGTCTTTTCGCGGGATCACTTCTCGGTTCGATTGTTGGCCTGATCACGCTGGTCGTCGGAAGACGGGTCTGGTCGGCAAAGCTGCCCTTTGGACCTTATCTGGCGTTCGGTGCGCTGAGCTGGATGTTCTTTGGCCAAGTTTTTCTAAATTGGTACGCACGATTGCTAAGCCCGTAGAGAGAAAAGCAGCTTTTCCCAGCGAATGACGGAATTAACGCGAATGATTGTCTCATTCTCCGGGATGTTTCTCGCGTGTATCTGCGTGATTCGCGGGCCTCTTTTTCATCGTTCCTTCGTGAGGGTTGAACTTTGGCGACGGCCAGACCGAATATGATTTTCCAGAACGCGCGTTTGATTTTTCCCGACGGCATTCGCGATGGTCTTGAGGTCGTCGTTGAGAACGGAAAAATCGCCGCAATCGCCGAGCATGGCCATGCCCACGCGAAAGAGGTTGATGGCTCTCCTCCCAGCTCGCCACCCTCTCGGCCCGCCCGTCTACGTCGCTCGGCTCCCGCCGGCTTCGTTCTTGATCTTCACGGAAATTATCTGGCGCCTGGCTTCATCGATCTTCACGTGCACGGCGCACTTGGCCACGACGCCATGGAAGCCTCTGCGGAAGGGTTTCAAGCCGTCTGCGATTATCATGCCAGCGGCGGCACGACTTCGCTTTTGCTGGCAACGGCAACGGCGCCACTCGATAGCATTGCCGATGTTCTAAGTGCCATCCGTGAGTGTTGTTGTTCGATTAAACAGATCGCTGGCGTTCATGTAGAAGGCCCGTTTATTTCGAAAGCCAAATGCGGGGCACAGCGCGCCGAATTTATTGAAAATCCGTCGCGCGCTTCAGTCCAGCAACTGCTCGACTACGCTGACGTGATCAAACGAATCACGATCGCGCCCGAGCTGCGGGGCGCGTTTGAGGCGATCGAGAATTTTCACGCGCACGGGATCAGTGTCAGCGGAGGCCACAGCGATGCATGGGACGAGCAGGCGCAAGAAGGTTTCGCACGAGGCATGCACAGTGTAACACATACATTCAACTGCATGTCGAGCGCGCGTCGCCGCGGCATTTATCGCGTCGGTGGTTTACTCGAGTTTGCGTTGAGCGAACCACGAATCAGTTGCGAACTAATCGCCGACGGTCATCACGTTTCCGAAACGTTGATGAAAATGTTGTACCGCGCAAAAGGACCGCGTGGAATTTGTCTCGTAACCGATGCAACCGCGGGCGCTGGATTGCCGGATAAATCGCAGTTCTCGCTTTTTGGAAGGGATTGTGTCGTGGAGGATGGCGTCTGTTTACTTGCCGATCACTCGGCACTCGCGGGCAGCGCCTCGCGCATGATCGATCTTGTGCGCACGATGGTGATGAAAGTAAACGTTCCGCTGCACGAAGCCGTCATGATGGCCACGGAAAATCCTGCGCGTGCTGTCGGCTTTGAAGCCAAAGGCTGTCTGAAGGTGGATGCAGACGCGGATTTGGTCGTTCTCTCGCCAGAATTGGAAGTGCTGCGAACATTCAGTAGCGGTCAGGAAGTTTTCTCTCACTAACCCGCGGTTTCAACGCACCAATTATTGGTGTCGATTGGTGTTCATTCGTGGTTAAGAGGACTAAAGCGATAGCAAGAACCGGGCGATATCGAGCGCCGCGCGCGGTCGGCTAAGCTTGCTGATATTTGCGGACCATTCGCGCCATTGTCTCGCGTCTTCAGCAAACGCGCGCTGTACCTGTGCGACGACTTCTCGTGGCGAATCTGCGATCACACCCGAATTCGTTTCGACGATCAGCCGGGCGTTGCCTTCCTCCTGCCCGGCGACGACGTAATTGATGATCATCGGACAGGCGGCGGCGATCGTTTCCTGGACCGTCGCGCCCCCGGCTTTTCCGATGAGCAAATGGCTGTCGTGAAGCATGCGCGGAAGTTCATCAGTCCAGCCAATGACCTTTGCCTTGTTTCCGGTCGCGGCTTCGATGTCGGGCATGAGTGTATCCGCACGGCCAATGGTCACGGTGAGATCGACACCCAGCTTGGCGAGGCGGTGCGCCAGTTCCGGTGCGCCGCGAGTGGCCGCGTGTATCATGTATAAAACACGGCGCTCAGAGTTGTGCGGAGGTAAAACGCGATTTGACCGTGCAGAATCGGCAAATTTTGGACTTACAGGAAAACCAAACACCTCGATTTTTTCCACGGCGACTCCGGCTGTTCGCAAGACCGAGGCACTTTGCTCGTTCGCAACGAGAAAATAATCGGCGGCACACCGATACCAGGCCGCGTTGATGGTAATTGAATCCGTGACTACAACGACAATTTTGCAGGCGAGTGAGCAATCGAAGTTTCGTTCCTGAATTCGTCGGAGTACGTTCGGATAAGCCGGGAACGTGCAAATCATCACGTCTGGTTGAAAACGCTCGAGCAATGCGGCGAAGTGATCCTCGAGCCGCGAAAAACGCGCGAATGCTGCATCGAAATCTTTCTTGCCATCGAGCCAGCGATAAACCGCCCCCCATGCGCCAGGCGCGAAATTGACGACCGCCAAATAGCTTTTTCGCACGAGCTCGTTCACCGGCCCATAGGCTTCGGCAAACAAATCGTGCAATTCTACCTCCGTCCCTTCCGGGGCGACGCGGGAAAGAGCATCGCGAATTCCACGCGCAGCGCTGTTGTGACCTTCCCCGAAGCTCGCCGTGAGGATCAATATTCGTTTTTTCACAGTTTGTCAGGCCAACGTGACGCGCATTGGGAAATCGCCTCACGAGGTAAAGAGAACGGACGTTGACCGAAGCATTCGGAGTTTAATGGATATTTACATCCGGCAAAGTAAACTCTCGGTGAAGATGAAATATCTGGGCTTCGTCTGGCGGGTACTGCGCCGTCTGGTTTGGGAAACAGCAACCGATACCACAACCGGACTGGCCGCACAGATGGCGTATCTGCTTCTCTTTGCGCTGGCCCCCGGATCGCTGTTTCTCTGGCATCTGCTCGGTTTGTTCGGCACCGATCCGACCAAATTGCATCGGATGTTTCTACTCTTGAAAAGCTTCATGCCTCCGGATCCGAAAGTGCAGGACATTCTCGATTCTGCGATGGCAAATGTGGTGGTGACAGGCTCGAGCGGGCTGCTCGCGAACGCGGGCATCATTCTCGGAATTTATTTCGGGACTGTCTTCATCGCGACGACCTCGCGCGCTCTCAGCCATACGTACGGAATGCGGGAAGATCCGCATTGGTGGTCGAAGTATATCATCTCATTTTTCATGCTGTTTTGGTTTGGGATCATCATCGTGTTCTGCTTCAACGCAATCGTCTTTGGCGAACGGCTGGCCGGCCTTGCGGAAGTCAATTTTCAACTGGCCTTTCCGCTGCAAGCATGGATCACAACGCTCAATCTGCCCTTTACCTTTGTGGCGCTGGTCATTCTCGCGCTCGCGCTTTATCTCCTGACGCCTGAAAATTATTTGACCGTCCGCCAGGCTTTGCCCGGCGCGATTTTCTTTTCGGTCGGCTGGATCATCGCGACGAAACTCTTTCAGCTCTATGTGGCGCGGTATGATCGCTACAACCCGACGTATCTGGCGCTGGCGTCCATCGTTGTATTGCTTACGTGGATGTATCTGACCTGTCTGTTGCTATTGCTGGGTGGTAAATTAAACGCCATTCTTCGGCGTGAAGGCGAAAAAATGCGTGCGGCTGCGCCTGCGACGCCAGAGCCTGCGGCGACGAGTTAATGAGTTAAAAAGAAAAAGTTAAAAAGGAACGGCGCGCTGACCTTGTAACTTTGTAACTTTTTTAACGATCTGGTTGATCGCCTCGCGCGCTCTGTTACGCTCCGTCGCAGTGGTGCCCTTTCGCCTTTGGCTCACAACTGCGTTCGTTTCTGGCGTAATCCTTGGAAGGCTCCTCGGTGCGCAAGTCGATGCCGAAGAAAAAAGCCGACACGAGGAGTCCGAGCAGAGCGAGGCGCATTCTTCGCCGTCTCCGAAACCAAAAAAATCTCCGAGCCCGGAAGCAAAAGCGTCGAGGGACAAATCGGCGAAAAAACACAAGGCTTCTGCGACCTCTGAAAAAGCTCCAACCGCAATTCCCCACGCGAAATTAGCAAACGACGAGTCGCAAGAGAAAACAGACCCTTCAGAAAAAAAATCACCAACGCCAATCCGCAAAGCAAAGTCAGCAAAACAAGGGTCGACCAGCGACAATAGCGAATCGCAAGACGCACAAGAATCCCCGCGTGTTCGCAAAGCAAAGCCAAAATCTGACGACGAAGAAGACGCGACGCCAAGGCCGACACCGCGCGAATCGCCCGAGGCCGCTTCCTCAAAATCAAAGCGGCACCATACGCCTACACCGAAACCGAAATCCGCGAAGAAGAAATCCAAGGAGGTTTCGCGCAAAACGAAGGAACCGGGGAAATCCAAATCGGCCCGAAACGAGGAAACACCAAGGCCGGAAAAAACGCCACCGCTCCCTACGGAAGAGCCTGCTACCGTGTCCGAGCGCGCAACTCCAGCGCCCAAGACTATCGGGGTCGCGGCGCCGACGCCTTCTCCCGAACAAAAAGGCCCGCGTGCTCCAAGCGGCGAGCGTGCTCAGGTTGTCATCGAAAAATCTGGCCTGGAAGAAGAGCAGGGTCTCGAGCCCCCACCGTCGCCTCCTCCGAAAAGAGGTTTCTGGCCCTGGTCTCGCAGTTCGGGGAACTATCGTTATCTGACGCGATCCGTGATCGACGCGATCCGACGCGCGCCGGTGAAACGGCGTCGCTGGCAATTCATTGTGGTGCATAACAGCGGCACACGGCAGGGGAATGCGCGTGTCTTCGATTATTATCACCGGCACGTGCGCCGAATGCAGAATGGTCTCGCCTATCATTTTGTGATTGGGAACGGAACCTCCACGGGAAACGGCCAGATTGAAGTGGGCGATCGCTGGCGTCGCCAGATCAATGGCGGGCACGTGCATAGCGATTATCTGAACAACATATCGCTCGGCATTTGTCTGGTCGGCGATTTCAATCGTGGCCAGCCGACGCGCGCACAGCTTGACGCATGCGAGGAACTCATCCGCTATCTACGAGAACGTTGCGGTAAGACCGACAGGGGCGCGATTCCTGTGCGGCCACACCGCGAAATGAATCCACCACGTTGGCCGACTGATTGCCCGGGAGACGATTTTCCCTATTCGTGGTTTCGCAGGTTTTAGCGGTCAAGGATTTCTCCGCTTGTCATGTAGCAAAGTCGAGAATGGAGCAGGCTGGGGAAGCCGCGACACGGACGGGCGGGCCGCAGGCTGAGCGAATAGAAAGTGAGGGAATTAAATCCCGTGGCACTGCCATTGGGTTCTGCAACGAGATGTCTCGACTCCGCTCGACATGAGAGCGTTCACTTCCGTCCCGCCACGATTAAATTGGCTTCCTTGTAGTTCCAGCGATAACCGAACCCGAAGTCGAGCGGAGGTGGATTGCCTTGCCGAAAAAGTTCCTGAAGCCTGGGCTGGTAATGTTGCTTGAAGAGGTCGATCGGGCCGAGGTAAACGCCAAAAAGACGCAGGTTCCATTTGTTTGGATCGAAATAAGCCAGCGGGACTCCGGAGTCGTCCTGCACGATTCGGTTGCTATGGTCGAGGATGAAATTGCGGATGGTTGTGAAGCCCTGCTCGAACATCAGATACGAAGAAGACTTCAGAAAACTCGAACCGATCCCAAGTCGTTGACAAAATTTTAAAAAACCAGGCGTCGACTTGATGCCGCCATCAGAGATATCGGTGGTGAAATAATACAAGGTTTGTGAATTGCCCGATTGATTGTCGGTATAACGGATTCGCACTCCGGGAGTGCTGCCGCCTTTCTTAGCCGGCGCGAATTCTTCGAATGCGCCGTTGCTGTTGAGCGAGCCAAACGCGACGTTGGTTATCGACTTATCGCCGCGTGCGATAAACACGTAGAGAATCGGCAATACACCATTGAGGGTTTGCTGTTGCAGATCGACCTTCATGTTTTTGGTGATGAAGTATGTCGTGTTCAACGACGACCTCATTGCGTTTTCCAGATTTCCCAACGCGCCGGAGAGATTCGGGATACGCAACGGATCGGGCGGCGGCCCCATTGATTCCTTCCCGCAAAGCACGTACACCGAGGCGTTGGGAAAGAATTGATCGACGTACAAAAAATCCGGGCCACTGAACATGTAAAATGCGACCGGAGTCGGCTGCGTTACCTCAGGAAGATTAGTGGCTATCCACGCGTGTAGCTTTTGGAGCTGACGCTGGTAGAGCTTGGTGAACTCACTCTCAAAAAACGCGGAATGCGCCTGCCACGCCGGATCGCGCGTAAGTGGCGCGAGCGGAGAATTCCCCGGCACAGGCATTCCAGCAAGGAAGCGCGCGATATCATTAGGTCCAGCCGCGACGGGCGCTCTTGGCGTCACTGGAATCGCGCGAGGCGCGATCTGAGAATTTTGCTGCGCGGAAACGGTGAAGATGTTCACCAAGATCATGGCCAGGGAAAAAGCGGCGGAGCACCGCCGCACTCCAAAACGTGTCTGCAACTTCCGCTCTCCGATCCCGCTTGCGTTTTGGAGCGCGCGCGCCGCGGCGCCGCTTTCGATTCTGCCGGCAAACTGGAAATGTTCGGTCTTTCTTAGGCGTCGTTTCTTCATAAGGAGCGTTGCGGGCGGTTTCGGACACAGAAGTACAACAACACGCCCACGAGTGCGGTGGCGAGTCCCGCCAACGATTCGATCGGTTTCGACCGTAACAGATAAAACATCATCCAGATGGTAAGCACGCTGAAAATAATCGGGGGCAGCGGATAAGCCCAAACCCGGTAAGGCCGGGGTATTTCGGGACGTGTAACTCGCAAGACCATCACGCCGAGCACAGCGAACAGCGAACAGAGTAATAGGCTAAATTGAGCGTATTGCATGACGCTCGCAAAGCTACGCGTAAGCAAAAGAACGTTGACGATGAGCAATTGCAGCACAATAGCGTTGGTCGGAATACCGTGAGGATTCTTGCGACTGACCTTGCGCAGCAACCAATGATCTTCGCCCATTGACATGCTGACACGCGGCCCGACCCATGTCATTGAGCTGATTGCCGAAACCAAGCCGAGACAAATGACCGCCCCCGCAACCCGCCCGCCGTTTGTCCCAAAAATATGTTTTCCTGCGATCAACGCTATTTCAATCTGACCTTTCAATTCCTGGATGGGCGTCGTGGCCAGGAAGACCGCATTCAGCAGCACGTAGATGACAATTACAAGACCGGTTCCCGCCAACAACGACCTCGGCACGTTCCTTTCCGGCCTCTTGATTTCCCCTGTGATGTACGTCGCTGCGTTCCAACCCGAATAGGAGTACATCACAAAAACCAGCGCCACCGCAAACCGTTCACCCAAGATGGTCATCCCATCGCCCTGCGCGGGAAAAAAGCTGATGGGCTGTTTTGTCCGAACAAATAGTCCGGCGATAATCAACGTGCCAATCAGAAGCAGTTTTACAGTCGTAGCGAAATTTTGAAACACGCTGCCAATTTGAAGGCTTCTAAGATGAAAAGCCGTTACCACCCAGACAACAATGAATGACAGAACCACGGGCGAACCCACGCCGAACACTCCGACAAAATATGTCCCGAACGCCATGGCAGCCAGTGCGATGGGTGCAGCGAACCCAACGGTACCCGAAATAAATCCTGCCATGAATCCCAGCGCGGGGTGATAGATCTGGGATAGAAAATGGTATTCCCCTCCGGACCGAGGCAGCGCGGCACTGAGTTCCCCGTAACAAAGCGCGCCACAGAGCGCCACGATTCCGCCAATGATCCAAAGCAAGAGCAGCGGGAAACCCGATTGAATGTCTGCCAGTTGAAAGCCAAGGCTGGTAAAGATTCCCGTGCCGATGATGTTGGCGATAACGATGGAAGATGCCGTAAAAAAACCAATAGTCCGCTGCTGAGTACGCGCCTTCACAGAACGGCGTTCGGTAAGTGTTGCCATTTTGGATCGACAATCTCGAAATTATCCTGACTAGCGAATTCTTTCGAAGTGGTCTTCAAGTTCACGATTGGTCTAGCGCAGACGCAAGATGCCGTGACACACTGGTCGCGATTGGGAAATTCTTTGTGGTTAAGGTGAAGGCAGAATCAGAGCTTGGGATTTCCTAAGTTGTCAGAAGCCATTCCCGGCATCACGTTGAAAATAGCATGAACCCATCGCTCTCCATCGAAACGGCCACCCAACTCGCAGTCTTTCTTGCAAATCGTCCCGGGGCGCTTGCGCGCGTGTGTGAAGCGCTGGCGAAAGCAGAAATTAACATCCACGCGCTGGCTACATCCGACACCGTTGATCACACAGTGGTGCGCATGGTTGTAAGCGACCCAACCAAGGCGCTCATGCTTCTGGGCGAGGCGGGAACACTGGCGCTAGAGACCGAAGTGCTGATGATCGAAACCACGAGCCAACCAGGTGTCCTGGCGAAGATCGCCGAGCGTCTAGCTGAAGCCGAAGTCAATATTGAATACGTATATCTCGCCGGCGGCCGCGCGGTGGAAAAAGGTCTTATCGTTCTGCGGCCATCGGATGTAGAAAAAGCGAAGCGTGCTCTGCAGGATTTGTAAGATCTGCCGTTGTGGCCGGGATCGGTGATGCCGGCCGGGGTCACCGACCACGGCTACAGCTCTGCGTTGATCGGCGATACTCGTCGTGACAGTCAGGGGCGAATCTCGATCGTCGTGCCCTTCGGAGTCACACGCCAGAGTTCCTCGATCTCTTCATCGGTGAGCGCGATGCAACCGGCAGTCCAATTTTTCCAACGATGGAACGCACCAATCCAGCCGCGTCCGTTCTGAATTCCGTGGATCATAATGTCAGAACCTGCTGAGACGCCCCGCGCGGCTGCCTGCCCATTGTCTTCGTCTGACGGATAAGAAATGTGCAGCGCGAGGTGAAAACTGCTTTGCGCATTTCGGTTATCGATCTCGTAAATTCCTTCCGGCGTTTTCATGTCGCCTTCTTCCTGCTTCGTGCCGACAGGATTCCGGCCCAAGGCGATTCGATAACGCTTGACCTGCTTCCCGTCGCGAAAGATCGATAATCTTTTCGCTGATTTTTCCACGAGAATCCGATCGATGGTTGTTCCCGCGGGTAGCGGATGCCAATTGTAATGCGCATAGAAGTAGAGCGCTAAAATGCAAATTACAATGAACGCGGCGAGGATGACTTTGCTCACACCGCCGGCATGATACTTGACCAGCGGACTGAAAGCGATGCGAAGACGCCGCGCACTCCCAAAGCACTTCCCGCCACGGCGGGCAGGCAGTGCGAAAATCAATGCGGACACTTCTAGTTTTTGCGCGAGCTTTTGGAGTGCGACGCGCGCTCGCGTCGCTTTCCGTACACGGGCCAATCTCCTGTCCATGATCAGCAGGATCTTCATTGATTTCACCATTCGGATTGCCAACGGGGACTCAATGCCGGATAAATGCGCGGCGCGTTTATGACTTCGGTACGGACTTTCCTCGGCTACCCCTATCCTCTGGGCGCGACGTGGATGGGGAATGGTGTCAACTTTGCCATCTTTTCCGAGCACGCCACCGGTGTTGAACTTTGCTTGTTCGACACCATCGAAGCCACTGAAGAAAACGTCCGCATTCCGGTTACCGAACGCACCGATCAGGTTTGGCATGTGTTCCTGCCCGATGTGCGTCCAGGACAGTTATACGGTTTTCGCGTCTCCGGCCCATACGACCCGGAACACGGCTTGCGCTTCAACAGTTCAAAACTCCTTCTCGACCCCTACGCGAAAGCCATCGCCGGAGAAGTGAGCTGGTCCGATGAAATGTTCGGTTACGTCGTCGGGGGTCAGAAGGAGGATCTGACTCAGGACTTTCGCGATGATGCGTGGGGAGTGCCCAAGTCGGTCGTCATCGATAGCGGATTCGACTGGCAGGACGACAAAAAGCCCGGCACGCCGCTGCACAGTTCGGTCATCTATGAGCTCCACGTGAAGGGCTTCAGCAAACTTTGGCCACACGTGCCGGAGGAATTGCGCGGCACTTACGCGGCGCTCGGTAGTCAGGCATCCATTGATTATTTCAAAAAGCTCGGCGTAACTGCGATCGAGCTGCTACCGGTACACGCGCATATCGATGATAAGGGCTTAATCGATCGCGGCCTGACGAATTACTGGGGTTACAATACGATCGGATTTTTTGCGCCGCATGCGCAGTACTCCGGCGGCGGGCAAATGGGCGAACAAGTCGTCGAGTTCAAATCAATGGTGCGCAGTCTTCACGCCGCGGGCATCGAAGTGATTTTGGACGTAGTTTACAATCATACGGCCGAAGGAAATCATCTCGGCCCGACGCTCTGTTTCCGCGGGATCGACAATCTCGCTTATTACCGCCTGCTTCCGGACAAACCACGGTTCTATTTGGATTTCACGGGCACGGGTAACACTTTTAACCTGCTGCATCCTCGGACGCTCCAGCTGGTGATGGATAGCCTGCGCTATTGGGTCTTGGAAATGCACGTGGACGGATTTCGCTTTGATCTTGCTGTGAGTCTGGCCCGTGATCGGGACGGCGTTAACAAGCTGCACGCTTTCTTCGAAATCATTCACCAGGACCCGGTGCTCTCGCAGGTGAAACTAATCGCGGAACCATGGGACGTGGGCGAGGGCGGCTATCAAGTTGGGAATTTTCCCGTGCTCTGGGCCGAATGGAACGGCAAATATCGCGATGCGATTCGCAGTTTTTGGAAAGGCGACGAGGGTCGCGTTGGCGAGATGGGTTACCGGCTCACCGGCAGTCCCGATCTATACCAGCACAATGGGCGACGACCGTACGCCAGTATTAATTTCGTCACGGCGCACGATGGTTTCACCATGAACGACCTGGTCAGCTACAACGAAAAGCACAATGAGGCGAACGGTGACGGCAACAAAGACGGCGACAACAACAATCTCTCGTGGAATTGCGGCGCGGAAGGTCCAACCGAAGATCCGCAGATCAACGCGTTGCGCGAGCGGCAGCGGCGGAATTTTTTGACCACACTTTTTCTTTCCCAGGGGGTTCCGATGTTGAGCGGCGGAGATGAGTGGGGACGATCGCAGAACGGCAACAACAATGCTTATTGCCAGGATAACGAGATCAGCTGGTTCAATTGGACGCGCGACGAAAAGCAAAATCGGTTTCTGGAGTTTACGAGAAAGCTGCTTTCGTTTCGGAAGGCGCATCCCGTCTTTCGCCGGCCGAAATTTTTTCAGGGCCGGCGGATACGCGGTTCCGAGATTCGCGATGTGATGTGGTTCAATCCTGGCGGCAGCGAGATGAGCGACGAAGAATGGGCTTCGCCATTCGTTCGCTGTATCGGCATGCTTCTCAGTGGCGATACGATCGATGTTCTCAGTTTTGAAGGTGAACCAATCCGCGACGACACATTTCTACTGCTGATTAATGCCCATTACGAACCAATCCCTTTTGTGCTCCCCGGCCAGGAGCATCTCGAGTGGCGATTGATTCTCGACACAATGGACCCGAACGGTTTCCTCGCTGCGCCAAAAAACTTTGCCTCCGGCGACGACGTCGATCTTAGCGGTCGCGCTTGCTGCTTGCTCCAACTCGTAAGCGGGGCGCAAGCTCAGGCACGCGAGGAATCCTGGAAGAAACGTCGCGTGGAGTTTCCTCCCCTGAGCGCAGAGGAAGAACGCGCTCGCCGCGAGTAACCGGTTGCGTGGCAGAGAAATTCAGCAACGCAATCTTGTTGCCAGAATCGAATTAGTCTATAGAGATGTAGAGCGCATCCTTTGATGCGCGGCCAAAATTTTTTGGTCAGTGATTCGTCATGACACCGAGCTCGCTTATCATCGTCACTGATCGAGGCGGGTTAAAGGCATATCGGGTGAACGAGACGCCGACGCGAGGACCGAGCCTGCAATTGGTGCAGGCATTCAACATTACCGACGCGCACGGAAGATTCGTGGACAAAGTGAGCGATTTGGCTGGGCGGTTTCCTGCGATCAACGGCGCGGGAGCTCATCATGGGCCGGGATCCATTGCCGAACGAACACATTTGGCAACCGAAATGGACCGCCGCATTCACAAGGAGCTCGCCGATCAAATTACAAAAATTGTTTCACTCAATGGAAAGGAAGGCTGGTCGTTTGCAGCGCCGGGCGAAATTCACGGGGCGATTGTCGATCTTCTTCCTGCGGCAGTGCGCGACCGGATCGTCGAGCATGTGAAATCGGATTTGGTAAAAGTAGAGCCGGCGAAACTCGTTTCGCGTTTTCGTTCGTTGCAGCAAATTTAATGATCTGATGCTGGATACTCGAACTGGATACTGGATGAAAAGGCCGGGCGATTCCGCCATCTATCAGGCATCAAGTATCCAGCATCCAGTCTCGGAATTTTTTATTCCCTCAACGCCAGGGAACTCACTAGTATCTAATTAATCATGCAACTGCCTGTTAAGATCTCGTATCGGGGTCTGGAAAAATCTGACCAGATCGACAATCTCGTTTTGGATTATGCGGCGCGATTGGAAAAATTTTGCGATCATATCAACCGCTGCGATGTGGCCATCGAGCAAACCAATCACACACATCAAAAAGGGAATCCATACCGATGCCGCATCGATGTGACTGTGGCGCGGGGTCATGAGCTGGTTGCTGACGAAAGACGGACGGACAACGGCTCACACCAGCCGCTCAACAAGATAATTCACGACGCGTTCAAAACGATGGAGCGCGAACTATGCCGCGTGGTGGACAAGCAAAGACGCGACGTCAAAACGCACGCCGATTCGCGCTCGCCGAAATAGCGTGGCGTCCGCACGTCGCACGCAATCAGGTAGGGGCGATTGACCTCAATCGCCCGTCCACGTGGGCAACAATACAGCAATAAATCGGCGAGTTCGAAAGCCGCTCAACCCATTCGGCTCATTTCAACGCACGATTCGGCGCGAGCTATTTCGTAACAATTTGCTGCCAACGCCGCGGTGATCTTTAAATTCGCCAAGCACAGCGAACCCAAGACCCTTCGTATACATCTCGGCGATCGTAAGTAGCTTGTCCACAAACAGAGGAATTTAACTCTCCCGGATGAGGGAGCGGAGGTCACCTCCTGGGCGTGAATTAAAGATGGTCATCGTCCACGACTGATCGAGACATGCCATTTCCTGAGAACGGCGCGGTGGTTTTTCGCCTCTGCCTCTTTTGTCACGCTTCATTTTTCTCAAGCTTCCTTCGATTACTACAAACAGGTCATGTTTCGACGATTGCGGAAACAGGCCGAATAAAAGGAGGAGAGTCGGGCAGGCGTGCTAGTATCTGTGCACTATCAATTTTGATCGCAACGGATCAGCCATTCGGTTAGACTCGGCACGTACGAAATCGATCCCGGGAACGTTGCAAGAAGGCGGTACGCCGTTCCAGACGACGCATTGGACCGTCGTATTGCAGGCGAGCAAGGCCGACACCGATGAATCGATGCGGAAAGCGTTCGCTACTTTTGCTGAAGGGTATTGGCCGCCGCTTTACACTTTTCTTCGACGCCGCGGATATTCTTCCGCTGACGCCCAAGATTTCGTGCAAGGCTTCTTTGCCTATCTTCTCGAGCACGACACGCTGAGCCGCGCTGATCGGGAGAAAGGTCGTCTCCGTACTTTTCTTTTAGCGTCTCTGCAGAATTTCATATTGGATGAGCATGGTCGTGTGCAAGCGCTAAAACGCGGAGGTGGGCGCCAGATTGTTTCGCTCGATCGAGAAGTAGCTGAAGCCGAAGCAGCAATGTTAGCCAGTGCTGAGCTGAATGATAGTAAGTCGTTTGATGCTACGTGGGCGTTCACGATCGCGAAACGCTCCTGGCAACAGTTGCGCAAAAAGCTGGTTGCGGAAGGGAAAGCTCAATGGCTCGACGAGCTAAAGCCTTTCGTTGCAGGCGCAGGGGCGACTCCAGCGAATCAAGAGGAAGTGGCAGCACGACTTGGCGTACCGATCGCAACGTTGCGCACATGGCTTTGGCGTTTGCGTCAGCGTTACCGTGATTTGCTGCGAACGGAAGTGGCCAACACGGTGTCTGATCCGGCGGATGTGGACGAAGAATTGCGTTATCTTCACCGAATATTGATGACGTGATCTAATTCCGCCGAACCCTATGGCTGATGAGAACACCGGTGCCGAATCAGCAACAAGAGCCGAACCTACCGGCGCCGGGTCTTGTTCCAGTTGCGGGCGGCCACTAACCCACCTCGGACCCAATGGGGAATGTCTGCGTTGCCTCTTCGATTGGGGGGCGGCCTCGGAGGAGGAGCAATCGCAGCGAAATGCTGGAGTCACGCCCGGTCCGTTGCGCTATGGCCACTTTGAGGTTGAGACAGATACCAGCGGATTTCCGATCGCGCTTGGCGCCGGAGCAATGGCCGTAACTTATCGGGCTCGCGACACCGTTTTAAATTCCCTCGTCGCACTCAAAGTTATCAGTCTGAAGCTGGCGGAAAATCCAATCGCTCGCGCGCGATTTTTGCGCGAAGCGCGCGCCGCTGCGCAGATTCATCACCCGAACGTGGCACGGGTCACCCATTACGGCGAGCAGGATGGCGAATACTTTTATGCGATGGAACTTGTGGAAGGCGAAACGCTGCAAGCCCGCGTGCAACGGACCGGACCCCTGCCATTGTCGCTCGCGCTTGAAGTGATCGAGCAAGCAACGCGTGGCCTTGCCGCCGCGGAAGCATGCGGCGTTGTGCATCGTGATCTTAAGCCCTCGAATCTGATGATCGCTTCGGATGCGAGCGAACTGCTCTTGGTGAAGATCATCGATTACGGCGTGGCTAAAGTCGTCGCTTCGCAAACGGATACGATGGATCAAACACAAGCTGGTTTTATAGGCACACCAGCATTCGCCAGCCCGGAGCAGTTTGCCGAAACTGGAAAATCGCGGATCGACACGCGCTCCGACATTTATTCATTGGGCGTTACGTTGTGGTACCTCCTCACGGGACAAACGCCGTTTCGCGGAGAGACGCTGGACCAGATTCGATCCAGCAGAGAAGAGCTACCACTCGAACAGCTGAAAGCCGCGCACGTTCCGGTGAAGGTGATTGCGCTCCTGAAGTCGATCCTGGCTGTCGATCCTGCGAAGCGACCACAAACGGCGCGTGAACTTCTCGCGGCGGTTCATCGTTGCCGCGAAAAATTTGAACCTAGGGCACGCTTGCGACGGAAGCGTTTGATTCTGGCGGCAGCGGGATCAGCGTTCCTTTTTACGGCGCTCGTAGTTGCAATGCTTTTGCACCAGCGTGCGCAATCTTTCGCCGAGATGGAACGTTCGATTGCGGTGTTGCCTTTCGAAAATCTCAGCCCAAATGGCGAGGACGCCTATTTCACCGTGGGAATGCAGGATGAGATCGCGGACGGCCTTGCTCGACTTGCCAACCTGAAAGTAATCGGACGAGGAAGCACTCGTTCTTATCTGCCTGGAAAGAAGCGCAATCTTCCTGGCATCGCTCGTGACCTTGGAGTGAGACATTTGCTGGAAGGCTCCGTCACGCGAGCGAATGACGTTGTGCGCATTTCGCTGCGACTCGTTGATAGCCGTGATAGCGACCACCCCTGGACTGGGACGTACGAACAGCCGATCAGGGATGTGTTCGCGTTGGAGAATGAAATCACGCGCTCCGTCGCTTTCCGGTTGCGAACACAACTTTCGGCCCGCGAAAAGTCGGCGCTGAATCAGCCGCCGACAAGGGATGCGGAGGCCTATGAGCTCTATTTGCGCGCTCGTGATGGCCCCCTCAGCTTTCGCGATGAAGCGTCCGCGCGCCGGGATGCGTTGCGCAGGATCGACTTACTCGAGAAAGCGGTTGCACGAGATCCCAGGTTCCTCCTCGCATACTGCGAACTGGCAAAGGCGCACGGCTTTTTCTTCAGCAATCAAACAGGCGCAAAGCCCGAAGAATTAGCAGTCGATCATCGCAGCCTTGCCGAGATCGCACTTCAAAACGCACGCAGCATCGATCCCGACGCCGGAGAATTGCATCTGGCCCAGGCGTATCATTTTTTTCGTGTCACCAAAGATTATAAGCAAGCCGGTTCGGAGGCGGACCTGGCGCGGCGCACTCTTCCAAACAACTTTGAGCTTGAGATGATTGCGGCGCGCGTCGCGCGTAGCCAGGGACGATGGGACGATGCTGTTCGAGGTTTCGCGCGCGGAATAGCGCTGGAGCCACGCGTCGACAATAGCGCTTTCGTTGTGGCGGAGACTTATCGCTTGATGCGGCGTTACGAGGATTATGACCATCTCATCAGGCAAATGATTGCCAGCGATCCCGCGCATCCTGGAGATTTGCCATTGGAAGGAGCGCTTGGTCCACTCGAGCAGCGCGCCGATCCGCGTCCGCTGCGTGTCGCCTTGGCCGAGCGCGCCGCAGCGAATGATCTTACAGAACATGACAAGATCCTAGGCGGACTGACGCTTGCTTTGGGCGATCGCGATGCCGAAACGATACTGCGCATATTGGAAGCCACCGATCTACCCAGAATCACAAATACCGGGATGGCCTATCCGAAAGCGTGGTTCCAAGCATTGGCGGAGCGACTTCGTGGAAACAAATCTGCCTCCCAAGCAGCTTTTCTGATAGCTCGCGCAGACATTGAGAATGCAGTCGCGGCTGATCCCGGCAACGGTCGCAAACTGGGTGTCCTTGCAATTATCGATGCCGCGTTGGAGCATTACGAATCGGCGCTCGCCGAGGCGCTCCGTGCTCGCGAGCAGATGAAGAGCTCTGCTACCGATGCCCCAATCGGCGATTGCAATTTGGCCATTGTTTACGCGTGGACCGGCCAGCGCGACCGCGCGATTACTACTTTAGAACCGCTCATTGGCCAACCAGCGGGCAGGAACGTTTTAGCTCAGCCGACATACGGCGATTTTAAACTAAACGCTCTCTGGGATCCTTTGCGAGAGGATCCACGTTTCCAAGCGCTAGTTCAGCGCCTGGCTCCGCCCGCCTCCAAACAATAATAAGAGGCCTCGGCGCGTCTCTGACCGCACCGCGCTCATCTAGTTTCAAGAAGAAACTTTAAATCTCCTGAAATGTCTGCCCTCAAAATTCTTAGAAGAGGGTGAACACGAATGAAGACCTACGTGGCGAGGCTTTATTATGGCGGGCTGCTTTCACAAAATCCGATTTCTACAAGTGAATTATGCGTTTTGAACGATTGCCGGGACACTGCCATTAGGAAGGGGGAATGAATGCCTTGCGACAAGACAAAGGTCCAGTTGTTATCAGTGGACCCTCGCCAATTGGAACAGCCACAGCCTTCGTGTTTGCTAACGCTGGACCGAAGGTCGTGGTCGCCAGCCGTCGCGAAAGTGAAAGAGAGATTGTGGTTCACGGGGCCGAAAACCGTACTGGTAAAGGTCTATTCATTAAGACGCGTGCCACGCGCAAAACTGACATGAAGGCGCTTGTGGATAAAACGTCGGTCAAGGTCGGCGATTCTGCGCCCGACTTCATTCTACCCGATACAGATGGCAACGCAGTGCGCTTGTACTCTCTGCTTCGCGCAGGACATGTGGTGGTTGTTTTCTGCCACGGCAACTGGTGTCCCTACTGCGACCTGCACCTGCGCGGGTTTCAGCGGCGTCTGGCGGAGTTGCGTCAACTGGGCGCGCAAGTTGTCGCCATCTCTCCGGAGCTTGCGGACGATTTGCTTTCCGCCCAGATAAAGAGGCAGCTCGCCTTACCGATGTTGAGTGACGACGGCGACAAGGTTATTCGGCAGTTTGGTCTTGTCGTTGAAGGTAATAGTGACCTCCTTGAACTCTATCGGTTGTTCGGACATCGACTTGAATATCCCAACGGCCACGTGGGCAAGAAAGACCTGCCGGTCGCAGGCACGTTTCTCATAAGTAATAGCGGCACTATTCGCCTCGCGCACGCGGACGTCGACCACACGTGCCGTCTTGATGTCGATGACATTGTTGACGCTCTAAGCGAGCTGACCATTGGAACAAGTTGCCGACGCTAGAAACGTGGGCGCGTCGTGACTGAGAGCGGCTCTGCCGTCTCCAGGTTCTTGATCACGGTGCTGAGATAAACTGATTTGGGATAAATTGCCTTGTACTTGGTGATCTCTGCTCGGTTAAGCACCTTAAACCCGTACCGTTCGAACATTTTCTCTCCGCGCCGGCTTTCGAATGTAATGATCTGGCCGTAAACGCGTTTTTCGCCGGAGCGATAGAGATAACTCAAATACGCGCTCATCAGGGCGCGCGTCGTCGAAACTTTTCGGGCATCCGGCAGCAGGTTGATATGAAAATGCGGTGTGCGTCGCGGCGCCGCCGGCACTTCACGCCATCCGTGCATCAGGATCCATCGAACAAAACGGCGCGAACGCCCACTGTAGCGGAAATAGCGCGTCAGCGCGCGGAAAAATAACCAGACATTTTGATAAAGCGCGTAGAGCTGGTTTTGCAGAGGCTTGCGCGAACCCAGAAGATAACCGCGAATTTCGCCGTCGACCTCCAGAAGAAAACACGATCCCGGTTCGTGATCGGTGTAATAGGTCGTGAGAAAATCAGCGAACAATTCTCGATCCTCATAAACGGGATCAATCGGGGCGCCAAGAAATCCGGTATCGCAGCAGAGCTTTCTTACCGCTTCGCGGTCCGATCTGCGATAGCCACGAATAAGGAACGGCTTATGGTCGTCGTTCACCATCTAAAATCGGCGGTAGTTTGCGCGAACCTCGCGATAAATGCAAAACAGTTCCTCAAATACGCGCGGCCAGCTGTAGAGTCTTTCCGTTGCGCCCGCGGCGGTCTTCCCAAAAGCCGCCAATTTTTTAGCGCTAAAATCTTCGATTGCGTCAGCCAACGCATCCGGGCTGTTCTTCTGGGCCCACGATTTCTGGTCGTGGCAAATAATGCGATCCATGTAACTCCCGCGAATTCCTACAACCGGTGTGCCGCACGCCTGACTTTCCAGCGCCACAAGTCCAAACGTTTCCTGAACGCTTGGATGAACAAAAAGATTTGCGGCGCGATAGTAACGAGCGAGATCGCACGAGTCCGCGCAGTACGAAATCCAAGAAACGTTCCCGATGCGCCGCTGCGACTTTTGCACTTTGTTCCGCAGCGGCCCGTCACCAATTACCAACAGATGAAATTTGTTCTGGCCCCGTTCCTGCAGGAGCTCGAATGCTCTCAACAATGTTTCTGTGTTTTTTTCTCTGGCCAATCGCCCCGCGTACAGAAGCAATGTCTGTTCCCGGCAGACGCCTAACGACCCACGAGTCGCGGCTCCGTCATCCGGCACAGGCTTGAAAATGCCGGTGTTCACCCCGAGGCGCACGGGTCGCACATTGCGCACACCCCATTCGGAAAGCAGGTCGCTCAGCGTTTCAGAGGGCACCAGCGTGGCTTGAAAGCGATTGTATAGTTTGCGCACATAAGCACGCGTCAATTTCATGGCTCGCTGCGTGCCACGTTTGCCAAGAAATTTCGTGCCCCCACGCAAATACGCTTCCGGGAAATGGGAGTGATAAAAACCAACGACCGGCACTCTCAGCGCGCGACCGGCAGCAATCGCTTTCCATCCGATCTGATACGGATCGCTCGATTCGATTAGGTCTGGACGTTCGCGCTCCAGGATTTCTTCGATTGCGCGGAGATTTAGCAGCGCGCGATATCGCGAGCTCCTCGACACCAATGGCGAGCGAATCGAATAAACTCGTGACCGCGCATCTGTCGTCACCTCTGTTTTCGAGCCGGGAACAATGAGCACGTGCGCATCGTCAGACGAACCATTGCTGATGTACGCAATTTTCTCGTGCAAATAGCGTTTTACTCCTCCGCTTAGAGGAGAGTAAAACTGGGTCAGGTCGCAAATTTTCACGTTTTTGTCACGCTGAGCGAAGTCGAAGCATCTCTGATTGCTGGCTGGCCGTTGGAGCGAGAAAGTTAGAGATTCCTCGACTCCGGTCAGAATGACAAGAAAAGGCGACGATTGCGCGACGAGCAATCAAGCAGCGGATCCCAGTTCGCTCAGGTATTTCTCGGCGTCCATGGCCGCCGCGCAGCCTGAGCCGGCTGCGGTTACCGCCTGTTTGTAAACGCGATCGGCCACGTCACCCGCCACGAACACACCAGGGTGTCGGCTCTCGGCCAGGTTCTTCGTGATCAGATAACCGTCCGAATCCATGTCGAGCTTACGTCGAAACGCTTTGGTATTGGGATCATGGCCGATTGCCACAAACACACTGGCCACGGCTAGTTCCCGCTCTTCATTCGTCTTCACGTTTCGCAAGCGCACGGCGCGCATTTCGCCTTTTTCGTCCGGAATGTATTCGGTAACGACAGTGTCCCAGATCGGTTCGATCTTCTTGTTCGCAAAGACGCGGTCCTGCATGATTTTGGAAGCCCGCATCTTACCGCGTCGATGAATCAAATAGACCTTTGAAGCGAACCGGGTGAGGAACAATGATTCCTCCGCAGCGGAATCGCCCCCACCGACGACGCAAACCGGCACGTTCTTGTAAAATGCGCCGTCACAGGTGGCGCATGAAGTCAGTCCGTGACCGATTAGTTTCTGTTCGTTCTCGAGTCCCAGATATCGCGCTGAAGCCCCACTGGCGATGATCAGCGCTTCTGTCTCCAACCATTCATCGTCGGCTTTGATCCGAATATGCCGATTGCTGGCATCGAATTCAGTCGCTTCGGCGTATGAAAACCGGGCGCCAAATTTCTCAGCCTGTTTGTGCATGTTCAGGACGAGCTGAGGCCCATCGATTCCCTCCGGGAAACCGGGATAATTTTCAACAAGCGTAGTGGTCGAGAGTTGTCCGCCCGGATGGCGACCTTCCAGCACTAACGGGCTCAGGTTCGCGCGCGCGGCATAAATCGCTGCGGTCAATCCGGCGCAGCCGCTTCCAATAATGATCAGTCTTTCCATCAATTAAACTTAGCACACGCCGCAAGTTATTGCCGCAAAGACGGCGTTGTCATTAATGCCTCGGTAAGCCATTGCGGCGAAACCACATGACACGCCAGATGCGTGAAGACACGGCCAGCTACGCCGTTGCGTTTACTAGCTAAAGTAACCCCATTTGTCGATTTGTTGCCGTTTTAGGCACGGCGTTTGGTTGATCAGGGCGAGTGGCATGTTTGCGCCGACAAACTCGTGCTGGATTTCCGGGGAGACACTCGCCCGGCCGATGCGAGGTATGTCGAGTTCACGCTGGCAATGCCCGATAATGATCACTTCACCCTCCGCCAAGCAAATGCATTGGAGACCACGCTTGAACGCCTAAAGTGATTGTATGCCTGCATCTAACTAGTCGATGAAGCCAACGGCCCCTGCTTGCATAAACACGAGCAACCTTGCCACCGACCCCGCCCGTGGCTTATCTCTGTCTCGTTAGGGATTGTTGACCACTTGCGGTGTAGGTTTGCTCGCTTCAAGGCGGGCGCTCACTTTCTGGATTTGCGCTGCCTGTTCCTTTACCGTTGCTGCTAGGCCCGTGATCACAGATTTTAACTCTGCGATTGTCTTTTCCTGTTCCTCGTTCTTGCGGTGCTCTTTAAGAAACTCATTGAGCAACATCGCGTTCACCTGGTCGTAACGCACGCTGTAGGGTTTTCCCTCCTGGTCGCGCACCACAAGGTCAGAATTCACCTTTTGCACCTCTTCGGCCACCAGTCCAAACTGCGGGATGCTTTGTGGATCTATTTCCTTCTTGTAACGGAAGGTCACTGGCTGAAGCGCAAAGAGCGCTTCGCTAGCTGTGTCCATGCGTTTAATCTCCTCTTTAAAGCGCCGAGAGGAGGTGGTCGTACCAAGTTTGCCGCTGTTGTTAATGAAAACAGCAGCTCCTCCGGACGAGGTTTGGCCAAAGATGCTGCCGATATAACAACTGTTGCTTACGTTCGCACCACTGACGTTATCGCCGATACAAATAACGTGATCGGCCGTAGTGACGCTGGTGCCCGCTGAACGGCCCAAGCCTGTGTTGTTGCTGCCAGTGGTGAGGCTACCCAGGGCAAAAAGACCAATGGCCGTGTTGTAGTCGCCGGAGTCGTTGTGTAAGAGCGCTTGATAACCCGTGGCCGTGTTGCCGCCGCCAGTGGTTGTGTCCTGAAGTGCGCCAACACCGTCAGCCGTGTTGCTCGTTCCGTTCGTATTGCTTTGGAGCGCCTGATAACCCGTAGCCGTATTGACGATGCCGGTAGTGTTGCTAGAGAGCGCTTGCACGCCGATGGCTGTGTTTTGGTCGCCGGTCGTGTTGGATTGCAGCGAAAAAGCTCCGATGGCCGTGTTGTCGTCGCCCGCGGTATTG
The DNA here is from genome assembly GCA_963840135.1 of uncultured Verrucomicrobiae bacterium. Lineage (GTDB taxonomy): Bacteria > Verrucomicrobiota > Verrucomicrobiia > Chthoniobacterales > UBA10450 > Udaeobacter. Next base: position 86,385 of record CAWIXX010000012.1, on the reverse strand, counting down.
TTTACCAGCGCAGGATTGCCGTTGGCCGTGTTGCGGCTGCCGGTGTTGTTGTTAAACAGTGCGCTATCACCCGTGGCCGTATTCCGCTCGCCGATGGTGTTGCCAAAGAGCGCGAAAGACCCGTTGGCCGTATTGAAGTCGCCTTCGGTGTTGCTAAAGAGGGCGAAGGCTCCATTGGCGGTGTTTTCCTCGCCGATGGTGTTGCTTAAAAGGGCCCCCGCGCCAGTGGCCGTATTGTTGTCTGCGGTGTTGGCAAGGAGTGTTCCGGCGCCGACACCCGTGCAGAAGTTGCCGTCAATGAGGCTTAGAACCGAATACATACCGACTGCCGTATTGTATGCGCCGGTGGTGAGGCTCCCGAGTGCGAAGTACCCTTCCGCGGTGTTGCCACCGGGATAGCCGCCGTCTGGCGGCGGATTTACTGCTTGCGTGTTTTGGACGAGCGCAAAGCAGACGAGTGCAAATGTAATTAGAACTGGCGAAGTGCTTGTTTTCATATCCGGGGAGTTTCGGAAAAGTCTCGCCAGCCTGTCGAGACGAAACCCTCCATCAGCTACGCCGTCACGTTCACGCCAATTTCATGCAAGCCTGCTACACCGGAAAATGGGCCTCTATCTTCTTCCCATTTTTGCACATCGCCTTTTCGGTCGGTGGCCCGGACGACTAGCGTGTAATAGCCTGACGCATCTGGCATCCATTCGGTTTTCCACAGCGACCACGCCAGATTGCTGCCGGAATAATAGATCTCGGCGTCACGCCAGGATTTGCCACCGTCGCTGCTAAATTCCACGCGCGAGATGCCGCGGTTACCACCGTAGGCAATCCCCTTCACTTCAATCGGCCCGTTCAATTTGCCTAACGAAAAGGACGACCAAGCGTCAGGCACGTCAATTCTCGATCTTGTCGGCGTGATGAAATCGGGTCCCCAGCCTTGTGCTTCGTAAAATCCTTTCGCGCTCGCGTCGGTCACTTCGATTCGGGTGAGCCATTTCACATGTTTTTCGCCGAAGTAACCCGGGACGATGAGACGCAACGGGTAACCGTGCCGATCCGGCAACTCCGCGCCGTTCATTTCATAAGCAAGCAGGGTGGTCGGTTCCAAGGCCTTCTCGAGCGGAATCGTATCAGTGTAATTATCGACGCCATGAAAGCGCACGCGCGCGGCACCGGACAGCGGCACCGCGCGATCCAGAACGTCCCCCAACGGAAAACCTTTCCAGACAGCGTTGCTGATCAGTCCCGCATCCAAACCGTTGCTAATGCACATCAGCGTTGTTTCCTGCTCCTTCATTTCGAATCCCAATAGATCGTCGAATCGCCACGTGGCGGCGTTCTTCACGAGACCGCCTACTTCAAGGTGCCAAAGATCGACGTCCACCCGCGGATCGACCACATTCTTCGTCACACAATAAAACAATTCGTTAGGCGTGATCGGCTGAACGATGCGGCCTTTGTACTGCGTGCCGTCATAGCTAAACGTCGCAGCACGATAAAGCTTGCGAGCCAACGCAATGCCGCCGCCCGTAACTGCAGCTCCGATTGCGCCCAGCACAAAAGCACGCCGGCCGATCGCTGGACTGAATTCGTAATCCCCTTTTCCGATTCTTCGTTGCGTGAGAAATCGAAAGCTACCGACGAGGGTTCGTTCGAATACAAAAACGCACAGCGCGAAACCGACCAACGTGACTAGACGCGCCGCGCCGATGGGCAGGCCAATGTAACTGGTGCCCAAAACCGGCCAAAGCGCGATCGCAAACACAATTATCGGCAGCAAAACGAAGATCAGCATGGTCCACACCGCCGAAGCTCGCGCAGGATTGCGCCGCGAGAACAATCCAAGGATTGCTCCGCCAATTGCACCGACGGCGAGTTGACCAGCTATCGTCGAGCCAACGCCGAGCTGCTTGAGATGATTGTAACCGCCGACCTTGCCCATAAGGGAAAGAAACGGGCCGGGCGGGATGAAAACCGAAAGGCGATCGCCGATGATCACGAGCGGTGTAGCCACACCCAGCACAGCGAGCAATAACATTGCCGTTGTCATCACGATTGCGGCGAGCAATCCAGCAAGTAGCCCAGCGAAAATTGCCTTCGTTGTACTCATCACTGCGAATATGAGTTGTAGAGGAGCTTGTGCCAAGCGCCTGGGTTCTTCACTCGGCGGTCGCCGAGGCGACGGCCGCTACACCTTCTGGATGGCTTTTTGCAGCCGAAAGAATTTTCTGCACGCGCTCCACTACCATGGTGGAAGTAACTTGCTTCATGCAGGCGTGATCAAAAGGGCATTGACTCAAGCGACGGTAATTGCATGGCGAACACGGTAAATCCACGCGCACGACCGATTCCGGTCGCTCATAAGGACCGATGTGAACTGGGTTGGTCGGACCGAAGACACTAACCGCCGGTTTGCCAAGCGATGCGGCAACATGCATCGAGCCGGAATCGTTGGTGACAGCGACCTCAGCACGTCGAATAAGCGCCGCCAAATCTGCGGGCGTTGTCTGTCCGGAAAGATCGCATGTCCCAGGCGCTGCGGCGGCGATTTGCCGGCATCGCTGTTGATCGCGCTTGGTGCCCACCAAAGCGACGGCAAATCCATCCTGAAGAAATTGCCGCGCAACACCAGCGAATCCTTCAATTGTCCAATGCTTGGTCTCCCAAATTGTGCCAGGCACAAGGACGACAAGCGGTTTAGACGCCGGCACATCGTGCTCCTCCAGCAATCGATTTACCCTATCGGAAGCCTCCGGCGACAGGTGAATAGTGAGATCGGGCGGATTATCATCCAGGCCAAGCAACGGCGCGACCCACAGGTAACGATCGATCGCGTGAACATCGAGCGTCGGAATGGGAATGCGGTGGGTGTAAGCTATCCACGAACCTTCGCGCGCGCCGCGCCAGCCATGGTTGGGGACGTTCTTGAGATCGTGTTCAGCGGAGATTGTCACACCGCGCTTGATGGGCCGATCAAATCCAATCCGCACACGCGCGCCGCTGATGAGAGTAAAAAAAGCCGAACGCACCTGGCCATGCATGTCGATGACCAATTCGTATTTCGCACGGCGAATTTGTTTGAGCAGATCGACAAACGACAGAAACGCACGCCATCGTCGGCCGCGCTTTGAGAAATCGCGGCGCGCAAAAAGAACGACATTGGAGAGCGCAGGATGGTAGCGGACGACTTCCGCGTTTTCCGGCGTGATCAGCCAGTCGATCCGCGCCCGCGGATACCGCGCACGCAGTTTCACGAGCACTGGAAGTGTGTGCACCACATCGCCCAGTGCTGAAGGTTTAATCAGCAAAATCCTCGAGAATTCGGCTGATCGCAGTGCCAATGCGTCGGAATTTTTTGGGGGTTCAATCTGACCGCTCACAAAGAGGTTCTTAACGACCAATGCTCAACGCTCAACGCCCAACGTCAAATTCAGATGGTTAAGCGTTCGTGTTGGATTATTGGGCGTTCGGCGTTTCTTTCGGCTTTCAGGCTACCCGGTCAGCAGATTAGGCGGCCTGTTTTTCGCCTGACAGCGCGCCGCGGAGTTTTTTCATCCACGCGGAAAAGCGATGCCGATTTTGCTCGCGCCGCACCACCGCCTCACTCGTGACCCAGTTGAACTGAATGACGCGGCGCGGGCCCGAGAATGGCTTGTGGCCATGCCATGAGTTATTGCTGCGCCGAAACGCCAGCAGCGTGCCTTCGGTCGGCGGCACTTCGAGAATGATGTCTTCCAGATTCGTCCCGGATCGCAACAATCGAAGCTGGCCACCGGGCGATTCCCAAGCCGAGTTCATGTAAATAAGGATAGTGATGATCTTGGTCTCCGAATCGGTGTGGATCTTGCCATCTTTGTCGCTACAACGCCCGCGCACGGTGATCATGTCCGGGCGATTGGTCAGGTCGATGTTAAACTTTTCTTCAAACGCCTTGCGAAACTCTTCGCTGCGCATCTCCTCGATCAGCTTCGCAAATCCCGGACCATAAGTCACCTCTCGAAGCGGAAAGCTACCCGCCCGGCCAACCTCGGGGTAATCCTTATCGATTGCAGCACGCGCCTCAACCCTTACAAACTCTGGAACGACTAGAAACTCAAACGGCTCACGGCTGAGCGGCATGGTGCGAAATCTCTCAAGATCAAGCATCGAAAGCATTGGGCGACGCTACACAAAAACTCGGGAACTTCTAGATGGAATCGACTATCCGACGGCGACGCGGACCAATGTCGCAACGATGCGAGAACCGGCTACAAATGTCCCGCGGAACGTGCCTGACACCTTGGATTCGCCACCGGCACGCCGGCGATGGTTTACAGGGACTTCGAGAACACGCAGCCCGTCGCGCGCGGCTTTCATCTGCATCTCCAGATTCCAGCCATAGGTCTGCTCGCGCATGTCGAGTCGTTCGAGTGCATCACGGCGAATGGCGCGAAATGGGGACATATCCGTGTAACGAACCCCGTAGAGAAATCGCAAAATCAATCCGGCGAGTCGTCCGGCAAAGATTTGCTGGAGATTCATGCTGCCGGGTTCGCGTTGTCCGCGCGTGCGCGAGCCGATCACGAAATCGTGCGTGCCGTGCGCTACGGGATCAACAAGCTGATTCATGAACGCGGGCACGTCGCTGCCGTCGCCATCGAGAAAAACCACAATGTCACATTCGGGCGAAAGCGCACGAACGCCGGCGGCGCAAGCGCGTCCGTATCCACGCGGCGCGGTGACCACGCGCGCGCCTGCTTCATGTGCGCACTCAGCAGTTCGATCGGTGCTGCCGTTATCAACGACGATCACCTCGTTGGGCAAACCAGTTGCGAGACATTCACGCACAACGCTGGCAATCGGTTCCTCTTCATCGAGCGCGGGGATAACGACTGAGATGCTGCTCATCGCAAAACCAGCCACGCGCCGGTGAAATAAATCACCAGCGCAAAAAAATCCGCCAGTGCCAGCGTGATCGGTCCTGCCGCAATTTTAGGGTCCAGCTCGAACCGGCGAAGAAGCGACGCCACGCCCAGGCCAAACCCGCACGCCGTGACGAGCGAAAGGGCGATGCTGCCGCCGATGACTAGTGCGGCAGCGCCATCATTTCGCCATATCCAAACAACTAAGGCCGACAACCAGTCCGCACGCGGCACCGAGCAGGAGCGCAGTGACCAACTCGCGACGAAACGCTGTAGCCAGCCAGCCCCACGTGACCTGAGCAGACCGTAACGCGTGAATCGTCACACTCATCGATTGCATACTGACGCTTTCATTTAGTCCCAGTACCATCGTGAGAAAGAACGCGAGCACTAAACTGTGCGCGAGTGTGGTTTCAAAAAAGCCGGCCAGGATCGCCGAAAGCGTGCCACCGCCGACCGTGACCAGTAGCCACGGAAAACGGAATCGGAAAATACGCCAGGGCGACGCACCGCGGATTTGGTCGATGTGGAAGCCGAGCGCCTCAAAGAACTCCGGGCTCACCTGCGCAATATGACTTCCAGTCTGCCGGGATTCACTATCGCCTGCCTCCAAAATTTCTTCGGCGAAGAGGTTGGCGTCGATGATGCCCACCACACGGCGTTGCTCGTCCACGATCGGGAACGCCAGAAATTTGTAGAGCACAAAAAATTCGCAAGCTTCGAGAATCGTCGCGGTCGCGGGAACAGCCACCACGCGCGGCACCATGATGTCGCGCAACGGCATTTCCAGCGGCGTCGTCAGCAAACGGCGGGTAGGAACCACTCCAACCAGCCGCTCCTGTTCATCGATCGCATAAAAGTAGATGACGCGTTCACCTACGCCTTCATACCGGATGCGCTCCAGCGCTTTCCCGACTCTCATGCCCGCATCGAGCAATGGAAAATCCCTCCGGGCATGCTCGACAACTGGCGCATTAAAATCCGGAATTGTGGCAGCGATGTTCATCTCCCTACACGATGAACGATGCCTTTGTTCTTCAAAAGTTCGCTGGCTTCGCTGAAGTAATCGCGAATGTCTGTTTGGGCGCGGATCCAATCGATGTAACGACGGATGCCTTCACTGAGATCGACAGTCGGTTTGTATCCCGCCGAGCGAGCGAGCGTAGTGTCGCTGATGAGATGGCGCATTTCACCGGGACGAAATTCGCCGTTGATCTCAGGCGCAATGTCGATTTTCAGAACATCGCAAAGCTGTTCAGCGACTTCGCGAATCGGCGTGCCGCGGCCGCTGCCAATGTTCACTGGCAGTCCGTCGAGCTTGTCCGTTTGCGCGGCGAGCAAATTCGCGCGGGCGATGTCTTCCACAAATGAGAAGTCCCGCGTCTGCTCCCCGTCTTCGTAAAGCGCAGGCGGCAAATTGTTCAGCAAACGCGTGCAAAAAATCGCGATCACGCCGGTATACGGATTAAAGATCGATTGGCGCGGCCCGTATGTGCAGGAGTAACGCAGCGCGACCGTGGGAATACCGAGCTGTTTTCCCCAGAGCAGGACCAGCCGCTCTTGATCAACTTTCGTCAGGCCGTAAACGGTTTCTCCACCGACCGGCGCATTTTCCGGAGTCGGAACGCTCATTGTGGTCGCGCCGCAGCGTGGGCAATGCGCCTGCCAATTGCCCTTGCGCAATTGTTCCACCGGACGCACCGCCGGAAAAACCAATCCATGTTTCGGACAATCGCCGGCCCCTTCGCTGTAAACAGCCTGCGAGCTTGCAACAACGACCTTCTTAACCGGCAGGGCTTTCTCGCGGATCACTTCGAGCATCTGGGCAGTGCCGAGCGAATTCACATGCACAAATTTTGTGATCTCAGGCATGTAACCCCCGTAGGCTGCCTGGTGAAAAACGATGTCGATCTTGTCCAGCGCGGCGGCAATTGTATCACGATCACGCAAATCGCCATGGACGAACTCGGCCTTCTTGTTGATCCAAGCCGGCTTTCCGCGACGGTGAGTTTGTGGTTCCAGATTATCGAGTGCCCGGACCTCCCAGCCATCATTCACGAGAAGATCCACGACATGTGAGCCGATTAAGCCCGCGCCGCCGGTAACTAATGCGCGCTTTGCCATGCGACTGTGAGGCTAGTCATGTAGCTGTTGTAGGGCAACCGCTTCAGTTGCTCTCGGATTCGGCACGCAAAAGCGCGGGGCCTATGCCGACCAAACACGCCCCCACCCATCGCGCGCGATAAGTTCGCGCAGAAACTGTTGGGTCTGAGGCGCGACATTGTCGCGCGCATTTTTGCCAAGCAGTTCGCTACAAAGCCGACGCAGCGCTGCGTGATCGTCGACGTCCAATCCACGAGGCAACTCATGAACACCGACACCGATTTGCGTCGCGCGCCTTATTGTCTGCTCCAAAACTCGCTCCGTACTCCAATCGATTTGCTCGAAGACTCCTTGATGCAACTGTTTTAATCCAATCAAGTAGTAACCACCGTCGTCGCAGGGTCCCAGGACTATATGGTCCCCCGGCAACGAAAGGAGTTCCATCGCTTTGGCAAAATTCTCAGCGGGAATGGTCGGGCTATCAGAATCAATCAAACAAACGCTGTCGAAACCGCACTTGAACAAGTCCTCAGCTGCGAAATAGAGGCGTTCACCGAAATTTTCGCCGCGCTGTGGCAGCAAACTGAAATCGGCCGGCAAAATATCGGCATAGTCCGATTCGGCACCGACCGGCGTGTAAACCGCAACCCCTCGTGCGATTGGCCCGGAGTTCGCCTCAGTTAAACCGCTGCAACAAACAGAAATCGCAGCGCCTGTATCCTTCAGGAAACACCTGTTGAGTTGCGCCGCCTCCTCATTTGTAAGCGGCGGGACAAGACGTGTCTTTACGTTCCCTGCGCGTGGCGCTTTGGTCATCAGCGCCAATGCTGAACAGCCCGCAAAATCTTGAGCCACTCTATCCGGATCAACAACGCGATGCCCTCTTCTCATTCGTTGCGCTGCCGATTGCTATCCTTTCTCGCAAAGAGCGTACTGGTAGCGGCCATCCTGCCAGGTCCTAAACTTTTTCCATGGTTGCGTCGCGAAAAGGTTCGCGAATCCTTTCGCAGAAAATACCGTCGCCTTGTATGGCTCCCGATAACCATTTCCGGATGGAATTAATCCCACGAGAAGCCACATTGCCAAAAGTGGGATTGACGCCCACAAGGCGTAGCGAGGTTCGGCAACGAAACAGCGACCTCCTGGCTTCAACACACGATACATCTCAGCGATGACGCCTGCTTGTTCGGGCAGAATAGTGAGCAATCGCGAAGCCAGGACGACATCGAAGGCAGCATCGGAACACGACAACTTCAGGGCGTTGATTCGTTTAAAGCAACAATTGGTCAACTGAAGCGCCTCGGCTCGCTCGCTGGCCCATTGTACTTGTTTCGCAGAACGATCCACTCCGGTGATTGACATCTCCCGAAAGCGCTCTCCTAGTCGGCACGAGTAGAATCCAGGGCCGCATCCAAGTTCAATCAGAGTCGTTCCCGGAGCAGGATGTTCATCTGGCCAAAGAGCCGTGATAATGCGCCTTGTATCATCACGGAAAAGGTGTTCGCGGCAGAACGCATAAGCCCAAGTGGCATGCTCGAAAAGACTGTCGTGTTTAAAGGCTTGGTATTCGTATCTGTTTGGCAGGGTTGTTGTCTTGTCGAGTAGAACCTGTTTCGGCGGCATTTTGTCGTTGTTTCCAGTAGCACAATCGGTTTTCGTTCCGTTTTTCAGCGTCAAAAAGTTTTCCACAATCAGTAATGAATTGGATGAAAAGTTTAGTTCTCTAATCATCTTCTTCTAACTGGGAATAAGTCGGGACTATGCACGGTGTGCTTGCCTCGTGTTTCACCACGCGAATGAGCTGTTGATAAGGTCAACATGAAACACCGACACGTGTGGCTTTTTCGAAGAAGGACGGGACTTATTCAAAGTTATTCGAACATATTGGCCTCTTAACTCTAAATGCTTTAACAAGGCTAGATGCGCATTAAAAAGAGGTCGCTATTAAGTGTCGTCCTGTTAGCCCCTGCATTTTCCTGGGCATGGAGTGCCGACGAACCGTCTCTTTGGCAAATTCAACAGATTCTTGCCCACAAACGATACGTAGACCTGACGCACGAGTTCGCGCCGGGAATCCCCCGCTGGCCTGGGTTTCCCGATGAGGTTCGCAAGACAATTTACTGGTACGAGAAGCGTCCCGACGTCATGGGAACAGGTTTCTTCTCCGAATTGTATACACACGTCGGCCAATGGGGAACGCACGTCGATTCGCCTGCTCATTTCATAAAGGGGCTTCGAACCGTAGATCAGATCGATCCGAAAGAAATGGTGCTGCCCTTGGTTGTCATAGACGTGCATGAGGAGGCTGCGAAAAATCCAGATTACACGCTATCGCTCGAGCGAGTGAAAAAATGGGAGAAAGATCACGGACCAATTCCTGTCGGTGCGTTTGTTGCGATGCGGACCGATTGGTCGAAGCGCTGGCCTGATGCGGCAAAGATGGAAAACAAAGATGTCAATGGCATCGCGCACTACCCCGGATGGAGTTTGCCTGCCTTGAAGTATCTTTACGAAGAGCGCAAGATTACGGCGTCAGGCCACGAAACGACAGATACAGATCCGGGAATCGCGGCCAGTAAGGACGATTACTCACTTGAAACGTACGTTCTCGGTACAAACCATTATCAGATCGAGCTGCTTACGAATCTTGACCAGGTCCCGGAAGCCGGCGCAATTGCGATAGTGAGCTTTCCAAAACCAAAAGGCGGCTCAGGTTTTCCGGCACGGGCCTTCGCGATTGTGCCCTGAATTGGCTGCAACGCCGGCGCCAAAAATGTGGTTTGGCTGAGTTGACCGAAAGTCGCGGCCGGAACGAAGGTAGGCGCCGAGTCTATGCACATTACCGACATCATGCGGGGCGATTCTCCCACGTTTTCGTTCGAGTTCTTTCCACCGAAAACTACGGAGGCGGTCGAGACTCTCTATCAAACCATTCGGGACCTCGAATCGTATATGCCAAACTTTGTCAGCGTGACGTACGGTGCTGGCGGCTCAACCCGTGATTTAACGCACGATCTTGTGGAGCGCATTCAACACACGACAAAGCTCGACCCGATTCCTCACCTTACGTGCGTCTGTCATAACGAAGAGGAGATCGAACGGATTCTCCTTCGATATGCCAAGTCTGCGATTGGGAACATTCTCGCGCTAGGCGGCGACAGACCGGTTGGAATTGCTTACGATAAATCGCGGGACTCGTTCCAACATGCAATCGATTTGGTCAAATTCATTCGCCGATTCAATGAGTCCGGCACGCATCCGGACCGCCGCGGTTTCGGGATCGGAGTGGCCGGCTTTCCTGAAGGGCATCCCGCGACGCCAAACCGGTTGCTCGAAATGGATTACTTCAAAGCGAAAGTAGACGCCGGCGCCGACTACGTCGTCACCCAGCTATTTTTCGATAACCGCGACTTTCTCGATTTTCGCGAACGCTGTGGGCTCGAGAACATTCAAATCCCTATTATCGCCGGCATCATGCCCGTTACTTCCATCGGCGGATTCAAACGCATCGCCGAGCTAGCTGGCGGCGCGCGTTTCCCTGCAAAGCTTCTGCGCGCTCTACAGCGTTGCCAAAGCGATCCAGAGATGGTCAAGCGCGTTGGCCTTCATTTCGCGATAGAACAATGCCACGATCTTCTGGACAACGATGTTTCCGGCATTCATTTCTATACACTCAACCGTTCCGACGCGACGCGCGTAATCTTTGACAGCCTTGGTATTCCGCGTGGTCGGAATCCAAAGCCCTCGAGTGTCTAGTTAGCGAGACGGATTTCCAGCCTGGAAAACGCAGCGGGCGAGATTTGCGCGAAGCCAGTGACGCGAGCACAATTTCCGGATGCTGAAGGTCGGCCGCGCGATTTGCTGGCAAGTTGGAGCACTCGTTATTGTAATTGTAATCACAATCGTGCTTTCGCGCTTCCTTCCGATCGTCAGTTTTATCGAGGTATCGCAACAGCGCGTGATGAGCTGGGGTACATGGGGAGCCGTTTGCTACCCACTGCTTTTCGCCGCTTGTAATATTCTTCTGCTTCCCGGTGGCATTCTTGCTGTCGGCGGAGGTTTCTTTTTTGGATTGTGGTGGGGATTTTTAATCGTGCTGGTGGGTAATCTCGTTGCTACAGCAATTTCCTTTGCGCTAAGCCGATGGATCGCTAGGCGATGGTTTCAGCAAAAACTTTCACGTAACGCAACGCTGCGCGCATTGGGACCTGCGGTGGAGCGCGAGAGCTGGAAGATTATTCTGTTGAGTCAACTGCATCCACTTTTCCCGACTAGCTTGCTGAACTATTTCTACGGTATAACGCGAATCCGGTTTGGCAGCTACATGTTTTGGGCGTCGGTCGGGCGGGCACCTGGCCTTTTTTTGTACGTTTATGCCGGCACGCTGGGTCAGTTTGCAGTACGCATTATGCGCGGGAAAAGTTATCCTCGCATGATTGAGTATTGGATATGGGGAGGCGCGTTTGTGACGACGGCATTGCTTCTGATAGTGCTCGGCCGAATGGCATACGCTGCAATACAGACCTCGCACAATTCGACAGGACCCAGACAAGAAGCGAATGCTGGCGAGCACATACATATAAATAGCTGATTATTAAACAATTACGTTATTTATGAATATTAAATTATCGACAGAATACGACGTATTGATTGTCGGCAGCGGCCATGCCGGGATCGAAGCGGCACTAGCCGCCGCGCGAATCGGATGCCGGACTTTGATGTTGACGCAAAACCTGGACACAATTGGGCAAATGTCGTGTAACCCGGCGATCGGTGGGCTAGCCAAGGGTCATATTGTCCGCGAGATAGACGCCATGGGCGGCGCGATGGGCCTAAATGCCGATGCAACGGGGATTCAGTTTCGAATGCTTAACAGAACGAAAGGACCGTCGGTCCGGGCGCCGCGAGCGCAATGCGACAAGAAGGCTTATCAATTTCGCATGAAGGCCACTTTGGAGTCGGCCGACAATCTTGATCTTAAACAGGGAACTGTCTCACGCATTCTTGTCGAGGATGGCAAGGTCGTCGCGGTGGAAACGGATTTGGGGTTGATAATCGCTACCCGAAGCGTCGTGATCACTTCAGGTACTTTTTTGCGGGGCCTCCTGCACGTCGGCGAAGCTACCAAGCCGGGAGGACGAATGGCAGACGCCAGCTCGAATCTCAGCGACAATCTTCGGCAGTTAGGCTTCCAGGTCGGGCGATTCAAGACGGGCACCCCGTGTCGCTTAAATTCACGCTCAATTGATTTTTCCAGGTGCGCAATCCAAATGGGGGACGAGCCGCCGCCGACGTTCTCCTTTTATGATGAGGAAATTGGCGACTGTAAAGCAGATGTCTTTACGCTGAACCGCGTTTGCGAAGGAAAGTTCCACGTGGAACAAATGCCCTGCTGGATAACCCATACCATTGAGCGGACCCACGAGATCATTCGTGCGAATCTTGATCGGTCCCCACTTTATGCCGGGCAAATCAAAGGCACCGGGCCCCGCTACTGCCCCTCCATCGAGGATAAGATTGTAAAATTCTCAGATAAGACGTCGCACCAACTCTTTCTTGAGCCCGAGGGCCGGCACACCAGGGAATATTACGTAAACGGCATCTCGACGAGTTTACCATATGACGTTCAACTTGAATTTTTACGTTCGATCCCCGCTTTGGAGCGAGCGGAGATAATGCGACCGGGCTACGCTGTGGAATACGACTATTTTCCGCCAACACAGCTTTTCTCGACCCTCGAAACGAAGCTGATCGATGGGTTGTATTTTGCCGGACAGGTCAACGGAACGTCCGGGTACGAAGAGGCGGCGGCTCAAGGTTTGGTTGCCGGAGCTAACGCTGCTCTGAAAATTCAAGGGCGTTCTCCGCTAGTGCTGGAGCGAGGCGAAGCGTACATAGGAGTTCTTATCGATGACCTCGTCACCAAAGGCACAGAAGAGCCTTATCGCATGTTTACAAGCCGGGCCGAAGACCGGCTGTTTTTGCGACATGACAACGCCGATCAGCGCCTAACGACCCGTGCATTTGACTTGGGATTAGTGAACCCAACACGCTGGGCTCGGCATAAGGAAAAGACGCGACTCTTGGACCAGGCCCGTCTGTTAGCCACTCAAACCAAGCTCAATGGCGTCCCAGTCTCGCAATTATTCAGGAGACCCAACTTTAGCGCCACAGACCTGCCATTCGACCTTCTTTCTCTGGTACCGATCACAATCTGGCGGTTGGTCGAAACAGATTTCAAATACCAGGGTTATGCGGCGCGCCAATCAGACCAGAATCGACAGCTTGAACGCAGGCAGCAACAGGTGATTCCAAATTGGCTCGATTATGATGAAATTCCTGGCCTTCGCTCTGAGACGAGACAAAAACTGGCGACTGCTCGTCCCAGCTCGCTCGGGCAGGCAGCTCGAGTAAGTGGAATCACGCCAGCTGATGTTGCAATAATATCTATATGGTTGTCTAAGAATAAGTTATGTAATATGACAGCCGTGGAGACGACCATTGGTTCCGGATAAGGTTTCCATGCTCACGTTGGCCGTTGTAGTGATCGGGAGCTATCTGTTGGGATCGATCCCGTTCGGCTACCTCGCAGGTCGAATCGCGGGGATCGACATCCGGAGCTGCGGTAGTGGCAACGTCGGCGCGACCAACGTTATACGAACGCTCGGAAGAGGTTACGGGTATCCCGTTTTCGCCGGAGATTTCTTGAAAGGTTTCGGTTCCGTGAAGATGTCGATCTTGATCGCTACGCGAGCGCAGCCGGAATGGAACTCGCCAGAGGTGTTTGGAATCGTCGCGGCGATATCGAGCGTGCTCGGGCATTCTTTTCCCGTGTGGCTACGCTTCAAGGGGGGGAAAGGTGTCGCCACTTCAGCCGGGGCACTTTTCGCGTTGGCGCCGATTGCCGTGCTGGTTGGTGTTTCGATTTGGATACTGATCTTTTGGCTTACCCGTTATGTTTCGGTCGCCTCAATTGCCGCTGCAGCTGCATTACCTCTCATCATTCTGATTACAACCTGGCTAAGTCGAAGCACGGGAAAGTTGTTATTCTACTCATCGGTTTGTCTCGCGGCAGTTGTGATTTGGCGTCATCGTTCAAATCTTTCGCGGCTCATGCGTGGAACGGAGCCGCGCTTTACTCGAAAGTGAAAATCGGCGAAACAGCAATTCTCGGGGCTGGCAGTTGGGGGACGGCTTTGGCCTGGTTGTGGGGCAAAGATGGGCGTCAGGTTTCGCTTTGGGGTCATGACAGCGATCGCGCGGCGCGCATGCGGGAAACACGCGAGAACAGCGACTATCTGCCGGGGCTCAAATTACCTGGATCGGTGCGTGTCACCTCCAAGCTCACTGATTGCACCGGCGCGGATTTGATCGTTTTCGCGACCCCATCGACAGCATTGCGAAAGGTTGCAAGCCAGCTGCGAGAAGCGATTGGGAATGTTCGCGCGGTGCTACTGAGTTGCGTAAAGGGGATTGAGCACCGCACCGGGATGCGCATGAGTCGGATCCTAAGCGAACTCTTTCCAGATCAGAAGGTGGCGGTCTTATCGGGCCCGAATCTCGCCGCAGAGGTCGTACAAAACTTCCCGACTGCGACCGTGATTGGCTGCAACGACGCTGAGTGCGCAACGAATCTGCAAGGCATCTTGGGGAGTCCGCGCTTCCGTGTTTATACCAGCCAGGAGGTCACTTCCATTGAACTGGGCGGCGCTTTGAAAAATGTGTTCGCTGTCGCGGCGGGGATCAGCGATGGGCTCGGGTTGGGCGACAATTCCAAGGCGGCCTTAGTGACGCGATCGTTAGCCGAGCTGGTGCGCCTGGGAGTTGCTATGGGAGGAACCGCACAAGCTTTCTATGGATTAAGCGGCGCGGGCGATTTGATTGTGACTTGTTATAGTGAGCGCAGCCGCAACCACACAGTCGGCAAACGTCTCGGGCGAGGCGAATCACTCATGCAGATCAGCCAATCCATGAGGATGGTAGCCGAAGGAATTCCCACTGCGCGGAGCGCTTTTGAGTGCGCACGCCAGCTGAAGATCGAGACGCCGATAATTGATCAGGTGTACGCCGTGCTTTATGAGCACAAAAAACCGACGGGTGCGTTGGAAGAAGTGCTGAGCCGTGAGCAAAAAGCAGAACATCTCTAGGCGATGCATGAACCGTAGCCTGCGACTGGCAAGCTGGATTCGAAAATTACAAGCCCGTCGCTCGATATCTTTCGCAGAATTCCGCGATCACAGCCGGGTATAACTCGCGCTCGGCGATTTGAATTCGCGCATGCAGGCTTTCGGGCGTGTCATCAGGCAGGATCCGCACTTCGCGCTGAGCGATGATATCACCGTGATCGATTTTCTCATCCACGTAATGCACCGTGCAACCGCTTACCTGTTCGCCCGCCGCGAGCGCCTGTTGCCAAGCTTTGAGTCCGGGAAATTTAGGCAGAAGTGATGGATGGATATTAATGATCCGTCGTGGGAACGCTTTGAGCATCGGTGCGTGCAGCACGCGCATGAACCCAGCCAGAACCACGAGGTCAACACCGGCCTGGCGTAACATATTTACGAGCTCGTTTTCCACTTCCGGCTCTAACCGGGTGCGAAATTGGCCAGACGGCAAGAGTGCGTTAGCGACGGAAAACTCCCGTGCTATGTCGAGAATTGGCGCATCCAGGACGTCTGAGATTACAACACGTGCTTCCGCTACCAGGTCCCCTGAGCGGATACGCTCGAGAATTGCCCGGCAGTTGCTTCCTTTTCCTGACCCAAGAATTCCAATTGACAGCCGTTTCACTGATTCATCCTAGCTGTAGCGATATCTGGACATCGATTACGGGACGCGCGCTACAACTTTCAAGCCCTGTTCTCGCATAATTGTTCGAGCAGGCGCGAAGTCGAGTAGCCTGCCTCAAATGGAATGATGCGAATTTCGGCGCCGATCTCCTTCAAAACTGTGCGCTCCTCTTCGTTAAGGGTTTCCGAGGTGTAGTCGCCACCTTTCACATAAATGGCAGGATGGCTTGCAGCAATAAACTGCGTCGCTCGCAGTTCGGGAAAAATTGTGACGAGATCCACGCACTGTAGAGCCGCGAGAATTTCCGCGCGATCGCGCTCGGCAGTAATCGGACGTCCCTTTCCCTTCAATTCGCGGACCGAGCGATCGCCATTCAAGCCAACCGCTAACAAATCGCCGAGCCCGCGTGCAGCTTGTAAGTAGCGCACATGTCCGACGTGCAGCAAGTCAAAGCATCCATTTGTCGCTACGAGTTTTTTCCCGGCAGCATGCAACTGCTTGCTGCGCTGCGAAAGTTCTTCGAGACCGACGATTTTTGCGCTCATGCCTTTCCCAATTAAACGAGAACTATGCGTTAAACGCGCAAAAAGGCGCGGAAAAGTTCCAAAAGGATCGGGATGGATTGTAGGCAATCGAATTTTAGCCGCGAAATCTGTGGTTGGCCTTTATCCTCGATTTGAGCCACGTTGTGGTGGAAGATGAAGGCGAGAGAGACATTCCACATTTCCAGGAAACCGGTGGTGCCTCTCGCAGAAACTGAGGAGTCACACGATCTGGGTAATGCCTTAGGACTGCCGCGCTTTCATGGTTCACCGCGTCTTCTCGCCATTGCGCGCGACCCTTGGACAATTTTCGCATATTGGAATGTTGACTGGCCATCGATTTTCAAAAATGGCGCGCCTATCGATAGACAGGTTCATCTCAGGATTCATTGTGCAGACGGTCTGGAGGAGAAAGAAGCGGTTATCGAACCGATGGCGGGAATGCATTATGTTACAATGTCGCAACGGCATCGCGCTTGTCGCATTGAGATCGGATATTACCACCCCGCTGACGTCTGGCATTCAGTAGCGATGTCGAATGAGATTGTGATCCCGCCCGCGGAAATGTCTGAAGCGGGGCATGTGGATCTTGCTACGATTCCGTTCCATCTCAGGTTTCAACAGCTTGTCGATTTGTTTGGAGCCGCGAACGACGACGCATTGGCGACCGTAATCTCTCGATTTCAAACGCGCGCAGTGCGTAGTGGAAGATATGAAAAGTTATCTCCCGAAGAGCGCAAAATTCTCCGGCGAGCGGGCGTTGCGCTGTCTGAACTCGCCGATGCACGGCGCGCTTTCAACCAGCTCGATAGCGAAAAGCTCCGGAAGGAGGCCGAAGTGCTTCTCAAGCCAGGCGCAACCAGCCCGTCGCGAGGGTTCAAGGTCGACTGGTCGTCAGCTGGATCTTAACGCCTGTTGTTTCCCTAAAATTTGTCAGCGGGGCATTTTCTCGACGCTGATGCGTCACCTCGCGGGATTGTGCTATTCCTAGCTCTCGCCTGGTGTTTCCATCATCAAGTGCCGTGCGTGGGTGTGATCGGAAACTTGGGCAACCAGGTTTAGTAAGGCGCCCAGACTCCACGCGAGCACGAACCCAGCCGCTCCGATAACGATGCCGAGTGGGCCGGGGATGTAGTCCGTGCGATAACGCGCCAGCCAAAGGATCGAGCCGAGCGAGCCGAATACAATCCAGATTACACCGGCGATTTTCAGCGCGCGCGACCAGGCGGTCTCGCCGGGGATTTTCCGCGGGCCAAGTTTGGAGTTGTAAACACTGTAGCCGAAGTAAATCACGATGCCGAAAGCAAACCAGTAAATCAGCCGTTCCCATGTCAGCCACGGCAGTGATATCATAAGAGCAAGGGCCGACAGCGCACCCATCGGTGCGACGAACCACACGACTGGCGTTTTGAACGTACGCGGCAACTTCGGCTCGCGCAGCCGCAGCACAAGAACGCCAATTGAGACGATCACGAACGCCAGCAGCGTGCCGATCGAAACGAGGCTGCCAGCTTCACGCACAGTGAAGACTGCTGCAAAGCAGGCGACAACGATTCCTGTGGCTATCGTCGTGATATACGGCGTGCGGAATTTTGGATGAATCCTGCTCACAAACTTCGGCAGCAAACCGTCGTCCGCCATGGTGAAGAAAATCCGCGACTGGCCCAAGAGCATCACCAGAATGACCGAGCTGAGCCCCGCGATGGCGCCCAGTTTGATCAGCGAGGCCATCCACCCCACACCAGCATGGTCTGCTGCCACGGCAATTGGATCCGGGACATCTAATTGCAGGTACGGAACGATGCCGGTCGCCACCGCCGACACTGCGATATAGAGCACTGTGCAGACCAGCAGCGAGCCGATGATGCTGATCGGCATGTCGCGCTGGGGATTCTTTGCTTCCTGCGCTGCTGTGCTCACAGCGTCGAAACCGATGTACGCGAAAAACACTATCCCAGCTCCCTGCATGACGCCGCTCCAGCCAAAATGTCCGCGCGTACCGGTGCTCGGCGGGATAAACGGATGCCAGTTGGCCGGATTGACCGCGTGAGCCGCGCCGACGATGAACAGCAGCACCACCGCCACTTTTACAAACACAATGAAGTTGTTGACTGTCGCCGATTCGCGAATGCCGATCACCAGCAGGAGCGTAACGATAGCGATAATGATGACGGCTGGCAGATTGAAGATGGCCGTAACTTGCGTTCCGTCCGCCAAAGTAATGAGCGTTCCGCGCGCCGCCGATACCTGGGCAGGGATATGAATACCAATGTCGCGCAGAAACGAGACGACGTAGCCTGACCAACCGATAGAGACTGTGACCGCGCCGAGGGCATATTCCAGAACCAAGTCCCAACCGATGATCCACGCGAAAAGTTCACCGAGCGTCGCGTAGCCGTAGGTGTACGCGCTGCCGGCCATTGGCACCAGCGAGGCAAACTCGCTATAGCACAGCGCCGCAAAGATCGAGGCTACACCCGCCAGCACGAACGATAAAATTACCGCCGGCCCCGCGTTCTGCGCCGCGACCGTGCCGGTTAGCACGAAAATGCCTGTGCCAATGATTGCACCGATGCCAAGCGCCGTCAGGTTGGTTGCTCCTAGCGCACGTTTCAGGCGAGTGTCCGTCAGTGCTTCAGCTTGAAGTTGGGTGACACTTTTTCTTCGAAATACATTCATGCGCGAAGTTTTGTTTTGGTTTTGCTAATCGGGATGGGCGGAGCAAGTCAAGCTGGCGATGAATGTTTTCCAAGAAGTTTCCAAAGGAAATAGATCGGCACGCCGCTAATCACGATCAACAATCCCGGCCAGGTCGTCGCGGTTTGATAAATGAAAAGCACCAAAAGAATTGTGGCTGCGCCGACAATGTAGAGAATAGGCACAACTGGATAACCAAACGCCTTGTATGGACGCTCGGCGTCTGGCCGCTTCCACCGCAGCAAAAACAATCCTGCGATTGTGAGAATATAAAAAATTAGTGCGGCAGAAATGACGTAGTCGAGCAAGTTTCCATAAAGATTGCCGTAACTTCCATCTGCTTTCACGGTGCGCGGCAACACGAGGATTCCAGCCCAGATCCCTTGAATAACGAGACCCCAGGCAGGGACATGGTTTTTGTTCAACTCACCCACCCGCCGGAAAAAAAGACCGTCGCGCGCCATCGCATAATAGGCGCGAGCGCCCGCGAGGATCAGTCCATTATTGCAACCGAACGTCGAAACCATAATTGCGACCGCCATGATCGTCGCTCCGGCGCCGGGAAAAATTACGTTTGCCGTTTCCGATGCGACGCGATCGCTCGGCGCATTTTGGATCGAGGCGAATGGAAGCGTTGCCAGATAAGCCACATTCGCCAGCAGATAAAGTCCGATAACCAGAAGCGTACCAAACGCGAGTGATAACGGGACGTTGCGCCGCGGTTCCTTCACTTCTCCGGCGATAAAGGTGATGTTGTTCCAAGCGTCCGCCGAGAAAAGGGAATTGGTTTGTGCAACGCAGATGCCGACGAAGAGACCGAATGCGGTCGCAGCGGTGAGTCCGGCTCCCACATCTTGTAACCCGCCTCGTAACGCCCAAAAGTCGCGAAAGTTTTCCGTACCCGCTCCAGACTTCACGCCAACGATGATTCCCAGTACGACTAACGCGATGAGGGCGCCCGTTTTGGCTGTGGTAAAAATATTTTGTACAAGTTTACCGAGATTTAGTCCCCGCGTGTTCATGAAGGTCAGCAGCGCAATCATCGCCAGACCGAGAAACTGCGCGGTAGAAAGTGAAACAGCGTATCCGCTAAACCAGCCACCAAAACGGATCGGTGGGATGAGATAGTTGGATTCAGAAAACCACGGGAGAAGTACGCCGCTGTAGCGCGCGAACCCAACAGCGACCGCAGCAATTGTGCCGGTTTGAATCACTAAAAACAGCGTCCAGCCGTAGAGAAAACCCCAGAGCGGACTGTAGGCTTCGCGCAAGTAAACGTATTGGCCACCAGCGTTCGGCATCATCGCCGCCAGCTCGCCGTAAGACAGCGCGGCCATCAGCGTCAGCAAACCGGTCACAATCCAAACAACCAGCAGCCAACCGGGCGAACCGACCTGGCGTGCGATAATCGCTGACACAATGAAAATTCCCGAGCCGATCATCGAGCCCGCGACCAGCATCGTTGAATCGAGCAGCCCGAGTCCCCTGACGAATTTTTGGTCGGCTACGGGTGTTTCAGTTATCGCCGTCGTCATTTGAGCCCGTTGCATTCGGCGGAGAGTAAATCATCACTCAGGCGTGCCGCGCAATGACAAAACACTCGGTTTACTGTTCGCCAAGCAGTCGATCGTAGAAACGCGAAACTACTTTCACGTAAGAGGAACCGTGTTAATCTCACGCCCCGTGACGTGTTCAAGCCCGCAGCGATGGTGCCGGACATTTTTGTCGATTTCGACCGCTTTGGCAGTGCTGGTTGCCGCGTCGGCTGCCATGCCGCAGGTCACTTACGCGCGAACAGACACGCGCTTCGTAGCAATACCGCTGGTGCGTTCCCGGCAAAATCATTTGATGGTGCGCGCTTTTATCAACGGCAGAGAGGCGTGGCTCACCATCGATAGTGGTGCGCCGGTAAGCGCAATCGCTGCGAATCGTCGCAATTTTTTTCGGCTCAAGCCAATCACCGCCAAGTCGAATCTGCCGTCGCGCATTCAGATCAACGGCGCATTCAACAACGTGGCCATTGCGCGCGAGCTGCGGCTCGGAGGGCTAACCCTGATCGATGAACCAGTGGTTACTGTGGATCTGGGTAACTCTGCTCGCGCGGCGCGACTGGTCCACGAAGAGCAATTCGACGGAATCATTGGAGCGGATATCCTTTTCCCAACCCAGGCGGTGTTGGATTGTCAACGGCAGTTGCTCATCTTAAAGACCGACCCCGACGCTCTGGGTGGTGTTCCTGGTTTCGACCGGCGCGGATTGCAAGCTGTTCCGATTCAAGTAAGCGATGGTTTTAATTTGTATGTGAATGGTTCGATCAATGGGAAACCTGCCAAGTTCATGGTCGATACGGGTTCGTTCGCGACGCTCTTGCATCGTTCTTTCGTTAGGCGAATGCGAATTGCCACTCGCGAGACGCCGTATAGTTCTTCGGCCGTGAACCTGAAGGACCGTGGCCTGCGCGTGGCGAAGATTCGCAACTTATCAGTGGGCTCGGTCAATATCACTGGCAAGGACGTAGGCGTGATCGATATGGAAGGATTAATTCACGACGGGTTGTTGGAAGGTTCGCCGCCGGTTGCCGGGCTGCTTGGTGCGGAAACGCTGCGCCGCCATCACGGCATCATCGATTTTGGCACGCGCACGCTTTACTTACAGCAGCGCGAGCTTCCCTGGCAGCGAATCGGTTGGCGGCGTTCCGCTGGCCCTAACTTCACCTACTAGGATTACTGAGTAACCGCGCGGTTGCCCTGTAATTAATGATGGAAACGGAGCCAAAGACCATTCGCGGCGGTTGCTTGTGCGGCGCTATTCGATACGAAGGCATCGGTGAGCCTTACAACGTCACGCATTGCCATTGCGAAGATTGTCGCAAGAGTGCCGGCGCCCCATTCGCGACCTGGGCTTCGTTTCGACGGGGCAATTTTCAATTTACCAGGGGCAAACCGCGCGAAATTGTGTGGGCCGGGCGCGTCCGCTCGTTCTGCTCGACGTGCGGCAGCGCGCTGACTTTCAGGAGCCAACCGGATGGTGATGAAATCGATGTCACTGTTGCCACTTTGGACCACCCCAAAATCGTTTCTCCGGCCGACCATATCTGGACGGAGGATCGAATATCGTGGATCAAGCTCGCGGACAATTTACCACAGCATGCACGAGGCCGAACCGAATGATCTCGAGTCAATGCGCATCCGCGCGTTGGCCATCGGAGCGCAGAGCATCGGAGCTTTCGCGCTCGGTGCGCTGGCAATTGGCGCGCTTGTATTGGGCGTCGTTGCCGTTGGCCGCCTTGTCATTGGTCGAGCGAAAATCAAGCAGCTCGAAATCGACGACCTCGTTGTGAATAGATTGCGCGTGACGGATTCGCTGGAAATTCCACGCGATTGAGTTAATCGCGCTTCAAACAGTTTTCTTCCGCCTTAACTGAGTTGTCGTGCGATGAACACAATCACCCAAGCTTTCGTTCTCTTTACTGGCCTCAACACTCGTTTGCGTCCGCTTTTCTTGTCATTCCGAGCGAAGTCGAGGAATCTCTCATTTTTCTGCTGATGAAGGAAATCACCCAGGCGTTCGTCTTGGCCGCTGGCGTCGGTAAACGCCTGCGGCCGCTGACAGAGGATTTACCAAAGCCCCTGATCCCGATTTTTCAAAAGCCACTTATCACGTTTGCGCTCGATCATTTAATCAACATAGGGGTGGAAAGGTTCGTCGTTAACACGCACAAGCGGGCCGAGCTATTTGAAAACTTTTTTCGCGATAACGAGTATGAAGGCCATTCGATTAGGCTGGTTCACGAGCCGGATTTGCTTGAGACCGGCGGCGGAATCAAGAATGCGGAACGCTATCTCGGTAGCGAGCCGTTCCTGACTTACAGCGGCGACATCTTGACCGACATCACACTGCAGCCGTTAATCGACGAACATTTCCGCCGCGGGAATGATGTCACTCTCGCATTGCGTGAAACAGGTTTGGCTTCGGAGGTGGCTCTGCACGATGATCGCGTTGTCGATATCGCGAATCGTTACGGTACGATGGGGGATCTTGATTTCGCGAACGTGGCTGTTTGGAATCCGAAGATTTTCCGGCAAATCCCGCCGCAACAAAAAATTTCATTCATTCCAATTGTTGCGGATTGGATAGGCAAAGGTGGTAAGATCGGCGGCCTGGTAATGAACGACGGAAAATGGTTCAATATTGGCTCGCGTGCTGCGTATCTCGACGTGCATCGTGTGGTTTTGCGAGAGCATTGGACGCCTCATTACATCCCAACACGGGGGTGGCCGGAGCGCGTCGCAAAATCCGCCACAGTTGATTCGAGCGCGCAGCTGCGCGGCTGCTCGGTCGTTGGAGAAAATTGCCGGGTCGGCGCGGGAGCCGTCCTTGAAGACACAATTTTGTGGCCGGACGCACAAATTGCTTCCAAAAGTCAGCTTCATGGTTGTATTGTCCGCTCCCAAAAAAAGGTCAGCGGCATCCATCGTAACAGTGACATCTAGTATGAGGACCGAATTTCTTCTCCGCCGGACGCGGATGCATTTTCCGCTTCTGGAGGTGGCCGATGTAAAAATTCGCCCGATTGAAAAAGGCGGGTCCGATCGAAAATTCTATCGAATACGTTGCTCGCAGAACCAGACGCTGATCCTGGTTAAGTACAATCTGGAGCGCGAAGAAAATCGGCATTACGTCGAGATCGCGAAATTTCTGGAGGCCCATGGAATCCGGGCGCCAAAAATTTATTTTCACGATGCGGCGGAAGGCCTCATCTGGATCGAGGACTTGGGTGAGCACGACCTTTACGGTTATCGGCACGACAGTTGGCTCGTCCGCCGCGCGTTTTACGAGTCAGCACTCGATGAAATTATCAAACTTCATCGCCTGCCGGAGTCCGTGTGCGAGGAAATGAAGGAGCATTTGCCCGCGGAGTTTAACGCCGCGCTTTACCGCTGGGAACAGCGATACTTTTTCAACAATTGCCTCGGCCGCTATTTCAAGGTTAGCGAGCCAACACGCAAGGAGCTGGCGGCCCTTCCCAGTTTGCGCGAAATCGCAAAACGTCTCGCGAGTTTGCCACGGGTTTTGGTTCACCGCGATTTTCAATCGCAAAATATCATTATCCAGAACGGCCAGGCTAACCTGATTGATTTTCAAGGAATGCGACCGGGATTGGCTGAATACGATCTGGCATCATTGCTTTTTGATCCATATGTCGAGCTTGCAGCCGCAGAGCGATCTGACTTGATTTGTTATTACCGGCAAAAACAGGCGGATAACCGGCGCAGCGTCAACGGGCAGTTCGACGACACAGTGCAACTATGCGCCATGCAACGCATGATGCAGGCGCTGGGGGCTTATGGGTTTCTGGGCCTGGTGAGGGGACACGAGCATTTTCTGCAATACATTCCGAGAGCTGTGCGCTCGCTGCGCGGGATCGTGGGGAAGATCGAAGATCTCAAGCCGCTTACTTCTCTTCTGGACGATCTTGGCTCGTCCGATCAAACCGTGTAACGGCTCTGTTTTTTCTCGAGTGAGTTGCCATCCAAATGGTTAGCCTCGGAGTCTCAGTTTCAAGAGGACGCGAGCGTTGGCGCTACTCCACGCCAACGAAAGGATTAGTGCGGCGCTCCGTTCCGATCGTCGTTGGCGGCCCGTGTCCTGGGAGCACTGTGACTTCGTCGCCGAGCGGAAATAATTTTTTCCTGATCTCTTGCACTAGCAGGTCGATGTCTCCACCCGGTAAATCCCCGCGGCCGATGCTTCCGGCGAACAACACGTCGCCGCCGACAAGCAATCGGTCCTTCGGCAAAAAGAAACAAAGGCTGCCCGGGCAATGCCCCGGAACTTCAAGCACCTGGAATTGTGCGCCGAGAAAGTCCCGACTGGGCGTTTCTTCGATCAGAAAATCAGGTTTCGCCGGCTCAATCTCCAGTTCGAAACCGAAGCTGCGGAAAAATTCTCGATCCGAAATCATCGGCGCAGTCAGCGGATGACAGCCGATGGAACAACCAAACTGCCGCTTGATCCTGGCGACGTCCTGTACGTGATCGACATGGCCATGTGTCAGAAGCAAAAGTTTAGGATCAACCCCAAGTGACCGGACCCATTCGCAGGAACCTTCAGGTGCGTCGAAAAGAATCCAGCCCTGTGGCGCTTTAAGCAGGTAACAATTCGTTTCAAAAATGCCACCGCAGAACTGCTTGTAATTCATTGGATTTGATTGTTGCGCGATTTGGCTACAGCTGAACCCAGGAGTTTTTACGAATAATTTGAATGTTCCCGACTGTCGATTGTCTCATGTTCTACTTTACATGCCGATCTTCGTCTCGTTGCCTTGCGCTTCATGCTGAAATCTGCGAACGTAATTAACTCTTCTTTTCACCGATGAGATCATCTTTGCAACGACCATTAGCGCTTTGCGCCATCCTGTTAACGGCCACCATCGCGGCTCCGCCAGCCATGGCGGCGTCGAGAGAAACGGTTGCCATGTCGGTCGGCCGTCTCCTCGAGGAGGGCCATTACACACGTCAAAAGCTCAATGAGGAAGTTTCTAAAAAATTTCTGCAGACGTATCTGGAGATGCTCGACTTTAGCCATCTATTCTTTACTCAAAAGGACATTGATGAGCTGACTGCGAAGTATGGCACGTCGATGGCCGGGGACGTCCTGCTCGGCAACCTTAAACCTGCTTTCGACATTTACGCTCTCTATACCAAGCGTGTAGACGATCGTGTCGCTAAAATAAAGGAGCTGTTGAAGCAGCCGATCGACTTCAAGAGCAACGCGACCGTCGAGTTGAGCCGTCAAAAATCGTCATGGCCAAAAGATGAGGCGGAAGCCGATCAACTGTGGCGCGGTCGGATCAGCAACGAGCTCTTACAGGAACATTTGAGCGAACATCCTATCGAGCCCGCTCCGCAACTGGTTGCACGCCGCTACGACCGCCTCGCCCGCAACGTTCATGAGGAAGATAAGGACGAGCAAATGAAGCTCTATCTCGATGCGCTCGCTCAGGCTTATGACCCGCATTCGGAATACTTGAGCAAGGCCGACATGAAGAATTTTAGCATCAACATGGGCCTCTCACTCGTCGGGATCGGCGCCATGCTTCGTTCGGAAGATGGCTACGCGAAAATTGAAAGCCTCGTTCCTGGCGGGCCGGCGCAAGTCGATGGAAGGCTTAAGGTAGGCGACAGGATCAGTGCCGTTGCGCAAGGCCCGGCCGACTACGTCGATGTTCGTGAGATGCGGTTGGACAAGGTTGTGGAGATGATCCGCGGCAAGAAAGGCTCGCACGTGCGTTTGCTCGTAATCCCGTCGGATGCGACCGATCCGTCCCGCCGGAAAAATGTCGAGCTGGTGCGGGATGAAATTAAGCTGAAAGACCAGGAAGCCCGCGCCGATATCATTATTAGAAAAGACGAAAACGGCGATCCTATAAAACTCGGATGGCTTACGCTGCCTTCTTTTTATGCCGACATGGACAAACACCAGAAAAGCACGACGCGCGACGTGCTGGCGTTGCTCAAACGGCTGAAAAAAGAAAACATCGCCGGCTTGGTTATCGACCTGCGGCGAAATGGTGGCGGCTCGCTGGAGGAGGCGCTCTCTCTCACAGGGTTATTTTTGAAATCTGGTCCGATCGTTCAGACGAAAGATTATAACGGAAGCATTAGAGTCTCGGCCAATCCGGATCCGGGCATCGCATATTCCGGACCAATGGTCGTCTTGACCAGCCGGCAAAGCGCGTCCGCGAGTGAAATCTTCGCGGCCGCTCTCCAGGATTATGGTCGCGCCGTGGTCGTCGGGGACAAAAACACATTCGGCAAAGGCACAGTGCAGACCATTCTTCCGATTGGGAGGTTCGCTTCGCTCCTGGGCAGCCATTCGGATGAGGACGGTGCGTTGAAATTGACGATTCAAAAATTTTATCGAGTCGCAGGCGGCTCCACACAGCTTCACGGCGTGACTTCCGACGTTGTTCTGCCGAGCTTGAGCGATCTTCCGGAATTTGGCGAAGGCGCGCTAAAGAACGCGCTGCCCTATGACGAGGTCGCGAAGGCCAGATACACGAAGTGGTCCGACAGCCATTCCTTGTTTATCGATCAACTGCGGCGTCGCTCGGAGGAACGCGTTAAGAACGACCCGGAATTCCACTACGTGATGGAGGACATTGATCGTTTGCGTCACAAGCTCGATGAGAATCGGATTTCGCTGAACGAAGATCAGCGAAAGAAAGAACTTCAGGACGACAAACTGCGCAAGGAAACGCGGTCGAAGGACCGCCTGGCGCGGAATCAGGAGGAGCCGCGAATTTATCGGGTGACACTCGATACCGTTGATAAACCGAATCTCCAATTGATCATGTATCCCGGGAAATTGGCTGAGGCGAAGAAGAACGGCACTGCTCCCAAGGTTGATCCCGACGCTGCTTCGGACAGTGATACGGATTTAATCGGTGCCGCTAACGCCGACGATGACACCAAGGCACCGGCGATCGATCCGGAGCGTGACGAAGCACTCAACATCTTGGCCGACTTGGTTGATCTCTCGCGCGGACCGAAGACCGCAAGCGCCAATAATGTTGATAAGACGGCGCCCGAACAGCGGCCGTAACACAACCTTCGCTCTTCGTTTTCTCTGTTCTGTAATGGCAGCCGTGTCGGCTGCTTGCGCTTGTATTTTTCGCAGGCGACACGCCTGCCTCTACATCTCATTTACACTGCGATAGGCGCTTTGATCGATGGATGCGGGTCGTAGCCGACAAGCTCGAAATCTTCGAACTTGAAATCGTGAATGTTTTTTACGGCGGGATTCAGTTTCATTCGTGGCAAGGATCGACAATCCCGTGAAAGCTGCTCGTGCGCTTGTTCCAGGTGGTTCTTGTAAAGATGCAGATCGCCAAAGGTATGGACGAAGTCGCCCGGAGTGAGATCCACAATCTGCGCCACCATCATCGTAAGCAGCGAGTACGAGGCGATATTGAACGGGACACCGAGAAACAGATCTGCGCTTCGTTGATAAAGCTGACAACTGAGTTCGCCGTCCTGTACGTAAAACTGGAAGAGGAGATGGCACGGCGGCAACGCCATCTCGTCGATCTCAGCCGGATTCCACGCGCTTACGATCAGGCGGCGGCTTTGTGGATTTGAATTGATTTGCGTAATCAGATTCTCGATCTGGTCCACTCGCACGTCGTTTGCGCCACGCCAGTCGCGCCATTGCGCACCATAAACGCGACCGAGATCGCCGGTTTGGTCAGCCCACTCGTCCCAGATCTTCACGCCGTGTTCGTTGAGATAACGAACATTGGTATCACCGCGCAAAAACCAAAGCAGCTCGTAAACGATCGATTTGATGTGCAGCTTTTTTGTTGTGAGTAGCGGGAATCCCGGTCCGTCCGTCCGCAAATCAAATCGCGTCTGCGCTCCGAAGACAGATAACGTTCCCGTGCCCGTGCGATCGATTCGCGGCTGACCTTTTTCGAGTACGAGCCGGAGCAGATCGTGATACTGTCGCATCCCAGAAATTTATCGCGTCAACTGCGCGCGCGAGAAAGAAATTTGTTTCATTGCCTGAGCAATTTTAACACAAAGGTCACTTAGAGGGCACTGTTGGGTCTCGCCCGTTTTCCGAGACGGATCATCAGCGCGTTCTCTAAATTGCCAATGCACTATGTTGCCAATAGCCTTGCGGCAAATGCGCAGACTGGCAACCCGCGCTCTCCAGAAGGAGTGCCGTGCTGGCACACGAGCGGCGATTACAGGGTTAGAACCGAGCCGAATTGGCTCGGTTTGGGCCGAGACGTAGAACGCGTAATCAACAGTAATCCCTCGTAAAGAACGGCTTAAACTGTGGCAGCCAGGCTGGCCCAGGCCTTGCTATAGAATCTGCAGGTTTAACTGGCAGTTTCGTCACGGCGATTCCGTTCGTGGGCGAGCTCGAAGCAGAAAGGAATTTTCAATTATGGCTAAAGTTTTAGGTATCGATTTGGGCACCACTAACTCCTGCATGGCCGTGATGGAGGGTGGCGACCCGGTAGTTTTGGAAAATAGCGAAGGCGCGCGCACGACACCGTCGATCGTCGCGTTCACGAAAAGCGGGGAGCGATTAGTCGGCCAGGCCGCGAAGCGTCAGGCAGTGACCAATCCGCAGAACACAGTCTCTTCAATCAAGCGCTTCATGGGCCGCAAGTTCGATGAAGTGCACGAAGAGCAAAAGCGCGTGCCCTACAAGCTTGTGAAGGCCGCCAATGGCGACGCCCACGTGCAGGTCGAGGTGAACGGCCAGCTAAAGACATTTTCGCCACCGGAAATTTCGGCGATGATTTTGTCGAAGCTCAAGGCCGACGCGGAAGCGAAGCTTGGCGAAAAAATCACGCAGGCAGTCATCACTGTGCCGGCGTATTTCAACGACTCGCAACGCAACGCGACCAAGGACGCAGGCAAAATCGCGGGCCTGGAAGTTTTGCGCATCATCAACGAGCCAACCGCGGCGTCGCTCGCTTACGGCCTCGACAAGAAAAAGGACGAGGAGATTGCCGTTTACGATTTGGGTGGCGGCACGTTCGATATCTCCGTTCTCGAGATCGGCGATGGCGTTTTTGAAGTGAAAGCTACTAACGGCGATACGCACCTTGGCGGTGACGATTGGGATGCCAAAATCATGGATTGGATCGTTGGCGAATTCAAAAAAGACACCGGCATCGATCTAACGAAGCAGCCGGACGCGATCCAGCGAATCAAAGAGGAAGCCGAAAAAGCTAAGATCGCGCTTTCGAGCTCGCAGGAATACGAAATTAACCTGCCGTTCATAACGGCGGACGCGAGCGGACCGAAGCACATTCAGAAAAAACTGACCCGCGCAAAACTGGAACAGCTTACGGACGATCTGGTCCAGCGAACCGTTCCGCCTGTGAAGGCATGTCTCAAGGACGCACAGGTCACTGAAAAGGACATCAACGAGCTGGTGCTCGTCGGCGGCATGACGCGCATGCCAAAGGTGCAGCAGGTTGCGCGCGATCTAATTGGCAAGGAACCACACAAAGGCGTGAATCCGGACGAAGTCGTTGCAGTAGGCGCAGCCATCCAGGGCGGCGTCCTTAAAGGCGAAGTCAAAGACGTGCTGCTTCTCGATGTGACGCCGTTGACGCTGGCGATTGAAACCGCAGGCGGCGTAGCCACACCGATGATTCCGCGCAACACCACGATCCCGACCCGCAAATCGCAGATCTTTTCGACCTATAGCGATAATCAGCCGGGTGTGGAGATCAAAGTCCTTCAGGGCGAGCGCCCGCTTTCGCGCGACAACAAAACGCTCGGTACATTCCATCTCGATGGAATTCCACCGGCGCCGCGCGGCGTTCCGCAGATCGAAGTTACCTTCGACATCGACGCCAACGGCATCTTGCACGTCTCGGCGAAAGATCTCGGTACCGGGAAGGAACAGAAGATTTCGATCACGGGCAGCTCTGGACTTTCGAAAGACGAAGTCGAGAAGATGCAGCGTGAAGCTGAAGCGCACGCTGAAGAGGACAAGAAAGCGAAGGAAGCGATCGAGATCAAGAACAACGCCGACATGCTCGCCTATCAAAGCGAGAAGCAGTTGAAAGAGCTGGGTGACAAGATTTCCGGCGACAAGAAGAAGCAAGTCGAAGACGCCATTGCCGCGGTGCGCGATGCGATCAACCGCAACGACGCCGATGCGATGAAGCGGACCTACGACGAATTGCAGAATAAGTTCCAGGAAGTCAGCGCCGACCTTTATAAACAAGCGTCAGCGCAGGCCGGTCCGCCTCCAGGAGCAGGTCCCGGCCCCGAGGCGCAGCCGCGCGGAGGCGCAGAGGAAGGCGCCGGCGCCGCTAAGCGGGGCGAAGGCGACGTTGTCGATGCGGAGTTCGAAGTCGTGGACGACGACAAGAAGAAATAACGGAAACAATTTGTCGGCGGCCGTCGGAGAATTTTCGGCGGCCGCCGGCTTAAACAAAAAACCAAAGGAGTAAGAACAACAACTTATGGCAACAGTTAACGTAAAACCTCTCGGAGACCGGGTGCTGGTGCAGCCGCTCGAAGAGCAGGAAGTAAAAAAAGGCGGGATCATCATCCCCGACACCGCCAAGGAAAAACCACAAGAGGGAAAAGTGGTCGCTTTAGGCACCGGCAAAATCGATGAAAACGGAAAGAAAATCGATTTCACGGTGAAAAAGGGCGACAAGGTGCTGATCTCGAAATACGGCGGCACCGAAATCAAGATCGACGATCAAAATTATCTGATCATGCGCGAGGACGACATCCTCGGCATTATTGGATGATTCCGGCGATCAACAACCAACCATCAGCTATCAATTAAACTTATGGCAGCTAAACAACTACAATTCGATGAAAGCGCGCGGCACACCCTGCTGCGCGGTATCGAGAAACTGGCGAAAGCCGTGAAGGCCACGCTCGGCCCAAGCGGTCGCAACGTTATTCTCGATAAAAAATTCGGCAGCCCGACGATCACCAAGGACGGTGTGACGGTCGCGAAAGAGATCGAGCTGGAAGATCCGTATGAAAATATGGGTGCGCAGCTCGTTCGCGAAGTCGCTTCCAAAACTTCGGACGTCGCGGGCGACGGCACGACTACAGCGACGATCCTCGCGGAATCAATTTATCGCGAAGGTCTGCGCAATGTCACTGCCGGCGCGAACCCGACCTCGTTGCAGCGGGGCATCATGAAAGGTGTCGATGCAATCGTCGAGGATCTGAAGAAACTCTCCAAGAAAGTCAGCGATCGTACCGAGATAGCACAAGTCGCGACCGTTTCGGCCAACTGGGACAAAACGATCGGCGAAATCATTGCCGACGCCATGGACAAAGTTGGCAAGGACGGCACGATCACAGTCGAGGAAGCGAAATCGATCGAGACCACGCTGGAAGTGGTCGAGGGCATGCAGTTCGACAAAGGTTATCTGTCGCCCTACTTCGTGACCAACGCGGAGGCGATGGAAGCCATTCTCGAAAATGCTTACATCCTCATTTACGAGAAAAAAATCTCGAGCTTGAAGGACCTGCTTCCGTTGCTCGAGAAAGTCGCGAAAGCCGGCCGACCACTCCTCATCATTTCTGAGGACGTGGAAGGCGAAGCGCTCGCAACCCTCGTCGTAAACAAATTGCGTGGCACATTGCAGGTCTGCGCAGTGAAAGCGCCCGGCTTTGGCGATCGTCGCAAGGCGATGCTGGAAGACATCGCCGTACTGACCGGCGGGCGTCTGATCAGCGAAGATCTCGGCATCAAGCTCGAGAACATCAAGCTCGAAGACCTCGGCAGGGCCAAGCGCGTTACTATCGACAAGGAGAACACCACCATTGTCGAAGGCGAAGGCAAGAAAGCCGATATCCAGGGCCGCGTCGCACAGATTCGTCGTCAAATCGAAGAGACGACCAGCGACTACGATCGCGAGAAACTGCAGGAGCGACTGGCGAAACTCGCCGGTGGCGTTGCGGTCGTCAACGTCGGCGCTGCGACTGAGACCGAGATGAAAGAGAAGAAGGCGCGCGTCGAAGATGCGTTGCACGCCACGCGTGCGGCGGTTGAGGAAGGCATCGTCCCCGGTGGCGGTGTCGCGTTGCTTCGCGCGCAAAAATCGCTCGACAACATCAAGGGCCTTGAAGGCGATGAGAAAGTCGGCGTGGCGATTGTCCGCCGCGCGATTGAAGAGCCGACGCGTCAACTTGCTGACAACGCGGGCCGCGAAGGAGCGCTCGTTGTCGAAGAAATCAAGAAGCGCAAAGGCAACGAAGGCTACGATGTCGCCAATGACGAATACACCGACCTGGTGAAGGCGGGTATTGTCGATCCGACCAAGGTCACGCGAAGTGCGTTGCAGAACGCCGCATCGATCGCGGGCCTGTTGCTCACCACCGAAGCATTGGTGACGGAGATTCCTGAAAAGGAAAAAACTCCTCCGATGCCTCCGGGCGGCATGGGCGGCATGGATTATTAAGCGACAGCCGAAACAACAATTAACAAACAGCCGAGTTCGAAAGGGCTCGGCTGTTTTGCTTTCCACACGCCAGTTGCCAAGCAAGCATGATCTTGTCTGCGTGTGTGCACTGCAATACAATCACGCACAACTACAGGATGAAGAGTCATTACAACGTTCTCGGCATTCCTACCAATGCAACCCAGGAGCAGGTTGTAACTGCGTACCGACTGCGCAGCAAAGTTTTGCACCCCGATCGCTTCGGGAGATGATTAGTCGTCGGCAATTTACGAAAACTTTGGGCGGGGCAGTGACCTTGACCGCCATCAAGCCGGATGCTCTGTGGTCGGGCGAACCGACCGCTACGATCACCCCGGCATCTGTGTCACCCGTTGCGGCGGAATTGTATCGCAGGGTGTTTATACTCGACGGGAACGTACTGGCCGAGATCGGATTTCCGATTTCGAATGATGATCCGGCGGGCGTAACCAAGTTGATTGTTGGTTCCGGCGTGAACGTGGTGAAGGCAACGCTTGGCGGCCCACAGGGAGATTTCGAGCAGACCGTGGCCGCGATCGCGAAGGCGGAACTCTTGATGGAAAAGCAGCCGGAAGCGTTTTTCAAAGTGAAGCGCGCCGCCGATTTCGATCGCGCGAAGAACGAAGGAAAGCTCGGCGTCATTTACTCGTTCGAATCACCGAACATGCTCGAGGACAAGATCGACAGGATTGAGCTATTCCGCAGTCTCGGTGTGCGCGTGATGCAGCTTACCTACAATCACCGGACGCCGCTCGGGTGTGGTTGTCTCGACGGCGACACGGACGGCCTGACCGATCTCGGCCTCAGCGCCGTGGCCAAGATGAATGAGGTCGGCGTTGCGCTCGATCTCAGTCATTCCAACACAAAGACGACGGCGGACGGCATCGCGGCTTCGAAGAAACCGGTATTGATCACTCACACCGGCTGTCGCGCTGTTTACATGCATCCGCGGAACAAGGAAGATCGCGAATTGAAAGCGTTGGCGGAGAAAGGCGGCGTGATCGGAATTTACATGCTGCCGTTTCTGACCGAGCCGCCGAAGCAGCCGATGCTCAAGGATTATCTCCAGCATCTCGACCACGCGGTTAAGGTTTGCGGCGAAGATCATGTCGGGATCGGGACGGACGTTCCCTTTCTGCACGTCGGTGAAGAGGAACTTGCCGAATTGAAACGCAGGTCCGACGAACGGAAAGCCGCGGGGATCGCTGCGCCAGGCGAGGATCGGCCGGCTTATATCCCGGACCTGAATACCGAACGGAAACTCGAGCTCGTGACCGATGCGTTGTTAAAGCGCGGCTACAAGCCAGCGGCCGTAGAAAAAATCCTCGGCGGAAATTTCAAGAGAGTACTGGCCGACATCTGGGCAACCTGATTACGCTGGCATTGCCTATTCCGGAGACGCGTTGTCGAATCTGCTGGCAAAATCGACAAACGAACGATACAAACAAGAGAAAGGGGGAAGCATGTGGGCTAGACCGACGAAATCGAATAGTCAGAACTTGTCGCGTCTTTGTATTCGGTGGTGCGTCAGTCTTTTTGCATGGATTTTTCTTGGCGCCGGATTTTTTTCCGTTAGAGCCGCGACGTTGCCGGTTGGTTTCACTGAATCTCAATGGGGTTCGGCATTTCCGAGTGGGGCTACGGCGATGGCTTTCGCGCCCGATGGGCGCTTGTTCGTTTGTCTGCAGAGCGGTCAAGTGCGGGTCATCAACAAGGATGGCGTAACGCTGGTTAACCCCTTCGTAACGCTATCGGTCGATTCGAACGGCGAGCGCGGCCTTCTCGGAGTGGCGTTCGATCCGAATTTCGCAAGCAACCATTACGTTTACCTCTATTACACGGTGCCTGGTTCACCGCCCCATAATCGCATAAGCCGGTTTACGGCGAACGGGAATGTCGTCGTACCGAACAGCGAGTTCGTCCTGGTCAATCTCGACCCCTTGAGCAACGCCACCAATCACAATGGTGGCGCGATCCATTTTGGACCGGACGGCAAGCTGTACGCTGGTGTCGGTGAAAATGCTAATGGCGCGAACTCGCAGTCGTTAAGTAATCGTCTGGGAAAAATCCTGCGTTTCAATTCCAACGGCACCATCCCGTCGGATAATCCCACAACATTTCCGGGAATCACCGGTTCGACCTCGGGCCCAAACCGCGCGATTTGGGCGGTAGGTTTGCGCAATCCATTCACGTTTGCGTTTCAACCGGGGACCACTCGCCTGTTTATTAACGATGTTGGTCAAAGCACCTGGGAGGAAATTAATGACGGTATTCGCGGATCGAACTATGGCTGGCCGATCGTAGAAGGTCCCGCTTCGCCACCGAATCCAAATTTCCGGGACCCGATCTTTTTCTACGGGCACGGATCGAGCGGCACTACTGGTTGCGCCATTGTCGGCGGAGCGTTCTACAATCCACCGGTGCTGCAATTCCCGAGGAGATTCCTTGGCAAATACTTCTTCGCCGACTTATGCAGCGGTTGGATACGTGTCTTCGACCCGTCGAGCAATACGGCGAGTGATTTTGCGTCTGAGATTTCCGGTCCTGTCGATCTTCACGTCGGGCCGGATGGCGCGCTTTATTATCTAACCCACAGCGGGGTCTTTCGTGTTGAGGCGACACCTTCGCAGGCGATGAACATATCGACGCGCGCGCGTGTGGAAGCCGGTGACAACGTCTTGATTGGCGGATTCATAGTGACAGGAAGCGTTGCTAAGAAAGTGATCGTCCGTGCGATTGGTCCGTCGCTCTCGCAACATGGAGTGACCGATGTACTGGCCGATACGACACTTGAATTGCATGACCGCAACGGCGCATTGCTGCGATTCAATGACAATTGGCGGGACGACCCGGTCCAGGCCTCGCAGATTATCGCCAGCGGCCTCGCCCCGCCAAACAACCTCGAGTCGGCGATCATCGCCACGCTGCAACCGGGCAACTACACCGCCATCGTGCGAGGAAAAAATTCCCGGCAGGGCGTCGCTTTGGCCGAGGTGTACGATGTCGATCCGGCAGCGGATTCACAATTGGCAAACATCAGTGGCCGTTCCTTTGTCCAAACGGGCGACAATGTGATGATCGGCGGTTTTATCATCGGCAATAACATCGGCGCCACGAACGTCGTCATTCGCGCGATTGGGCCGTCGCTGTCGCAACACGGAGTGACCAACGTTCTGGCGGATCCAACTCTGGAACTGTATGATGGTAACGGCGCGTTGCTTGAATCGAACGACAACTGGCGGGACGACCCCGATCAAGCTGCGCGGATCAGCACCGCCAATCTCGCACCATCCAATCCACTCGAGTCAGCCATTTGGGCGAGTCTGGCGCCTGGCAATTACACGGTGATCGTAAGAGGAAAGAACAACGGAGTCGGCATCGGTCTCGCCGAAATTTACAGCTTGCCGTAATCGCTGCGGTCTGACTTGAACAGGAGGCTGCTAAGCCGCGCGTTCACTCGTTAGGCAAAATTAACAAACAGCCCGAGCTCGAAAGGGCTCGGCTTGTTTTGCTTCCCCAACTGTCATTCCGAGCGGAGCAGGAATCTCAGAATTGCCAGCAGCAGCTACTCGGGCAGTGTTTCGCCTGAGCCGCCGATCTCCGCGGGGAAATCCTTTAGTTTCGGCAGGCCGTCTCGCATCGGAAGAATCGTTTCCGCATAGTTGAGGTGCACCTTTGGCTTGAACGGAAAATTCCGGAGAGCGCCAATGCGCACATCCATTAAACCGAGCGTCGGATGCTCGACTATGATGTGGCCGCCGCACTTTGTGCAATAACCGCGTTCGCTGATGTCGCTGCTTTTAAATCGGCCAAGGAATTCCTCGCCTTTGGTGACGCTCACGTTTTCTTTATTTCACAATGTGAACGCGCTCACCGGCGCGGCGGAATAACGCCGGCAATTTTCGCAATGGCAGTATCCCATTTCCAGAGGCTCGCAGCGCATCTCGATCTCTACCGCTCCACAGTAACATCGACCTGTATGCGTCTCGGCCATGCTTGCACTCTTACTGCGCGATTAGCTGTGCGGCGAGCAAAACCAACTCATCCAAAATCACCTGATTGAAAGTCGTTAGGCCGAATCTGCTCAAATTTGCTTTAATTGCCTGTGCGAACGGTGCAGGGTGAGCGAGGAGGTTTTATGACGATCTGGCAAATTATTCTGCTTATCGCCGGCTGTGGAGCAATTGGCGGGATTGTTAATTGTGCGATCAGTGGCGAGTTTAATTATCCACGGTTTGATACTGCGGCGAAAGTGTGGCGCCCTGGTTGGATCGGAAACGTTCTCGTCGGGGCTGTAGCGTCTGTAGTCGTCTGGGGTGTTTATGGTCCGCTGGCATCGTTCGATCTGCTAACCGGAGAGATGGCGGGTGTGCATTTGACCGTCGCGCAGCTGCTCACCTCGCTTGTGATTGGGTTGAGCGGTGGTAAAATTCTTACATTGATGGCCGAGAAACAGGCGGCGACAATTTCCAAAGATCAACTCGCTGCTGCTGTGAAAGCGCTTACGAAAGGTTGATATGATTATTGGAGACGACAAAGCCGCAAAAATTCAGGAGCTTCTAAAACAACTCTCTACTGCCGATTCATTTCAATCGGTTGCGATCACCAGGGAAATCAGGGAGGTCGCGACAGAAAACTCAAAGCAAGAGCATCAGGCGGTAACCGGGAATCCCGTCGCCATTAAACCGGCACAAGGTAAGTAGAGCTCTGAAGTAGTCCTGGCGAAGATTGCACGGCGCTAGCAATCTGGCTTGCCATAGGCGCGCATATCGCGCATTATAAAACCCCGATGGTTCGGGCGAATTGTCGGGCGCGGTTTACCGCGGCTGATTTCGACTTCATTCTGCGCACGCTTGCGCGTTCGCAAACTGATCAAGTTTCCCTTGTCGATCTCTTGAGCGATGTGGAAACGCGCGATTCCATTCTCGATCATCCGCGACTGGTTGACGCGATCTTGAATCATTGCGGCCATCTGCGGATTTCGTCGCAGTTTTATTTTTACGTTCTTGCCCGGCACGTTTTGCAGCAGGGCGGGATCGGCGACCGCAAGTTGTGCGACTATGTCGCGTCGTTGCTTGAAACATTTTCACGGGCGAGCCGATTGCAGATCTCCGATGAGACCCACCATCTCGCCGAACAATACATTTCCGATATGCTGATCGCGTTGACCCGGGCGAGTCCAGAGCAAGCGTTTCTGCTCCGGGCGCACATCGGTAATTACTCGCTTTTCATCAGCGGCATTTTTCATGAGAACGCGCAGAGGCGCAGTTTGCGCGGCGGACCGGATATCGGGTTCTACGAGCAGGTTGGCCGGACCAACTATCAACTTGTTGCTTCGCATGCAGCCGCTCGCCGCTGCGAATTGGATGATGTTTTCGAAGGATTAGCCGATCGATTTCGCGATGTCCGGCTCGCCCTGAATCAACTCTCGGATCGACTGCTCAACTTGGACAATGACGCGCGCCCGTCGCTTTGCCTGTGAACGAGACGCTCTTTAGCCAGATCCAGAAATTATTTGAGCGAACCTACGCACAGGTCGGGATCAATCTGGAAGATTGTTTGATTGATCGGGGCCGTTGCGCGCAATTGTCGATCCTTGCTGGAAAATCCGCGCGTGAATTAAGCGAGCTCGCACGAACATTTCTGCGGCGCGCGGGCGATCAGCTTTACGTCGGTATTTACTATTCGCGCTGGCTGATTGAACAGCTCGAACAGCACGATCCGCGCGCAGGGGTGGGCGATCGAAATATCCGGTCGCTGATCATGTTTGTGGAGGAACTCAACCACGCGTTGCACGCGGCGCTTCAGTTCAAAAGCGGAACTCGCGAGATCGCTTCCGAAGATTTTGCGCGCAATCTGGAGCTCCAGGCGCAGGTCGATACCTATCTCGTTCTGCTGTTGTTTGTCGCCTTCTTTCGAAAAACCCAGCGAGTGTCCCGCATGGACCGGCGCTGGCTGCGCTTTCATCTTTTCGCGCGTCAATGTCCCGAGGCATTTCGCGATGCAAACCTGCGTGGCCGTTATCTGGAAACGAGCGAGCTCGCCGCGAGCTATACGCATTACCTCGACACGCTTAACAGCCAGCGGCGGCTCGATGAGATCCGGCGTTTCCATTCGCTCGATTACGGCGGGAAGAAGGCGCGGATCCTGGCCCTGCCGGACAGCGCCACCCACTAGCCAAAAGTACGGCACCCGGTCGCGCAAACCAGATTCCCGAAATGAGTCGTGATGGCTGGCTGCGACAAAATTCTTGCATCCAGATTCGACGATGCGTCGGATAACCGGATACACTCATCGGTTGCCGGTGCCGTGGGATTAAATTAGGCGGAACTGACCTGAGCGGGCGGAAACATCTACAGCGGCTGAGCCTCGCGTCGTTGTTACAGTTGCTATCGGGATGGTATCACCCGCCTTCGCGGCGCTTCGGAGCGGCTAGCAGCGTTCATGGCTATACGCCGCAGTTCTCGACCGGAGAGATTGCGCTAACGGTGGGTATGCGATTTACTGCTGAATGGGTACCTATCCAACAAGCCCGAAAGAGATGACGAGTGGAATGATGTATTTCCCGCGAATGCTAGAGAAGATTCAGCTGCACGCGCGCGGTGAGTTGCACGAGGACTATCACGACAATCTCGGTGCGCCTCGAACATTTGACAGTGCTTGCTGCAATTTTTTGCGCGTCAACTATGACGATCTTCGCGAGCGCGTCCTCCAGGGAGGAACTAATGAAGAAATCCTCGAGTGGTGTTTTCAAAACGGTCGGCAGCCGAATGAGGGCGACCTTTTTGTCTGGAATGCTTTCATGTCGAAACTCGGATGGCGCGATTCTTTTACTTCAGTGTTGGAGAAAAGGAAAAAGAAGTACGGCATCGCCAATCGCACCGACATTCTCACAATTGCCGACCTGATTGATTTCGACGAAAGCCGGAAAAGTTAGAAGTGTGTGGAATCTGTTTCCCAAGTAGACAGGTTCGCCGCTGAGTGCGATGGAAAGATTGAATGGAGGATGGAATCATGAATGGAAAGGCGTTGTGGGTAGTGTTGGAGGCGAAGCCGGGCAAGGAAGCGGAAGTAGAGAAATTCTTGCAGGCTGGTCAGGCATTAGTGGAGGCCGAGCCGAAAACGGTGTCGTGGTTCGCCATTAA
This sequence comes from uncultured Verrucomicrobiae bacterium, assembly GCA_963840135.1. Classification (GTDB taxonomy): domain Bacteria; phylum Verrucomicrobiota; class Verrucomicrobiia; order Chthoniobacterales; family UBA10450; genus Udaeobacter. The sequence goes on along the minus strand of CAWIXX010000012.1, from coordinate 46,220 downwards.
GATCGCGCCGTCCACATACGGTATTTTTGACACGTTCGCAGATGACTCCGGCCGGGATGCGCACCTGAATGGCAAGGTCGCGCAGGCCTTGAAGGAAAAAGCGTCTGAGCTTTTGGCAAAATCACCTTCAATCGAGAAAATTGACGTGATCGCGTCGAAGCTGCCCAAATAATTGCTAAAAGGGGTTAAGCTCGTTCCGACCTCTAGCGGTGACTTCATCGAACTTGACTCGTCGCAGCTTAGGCTTTGGCGTTGCCATTTGCTTGTGCATTCTGGCCTTCAACGCGTGTCAGTATGAAGTTCCGATCACATCGAGTCCCACCCGCAAAGTGCAGGAACAACTTCTCGGGAACTGGGTTTCGCTCGACGGCAAGGAGAACATGAGAGTGCGGCGCTTGGATGACAGCACTTACGTTGTTTATTACGATGGCGATTTATTTCGCGTTTATCACTCCGATGTCGGGGAAATGCCGTTGGCCAGCGTTCAGGATCTCAACTCAAAGGATCGCAAGTACGCTTATGTCGTTTGGAAATTGTCGAGTGACGGCAAGCGTCTGACTTTACGGAGCGTCAACAAGGTGATCCCAAAGGAAACCAAGGACTCGGCGGCGGTTGCTGCGCTTTTGACAAAGAACGCGCGTAACCCTGAGCTGTTTGGCGAGGAAATCGAGTTTCGCAAGGAGAAGTAGCTGACGTTCCTAGCCAGGTCATTGAACGCGCTTCCTCAAGGTGGAACGTGTTGTCCTCAGCACATTGGTCATCGTCGCTTTGCTGTGCTGGAAATTTTGCATTGCGTGCGACACGATGGCAGGAATGCTTGGCCTTCGGCAACTGCCATCGGCTTGAGGACAAGCCGATCCACCTTGAGACAATAATTGCCGGGTGGGGGCTTTTCTGACAGAGTTCGCGATGGCGGAACTGAGAAGCTATCTTTGCGCGACGTGCTCTCTATTATTGTCACTGTTTTTGTGCGCTCAGCGAGTTGATGCGCAACAAACGCCAGCGGCAGCCTCGAGTCCAAACGCGTCGCCATCTCCAACACCAGCTGTCTTTTCACTGCAGACTCTGGCGGAGCTGAAACGATTGCAGCAGGCAGCTCTGACAAGCGACTACGCTTACCGCCAGGTGGCGCACCTATCGAACAACATTGGACCGCGTTTGAGCGGATCCGCTCAGGCGGCGAAGGCGGTTGAGTACGTCGCAGGCGAATTGAAGGCCCTCGGATGCGAAGTACAACTCGAAAAAGTCATGGTGCCGCATTGGATGCGCGGCGAAGAGACGGCTGCGCTCGTTCAATTTCCCGGGCAAGCGCAGAGCACGACGCAGAAGATTGTGCTCTGCGCCCTCGGGGCAAGCGTGGCGACGCCCCCGAATGGAATCCAAGCAGAAGTGATCGTCGTCGGAAATTTCGATGAACTAAAATCGCTGCCCCGTGAAAAGGTCGCGGGGAAAATCGTGCTCTTCAATTTTCCATTCGATAAACAAATGGCCGCGGAAGGTCGTGGAGGCGAAGCGTACGGCGAAGCAGTTGTTTATCGGAGCAATGGCCCGAGCGCAGCTGCGCGACAAGGCGCAGCCGCGTGTCTGATACGTTCGGTCGGCGGCGCAGACTATCGGCTTCCCCACACTGGCGAGACGGACTACGCAAATGACGCGCCGAAAATTCCCGCCGGCGCGGTCACCGCGGAGGATGCGGAATTGATCGCGGCCCTGACCCGACAAGGACCAGTGAGAATAAAATTGGTTCTAACGCCCCAAACTCTGCCGGATGCCGAGAGCTACAACGTGATCGCCGACATCAAAGGAAGCGAACATCCCGAACAGGTGATCGTCGTTTCCGGTCATCTGGACTCCTGGGACCTCGGCACCGGCGCAATCGATGATGGTGCGGGGGTCGCCGTCTCGATGGAAGCGGCGAACCTGATCCAAAAACTTCAGCTTAAACCGAAGCGTACAATTCGCGTGATTGCGTGGATGAATGAAGAGAACGGTCTCGCCGGCTCGAAGCAGTACGCAAAAGATCACGAAAAAGAATGGATGAACCATTTTGCGACGATGGAAACGGATGGTGGCGCCGATCATCCACTTGGCATCAACATCAAGGGAAAACCAGAAGTGAAAAAAATGTTCGCGCCCGTCGCCGCAATTTTGCAGGAATCAGGCGCCGGCATGCTGAATCTCGTCGAGCATTGCGGCGCTGACATTGGGCCGATGGAAAAAGCCGGCGTGCCTGCTTTTAGTCCGATCCAGGATAGCCGTTTTTATTTCAATTATCACCACACCGCGGCTGACACGCTGGACAAAATAATTCCGAAAGCATTGGCGGAGAATTCCGCGGTCGTAGCCGTCCTTGCGTACGCGCTTGCGAACATGGAACAACCGTTGCCTCGTTGAGCTGTAGCCGCTTTGCTGCGTCGAGGCGTTCCGCGCACGTTTAGTACCTGGCAACACAGCGCCGTGGCTACATATCTTCCCGCGATGCCGCCTTTACCGGTGTTTTAGATTACGTAGCTCGTTGAGCGCAAAATTCGCTGCTCGCCGGCTGCGATTACGCGCAAAGCGCCATGGCCCGGCATCGACGAAATAAGTGAGCAGAATGCTGTCCCGTGTTTTCACTTCCGGTCCGACCGGGTCGGCCGAATGCCACGTGTTGTCAGAAACCGCAAACGCGTAGCCGCTATTCGGTGAGAATGGCATCTGCGCTTTTTTTGGCTTTCTACCGTTTGGAAGCACTTCATGAAAAATGGTCCCGATATGCGGTGTCGAATTGTCGGGCGGCAGGTAAAGCTGAACGGTAATCCCTTTCCAGAGACTGTCAGTGTGTTTGAAGATGCGGTATCCAGGAATATCGCGAGTCAGGATCGGCACCGGATACATTTTGACCTTCGCAAAGTCGACGCCGAACCTGCGCTCCAAGCCCAACGCCAGCCGCTGCACGAAAGCTTTCTCCAACTCTCTGGAACGCAATACACGGCCCGCTGCGTCCCAGATTTCGCGCTTCATCGGCGGCAAATGGCGGATGTACTCCGGGAAAAGATCAATCTTGGTGCGAGTCGGTTTCCCGTCGGCCCTGCTGCTGCCCATTTTACTTTTGCCAGACATGGCGCGGTAGTCGTCTGTCACAGGCATCGCCAGCAACATCTCCGTGTAAAAGTCATCGGGAAATACGCGGTCGAATCTCAAGTGAAGGAACGGCGCATCGTCAGCATTTGCGTTTCGGACTGAGTTCGCCACGAAAGCGGTCAAATTGTTGACTGACCACGATTGTCTCATTGATTGAATTGTTCCCGTGAATGATGAGTCAAACAACTGAAAAACGCTCGCGTTTCGCGCGCCTCGGGCGCTGGGTTGCCGAGTTAGTTCTGGTGTTTGTTGGCGTTTACGCGGCGTTCTGGCTCAGTAATTATCAGCAACACCGGCAGGATGCCGAACGTCGCGACCGAATCCTGGCGTACATTCGAGCAAACACTGAGCGAAGGAATCGAAAGCTCAAAAGCTAACCGCGCGAAAGAACAAGAGCCAGAAGCGGCGGAGTTTCGGCGCGCGCTGGACGCTGGTGAGATGCCGCCCGTGCGTCCCTTTGTTTTCATTACCGACTACAGCCCAAGCGACCTAGCCACGATGCTGCAATCCGGGGGCGTCCAACTGTTCGACGTGCAGACGCTTAGGGCGCTGCGCAACGACGAATCAGTTATCCGTTGGGGATTGGCCCGCATGGCGCGCTATCAAAAATTAAGTGACGAGCTGATTGTGCCGAATCTCGACCGGGACATTTCCTTCTTTTACGATCAGGCCACCAAGAAATTGAGAAAACAATTCGAGATATATCCCAAAGCTCTGGAAGCAAGAGTGAACTTTGCGCACGAGCTTGAACGAACCCACACGGAACTCCTCGAAAGAATCCAAGCCGAGCGGCAACAAAATCATTAACATGAGTCTAACACTCCGAATCTTTACACTTCCTTTTTTCCTCCTTGCCGCGAGTTTCGCGTCGGCGGCCGATTACCCGGCGCCGACTGAGAGCGACTTTACGATTCGCGATTTCAAATTTGCGTCAGGCGAAACACTGCCGGAGTTGCGTCTCCATTATCGGACACTGGGAAAACCGGAAAAGGATGCCGAGGGCAAAACGACGAATGCAATCCTCATCATGCACGGTACTACTGGGAGCGGCGCGCAATTTATTCGCCCCGAGTTTGCCGGTGAGCTTTTTGGCAAGGACCAGCCGTTCGATGCGACAAAGTTTTTCATCGTGTTACCGGATGGGATTGGTCACGGCAAATCGAGCAAGCCGAGTGAAGGCATGCACGCTAAATTCCCGCGCTACGGCTACATCGACATGGTGGAGGCGGACTACCGTCTCTTAACAGAGGGACTCGGCGTGGATCACGCGCGACTCGTCATGGGAACGTCAATGGGCGGAATGCACACATGGCTGTTCGGCGAACTGCACCCCGATTTCATGGATGCGCTGATGCCGCTGGCGAGTTTGCCGACTCAGATTTCCGGGCGCAATCGCGCATGGCGCCGAATGGTTATCGACGCGATCCGCAATGATCCGGTCTGGAACGGCGGCGAGTACAAGACCCAGCCGCCGAGCCTGCGCACTGCCGCCGAGATGCTTTGGTTCATGAGCAGCAATCCGGTGTTGCGTCAGAAGGACGCGCCTACGCTCGCGAAAACGGATGAAGTGCTCGACAAATTCGTTGAGCAAATCGTCAAGACTGATGACGCCAACGACGTTCTTTACGCGCTGGAGGCTTCACATGATTACGATCCGGGACCGAATCTGGAAAAAATTCAGGCGCCACTTCTGGCGATTAATTCAGCGGACGATTTGATCAATCCACCAGAGCTCGGCATCCTTGAACAGGAGATCAAACGCGTTCCGCATGGCCGCGCAATCGTAATTCCGCTCAGCGACAAAACACGCGGTCACGGCAGCCACACGCTGGCAGCGTTGTGGAAAGATCAGTTAGTGGACCTGCTTAAGAAGACAGAAAAGTAAGTCGCGAATCAATCTCCGTAGTAGTACGCGCCACCATAGTAACTGTACCACGGATAATACGGATAATAATACGGGGCGTGGTAAGTATTATATCGGGCCTCGGGTGCCGAATAGGAATATGTATCAGCACATCCGCTGAGCGAAAGCGCAAGGAGTGCTGCGCACAAAAGCGAGAGCATGGTTGGTACTGCGCGAGATGTCTTCGTAATTGCTGTCGCCGATGTCTTCATCTCCTCATTTAATGACAACGGCGCAAACAAACAAAGCCAAATTAAGATAAATTTTGTAGCCGCCTGTGTGAGGCGTTGAGTCGTTCAAGGCCTTCCTAGGTGACTAGCATCCACCTTCGCGGTGTTTCCGTTTTTGGATACCGCAGAGTCTTGCGTTGCTTTTTGCACCGACATCGAGGTTCGATACTTTCAAGCCCACATAATGAAGCGAAAGTTCTTTTGGCTTGGCGCATTCCTGACAATTGTGTTCCCAGTGCTCGCGCAGGACGGGTCCGCATCGCGAGAGTCCGGAGATTTTGACGTCATCATTAAAGGCGGAACGGTCTACGACGGCACGGGTGCCGAGCCGAAGCAGGCGGACGTCGCGATACGTGGCGATCGGATTGTTAGTATCGGCGATTTCAAAACTGCGAAGGCCAGGACGGTTATCGATGCGAAGGGACTCGCTGTGGCGCCCGGGTTTATCAATATGCTTTCCTGGTCCACCCTGTCACTGATCCAGGATGGCCGTTCGCAAAGTGAAATTCGGCAAGGCGTGACGACTGAGATCATGGGCGAAGGCGAATCGATGGGCCCGGTGAACGATCGCGTGCGCGAGCACATGATTCGTCAGCAGGTTGACATCAAGTACGATATCAAATGGAACACGCTCGCGGAGTATTTGCAGTATCTCGAAAAGCGTGGCGTGTCGTGCAATGTGGCGTCGTTCATCGGTGCAACGACGATTCGTGAATGCGTGATCGGGTTCGAAGATAAACAGCCAACGCCTGCACAACTCGACCAGATGCGCGAACTGGTGCGCAAGGAAATGGAAGCGGGCGCGCTGGGGATTGGTACTTCTTTAATCTATCCGCCCGCGTTTTACGCGAAGACCGAGGAGCTCATCGAGCTTTGCAAGGTGGCCGCGAAATATCAGGGCAAATACATCTCGCATATGCGCAGCGAGGGCAGCCGACTGCTTGAAGCGCTTGATGAACTAATTCGCATCAGCCGTGAGGCGAAGATTCAGGCAGAAGTTTACCATATTAAAGCATCGGGCCAGCAAAACTGGCCGAAGATCGACGATCTGCTTTCGCGAATCGAGACCGCCCAGAAGGAAGGACTGAAAATCACCGCCGATATGTACACATACACTGCGGGAGGAACCGGCCTGGACGCGTCGCTTCCGCCGTGGACAGAAGACGGCGGTTATCCTGCGTTGTTCGAGCGGCTGCGCGATCCGGCGATGCGAGAGAAGATCAAGGCAGAAGTCCAAAAGCCCACGGGTGCATGGGAAAACCTCTACCTGGATGCCGGAGGACCGGAGCACATTCTGCTGGCGGAGTTCAGATCGGAAAAACTCAAGCCGCTTACCGGGAAAACACTGGCTGAAGTGGCCAGGCTGCGTGGGAAAGATCCTATCGACACGGCGATGGATTTGATCGCGGAAGATGAATCGCGCATCGGCACACTTTATTTCATCATCTCAGAAGACAACGTCAAGAAGGAGGTCGCGAAGCCGTGGATTTCATTCGGCTCCGATGAGGCTTCGCAGGCGCCGGAGGGCGTTTTCTTGAAATCCAATCCGCATCCGCGCGCCTATGGAAATTTCGCGCGCGTGCTGGGCAAATATGTACGTGACGAAAAAGTACTTCCCATGAAGGAAGCTATTCGACGGTTGAGCGGACTGCCGGCCACAAATCTGGGGCTCGATCATCGCGGTTTTCTCAAGGAAGGGATGTTTGCCGATGTGGTCGTGTTCGATCCGGCGACGATTGCCGACCGGGCCACGTACGAGAAACCGCATCAATACGCAGTAGGAGTGAAGCACGTTTTCGTAAACGGTGTGCAAGTGCTAAAAGACGAAGAGCACACCGGCGCGAAACCCGGCCGGGCTTTGTGGGGCCCGGGAAAAATAAAATAGCGCAAGTGAGCGCGCTCTCATTGCAAAGGGAGCGCAAAGCAGCGAAATTTGGCGTCGCACCGATTTAACAAATGGACCCGATCAAAAACATTAAGTTGCGCTGGTTGCATGGCGCATTGCACGATCTGACCTCTGAACTATCGCGTTTGCAGTTTTCCAGGTTTGCGGCGCACGCATGGGAGCCGGCAATCAATGCGTATCGCTGTGAGGAATCCATTCGCATTTGCGTCGATCTGGCGGGGGTCGATCGCGCGCTCATTGATCTCACCGTCGAACCGCGACGCTTGGTGATTCGCGGCACGCGCGAGCTGCCGGAGCCGACTGGCGATGAGGGATGCGCCCTGCAATTGTTGGCCATGGAAATCGATTACGGCCCGTTCATACGTGAAGTGCCGTTGCCAGCCGATGTGGAAATCGAACAAGCGTACGCCGAGCAGCGCAATGGATTGCTCTGGATTTCGCTGCCGTTAAAAGAGTCATGAGCGCAAAAGAACTCAGCACGTTGCGATCCGGCGTCGAATCGAAACCAGGAACTGAAAGCACAATCGCCGCCGGAACTGGCGAGAGCCAGATGCCACATATCCCAGAGGAGTTATCGATCCTGCCAGTGCGTGGACTTGTTATTTTTCCGGGGACGATCATTCCGCTGACCATTCAGCGTGCCGCGTCGCTCAAACTGCTCGATGATACTTTGCCGCGAACAAAAGTGATCGGGCTGCTGACGCAGCGCGATGAGGCGAAGGACGATCCGACGCCGCAAGACCTCTATACGGTCGGCACGGCCGCGCTCGTGCTCAAACTTTTGCGCCAGGCGGAGGATAATGTGCTGGTCATTGTGCAGGGGTTGCGGCGCTTTTCACTCCGCAAAATCGTCGCGACGTCGCCTTTTTTGCGTGCCGAGATTGATTTGCCCGAATCGATTATACCGGCGGCAAGTAAGGAGTGGCAGGCCACATTCCGAAACTTGCGCGATTCCGCCGCGAGATTGTTCGAGCTGGCTCCGGACGCGCCAGAACAGGCGCGCCTGATGATTTTGAACATCGAAAGTCCCGAGCAACTTGCTGATTTTCTCGCGCCCAATCTCAATGTGGATGTCGGGCAAAAGCAGGCGCTGCTCGAAGAATTGGACGTGGAAAAGCGCGTACAGGCAGGTACAAAAGCAGATATCTGCGCAGTTGGAGATCGCTGAGATCCAGCAAAAACTGCAAAAAGATGTGGCCTCCCAATTTTCCGATGCGCAACGACGCGCCTATTTGCGTTCGCAAATCAAGGCGATCCAGCGCGAGCTGGGCGAAGCTGAAGGCGGCGGCGAGGAACAGGCCCAGCAATTGCGTGCCCGGCTAGAGGAAGCCAAGCCGCCGGAGGAAGTGATGAAACAGGCTGAGCGCGAATTGAAACGCCTCGATTTCATTCCCCCGGCCAGCCCGGAATTCTCGGTCATTGTCAGTTACATCGAGATCATCGCCGATCTGCCTTGGAACAAATTGAGCGAGGACAATCTCGATCTCGATCAGGCACAAAAGATTCTCGATCGCGATCACTACGATCTGGAAAAAGTCAAAAAGCGGCTGATCGAATACCTGGCGGTGCGCAAGCTCAATCCACAGGGGCACGGCGCGATCCTCTGTTTTCTGGGGCCGCCCGGCGTTGGCAAGACCAGTCTCGGTCAATCAATCGCCGACGCGCTGGGCCGAAAATTTGTGCGTATCAGCCTCGGCGGTATGCGTGATGAAGCAGAAATCCGCGGACATCGCCGCACGTACATCGGCTCGATGCCGGGTCGGATCATCCAGGAACTACGCCGTTGCGGCACCCGCAATCCTGTTTTCATGCTCGATGAAATCGACAAGATCGGCGCCGATTTTCGCGGTGATCCAGCCAGCGCGTTGCTCGAAGTGCTCGATCCCCGGCAAAACAATGCATTTGTCGATCGTTATCTCGATGTGCCGTTCGATTTATCCCAGGTGATTTTCATCGGCACGGCGAATTACATCGATGGTGTCCCCGAACCGTTGCGCGATCGAATCGAAGTGATTTCGCTACCCGGTTACACCGAGCGCGAAAAGCTCGAAATCGCCAAGCGATATCTCGTCAGACGGCAGTTGGAGGAAAACGGACTCAAGCCCGAGCAGATCGAATGGCAGGACGAAGCGCTGCGCCGGATCATTAACGATTACACGCACGAAGCAGGCGTCCGCGAGCTCGAACGCCAGATCGCGTCGGTGTGCCGTGGAATTGCGTCCCAGGTCGCACGCGGGAAAACGGAGCATGTAACAGTTACGCCGGAACTGGTGGAGGAAATGCTCGGCCCTGCGAAATACGTGCGTGAAACCAAACTGAAAACGAGCAAGCCGGGCGTTGTCACCGGTCTGGCTTACACGCCTGCCGGTGGCGAAGTGTTGCACATTGAAGCCACACGTTACCCGGGCAGGGGCAACGTCACGCTCACCGGACACATTGGCGAAGTGATGAAAGAATCGGTCCAGGCCGCGCTGAGTCTCCTCCGTAGCCGCGACAGCCAATTGGAGGTGAATCCAGAAAATTTTCGCAAGATGGATATTCACGTGCACGTGCCTGCGGGCGCAGTGCCGAAAGACGGTCCCTCTGCCGGCATCGCCATGTTCACGGCGCTCGCGTCTCTTTTCAGCAACACGCCAGTGCGACCCGATGTCGCGATGACCGGTGAAATCACTCTGCGCGGACTCGTTCTGCCAATCGGTGGCCTAAAGGAAAAAAGCCTGGCGGCGATGCGTGCCGGGATTTCCACGGTCATCATCCCCAAGCTGAACGAAAAGGATCTTGTCGACGTTCCGGAGGAAGCGAAACAAAAACTCAAATTCGTTCCGGTTGAAAACGTCGATGAAGTTCTGGCCGTCGCGCTGGAGAAAAGCGGCGATCCATCTGCGATAGGATCGAAAACACAGTGACATTTCGCCCTATGGCGCAGGCAATCCTATTGCAGATCGTACACTTCCACCAGAGCGACGCCAACGGCGTTGTTTACACCACGCACGATCGCAGTGTAGTTGCCCGGTTGCAGCGTCGCAATGATCGCAGACTCGCTTGGAACACTTGGAGCATGCCCGCTGTTTTGGATCGCGCTCACCTGATCGCTGGTGATGATCCCGCCGATTACCGTAGTCTGCCAGTTGTTATTGGAAGCAATCAAAGCCCCTGCGCTGTTGTGTAGGTCCAATGCCGGATCTGCCAATGCATTGGGAACCCCAAAGCGTGTGAGCTCGGGACCAATGCCACGCACAATGACTGTTTTTGGTCCGCTTCCCTCAATAATGAATCCGCCAATCATCACGTTATTGCCCGTCTGAACAAAGCTCCGCGTGCTGATGTTGCCTAGAACTGAGGCAGTATCGGTGCTTAAATCGTACACTTCCACCAGAGCAACGCCGGTGGTGTTACTCACACCACGCACGATCGCAGTGTAATTACCCGGTTGCAGTGTGGCGATGATCGCAGACTCGCTTGGCTGAGTCGGAGCATGCCCGCTGTTCTGGATCGCGCTAACCTGGTCGCTGGCGATGATCCCGCCGATTACCGTAGTCTCCCAGTTGTTATTGGAAGCAATCAAAGCCCCTGTGCTGTTGTGCAGATCCAATGCCGGATCAGCCAACGCATTGGGAACCCCAAATCGTGTGAGCTCAGGCCCAATGGCACGCACAATGACCGTCTTTGGTCCGTTCCCTTCAATAATAAATCCGCCAATCATCACGTCGGCGCCCGTCTGCACAAAGCTCCGAGTACTGATGTTGCCGAGGTGCGATGGTGGTGAGACGATCCGGACGTAATAGATGTCTTCTTCACCATTAAAAGTCGCCGCATACGCGACATTGGCACCTGCGTTGTCCGAGACGATTGTAATGTAATCGCCGAGCTTGTTCTGATTCGGATAACCAAGGAACGGGTTAAACGAATTGCTGGTTGCAACATTGCGCGACCAGGTATTTCCGCCATCGAGACTGTATGAATAGAAGAGCTGCGAGTCGTTATTGTTCGCAGCGGAACGCGTGTCCAGCCAGACTGCATCGATTCGGCCGTTAGGCGCAACCGAGAGTGTGCCAAACCAGTGCCACTTCGCGTGGTTAACGGGATCGTCATTGATTCGGCGTGGTGCACTGAAGGTTTGGCCTCCGTTTGTGCTTCGCACGAACATCACGTCGCTGCCTGTGGAGAAGCCCGTGGGCTGAATGCTCGCGAGCATGTAAACGTTGTTGTTTGTAATCGTTCCGGAACGATCCACCGCCAGAAAAACCTGACCCACTAATCCATCCGGATTAATCGGTTCGCCAAAAGCGATATGACCGCCAAGTTGTACCGCGGTGCGTTGATCGAAGGTTGGCACAACAGCGCCGTTCTTTGCGTTGGTGGATTGAATACACCAAATCTGATTGGTGCTCAGGTTTACGCCGCCAATGAAAAGATTCCCATTTGAATCGACGTCGAGCGTGCCCCATGCAGGAGAGTTTGGAATGTTGATCGGATTCATCCAGGTCAGTCCACCGTTAATCGAGCGGCTGAATTGTCTGCCGCCGTAATTATTTCCGTCGGTACTCCAGAATTGATACTGGAATCCTCGCCCGGTGCTGTTGGTGTTATCGATGGTAAACCATTGTTTATCGCCGCCATCCGCCGCCGCGATATTCGTCCATGATTGACCGCGATTGAGTGATCGCCATAAGTCGTCGAAAAAGTTCTGCAGAAGGCTAAGATAAAAAAAACGGCCGACACTATCGGAGTTCAGAACGGGATCGCTACGGAAAACGTTACGTTGTAAAACACCGGGAAAGATCCATGTCCTGCCGCCATTTGCTGTATAGGCGAACCCCGCCTGGCGAAAATTAGAAGAGACGTTATCGAATTGTCTCCAACCGATACTTATTCTGTTTCTATCCGTTGGGTCGACGCAAATGGACGGCTCATTTGCGGCGTCGCCAACAATGTTATTGCCGCTCGCATCAACATTGACTTGATAACTCGTGTAAGGACCGAACTGGGAGATCAATCCTGGCGACGTGGCTACGGCCGCGGATAGCGGCGGCGGGTTATCGTATTTTTCAAGCGGCTCCTTCGGAAGCGGCTTGGGTGCCAGGGTCTGACTCGAAGCGACGGTGACTACATTGAGAAAAATAAGAAACGTGCGCAGGCCCGCCTTTGGCATCGCTTCGAAATTATAACTCCGTCTGCCTCAGAACGCGACCCGGAAAATCATAAATGACCTGCGGGCCCTCTTGTGGATTTTGTTTCGAACGAATCATCAAGTTTCAGGTTGTAGCATCGCGCGGCAGGCCTGTTCACATAATCGCCACGGAAACGTCACCGTTTTTTTGCCAGGCCGTCATCAGTTTGTAACGCCGGGCTGCAACGGTGCCAGCAACCCAATCAAAAATCATGAATCCCTCGACAATTAATCTTGCGTCCCTGGCCGCGCGTGACGCCGATCCTGCTGTGAACGACTTGGTCGATGCGTTCACTGAGTAGTTTGATCGTACGCAATTTGCTACCGATGGGTTAGGTTGCGCCACAGATAGACCCAGAGCCGGGCGCCTCGAGACAGAGCTTCTCTGAGGCGCCCGTTGCTTTTCGGAGAGCCTTGATGAAGTGCCTGCGAGAAGGGGGATCGGCTTCTCCCAAGACGATGGCAGAACACTTGCCGAAGGCGCAAATATCAGGCAGCAGAGCCGCGGCCTGTCTCCCAACGCGTTGAGGAGTCGCCGCGGCGACCGATCCACCTAATGCGCCGCGTCACCACGCTTCTGTGTTCGCTCGTTGCTCGATTTGTTCAAGACTCGGATCGTCATTCTGAATCCAATCGCGTGCATCGTTAATTTCAGTCGGATTAACTGGGATCGCGCGCGGAATCGGCTCGGCGCGTGCCACGAATTGTCCGTCAAACTTCACCGGTTTCGCGCGTTTGATTGGAAATTTCCAGTGATGCCCGAATCTGTAGAGCGCGTAAAACATGGTCTTGGCTTCAACGGCGCTCACTCCGCTGCAACGCATGGCGTAGTAGAACATGCGGTCGCAATCCTGCCACGGCCGTTTCTTGTCCCCGTACGCGACATCGTGCAACACGGAAGCGTTGCGATATTGTCCTTCGAATGGACCGCCCATGATCGACCAGAGGTAGCGGGGAAGGGATGCGCCATCGACAACCGATCCGATCGGAGCGATCCAGACGTTGCCCTTCGGATCTGTATACCGCAATTCAGTTAACAGTGTCATCGTTCGCCCATCTGGATTCCACTTGGTTACCGGCTCTCCATCGTAAAAGCCCCATTTGGTTGCGCCCGGGACGATTTGCTCAGCTCCGGGAACCTGGGCTTCTTCCGACGCGCATGCGGCGAAGCCCGCGGCGAAAAATACAAACAACTGAATGATTTTTCTGGTTTCCATGTGCGATCCAAAACGTTTAACGCTCAATACCCAAGATTCAACCCCTCACCTGGCGTTTTGTGTTCGCCGGGCTGTGCGAAAGGTGGTTCGCCTCTCCAATCCAGGAAGCAGAATCCAAAGCGTGGCAGCTCCAGGGCACTCCCAAACGGAGGCGTAGACCGGACGTCGAAATGGCGGTCACGTTTTGGAGTGCGGTGCTGTTGCGCCGCTTTTCGCGCGTTCGAAAGTTGCGCCGTGGTTGCCGAATCTAGTGCGTGATTTCCGCAACGGCTACCGCTCTTGTAACGCTTGCCCCCTGCGTCTGAGCTGACGGCGTGATCGGTTCCCCTTCGGTTTGTTTTCGATACGGCTGAAGATAAAACATCATGAAAACGCCGATGACCACGAGCAGCGAACCGATCCATTTCAATAACCAGCCGGGATCGCGCAAAATTTGAACGGTACTTTGTCCGAGGTTTTCCGGGTTCCAAGACGCCTGAGAAATTTTGTAAGTGAGTCCCGTCCAGGTACGCCACCAGGTGCCCGGATAACTGAATGGATGGTTCATCCAGCACGAGCCGGTAGCAGTCTCGCCATCGGCACTCACAACGCGCAGACCACTCTTGAATCCCGCAGGGCTGTCACTGCCTTCATTCCGTTTTACTTCGAAATTCAGCAGTTCCAGTCCGATTGGCAGCGACACTGTTTTCCAGCCATAGGCAACCATCGTCGGGCTGGGTGAGGTGGGGATCGCAATCTGCCAGCCCGTTGGAGCCCATCGTTCAAAGGTTTCGCCATTTTGCTGGATCTGGACGTGTACTCCATCTGGCGAATCGGTGCTCGCCGGCGCTGTCTCGGAATTAATGGGGTTGAAATCCATCGAGCTTGCCGCGTGCGGCATCGTCTTATCTATCGTCAGTTGCCAATCAGCCCAACCGGTCGGCAGCGGCGTGTCCAACTCGATCTTACCGCTCGATCTACCATTCTTTCGTGAAGCGAGCTCGTAACTGATCGTGCCATCGTCCGCGATAAACAGCGTTAGGTGATTCGGTGTTCCTTCACCGGGTGCGGGCATGGATGGTGGGCCTCCGGTCGTGGTGAGGTCCTTGGCACTTCCATGTGGATTTGTTTCGGGTTCGCTGGCGGGGAGACCTTTGCCTCGGATTGTCACAAGCACAGCAGGATTGTTTGGCTGATCGCTGAGGGAACTGGGCTTGCCATTCTCGATTCGAAAATCGGCCCAGTAGTCATCGATTTTAAGTGTGAACGGCGTACCGGCGATTGCCGCGTCGCGACCGAGATTTTCTGCCACGTCGAAACTGGCTTCCTTTTCGCCTAACGAAACAAGAACCCGTCCTTTGTTGCCGTTCTGAGGTTGCTCCAGGCGCACTTTCGCTCCGGCGCTGCCGCCCTTGCGGACATGCCCAATCTGCTCCTCAGGCGCTTTGCTAAAGGCGAATATTGATTCCTCGAGATCGACTTCTTCACTTGTGCTCTTGCTCGTGCTCGTAATCGCACTCGAGGGCGGGCGATTCGGTGAATCGCCCCTACCCGCGTCTGCCGCGGTACCGCGTTTAAGTTCGATGTTGGCCAGACCCATGGAGAAATTTTCGTTCTGCGGATCGTCGGCTAGCAGCCAGCCATCGAGATGTTGGTTCATCATCGCGGTGGCAATGGCGAAATGCAGTGCCGGCGCTCCGCCGTCATTCAGCGGCTTTGGGTTGAGCTTTGCTTCGATCGTCGGGGCGTAATCAATAATCCTCAAATGCGCGCCGCTCGCGACCAGGCCAAAGTCGCGTGGATGCTGTGGCGTCGGCGGATGATGCAAAAACTCAGCGGGATAGCCTTTTACGATCCCATCGACATCGTGGACGCGCAGCTGGCGTTCATCGACCAAGAGCCGATTCGTTGGCGGTTCGCCTTTGAAAAGCGTGATAGTTCCTTCAATTCCCCAAATTCTGCCGATGAGGGATCCGATCAGCAGCGTAATGATACCGAGATGCGTGATGAGAAACGCGAGATGATGTTTGCGCCAGGGCCAACGAGAGAGCGCGGAACAGGCAAGGTTTGCCCCAAGCAAGACAAGCCAGAGATTGAACCAGGGCGCCCCGTAAACGTAGGCACGCGAAACTTTCGCATCGAAACTCGACTCATACAGTGTGCCTGCTATCGCGGCGACAATGATCACCGCAAGCAGGACGACCGCGAGTTTAAGCGATGCGAAGAACTCGAAGATCGGATTGCGTTGCCAGGCGGGCTGCTCAATCGAACGGGAGTGTGCCATTTGTGGATTGACACTTTCAGCGAGGTGACGCCGACGCTTCAATGGTCGATTTGTCCAATGGCAGATGAATCCTTAGCGACGATCCCAATCGATGGCGCACAAATCGCTTATCGTCGAATTGGAAATGGCCGACCGCTTGTAGTCCTGAACGGCTTCGCCGCGACAAGTGCGGACTGGGATCCTTCGTTTATCGACAGGCTTGCGTCTTCCAACCAGCTCATCCTCCTCGACAATCGCGGAATCGGTCGCTCCGCGGACAACGGACGGCCATTTGATATTGCCCAGCTCGCCGGTGATGCCGCGCGAGTAATCGAGATACTCGACGTGGAGCGCCCAAGCGTACTCGGGTGGTCGATGGGCGGATTCATCGCTCAAAGACTCGCCTTGCAGCACCCGGATCGTATTAACAAACTCATCCTGTTATCAACGGATCCGGGAGGAGCTAACGCAGATCTCGCCTCAGCCGACGTGTGGTCAAAACTCATCGACATGTCCGGCACGCCTCATGAACAGGCGCGTCGATTACTGTCATTGGTTTTTCCGAGGGCAATCGCCGAATCCATTTATCGCGAATTCGGCGATATCGTAGCAGCGGCGCGTGCGCAATTATCTCCTGATCTCGTTAATCGTCAGGTCGCGGCGATGAATGCGTGGCACCGCACTGGAATCGGGAACCGCCTGCGAGAGATAAATGTGCCGGTGTTAATTGCGACTGGCACAGCCGACATCGTGATTCCACCGTCCAATGCGTTGAGGCTGGTTAACGCCATTCCTGGCGCGTGGCTGGCTCAATTCAGTGGCGGCGGCCACGCTTTCATGTACCAATATCCGCGTCCGCTCGCCGACCTCATCAATAGTTTTCTCGAGCTTGGATGAAGGATTCGACGGGGCGCGTATGTCATCAACGCTCAACGCGTCCAGGCTTTCCAGCGTTTACGGATCGGCTTTGCGTAGCGGTCCACGTCGATCTTTTTCAGTTGTTTTACGCCATCTTTTACTGCTTCAGCCGAGCTTTCATACTTTTCCCTGGCTGATTTGAACAACGGCCAGAGAAAAGGCAGCGAAAGAACACCCCAGTCGAAATTTCCCAGCGGCGATTTCACCTCTATTTCGGCCTTTCGCTCGCTGGTAGATGCAAAGCGGATAGCTAATCCGATCGCGATCCCGAGCCCCAGCGCGCCAAGGATGGTCGGCACGGGATTTTCGCGTACGAAGTATTCAGTACGCTCCCGCGCGCGGCCGGCTTTCTCTTTTGTCTCATCCCACGTCTGGCTCATGGCCGTGGAAAATTTGTTTGTTGCTTGACGAAACTGCTCACGCCCACCCGGGTCAATTTGTTGCTCGCCCGGCTGAACCGGCGTCGGCAGCGGTTCGTCCCCTGTAAGATTGTTTTCGTTCGGATTAATCATACACAAATGCAATCGTATCCGGCGGCCTGATTGCGTCTCTCCACTTCTGTAGCCGGTTCGCTCTGCGAAATGCGGCGCTGACCTCCACGCAACGCGTGTGTCGCGCCGCCCAGGCATCGGCGGCTACAACAATTGCCGATATGCCTCATAAATATCTTCGCTCCAAAGAACAAAAGTTACTTTGTCGATATTGTCATCAATCGCAAGAAAATCTCGCGCGGCCTTCAACGCGGCCTGGGCTGCCTCTGGAATCGGATAGCCATATGCGCCGCAACTGATTGCCGGGAAAGCAATCGTTTTGATTTCATTTTCGACCGCGAGTTGCAACGAATTTCGATAACAATTAGCCAGGGTCTCAGGCTCATCCCCCTTTCCACCGCGCCAAACCGGACCAACCGTGTGAATGACGAAGCGGGCGGGCAAACGATATCCCCGTGTTAACTTCGCTTCGCCTGGTTTACACCCGCCTAGACACCGGCATTCAGCGAGCAACTCGGGCCCAGCGGCGCGATGAATTGCACCGTCGACCCCACCGCCGCCGAGGAGTGTGGTGTTCGCCGCATTCACAATGGCGTCAACGTCGAGCTTTGTGATATCGCCGCGAACGATGTCGATTTTGCGGTCGGGATTTTTCATGAATCGTCCACCTAACAATGACGAAGTGACAGACGTGATTCGTTAGATTGTTACATCGGATTTCCGATTCAACGATTCAACGTGGCGAAAGCCACCCACTGCTCACGGTGCTAGTCGATCGATCAGCCAGGAGTTATCGGCCTGCCGGGTGTAACGAAACCGATCGTGCAGGCGGTTCGCTCTGCCCTGCCAAAATTCGATTGTATCCGGTTTCACTCGGTACCCGCCCCAATGCGGCGGCAACGGAATGCGCTTGTCACCGAAGCGCTCGGTAATCTTTGCCATGCGCGCATCCAGCACGCGCCGTCCATCAACCACCTGGCTTTGACGCGATGCCCAGGCGCTCAGCTGACTGCCCACGGGACGCGAATGAAAATAGGTTTGCGATTCTTCGCGCGAAGTCTTTTTCGCCTTCCCGCTAATGCGAATCTGACGATCCAGTTCGATCCAGTAAAATGCCAGCGCCGCGTACGGGTTGGCATCGAGCTGCTTTCCTTTTTCGCTCTCGTAATTGGTAAAAAACACGAACCCGTCGTGGTCGAAGCCTTTCAGCAGCACAATGCGCACTGATGGTCTGCCATTAGCCTCAGCTGTGGCAAGGCTCATTGCATTGACGTCGCGAATACTGGCTTCAATCGCTGCCGTGAACCAGTTTCCAAATTGTTTGATCGGATCGCGGTCGAGATCGCTCCGGCGCAGACCCTTGCCGACATGCTCGTAACGCGAAGCATTGGGATCTCGCGGCGTCTCCATATGCTGAAAGTAGCGCATGCGTCCCGGTTGCGGAACGCAAAATCGCCAATATCGGATGAGCCTGTGCCGTGGCGACGCGGAGGCTTACGCAACAATGGGTTCGCGAACGGGCGACAGCTGACGCAGCTTCTCGATTACTTTTGGAACGACTTCAATCGCGTGATCGATTTGCGCGTCACTGTTGAACCGGCCAAGAGAAAAGCGCAGACTCCGTCGGGCGCCGTCGCTGCCCGGATTCATTGCTCGCAGCACGTGCGAAGCTTCCTGTGAACCGGTCCGGCAGGCCGAACCGGCCGAGCAACAAATACCTTGTCGATCCAACAAGAGAAGAGCAGATCGAGATTCGATGCCTTCAAATGAAAGACTCGACGTGTTTGGGAGCCGCCCCGCGCCCGCGCCGTTGACCGATGCTCCATTCACGGCTTCAAGCACAAACTTCTCAAATCGATCACGCATGGAGCGAATGTTGCATTGGCCTTCTGCGAGATATTTGAAGGCGAGCTCGGCCGCTTTTCCGAGACCAACAATCGACGCGACATTTTCCGTCCCGCCGCGGCGACCATTTTCCTGGCCTCCGCCGGCGATCAACGGACTGAAGCGGG
Source organism: uncultured Verrucomicrobiae bacterium (assembly GCA_963840135.1). Lineage (GTDB taxonomy): Bacteria > Verrucomicrobiota > Verrucomicrobiia > Chthoniobacterales > UBA10450 > Udaeobacter. The sequence goes on along the minus strand of CAWIXX010000012.1, from coordinate 27,008 downwards.
TTTGCCGGCTGACATAAAGCGCGCCAACGCCTTTTGGGCCGTGAAATTTATGCGCGGAAAGGGAAAGAAAATTGATCGGCGAATCGCGCAGACGCATCGGGATTTTCCCGGTCACTTGGACGGCGTCTGTATGAAACAGCACACGTTTCTCACGACAGATATCAGCAATTTTTTCGATGGGAAATACCACGCCAGTCTCGTTATTAGCCCACATGATTGAAACGAGGGCTGTCCCTGGGCGAATCGCAGCCTCCAATTCGGCTACGTCGAGATTGCCATGTCCATCGACGCCCAGAAATGTGACGTCGGACCCTACTTTTCCAAGATCCTGGCAAGGGACGCAACACCGCGCTGTGTTCGACTGCGCTGGTAACTACACGTTTCCCACGCGGTTCAAATTGCAGCGCGGAATTGATCACGGCATTATTGGATTCGGTGCCACCGCTGGTGAAAACAATTTCCGTCGGCTCACAACCGAGCAGCGCCGCCAACCGTTCGCGCGCAAGGTTGATGGCTTTCCTCGCCATCACCGCGAAGCCGTATCCACTCGAAGGGTTACCATAATACTTCGTCAAAAACGGCAGCATTTCCTCGATCACAGCGGGGTCGAGTTGGGTAGTAGCGTTGTTGTCTAGATAGATGATTTCGCCCTCGGCCATTGTCGACATTGTAACCGATGGAGCGGTGGCACGACAACTCTAATGGAGTTGTCATTACTGCGTTACTCCACTACTCCATTATTCCATGATTTCGATCTGGGAGTTGGCGAACCCGCAACTACGCGAGATCACGGTCTATCAACCGGGAAAACCAATCGAAGAAACGGCTCGCGAACTTGGCCTTGATCCAGGTGCAATCATCAAGCTGGCTTCGAACGAGAATCCGCTGGGCCCCTCCCCAATGGCAATGGAGGCGATGCGCGAGGCATTGGAAAAAGGCCACCTGTATCCGGACGGCGGCGGATTTTGCCTGTGCAGCGCAGTGGCAGCCAAACTCGGCCTCGCCCCGGAGAACGTGATTCTCGGCAATGGTTCAAATGAAGTGCTCGAGTTTCTCGGTCACGCATTTCTCAATCCCGGTGACGACGTGGTCACATCGCAGTATGCGTTTGTCGTCTACAAATTGATCGCGACCTCGTTTGGCGCGCACACGATCGAAGTGCCCAGCCCGGATTATGAGCAGGACTTGGACGGAATGCTGGCCGCGATCACGGCGAAAACCCGGCTCATTTTTGTCCCCAACCCAAATAATCCAACCGGGACGTTGCTTTCGCAGCGGGCGATTGACGATTTCGTGTCACGCATCTCTGAAAATGTGATCGTTGTTTTCGATGAAGCTTATTTCGAATTCCTCGATGATCCGCCTGATACGCTGCAATTCGTTCGCGAAGGACGGAACATTGTTGTTCTGCGCACGTTTTCGAAGATTCATGGGCTGGCCGGCTTGCGTATCGGCTATGGCGTTGCGTCGGCTGATCTGGTCCAGGTGCTCCACAAAACAAGGCAGCCATTTAACGTGAACAGCATCGCTCAAGTCGGCGCGCTGGCAGCGCTGGAAGATGACGAGCATCTGCGCGATACCAAGCGGCTGGTCGATGAAGGCCGCGCTTATTTGCACGGACAATTTGCCAAAATGAAAATTCCTTTTGTACCCGGGACCGCGAATTTTGTGATGGTGCGTGTCGGCGATGGGCATGCGGTCTTCGAGAAGCTGCTGAGGCAAGGCATCATCGTGCGCCCGCTCAAAGGGTACAACCTGCCCGAATGGGTTCGCATTTCGGTCGGCACAATGGAGGAAAACAAGAAATGCGTCGCGGCACTGAAGAAAGTGATGCGCGAGCCGGAAATCTGAATAAAAAGCTGCCGAGCACCGCCGCACTCCAAAGCGCTAGCGCGTCATAGACGCTTTCAAAGGCGACTACTCTTGGAGTCCGGCAGCGGTCTGCCGCTATGAGCAGCACCAAAGCGATGTTGTTCACGCAATTTGGCAACCGAGGCGGTTGCCCTACAATTCGCTAGGGTTATGACCGTTTTTGACACTATCGCTGCCATCTCCACGCCACCCGGGGAAGGGGCCATCGCGCTGGTGCGCGTCTCAGGGGCGAATGCGGTCGAGGTAGCGGACAAGATCTTCAATGGCAAAGCGACGCCGTCGCGATTTGAGCCGCGCGTGCAGCACTTTGGCGAGATTTTTGACTACGAAGGCCGATTGATCGATCAAGTGATGCTTGCCGTCCACCGCGCGCCGGCCAGTTACACCGGAGAGGATTTGATCGAGATCAGTTGCCACGGAGGAACGCTGGTTTCTGCAAAGGTCCTTGAAGCGTGCTTGCGCGCTGGTGCCCGCGCGGCACGTCCGGGCGAATTTACCGAGCGCGCCTATCTCAACGGCAAAATGGACCTGACTCAAGCCGAAGCGGTAATCGATCTGATCCGCGCGAAGACCGATCTCGCCCTGCGCTCGGCAACGGAACAACTTGAAGGCAGGCTCGGAGAACAAATCAGGAAGATTCGTGGTGAGCTGGTTGAACTGCTCGCGCACATCAATGCGTCAATCGATTTTCCTGATGAGGGTATTACGCCCGACGAAGGCGAAATATTGCGTGAGCGACTCGGTTCCATCCGGGAAAAAATCGCAGCGTTGCTTGCCACTGCTGATCAAGGACGCATTCTGCGTGAAGGTGTGCGCGTGGTCATCTACGGAGCAACAAATGCTGGGAAATCGAGCTTGCTCAATCGGCTCCTTGGTTACGATCGCGTGATTGTGAGCGATACGCACGGCACGACACGCGACAGCATCGAAGAAACCGTGAATCTGGACGGCGTTCCCATCCGTTTGCTTGATACAGCTGGTTTGAGAACATCCGCCAGCGAGCTGGAGCGTGAGGGTATCGCCCGCACGGAGAAATCGCTGCAATTGGCCGATCTGCGACTCCATATCGCAGATCGGAGTTACTCGAAACCTCCACATTTCCAGGAACGCAACCGCGATTCCGACGAAATTGTCGTTCTAAACAAGAGCGATCTGCCTGAGAACAGTGACTGGAAAGATTTCCACGCGTTGCGAATTTCGTGCATCACAGGGGAAGGTCTCCCAGAGTTGCAAAAGGAAATTCTGGCCCGGATCACGAAACAAAATCTAAAGCCTCAGAGCACCTTCGCGATTAATACGCGCCATCGCGATTGTCTGCGTCGCGCTCTGGAATCATGCTGTCAGGCCGCGTCAAAACAAGCCGAGGGCTTGTCGCCGGAATACGCCGCGATTCATCTTAACGAAGCATTGTGCGCGGTGGGAGAGATAATTGGCGTTGCCGATGTTGAAGAGATTCTCGACTCTGTGTTCAGCCAGTTTTGCATCGGGAAATGAAACTGACGTTAAACCGTTAAGAAAAGTTAAATCAGCGCTTCTCTGTTGTAACTTGTAACGCTTTTTAACCTTTTAACTGAAACGCCGGTTCAGATGTTAAACTTCTATCAGCGGGTCCTTAGGCCGCTGCTGTTTTCGCTTGAGGCGGAGACGGCACATCATTTCACAATCGCATCGCTTCGCAGGGCTTCGCATTTTAGTCCTGCGCTCCGCGCGCTGAAACGGTTCGCGCCGCCGTCGAAACCAAAAACTCTCTTCGGCTTGACCTTTCGGAATCCAATCGGGCTCGCCGCCGGGCTGGACAAAAACGGCGTCGCCCTGCCGGCATGGGCGGCACTTGGTTTTGGTTTCATCGAGATCGGCACCGTGACCGCCATGGCACAGCCAGGAAATCCGAAGCCGCGCATCTTTCGATTGCCGGCGCAGCAAGCCGTCATCAATCGCCTGGGATTTAACAATGACGGTGCCGATGCCATCGCAGTACGCTTGCGTAGACTGCGCGAGAGCGGGCGATGGCCCGCAGTTCCGGTCGGAATCAATATTGGCAAATCGAGGACGACGCCCCTTGAACGCGCCACCGACGATTATCTCTACTCGTTTCGATTGCTTCGTGATTTTGCGGATTACATCACGTTAAATGTGAGCTCGCCCAACACTCCCGGCCTAAGGGAGCTGCAGGAACCGGCAGCGCTGTCACGATTGCTGCACGCCGTGGGCAGTGAGCCGGGGCCGGTCGCGAAGCCGCTCGTTGTGAAGATTTCGCCTGATCTGTCGCCAGTTGAATTGGAATCAGTCCTTGCGGCGTGCGAAGAAAACGGAGTCGCGGGGATCATCGCGACAAACACGACCCTGGATCATGCCTCGATTCCGTCGGAGCTCGATGAACAAGGTGGTTTGAGCGGCGCACCGCTACGGGAAAAATCAAGTGCCCTCGTCCGCAGCATCGCCGCAAACTCCAAAATTCCGGTAATTGCTTCCGGTGGAATCTGCGATGCAGAATCTGCCCTGGAAAAATTCGAGGCGGGCGCACAGCTTGTTCAGCTTTACACCGGATTCGTTTATCGCGGCCCGGGACTCCTTCGCGAAATCATGGAGAAATTGTAGGGCAGGCGCATCGCCTGCTTTCGCTATGGTTGGCAACCGGAGCGGTTGCCCTACAGTTGATCGATTTTTTTAAATGAAACTTTCCCGAAAAATTCTCAAATTTACCAAGCCTCTGACCTATCGGCGCGGCTGGCGCAGAGCACAACGCTCGATTTTTCGCGTTCCCCTTCGACCGATGCTGGCTAAAATCGATGAGGCACGCGTCCGAGAAATTCAGCAGCGTTATGCGAATTCCACTGCTGGATACGCCAAATACGCAAACATCGAGCCGTGGTTGCGATTAAATCGGGAACGCGTCCAGGATTTGAAACTCCATCGTTCAGAGCCGAAACGCGTGCTCGATCTCGGTTGCGGCGGAGGATTTTTCCTGTTCATCGCCAGGAACCTCGGCCATTCCGTTCTGGGCTTGGACATTGAGCACGTCGCTCTTTTTACCGAACTGCTCGAGCTTTTCCGAGTTCCGCGCGTAGTTTGGAGGATCAGCGCGTTTGAACCACTGCCTGACCTTGGTCAAAAATTCGATTGGATCACCGCGTTTTCCACCAATTTCTATCTTTATCACCCGACGAAGGAACGCTGGGGAACAGGGGAATGGGATTTTTTCCTGAGCGATTTGGGGCAACACCTCGCCCCGGGCGGTAAGATCTTCTTTGGGCTGAATCCTCTCTATAGCGGCGATTACTATACGCCGGAACTGCGCGATCTTTTCATTAGCCGCGGCGCAAACGTCGAGCGCGAGCGGATTTTTTTCGAGAACGGATTACGCTTCTGAACACGCTGCGGATTTAGATGGAGGGGCGAGCTCTGCGAGCATGAGTGGATGCGCAGAGAATGATGCGATCGGCGTCGCAGAGTTCCGCCTTCGACATGCCTACGGCGTTGCCGATGGTGATTCGGGCGCGAATTCGCGCGAGCCGTGACGATGGCGCCCCCGCCGGTGTCGCTCTTCGATTTGTTGAAGTTTTTGCCGTTGTTCGTCGGTAAGATCGACCGCGATCTCCTTGTGCGCTTCCGTCATGATCTGATGGACGCGCCGGCCGGTGTCACGCCGTATCTCCCGGAGCTGCGCAGCCGTTTTATCGACAATCGGCGAAACTTTTGCGACCTGTTCAGGTGTCAATCTAAGCTCCGTGCGAAGGCGCTCTTTCATTCTGTCGCCGACTCGCCCTGGACGGTGACCGTCAAAGAAAAGATGCCGAGCGTAAAATCCCCCCAAAGCAGCGCCAGCGATTCCGCCAGCGACGAATACAAGAACAAATCCGGCAATAAGTTTCCATTTTAACGCGCCGTTCATTGTGAAAACTCATCCTGAATAGCGGTGTCCGCGATGGCAAACTCGTTCGTGAAGTCGTTGGACTGTTCCCGGCTCTGTTTGAGCTCGCGAAAAGCCACCAACGTCGAAATGGCAATCACTGCGGCCGACAAGAGCGCCACGCGCCGGAGCAGTGAAGCAATGCCATTTGGCTTCACACCCAAGGCACGCCAAAGCGCGACCACGCGAGTATCGAATCCAAACGGCATTTCAGCCGGAGCTTCGTCGCCCGTCTTCGCGGCTGATCGCAACAACCGATCGATTTCGTGATCTTTCATGCTCCTTCCTTTGCCGAAATCCGGGCGAGGCACTCTTTCATTTTTTGTCGCGCTCGAAACGCCCGTACTTTAACGAGCGCTGCGCTCCAGCCGGTAATTTTACGGATCTCTTCAACCGAACGTCCTTGCAAGTATAGCAGATCGATGGCCAGCCGTTCGACTGGTTTAAGCGCAGCGAGAAGATGTTCGACCAGTTGGCGCGAGGCGAAACGCTGGTCTGGCGCCAGCTCGTCAGCGGAGGTTTTCAGATTCTCAATCACGGCTTGCTCTTCTACGCTTAAATCGGCGTGACGAACCTCGGGCCGTATTTTCTCCCACTGAATCTGGTTCAGGCAAGTGTTGACTGCGATGCGTGAGACCCAGTGCTCCAGCGGCACCTTTCCGGAAAATTGCGATAGTTTCTGGAATACTTTGATGAAAATCATTTGGCAAAGATCTTCTTCATCCGTTCGATGCGGGCGATGAGCGCGGACAATCTTGGCCACGAGCGGATAGAGCTGTCGCACCAATGCGCGAGCCGCCTGATCGTCATGCTGGAGCGCAGCATGAACAAGCGCACTTGCGTCAGTATCATCCATGTAATCGAGAGCGCATCCACACCAGTAGCAATGACCGCTACCGGGGCGCTTTGGTTACAATTTTGGGTGTAGAAGCGCTTGTGCCAAGCGCTTGTCACAGGAAAAAGCGGTTGCACGAGCGAACACAAGAAAAAATTGTAACCGCCCAGACCGCCTTCCGGTCATTACCTGAAGAAGCGAAAGAATATTTCGCGGAGCCAAAATGAAACAAACCATGAAAAGAAACATATTAGCGGTTGTAGCCGCCGGCGCGATTGCGCTCGGGGGCTTTGCAGTACTGCAAGCACAAGCCGGCCCTGGTGGGCACGGGCACGCGTTCGGCCTTCAGGGAATCACCAAGCAGTTGGACCTGACTTCTGATCAACAGACAAAGGTTCAGCCGATTCTCGATGCGGCCAAACCGCAACTCGCCGCCATTCATCAGGAGGCGATGCAGAAAGCAAAAGGAGTCATCGACAGCTCGCTCTCGCAGATCAGGCCGCTGCTAACGGCTGATCAGCAGAAGAAGCTGGATGCCGTCCAGAAGGCGCATCAGGACATGATGAACGCCCACAAGGAGCTTCACGACGCAATGCAGCAATAACTTCGTTGTTCAGAGCGGTAGGGGGACGGCGGCGATCTGGGGAGGATCGCCGCCACTTTTTAGGGCCCGGACCGTGCTGTGCCAAATGCGTAATCCGCGGTCCGGACTCTGCAATGTCGTCTCAATTCTGTTTTTTTGTAATCGAAAACAGAAACACAAGGATGCCTAGTCCAGCGAAAATCGCCGCAGCGACGAAGCCTGTCGTCGTAATCTCAGCGCGCGATTGAAAACCCGCTTTTAAATGAGCAGCGATGCCGATCACAAAGGACAGAAATCCCAGGCAGATAAGAATGAGGCCGATCGCCTTCTTGTCGTCGGACGAAATCTTCATGTAGTGGTGAGCAATCAAATATAATCGGCAGACTAAAATTCAAGTGCACTCTTTAAAATAGAAGGCATTAATGTGGCTGGTGCGCTGGCTTAAGCTCAGTTTTGGGTTGTTCGCTTTGTTGATTGTCGGTTTCCGGCTTAACGCTCAGATCGATCGCATCACCGGAAAGAATTTCGCCACGCGATCGGAAGTGCTGGCACGCCATGGAATGGTCTGCACAAGCGTGCCCGCGGCCACGCAGGTGGGCATCGATATTTTAAAACGCGGTGGTAGCGCCGTGGATGCGGCGATCGCGGCAAACGCAACGCTCGGTTTGATGGAGCCTGTCTCCAACGGGGTTGGCGGCGATCTGTTCGCAATCGTTTATAGCGCTAAGGAAAATAAACTCTACGGAATCAACGGCAGCGGACGTTCACCGCTCGATTTGAGTTATGACCAGATGAAGGCCGAGCTGGCGAAACTGCATCGCGAAACAATTCCACCGGTAGGCATGTTGCCGATTAGCGTACCCGGAGCAGTGGATGCATGGGCGGAGCTGCACAAAAAGTTCGGCAAACTGAAACTCAGCGACGACCTTGCGCCTGCCGTTCAGTATGCAGAACAGGGTTTTCCTGTCACCGAATTGATCGCCTATTATTGGGCGTTTGGTCCGCGGCTATACAAGGGATTGCCGGGCGCTTTTTTCGAGACTTACACACTCGACGGAAAAGGGCGAACCCCAGCCAAGGGCGATATTTTCAAGAATCCGGCCCTGGCGAAAACCTTGCGACTGATTGGCGAAAAAGGTCGCGACGCTTTTTACAAGGGTGAGATCGCAGACAAGATCGACGCATTCATGCGGGCGAATGGCGGCTTTTTGCGGAAAGCCGATTTCGAGAAGCATACATCGACCTGGGTCGAGCCAGTTTCGACGAACTATCGCGGCTACGATGTCTTCGAGCTTCCACCAAACGGTCAGGGGATCGCCGCGCTGCAAATACTGAACATTCTCGAGGGATTCGATCTGCGTGCTATGGGACGCAATTCGCCCGAAACGCTTCACGCAATGGTCGAAGCGAAGAAGATCGCCTGGGCCGATCGGGCGAAGTTTTACGCCGATCCGGCATTTGCAAAGATTCCGCTTAGCGGGTTGCTTTCAAAAAGCTATGGAGCCGAACGTCGCAAGCTAATCGACCCAAATCACGCGGCCAAGAAGGTCGAGGCCGGTAACCCCGAAAATGGAGTCGGCGCCCCCCCGCGCCGCTCGGTCGCGGCTTCGGCCCGAGGGCGGGCAGGCTCGAGTTCAGTCATCGACGACGGCGACACTATCTACATGTGTACCGCCGATGATGAAGGCAACATGGTCTCACTTATCCAAAGCAATTATCGCGGGATGGGCAGCGGCATTGTGGTGCCCGGACTCGGATTCATGTTTCAGGATCGCGGCGAGCTTTTTTCGATGGATCCCACTCACGCGAACGTTTACGCGCCGGGCAAACGTCCGTTTCACACTATTATCCCCGGCTTCGTGATGAAAGATGGTAAACCGTGGGAAGCATTCGGAGTGATGGGCGGCGGCATGCAACCGCAGGGTCATGTGCAGGTGCTTACAAACCAGATCGATTTTGGTTTGAACGTACAAGAAGCCGGCGACGCGTCGCGCTGGCAGCACGAAGGCGATAATGAACCGACCGGAGAAAAAATGACTGAATCAGGCGGCTACGTTGAAGTCGAGAGCGGTATTCCGTACGAGACTGTGCGCGAATTGCGAAAGAGAGGACACGATGTGCGTTTCGACGTCGGCGGTTACGGCGGTTATCAGGCGATCAAAGTCGAAATGCACGACGGCCAGCGCGTCTATGTTGGTGCAAGCGAATCACGCAAAGATGGAATGGCGGCAGGTTATTGATTCCGGAAACGGAGAAGCGACGAATGGGCGAAACGGCGGATGCACCGATCCGCCGAGTTCTATCTTCATCGGTTATTCTGCGCTTTGAGCTCGGCGACTTTTTCTTCGGCGTGAGTGACGTCGGATTTTTGTCCGATGCCGAGCTTAAGAAGCTTTTGCTGTCGGCGTAAGTTTGCTTCTGCGGTCTCGAGCTCGGCGCGCTCACGTTTCGCCGCGGCTGCTTGCGCGCCTTCGGTTAATTGCGCCAGCGCTGTTTTCATTGACTCCAGTTCATCCCTGGTAATTTCACCAGTCGCGAGTTGAGATTCCTTTTCGGCAAGTTCCTCTTTTGCGCGAGCGACACGGGCGTTTGCCAGATCCGATTCGCAGCGGACGACCTTCAGCAACCGCTGCTCCACTTCCGCTTTCGCAAGTACACCAATTTTATAGAGACGTTCCGCGCCTGCGGCATTTTGTCTTGCGCGTTCCAATTGCTTTTCTAAACGTGCCATATCGCCGTTCGGCAGTGGCTCATCCGAGAGGTTTTGCTTCAATATCGGCGGCTCGACGTCGAATGAATCGGGTTCCTCGGATTTGTTTCCCGCGGATTGATCCGCTGCCAACGCAGCCATCGCCACCGCGAAAAGCGTGACCGGCAGGGCGAAAATGCGGGCCATCTTGCTAGTTTACCATGAATTCGTCGTGCCAGCATAGGCGCTTGTCTCGCATGCGCCGATCAAGCCGCCCGCTTACGCGATCTTGTTTTTCGTTTCGTCGAGTAATTCTGAAAGCCAATCGGGCGCTTCTATCTGGAGGTGGCGTTTTAGAATGTCACGAACGAAACAGCGAAAATCTCCATCGCAATCTGTGCAAAACTTTTCCATGGTGTACGCACCAAGCATCCGATAACTCTCGAATTGCGACTCGGAGAAGAACTGATCGCTCGTAGCTCTCGTGCGGGAACGTCGGATTGGTCTTGAAGTATTCGTAGATATCGCGCGGTTCGTCGCCGTAACAAGCCGGCTTGATGTAAACGATAATGCCATCCGGAGCATCGGCACCGTCCACTACCGAGTAGCGAATGCGACCCACAGCGCAGTTATGGCCGGGAGTTTTTAAGGTGTCGATTGCGCTGCGAGGAAAGATGGTCATTGTGCCGAAATCGATCGGGATTCCAAAATCGATTCGGATTTTGCGCACTGCTTCACCGAGATCGGCATAGGCACATTCGGGATCCTCACCCCCGTCGCTCACGACGATAAAATGACAGCGACGCAGCACCATCTCGTAAATTCCAAGGTTTTCGAAATGGCCGCCATCCGACAGATTCACGTATTTGTAGTGATCGGTTGTGTTACCGATCGCTTCCGAAAACAGTGGCCCTACAGAATATCGCGGTCCTTTTCGGCGCCACGTTTTGGCGCCGGGCGACCCGGGGTTCCCCAGCCACCATCCAAGGCGCACGTTGAATAGGGTCATCAAGAGACCGAGGACCGGTGATGAATGGTAGCCCATATTCGGATTCGCCGCCGCGCCCGAGATAGCCATTGCTGTTCCGAGCGTGATCGCTTCGCCGTACTGCGGCGATGGGCGATAACCAACCTTAAAAGAACCGCAGTGTAGCCGGCTCATTGTGAAGGATTCAGCCTTGCGCTCCTGCCACGCTAGCTGCTCGCCTCTTATGACATTAAGCGCCCCATTTAACACATGAATAGGCTTGTCGGAAGACAAGTCGCCGAGCTTGATGTTGTCGTCGGGGTCGAACCCCGTAAACAGATTCGGCCTCCTAATTGTGCGCGAAGCAGCAAGGTAGGCGCGGATCAACCGGTTCCGATAGGTTGCGTGAAGAGAGAACTTGTTCGCATTGATGAAAAAACCAATCACGATTCCGAAAAGCAGCATGACGCATGTGAGGAAGACCACAACGAAGAGCTGAATACGCCAGGAATTTGGGTCGATAATTTGCTCCGGCGCTCCACCCAAAAGCCACGCAGTAGCGTGTTGTGCCCAGGGCTGAGAGCCAACCAATACCAGCACCCACGAAATTATGATTGCCAGAAGTACAAAGAAAACGACTGCCACGACAAGCAGAAGCCACTGAAAACCGGCTTTCTCGCCAAATCTACTGCTCAGCTTCGATCGGATAGCCAGCAAGGCACTGACCAAACCGGTTACTCCTCCAAAAGCGCCAAGAAGACTTTTTGCTTGTGGTGTCGCCTTCACCTCCCCGAGAAAAACGCCCAACCGATTTGGCGTTGCAGAAATCGCCTGCGCACCCCAGAGAACGATTACGTTGATCACGATCCACCCGAAAATCGCAATAAGGATCCAAGCCGCTGATCGTCCCCACCACTCGCGATCCTCATCCTCTGTCACCCAACTCGTCAGGCCGGTAAACAGGAAATTAACCAACAGCAACACGCCGAGGATCAACGCGGGCGCGAAACTCACGTATTTGACCGCATTACTCGCGGGCGCCGGCAGCGGGAAACGCTCGGGAAGCTGATTTGGTTTACGCTGCAATGCACCGATTTCATTGTCCGTTATGCGCGCCGGACCTTGAGGCGTTTCGATGGTGTATATTTTGCGGACTTCCGTAATTTCAACCCGGGTGCCTGCTGCGAATTTCGTTTTCTCTCTATTCCAAGGAGTTGGCCAGGGAGTCGGGAGCGCCTCGCAATCGTGCTTCAAAGTGTATTGAATCGGAAGCTTTTGGTCTGGTTTCAGTTCCACAGGACCGAGATCGTTCTCGCCGATGCGCCCCTTCTTCTCAGGTGTTTCGATGGTATATCTTCTCTCGATTTGAGTAATGACGCCCTGAGTGCCTTGTGGGATCTTTATTTTCTGCTTACTCCATGGGATGGGCGTTGCCTCGAGGCCCTGGGTCAACGTAAATTGAATGGGAGGTTCTAAAAACATTCGCGTTGCGATCGTCGAGAGACAAAATCCTGCGAACGTCGCTGCTAGCGCAATGATACCCAATCGCCAAAGCGAATTGAAGATGCGCCGTTCTCTCTTTTGCTTACGAAATGCAAGAATAACCGTCGCAAAGACGCCGCCGACCAAATAACACGCAACGAAAAAAATGACGAACTTGGACCGCCACTCCCCGGCTTCAAACGGCTCGCTACCATGAACGTTGCGGACTAAAGCCCACCATTCAGCCAGGACGAGAGACGCGAGCATTAGCGGAACTTGCCGAAATTCCAAGAAGCGGCGTTGTGGTAATCGCGCATTGCCGGTGGAAGGAACGTCGATGATCGCGTAGGCCATCGCTACAGCGATCAACGCGCCTCCAATTGCGAGCAGGATGTTGAGCCAGATGTCCCAGTCGTGCTTTATCTGGTCCGCCATCTGCATGTACTTTGTGAGGTCCATTTCGGGGCCCCAGGCGGGCCAGTTCGGCTGCAGGTTGATTGCCGCGAGATATAACCTGGGGATCATCATTGCGGCTGCCAGCCACGAGATCAGCACCAGCCAGTTCAAGAACATGTTGCGAACGAACGTCGCAATCAGCGTCCAAGAATCTACCGACGTCAGCCCGGTTCGCGGTGCGAGGTAATTGCTGAATTCCCTCAGATGGCGGACCGGCTGCGGTTCGGGCTCTAGGGTGGAATCAGGCCGCCGCTTCAGTTCGTCGACCACACCGCGAATGCCGTCTGGATCATTCTTAATCCACGCGCTTAGCCAGCTGCCAATGTATCCCCCGCCAGAGACCGTGGATAGGTAATGAAATTTCTCCAGCAGCCCGCAGCGCGCCAGGCCCTGCAAAATCCCCAATCCGAAGGTGGCGCTCCGGATGCCGCCGCCCGAGATGCAGAGCGCCGCGCGTCTCTCCTTTAGTCCGTGGATCGCGCCCCACAATCCCTTCAGACGCGTTTTCGATTCGCTCGAGCTTGGATAGTCTGACGGGAGTTCTCCATGAAGAGCGACAAACTCAGCTTCCAATACTTCGTGCAATGGCAACGAAGAATCGGCCGATGAAGTCTCTTTCGCCATGGCGCGCAAACGCGGCGGTCTGCGCACCAGCGTTTATCAAGGCGCGGATCATTGGTCAATCTTGTTCCGTAATGGTCAATATTGTGACTTGGGTGTGATACTGCGCCATCCTTGCAGAGCTGTTCAAATCGCCGTTTGTTGGCGCCGTGACCAACTAAGAGAAGACAAATATGAATCAGCCGGTCTTACCAAGCTCCAGTAACGAAGAACACATGCTCGGCCATGGCTTTTACAACAAGCATTCGCACGAACAGGGGAAAGCGAACACTTGCGGCTTGCCATTGATCATTGAAGCCATCAATCAGATCGACCTCGGACAGATTGCCAGTGAGTTCAGCATCGCTGATTATGGCTCCGCACAGGGGCAAAATTCACTTTTGCCGATGAAGACCGCGATTGCGCAGATCAGGGCGCTGGCGACGAAGGCTGGCAGAACAGAAATCCCAATCACAGTTACGCACACGGATTTGCCGACCAACGATTGGACGACGCTATTTCAAACAGTTCTCTTTTCACCCGACAGCTATCTCGCGCATCAGAGCAACGTGTTTTGCTTCGTCAGCGGCACTTCCATTTATCACCAGATTTTTCCTCCGAATCACATCGCGTTCGGCTATTCAGCGATCACCGAACATTGGCTGAGCAGGAAGCCGTGCAATATCCCGGATGAAATCTGGTCTGCGCGGGCGACCGGAAAGGTGCGCGACGCCTGGGCGGCACAAGCCAAAACCGATTGGCACGCGTTTTTGCAGTATCGCGCCCTGGAAATGCAGCCGTCAGCGCGGCTCGTTATCGTTGGCAGTGGCGCTAATCAGCAAGGCAACAGCGGCGCCGAGGGCTTGATCGATCTGGCGAATGCCGTGCTACAGCAGTTAGTGAAAGATGGCGCGCTCGATCCGGAGGAATACGAAGAAATGGCGATCCCGACCTATTATCGTACCGCCGAAGAGTGGAAAGAGCCCTTTACTTCTGATTCAAATTTTTCGCTCTCTCTCGATCATTTTGAAGAATTCGCGCTGCCCGACGTTTATCTTGAACACTTTGAACAAGACGGTGACGCCCAGGCATTCGCTGAAGCGTACACCGGGTTTTTCAAAGCGGCATTCGAACCGTGTCTGTTCGTAAGCCTAAGCGACAAGCGCACGTCTGAGAGTCGGCAGCAAGTTATCGACTTGTTCTCGCAACAACTGCAGTCCGCGCTCGCGCAGGATCCGAAAAAGTATTCATGCCGCTGGGTCATCCAGCTGATGCTCATCTCGAAGAAGCAAAAGTAAGAATCGCCAGGCGCAGCAGCTTTTATTCGTCGGGAAACGCGGTATATGTCCGGTTGTGCGCCCGTAGCTCAGCCGGATAGAGCAACGGATTTGTAATTCAAGCCTAACGAATTGCGCACGTTTTCGTTGTGTTGCACAGCATTGCGAATCATAGGTAAGCCTAACGAATGGAGTCTGCGGCGCGTTACACAGAATTGCGCACCTTTGCAGCAAAAATTTGCCCGACCGTAGAAAAGACCGTGAAAAGTTCAGCCGTCTCAATCTGTGTGTCTAACTGTTAGGCCCAATCACACACGTTCGCCCGCATTGGACGACATTGATTTTCTCTTGACAAGCGAAAGGCGACCTGCGCAGCATCCCGTCAACTCCAAAACCCCTCCCGTCTAGCCCGCCGCACGTAAAGCCAAGCGACTCGCTTTCTCGAGCGAGGTTTTGCCAGGAAGAACAAACCGTTATGGAAAGGTCCCGCTCCACCGGATCGCCTGCAACTGACAGAGTCATGCAGCGAAGCGCGTTGTTCTGCAACGTGGCGCAAAATTTCCCGAACAAGTGGAAAAGAAGGATATCATATGAAAAGAAAAATCGTTGCGAACATATTCCTTAGCATTGGCGTGGTTTTGGCATTAGCGGCTGTAGTGCCAGTCAAGACGCTCATCGGTCAGGGGCAGCCTGCGCAGGCAAGCAAGGTGCTTACGAAAACTTTAAACGTTGGGGCCAAGGGGATCACCGTGAGGTATCCGGAAGGTTGGTCTACAGGTCAGCCGACTTTAAGTTCCTGGGTTATCCTAAATGTGCCTGCTGCCCAGCAGAACATTGCCAACCCCACGGTTCGAGTGCTGATCAGTTACCTGGAGAGGCCCGATCACGCCGATGCGGTGAAGCAGCTTGCAGAGTACGCGAACGAATACAGTCAACCCTCAACATTCCTTGCCATTGGTGGCTGGCCTGCCTTGGAGCGAGTGCAGCTGGTCAAAAGACCTCAACCGGGCAACGCTCCGCTTTTTCCGGACCGTAACATGGTGCAAATCACGACCGCAGTTGCGGCGGATAAACTGCTGATCCGTCTCGAGGCGCAACTGCCGTCGAATGCTGACCAGCAGCTCAAGGACCTGGTGCTCGCCATTGGGCGGAGCCTCACGTTTCCGACAGTCGGCAACCCAGCCGAGGTCCAGCAGGAACTGAATAAGCTTCAAAGCTTGCCGAAGCGCCGAGACTCTCCCCAAGCACGCGTTGCTTCGCCAGCTGCAGCCGCAACGATCTCCTCCCGAGTTAAAGCCGCCGGTGCCGACGCGCCTATCTTTCCTCCGGTGCGACTGGACAATCTCGGGAACAACGGCGAGTTGGAGATTGCAGTCTCCAACGATGGCGCGAACATCGTGGTCGCCAAGCAAAGCGGATTCGTCACCTCTAACGACGGCGGCCAGAGCTTCCCGTTCTCCGGTTCCCTCCCGGTCAGTGATGGTGATAGCTCGCTCGGGTTCGGACAGAGCGGAAACTTTTATCACGCAGCGCTTGCCTGTTTTGGGGCTTCTTGTGCCGCCGCTTGTCCGCCCAACAACAACTGCATCGAGATAGCCGCCTCCACGAATAACGGCCAGAGCTTCGGCGCCCTGGTCAACGCCGTGGTGTGTCCGAACTCGGGCGGTGGAGCTTGTAGCGTCGATCAGGAACACATCGCTTCCGACCGGGTCAATCCGGCCCCGGGGGGCGATGCCGTCTACATGGCATTCAGGAACTGCCAGGGCGGGTGTGGCGCAGAGGCCGATGTAACATGCTCCCCAGACAGCGGCGCGACTTGGGCGCCCCGGCTTCCACTGGAGGGCGGCTCTGACTTTCCGAGGGTGACTGTGGGTCAGGACGGATTCCTTTACGTGGTATATCGAAATGGTGGGAACATCAGGATCGACAAGTTTAACGCGTGCACGACTTCGGCGTCCCAGATGACGAGAGCTCCCGGTGGCTTTCCCAAGACAGTGAGCGCATTCACGACCTTCGCCGGCTGCGAGGTAATGAACGGGTTTGGCGGACTCGACCGTTGCAACGACGGTAACATTCTCTCGAGTCCCACGGTCACTGTAGACGACACCAACGCGAGCCACGTCTACGCATCCTGGGCGAATAACACGGCCTCTAATAACGAGAACATACTTGTGGCGGACTCTACCGATGGTGGCGCGAACTGGCGGGCGCCTGTTACTGTCAATACGAACCCCACGGCACGCCGCTTTATGCCGTGGGCCTGCGCCTCAGGTGGCAATGCCTTTGTTACCTGGTACGACAGGCGAGCCGCAACCAATGCGAACAATGACTTAACCGACTACTTTGCGGCGAGCGCCGGCCTTTCCGGAGGCAATCTTGTTCCCAACAACGACGAGTTCCAGATTTCAACAACCTCGGACCCGCAGTGCAACCTCTGGCCCGCCTCCCCCCGCTCCACGTGGGACTCGGAGAACTGTTCGGTTCAGCCCGAGAATGCAGGCAGATGCAGCGTCTCCACGAATATACGCTGCGATTTTAGTGGCGACGGAACTCAGTGTCCCATGGGCGAAACCTGCCAAACTGGAGGTGGCGCCCCCAAGTATGGTGACTACAACGGCAACGCTTGCGTCCTCGGACGTTTTTACACAGTGTTCGCGTCGGGTGTCGGTCTAACGAGCGTCAGGAATTTCTTCCAGTCCTTTGTGGTAACATCAACTTCTACCACGCTCACCTATACTGGCGCTACTACTGGCGACTACCACGACGATGTTACTCTTTCGGCTGTACTTACCCTTAGCGGAACTTCGGCGGGAGTGGCTGGCCAAACAATCACATTCACCATCGGCGTACAGAGTTGCGCAGGTATCACCGACGCCACCGGCGCGGCCTCGTGCAACCTTACGCTCAATCAAGTTCCCGGTCCCTACACGGTCACCGCGGACTTCGCCGGCGCTGGCTTCTTCCAACCGAGTAGCGCATCCACAGCGTTCACGATCACTCGTGAGGAAACTACATTGAACTACACGGGCGATACCGTCATTGCCAATAACACCACAGCGCATCTGTCGGGTGTTCTACTCGAGGACGGTACGGTGCCCATCGCTGGGCGCACTGTCGACTTCACCTTAGGAACGGGCGGGACTGCGCAGACTTGCAGCGGCGTAACGGACGCTGCGGGTGTTGCCGCCTGCACCATTTTCCCGGTGAACCAGCCTTCCGGCCCGGGCGTTGTCGCGGCGAACTTTGCCGGCGACGCCTTTTACTTGCCATCCTCCGCCTCGGAGGCCACGATCATCTTCGCGTTCCTCGATCACGGTTCCTTCGTCGTTGGAGATGAGACAGACACGGGGTCGGTCGAGTTCTGGGGCCACAGTTGGTCCCGTGACAACGTGCTGAGTGGTGGGCCTGCCCCGGACAGCTTCAAGGGTTTCGCCTCGGCCATCAGTACCAATCCGCCCGCCTGCGGCGACACCTGGACGAGCAGGCCGGGCAACAGCTCAAATCCGCCGGACACGATACCCTCCTACATGGGTGTAGTCGTCTCCAGCAGCATTACGAAGTCGGGATCGACCATCTCAGGCGATGTGCCCGACATCGTTGTTGTCAGGACGAACCCAGGCTACCGCCGAGATCCGGGCCATCCCGGCACTGGCACAGTGGTGGCAGTGTATTGTCCTCACGCATCGAGTCCGCGTCCACTGCGGCCTCGACCGACTGCACACCCTCGGCCTACTCCGTAGCGGTAATTTGGTAGGACGCGATCCTATTCGCTTGTGAAAGACGGCACCGATATCGCAAAGGATTTTTTCTAACTAGATAGGATCCGGATTTCTAATTCAAGCCTAACGAGTTCCGTATGTTTTCGCAGCGTTGCACAGCTTGTTTTTCATAGGTAGACGGAACGAATCCGATTCGCGCTACAATCGGGCCCTCGCGCGCGCGAGTGGAACTGTCTCACGGCTCGCATCTCAAAAACCTGGTGGGGCTGTGGAGGCAATCCCGTCCCCACGCTATCGATGGCTTTACCTCAAGCACGACGTTTCCGACGCGTTACCGACTTCCGATCGCCTTCGCGTCCCGCGCGGAGATATCTCAGAAAGCGTGACTGATCACCCCAACAGGGCGGCGCGTACCAACTCGACCAGCAGGAAAACGATTGCAAATCCGCCGCCTACCAACCAGCGAAGGTCGGGAACGACCGTGCCGCTCGAAACCGGCACCAAGTCAAGCTCCACAGCTATGAGCTTGTAAGGTGCGAGGGGCGCATACGTGGGGTGGGATATTAGTTTCAGGAACGTGCGCCGGCTGGGATAGCGCACGACAGTCATATTGCCCCAGGTTCTTTCTGGCTGCATGTTGATCAGGTTCTTGGCTTGGGGAGCTCCGATGAACGTCGGATAGGACGCGTGACTCAACCACAGCCATATGAGGCTCTTTTCATAGTGTGCGTTGGCCTGTTCGGGCGTTCCCTTGAACTCCGGCGCGCCGGGAAACGTTTGCACCCGGGGGAAGAAATGGATGAGGTTGAACATGTAGACCGGCTTGCCATCATCGGCCTCTGCCCATGGGCGGAGACGGGCAGTGAACGCCTGAACCCCCTTCTCAGGCAGAGGTAGCTTTTCGATGATCGCTAGGTATTGATCGATCTCCGCTTGGGTGAGCTTGCCCGCTCCTTGAGAATGCCAGGCCCAGAAGGCCACGTATAAGACCATTAATGCGGCGGCAAGAATGAGCTCAAACCACATTTTCGTTCCCTTCTTGAATTCGTGCCGCTCTGCCGAAGCCAATCATGCTGTAAAACCAGTGACTCATCAAACTGAAACGCTTAGCGCCGGTTTGGTGCAGCGCATGCCTTAGGCCGTGCCAGCCTGATAGTCGACGAAATGCAGTGCCTCATCGCGTGCTGATTCTGATGCTGTTGCTGGATGCTCCGCAGCCAATCTGGGTAGTCACGTAGACATGGCGACCTGGGCTACCACTTCCTCTTTTTGCGCATCCAAACTTAGGCAAAGAATTGCGATAGCAAGGTATTAACCTGTACGGGCTCTTCGTGTTGGACCCAATGGGTCGCAGTCTCAAACATTTCAAGGTGTCCATCATCACAGTACTGAAGACTTTCTCTGGCCATTGCTTGGCCCACGAACTGGTCGTTTTTTCCCCAAATCAGAAGCGCCGGCACTTTCACTCGCGAAGCTTCAGGATCCAACGCGAGTTGCGACGGCCGCAATAGTGCCGCTCGATACCAGTTAAGCATAGCTGTCAGCGCGCCCTTCTTGGCCCACGACTTCTTATACTGCTCGAGATCAGGATCAGAAAAGACCCCAGGAGGTGAAGTATTCCGCAGCGCCCGAACCAGCAGCGCCCAGTCTCGCCTTCGCAGCATGCATTCGGGTAGCCAAGGAACCTGAAAAAACAATAAATACCAGCTCTTCCGCAGCTGCGCCGGGCTTTTGATGAGGTTCTTTATGAAAATGCGGGGATGTGGGACGCTCAACATCGCGGCGCGGCTAACCCTTTCCGGATATCGGGCAGCCAAGTACCAGGTAACAGCAGCTCCCCAGTCGTGCCCGACGACGAACGCGCTTGAATCCGCCACGGTATCCAAGATGCCGACGACATCTCTAGCGAGCAGGTGAATGGAATAGTTAGCAATGCCTGCAGGTTTGTCACTTAAGTTGTAACCTCGTTGGTCTGGTATGATTACGCGATATCCGGAAGAGACGAAGTGATCAATTTGGAGACGCCAGGCGAACCAGAACTCGGGAAAACCGTGGAGGAATATTAAAGGTTTACCGCTTGCAGACCCGGCAAGAACGACGTGTAACGCAATGCCATTAATCTGGAAAACGCGAAATTCAAGAGGCGAGCGGATGCCTGAGAATGTCATAAAGCCAGTCAGCCAGCGATTTCCCACGTCAGACGCGTTAGAGCCAAGATAGATCACATCATCAAGTCGCCGCCGTTGATGTCGAGGGACGCGCCGGTGATGTAGCCGGCAGCCTCGGAGGCGGCGAAGCAAATCAAATCGGCGACTTCGAGCGCAGTGCCGAGCCGCGGCACGGGATAGCTCGCGGCAAGACGTTCGAGCAACTCATCCGAGGCATGTTCGCGCGTCAGCTCGGTATCGATCATGCCGGGGCAGATGGCGTTCACGGTGATGCCGAACTTGCCGAGCTCCTTCGCGGCCGCGCGCGTCAGTCCGAGGAGTCCGGCCTTCGATGCCGTGTAGTGCGCACCGCCGAGCGTGCTCACCATCCGGCCGGCCGAGGACGAGATATTAATGATGCGGCCGTAGTGCTGGGCGCGCATTGCCGGAAGAACGGCTTTCGTCATCAAGAACGGCGCGGTGAGGTTGACCTCGATCGCTCTGCGCCATTCCTCGGCGGTGAGATCGGGGAAGCGTGTCGACAGCGGAAGCGCGGCGTTGTTGACGAGGATGTCGATCCGTCCAAAGCGTTCGAGCGTGCGGCGCGCGATCTCGTCGGGGACGCCGTCCGCCGCGACGTCGCCCGGCACGGCGAAGGCGCGCTCGCCGATTTCCTTCGCCAGCGCCTCGGCGCGCTCGCGGTTGCGGACGTTCACCGCGACCGAGGCGCCGCGCTCGTGCAGGCGCGCTGCGGCAGCTCGTCCGAGGCCGCGCCACGCACCGGTGACGACGGCGACGCGCCCTGCAAAATCAGCGTTTTCCATCCGGAGAAATGGTCCTGGGGATGAGCACCGCGCGTCCGACGAGGCCAACCGCACACAATCCAATAGCTGCAAGCCCGTTAAACGTGTCTCCCACCATGGTTCCAACCAAAAAAATCACAGCACCAGCTGCGACGATCCAAGCCGACCACGGATACGCCCAAGCCCGGTACGGTCGCCGTGCCTCGGGTTCTCGATAACGCAGTGTGATTAGAGCGAGGCAACAAAGGCAGTAGTTCGCTGCCAGAAAGAATGAGGTCATCGCGATGAGTCGTTGAAATGTCCCGGTTGCGATAAGACCGGCAGCAATCACAGTGGTCAACAGCATCGCGGTCTGCGGTGTACCACCGGCGTTAACAGTCGAAGTACGTGACCAAAACAGCCGATCACGTCCCATCGCGAAGATAATGCGCGCCCCAATCATCATGACGGCATTTAAGACAGGCACGAGCGAGATCACTGATAATACGGTAATGAGATCACGTCCGCGTGGCCCTGCAAT
Organism: uncultured Verrucomicrobiae bacterium; assembly: GCA_963840135.1. Taxonomy (GTDB): domain Bacteria; phylum Verrucomicrobiota; class Verrucomicrobiia; order Chthoniobacterales; family UBA10450; genus Udaeobacter. The sequence continues at coordinate 5,148 of CAWIXX010000012.1, read as the reverse complement.
GACGTGCGCGGCCTCGGCCGCAGGTAAGGTCGCACTAGCAAGCCCAGACATGGATAGCGCGGTTAGCAGCGCAATGTTGACCAACAAGTAAATCACAATCACCGACAACACACCCCCCACCATCGTTCGAGGAAGATTGCGCGACGGATCCCGATCTTCCTCCGTGAAATACAACGGGCTTTGCCAGCCGCCGTAGGTGATCATGATCGCTTGCAAAGCGATGACGACTCCGCTGAACGTCATCGATGGTGCTATGCTACCTTCCGCTCTGTACCGGTGGGCAGGCATTAACAGACACGCCACAATGAGAGCGACAAACGCCACGCATTTCAGCAATGTCGTTATCTCTTGAAACTGGCTGCTGATGCGGATTCCCATCCACTGCAGCACCACGATACCTATAAGAATGCAAATGGCGACGAATCGCACGGCGCTGCTGACCGGTGGCGCAAAGACTGCTATGAACTCGGCAATCGCGATCGAGATATAGGCGAGAATCGAACAGTATGTGAGCCAGTCGGTCCAGCCTACGGCAAATCCCGCCGTGTTGCCGAAAGCGTGGCGGACATAAACGTAATACCCACCGTCTTGCGGCAGCATGGTGCCTAACTCACTCAGGCAGCTTGCGCCCAGCAGCGTGTACAGTCCTGCAGCGGTCCACAAGAAAACAATCGAAGACGGCGTGTGAACCTGGCCGGCGACTAAACCTGGTGTACGAAGAATACCCACGCCGATTGTGGCGCCCACGCTTACCGCAAGACCGAAGCCCACGCCGAGGACACGTCGAAGCCCGCCGGATTTCTCGGTTCCCATGGGAAAGCTACGCGTAACAGCGAATTACCGACAATAGGAGACACTTTGGAGAAGTGAAGCTGAAAGCGTCCCATGGACGCCACAGCAGCCTCGCGAAGCTTTGCTTTCCCATCGTAATCGTGACTTTGTCATTTGGTAACCAGGCGGCAACGATTCGCCGTCACTATCTGTGAGCTACGGATTGACAGTCCGTCGATCACGCCAACTTTGTTACACTGATTTATCTATTAGAGGCGCCCGTAGCTCAGCCGGATAAAGCAACGGATTTCTAAATTCAAGTCTAACGAATTGCGCATTGTTTCGCTGTTTTGCACAGCGTGTTTTTCAGAGATGATCATAACCAAACTGACTCGCGCAGCGTTTCGCTGAATTGCGCAGTTTTGCAGCCAAAAAGTTTCAGACCGTAGAATAGACCGTGAAATTAGGCTCACTTTTGGCCGGCATTTTCTCTGGCAAACTGATGCGGTATTCGCGACAGAGATTGAGGCGATGCTCGAATGAAAGACGAGCAAAAAGACTCAACCCCACCTCTGCCACAGCGCGAGACGGCGCGTGCAGTCGCCGAAAAATCTTCGGAGCTGCTTTCCTGGAACTAACTAATGGAGAAATCTAGAAGTGCTTCTTCAGACCGACTACCAGAACCGTCCTTTGATCGTGGTCAGTGCCTCATCGTAGCCGTTCTCAAAGTTGCCGGCCACGGACGGTGGATCTGTGTCGAACACGTTCTGCATACCAAGCGTGACTGTGGTGTTGTTAAGCCACCATTGCCAGTTGTGGCAGCCGTACTCAGCCGTGGACACCGGGACGACATTCTTTTCCTTGCCATCCTTCATCTTCACGTTTTTGCCGCCATCCTTGGAATAGCCAGGCACCTCGGCCACGGGCGCCGGGTAGTTAAACGTATAGTTCAGGATCAGGTCGAGCGTGGTCCAATCCGTGATTTTCCGCGCATGCGCACCGTCGTGGCCAGCAGTTCCAGCTGCGATAGTGTCCGGATTTGCCGGGACCGTTCTCGGCGTTTGGGGCTTGGGTGTTCCGCCGTCATAAGTTCCGACTAGATCGAGATTGTCATCTTCGTATTGGCCGATCCAGTGAACAACTGCTCCGACATCCACGCCACCCAACCACGTGTCGGCCGGGCCATCGTAGAAGATACTGAAGTTGGCCCGATTTCTCGGCAGCGAACTGGTCAGTGTGAATGACGTGGGCAAGAATTCGCCAGCGATACCGAAACGCTTGGTACCGGGAGCAGGCTGAAGCTCGGCCCGGGACAGGTAAGTGCCGTTGATTGTAGTGGTGATTCTACCCCAATCTGAGCCGCCGAAGATCGTCGAATCCAGGATGTAGATCGCTTCGTAGTCGAGGCCTTCGAAAATCGCACCCGAAATGTTTTCGTTCGGATCGATCACGAGTGTGACTGGCCCCGGCTCCCCAGTCGGGTTGGTACCAGCACTACGGGTTACCGAAGACCCGTTGGAGTTTACAATGGTTGACGCGCCGTTTGGCGGCCGAGTAGTTTGGATAATGAACTGCGCGCCGAGGGTCGAGACGATGTCACGCATGTCGATGTGCCACCAATCCGCGCTTACTGTCAAACCCTTGATCGATTTCGGGCTGTACACAATCCCGTAGGTCCATTCATACGCAGTTTCCGGGTGCAGGAAGGGATTTCCGCTGATGCGTTCCTCAATCTGCGACTCAGTCTGTGGAGAGAATGGATCGACTACCTGCGGGAAGTCTTGCACGCCGGCTGGATTGAGCTCAAGCAGTGTCGGCGCGTGGAACGCTTCGGTGTAACTCCCACGCAGTGTCACCGCTCCGATATACTTGGGATCAACCGGCTGCCAGCGTACCGACACCTTTGGCTTCTGCGCGTTGTATGTAGTATGCGCAGACGCGATCGCAGGCTGTAACACCGCAGAAGTATTCTGACTGAACCACGACTCGCGCTCGGCAAAGTCAACTTCAAAGCTATAGAAACCCCAGAAGTTCCACGTCGGGCTGGTCACTGGTACCCGCACTTCCTCGTAAATTCCCCAAACATCCCGGTTCGCCCTCGCGCCTTGACTATCAGTTGAACCGATGGTTTGGAACGTCGTATTGAGTGAGTCAGGGTTGCGGGTCCATCTCTCACCGTAATACTCGCCGCCGATGGCAAAGGACACTGGCCCGGCAGGCAGATTAAACAGATCGCCGTTAAACGTGGCGTAAGCCAATGGCTGCTCCCAAGTGGCGGTATTATGCAGGTTGACATAAACCCGGCTTATCGCCGCATTCGTATTGCGACCGAAGAAACCCATGAAAGGATTAAAGGCCGTGCGTGGATCTGTATCCAGCAACGCGTCTCGCAGACCAGGCTGGCTGACCTCACCCAGGGAGATGTCCTCCCCTTCGTTGCGAGAGTAGCGGAAGCCCAATTCCCAGTTCCACGTCTTGAAGTAATCGCCAAATTCTCCCATCTCACCTTTCAGTCCAACATCGAACAGGTAATCCCAGTAAGTGAACTTCTCGTTTCTGACACCGGTGTCTTGGAGAGAACGAAACCGGACGCCAGTAGTCACGGGGACTGGGACCCCATTAAGAAGCACGGTCGCATCTGCTACTGTGAACGGATTAAACGCATTAGCAATTGGCACGCTGATACCGTCAGGGCTAAACCCTACGGTACTTCCGGCAATCTTAAACGGATCGGGCGTAAACGGAGCAGCCGCCAGGGATGCATCGAAAAACGAGCGTGCGACCTTGAAATCGGCAAATATGGTCAGGTATTTCTCGCACAGATCTCGGACGAACGAGCCGTAGACCACTTGACGGTCCGCCGGCGGAAGGTTTGGTGTGAAAGCCGCGAAGTTAAAGAACAGGTAGTTTCCATCGCCAGGCGCACCGGCTCCGGGGACCCGGTTGTACTGGTTTACAATGCCGGGTACCGTAAATGGATCGACATAAAATGGAGAGGTCGTAGCGTTAGGAGCCGAATGCGGCGTCGGAGTGTTCGCGCTGAAGAACAACCTTGGGATCAAACGTTGGTCTTGCACGGCACCTGGTTCGTTGCCGCTGCGTACGTCGAATCCTCCAAACGGGACAAAGTTCCCGTTGCTGGAAATGTCGCGATCACGGCTGAACAGGCCACCGGTGCGCTGATAGAAATCGGCGATCACCACGATATCGGTCTTGTCATCGCCGGTGCCGGCTTTCAACCACGCTTCCCATTCACCCATATCATTGGACCCTCCCATGTTTGTATTTCCGTAGGTGCCACCGATCTCCAAGCCACGGAACTTGTGAATCAGGAAGAAGTTGACCACGCCAGCCACCGCATCCGCTCCGTACACAGCCGAGGCGCCGTCCTTCAGGATATCGATGTGATCGATCATTGAGAAGGGAATCAGCTGGATGTCGTAGCCACCGAACAATGCAGCCTGCGCGATGCGCTTACCATCCACCAGGATCAGCGTCTCTTTTGGCAGCAAGCCGCGCAGGTTCAATTGCACGGTACCGTCGCCGCCATTCGCAATATTCTGGTTAACGGTGCCGCCCGCCTCTTGCGGTATGAACGTCGTCAGGTCGGTTGCATTACGGATACCCAGCTTCTCGATGTCTGCCGGACGATAGGTGTCCACCGGGTTCGGACCGGTCTCTTCCGCCGTGGGAATGTTCGAACCGGTCACGATCACGCGCTCCACCTCAGCCGACGGCGCTGGTGCGGTCGGGTTGGCGGGAACGGCCGGGGCCGGCAACTGAGCGGAAGCGCTTGATGCAAAAATTAGAGGAAATCCCACGGCCGCCACAAAGACGGCACCAAGGAATCCGAGTTTATTTAGCACGTTTTTAGTCATTAGTTTCTCCCGTGTTTTTAATTGCATTTTGCAAAGTGAATGACGGTGACCTTACCCGTACGGGAAGAGTATTCCTTGTAGCGAGCTGTCTTTCCCGGCAATTTGGCCCGACAAAAACCGAATCATGAAAATTCGTTTTAGGGAGAAGTGCGGTGCTATGCGAGTAAAAACTGAACACACCGTTCGGCGTAAATTACTGAATTGCACCTCGGCCGATATTCTCTGCGTCCCCGAGCTAGGACCGACGACGGTATGAAAAGCCTTGGGCGACGTCGACTACGACAGGAAGTTGACTTACTGGAACAAGTCGGCCGCAAGCCTAGCGACGTTCTGCGTTTCGGCTACTGCTTCGAGTTCGTTGAGAGTACCTGATTTCTAATTCAAGGAAGAGTTTTTGCGTGCATTTTCACTGGCTTGCGCACCGTTGCGGACGGTTGGCATCGAATCGTTTCGGATTCGCAGCGCGTAGCGCGGCATTGCGCTGTTTTGCAGCCGAAAA